>DIYI01000012.1:0-285891 GCA_002428965.1 Jejuia sp. UBA6058 | reverse complement strand
AGAGAGCGACTGCCGAAAGCCCGACCCTTGCGGTAACGCCCAACTATTAAATACCAAGAATTAATTTAGCAATCCAGAAATACAGCAATATTCCTAAAATATCGTTACTAGTCGTGATGAAGGGTCCAGTTGCTATGGCAGGGTCAATACCTCTTTTATTTAGAAATAGAGGTACAAACGTTCCAATAAGACCAGCAACTATAATTACAGCAACTAGAGATACAGAAATGGCCAATGCGGTATTGATCTCTCTTTCGAAGATCCAGACAAAAATAAATAGGAAGAGTGCTAGAATAAAGCCATTAAGTGCAGCGAGTAGCATTTCTTTTAATAGGCGACTATTAATGCTTCCTTTTACATCATCATTCGCTAAACCTTGCACGATAATGGCACTAGATTGTACACCAACATTACCTGCCATGGCTGCGATTAAAGGTGTAAAAAAGAAAAGTATTATGGCCTCACCAGTGAATAGACCTTTAAAACCTTCCATAATTACAAATGCCCCAATTCCACCAATTAATCCCAAAAACAACCAAGGCAAACGGGCACGTGTTAATTGTAAAATACTATCATCAGAATCAACATCACCTGTGATACCCGCCGCCATTTGATAGTCCTTTTCAGCTTCTTCTTTAAGTACGTCTACAATGTCATCGATTGTAATGCGCCCTAGAAGTGTTTTGTTATCGTCCACCACAGGAATAGCTTCTAAATCGTACTTTGCCATGACTTTGGCAATTTCTTCGGCATCTTGATGATCGTAAACATAATCTACATTTGAAATATAGATATCAGCAATTTTCTGGTCGTTTTTAGCGACTACCAAGTCCTTAAGTGATAACCTTCCTATTAGTTTTTCCTCTTTGGTAACAACGTAAATAGAATGTACGCGTTTTACTTCTTTGGCTTGTCCACGAATACGCCTTAAACAACCAGCAACCGTCCATGTTTCATAAACTTTTACCAGCTCCTTTGCCATTAATCCACCTGCTGTGTCTTCTTCGTAACTGAGGAGTTCTTTAATTTCCTCTTTATGTTCCTCATCCTCAATTCTGGCAATTACCGCTTGTTGGCGTTCCTCTGGTAATTCTGCAATAATATCGGCCGCATCATCGGTATCCAACTCTTCAACTTCCTCTGCAATTTCTTGTGCGGTAAGGTTTTTTAGGACTTTCTCACGGTTATCCTCATCAAGCTCCATTAAGATGTCTGAAGTGGTTTCAGAATCCAACAATTTGATGACATAGATAGCCTGCTCTAGATTAAGCTCATCTAGAATTTCAGCAATATCGGCATAATGAAAATTTCTTAACAGTCTTTGAAGTTCTCGGTCCTCATTTTCCTCAACAAGCACTTCAACCTGCGTCAATAATTCATCGGTTAGCTCAAATTGTATGTTTTCTTTTTCTTCTTCCATCAACTTGACTTCTAAAATGTACTTAAGCAGTACACTTATAAACTAAAAAACGTGATGCTTATTTGCGATCCGCTTCTATCAATTGCGTGAGTTCTATAAACTCCTCAACTGGTAGTTGTTCAGGACGCTTGCCAAATATAACATTTGCTTTTAAATTATCACTCAAATCAAATGTTTTTAAACTGTTACGAAGTGTTTTTCGGCGTTGTTGAAATGCAGCTTTTACAACTTTAAAAAGCAATACCTCATCACAAGGTAATTTATAATTCTCTTTTCTGGTGAGTTTTAATACGCCTGAATCTACTTTTGGTGGAGGGTTAAATACCGAAGGTGGCACCGTGAATAAATATTCCGCTTCATAAAAAGCTTGTGTCAATACCGAAAGAATCCCATATACTTTGCTGCCTTCTTTTGAACAGATGCGTTGGGCAACTTCTTTTTGAAACATCCCTGAAAACTCAGGAATTTGGTCTCGCATTTCTAAAGTTTTAAAAACGATTTGTGAAGAAATATTATAAGGGAAGTTGCCAATGATGGCTAGAGGTTCGCCCTTAAAAACTTCATTTAAATCATATTTTAAGAAGTCTTTTTCCATAATTCTAGGAGCAAGATTCAAATAATTAGCTTGTAGATATTCTACCGATTCTGAATCGATTTCAATGACATAAGTCGTTATTTTTTTCTCAAGCAAATACTTGGTAAGCACACCCATACCAGGACCAATTTCAAGCACATTTTCGTAACCCTCAAAAGACAAAGTATCAGCTATTTTTTTGGCGATATTTTCATCTCTTAAGAAATGCTGACCTAGATGTTTTTTCGCTTTTACAGACACTATTCGTATTATTTTTTCGAACTATTTAAGTGCATTTTCATCCCTTCATGAGAAGCAACAAACCCTAAATCTTCGTAAAACTTGATGGCTTTAGGTCTTTCCTTATCGCTTGTTAATTGTAATATACGAACTCCTTTTTCTTTAGAACGCTCTATAGCCCATTTAAAAAGTTGTTTCCCAAGGCCTTTACCTCTATGGTTTTTACTAATTCTTACCGATTCAATCTGAGCTCTACTACTACCTTGATAGTTTAAATATTGAATAAAAGTAAGTTGTAAAGTACCAATAATCTTAAAGTTTTTGTCTTCAACAACTATTAACTCTTGGTTTTCGTCTGAATCAATTTTATCAAAGGCTTTTATATATTCTGAAGGCAAAGGATTCTGAAAATTTTCTCGCTTGCTTCCCAATTCATCATCGGCAAGCATTTGGATTATTTGGGGAAGATCTTCTCTTTTTGCCCTTCTGAAAACCATTTGATTTAGTTGAAATTTACCGTATACTCATCAATAATTTGAAGCTCGGTTCTAAACGCTAACATCTTATCTGCAAACCTCTTTAGTCCATCTTGCCGTAATCTATCTGCATCTTCACGATAGTAAGCATCCAAAGCCTCTCTTGAATAACTTTGATATTGAATGGAATACGTCAATCCGCCCATATCTTCTTCAACCAATACTTTGGTTAACGTCGCTTTTTCAAATTTCCCTGTACCTAAAACTTGCGGAATATGCTCCTTGATCCAAGTCAACCACTCCTCGTGAATAGATTCATCTATGTTTGCTGTAACGTTGTAAATGTACTTCACTACCCAACAATATTTACAATTTTCCCAGGAACAACAATTACCTTTTTAGGTGTTCTACCTTGTAATTGATCTTGGGTTTTTTCGTTTGCTAATACCTCTTTTTCAATCTCGTCTTTACTCATATCCAATGGCAATTCCATGGTGAAGCGCATTTTACCATTGAAAGAAATTGGGTAGTTTTTGCTACTTTCTACCAAATGACTTTCATCAAATTTTGGAAATGGTGCTGTTGAAATGGACTCGCTGTTCCCTAGTTTTTCCCAAAGTTCCTCAGCGATATGTGGCGCATAAGGTGAAATCAAAATCAATAGCGGTTCAAGAATGGCTCTACTTTTACAATTCTGTTTGGTCAATTCATTCACTGCAATCATAAAGGTGGAAACTGATGTATTGAACGAGAAATTCTCAATATCTTCCTGCACCTTTTTGATAGTTTTATGAAGCGTCTTTAAGTTGTCTTTTGAAGGCGTTGCATCTGTAACTTTTAATCCATTATCATCGGCATACAACTTCCATAATTTTTTTAGAAATGAATGTACGCCTGTAATACCAGCAGTATTCCAAGGCTTGTACTGCTCTAATGGGCCTAAAAACATTTCGTAAAGGCGTAAACTGTCTGCACCGTAATCTGCAACAATATCATCAGGGTTAACGACGTTGTATTTGGATTTGGACATTTTTTCTACGTCGCGACCTACTTTATATACGCCTTCTTCTAATACAAATTCCGCTTCTTTAAATTCTGGCCTCCAATTTTTAAATGCTTCAATATCCAATTCATCAGATGCATTTATAAATGACACATCTGAATGTATTGATCTAACAGGAAATACTCCATTTAACCAAGCAATTGATATGAATCCAAGTCTTTTAGAAGCTTCTAGTAATTCTGCATAAAGATTTTTTACCTTCAATAAAGTTCTATCATCTACGGAATAATACCTCAAAATGTCTTCGTCGGACTGTGGAGCTCTTTTCCATAAATCATGGAATAAATCAATATGTCTTAATATAAGTTCAAGAGCCCCTTTACTTATAATTAAGTTCTTTGAGGAATCTCTTTCTGAATCAGCATCTTTACTTGCAAAACCTCCATCATAAATGTAAAAGAAAGCACTAGTCCCCAAAATCATCCCTTGGTTAATCAGCTTTTTGGCATATTCATCGGTTGGCACAACACCCTTATCAAATAAAAACTTTTGCCAAAAACGAGAATACAATAAGTGTCCAGTAGCATGCTCGCTTCCACCAATGTATAAATCAACATCTTGCCAATAATCAAGTGCTTCTTTACTTGCAAATTCATCAGAATTATTGGCATCCATATAACGGTTAAAATACCATGAACTTCCTGCCCACCCTGGCATAGTATTTAACTCTAAAGGAAACACACTAGTGTGATTTATCTTTTCATTCGCAACTACTGAATATGTTTCTGTGCACCAAGCCCAAACTGTGGCATTTCCTAATGGTGGTTCGCCCGTTTCAGTCGGTAAATATTTTTCAACTTCCGGGAGTTCAATCGGTAAATGTTCGGTATCAATCATTTGTGGTAATCCACTCACATAATATACAGGAAATGGTTCGCCCCAATAGCGTTGACGACTAAATACGGCATCGCGCAAACGGTAATTGGTTTTACCTTTACCTTGCCCTATTTGCTCCAGTTCATAAATAGCGCGTTTAGTTGCTTTTTTATAATTCAATCCATTAAGGAAATCACTATTTGCAATAATGGTTTTGTCTTTGTCTGCAAAGGCTTCCTCTGAAATATCAACACCTTCAAAAATATTAGGAATTGGAATGTTAAAGTGCTTCGCAAAATCGTAATCACGTTGGTCGCCACAAGGTACAGACATTACGGCTCCTGTGCCGTAACCAGCCAACACATAATCTCCAATCCAAATGGGGATAGGCTCTTTTGTAAATGGATGTTCAGCATATGCTCCTGTAAACGCTCCAGTAATCATTTTTACATCTGCCATTCTATCACGCTCACTTCGTTTTGCAGTAGCTTCAATATAAGCTTCAACCTCAGCTTTTTGTTCTGGAGTTGTGATTTGCGGCACCAAATCATGCTCTGGTGCAAGTGTCATAAAACTTACACCAAAAATGGTATCGGGACGCGTTGTAAACACATCAATAACCGCGTCATGGTCATTCACATTAAACGTAGCAGAAGCCCCAACCGATTTTCCTATCCAATTGCGCTGACTTTCCTTTAAGGAATCTGTCCAATCAATTTTATCTAAACCTTGAAGTAAACGTTCAGCATAGGCAGAAATACGCATACTCCACTGGGTCATTTTTTTACGGATTACAGGATGCCCTCCACGTTCTGAAACGCCATTAACTATTTCATCATTAGCTAGCACTGTTCCTAAAGCGGGACACCAATTCACTTCTGTTTCTGCTAAATACGTCAATCTATATTGCAACAGAATTTCTTGTTGTTTTTCTGTAGAAAAACCATTCCAGTCTTCAGCAGAAAAAGTTTCTGTAGTATCATCGCAAACAGCATTAATTGTTGCATTTCCTTCAGCTTCAAAAATTTTGACTAATTCTGAAATATCTTCAGCCTTATCACTTTCATTATTGTACCAAGAATTGAAGAGTTGAATGAAAATCCACTGCGTCCATTTATAATAACTGGGGTCTGAAGTACGCACTTCACGAGACCAATCGAATGAAAATCCTATTTGATCCAACTGACGACGATAGGTAGCAATATTTTCTTTAGTAGTAATTGCCGGATGTTGTCCTGTTTGGATAGCGTATTGTTCCGCAGGTAATCCAAAAGAATCATAACCCTGTGGATGCAATACATTAAACCCTTGATGACGCTTGTACCGCGCATAAATATCGGAGGCAATATATCCTAATGGATGCCCAACATGAAGTCCCGCACCACTTGGGTATGGGAACATATCCAACACATAATATTTTGGTTTATCGCTATTATTTTCGGCTTTAAACGTTTGGTGTTTTGCCCAATAGTTTTGCCACTTCTTTTCAATCTCGTTGAAATTGTATTTCATTCTCTATTTTACTTTGTCATTGCGAACAAGTGTGAAGCAATCTTCATCATGAAACAGATTACCACGTCGCTTTGCTCCTCGTAATGACGAATTTGCGGCAAATTTAAACTTATTATACCACTATTAAAAGTTTGCGCGTTCTAATTGGAAACGATTTGTATTACTTTAGTATTTTTACACCATTAATCCAATTCCTCTATGAGTTCATCCTTTGAAAAACACCAAAAACGCCGATTAGTTTCTTCTTATGTTTCGGTAGTTATAAGTATTGCTTTGGTGCTTTTTTTATTAGGTTTATTAGGAATGTTAGTGCTAAATGCAAAAAAAGTTTCTGACCATTTTAAAGAACAAGTTGTTGTTACTATTTATTTGAAGGATACTGCTAAAGAAGTAGAGCGAAAACAGCTTGAAAAGAGTTTAGCCATGGCGGATTATGTAAAATCTACCGAATATGTTTCTAAAGAACAAGCTGCTGAATTTATGAAAACCGAAACTGGTGAAGATTTTATGGATTTTGTGGGTTACAACCCTTTGCAAAACTCTATTGATGTGCATTTGAAAGCCGACTTCGTTACTTCCGAACATTTGGAAAAAATTTCGGCTGAGGCTTTAAACAAAAAGTTTGTGGATGAAGTCACTTATGATAATGACTTGGTGAACTTAATGAACGACAATGTCAAAAAAATTAGTTTCTGGGTGTTAGTGATTAGTGGACTTTTCACTTTAATTGCAGTTTTATTAATTAACAGTTCGTTACGATTGGCGGTTTATTCTAAACGTTTTACTATCAAAACCATGCAAATGGTTGGTGCCACGAAACGCTTTATTCGTCGCCCCTTTGTTTGGAAAAGTATTCGCCTTGGTGTTATTGGCGCTATTTTAGCCATGATTGGAATGGCTATTGTTTTGTATTATTTGGATAAAACCTTCCCAGAATTGGAGTTGCTCGCCAACCCAGTTTTAATGGTGGTGCTTTTTATAGTTGTCTTTGGTCTAGGAATTATTATTACTTGGATAAGCACACATTTTGCTACGCAACGTTTCTTAAATTTGAAGACAGACGAGTTGTATTATTAGATACTAAATTGATTGGTTTTTCGTTTATCTGAATAACTAAACCAATCAAAATATCTTGTCATGAGGAAAAAAGCTATTCTTTCACTAGTTCCTGAAATCTATCTTATTTGTGCTACTGTCTATTATTGGATATTAACAGGAACTGCACTAAATCCTTTTGCTATTGGCCTTTTACTTGTACTCGTTTTTCAATTATTAAGTAAAAAAAGGATTCCCGGATTAATTATTTCTTCAATATTTATTCTTCTGAATTTATATATGGTACTCGCATTGTTATCTGAACTTTCAGAATTTGAAGAACCCACTGGCAATTATTGGAAATTATTGGTTGTTGGTGCTTTATTTCTTGGGCTGAATTTAGTTATGGGCGGTGCAATGCTTTGGAAATATCTCAATAAACCTGTCAATTTTAATCCAGCTGTTTTGCTACCTATTTTGCTTTTTAATTCTTGCATTATTCAAAATACTAAACCTGAAGATTGTGTGGTTCAAAATGAAAAGATTATTCATATTGAAGAAGGAACATCTTATGACATTGTATTTAAAGATGCAGGGGGCGATCGGTATTATATTAATCGTGGTTTAGAACAAGGTTTAAATTTAGATTCTCTTAACGCAAAAGTTTTAAATAAAACTGTTACTTTGCACCTAGCGAAAGTCTTGGGTGGTTTAGCGACTTCCGAACATATTTCGCAATTATCGGTTAACGATGATATTATTTTTACAGAATTTGAATAAACATGGGAGAAAAGAAACGTAAAGAGGCCGCAAAACCAACTTTTGTTTTTGGAAAGAAGAATTACAAATTTATGTTTATTGGTTTAGCATGTATTGCCTTAGGTTTTATTTTGATGGCAGGTGGCGGTAGTGACGACCCGAACGTTTTTAATCCTGAAATCTTTTCTTGGAGACGTATTCGTTTAGCACCAACTTTAGTACTCATTGGTTTTGGTATTCAGATTTATGCTATTTTGTTGAATCCAGATAAGAAATAGTTCTCGATACAATTTCTCATACTTCGAAATCGCTCGAACTCACTTCTTTCTATACTATTGATTGCCCAAATTTTATAGCCATTTGTTGAACGTAATCGTAACTATTTGCCATAGCATCATCTAAATCTTTTGCGTAATTCATAACGGCATCGGTATATTCCAATCCAAATTGTTTGGGAGATTTTCCTTCTAAATCTATACCTCCACAAAATGCAGCTACTTTTATATGTTTCGTTTTCGCGGAATCTAAAACACCTTTTATAGTTTTTCCTGATAAGGTTTGGGTATCTAGCTTTCCTTCACCAGTTATAATCCAATCTGCACCTTCTATACCCGAATCAAAATTAGCCAAAGTCTTTACAAGTTCTATTCCCGGTTTTAAATGTCCTTTTAAAAACACTTTTGAAGCAATACCCATTCCACCTGCAGCACCAGCACCGCTAACCAGTTGTGGGTCAATTCCAAAAACACCTTCAATTAATGATGCAAAATGCTTCAAACCACTATCTAACATTTTAATATCTTCTGAAGTTGCACCTTTTTGAGCACCATACACATACGCTGCGCCTTGTTTTCCGTATAACGGATTAGTTACATCGCAGGCAATACTGAAATTTACATCGGCTAGTTTTGGATGAACTTTTGAAGTATCAATCGTTGTAATACTTTTTAAATTTGCTCCAATAGGTATAACTTCGTTAGCGTCTTTATCTAAAAAGCGATATCCCAAAATAGTCGCCATTCCTATGCCACAATCGTTTGTAGCGCTTCCGCCTATTCCCAAAATAATTTCTTTTGCACCCTTTTCTATTGCGTCTAAAATAAGTTCTCCTGTACCTAAAGTAGTAGCGTTTTTGCAATCGAATTGTTCTTGTTTTAGCAACTTTACTCCAGAGGCCTCAGCCATTTCAATGAATGCGGTTTTAGAAGATTCAGCATACAAATAAGATGCCTCTATAGGCTGAAAAAAAGGATTATTAACCGTTAAACAAATGGTTTTGCCTTTTAGGTAAAAATCGGCAACTTCAATAGTACCATCACCACCATCAGCCAATGGTAACTTTACAATATCATAGTTTGACAACACTTTTTGAAGTCCCTTTTCAACGGCATTACAAAATTCCATTCCGGTTAAAGAATTTTTAAACTTATCTGGTGCTAATACAATTTTCATTGAACTAAAGTTAATTAAAAAACCTACAAGATTGAAAACCTTGTAGGCTTAAAAAGTTAAGCTATTAATCTTTATACGTTAACTTAGTATGTTTGATAGCGACATGGCTACCAATGTTATAACTACAAAGTATCCCAAAAGGATAGCTACTTCTCTTTTTCCAGCTTTATACACCACAACTTCAAGACCTTCTTTGGCTTCGGCTTTAATTACAAAACTAATAGTGTATGCCACTATAATAGTCACTACACATCCAATAGCATTCCACCAAAACCAAAATACATCAGGCACATACAACCACAAATACATATTGAATAGCACACCTGCTATGATACCTATATTAGCTCCTAAAGCATGGGTTTTTTTTGTCATAATTGCCAGCATGAACGCTGCTAAAATGGGACCGTAAAACACCGAACTTATTTTATTAATCACCTCAATAACCGTTCCTTCTATACTACCAGCAAAAAACGCAAAGAATAAACACACCAAGCCCCAAAACACTGATAATAACCTTGAATTCATAACATACTGTTTGTCGCTCATATTCGGTTTAAACCGTTTAATAAAATCCTCTAAAGATACCGCAGACAAGGAATTTACGGTTGAGCTTAAAGAAGACATTGCTGCCGACATAATTGCCACAATTAAAATACCAATAATACCATTAGGCAAATATTTTATAATAAATACAGGTACCATTAAATCTGCTTTTTTACCTTCTAAACTCCCAATGTTTGCTTGATAAACACTATCCATCATACTTTGAAAATCTACATCTTGTAGTAATAGCGTTCCTAACACTAACCCCATAATACAATAGGTTAGTGTAATTGGGAAACGTAATAAACCGTTCGCCAGAAGTAATTTTTTAATCGTTGGCATGCCTTTAGCAGATAACAAACGTTGCGATTGTGTTTGATCTGTCCCATAATACGATGCATACAAAAAGAAGCCTCCAATTACCATTGGCCAAAACCCAAATTCATCATTTTTATCGGCATTGTTGAATCCCCATTTTGAGAAATCCACAGCAGTTAATCTATCTTTATCCACATGCGTTAAAAAGTTATCAAAACCGCCTAATTCACTTAAACCATAAATCAGGCAAATCACTATTCCGAAGAATAGGATTAACATTTGAATAACATCTCCCCAAATCACTGCTTTCATACCGCCTTGAAATGAGTAGATCATAGTGATAACTCCAATAATCAATATAGAAATCCAAAAGTCTATACCTACAGTCGCTTGTAAAATTAGTGCCATAGTATACACCATTACACCTGTTGCCACAGAACGACTTATCTGAAATACAAAACTGATTAAAAGACGCGAAGACGCATCAAAACGTTTTTCTAAAAACTCGTAAACACTTACAATTCCCGAATTATAAAGCGTTGGAATTAATGCAATTAACAAAAATGCCATAGCCAGTGGTACACCAAATTCATACGTTAGCCATTGTAAGCCTCCTCCATCTTTTAACCCTACAAAAGCAGGAGCAGATATAAAGCTTATGGCAGACAATTGGGTTGCCATGGTTGACAAACTAAGCGGAAACCACCCCATAGATTGACCGCCTAAAAAATAATCTTTTGAGTCGTTATTTTCTTTGAAGAAATAACCAATACCCAAGAATCCGAGCAAATAGACAACTATTATGATATAATCTATGTAATTCATGGTTAATTTTTTTAGTTAGTTAGTTTTTTGTGTAATTCAAATTTTGTCTTTTGTAGCCATTCGTTTTTTAAGATACTTAAAAGTACAATATCGGCTCTTCCTTTTTTATGTATAGCTGGGAGAAAGTTCCTTAAAACCCCTTCTTCTTTACACCCTACTTTTTTCATAGCCGCAATACTTATTGTATTCTCTGAGTGTGCTCCGAAGCCAATACGTTCTAAATTTAAAGTTTCAAACGCAAATTGAAATAGTAAATATTTACAGTGGTTATTTAAACCTGTACCCCTAAAATTTTGCCCTATCCATGTATGTCCTAGCTTTATTGTTTTTAGCTCGTTTGAATATTCATAAAATCTCGTAGTTCCTGCATATTGCTCTTTTAATTTATCATAAATAATAAAAGGATACTCCTTATTAAATTTTCTATTTGTTGTCGTTGCTAAAATGTATCCCTTTAGGTTGTCTAAACCGTTGCCTTTCTCCAGAAAATAAGTCCATAAGTTTTTTTCTTTCGAAATTTCTAACAGCGCATTCACATGTTCCATTTTCAAAGGACTTAAACGAACGCGTTCATCTTCTAAGAGATAGTCTTTTGAAAAGTCTAAAGTGATCAATTTTAACGCTCCAACAAGTCAATTAACAGTGCGGCGCTCCAAGAAAAATTATTACCACCGTAACCCGCATTTCCGTTTTTGTGCATTTCCTTCCTAGAATCGAAATACTCATAAAAACCATTATTTTCTATGATACTAATGGTGTCCTTCTTTACACGTTCTGCAACTTCGTTATAATTGTAGGCCTTTAAACCATTGTATAACATCCAATTTAAGTTTACCCAAACTGGTCCACGCCAATATTTTTTCGGGTTGAAACGTTCGCTATCTGGATCAAAAGAGGCGCATAAATATTGATGCTCTGCGCCAAATTTTTCTAACATGATCTTCACCATGGATGCAGCTCTGTCTGGGTTTGGAATTCCAGCATAAAGAGGTGCAAATGATGAGGAAGATAAGAATCTAAGAGGTCTTTCGTTTCTTAAATCGTAATGCACGTAAGCTCCTAATTCATTATCGAATAACTTTTTATTGAATGACATAACGGCTTTTTCTTGCCATTTTTTAAGCTGTTGTATTTTAGCTTCATCATGCCCAAGTAAAACATATAACTTCATCAAACTTTCGTTTGATTTGATTAACATGGCGTTGAACAAAGGATCTTGCACTAAAAAAGGTGATAGTTCTGCTATTTTCTCATCACTATAGTTGTGATCTTTCGCAATATCAATAATATGCAAGTAATGATCGTACTCTCGTTTTGATGGTCTTTCTGAAGCGTCTACATGAGTGGTATCGCGTCTTTCAAACGTGTATTCAGGCGGGTTCATAGTATCCCAAATGTCATCCCAAATAGGAGAGTTGTCTGTTCCTGATTCCCAGTTATGATAAATATATACTAAACCTTCATTTTGAGGATCTCTGTTTTCATAGAAATACTGGTGATTAAAATATACCTTATCAATTACAGATTCTATAAAATTTAAAGCTGCTGATTTATCTTTTGCAATACGATAAATTTCCTCGAGAACAAAGCCTGTTACAGGAGGTTGCGTCATTCCTGTAGATCTATATTTTTTTGAAGATTCTGGATGTAAATCAGAACGATGAAAATCTGGTCCTGGAAAATACGTATCACTTTCTGTATGAAAAATTATATGAGGAATAAAACCATTTCCCCATTGGGTATCCAATAAGGTTTTAATTTCGCGTTCAGCTTTTTCCATATCAAAATGGGCAAAACCAATGGCGATTAATCCTGAGTCCCAAAACCATTGAAATGGATACAAATTGGCACAAGGTATACTAAACCCGACTTCATCTTTCCAATTGCCATTTAGCACTCCAATTGCCTGATGTTTTAGTCCTTCCATAACGTTGATTTCTTTTGTGTTTGCTAAAAAAACTCATCACCTACACTTAACGCATAAGTGATGAGTTAACCAAACTAAACACTGAATAATTATAAACTTTAAAAGTTGAAAGTGGCGTTAAAAAACACCCTTGTAGGTAATACTGGTCTACCAACGAAAAACTCTTCTTCTGTTTGATTGTTATTAAGTCTTGGAGAACCTTCTGTAATTCCTTGCGAGTTGAACATGTTAAATACTTGCATACCTAATCTTAAAGACTCATCATTTTCTCCCACAGGGAACGTATAACCTAAATTAAGATTTCCTAAACCGATAGCATCTAATTCAATAGAGTTGATATCATTGGTGAATTTTTTGCCTGTGTAGTTGAATACAAAACTTCCGTCAAACTTAGAATCATCATAATCTATTGCCAAAGTAGAAATTAAGTTAGGCTGTCTTCTAAGTTCATTACCTTCAATTGAAGGGTCAGCAGATGATTTTTTGATTTCATGATCTTGGTATGTTAATGTACCTGAGAAATCAAAGTTGTCTGCAAATCCCCATTTCCAAGTAGTTTCTATACCCGTTGTTCTAGTATCTTGCGTATCAACTTCTTCAATAAATCCTCCACCTGGAGCGTTCACAAAACTTATAGCTCTTCTGTCTTTTAGAGTTACGTTGTAAATTGCAACGGTACCAGAAAAGTTACTTTTTCCATATTTAATACCTAATTCCCCTTGTGTTATTTTCTCAGTATCATAAGATGCTGGATTACCAAGTCCGTCAAACTGAGTGCCCCTTAATTCAGGGAAGAAATAACCTCTAGAAAAGTTACCATAGGCACTTAAATTATCATCTACTTTATAAAGAGCAGCAAGGGCTACAGCAAAATCATCAGCAGACACATGACCTCTGGTCCAACTTCCGTTACCCCAAACCACATTATCTAGATTTGTAATACCTGTATTGTCTACGGTAAATGTATCTCTACCTTCATTTTCAATATCACCAGATGCTCTTTCATATCGAACACCTATATCCAAATTCCAGCGATCTAATTTTATTTCATCAGTTACAAAAACAGCTATTTTATTACTACTTATGTTTCTATTAGTATATGCCGTTCCTCTATTTGTAACACCATTTATTGAATATCCAGATAATTCTACTAAATCAGGTCTGTTGTTATATTCACCTAAATAATTAGTAATTACATTAAAGTCTCCAGCTTGAGATCTAGACATGAAGGATCCAAAAGTTAAACTATGCTCTCCAGCAGTTTTTGTTACTTTGATGTCTGCCATTAATTCTGTTAATGGTCTGTTTCTATCTAAAATTCTATTTTCAAATAATAATGCGTTTGAAGCTAAAGGTTGTCCATTCAAATATGTAAATGTTCCACCTGTTAAACCTCTGGCATCAAGATATTCTTGTTGTGTTTCTACAGCTTTAGCACCACTAACACCACTTCCATCTAAAAATAAATTGAATTGGTGCTTATACCTAGAGTATCTCAATTTAGCATCTAGTTTTAAATCATCAGTAAATCTGTGTTTAAAATTAGCCATGAAATAACCACCTTTAGTTACTACACCATCTTCAATTGGTGAGCTATACACGCCATCTGGTGTCATATATGAAATATCAGAAGCTGCGGCTGTTTGTAGAGTAAAAATTTCTTGACCATTATTTCCGTTTGGACGCTCACGAGTTCCTCCCTCTAATGGAAACGGTAAAAAGAATTGTACGTTATCATCAATAAACTGACCTGATAATGTAATAGATCCTTTTTCAGTAATATGCTTTAAATTACCTCTTAATTGAAAACCTTCTGTGGCTAATCCTGTTTTAAGAGGGCCTTCATCGTATCTATAAAACCCAGAAAGCGCATAAAATGTATTTGAATCTTCACCTCCAAGTGGACCACTGGTTAAAAAGTCAGCCTTGTAACGTGAATTTGATGCAACTTCTGTTCTTAATATATTTTTAGGTTTTGCATTTCCAGTTACACTAGTGTAGTTAATAATACCAGCTACAGAACCAACACCATATAATATAGACGAACCACCTCTAACAAATTCCAAACTTCTCATACCGATGTCGTTTCTAAAATAGACATCATGAGCAGAAGAATTCAATCCGAATGTACTTAATACTGGCATTCCATCTATTTGTAATGGATTAAATTGGTATTGACCTCCAGATGGTAAACCTCTAACGAATATGTTTGATGCAACTTCACCACCACCACCTTCAGCGGTAATACCTGGAACACTTCTTAATACATCTGCTTGAGAACTTGTGGCTTTCTGCGATAACGCCTTGGCTCCAAATGAGGTAATTGATAAAGGTGTTTCTTTTTGTGATCTTGTAGTAGAGGTTGCAGTTAACACTACCTCATCCAATGAATTACCGCCTTCAACTAAAACGATTTGAAGGGTAATTGGAGTTCCATCTAGATTAATGGATTTTTCTTGGGTTTCATATCCTAAATATGAAATACGTAACGTTTGAGCTCCGCTTAAGTCTGACGTAAAGCTGAAATTGCCATCAAAATCTGATGTCGCTCCAGAGGTGCTTCCTACAATCAAAACATTGGCTCCGGTTACAGGAACGTCTCCTTCGTCCTTAATTGTTCCTGAAATTTCCGTTTGCGAAAAACTCATTGAAACACATAAGGAACAAAGTAATGCAAAAATAATTTTTTTCATCTTTTTGTGATTTAGTTAATTTGAAAGCTAATTTATATTCAAATGCGTAAAAAAAGTGTAAAAAAATTGCAATATTTGTACGCAAACGTTTGCGGAAACGTTTGATATAAATAGAAATATAAGTATGAAAAAAGAAACTACTACTTTAAAAAGATTAGCACAAGAGCTTGGTTTATCAATTTCAACCGTATCTCGAGCACTTAACGATCATCCAGATATCAGCCTAAGCACTAAAGAACGCGTTAAGCAGTTAGCAACACAATTAAATTATGTACCCAACATTTTTGCTAAAGGGTTTAGAAAGCACAAAACCAATATTATAGGTGTGGTGGTACCAAATATTACGCATTATTTTACTACAACTATGATTCGTGGTATTCTGGAAGAAGCATCTCTTAAGGGATACCGTGTTATTATATCAGAATCGAATAACGACGCCACTAAGCAAACGGAAATGTTACAAACTATGTTACAGTTTGATGTTGATGGCATATTGATGTCTATGTCTAAAGTTACCAGAAATGTAGATGATATATTAAAGGTTGTAAGTAATGTTCCTTTAATCTTATTTGACAAGGCATCCAATAAAATTCCTTGTTCGCAAGTGGTTATTGATGAAGAAGAGTCGGCTTATAACGCTGTGGAACATTTAATTAATATAGGTAAAAGACGTATTGCAATAATAAAAGAGAGTGAGTATTCCTATAATTCGCAAAGGCGTTATGCTGGTTATTTGCGTGCATTAAAGGAGCATAATATTCCCATTGACGAAAAGATAATAATTACCGTAGAAGATATTTCATTACGCCAAGGCAGGCGAATGGCCAACTTACTTCTAAGCATCAAGAATAAACCAGATGCTATTTTTGCAATTACAGATAGTGCTGCGGTGGGTGTAATTCAAACTTTAAAGAAATTCAATATCAAAATTCCTGAGGAAATTGCCGTTGTAGGTTTCAGTAACTCACGCCTTTCAACGATTATTGAGCCAAATCTTACTACCACAGATCAACCAGGAGAGCATATTGGTGCCACAGCGGTAAAATATTTAATTGATGAGATTAACAATGAAAATGATACGTTTCAATCTAAGCACATAGAAATTAAAGGCACACTTATTATAAGAGATTCAACGTTTAAAAGCATAAAATAATACCTTGAAAGGGCTAGTGATTATTCTATTTTGATATTTTTGTTGCATGGATATTATAGACGCAATAATTTTAGGCATAATACAAGGGTTAACAGAGTTCTTACCTGTATCTTCAAGTGGTCATTTAGAATTAGGAAAAGCTATTTTAGGTGATAATTCTGTACCTGAAGAAAGTTTACTATTTACTGTGGTACTTCACTTTGCAACTGCTTTAAGTACCATTGTAGTTTTCCGAAAAGATGTTTTAGATATTATCAAAGGTATTTTGAAGTTTAAATGGAACGAGGATATGCAGTTTTTGGCAAAAATTGTGGTTTCTATGATTCCAGCTGTTGTGGTTGGTTTGTTTTTTGAAGAACAATTAGAGTCTCTTTTTGGTGGCAATATTTTATTAGTTGGATGTATGTTGATAATCACAGCTTTACTATTGTTTTTAGCTGATAAAGCTAAGGACACCAATAAAAAAGTAAGTTTTTCCAATGCATTCGTTATTGGTATATCTCAAGCCATTGCAATGCTACCTGGTATTTCCAGATCTGGGGCTACTATTTCTACTTCGGTTTTATTGGGTAATGATAAAACCAAGGCAGCTCGTTTTTCTTTTTTGATGGTAGTACCTTTAATCTTCGGAAAAATTGCAAAAGATGTTTTAAGTGGTGACATTTCTATTGAAAGTCAAAACTTCACTACATTATCCATCGGGTTTGTTGCTGCATTTGTTGCGGGACTTTTTGCATGTACTTGGATGATAGCTTTAGTGAAGAAAAGCAAGCTATCCTATTTTGCAATATATTGTGTTATTGTTGGTCTAGTTGCTATTGCATTTTCATTATTCAGTTAACATGAAAGCTGAAGATTTTCTTTCGGGACAAGTCTTATTAATCGATAAACCTCTTAATTGGACATCCTTTCAAGTTGTTAATAAATTAAGGTGGGAGATACGACAAGCCTTCAATCTTAAGAAGATAAAGGTAGGTCATGCCGGCACTTTAGATCCTCTGGCCATAGGTTTACTAATAATTTGTACGGGTAAAAAAACTAAAGAAATTAACACCTATCAAGCTGCAGAGAAAGAATATACAGGCACGTTAATTTTAGGGAGTACAACGCCCTCATACGATTTAGAAACTGAAATAGATCAAAGGTTTGAGACCCAACATATTTCTGAGAAACTGATTCACCAAACTACTCAAAAATTCACTGGTGAAATAGAACAATTTCCACCTGTTTTTTCTGCTATAAAGAAGGAAGGTAAACGTTTGTATGAATTTGCTAGAGCAGGAGAGAACGTTGAGATAAAGTCACGTAAAGTGACTATTTCGGAATTTGAAATCACTAAAATTTCAGGTTTAGAGGTTGAATTTAGGGTGGTTTGTAGTAAGGGTACTTACGTTCGTTCATTAGCTCATGATTTTGGTAGAGCACTAAACTCTGGAGCTCATTTATCTGCTCTGAGGCGCACTAGAATAGGTGATTTTACTATTGACGAAGCAACTTCTATAGATAATTTCATAAAAAACCTTTCTTCGGAATAATTTTTGAAGCTTTTAGGTACTTAAACTAATCTAAAATGAGAAAATTATACCTTCTGACTTTTCTTACGGTCACTTCAAACTATTGCATTTACTCACAAAAAAACACAAATGATCACACCAATAACCTATTTTATAAGGTGGGTATTGCGGCTACAATTAGCTCGGGAGAAAACTATCATTCGGAGTTTGATATTCCTGATGAAAGATCTGGAGCTCCAGCTTTTTTTATTCATAATGCTATAGGAGTGCAATTCAATCGCCTTACTCTTATTGGTCTTAATCTTGAATATAATAAATATCCCAAACAAGGTGGTTTTTTGCCATTATATATAAGCCTTCAACGGAATATTATTAGAAATACAAATGATATTTACTTGAGAGGTGGCTATGGTACTTTATTGGATGTTGGAAGGGATTTTAGAAATGGAAGATTATTTAAAGCAGGTGTTGGTTGTCAAATTTACTACAACAAGGGTAAAAATTCCTTTCTAGCAGGGATAGATTATACTAAAAAAACGTTGAGTGAAGATATTATGAAATCACTTTCTGGTGTTGCAATTTACTTCGAGTTTATACTATTATAAACTTTTTTATTAGTTTTTACGTATATTTCCATACAATAAAGTACAAAACGCCTCAATTTTGAACTTGTCAAATCAACATAAAGCCTTATTGTTGACTGTGCTTCTATCTGGTACGGTAGTACTTTCCGTATTTAATTTTAGTTTAAAAAAACAGCAAGAACGAATTGCTGAAAGCTTCTATGAAATTGAGCCAGAGAAAGAAATTACCGCCGAAGAATTAAAAGTGCTTGAAGCACTAGAGCGTCAAAATAACACCAAGGCTGAAACGAACAAAGCCTTTAATGAAAATAAGGATAATACCCATTTTGCACAGGCCTATAAAACTATTGCGCCCCCAGAAGATTACATCCCGCAAACAAGAGATATTAATAGTGAAAGTGCTCTAGAGAGTTTTAAATCTAAGTATAAAAACGAAAACCACGCAAAACTTAAGAATAAAGATTTATCTTCATTTAATAAGGTAAACGATATACTAAAAAAACAGAATGGAGAAGGTGCCAATACTAAAAGTTCGGTTAGTTATTCTTTAAAAGATCGTAGTGATATTTACATTCCTATTCCTATTTATTTGTGCGAAAACAGTGGTAAAATTGTCGTGAATATTACTGTAAACTCAGAAGGAGATGTTATTGATGCTTACACCAATACATCCTCAACTTCTTCAAATGTGTGCCTGATAGAGCATGCGCTTCAATATGCTAAAGAGGCTAGATTTAATAGTGATGCTTCTAAGCAATCTCAAATAGGTTCTATTACCTTTAATTTTATTGGCAAACGCTAGAAGACTTTAACTGATGAAGTATTTCGGTGATATCATCAAATATATTCTTCCCCTTATTATCGTTATACCAATGTTGTAAATCTTCTTTAAAACTTTCTGTTAGGGTACCATTCATAACTTTAAATCTATTTACATATTCTGCGGCCTCACTAGGTCTAGGCCCATAAGTAGTTAGAACGTCTTTTGTGCTTTCCTCAATCATAATCAACTTTGGAATAGCTTTATTACCATAGGTAAGGAAGGAGTTCATAAGCAAAGGATTGTCATCCCTAAGTACAATTCTAAGGGTAATATTATTATTTAATTCTGCAATTTTATTAAGTACAGGTAATATATGCGCCGCATCTCCGCACCAACTTTCGGCAATTACCAACCAAGTAATTTTTGTGTCGAATTGAGAGATTTTTTTTCTGGCTGTAGCCGAGACTTTTAAGGTTTTATCCCAACGTTTCATGCGTCTACTATTCAACATAGTAAATTCTATCTGTACACCAGAGGGGTTATGGCCGGTAGCGGAGTTTCTTTGTGCAAGTTCGTCTATAAGAGCACGATATACCCTATAAGACATACTGTTTTTAATACCAGATTCGATAATCGCTTTCATGACAACGTAATTTTGATGATAAACAAATTTAGGTGCTGACATCCCTAAATACGCTGACTTTTATCATGTTGCCAGAATTAATTTAAAATGAGGTGGTTATAAGCAAAGATTTGGTTGAAATTGGCAAAGAAAGGTTGTAATGTCTTCAATAATGTTTTGCCCCTTATTTTTATTGTACCACATTTGTAACTCTTCTTTAAACTCTGGAGTAAGTTTACCATGTTCTGCTTTAAACCTTTCAACATTTGCGGTGGCGTCCGTTGGTCTTGGTCCGTAGGTATGAATAACTTCTCCTATTTCATTATCCAGCATTATCACTTTTGCAATGGCGCGTCCTCCGTTGGTCAAAAACATATCCATAAGCTCTAGGTTTTCATCACGAAAAACAAGTCTCAAATCAATATTTTCATTCAATTCGGCTAGTTTATTCAAAACAGGAATTACATGTGCCGCATCTCCACACCAGCTTTCAGTAATAATTAACCAGGTTATTTCTTTGTCAAAATCCAAAACCTTTTGTTTTGCATCATCGCTAACTTTTACAGTTTTATCCCAACGCTTCATACGACGGTCGTTCAACTTAGTATAATTAACCAGAGCTTCGGTTTTTTCTTTTCCTGATGTCTCATTGTTTTCAGCTAAGTGAGATACTAATGCTCTATATTCTTGATAAGAAATACTCTTTACTAAGCTCTTTTTTATAATTGGATTCATTTGTGGTTTTATTCAATCTGCAAAAATACTATCTTGCTTTTTATTGTATGTGTTTGTCAGTTCTCTTGAAAGAAACTTACACTGATAAATTTTAAAAATTTATAATATGGGAATTAACAGATGTGGTTGGTGCGAAGGCGATGCCCTTTATGAAGCGTATCATGACGAGGAATGGGGAGTACCCGTTTATGATGATGATACTTTTTTTGAATTCCTTGTATTAGAAACGTTTCAAGCTGGTTTAAGTTGGATTACGGTGTTGCGCAAGCGTGAAAATTTTAGAAAAGCATTTGATAATTTCGATTACAAAACGATTGCCGACTACGAGCAGGATAAAATTGAAGAACTCTTGCAAGATGCTGGAATTATTCGCAATAAATTAAAAGTGAATGCCACGGTTACAAATGCCCACGCTTTTATAAAAATTCAAGATGAATTTGGAAGCTTTAGTGATTATATTTGGGGTTTTGTTGACGGAAAACCAATTAAAAACGCCCTTAAAGATTATAGAGATGCTCCTGCAAATACCCCTTTAAGTGATACTATTAGCAAAGACTTAAAAAAACGGGGGTTTAAGTTTGTTGGCACTACAGTGGTTTATGCTTTTATGCAGGCAACAGGAATTGTAAATGATCATGAAGTGAGTTGTTTTAGATACGATGAGGTTTAGTGTTGTAATATTTCTTTTAAGTTGTTCTTTTTCATTTTCTCAAGCAAAAAATGAAAGGGAAGAACGTATTCCTGCTTCGGAATTTCCCTCTGAAGCTAAAAACCATTTCAATATTATTTCAGATGATGTGAAATACCTGAAATACTATAAAGAAACCGATGGTGACAAACAAAGTTTTGAGGTGAAATTCAAATATAAAAAAGAACACTACAGTGTTGAATTTGATACTTTAGGGAAATTAGAAGATATTGAAATTGTTATCAAAAAGAAACATCTCCCAAATACTATTAAGGCTTCTATTTTCAAGTATTTTGCTGATAGTTTTAGTAAAGTTTCAATTGTAAAAGTTCAAAAACAATACGTTAATACAACTACTAAATCAGACAAACAATTCATTAGAAATATATTAGAGCAACCTTATAACAAGCACACCCATTTTGAAATTATTGCAGAAATAAAAACCAGCAAAAAACGCGAACTAAGAGAGTTTACATTCAATAGAAATGGTGTTTTTGAAAAGTCCCGAAAAGTAACCTCATCTTCATATGAACATGCCTTATATTAAGTATTTCGCAATAGTACTGCTTGGGGTATTTCACTTGTCGCTTAATGCACAAAGTAATTTCACCTCACTTGGTGAATCGTCTTTGTCCTTAAATCATAAAGTAACACAAACCTATAGTATTAATTTTGTTTTTAGAAGTAGATATGTACTATACGATGATGATGAAGGATTACAATACAATCAGCAACAAGTAGATGTTTTTCATTTTTCAACCTTTAAGTTAGATTACTATCACAAGTTAAGTTTCGGGCTCTATTACCGCAATAGAGATTGGTTTGATACTGGAAGTGACGAAACACGAATTATTCAGCAATATAATTTTACTAAACAGACTTTAGGTGTGCGTTATGGACACCGATTTAGAGCCGAACAGCGCATTTTTGACACCAAAACTGTTTTTAGGCAACGTTATAGGTTCGCAGTTGATTTCCCTTTGAATGGTGAAAAACTAGATATTGGTGAAGCTTATTTAGTCAATGTCGCTGAAGGCTTACTTAGTTTAAGCAAAAACGATAAACCAGAAACGGATATTAGGTTGTCTTCTCAGATTGGTTGGCAAGTAAATGAAAATCTAAAGTTGCAAACTGGTTTAGAACACAGATTTGAACGTTTTAATATAGTAGCATCAAACAATTTGTTTGTACTAACTGGTGCTGTTTTAAAAATTTAGAAAAATGGGTGCCATTATATTTCGTACCCTTTCAACTTATTGTTTATGGATTATAATATTCCGCGGTAAACTTCCCTTCTGTAACAGTTACTTTTCTATCACTATCTTTTGCTCCAAAGGTTTCAAATGTAAACGTTCCCTTAATCTCTTCACCATCATCTGAAGAAACCACTACTGTACCAAAACCATTTTCTTTTGAAGAATCGTATCTAAACCAATCATCAGTAGCTTTATCATAAAAGGTAATATTACCGAAACTAGAAGTGAAATCGTATGTGTCAGGTCCATTATACCCTGAAACACTTATTAAAATCAAGTCTTGTGAAGTATTGGTTCCAGAAATGGAAAATCCACTCACTTGATTTCCACCGTAAAATATACTATCAAAAACACTAATAGATTCGTATAATACATTGTCTACCTTGGCCGTTAATCTAGAACTTGTGGAGGGGGATTGATCTTCATCATTGTTATCTCCGTCTGTAGAGCAAGCCCAAGCTCCAAAAATCATAAGGGCAATAAGAAATAATTTAGATTTCATTTTATAAAGTTTACAAATACATCGTAAACTGTTTAAAACGTCATCATGCAAATTAGATTTATAGGTCTATAATCATTTCAAAAAGTACATTATTTAATAGTTATATTAATAATCTTATCAATTCTAAACCCTTCACTATCTCTTACCCAGGCTTTTAATTCGTAGGTGCCTATATTCATGTTCTTTAAAGCACCTTCGTCTTCTGCGTCCCATAAATATGGCGGTTCTGTTTTAAAACCCATATATTCTCCGCTTAAAACCAAACCTACTCTATCAACATCAAAGGTAGAATTTACAACTAAATTTACTTTTAAGTCTGTCCCAACTGGGTAAACTCCTCCATCTTGAACCCCTTCAAAATGGATGCTTACATCAAAGCCTTCAAAAGTCTTCGCGATTTCTATATCTTTTTCAACATCGTTGGTAAGGGCATTCCAATCCATCTTTCCTGTTCTTGCAAATGATCGAGTTATATATTGTTCCTCTAAAATACTGGCATACTTTTTCCAATGTGGTAGTGCTTTTTCAAGACTGGCAATTGCTTGTTCTTGATAAGGTTTATCTTTAATTCTCTCATATAATGCCAACTGTGTAGCGCCTCTTATTTTTTTACTGTAGTAATTCCCCAAATGAGCAAAAGCAAGAATATCATTTTTTATTAATTGAAGTTCTACATTATCGCCAACATTTATTTTACTGACCAAATCCAATGTTTTTTTTGCGTACGCTTCCAAATTAGTAGACACATCAAATGGTGTAATTTCCGTGATTAGTTCTTTATTAACTATTCTTTCACAATAATCAGCAATATTTAAAATACCGCTTCCGTCCATAGTATAACCCACCATAAAATCTTTCACATTTAAAAACTTGCCACTTTTACAACCTTCAGGATACCAATTAGAATCCCAATCGCGCCATGCAAAACGGGTAGTTTGAGGTATAATCATTGACGCAGTTTTCCAAGCATTATATAAGTTTTCAGAAGAAGTATTTGGAAAACGTTGTTTGAAATGATTTTTGAAAATGTTGGTAGATAAATCTGGATTGTAGCTTAAGCGCCCCCAAAGCATAAAGTTGTACCAATGTTTTTTAATTTCTGGTTTCCCTTGAAACATTGGGTTTTTGCTAGAATAGACTCTTCCCCAAGTGTAACCATCTGATCCCATTAAGAAACCTGCTGTTTTTTCTTTATCAAAGCCTAAAAGAAAATCTCTTGTGTATTCAGGATCTCCCCAACGCAAATAGAACATATCATCGTTACGCACATTCCACCAACTTTTTGTACTCTCTGGCATTTCGTCTAGTAGAAAATCTTCGAAGGTAATGTTTGGACTAGAATACATGTGGGCTCTAGCATACTTATAACTTAATTCAAACGGGCCATCATAGTTCTTAAAATGCCCCATAATATCGCTAACTGCAGTATTCCAATGCCTATGTATAAATCTAATTTCGCGATCGGGTTGTTGTTTTTTAGCATCGTTTATACCCATAACATAAGTATCCCACAACCATTTTTCTCGTTCATCAAAGGTTAAGTCTCTCATGCGTTCTCCAGCAGTTACTCCAATACCAGACACATAAGGGTAGGTTAATAAAAATTTCTCTACAGATTTTCTTAAATAAATTTTCGATTTTTCATTATCCCCATGATGGTTAATACCATATTTACCTTCGGCAGTACTTAGAAATATATTCCAAGTGAAATAAAAAATATCAATACTTCTGTTATGTGCATATTGCATGACTTCTTGCCAAAACGCAATTTTCTCATCAATGGTCATTTTCTTGACCACGTTGCCATAACCATCGGTCACATCCTTTATAGCCACATCTGGATACTCGTCTAGTTTAATCATCGAAGAAAAAGGATGTGTATTCCAAATGGAAAGGGTGTTATACCTGTATCTTGCTAAATCGTCTAGATAAGATTTCCAAAATAAAATATCCCATACGTCTTTTATGTTACTTTTATCTTGATCTCCATCACTATCAAAACTTGGGGCTTTTAGATCCAGAGCTGTATTGAATTTTATACCTCTTCTTTTTAGATAGGGCGAAGCTTCCTCATTATAATTACCATTGAGGCTATTGAAGGTTATGTTTTCTGCAATTTGAAGTCCACCATACATAGTTCCAGCAATATCTCCTCCTATTACCCAATAGCATAATTTATTTTCGCTGGTAGTTCTTAAGGCATATGCCTGCTCCCCTAGCGTCTTAATTTTGGAAACATCAGCGTTACTTTTAGATAGCAGATTTAAAACTTTGTTGTTTGCCTTAAGAGCTAGTATAATAGTATTGGACTTTTGTGTTGTTGAAAGCTCATTTATTGAATTAAAAGCTACGGAAAAGCCTTTGTTCTCCAATGCCATTTTGATATCAGAAGCCGCAAATTCTAATTGAGGAATGTCTTGATTATACAAGATTTTTATGGTCTGTGCTACTGCGTTATTCACAAATAGCACAATTACAAGTAGTACTTGTACTGCTTTAGTTTTAAGCATAATTATGTAGTAGTTTAGTTGATTGTTTTTTAAGTCAGTTATCAATAAAACTGACTTTTAGGATACTAAAAATAATTATAATTATTTGATGTAGAGTATGTTTAATGTTTAAAAACACTTAAAAACTGATCTCTTGATATTTCTTCAGCACCCAAACTTTTGAGGTGATTTGTGTATACTTGACAATCGATTAAACTATAATCTGTATTTTGAATAAATGAGATAAAACCCACTTTGCTTGCATTACTTTTTTTAGAAAACATACTTTCTCCAGTAAAAACACCATTACCCAAATCGATGCCGTAAAGACCACCAATTAATTCGTTATTTTCCCAGACTTCAACTGATTTTGCATAACCTAACTTGTGTAGCTCGTTGTAGGCATCAATCATACTAGTGGTAATCCAAGTGCCTTGTTGTCCCGAACGTTTTGCCTCTGCACAAGCGGAAATTACATCATTAAAAGCCTTGTTTACGGTAACTTCATAATCCTTATTACGTAGCACCTGACGCATGCTTTTAGACACTTTAAGCTTATTGGGAAATAAAACAAAACGCGGATCTGGGCTCCACCATAAAATAGGTTCGTCACTTTCAAACCATGGAAATATACCAGAGCGGTATGCTAGAAGTAATCTAGCTACAGACAAATCACCTCCAATAGCAAGGATACCCTCTTCCGAGGCCTCGGAGACATCAGGAAACCATAAATCTTCCGTTAGGAATTTCATGTTAGGAATTTTTCTTAATCATCTAAAGCAATATCCTAAAATACAAAACCTCAAGAGTTTTTGAAAATCTTGAGGTATGTATATGGGATGCCGAAACAAGTTCAGCATAGCAAATTAGTAAAACTTAGAACGGTAAATCGTCGTGATCATCTTCATTCAAGTCTCCTGCAGGCTCAAAAGCATCCGCAGGTGGTACTGGAGGCATTTCACCAACTGGTGCTTGTTGTATTGCTTCAATTCTCCATCCTTGAACAGAGTTAAAATATTTAGTTTCCCCTTGAGGATTTACCCATTCTCTTCCACGTAAGTTGATATTTATTTTTACCTGTTGCCCTACTTGATAGTTGTTTAGCAAGTCTGTTTTGTCTTGAACAAACTCTACTAAAATATGTTGCGGATATTGTTCTTCTGTAGTAACTACAACTTCTCTTTTTCTAAATCCGTTAGCCCCAAAAGTTTGGGTGTCTCCTATCATTTTAATTCTTCCTTGAATTTCCATTTTCTATAATTATTTAATTTGATTTTTAGATTTCCACTTTCGTGAGAATGATATTTTATTTCTTCTTAATTAAAGATGAGGTGATTTTAGCTTAATAATATTTTCCAAGCACTTTGCACATCACCATAGCTTAAATATTTACGTGCTAATTTATGCTTTTCCCTATGTGTAGCCTCCTTTATTTGAGGATAACGCTCACCAATATCATTAATAAAGGCATCCACCTCTTCATTATTTGGTAGTGCTTCTACATTAGCTAACATCCCTAAATTGTTTCCAGTTAAGATCATACTGTTTTTAACATGCTCTGGGAAATTGTCGACACCAATACCAAGAGTTGACAGTGGTTTTGGTATTTCAAAAAAGCCTTTATTTGCACGACTGTAAAAATTGCCTCCTGCTCTGGCAACTAAATCTAGTTTCTTTTGGTTTATAGATTCATCTTCATTTAAAAACTCATCATCAATATGAAATTTAACAACTTCGCATATTATCAAATTACCAGCGCCACCTTCTGTCCCTAATTTAACAATATCATTTACTTTACATTCAAACTGAACAGGTGATGCTGCCACACGATAAGGTTTTACTTCATCTGAATGTATCATTTCAAAGCCAGCTTTTTCAAACTCGTTTACTCCCTCAGGATATTCAGTACTAGTCAATGACATTTGATGCACCATATCAAAATTTACAATATTTATGACTACTTCTTTTGTAACCTCCACATTTTTTAAGGTGTGTTTTACACTATTATCTCTAACACGTCGCGCTGGCGAAAATATTAGAATTGGTGGGTTGGAACTAAAAACATTGAAATAACTAAATGGTGATAAATTTGGGGTGCCTTTAGTATCCATTGTACTGGCCAAGGCAATTGGTCTTGGTGCAATTGTACTTAGTAAAAGACTATGTAATTTATTGAGAGTTAAATCCTTGGGAACAAATGTTGGCATTGAATTAGTTTCAATTTTAACAAATGTAATTATTATAAGGCTTATGTAAAAACCTATTTACTAACAACAAGTACAATAATATTAACAGATTTGCATTATATTACAAATCAATCAATGGCTAAATGATTTTTACTAAATATTCTGATACATTCCGATGGGTAATGATAGCTTTGTCTTTTGTTATAGTCATCCTAATTTTATGGAATACCTATGTTTTTTTTCAAAATTTTAAAGAGGAAGAGCGCATAAAGATGGAAAACTGGTCTTTCGCGCAGGATGAACTTATAAAATCTGATAACAATACTAATTTAAATCTAACTTTAAAAATACTCGAGAGCAACAATACTACACCAATGTTGGTTGTGGATGCTAATGGTGATATTTATAGTCATGTTAATCTCAATGAAGAAAGAATAGAAGATCCTAAATATATTGAGCGTATAGTAAGGCGATTTCAAGAAGAGAATGATCCTATAAATGTTTGGGTAAATGGTAAAATTATACAAACTATTTATTATGGAAATTCTCCTCTTTTAACCAAATTGAAGTATTATCCCTTGGCTTTATTGCTTATTATTTTTCTATTCGCAGGGGTTATCTTCTTCTTTTACAAGAGTAATAAAAATGCCGCTCAAAATAAATTATGGAGTGGGATGGCTAAAGAAACCGCCCATCAAATAGGCACGCCTTTATCATCTCTAATTGGTTGGACAGAATTATTAAAAACGGAAAACGTAAATCCAGATTATATTATTGAAATTGAAAAGGATATTGATAGGTTAAAAACCATCACAGAGCGTTTTAGTAAAATAGGATCCTTACCAGAACTTAAGCCAAGGGATATCGTTGATGAAACTAAAGAAGCCTATGATTATCTTAGACGTCGATCTTCTGATTTAATTGAGTTTGAATTGAACACTCCAAACACTGAAATTCCAGTGAAGATAAATAAGCAGCTTTATGCTTGGACGATTGAGAATTTAGTAAAAAATGGGATTGATGCTATGAAAGGTCGTGGCAAGATTACCATTGAAATCGCTCAAATAGAAGATAATGTAAAAGTGAAGGTTACCGATACAGGCAAAGGCATCGCCAAACAAAAATTCTCTAAAATCTTTGAACCTGGTTATACTACCAAAAAACGTGGTTGGGGCTTAGGTTTATCTTTAACAAAGCGTATTGTTGAAGATTTCCATAAAGGTAAAATTAAGGTGTTGGAATCTACAATAGGAAAAGGCACAACTATTCAAATTAGCTTAAAGACAATCACTTAAGTTGTAAATGTGTCTTTATTTTTTCAGCAGTATTTTCAAAATCTTCGGCACTCATTTTTACCTTGTTAATAAAACGTGCTTCTTCCATAGAATGTAATGGAATTAAGTGCACATGTGCATGTGGAACTTCTAAACCAATTACAGTTAATCCAACACGGTTACAAGGAATAGCTTTTTCAATGGCTAAGGCCACTTTTCTAGAAAATTGCATTAATCCATTATAAGTAGCTTCATCTAAATCAAATAATTTATCAACCTCTTTTTTGGGCACACAAAGCGTATGTCCTTCACTATTAGGGTTAATATCTAAAAAGGCGAAAAAATGGTCTGTTTCTGCAATTTTGTAACACGGAATATCGCCTTTAATAATTTTAGTAAAGATAGAAGCCATAAAACTACTTATCTAGATATTTCAATGATGTCGAATTTCATAATGCCATTAGGCACCTTAATTTCTGCAACTTCACCAACAGATTTTCCAAGAAGCCCTTTTCCGATAGGAGAATTTACAGAGATTTTACCCGAAGCCAAATCTGCTTCACTTTCGGCTACCAAAGTATAGGTCATTTCCATACCGTTAGCCTGATTTTTGATTTTAACAATAGACAAGGCCAATACTTTGGAAGTATCTAGCTGGGATTCATCTATAACTCTAGCATTAGCCAGAGTCTCCTCCATTTTAGATATTTTCATTTCTAAAAGTCCTTGAGCTTCTTTTGCAGCGTCATACTCCGCATTTTCACTCAAATCTCCTTTATCTCTCGCTTCAGCAATAGCTTGCGAAGCTTTAGGGCGTTCAATATCTTTTAATTGATTTAATTCTTCTCTTAATTTTTTTAATCCTTCCGCTGTGTAATAAGATACTTTACTCATAACTTCATCGTTTACTCACTAAGTGAGGTTTATTATAGGTTGAGAAAATCCTCAAAATTTTAATCTAATTTTCTGTGAAACACCTTTCTTATTTAGTTAGAAGGGGTTACTCCGAATAAAAAGATGCTGAAATATTTCAGCATCAAAAAAATCTCGCTTTCACGAGATTAGAATACAAATATACAAAATATTTAAGTTGGTTGCCTTTTTATTGTAAATTGCGCGCTTAATATATCAGTTGCTTATGAGATTACTAATTGCTGTACTTTGTCTATTTACTTTAACTAATTGCAGCAACGACTCTATGAATAATAACGAGTGTCAGTTTTTGTTAGATCTGGGAATTAATGAAACGATTAATCTTAGTTTTCCCCAATTTGGTGCACTTACTTCCCCAGGAGCCTTGTATGTGCCAAGTGCACAAAACCGTGGTATTATTGTAGTTAATACAGGTACGGGTTTTACTGCCTTTGACGCTGCAGACCCTAACCGCGTTTTTGAAGAATGTTCTATTTTAAGAGTTAGCGGATTTATTGGTACCTCTGGTTGTGAAGATGGTAATGAATTTGAATTGATTAACGGTACACCTACAGCAAAAAACCCAGATTTAAGATGTCCGCTTATACGATACCGCGTCGAACAAAATGGGAATACCTTATTAATTTTTAATTAATGGTATTTGGGCGTTTCCCTCGATGATACTCTAGAAAGCTTCATTAAACTTTCGTGCTCGGGTCGGGCTTTCACTACTCAATCCCTCCTACGTCGGGGATTTCAAACATGCCGTTCAATCCTTAACGCACCACTCAAATGTAAAAAAAGCGCAGCTAGCAAATTGCCAACTACGCTTTATAATCAATATCCCTTGATTAAAAATTTTAGAACTTTAATGTTGCGCCTAGCAAAAAGTTAGTCGTAGCTTGTGGATAGTACCCTGCACCTTCAATAGTAGTCGTTAAATTAGGTTCAGACCATGTGTCATCAAATGTGAAAAAATACCCGTTTGATACGTATTCTACATTAAAAATATTGTTCACCAATCCAGAGAGTATAATCGACTTAAAGATTGATTTTGGCTTAATTTCATAATTAATATTAAAATCGTTGATGAAATAGCTATCCAATTTCGAAGCTTCGGAATCAATGTTACCCATGTACTGATCACTTACGTATTTGCTTAAAAGTGATAGTTGTAGTCCTTCAGCAGGAAAAAAGTTAAGCGCGTTTCCAATAACTAGATTTGGAGAAAAAGAAATATTAGTATCACCTAAATTTTCAAGAACACCATCTCGCTGAAAATTGAAATCTCTATTTTTATTGGTACTTAAAGCAACATTTGTTGATGTGCTAAAGAAATCAGAAACTTGAATATTGGCGTCAACTTCTAATCCAAGTCTGTAACTTTTACCGCTTGTAGCACGTAATGGACTTCCAACATCATCCAAAGCACCCGTTAACACTAACTGATTTTGGTAAAACATATAGTATAAGTTGGTGCTAATTGCCATTTTTTGGCTGTTGTAACGCCAACCTAATTCAATGTCGTTTAGGGTTTCATTTTCAGTAACACCATTTTCAAAATCATCTCTATTTGGTTCTCTATTAGCTCTAGCATAAGATCCGTAGAAGCTATTGTAATCGTTTAGCTTAAAAGTTAAACCTGCTTTAGGGTTAAAAAAATTAAACGTAGCATTCGTGACAAATACGTCTCTATCAGAGTTCAAACCATTTGTTTTATAGCGTACAAAACGTCCTTGTAAATCTACATATCCTGTTAGTTGTTCCGTTATGTTAAAAGAAGCTTTTGAAAAAACACTAAAATCGTTCTTGGTAGCATCACCATCATAATAACGGTCTCTTATATTCGTATTTGGTGTCAAAGCACTTCCCCATATCGCTTCTCCAAAATGATCACCAGTGTAACTGCTCACAGATAGTCCTGTAATTACTTCAAGGCCTAAATCTGTATACGTTACATTGGCATTTAGTACATGAAAATCGTTATCTAACCAGCGTCTTACAATAACATCAGATCCATCGGTTATTAAATTGGCAAAGTCTTCGGCGGATTCTTCTGGTCTATATTGCTCAAAATAGCCTCTACCTCTTGTATAGTTTAATCCTAGATTTGTGGACCAACAATTATCAAACCTTTGATTCCAATGGAATTGGTAATGATCTTGCCAATAATTATCCGTTTCATTGTCATAAGTGTATGGGTTTTGCCTTCTGTTTTCTTGCAATTGTTCAGCGGTTAAACCAAACCAAGATTGGTAGGTGCGTTCTTCGTTTCCAAAAGTCAACACTTTAATCAAAGTGTTGTCATCTTTAAAAATTCCTTGAAGGAAATACGATTTTAAATCGGTAAATGCACGATCTACATAACCATCTGAATCAATTTTTGAAAAACGACCAGATATCTCAAAGTGATCATTGATTAATCCAGTACTTAATTTCACCGTATGTTTTCTTGTATTGAAACTGCCAAAACTATTGGAAATTTCACCATTAGCTTCTTTAGAAAACGCATCCGTCAATAAATTTAAACTTGCTCCAAAAGCACCAGAACCATTTGTTGAGGTTCCTACACCACGCTGTAGCTGCAAGCTTTCTGTAGATGATGCGAAATCTCCTAAGTTTACCCAAAATGTGCCTTGACTTTCAGGGTCGTTATAAGGAATTCCGTTAATAGTTACATTTACACGTGTAGCATCTGTACCACGTACACGAATTCCAGTATAACCAATACCTGCACCAGCATCACTAGTGGTGACTACAGAAGGCAAATAATTAAGTAAAATAGGAATGTCTTGCCCTAAATTACGCTTTGCTAATTCTTCTTTAGAAACGTTGGAGTGGGTGATTGGAGCATCAGCCTCTACACGAACTGCTTTTACTAAAACTTCGTCAAGTTTTTCCGTCTTTGTAGAATCTTGAGCTTTTTGATTTTGTTGTGCCTGTGCACTGACCGATAGCACAAAAAGTGCTAAAAAAAGAAATAAATTTTTCATGTCGATTACATAAATAATAATCGAATAAAAAGAGGTAATTATTCTTTAAGTTAATAAAATTGATTTTTTGATGATGAGATGCTGAAACAGGTTCAGCATAACATTATCTTAATTCCTAAACAGCATTACCTGTTCTAGGTTCAATGGGTATGATCTCAGCCACTATTAGGCACCCCTTTTTGAGAACGGTGCAAATGTACGGACGAATTACGAATTTGTAATAATTATAATTGAAATTTTTTAATCAATATCAGGTTTCTTTCTATTGGCTTTTTTCTCAGATTGATAGCGTTTGTTTTTCAAGCGTTTTCTGATTACAGATTTTGGTGTTTTTGTGGGGATACGTTCCTTTTCTTCTTCAAAAGCTAATCTTATTAAATCTAAAAAACGTTGAGTAACTATATCTTTATTTCTGTGCTGGCTTCTTGAATCGCTACATTGCAAAACCAGAATGTGCTCTTTGGTTAATCTGTTTTGAAAAAAATCACGAAGCTTTGATTTTTCATCTTCATTAAAAACAGTTGAGAGCTCTAGATTGAAATAAAGTTCAACTTTTGACGAAACTTTATTTACATGTTGTCCGCCGCTACCAGAACTTCTAACAGCCTTAAAAGTCAACTCTTTAATTAAAGCGGCTTCATCAAACATTACTCTACTTGATGCGCTGGTTTTAAAAGATCGTTTACCGTTTTTACAGGATTGAATGTTTCCACAGGGACTTCAACACAAATTGAATTCCAAAATGCCATACTCCCATTCCACAAACCAGGAAGTTCCAAAACTTTTATATCAATACCGTTCTGAGTTTTCATGGTAATGAAAGCTGCCGAAGGGTCCACAAAATCAAGCAGGTTGAATTTTTCACCTTTATAGTTTTTAATTCCGCAAACAAAATCTGTTGGGTTAAAATGTGTAGCATTATCTGCAATATCTTTTTGTGAATCGTTGTCAAAATCTATTTGAGCAAACTCAGCTATTTGCAGTGAAACCGTGCCATTTTCATCCTTTACCCAGAATGGGCCACCTCCAGGTTCCCCTTCATTTTTCACGATGCCACATGCTCTTATTGGTCGGTTTAATTTTTCCTTTAAGTATTTCACTTTTTCAGCGTTAGACCAATTTTCAAAATCATCTTTTACTACAACGTTAATTGTGTCTTTAATGAAAGCGGTAATTTCTGCTATTTTTTCATCCGAAATTGTATCAGCATCCAAATCATGTAAAAAAGAAAACACTTGTTCTTGCGCTTTTAAAAGCACACCGCCCAAGAGTTTTTTATATTCTGAGATTTCGATATTTTTTTCGGCAGTTACAATGTTATCTATATTTTTAATAAATACAACATCATTATCTAAATCGTTTAAATTTTGAAGTAGTGCGCCATGGCCACCCGGTCTAAATAAAATAGAGCCATCCTCTAAACGAAAAACCTCATTATCTAAGGTTAGAGCTAAAGTTTCTGTGGCTTCTTTTTGATAAGAATAAGATATATTGAATTTAGTATTTGTTTTTTCTTCTAATTTGGCCTTAAAACTATCTAGAGTTTTAATGAAATAGTCGTGATGCTTTTCTGAAACTGTAAAATGAAGATCAGCGTTACCTTGAGAAGAAGCATATAGTGTAGATTCAAACAAATGCTCTTGAAAAGCGGTTATAGCACCATCGTCATATTTATGAAATGGTAATAAACCTTTAGGGAAAAAGCTATAATTTAAAGAATCTGCCTCTAGCATTGTTTTTACGAATTCAAAACACAATTCATCTTTTGATAAACTTTCTAAGTTCAGATTTTCAGATTTCAATTTTGCTATTACCTCGTCATAAAAAGGAAGATCCTCCATGTTTTCGGCAAATACAGTAATCAGTTTATCGCCTTTACTTTCAGCATACGAGGCGACACTTTCTTCTGAAGGATTATAATTATTTAAAAACTGAAACAAAAATTTGAACATTCTAGAAGCTGCGCCCGAAGCTGGAACAAACTTCACGATATTTGTCTTTTCTTTAGCAGTTTCATAGTAGGAGATTAACTCTTGAGTCTCTTCTGCATTATATTGATTGATACCTTCTCCTATGGTGGCTGCTGCCACTAAATTAGAGAAAGACATACCATTTTTTAGTAAGGATACTTGTCCGTTTGCTTGTTCTTCAGTAATTCCTTTAGTTGTAATTTGATTGAGGTCTTTTTGCGTAAACATTAACTTTTGGTTTTTAGTAGATTATCGATATAGCTAACCGCCGTTTTTAGGCGTTCTTTTTTATTTCCTTTTAATAAAACATAAGGCCTTTTTTGTTTTATTAATTCATCTTGAAAAGCCTTAAACATTTCGGCTCTTTCAGTAGGTTTATCTCTTAAATCATCCGCTTCCCAAGGTGTGTCAATATAAGTTAAAAAATACAAATCGTAGGTGTTTTTTAATGCATATTTTTCAAGAGTAGGGTGGCATTCTCCAATGTAGTAAGCTTCCGAATATACTTTGGTTTCTAATAAGTCTGTATCACAGATTAAAACCGTATCTGTTTTTTGCGCTAACTCATTTTCTAATCGCATTTGTCCTTCGGCAATAGGAAGCAAATCTTCAAGTTCGCAGGTTTTTCGTTCGTTATTCCATTTATTTTGAAGATACTCACGTGCATATTCTGGTACCCAAATAGAGTTATAATAGCGTGCCAATTGACGTGAAAGCGTAGTTTTTCCAGTAGATTCTGGACCAAAAAGCACTACTTTTATGCAGGTTGCAGGTTGTTGTTCAAGATTTTTTTCCATGCTAAATATCCAAATATAGCTATTATGGTGAAGACTAAATATTGTAAGCTAGTAAGCGTAAAGCCTTTATAAAAATAAAGTGGAACAGATATGATATCTCCAATAATCCAAAATATCCAATTTTCTATTTTTCGTCGTGTCATAAGCCACATACCAACAAAGAAAATTGCAGTAGTAATAGTATCAACATAAGCTACCCAACTTGTCCATTTATCAAAGGTTTTATATACAAAAAGCACAAAAATCAAGGCTGCTATAAAAATTAAAACACTTGCTGATTTTTCTTTTGAAGTGGTTCTGGAAATCGGCGTAACGTGCGAAGCGTCAATTTTTCTGGTCCAGATAAACCAGCCATAAATGCTCATAATAAAGTAGTAGCCATTAATCATCATATCTCCCAATAACTCCCACTTTAATAAAAGATAAACGAATATTATAGTACTAATCATACCTGTTGGAAACACCAAAACCTTATTTTGTTTTGAATACCAAACGGATAAAAAACCAAAAACGACTGCAATTATTTCAAGAACAATATCAACAGTTTCATATTCCGAATATTGTTCGAAGAAAAAATCAAAAATGGGGCTCATAATCGTGTCTGTCGGATTTTACAATTTTCATGTAAAGTAGCCCCTTATCGATAAGTTCAAAAGCTTCTTTTATTTCCGTTTGAAGCATTAGCATCACCTCATCATAATCTCCATAAACTTGCGTGCTTAAAGGGTTTTCTAATACTTGTAAGTTTGAAGCTCTTAGTTTTTTTATAAAATGAATAATTGCTGGTTCAAAATCGTTCTGCAAAGGTGTTAATGTTAATTCGACTGATATTTTCATAAATCAATATTATTTGTCATTCCCACGAAGGCGGGAATCTCCTCATAATTTTTGGGTATAAAATAAACTACTTTGTATCTCCTCAAAAAACGATTCATCCTCTTCAAAAGCAGTCCCAACAATTACCATATCTGCTCCAGAATTATATGCTTTTTCAAGTTGTGATACAGATTTTATACCCCCTCCAACAATCAAGGGAATGTTTAGTTCATTTTTAACTTGTTGAATAATCTCCTCGAAAACTGGGTATTTTGCCCCACTTCCAGCTTCCAAATACATTAATTTCATCCCTAGCAATTCTCCAGCTTTGGCAGTATCTATTATGGTTTGAATATTTCCATTCGAAATGGCTTCCGTATTAGTTACTTTTGAAACGGCCGTTTTTACACCACCGTCAATTAAAACATAACCTGTTGGGATCACTTCTAAATTAGAACCTCTCAATTTTGAAACAGCCTCCACATGTTTTCCAATTAAATACTCCGGATTTCTTCCAGAAAGTAATGATAAAAAAAGTAATCCGTCTGCGGCATTAGTAATTTGCGATACATCACCCGGAAACAAAATAACTGGTAATATGGTATGTTTTTTAATCTCTTGTACTAAAAGCTCTGTGGAACTTTCATCTACCGTACTTCCTCCAATAAAAATATGGGTAGCAATAGAGATATTTACCTTGAGTATAAAAGCTGCTGTATTGGCAATGGTGAATTTATCAGGATCAATTAAAACCGCAAATAGCTTTTCTCCATTCAACTTCGCTTTCTGTATGTTTTGATAAATCGTCATTAGGCTATGGCATAAGCACAGGTAAATCCTTCAAATTCTAAAAATTCAATATTATAACGCTTTTTTTGACCTTCATAGTCAATCCAAGCCACGGTTTTTTCATCTTCAAAAGTAAAAGGGATTACTAAACAATGATTTTTAAAACTCAACCCAGGTGTGCAAAACAATTTATAAAGCGATTCTTTAACACACCAAATCACCGTAAGTTTTCTAATGTAGTCTTCAGCATTTTCTAACAAATAATCAAACTCATAATCCACAAACTTATGAGCAATAATACTAATTTTATTACGCTGTTTTTCAATGTCAATTCCCACAATTAAATCGCTTACAATTACTGCAGAAAAATTAAAAGAATGTGTTATCGAAATCTGCTTTCCATCTTTTAAATGTGGCTTTCCAAAATCATCATAAAACAAATCCTGATCCGAATAGCCAAAAGTCTGCAATAACCAGCGTACACTTAAAAAACCACGTTGATGCAGCTCACTTTTCATCCCTAAAACACGCTCAAGAGAATTAGGTTTCAAATTAACTGCTTGCATCAATTCGTCGAAAGACTCTGTAATCTTCCAGATTTTAACAGTAGTTTGTGAATTTGGACTAATAGTTTTATAAAGCGGCATTTAGTATTCTAAGACTTAATAGTTATCTTTGCAGCGCCTAGATAGTTTAAACAATTGGGTAGGCGAATTTAACCAAATTCTGTGCTAATCCCAATCAACTTTAGGTTTTTAAACAAAAGAAAAAAGTTACTATGAGTACAAAAACAATTCCTTACGTTGCAAGCAAAGTAAAAGATATCACTTTAGCAGACTGGGGTAGAAAAGAAATTGAATTAGCAGAAGCTGAAATGCCCGGATTAATGAGTTTGAGAGAAGAATACAAAGACGCTCAACCATTAAAAGGCGCAAGAATTGCAGGGTGTTTACACATGACGATTCAAACTGCAGTTTTAATTGAAACACTTCAAGCTCTTGGTGCCGAAGTTACTTGGAGTTCTTGTAATATTTTCTCAACCCAAGATCAAGCTGCTGCTGCTATTGCTGCCGCGGGAACAGCTGTTTATGCATGGAAAGACATGACTGAAGAAGAGTTTGATTGGTGTATAGAGCAAACACTTTTCTTTGGAGAAGACAGACAGCCTCTTAATATGATTTTGGATGATGGTGGCGATTTAACCAATATGGTATTGGATAAATACCCAGAATTGGTTGCTGGAATTAAAGGCTTAAGTGAAGAAACAACTACGGGAGTTCACAGATTATACGAACGTGTAAAGAATGGCACATTGCCATTACCTGCAATAAATGTAAACGATTCTGTAACTAAATCTAAATTCGATAATAAATACGGATGTAAAGAAAGTGCTGTAGATGCTATACGTCGTGCTACTGATGTAATGCTAGCAGGAAAACGCGTAGTTGTTTGTGGTTATGGCGATGTTGGAAAAGGTACCGCAGCGTCTTTTAGAGGAGCAGGAAGTATTGTAACGGTGACGGAAATAGATCCTATTTGTGCATTACAAGCTGCTATGGATGGTTTTGAGGTTAAAAAATTAGAAACTGTTGCACCAGTGGCAGACATAGTAATTACTACAACTGGAAACAAAGATATCGTTCAAGCGAAGCATTTCGAAGCTTTAAAAGACAAAGCTATCGTTTGTAATATCGGGCATTTTGATAATGAAATTGATATGGCCTGGTTAAACGAAAACCATGGTCATACCAAAAATACCATCAAGCCACAGGTTGATAAATACACCGTAAACGGGAAAGATATTATTATACTTGCTGAAGGACGTTTAGTAAACCTTGGTTGTGCAACTGGTCACCCAAGTTTTGTAATGAGTAACTCCTTTACCAACCAAACCTTAGCTCAAATTGAGTTATGGAATAATAGCGATAACTACGAAAACGATGTGTACATGTTACCTAAACATTTAGATGAAAAAGTAGCAAAATTACACTTGGCTAAAATTGGAGTGGAGTTGACTGAGCTTCGTGAAGATCAAGCAGATTATATTGGTGTAAAAGTGGAAGGGCCGTTTAAGCCAGAGTATTACAGATATTAAGAATTCCTTTGAAAAAAGGAATCTTAAATTCCAAATAACAGAAATCCAATCCCAAGCAGTAATGTTTGGGATTTTTTAGTTTAAAAACCTTCCAAACTATTGAAATTCACTGATGATACTTCAAAATATAATTACAAATTTTAATCAAAAAACAATTTATACTCCTTATTTTTAAATAATTACAATCAAAATTTAGAAATAAGTTGCTTATTTTTAAATATTCAATTTAAAAATGTAAGGTATGAAGTCGACAAGTTTTACAAGAAGGGAATGGCTTAAAATAGGCGGAACATCATTGGGTGCCCTAGCCTTAATTCCGACTGATATTTGGGCAGAAAATGTAGCAAAGGCGCAACAGTCGAATAGTCCATTTTTATACCCTACCAAACACGTTTTTAATGAATTTACGCCGCCTGTTGTTAAGGAAAATCAGCCTATGGTAATTTTAAGAGCCAATGAAAACCCGTATGGACCGCCTCCGGAGGCAGCAAAAGCATTTCAAGATGAGGTGTTTACTGGCAATAGGTATGCGTGGAAAACATTACATGAATTGATTGATAAAATTGCTGAGAAAGAGGGTATTCAACCAGAACAAATATTAATGGGGCCTGGGTCTTCAGATTTATTGGAAAAAGTGGCCATGGTACTCTTTAGAAATGGAGGCAATGTAGTTAGTGCAGACCCAAGTTACATGTCGCTTATTGTGGTAGCTAAATCAGTAGGCGGTGCTTGGAAATCTTATAAATTATTGGACGATTCTCAACATGATTTAGACGCTATGGAAGCGGGTATTGACGAGGATACAAAGCTTGTATACATCTGTAATCCCAATAACCCAACAGGTTCCATAACTGATGCTAAAAAATTGAAGGGGTTTTGTAGACGTGTATCTAAAAAAGTACCTGTTTTTGTTGACGAAGCTTATATAGAACTTTCTGAAAATGGTATGAAAGATTCTATGAATACTTTAGTTGCTGAAGGCGAAAACGTAATTGTAGCGCGAACGTTTTCCAAAATACATGGAATGGCAGGTCTAAGAATAGGATATATTATTGGTAAAGCCGAAACTTTGGATACTATAAGTAAGATTACGCGTGGAGGTATGGGTATTACAGGACCTTCAATAGCTGCAGCAACCACAAGCTTAGACCATAAAGACTTTTTAGATAGTACCAAAACTAAAATTACTGAAGCTAGAACATATACGCTAAACTATCTTAAAGAGAATAATTACGAATATTTACCATCCCAAACCAATTTTGTCATTTTTAAGATTCCAATGGAAGGTAAAACATTTCTAAATAAAATCTACGCCAAAAATGTAGCGGTTCGTGCATTTAAGTTTTGGGATGAAAATTGGTGTAGAGTAAGTATTGGAACGCTTGATGAAATGAAAGTTTTTACTAAAACTATTAGCGAAATTTTTGCCTAAAAGCGATGGGAGAGGCACTGGACAAACCCATCTCTTTTATACTTTTTATTCTGATTGGTTATTTGCTGAAAAGGAAGATTTCAGCGGGTGATGAAACTAACGGACTAAAAAGCTTGATACTCTCCATAGTATTACCTGTTACTATTTTTATTGCCCTTCTTAAAATAAAAATAGGAGGTAACCTTATTTTATTTCCAGCTTTTGCTTTGGGGCTAAATCTCATGCTTTTTAGTTTGGCGCCACTCTTGCTTTACATTGTAGGTATAGAAAAAGAGTCACCTTCAGGACGAAGTGCCAGACTTTTAATACCTTCATTAGCACCCGGTTTATCATGTTTTGCGTTTATCTTAGAGTTTTTAGGAGAAGAAGCTTTGGCTAAAGCGGCAATGTCGGATTTGGGAAATAAATTCTTTGTGCTTTTTCTGTTATACCTAGTCGCTATTAAATGGCACTACAAACAAGAGGATTTCAAAGAAGAGTCCTTTAAAACAAAACTAAAATCACTTGGTTTAACTTTACTATACGAACCGGTAAATATTTTTATAATTCTCGCATTAATTCTGGTAGGTTTTGGAGTTACTTTAGATACGCTACCAAATTTTTTAAGTCTTACACTAACCCGCCTAAGCGCAATAATGACGCCATTAGTACTAATATTTATTGGTCTTGCGGTAAAGTTTAAAAAGAAGCAGTTTTTCCGAATATTCTCTATGCTTATGCTTCGAGCCTCGTTTGTGTTATTAATTATTTCGGCAGTATTAATAATTGCAGATGTGCCAGCTAGCACTAACATATTAATTGTAACTGCATTCTCTTTAAGTGCCTGCAGTTTTTGGCCTTTTGCACATATTTCGGCAGTGGAGTTTAAAGAAAAATCAAGAATTCAAAGCAATAAAACCTTTAATAGCAACTTTGCGCTTTCCATTTTAGCCCTATCACTTCCTATATCTGTATTGTTAATTTTAGGTGTTTTATCAGCTCATACCACGTTTCAATCGCCAGTAAATCTTATGTTTTTGGGTTGTGTACTTTTTGGTTTGGGTATTATAAACCCTATAATTTCAAAACTGAAGATGAATTCGCTAAAAAGAAAAATGGAATCTTCAATCAGTAAAGAGCGGTCGTTTTAAAAAGAGTATAGAATCTTTTGTTTTTTTTGGGCGTTACCACAAGGGTCGGGCTTTCACTACTCAATCCCTCCTACGTCGGGGATTTCAAACATACCGTTCAATCCCTAACGCGGAAATTAAAACCCCGTAACCAAAAGTCGTTTTGCGCCCTTAATTCCACATTTTTGATAATGGTTATAGGCTTTTGCAGCACGTTCGCGTACCTCTAATTCGGTTTCATTTAAAATCCAACCATCAAGCGCCCATTTTAATGTATAGGCTTCAGGAGACATTAACCCAGTAGACCATACCAAAGGATTCGCTTTTGTCTTTTCCAAATAAGGTTTAAAATAATTTTTGCTTACACATGCTAAAATAATAGCATCCCTTTTGTTGGTATTTATTGGATTGAATTGGCCTTTTACATCAAACTCCATCAATCCATCATGTCCGATATAAGCTAATAGATTTGAGCTTCCACCAAACTTCAAACTTTTATTGCCATGCACAACTGTAACTTCATGTCTACCTGTTGTTGCCTCTAAAAAATCTATTGTGGTATTCTTAATGTATTTACCGTCGTAGGCATCTGCTAATAAATAAGTGTTATTTAATTTATGCTGGAATAAAACACGCTCTAAAACATGTGTCTTTGGGTTTTTAGTAACAGACAACAACATCCAATCATTACTGCGTTTAAAGTAGCTTTTTATACCATACATGGCACCCCAATACAAATTGTTCTTGGGGTCTTGCCCATTCCCTAATTTTGCTGGTACAGGAACAATACCTTGATTTGTATTATCGCACAAGGCCACAAAAACGTGAATGGTCTTGACTTCAGGTTTTGATTGACTAAAACCCAAATTAAAAAACATCAATAACCCTATAACTATAATTTGCTTCATTGAGAATTGGGAGTTGCTAAGCGCTCGTTTAAAATCCATTTCCTTATTAAATCCTTATTGGTATTTATTTCGGCAAATACATAATAGTTGGAGCTAAAACATGGAGAAGTTTCGGCTAATTCTATCATCACTTTGTCATCATAATAACTAGAATGCAAAAAATAAAGTTCTTTGTCTTTTATTAAAAGATAACCAACGTGATTATCCAATCCTACAAAATAAATGCCATCACCATAGATTTTGTTTAGTTTTTGTTTTAAATCTTCAAAAGACAAATTTGAAAACTGTTGTAATTCTATTTTTGGTTGTAAAACCTGAGCTTCAATTAAACCCGCTTGTTGTGCCATCTTATAACGATTCAAATTAAAGCCTAAATGCTTTAAAGTTGTAGACACAAAATAGCCACAAGCAATATCACCCTCGTTAGGAATATTAGTGTGTCCATTAAAATCCCACTTTGTGCCATACCAATGCGGTACGATATGATTTACTAGTTGATCGTAAATAAAATGAGAAGCACTATCCAGCGCTTTTTTAGGATGGGAATTATATAAAGACTTAAACATAGTCCTTTTAGAAAGCAGGTTGTTCTTCAAAATTGAGTAATTTCCTGTTTTTTTAAAATTAATACTAAGTTTAAAACTGTCAATACTGTGAATTAGGGCTGGCTTTTTTTCCGAAGAAACTACTTCTAGAGCGTTATCGACATGAGTCTCCTTTTTAGCTTCAATACAACTAAAAAACAAACTAAAAATCGATATGATCAGTATTGATTTAATAAAAAAGAGTTTGAATCATAATCATAACTCAAACTCTTTTTCAATATTGCTTTCGTGAGTGTATTTCTACTCGTCCACCAAATCCTCCTCGAAATACCACCACAAACTAGAATCTATAGACTTTTTCATCTTATCTACATCCACGTCATCTTTAAAGAAAACGGTAAGATGCTCACCCACGCGATTACGTTCTACACTTTTTCTAATTTCAACGGTTTCTACTTCTTCAAAATGTTCTAAGTGTTTCTTTATCCTAGAATCTAAAGACTCATCTCCAAGAAATATTTTAACTGTAGGTTGTGTTGGGGCGTTTCTAATTTCTGATCTAAAGGGAAGCATAAGCATTAATTTTAAGGGTAAAACAGTAATTAATTCGTCAATGCGATAATTTAAAGTTACTAAATTATTTTCAAATTATATGACTACATTTAGACATGCCTAATCCAAATATTGAAAAATTACAGTTACAATTATCAGAAATTGAGAGTTTCATTCCTAAGTTTGAGACAACTAATTTTAAAGTATCAAAAGTATCAGTAGGCTGGCAACTAGACCATGCTTTAAAGGTGTTGAATGGCGTAATGAAAACCTTGATGAATTCAAATCCTGATAATTATAATAGTGACTTTAATTTTTCAAGAATGGTACTTTTTGGATTGAATTATATTCCAAGGGGTAAAGCGAAGTCTCCAAAAATTGTATTGCCTCCAGAAATTATTCTAAAAGAGAGCCTTGTCGCACAATTTAATGATGCTAAAGATTATTTAGAAAAAATGGATGCCGTTAATGATAGACAATATTTTAAACACTTTGTTTTCGGTACACTGTCTAAAAAGCAAACCCTTCGTTTTTTAATATTGCACACACATCACCATTTAAAAATTATAAAGGATATTTTGAAACAATAAAAAACCCTTCCCAATTAGAAGAAAGGGTGAAGTAACACATGTAAAAATTGTATTTACTCTCTTAGTCCAAGTTTTGCTAAATCATGAAAATAGAAGTTCTTTTCATCATTCATACTTACAAATAGTCCGTTTGGAAAGATATCTCCTAAAGGAATTGTGGTAACATCACAACCATCGGTTTCAATAGTGCCTAAATTAATTTCCTTAACAAAAGCATTGGTACTTGCATCAAAAATATTGAAGGTGTGCGCCTGCTGGTTTGAAACTATCAAATAGGATGCATCACCATAATCTGCAATAGCTATTCCCTCAATATCTTCCTTAAAATTTTCGCCACCAAAACAATAAATCTCATCTACGGTTTTTGAAGGTTCTGCGTAATATTTTCGGATGCAATGGCCTTCATCAGAATAATACACAATGCCATTTTTATCATCTACAGCAATAGCTTCAATTTCTTTTTTACCACTAAACTCGCCAAATTGCTTTACAAGTTCAGTTTTAACACCAAGGCTATCGGATTTCAATTCATACTGATATAAATATCCATGTTTCGGACCTGACTTTCTTCCAACAATAGCATAAACTTTCTCCGTATAAGGAGATTTATAAAGTGCAATTCCCATAGGAGATTTATACTCCAAAAGGTGGGTATCTTCAAAAACCTTAAAGCCACCATTGTCTAAGGGTTTCATGTCTGGAACAGAAAATAAGCGAATTTGCTGGCGCTCTCTTTCCGTAAAAGCAATCACATCAACTTCGGTAGAATCATTCAACTTAAAACCATATTCTAAATCTACATTATTGGGGCGTTTTAAACCGCGAATGGTTTTATCCTCTAAAACTTCACCCTTTAGATTAAAGGCATAAATAGCACCTTCAGTATTTTTATCTGTACCAAAAACGATGCTCTGGGAAGCATCGTTTGGGTTTATCCATATAGCGGGATCATCAGTATCATGCAATGTCTTTTCTGTTATTACATCAGGTGCAATTACAGGCAACTTTTTCCCGCACGATACTAGTAGTAATCCAACTATAATTATAACATACTTTTGCATGTTTTATTGATTCTTTCTTTTGAATAAATCATACTTTAAACCAACAGATAATCTTTGGCTGTAGTATTCCATTTGCATGGTTCTATTTTTTACACCTTGGAAATAACGTAATGGTTGATCTGTAATATTATTCAAATCTACATATAAACGTAAATTATCGCTAAAGGCATAAGAGGCATTAAAATCTAAAAATAGTTGTTCATCATAATATCTATCCTCAAAAGCATTTCCACCAATTTCATCAATGTATGAATCAGAGAAGTTTAAAGATAAACGTAGATTTAATTTTTTACCACCATAGGAGATGGAACCGTTAAACATATTTGGTGCAGTTCCAGGTAAATCTAAATCGGTACGCTCATCTCCATCTTCATTTCTAATACCATCTGCACTTGATGTTAAGAAAGTATAGTTTAAGAAAACACTGAAATTTTTAGCAAAACCAGGTAAAAAATCTAACTGACGTTGGAAAGACACTTCTGCTCCTGTTATGGAAGCATCATCACCATTTTGAGGTTGGAAGGCGTCAAAACCAGTAGCACTATCTGTAAACTGAGATGTATAAATAAAATCTTCAATACTCTTATGAAATACGCCACCAGAAATCAAACCAACACTTTTGAAGTAATGTTCTGCCATTAAGTCGAAGTTCATAGATTTTGTAGCGCTCAACTCGGGGTTACCAATACTTACTTCTTCGTCTTCTCTAACCACATTTCTAAATGGCACTAAATCAATATAGTTTGGTCTAGCTAACGTATTTGTCCATGCAAAACGCAACACCGTATTATCAGTTACATTATACTTGAAATGAACACCAGGAAGAATGTTAACATATGAATTATCGTCTTTAATTTCTCCTGAAGCAGCAGGATCAAAATCACCATCCTCATCAAAAACCACTAAATTTCCAGTAGTTTCAATTTCTGTATTTTCTATACGAACACCAGCTAGAATTGATAATTTATCAGAAACTTGTTGATTAATCATAGCGTAACCAGCGTAAACATCTTCCTTAACCAGATAGTTTCCTGATAAAAATTCATCTACCAATAATTCACTCTCAAATAAATTGGAGTTTTGTAAGTCTAAAGTTCCTAAATACTCAGGATCTACATAAGCACCAGCAACGTATTGACTTCCAGCAAGAAAATCATCATCCGTTTGATCTACTAAAGGTAGTTGGGATAAATTATCGAAAATGCTTGATTCAGGTGAAAACTCAAAGAAATCATTATTTCTATCTTTTTCCTTGAATCTTAAACGACCTCCAACTTTAATGAAGCCTTCTTGTTCTTTTACAAGACTTAAAGGTATTTGTAAATTAGCAAAGAAGTTCCAGTCTTTTTCTTCTGTAAACTGATTTTCTTCCGTTATTTCTCTAAAAGCATATCTACTTAAGAGAGCATCGCTTGGGTTAGCTGGCACAATTACAGGAAATTCAGGGTCTGAAAAATCTGCATTAAATGGTATAGGATCACCATCTGCAGTTTCTTCCAATTCATATTCAATATAACGCTCGTTTAAACGTTCCTCAGATGCACTGGCATAAGATCCCATCCAATCGAACTTAATTTTTCCAATTAAATGTTCCCCACCAAATGTGTAATTTTGCATACGCTGATCTTCCAAACGTGTATTCTTATTTCTGTCGTTATCAAGACCGCCTTTTGTTTGTCTTCTAATTTCTCCTTGGAAACCAGTGATGTCTTCAGTACCATCTTCAAAAATTGGTTCGATAGCGCGATATCTTAATCTATAGCGATTTTCTCTATCATCTCTCCAATTGTACATAGTTTTTAAATACAACTTATTGTTTGGGTTAAAGGCATAATCAAAATTAGCAGAGAAACTTCTTCTAACACGTTGTACTAAATAGGTTCTGATGTCAGATTCTTCAACAAAAGGGTTTACTTCGATATCCTCACCAGATAAAGGACTTTCGGCCTCATTTACCCATTCAGCTTCTACATTATCTGAACCAAAATCGGTATCATTAATTGAAGCAGATAGCATATAACCAAATTTACCATCGTTTGTTCTATCTCCAATTAAGAAAGATCCGTTAACGATTCGTCTATTTGTGATAAAGTTTACACCAGAACCCGCTGTAGCTGCTACTCTAAATCCGTTAGGTGATGTTCTAGTGACTAAATTTACGGAACCTCCAAGAGCATCGCCATCCATATCTGGAGTTACAGCTTTGTTTACTTCTATTAACTGAATCATATCAGAAGGAATAAGGTCCATTTGAATATTTCTATTATCGCCTTCAGCAGATGGAATTCTGCTTCCGTTTAAAGTGACAGAGTTTAACTGTGGTGCCAAACCACGAATGATAATATTACGTGCTTCACCTTGGTCTACCTGCATGGTAATACCAGGTATACGTTTCATAGCATCTCCTATATTGGCGTCTGGAAATTTACCAATTTGATCGGTTGATACTACATTAGTAATATTCTGTTTGTTTTTCTGAGCGTTTAAGGCTTTTACTTGACCACTATTGTAGCCGTTGATTACAACATCCTGAAGTTCAACAGACTTAGACTCCAAAGTAATAATTACAGATACTGTTGCACCATCTTCAACGGTAACTTCTTCTTCCTTATCGGAATACCCTAAATACATAACCTTAACAGTTTGACTTCCCGCTGGAACATCAACTATTAAAAATTTCCCATCTGCATCTGATACAGCACCTTTATTTAAAGATTCTATAACCACATTAGCAAACGGAACAGAAAGACCTTCTTGGTCTATTATAGTACCTTGAATATTGCCGCTTTGAGCAAATCCTAGTAAAGAAAAAAATAATGATAGGCATAAAAATACGTAGTACTTTTTCATAATTAAATTGTCGATTAGTTATTCATACGAAATAACAAAAGACCATTATGAAGCACTTTAATTGATTTTTAAGCTTACGTTATATATGGGGTGAAAACTCGCCTGATTTTAAATTGAGTTAACAATTAATAAAAGTTGAATAAACATTTGAGGTTTATGCATAAAAAAAGTCCTTTCTGTTACAGAAAGGACTTTTATTGTTTTAAAGAAACTATGTTTTAAGCCTCAAAAGGCACTATAGAAACATAAGACTTGTTGTCTTTTTTCTTCGTGAATTTTACGATACCATCAATTTTGGCGTGTAATGTATGATCTTTAGAAGAATACACATTTTCACCTGGGTGATGCGTGTTTCCTCTTTGTCTAACGATAATGTTTCCAGCAACTGCTGCTTGACCACCAAAAATCTTAACACCTAAGCGTTTCGATTCTGATTCTCTACCGTTTTTCGAACTTCCGACTCCTTTTTTATGTGCCATTTTATTTCGATTTTATATTTTTAAACTTGATGAAAAGCTTATGCTTTACCACCGTCTAATTCGTCTTGCCATTTTTTAAGTTCATCCCACTTACCTTCAGCAGCTAATTTAGCTTGTGCTGGCCAAGTATCGGTAACATGATTGCCACGAACATTTGCAATGATTTCTGAAATTGCTTCTGGTTTAGCAGCCGCTAAATCAGCGTAAGTCGCTATACCAGCCTCAACTAAAGTTGAAGCGATTTTTGGACCAATACCTTCAATCTTCTTTAAATCATCAGCTTTTCCAGTAGCCTTTTTTGCCGCTGGTTTAGCTTCTGCTTTTGGAGCAGCTACTTTTGGTTCAGCCTTTTTAGCTTCTTTCTTTGGAGCTGCTTTTTTAGCTCCTGAAGCTACAATACTTTCTATTACTAATTCAGTTAGTGCTTGACGGTGACCGTTTTTAACACGGTAACCTTTTCTTCGTTTCTTTTTGAAAACTATCACCTTATCTCCTTTAAGGTGCTTAACGACTTTTGCTCCTACTTGAGCACCGTTTATAGCTGGGGCGCCTACAGTTACTTTGTCACCATCTCCAATTAAAAGAACGTTATCGAAAGAAACTTTCTTACCTTCTTCTGTTTGTAAACGATTAACAAAAACTTTTTGGTCTTTTTCAACTTTAAATTGATGCCCTGCTATCTCTACAACTGCGTACATAGCGTAACGTTTTTATTAATTAATTTGAATTTTAATACCTAAGATTCTTCTTAAGCGGGTGCAAATATAGTTCTAATTAATTAATCTACAAACGTTTTAAAGGGTTATTGAAACAAAAAGAAGGCTTAACACCACTAGTTTTGAACAAAATTGTTACTAGTTTTAAATAATTGCATAACAGTAAGAGAAGATACCAATGTAGTAGATAAACCCATGATGGCGACAATAAATACGATTAAACCAACGTGAGATTTAAATCCCCAGTTCATATTATCTAATAATACAGGTAGAAATTCAGCATTTATTTCGGTGGCGTAGACTAAAAAGAATATGGTAAACACCAATGTAGCAATAGAGCCTGTAACTACGCCAATTTTAAACCCTTCGCCATAAGAGAATGTCTCAGGAAATTGCAGTTTACTTATTTTAATAGCTTCATAAATACCAAAAAGTGTAATGGCTGCATTTACCAAGCTAAACGCAGGATTAGTGTGTTTTCCAAAGAGTGCAAGCACTAAAAAGTAAGCAATTAAAACTGCACTGGTAACAAGACCAAAACGGATGGGAAGGACTAAATTTTTCATTTGTTTGAGTGTTAAACGCTTTAAGTATCTTGAAGCACCATGCCTCAAAAAACACATACGAAAAGCAGCTAGGTTTAGTCCGTTTGTAAAGATTTTGCTTCTTAAATTTCGTAAAAAAAATCGAATTTTAATAATTTAAAAGAAAGAAACTCTATTTAATTAGCCTTTCTTTTATTGGCTAAATACACGCCAACGAAGATAATTACCGTAGCAACAGCTTGAAAAAGGCCAAAATGCTCACCGTCTAAAATTCCCCAAAAAACAGCAACCACAGTCATCAAATAAGTTACAGAAGACGCAAAAACTGGTGTTGCTATTTGAACTAATTTATTAAACAACACTTTTGCAAAAGCAGTTCCTACAAGCGATAGAATTATCATGTATAATATTGCAGGTTTTAAAGTTGGTGCTTGTAAAACTTCGGCTTTAAAGAAACCGGAAAAGATTAAAATAACCAGTGCAGGAATTACTATTGCTGCAAAATTACCAATAGCAATGGTTAAAGCAGGCATATGTTGCAAGTGGCGTTTCAATATATTAACACTAGCAGCATACATAAATGTAGCAATGATAACAAATGCAACATACAAGTAATTCTGGTCTGGATTGATGGATGCCCCGTTAAGAATCAATAATAATGTGCCTAATAAGCCAATAAAAACGCCTAAAACCTGTCGCTTAGTAGATTTTAATTTAAAGACAAAAAAGCCCAAAACAATAGTATTCAGTGGAACCAGTGAATTTAAAATTGAAGCCACTGCACTATCTATTTCGGTTTCAGCAAAAGCAAACAGAAATGACGGAAAGAAAGTGCCTAATAACCCTGTTAAAATTACCCATTTCCAATCTCTTAATGCAATAGATTTTACACGTTTAAATGCTACAATAAATAAGAAGATTGCTGTAAAAATGATACGAATGGCTCCAAGCTGCACAGGTGGTAAGCCAACTAAACCTTTTTTTATGAGTATAAAGGAACTGCCCCAAATTAATGAAAGTACTACAAGATAGATCCATTTTAAGGAGTTTGCAGGCATTTTAAAGCAATGTTATTTTTATCACAAAAGTGTCACTTTTAAAGCAATAAATAGCAAGAATTAGTAATTTTGTACCACAAAGTTTTAAACAAGAATTATGAGAGCAATAAAATATATATTAGGTGTCTGTTTGGTAACTTTAATAATGAGTTGTAAAAACGAAAAACAACCAGAAGTTAAAACTGTAGATGTAGAAGTTTCTACTGCCAAAAAAGAGTTAGATCCAAATGCTACTTATGCTAAAGCAGAATTTACTGTGAAAGGAATGACTTGTGCTATGGGTTGTGCCGCAACTATTGAAAAGAAAATAGCCAAAATGGAAGGCGTAAAATTCGCCAAAGTTGATTTTGAAAAAGAATTGGCTATGGTAGAATATGATGAGGCTAAAGTAAACGCAAATGCTTTGGAAAACACTGTAACTAGTGTGGCAAATATTTATAAGGTGGTTGATATGAAAACCGTTGAGGTTTTTTCCAAATAATAGTTAAAACTTTAAGTCTCAAGATTTAGATTCCCGCATTCGCTGGAATGACAATTGAAAAGGAATCAGCGCAAAAGCGCTGAGTGTTTTTTAAATTAAGTGTTGATAATTTTTAAAGCTTCTCAGAAATGGGAAGCTTTTTTATTGCCCAAGGTTGACATGCTGAACTTGCCCGTGCTGAACTGGTTTCAGTATTTCAGCATCTCAATTAGACCCTGAAACGAGTTCAGGGTGACAAAAAGCTGAAGATTTATTTCCATTCAACAGTCTCCATAATACGCTGAATATCCTTCTGCAAATAATTTGCAGCGGGTAATATAGAATCGTAATTAGGTTTCGCTTTAAAGTATAAAGAACCCGTCAAAAAATGATTCACACTGTCGGTAACATAAAATTGTGCAGGTGAAGCAGCATTCCCTTTTACTTCTGATAAAACACCATAAACTTTACGGTCTGCGTTTTGATAAGGATAAACAGGAATTTCATCTGCTTTCTTAGTATGCTCTAAAGTCAATTTTTGCGCATCTCTTAAAAAGGCGTTTAAATTTTTTTCATCACCGTCAATCGCTTTATAAGTCAAGAAAATTGTGGCTTTTAAAGGGTGATAGTCTAAATTTAAACCATAACTTTCTGTAGAGCTTTTTAATGATTTCACTTTAACAGCATCCACCAAATTATTTAGTTCAAAAGACAAAGGTATACTTGGTAAATCTTGTACGCTATATGTGGCTTTTGGGTATTCCAATCGTAAATACGCTTTGGGTTTAGGGACATAATCTTCATCACCACAAGACCATAATACACTAACTAACACCAATAAAAAAACAATTCTAAACTTCATATTAATTAATGGTCACCTTTACACGTTTAATTCTCTTTTTATCCATAGCCTCTATAGTGAAAACGTAATCTCTGAAAAATATTTTAGATTGCAATTTCGGAAAGCTCCCTGAAATCTCTAAAACAAAACCAGCAATAGTTTCAGCTTCGCCCTTTTCATCTTCAAAAATTGAGTCGTCTTCCAGTTTAATAACCTTATAAAAATCCTTTAAGGCCGTTTTACCTTCAAACACATAATTCTTATCGTCCAGTTTAGAGTAGTTAATGTCTTCATCATCAAACTCATCACTAATATCACCCACTATTTCCTCAATAATATCTTCCAAAGAAATTAAGCCTGAAGTTCCGCCATACTCATCAACCACAACGGCTAAATGCACCTTTTTCTCTTGAAATTCTGCCATTAAATCATCTAGCTTTTTATTCTCTGGTACAAAGAAAGGCTCACGAATTAATTTGGTCCAATTAAATTGTTTTTTATCAATATGGGGCAACAAATCCTTCACATACAAAATCCCTTTTATTTGGTCTACACTTTCCTCATATACAGGAATTCTAGAATAGCCATTTTCAATAATTTCAGGAATAATTTCAGCATATTTTTGCTCGATATTTAAGGCAAAAATATCAATACGCGGGCGCATTACTTGCTTAGTATCTGTGTTTCCAAAAGACACGATGCCTTCTAAAATTTTCTTTTCTTCTTTAGATGTGTCGTCTTCATCCGTTAGTTCTAAGGCTTGCGATAATTGGTCTACACTTAAGTTAGACTTTTGTTTCCCTAGTTTTTTATGAATTCCAGAAGTCACCCCGCGCATAGGCAAGCTTATAGGCGACAATACCACATCTAAAAACTTTAAAGGATATGCCATAAAACCCGCAAATTTCAGGTTGTTTCTACTAGCGTAAATTTTCGGCAAAATTTCTCCAAACAATAAAATTAAAAAGGTAACGACTACAACTTCTAAAATAAATTTTACCGTAGGGTTAGCCACATTGTCAAACATAAAATCACCCAAGTACGCAAATAACAATACCACTGCAATATTTATAAAGTTGTTAGCTACCAAAATAGTAGCCAATAGTTTCTTAGGGTTCTCTAAAAGCTGAAGAATAATTTTAAAAGGTCTACTTTCTACCTCAGGGTGGTCGTCAATTTCGGAGCGCGTAATAGAAAATAACGCTACTTCGGCACCAGAAATCAAAGCAGAACAACACAACAATACAAAAAGCAGTACAAAACCAGAAACAACTGAAATATCAATTGCCAAAATTAAAAAATGCAAACTCGGGGGTTCAGGATCCAATTACTTTGGTTTTAGTTACACTTAGGTTAAAATGGAAGATCGTCATCCTCCTCAGGAATAGTTGGTTCAGAAGAAGGTTCACCAACCGAAGGCGTTACAGGCGCAGCATTATTTGCAGCATTGGCCTCACTTTCCTTTTTAGTACTCAAAAACGTAAAATCGGTACATTGTATCTCTGTAGAATATCTGTCATTTCCTCTATCATCAGTCCATTTTCTAGTTTTTAAACGGCCTTCAATATATACCTTATCACCTTTACTTAGGTACTTCTCACAAATTTCGGCACCCTTGTTTCTTACCACAATATTGTGCCATTCGGTATTGGTTATGCGCTCGTTAGTTTGCTTATTGGTATAAGTTTCACTAGTTGCAATCGGGAAACGCCCCACGCAACCGCCACCTTCAAAATAGTGCATCTTCACCGCATCACCTAAATTACCAATTAGCATTACTTTATTTAATGTACCAGCCATAACTTTAATTTTAAGAGCGCAAAAATACGCAATCCAACTTCATAGTTCTAAAATTAATAAAAAAATGCGACTATTTTATGACGTGTTTATATTTTGGGCGTTACCCGCAAGGGGTCGGGCTTTCCGCTAATATTTTTGGCTCGATGCGCGCCTCGCCAAAAGCTGCCGCTGCAATCCCTAACGCGGGTTTATTTGCTGGCTAATTGGATTAAACTAAGTGTCACTTATTTTCCGCAGGTGATTAAAACAAAGGAGGAATTGAACTAAAGATTTGATTATATTTGATATTATGACCATTTTGGAGAGATATTATGCTTATTAATCAGTTAGCCAAAGTTGAGCAGACTACCATGACATTTAAAGATTTGATAAAGAATGAATGATCTAAAGGAATATGGAAATCTAACTAATATAATCTTAGACTTAATAAGAAAAAGACCCAGTATGTATTTAAGAGATGCCAAAATTTCGACATTGAATACTTTCTTACTGGGTTATCAAATGGCGGAGAATATGAATTCGTTGAAGACTGATGCTTTTTTTGGGGAAAATGGTTTTACCAATTGGTTTATGAAACTAAAAGGAATTGAACTTTTAAATTCTATTGAAACTCCATTTTTAGAAGAATGCGATAACAATGAACAAAAAGCATTAGAATTATACTTTGAATATGTAGAAAAGTATAGGGCTGGAAAAAATAAATTGAATGAAATTAATGATTAGATATTTGATTTTATTTCTAATCACAACATTAATATTTACGTCCTGTAATGGTGGAGATTATCTACAAGAATATGAGAATTATGAGGAATTCAAAAAAATTGAAAATCCTAGGTTGACAGGTTGGTTTCCTGTTGAGTTAATAAAATCAGATGCTTCAAATATTAAAAATGTATCCTATTTAAGCACGAAATGTGTTTTTGGAATTTTTGATTACAAAAATGACAAGTTATACGATAACATATTCAAAACAGAAAATCATATTGGCAAAAAATATAATCTAATATTTCAAGAACAAATTGAATTGGTGAAAAGTATAATACCCGAATGGTTCCCAAAAATTGACTATTGGAATGAAAAATTGAATGGAATAATTCTATTTGATAATTGTTATGTTTACAGAGATTTAAAGAAAAAAAAGATATATTATTTTCATCCAGAAGAAGAGAGTACAGTTCTTGATGAAGAAATTTATCCAGGAACTAGAAATACAATACGATAAGAAATAAGGTATTAAATAGAACTGCGCTAAAACCCTTCAAACCCCTCAATAAACTTCCCAATCAAAATAGGTACAGGATAGTCTGTAATGGTTTCGAAACCAATTGTGAACTGAGGATTTGATTATATTTGATAGTAATAACTTACTTCGTAAATATAAAAGTCCTTTTGTTTATTGTTGAAAATCATAAAATAAGCCTTATTTAAAAATGAAATTAATCTGGGTACTTATTCTTTCGTTAATAATAATTTCTTGTGGCACCAAAATCCCTCAAGATTCGGGAAATGATTTTAAACCTTCAAGTTCTTTCAATCATATAAAACATATTAGAGTGGAATCACAAAAGAGTCCCATATATTCAAAAGAAATGGAAACATATGGAGATTTACCACAACCGAAATACTTTGTAGACTTCGTAATTCAAAATTTACTTGAAAAACCTGAACATAAAAAGTATATAACAGATAGAAGGTTATTAAAAAAACTAAAAAACGATACTTGCTATGAAAATTATGTTTTAATCTCAGACACTTTGAGCAATGGAGATAAATGTGAAATTGAAATAAAACTAAATGTCTTTGATAAGCAAGAACATAAATTAGATTATGATCCAGAAAGTAAGTTATTAATTAAGATAGATGATAAATATCCATATGGTTCAATTTATTATGAGTACCCCAAATATCCTGAAAAAGAAATAAAATATTTATCAGTAAAGATAGATGACAAAGAACTAAATACGAACCTAAAGAATTTCCCAAATTTATATAATCCAAACTTATGTAATTTCGGTGGTCATGAGAGAATTCTTGAAGCCTACGAAGATGGAGATTATTTATATATCTATATCTTTGGGGGAGGTGCAGCGAGTCAATATTTTGCTAAACTTATTTTTGACAAATCTGGATTTATAACTTCAATAATAACTGAGTATGTTCCATTAAGTATTTATGGAAGCTTTTCAGAGGATTTTATTGGTTATTAAAAACGTATGATGACTATTTTAGTCACAACTAAAGTTTAAATTTATCAAACCCCTCAATAAACTTCCCAATCAAAATAGGTACAGGATAGTCTGTAATGTTTTCAACAGGAATACTATTTTCAACCTTATCAACAGAAACAATCCAAAACGTAGTATTCAAATGTTGATGCGATAGTTTATGCACTTTAGGTGTATCATTGTATTGTCTCAATTCAAATGGCTTATCCTTTAAAAGTGGATGCGCTTTTGCTACCTTCAAAAAATCATCATACCCCAAATTCTGTTCTGTTTCAATTAAAGGGAATTGATATAAGTTTTGCCAAATGCCTTTGCCTTCGCGTTTCTCTATAAGGGTTTGTTTGTCTTCCGATAGGAACACTAAAAAATTAAAGTAACGTTGTTTAACTTTAAGCTTTTTAAGCTTTATAGGAAGTTCATCAATCGTACCTTTATTATATGCTACACAAGAATCCCGAAACGGACAAAACATACAATCTGGATTTTTCGGTCTACATTGAGTAGCGCCAAACTCCATTATAGCTTGATTAAACGTTGCAGGATCTTTTACATCAATCAATTCTTGGGCTAAAGTTTTAAATTCCTTAATGCCTGCAGTTGTATTAATAGGTGTATCAATGCCTAAGTAGCGAGACAAGACACGGTAGACATTTCCATCAACAACAGCAGCAGCTTCGTTAAAACAAATGGATGCTATAGCACTTGCTGTATAATCGCCTACACCTTTTAATTGTAGTAATTCTTTATACGTGTTTGGAAACTCGCCTTTCAACTCATTCACAACATATTTAGCTGTAAAATGCAGGTTTCGTGCGCGGGAGTAATACCCCAGCCCTTGCCACAGTTTTAATACCTCACTTTCATCTGCCTTTGCTAGATTAAAAACCGTTGGAAAATTAGTAACAAATGCTTCATAATAAGGTAACCCTTGTTTTACTTGGGTTTGTTGTAAAATAATTTCCGATAACCAGATAAAATAGGGATTCGTAGTTTCGCGCCATGGTAAATTTCGCTTATTAACTGAATACCAGTGAATTAAATTTTTTGAAAAGGACATGGATTTATTTTCTACGAAGTGCTAAATTAAACGTTTATAATCTTAAATTTTAGTGTTTTAGGTTTGATTTATTGAAATTTAAATGCATATATTTGCATCCCTTTATAAAATTTATAAACCCAAATATTAAAAAGACTGAAAAATGACAAAGGCTGATTTAGTAGCAAAGATTTCTGAGAAATTAGGAATTGAAAAAGGAGATGTTCAAGCAACTGTTGAATCTTTTATGGAAGAAGTAAAAACATCTTTAGAAAGTGGTGATAATGTGTATTTAAGAGGTTTTGGAAGCTTCATCATCAAAACAAGAGCTGAAAAAACAGGAAGAAACATTTCTAAAAATACTACTATAAAAATTCCAGCGCATAACATTCCTGCATTTAAGCCTGCAAAAGTTTTTGTTGAGGGTGTTAAAACCAACGTTGAGGTTAAATAACAAAACATTCAGAATAAAATATTAATTTAAAAGACACTATTTATGCCAAGTGGTAAAAAACGTAAAAGACATAAGGTAGCGACGCACAAGCGTAAAAAACGTAGACGCGCTAACCGTCACAAAAAGAAAAAATAGGTAGAAAAAGTAGTTAGATAGCTACTTTTTTTATTTGAAATTGTCCCCTTTATGGGACATTAAAAAATTACAAGTTCTTTGATAATGAGTTCAACATTTTTTTAGCATTCTAGCGAATGTATTTGAACTCCACGGATTAAAATCCTGTGATAAAAAATAAAGTTTAATCCATTTCGCCTTTGGCGGAATTAAAATTAACAGAATGGATAAAGAATTGATTATTCGATCTAATTCAGAAGCTGTTGATTTTGCCTTATTAAAAGATGGAAAACTTATTGAATTACAAAAGGATGAAGATGATAACAATTTTGCGGTTGGTGACGTGTTTATCGCCAAAATTCGTAAAACTGTACCAGGGCTTAATGCTGCATTTGTTAATGTAGGTTATGAGAAAGATGCTTTTTTGCACTATCATGATTTAGGTCCAAAACTCCCTTCCCTTTTAAAATTCACAAAACGTGTAAGCACAGGTAAACTAAAAGATTTTTCTTTAAAAAACTTCCCCTTTGAAAAGGATATTGAGAAAGATGGCAAAATTGCCGACGTCTTAAAATCCAATCAATCGCTACTGGTACAAGTAGTTAAAGAACCAATTTCTACAAAAGGTCCAAGAATAACATCAGAGTTATCTATAGCCGGCAGATATATTGTTTTAATGCCGTTTTCAAATCGTATTTCTATTTCTCAAAAAATAGAATCTCGCGAAGAGAAAGACCGCTTAAAACGATTGGTAAAAAGTATCACCCCGCAAGGGTTTGGTATTATTGTTCGTACCGTAGCACAAGGCAAAAAAGTAGCCGAATTAGATAAAGATTTACAGAATTTGCTCCACCGTTGGAATGCAATGTGTAAAAAACTGTACAAAGCACATCACCCCAGTAAAGTATTAGGAGAAATGAATAAGGCCTCGTCTATTTTACGAGACATATTTAATGACACCTTTACTGGAATAACAGTAGATGATGAAACTTTGCACTACCAAATTAAAGATTACTTGCAAGAAATTGCACCAAAGAAAGAATCAATAGTAAAATTGTATCAAAACCGTGTTCCGATTTTTGAAAAATTTGGAATCGAACGACAGATTAAAACCTCTTTTGGTAAAACCGTATCCATGACAAAAGGTGCGTATTTGGTAATAGAACATACCGAAGCACTTCATGTTATTGATGTAAACAGCGGTAACCGTTCAAACAAATCAAACAACCAAGAGGAAACGGCTTTAGAAGTTAATTTAATTGCCGCTACAGAAATTGCTAGACAGTTGCGTTTACGTGATATGGGAGGCATCATTGTAGTTGATTTTATTGACATGACTAAAACCGAAAACAGGCAGAAACTCTTCAATCACCTTCGCGATGAAATGAAGGATGATAGAGCAAAACATAAAATACTGCCACCAAGTAAATTTGGTTTGATACAAATTACAAGACAACGTACACGCCCAGAAATGAATATTAAAACCCGCGAGGAAAACCCAAACGGTTTAAACGGTTCTGAGGTAGAAGCACCTATAAGTTTGGTGCAGAAAATAAACCACGATCTTGAAATACTATTTAAAAAAGACTACAAAAAGGTGACTTTAAACACACATCCTTTTATAGCAGCCTTTTTAACTAAAGGCTTTCCATCTATACGTTCTAAATGGTTTTTAGAACATAAAAAATGGGTGAAGATTTTACCCCGCGATGCTTACACATATTTAGAGTATCATTTTTTTGATAAAAATGGTAATCAAATTAAATAATTAAAAAACCCGCTACTTTTTAAGTTTGCGGGTTTTTTTATGTCGAAATTTTATTTTTTGAACCATTTTTTGTTAACTTTCAGATTATTAGATGGTTACAAAATAAATTACGATAAAAATGAAACTACAACTACTAATATTACTTTTCGTTTTGGGAAGTATTAATATTTCAAGAGCACAAGTAATACCAGATGAAGAGAACAGTTCTCCACAAGAATTATATGATTTCCATATTCAAAAAAAGAAAGCGAATAATTTGGCGGGATGGCTTACGCTTACAGGAGGCGTGGCTATGATTGTTGGCGGTCTTGGTATAAACTTAAGTGGAGGTATAGTTGATAACGATTCTACAAATAATAATAAAGGGCTTTGGTTATCTTATCTAGGTGGAGCAACTACTGTAGCAAGTATTCCATTATTTATTGCTTCTGGAAAACATAAAAGCAAAGCGAAAATTCAGTTAGAAAATGGAGCAGTCGGCTATACAAGCAATCCATATAATTATTCGGCTGTATCGCTGGTGATTTCATTTTAAGAATCTTTCAATCTAGATTAACACTTATCGATTTAAAACTTAATATGCCTTGGCCTTTTCAAAACTAACTTTAGCTTTTGTAGGCTTTTTGCTATCAAAATAAAGTTGATAAGATTCTAAGACGGTAACTTTTTTGGTTTCGTTACGTTTAATGGTAATTTCCTTTACAATAGTGCTGTTTTCTTCAACACGAATGGAGAAGGTGTTTGATCCGACATTTTCAACAACAGCAAAACTAACAGCATTTGGAAACGGATTGATAACGGCATCTTGCCCTTTGCCTTTGCCCGTAATGCACATAGATTCGCTATTGCCTAATTCAATAATATCTTGCGCTAAAATCAAACTTGGAAACGCTACAAATAACATGCAGCTTAGAAGTAATTTTTTCATAAACAGTAGATTAAGGTTGCTTCAAAGATATGAAAATTATAAAAATACGACCTCAAACAAATAATATAAGTAGACGTGACTCATTTTCGATGATGACATTTTATAAAAAAAGCGATGTGTAATAAACACATAAATTAATTTAAATGAAAACTACCAGAATTTTTACTACACTACTATTGTTAATAGTTACATTATCATGTTCCAACTCCTCGGATGGAGAAGAAATGCACAACGAAGACGTAACTTTTGAGGGTATTTGGTTATTAAGGGATATTACAGATTTTACTTTAGATGGAAGTGCTCTTCCTGTTGAGGCCTCTCAGGAAATTCGGGCTTTTGTTGAGCTTATAGTTGATGAAGGTTGTGAATACATGGCTTTTGAGTTTAAAACTGATCAATCTTTTATATTAGAGCAATATGATCCGAATGATTTCAACCCGACACAGGAGGAAGTAGAGTATGTAGTTAACTGTGAAAATATCGACACATTTATTGGTACTTGGGAGTTGCAGAACGATCAATTGATTCTTAGTGGGGACGAGGATGAGTCTAGTGCGTTTTCCGTAAGATTTGAATCTGGTAAAATGATTTTGGAAGATGTTCCGCTTGCAGCAATTTTACCTATTAATGGAGAAGGCGATTTTGTTTTTGTAAAACTGGGTAATGGATAAATAAAAATATTAGGACAGAATCTACTTTTTTAATTAAACCTTGAAAAAGTAGATTCTTATAATTTAATGCGCCTCCAACCAATTATCACCAATATCCAAATCTACATCAAGAGGTACTTCTAGTTTATAAGCGTTTTCCATTTCGGTTTTCACCAAAGTTTTGATATTTTCCAATTCAGGTTTGTACACATCAAATACCAATTCATCGTGTACTTGTAATAGCATTTTAGTTTTAAAATTACCTCCTGATAATTTTTGGTGAATATTTATCATTGCAATTTTTATAATATCTGCAGCACTTCCCTGTATGGGTGCATTTACAGCATTTCGTTCTGCAGCACCGCGAACCACAGCATTTCTAGAATTAATGTCTTTTAAATAGCGACGTCTGCCCAAAACCGTTTGAACATAACCATTATCTCTTGCAAAATCTACTTGTTCACTGATGTAATTTCTAAGTTTAGGATAGGTGGCATAATAGGTGTCGATTAGCTCTTTTGATTCTGCTCGGGATAAGTTGGTTTGATTACTTAAACCAAAAGCCGAAACACCATAAATAATTCCGAAATTTACTGTTTTCGCATTACTACGTTGTTCACGAGTTACATCGTCAATAGCAACATTAAATACTTTTGAAGCAGTAGAGGCATGAATATCTTCGCCATTTTGGAATGCCGAAATCATGGTTTCTTCTTTACTTAAAGCAGCTATAATTCGCAGTTCTATTTGAGAGTAATCGGCAGCCAACAAGGTGTAGTCTTCATTTCTTGGAACAAATGCTTTTCTTACTTGTCGTCCACGTTCTGTTCTAATTGGAATGTTTTGGAGGTTAGGATTGTTGCTACTTAATCGTCCAGTAGCTGCAACCGTCTGCATATAATCGGTATGCACTCTATTGGTGCGTTCTAAAACTTGATTGGGTAATGCATCTACATAGGTGCTTTTTAGTTTTGATAAACCTCGAAAATCTAATATGTTTTGAATAATATCATGATCTTTAGCCAAATAACTCAATACTTCTTCTGCAGTAGAATATTGACCCGATTTGGTTTTTTTAGGCTTATCCACCAACTTCATTTTTTCAAACAAAATCACTCCTAATTGTTTTGGTGAAGCAATATTAAATTCCTCACCAGCAGCTTCATAAATTTTGCGTTCTAAAGTTTTAATGTCGGTATCCAATTCTTCAGATAAACTATTTAAAAAGGCTTTATCTAAATTAATACCTTCCAATTCCATATCCGCTAAAACACGCAATAGCGGTACTTCAATATCATCAAATAATTTTTGTGTATTGGCTTCACCTAGTTCATTTTGAAAATGTTCTTTCAATTGTAAAGTGATATCTGCATCTTCAACAGCATATTCTGTTTGTTTTTCCAAAGGAACATCACGCATCGATAACTGATTCTTGCCTTTTTTGCCAATTAAAGTCTCAATAGAAATAGGTGTATAATTGAGATAGGTTTCTGCCAACACATCCATATTATGGCGCATATCTGGATTGATGAGGTAATGCGCTAACATAGTATCAAAAAGTTTACCCTTAACTTCAATCTTGTATTTGGCTAAAACCTTAATATCATATTTTAAATTCTGACCAATTTTTTCAATGGTATCATTTTCAAAAAATGGTCTGAGTTCTTCAATTAGGTTTTGCGCTTCATTTTTATCTTCTGGAAATGGTAAATAAAACCCTTTTCCTACTTCCCAAGAAAAGGCAATTCCAACTAATTCTGCTGTTAAAGGATCTAACCCAGTAGTTTCAGTATCAAAACATACGGAAGTCTGTTTCATCAAATTTTTAATAAATAGTTTTTTGGATAATGGTGAGTTCACACTCTGATAAAAATGAGATGAGGTGTCATTTGTTTTTCTAGCATATTCTGAAACTGTTTCAGTTTCACTGGAAGGATCTGCACCAAACAATGAAAACTGGCCTGCACCTGCCCCTTTAGTTTCTTTTGGGGTAAGTTTAACGTCTTCCGTTTGATTTTTAGAAACTTGAGGCGATGTTGTGCTAGTTTCTTGAGCAAAGGTTTTAATGAAATTATCAGTAAGTCTTCTAAACTCCAATTCTTGAAAAATTTGTTTTACTTTTTCAATATCAGGTTGCTCTAGTTCAAAATCTTTAGCATTAAATTCCACGGGAACGTCCAACATGATTGTTGCTAGCTTTTTTGAGAGCAGTCCCAACTCACCATTAGCCTCAACTTTCTCTTTCATTTTGCCTTTTAGCTGATCGGTATTTGCTAATAAGCCTTCCATACTGCCAAATTGAGCAAGGAATTTTTTAGCTGTTTTTTCACCAACTCCAGGCAACCCGGGGATGTTATCACTACTGTCACCCATCATTCCTAAAAAGTCAATGACTTGCAATGGGTCTTTTACTTCAAATTTTTTCTGTACTTCTGGTATGCCCCAAGTTTCGTATCCACCACCAAAAACAGGACGGTACATAAAAACATTTTCGGTTACTAATTGCGCAAAATCTTTATCTGGTGTTACCATAAAGGTTTTAAAACCTTCTTTTTCCGCTTGTCTCGAAAGTGTCCCAATAACATCATCAGCTTCATAACCTTCTTTTACCATAATAGGAATGTGCATCGCCTCTAGAATGTTGCAAATATGTGGAATTGCGGTACGAATACCTTCAGGTGTTTCATCTCGGTTAGCTTTGTACTCCTCGTACATTTCAACCCTATCTACACTACCGCCTTTATCAAAACAAACCGCTAAATGATCAGGGCGTTCTCGCTTAATTACATCCAAAAGTGAATTCATAAAGCCCATAATGGCTGATGTATCTTCTCCTTTAGAATTAATTCTTGGGTTCTTTATGAAAGCGTAGTAACCTCTAAAAATTAAGGCATATGCATCTACTAAAAAAAGGCGTTTTTGGTCTGACATTTTGATGGTTTTGCAAGAAAACCAAATCTACGAAAAGTAAATTGGAAAGCGAATAGTAATGATATACCTTTTGCTTCGTCTTAAATTCAAATCTTAACTATAAGTTAAATAAATTACACTTTTAAAAACCAAATTTGTATTACTACTATCTTTGATAAAAAAATACAATGGTACGCTGGATAATATTCATATTAATTTTTGTTGTAATAGATATTTATGCTTTTCAAGCGTTTCGTACTATTTCAAAAAATATTTGGCTTAGTATTCTGTATTGGGCAATAACTTTTGCTGTAATCGGTAATTTTATTTTTAGACTTTATGGCTTAAGTAGAGGTGATTTTGGTAACGCACAGGCATTTGCTTTTGGATATTTGTTGGCTTTAATAGTTCCAAAATTGCTGATTCTGGGTATTATGTTTGCCGAAGATATTTTTAGAGTGCCGCAGGCTATATTTAGATATTTTACAGAAGGTCCGAATTCAGATGTAAAATATATGCCATCCCGAAGAGCATTTATTTCTAAAATTGCACTTGGTATTGCAGCTATTCCCTTCGGCGCTATTCTGTACGGTATTTACAAAGGGAAATACAACTTTAAGGTTTTAAACTACACACTTACTTTTGAAGATTTACCAGAGGCTTTTGATGGTTATAAACTTACCCAGATTAGTGATGTGCATTCTGGAAGTTTTGATGATGTGGAGAAGGTAAAGTATGCCATAGATCTTATAAACCAACAGCAAAGTGATGTGATATTGTTTACTGGTGATATGGTGAACAATGAAGCCAAAGAAATGAAACCTTATATTGAGGTTTTTAATAAGTTGAAAGCCAAGGATGGATTATTTTCTGTTTTGGGTAATCATGATTATGGTGATTATATACGTTGGGAATCTGATGAGGCCAAAGCACAAAATTTGCAGGATTTAAAACAAATTCAAAAGGAAATTGGTTTTGATTTACTTCTAAATGAGAGTAGATATCTAGAAAAAAATGGACAAAAAATAGCGTTAATTGGTGTAGAAAATTGGGGAGCCGGTGGATTTAAAAAAGTAGGAGATTTAAAGAAAGCTGTTTCAAACATTAATAAAGATGATTTTAAAATCTTAATGAGTCATGATCCGTCGCACTGGGAGAAGCAAGTAATTGATGATGATTACCATTACCACCTAACTTTAAGCGGACATACACATGGAATGCAGTTTGGTATTGAAATTCCTGGTTGGTTTAAATGGAGTCCTGTAAAATGGCGTTATAAATATTGGGCGGGTATTTACGAACAGTTAGGGCAATACATAAACGTTAATAGGGGGTTTGGGTATTTAGGCTTTCCGGGGCGTGTTGGTATTTGGCCAGAAATTACAGTTATTGAGCTTAAAAAAGGTTCTAAAACTGTTTAATTCTATGTAAATGTTATATTTAGGTTGAAAATGCTTATTTTTATAAGAGGCTTTAGCCTTTAAAATAATTCATATTCTAATTAATAGATTTTAAATATGTCAAAATTCGGGGAACTTATTGATGTGAATGTTCCGGTGCTTTTTGATTTTTATGCCGATGGAGACGAACTTTCTACTACTATGCATCCAGTAATGCGAGATGTTGCCGCTGCTCTTGGCGATAAAGCAAAAGTAATTAAAATAGATATAGATAAAAATCAGGAACTTGCAGAGGCTTTGCGGGTTAAAGGACTTCCCACGCTAATAATCTATAAGGATGGCGAGATGAAATGGCGCCAAAGTGGTGAGCAAGACGCTGATACACTTATTGATATTATTCAAGAATACGTTTAGAGTTTAAGAGCTTTAAATCTGTATTTTTTTTCACTAAAATACTCCAGAACTTTAGGTAAAGCATATTGCATATTTGTTGCGGATTTTAGGCTGTCATGAAATACGATGATACTACCTTCTTTTGCTTTTGAAATAACGTTATTGGCACAATCTTGTTTTGATACACTATTGTCCCAATCAAAAGATAATACGTCCCACATTATTATTTTGTAATCCTTATTGATAACTGCCTTACCTTGCTTTGAAGTTATTTTGCCGTAAGGAGGTCTAAATAAATTCTGAATTCTAAATTTAGAATTCAGAACCAGTTTTCGCATAACATCTTCAGCTTTTTCAATATCTTCTAAATAGACGTCTTTTGAAGCTTTCCAACCTTTTAAATGATGTTGTGTGTGGTTGCCAATGCTATGACCTTTTTTTAAAATTTCGGTAAAAATATCTGGGTATTTTTCAACATTAGCACCAATGCAAAAAAATGTAGCTTTTGCATTATATTTTTCTAAAATGTCAAGTGTCCAAGTTGTAATTTCAGGAGTTGGACCATCATCAAATGTTAAATAAATAACCTTCTCAGTAGTGTCTATATTCCAAATATACTTTGGGAATAGAGCTTTAACTACTTTTGGTGTTTTAGTTGGCACTAAAGCCATTTAGTATTTATTTAATCATTAGGTTCAATAGAAGTATCAGAAGATTCAGCAGGTATATCTAAATCTGTCCTAGCTTCGGGAGTTTCATCTTCTTCATCACCATAAAAATATCTAAATAATCTTAGGTGGTTATTAAAAGTATCACCTTCTTTTTCAGCTAATTCTTCATCAAATTGTATAAGTACATCAACTAAACCTTTGTAGCGTTGAATGTCGGTATAAATATCTTCAAATAAGCGTTCTTGGTTATCTCTAGTTAAACCGCTGTAGTATGTTAAAGTTTCTTGATATTTCTTACTTACTTCAAAAAATAAATCTTGGGCTTTCTCTTTTGCGCCAACTTGGTAATAGGCACTAATATAAGGTTCTAATAAGGTGTAATATCCATAATACTCAACGGGCATATTTGTCATTGCTATATCTGCAATTTCTTCGGCCTTTTCTAATTTATCTTCATTAATTAATTGCTCTACTAAACGTGCCAAATTACCGCGATAGGTTATGGAGTTTTTCCGCGTCTCGGGATCATGATAAATATCTGGGCTACCGCTGTTACCCCAATTCCAACTCTTCACTTTTTCATACATTAAATCAGAATCAACACGCCCCATATCAAAAGGATTAGCACGATCTACAGGGGTTTTAATTGGCACTAATTTGTAACACATACCATCTAGTTGCAGGTAGTCTTTCATCCATATATAGTCATCATCGCCAAAGCTACCACCAGTAAAATAAATAGGCCTTTTCCACGCATTATTAGCAATGACGTCCAGCATCAATAATCTGTTTTTCATAATAGCGCCACCATCTATTTTAATATCAATATAAGGAACAATTTCACCGGCATCCTCTGGTTTCACCAAACCACTATTTATCGCGTTTTCTTTATTTACAGGAATGCGTAAATTTTTGGTGTATAAATAGTTTGCATTTAAATCTTGATTTCTTATACCGCTAATATCATAACCCTGTCCTTGCATTAGGTATTTATATTTGGTCTTAGGGCCATCACTTTGAATAAATGCAAGCGCCTTTTGGATATCTAGCGTATCTTGAGTTAGAGGTTCTAAACGTACATAGTCGTTAGTGCCATATTGATAATCTTTATGTTCTAATTGCGATGGTATCGGATCACTTTCATATGCTTGACGTTTCATTTGATCAATATACCAGTCGGTCTGAAATAAACTAGTATTTACAACCCTAACGTCTGTTCTATAACCTTCAATTTCTTGGGCGTACCAGAGTGCAAATGTATCATTATCGCCTATTGTAAATAAAATAGCATTTTCGGCACAAGAGTCTAAATACTTTCTAGCCATAGCTTGGGCTGTATATTTGCCTGAACGATCGTGATCATCCCAGTTGTTGGCAGCTAAAATTCCAGGAACAAGAATTAAACAAGCAATTGAAATAAGAGGTGCCGCTATTGCTCTTGGTAGTTTGTCTTTTAATGCGTGGAAAATGGCATAAACACCAATACCTATCCATAAAGCATATACATAAAAAGACCCAACTACAGAATAATCACGTTCTCTTGGTTCAAAAGGGCGCACATTGGTGTATACTTGTATGGCAAGTCCAGTGAATAAAAAGAAAACTACCATTACCCAAAAACGTTTTCTGTCAGTATTTAGAAGAAAAAATAAACCAATTAAGCCGATTATGAAAGGTAAAAAGTAATACGTATTTCGCCCCCTATTATTTTTAACATCTGAAGGTAAATTATCTTGAGAGTAACCCAAATGTAATTCGTCTACAGGTTTAATACCACTTATCCAGTTTCCATGATTATCTAATCTTCCTTGAATATCATCTTGTCGTCCAACAAAGTTCCACATAAAATAGCGCCAATACATGTATCCTAATTGATACTCAAAAAGGTATTTAACGTTACTTAATAAATCTGGTTTTTCAATATCTAAACGAATTTGGTAACGCTTTAAAAAGTTATGATAATCCTCATAATCTACATTACCTTGTATCACTTCATTTCTAAAACCAGCCACAAGTTCACGAAGTTCGTTTTCCATTTGATATTCTGGCTTTAAATTAAAATTTAAAAAACCAGTAAATCGCATATAGTTTTCGGCATGTTCGCTACTCCACATTCTGGGCAGAATAGAAGCATGCTCAGAATTATAGTTTTGTTTAGCGTCTTTATAGTCGTTTACAATGACATATTCACCTTTTTCTTCGTCCTTTTCGTATTTAGGTTTATCATCAATGTAGGGGTTATTTTTATCTAAATACGCATACATATCAGTAAACTGAGGCCCGTAGAACAAATGGGTTTCTGGATATTGCTCTAAATTATAATAGGCTAAAAGCTCTCTAGCACTTGAAGGGTTGTTTTCGTTAATAACCACATTTGCATTGGCGCGAATTGGTAACATTAACCATGTAGAAAATCCAATAATAACAAAGGCTAAACAAAGAATTCCAGTATTTAAATGCACGTAGTTTTTTTGCCTTGTATAGCGTAAAGCATAAAATATAATACCAACTATAAAAAGTACTGCAATAATAGATCCGGAATTAAAAGGCAACCCAACACTATTCACAAAAAAGATTTCGAATACACTAAAAATCTTAAGAATGTTAGGAGCCAAAAGCTTAAATACAAATAGTAAAATTGCCACGGAAACAGCATTAGCTATGATGAAATTTTTAACGGTTACAGTTTTGTAATTTTTGAAGTAGTAAATAAGTCCGATTACAGGAATAGTCAATAGTCCCATAAAATGTACCCCAAAAGACAAACCAATAATAAAGGCAATTAGGATTAACCAACGGTTACCACGCGGCTTATCCATATCTTGTTCCCAACGTAAAGCCAACCAAAAAAGCGATGACATAATTAAGGTAGCCATAGCATACACCTCGGTTTCCACAGCATTAAACCAAAATGAATCTGTAAAAGTAAAAGCTAAACTACCTACCAATCCACTACCCAAAATAGCTTGATATTTGGCTGTAGAAATTATATTTTCTTTAGTTGAACTTTCTAGGTTTTTAAACTCTACCAATTTCTTAAGCAGAAGGGTTATGGTCCAAAACATGAATAGAATTGTGAAAGCACTAGCAACAGCACTCATCATATTCATCATTAGCCCGATAAGTTCGTTATTTCCGAAGGTAAATGTAGAGAAAAAGGCACCTAACATTTGAAACAATGGTGCTCCCGGAGGATGCCCAACTTGCAGTTTTGATGATGTTAAAATATACTCGCCCGCATCCCAGAAACTTACAGTGGGTTCTACCGTTAAACTATATGTAATTAAGGCAATTAAAAAAGAGAACCAACCTAATATGGTATTCCATTTTTTAAAGTTAAAATCCATCATCTATATCCGTATTAGTTTGTTGTGGCGAATTTAACAATAAATATCAAACAGCTATAAATATTATGTAACCCTTAACATAAACGGTATGTGCGCCAAAACATTACCTTTTTTAGATGAATTTTTACAATCAAAAGGATAGAGTGTGTTTTTTTGAAAAAAAATCTTGTTCAAACAAAACTTTGTGCTAAATTTGCACCCGCATTGGCCCATGGTGTAACTGGCAACACGTCTGGTTTTGGTCCAGAAGAGTCTAGGTTCGAGCCCTAGTGGGCCAACTGTAATTACAAACCCTAACTATTTTTAGTTGGGGTTTTGTTTTTTTAATCCTTCTTAAATTTGCTACATGAAAATTCTGCACCTAGATACAAACCATAAACTCTTACTAAATCAACTAAATGATTTAGATTTTGAAAATCATGAAGATTATACTTCTAACAAGGAAGAAATAGAAGCCAAAATTTCAAATTATGATGGTCTAGTTATTAGAAGTCGGTTTACTATCGATAAACAATTTTTAGACGCGGCAACAAACTTAAAATTTATTGGAAGAGTAGGTGCAGGTCTTGAAAATATTGATTGCGATTATGCCGAAAAGAAAGGTGTGTATTTAATTTCAGCACCTGAAGGGAACAGAAATGCTGTTGGAGAGCACACTTTGGGCATGCTATTGTCACTTTTCAATAAATTAAATAAAGCCGATAGAGAAGTGAGAGAAGGCAAATGGCTGCGAGAAGACAATCGTGGTATTGAGTTAGATGGAAGAACCGTTGGGTTAATTGGTTATGGTAATATGGGGAAAGCATTTGCCAAAAAACTAAAAGGTTTTGATGTTGAGGTGTTGTGTTATGATATAAAGGCTAATGTAGGTGACGAAAATGCAGCTCAAGTATCCCTTAAAGAATTTCAAGAACGGGTAGATGTTGTTAGTTTGCACACGCCTCAAACACCATTAACCTTAAATATGGTGAATTCAGAATTCATCAAGGAATTCAAGAAACCATTTTGGTTGTTAAATACGGCTCGTGGCAAAAGTGTGGTAACGGCAGATTTAGTTGAGGCTTTAAAATCTGGCAAAGTATTAGGCGCTGGATTGGATGTATTGGAATATGAGAAAAAGTCTTTTGAAAGTCTGTTTTCTCAAGATATGCCAGAAGCATTTCAATTTTTAATTCAAGCAGAAAATGTAATTCTATCACCTCATGTTGCTGGTTGGACGGTTGAAAGCAAGCTCAAATTGGCACAAACTATAGTAGATAAAATTAAAGCTAAATTTTGCTAAATTTAAGCGTGAAAAAAACCATTCTCGTTTTTTCAGGGTTGATTCTAGCTTTGGTGCTTTTGTTCCAACTAAGCGCGTATTCCATTAATTATGGAAACCTTAAGATTGAATTTGGTATAGCTATAATTGCGGTTGTATTTCTTATTGTCGGTATTTACATCAACAAAAAAAGTTTACACGAACCAAAGTTAGAGGCTAATGAAATTAATCACAAAAAAATTAAAGATCTAGAAATTAGCACGCGAGAGTACGAAGTGCTTCAAGCAATTTCAGAAGGCTTATCAAACAAAGAAATTGCCGATAAATTATTCCTATCAGAAAGTACGATAAAAACCCACGTTTCTAGCTTATTGGTAAAGCTCAACGCAAAACGAAGAACACAGGCTCTTCAAATAGCAAAAGATTATCAAATAATTTAACAATACTTGCATATGTCAATCTGAACTTGTTTCAGATTCTGAAATAAATTGAGAATGACTACTTACCAAATACTATAATTTCATACTTTTAAACTAAAGTACTGGCGGTTTGGTACTTTAGTATGAGTCCTGTTTCTACCCCTATTCCTAGTTTTGTTTCAGAATTATTAATCAAATCAAATTAAAATACAATCACATGAAATTAGGAGCATTTTCTATTAGTTTAAGTGTAAAGGATATTAATAAATCCAGAACATTTTATGAACATTTAGGTTTCAGTGTTTTTGCTGGAAGTTTGGAGCAAAATTATCTTATTATGAAAAATGGCAACGCACTTGTAGGCTTATTTCAAGGCATGTTTGAACAAAACATTTTGACCTTTAATCCAGGTTGGGATGAAAATGCCCAAAAGCTAGATGATTTTGACGATGTTAGATCTATTCAGAAACATCTTAAAAATGAAAATGTTGCCTTGGTTCAAGAAGCCGATGAGAGTACTACAGGTCCAGCAAGTGTGGTATTAACCGATCCTGATGGCAATACTATTTTAATAGATCAACATATTTAAAATTAAGAGGATATGAAAAATACAGTTTTAAAATATGGTTTATATGGCTTAATTACAGGTTTAATCTTGTTCCTAGGAGCTATTTTATTGGGTAAAGGGCTAAGTTATTCAACCCAGGAAGTTTTAGGATATGCCTCTATGGTGGCATCTTTATCATTTATTTTCTTTGGAATTAAACATTACAGAGATAAGGTAAACGAAGGTGTTTTGTCTTTAGGAAAAGCAATAGTCATAGGATTGCTGATTTCAGTTTTAGTGGGTATTGGTGTAGCCATTGCAGATTACATTTACACTACCGTTATAAATCCAGATTTTGCAGACGAATATTTGGAAACTATGCTAAAGACTATGGAAGATTCTATGACAGCAGACGAGTTTCAAATTAAAAAAGCTGAATTAGAGCAACAAATGCAAGATTATGGAGGTTCTGGATTTATGGCTTTTTTAATGTTCTTTACCGTTGTGCTTATTGGATTTGTAATATCTTTAATTTCAGGTTTAATACTTCAACGTAAATAAACAACATATGCAATCAAAAGCAACCACACCAGAACTGTATTTAGAGGAACTGCCAGAAGACAGAAAAGAAGTAATACTAAAGCTACGCGAGCAAATTTTAAGTAATTTACCTGAGGGTTTTGTTGAGTGTATGAATTATGGAATGCTAGGGTATGTTATTCCGCATGAAGTTTATCCAAATGGTTACCACTGCGACCCTAAACAGCCCTTACCGTTTATGAATTTGGCTTCGCAGAAAAACTTTATAGCTGTTTATAGTATGACTATTTATGCCAAAGAAGGTCTGTACGATTGGTTTGTTAGCGAATATGCCAAACGATGTAAGTATAAACTAGATATGGGTAAGAGTTGTATTCGATTTAAACGAATGAATGATATTCCGTTTGAACTAATTGGTGAGTTGACTGCGAAAATTGATGCCAAGGAATGGATAGATATTTACGAAAATTCAATTAAGAAATCTTGATAATTGCATTTGAGTAAGTACGTTAGGGATTGCAGTGATAGCTTTTGGCGAGGCCTGCATCGAGCCAAAACTACAAATGTAAAGCCCGACCCGAGCATCTATGTTTCGTAAGACTTTATAATGTGATTTCGAGGGTAACGCATAAATAAAATTAATAATCTTTTGTATGTTGAACGCTTCTACTAAACTAAGTTGAAGTATGATTTGGCATCTAAATAAAAACTACAACAATGGAAAAACGAGTTACGGGAATAGGGGGATTGTTTTTTAAAACAAAAGACCCAAAAGCTTCTAAGGACTGGTATAAAAAGCATTTGGGATTTAATACGGATGATTACGGTTGTACCTTTTGGTGGAAGGATAAAAATGGGAATGACTGTTCCACACAATGGAGTCCGTTTCCTGAGAGTACCAAATATTACGAGCCTTCTCAAAAGGATTTTATGTTTAACTATCGTGTGGAGAATTTAGTAGAATTATTGGAGGTTTTAAAAGCTGAAGGTGTAACCGTAGTTGGGGAGATGGAAGAATATGAATATGGAAAATTTGGTTGGATACTTGATAATGATGGTAATAAGATAGAACTTTGGGAGCCAGTAGATGCTGCTTTTAAATAACCAAATTGGGAATAACCGAGATACTTCAATCTTATAATTTATCTGTTGCACAATGGGTGGCGATAGCCTTTGCTGGTTTTATTCTAGGGTTTTCTAAATCAGGGATAAAAGGTATTGGTATCATAATCATTTTAATTTTGGCTTTTGTTTTTGGAGAAAAAGCATCTACCGGTGTTTTATTACCTATGCTTATTGCCGCAGATACTCTAGCTGTGATTTACTATAATAGACACACGCAATGGTTGTTTATTAAGAAATTAATCCCCGCAATGGTGGCGGGTGTTTTAGTTGGTGTTTGGGTTGGTGATATTATTTCGGAAGCTGTATTTAAAAAAGTGATGGCTATAATCATTATAGGCTCTATAGGCATCATGTGGTATTTTGAAAGGCAGAAGGCGAGCAATATTCCGCAAAATAAGGTGTTTTCTAATTCTGTTGGCTTTTTGGCGGGTTTTTCAACAATGATTGGGAATTTAGCGGGTCCTATTTCTAATATTTACTTCCTTGCAATGCGTTTGCCTAAAAATGAGTTTATTGGCACTGGAGCTTGGTTGTTCTTTATTATTAATGTATTCAAATTGCCTTTTCATTTCTTTGTTTGGAAAACAGTCACTAAAGCGAGCTTAGTCTTAAATTTAGCGCTAGTACCTACCATTGTAATTGGATTTTTTCTTGGTGCAGGATTGGTAAAACGAATATCTAATGTGAATTACCGAAAGTTTATTATTGTAGTTACCGCAGTAGGCGGATTACTTTTATTGTTGAGGTAGATTAAATAATTGTAACTTTTTTACATTTTGAAACACACATAGTTAGTGGTAAATTCAATTTTTTACTACTTTTAAATACTAATCATAAAAAACTATTAACATGTCAGACGAAAAAAATTTAAGTGACGATTTAAATGAGATGTTGGGAGATGCAAAAGAAGGGGCTAAAAAAGCAGCAGATAAAGCGGAAGAAATAGCTGGAGAAGCCAAAGAAAAAGCAAAGGAATTTGCTAGTGAAGCTAAAGAAGCGGCTTCTGAGTTTGCTGAAAGTGCCAAAGAAACATTTGCTTCAGGTGATAATAAGAAGATTTTGGCAGGTATATTGGGTGTTTTATTTGGTGCATTAGGTATCCATAAGTTTGTACTTGGTTATCAAAAAGAAGGTATTATTCTATTAGTGGTTACAATTATTGGAATTGTTTTATCGTGCGTTGGAATTGGTGTGCTAGTGGTGTGGGTTACTGGTTTAATCGGATTAATCGAGGGAATCATTTATTTAACAAAGTCCGATGAGGAATTTTATAACACCTATCAGGCAGGAAAAAAACCTTGGTTTTAAAATAAAAATGAAGTCTGGAGCAGTGTGCTTTGGACTTTTTTTACAATTTTTAATATCGTAATATTGCAATATTACATTTTATTGCTATCTTTGTTCTGAAAACAATACTAATGGGAGCTTCAAAATTGCATATTTATTCTGAGGAAATTAACCAGATGGCTACAATGGCTAAGGTTTTTGCGCATCCTGCTCGTCTTTCCATTTTGCAATATATAAGTAAGCAAGATTCTTGCATTTGCAATGATATTGTAGATGAAATAGGTTTGTCTCAACCCACAATTTCGCAACATTTAAAAGTAATTAACGAAGCTGGTTTGTTAAAAGGTAGTTTTGAAGGTAAAAGCATTTGCTATTGTTTAAATGTTGATCGATTTCAAGAATTTCAATCCCATTTAAATACATTTTTTAATACTACAGCATCGAATTGTTGCTGATTATAACATAAAGCATTTAAGTATGAAAACGGAAGAATTACTATCAATTTTAAACTTGTATAAAAACAAAACTTTGCTTTTTGAATACGCTGAAGGTGTATTTGTAGGTGCAAATTATCATATTACTGAAGTTAAGCATGTAGCCATAGATTCTGTAGATTGTGGTGCAGGAGTTGATAGTTGGAGAGAGACTATAATTCAACTTTGGGAAAGCCCTAAAGAAAAGGAGAAAACAGAATTTATGTCAGTACTTAAAGCTTTAGGTATTTTGAATAAAGTAGGAAGCATGAAGCCTTACACTCTCGATGCTGAAGTTAAGTTTGAATATAGCAATGAGACGTTCCATACTGCCCAACTATTTGTTAACGATTTCGAAATACGAGGACATAACTTAATTTTTAATTTAGCTGTCGAAAAAACAGATTGTAAGGCAAAAGAAACTTGCGGAGTTGCCGAAACTGTTGAGTCAACAACTGCTTCTGAAACATGTTGTTCTCCAACAAGCGGGTGTTGTTAGTGAAACCCAATTTAAAGCTCTGCGCAGTAAAGATTTAAATTGATGGTTGGACTAATCCCGCTGCAGAGCGGGATCTTTTATAAACCCTAGCTTTATTAATAGGACGAGATTAGTTTATAAATCACATTCATTAAACTGTTAAACATAGAATGACAATATTCAAAGACATTTCTAATGTAATAGAAACATTAGATACAGATATAGTTTCTGAGGAAAGAAAAGTAGTTTTAAACCAATTATCAGATTATATAAGGGATAAAATTAAATCTGACGCATCAATTCGTTTAAACTTTATTTGTACACATAATTCAAGGCGGAGCCATTTATCTCAAGTTTGGGCGCAAACTATGGCGGCTTATTTTGATATTAAAAATGTGTTTTGTTACTCTGGGGGTACCGAGGCAACAGCAATGTTCCCTAAAGTTGGAGAAACTTTGTCTAACCAAGGATTTGCTATTAATAAACTATCAGAAGAAGAAAATCCTGTTTATGCGATTAAGTTCTCAGAGAATGCTCATCCAATAATTGCATTTTCAAAAGAGTATGATGCTGATTTTAATCCAACTTCAGAATTTGCAGCGATTATGACGTGCTCTTCGGCAGACGAAGGTTGCCCAATAGTTTTTGGATGTGATAAACGTATCGCGATTACGTATGAAGATCCTAAAACATCTGATGGAACGCCTCATCAGTCAGAAACGTATTTAGAGCGTAGTTTGCAAATAGCTTCTGAGATGAAGTTTGTATTTGGTGACCTTTAATTTATTAAGTTTTCTTATTAGAGCCCATAATCAAAAGGCAATAACTCTCCAACCCTTTGTTCACCCATGATTCCAGAAAATCTAATCTGATCTGCATCAGTATAATTACCGTATTGATCTATAAAAATAGAAGGCGTTTGAAATATGATGATAGACTTTTCCCAATTTTTGTATAAAATTTTTAGCGGACGTACGATGGTTAATCTTTTAATGCCAGTTTCTTTATTCGTCTCCATTGAGAAATAATTTGAATATTCTTGAGGTTCAATTTTAGTTTTACCGTCAAACAATTGGTAACCCCTTTCTTCTATTTTCATATCATACAAGGCTCTAACAAATTGCAATCTGGAACCTGAGTATGCTTTGGTTCTATTTTTCTTAGCTTTCTTTTCATTAAATATTGTTAAATCTTTATAAAATGAGGTACCCATAAAACCCATGAACTCTGCGTCAAAAGGATGATTTTCAGAATTTAAAGGATAAAACTTAAGCGTAAATGTTGATACGTCGTAATTAATCAAATATTGTAAAGCTGTGTTTTCAATTATTAAAGATGCTTTTGAATACCCAGTAAGAATTCTTTCTTTTTTATTATATTTTAAAACAATATCATCTTCATTTAAGATCTTACAAGTGTTTGCGAACCGTGAAGTCCCTAAAAATTCTCTTTTAAAATAGTTGAGTTTTTGTCTCCTAGACATACCATCATTTGCTGTTATAACTACCTTGTTTAAAGCTTCCAATTGCTCTTCCAATAAAACCTCAATATTACCTTTAACTTTATAATCGTTAATAACTTGTTTTTTGTAACCGAGAAAAGATATTACTAATGGAGATTTAATTTTTTTAGCGTAACTAAGTGTGAATACCCCATCTGAGTTGGTTGTGGTACCAACAGTTGTATTATCAAAATAAACAGCAGCAGCCTCTATTGGTGTTTTTGTTACCGCATCAATAACTCTGCCCTGAATTGTTTGACAAACAGAGAGCTGAGGTAGGTTTATTAAAGTGATTAAAAGAAAAATCTTGAATTTCATTTACAATTTATCTAGTTACCATCTAAATTAAGTCCATAATCAAAGGGCAATAAATCTCCAAATCGCTTACTACCAAGATAACCTGAAAAAGATACTTTTGAGACATCTGTATAGTTACCATAAACATCTACTAAAAAATGTGATACTAAAACTTGAATTTGAGAGAATTGTTTGTTTTTGAAAGAAATCATGATAGGCCTACTTTTTAAACTTACTGCCTTAATTGCGGTGTCGTTATAAAACTCGATATTAAAAACATTTTTAGGCGCGGTTCTTACATTGATGAGGTAGGTTCGAAATTTTTCTTCTTCTAAATTTTCTGCATAAAGAGCACGCATAAATTGAAGGACTGAGCCTTTATAGGCTTTAGCTCTATTTTTCTTAGCTTTTTCTTTATTAAAAACAGCCATATCTTGATAGTAGGGATTGCCTCTAAACCCAACGGCTTTAACTTCAAAATTATTTGCTTTGGCATTTGTATGTACAAATTGTGCGTAAAATGAACTTAGATCGTAGGTTACTAAATATTGAAGACCAGTGTTTTCAATTTTTAGAGGCTCGACGGAATAGGCTATAAGGCGTTTCTCTTTTTTTAAATACTTGAGTATTATAGCATCTTCGTTAAGTATAGTACAAGATTTTCCAAATTTTGAATTCCCTAGAAACTCTCTTCTAAATACTTTAAGTTTTTCCTTTCGTGTAAGCCCGTCGTTTGCATTTACGAGAACTTCGTCTAAAGATTCATGAGATTCCTCCAGATGTATATCAAGAAATTTTTGATTTCGATAATTTGTTATAAGTTCTTTTTTATACCCTAAGAATGTTATAACTAAAGGCGATTGAATGGCATTATTATAATTAATTGAAAATTCGCCTTTGCTATTTGTTATTGTACCTCTTGTAGTATTATCAAAATAAATGGCAACAGCCTCAATAGGTTTTTTTGTTGTGGCATCAATAACTCTACCTTTAATAGTTTGACAAATCGTCAAATTCGTAATTAGAACTATAACTATTAAAAATAAGGTTTTAAGGCTCATTAGTTTCTTCTGTAAATTTCCGTTCTAATTCTGCCTGAAATTCCTCCATTACAGGTCTTACGGTACTTTCGGGTAAATCTGCAATTCTAATATACATTAATCCGTCAACGGCGTTATTGAATAGCGGGTCTACATTAAAAGCTACTAATTTTGCATTTTGTTTGATGTATTTTTTAAGCAAAACGGGTAAGCGTAATGCTCCAGGCTCTATTTCATCAATAAACTTATCAAATTTATTTAAGTCGGCCTCTGTTTCATCGAAAACAAAATCCTTATCAGCATCTTTAAGTTTCACTTTAAACTCCTTTTTAGGTCTCACATATTGTGCCAAATATGGATCGTAATAGTGCGATTTCATAAATTCGATCATTAACGATTTAGAAAAGTTTGAAAACTGATTGCTAATGCTAACTCCGCCAATTAAATAATTGTGTTCTGGATGTCTTAAAGTTGTATGGACAATGCCTTTCCAAAGCAAGAATAATGGCATGGGTTTTTGCTGGTATTCCTTTATGATGAAAGCGCGCCCCATTTCGATGGATTCGCTCATCATTTTGTAAAGTTCGGGTTCAAAACGAAATAAATCTTGAAGATAAAAGCCATCAATTCCGAATCTAGCAAATATTTTTGACCCCAAACCCATTCGGTAGGCACCTGCAATAATTTTTTTCTCGCTATCCCATAAAAACATATGGTGATAGTAATTGTCAAATTCATCTAAATCAATAGCTTCGTTAGTACCTTCTCCAACTTCTCGAAATGTGATTTCCCTTAACCTTCCAATTTCGGTTAAAATGTTTGGAATTGTTTTAGCATCAGCCAAAAACACCTCGTAATTCTTGCTTTCAAGCAGTCTAGATTTGTTTATTCTCAAGCTCTCAACTTCTTGAATCATTAATTTATCATCAACCGCGGTAACGATATTTTTGGGTGTTTTAGGTATTTTTAAATTAGAAGAGATATTGTCCAGAATTTTTGGCTTTTTTTCAAAAGCATTGGCTAACATGTATGTTTTTTTTCTGATAAATTCTGAAAATTCATCCAAAGCAATATGTTCTTTTTGATCTTTAACTGAAATAGGTTTTCCAATGCGAACTTTTATGGTGCGTCTCTTTTGTGTCAATAATTCAGAAGGTAATTTTGCGGTACGAAACGTATCGCTAATTTTTGAAAGCTGATAAAAGAGTTTACTGTTTTTGGCGTGAAAATATATCGGAACTACTGGAACTTCTGCTTTCTTAACTAACTTCATGGCGGCATCTTCCCATGGTTTGTCAACTACTAATTTTCCGTCTTTATAGGTAGACACCTCTCCGGCAGGAAAAATACCCAACGGATGGCCATCGCGTAAATGCAAAATGGCATTTTTAAAACCTGCAATGCTAGACTTTACATCTTTTCTGTCTTCAAAAGGATTTACCGGCATAATGTAAGGTTCAAGTGGTTTAATGCGATTTAAAAGAAAATTAGCTATAATCTTAAAATCTGAACGTTGTTCTATCATCAATTTTAATAATAGAATACCATCAATTCCGCCCAAAGGATGATTGGAAATTGTAATGTAAGCACCCTCTTTTGGTAAGCGTTTTAAGTCTTCTTCTGGAATCTCAAATTTAATCTGAAAATCACCCAGAATTGCATTTAAAAATTCTAAGTCGCTAAGATGTTTATTACGCTTGTAAATCTTATTCAATGTGGAAATCTTTAATACCTTCATAAGCAACCAGCCTATAAAAGTTCCGAGAAATCCATACTTATTAAGTTGAATTGCTTTGGCAACCTCTTTGGCGGTAACTAAACCTGTATCTTGCTGTTTCCCCATTAGCGTAAATGTAATAAATAAAACTATTTAGTTACTATTTGAACGGTCTCTTGTGTTAATTGTTTTAAAAGTATAGTTTTTCCTTCCTCCAAAGATTTTAGAGCTTCAGAGGTGTAATGTCTTATGGTATAAAGCGATACGTCTTTATAGCATGTTACTCGAAATTTTGCTTTAAGAAGTTGTAGTAGGTTTTCTAAGTTGTAAAAGGTATCATCAATACATACTGAAAAACTGATTGCAGAATTTTGAATAACATCTACTTTCATTTTATGCTTATGAAGTAGTTTGAAAATTTCACTAATATTTTCTTCAACGATGTATGAAAAGTCTAAAGATGATAGGGATATTAATACTTGATGTTTCTTTAAAATAAAGCAAGGAATTTCAGGTTTAAGCTTGATGCCCTTACCAACTCGTGTACCAGAACCTTCTGGGTTAATAAAGGATTTTACATATAATGGGATCTCCTTCTGTTGCAAAGGTTGTAACGTTTTTGGGTGAATAACCGATGCACCATAAAATGCAAGTTCTATGGCTTCTTCGTAAGATATTTGATGCAATAATTGGGCGTTATCAAAATATCTAGGATCGGCACTTAATACTCCTGGAACGTCTTTCCAAATGGTAACTGTATTTGCATTTAAGCAATATGCGTAAATAGCAGCAGTGTAATCACTTCCTTCTCTTCCTAAAGTAGAAGTAAAGTTATTGTTATCACTACCTATAAAACCTTGAGTAATGTATAATGTGTCCCTTTTAAAGTTTGTATTTATTGCTTGTTGTGTTGTTTGCCAATTTACATTCGCCCTCCTATAATAATTGTCAGTTTTAATATATTCTCTAGAATCAAGCCATTCGTTATTGAATCCAACAGTATTCAAATAGTCGCTTATTATTGCGGTTGAGACTAATTCTCCATAACTCACAACTTGATCGTATACATAATTGTAATTAGGTGATTTATTAGAATTTAAAAACCCATCCAACTCTCGAAATAAATTATTTATTTTTTTAAATATAGGATGTGATTCATTACTAAATAAATCTAGAAGAATATTATTGTGATATTTAATCACTTCCTGTAAAGCACTTTTAAGCTCGGTTTTGTTGTTAAAATAATTTTTTACTACAATTTCAAGGGCATTGGTGGTCTTACCCATTGCCGAGACAACAATAAGTGTGCTTTTATGGTCCACAGTGTGTAAGACCTTGATTAAGTTTTTAACACCTGCAGAATCTTTAATCGATGCACCACCAAATTTAAAAACTTGCATCTTCTAATTTAGAAATATAATTTTTTATAGCCGTCTCATTTAGCTGTACTACATTCCAATCGCGCATCACATTAGCGCCGTTCTTTTCGTAAAATTCAATTGCCGGTTCATTCCAATCTAAAACTTCCCAATTTATACGCCTCACACCTTTTTTATGGCCGTATTTTATTACTTCATCTAGGAGTTTTGTGCCTAAACCGTGCCCTCGCATTTTTTCACTCACAATTAGGTCTTCAAGATGAATGGCTCTGCCTTTCCATGTAGAATAACGGTTGTATATTAATGCAATACCTTTAATTTTAGCATCTACTTCAGCTACAAAACAATGAAATTGTGGCGTTTCTCCAAACCCATCATTTTCTAAATCTTTAATTGTCACCTCCACAGCATCAGGTTCTTTTTCAAAAATGGCCAATTCTTTTATGAGACTATGCACTTGAGTCATGTCTTCTTTTTTAGCATCTCGTATTTGTAGTTGCATATTATTAAGATTAAGTTCAAATATAGTTTAAAGTTGAGTAATATTTTTAAGTTTTTAAGGCTAGAAAAATTGAGTTCATTATATTTATCAAAGATCTAAACTCAAACTTTCAAACTATGGCTGGAAAAAAGCAAACGCTTGGTGAATTCATTATAGAAAACCAAGCATCCTTTAAGTATTCTTCGGGGGAATTATCAAGTCTTTTAAATTCTATTAGACTAGCTGCAAAAGTGGTAAATCATGAGGTAAATAAGGCGGGATTAGTAGATATAATTGGTGCTGCGGGTGATACTAATATTCAAGGTGAAGATCAGCAAAAATTAGATGTGTATGCGAATGAAAAGTTTATTCAAACTTTAACGAGAAGAAATATTATTTGCGGTTTAGCTAGTGAGGAGGAAGACGATTTTATTGCCATAAATAGTCAGGATGAAAATCATCAAAATAAATATGTGGTTTTGATTGATCCATTGGATGGTTCTTCTAACATTGACGTAAATGTATCTGTAGGAACTATTTTTTCAATTTACAGAAGAGTGACACCTTTAGGCACTCCTGTACAACTCAAGGATTTTTTGCAAAAAGGAAGTGAGCAGGTAGCTGCGGGTTATGTGGTTTATGGCACATCTACCATGTTGGTTTACACTACGGGTGATGGTGTTAATGGGTTTACTTTAAATCCTGCAATTGGGTCTTTTTATTTATCTCACCCTGATATGAAGTTCCCAGAAGATGGCAATATTTATTCGGTTAATGAAGGGAATTACATTCACTTTCCGCAAGGGATAAAAAATTACATTAAGTATTGTCAAAAAGAAGAGGAGGATAGACCGTATACTTCCAGATATATAGGTTCATTAGTGTCTGATTTTCATAGAAATATGATTAAAGGCGGTATTTACCTCTATCCGCAGAGTTCAAAAAACCCTAACGGAAAACTACGTTTACTATATGAATGCAACCCTATGGCATTTTTAGCAGAACAAGCGAATGCCAAAGCTAGTGATGGTTTTGCAAGAATTATGGATATTGAACCTACGGAATTACACCAGCGTGTGCCTTTTATCTGCGGTAGTAAAAATATGGTGGATAAGGCTGAGGAGTTTATGAAGAATACTAAATAAAAAAAGCGAATCTATAAAAGATTCGCTTCGTAAACACCCACAAGTAAGAATTATTGTGAATAGCAATTTATTGTTTAATTATTTTGAAAGAGGCAGATCCAATATCAGTTTTGAGATTCAGGATGTAAATTCCACTTTTTAAATGAGATAGTTCTATGGTTTTAAAATTCTCTTTACTTTGATATACGGTTTGTCCAATGTTATTGTAAATTTCGGTTTTTATAATTTTTGAATTATAAGGTATATCTATTGAAAGCTCACTTGCAAATGGATTTGGATACAATTTTATTAATTTAAAAAGACTATTTTCAAGTCCAAGACTAGAGTCAATAACAAAACTAGCGGAATCATAGATAGACCAATCTCCGTTTGTGTCCTGAACTCTAACATAAAAAATATGATCTCCATCTGATAATCCGGTAGAATCTATGTTTAGAGTTTGAGTAGATAAAGATGGGTTGCCAAAAATGATTGAAGTTCCGTTTCCAACACCAGGATCATTATCAATAAAGTACTCAGCTGCATTCACTTCATCAGGAGAAAGATCAAAATCTTTAATATAAATAATTTGTCTATCATATAAACTCCAATTATCAGCATTGTCTTGGGTTCTCAAATAAAAACTGTGAAAACCTTCGCCTAGACTCGTAGTTGGGATAGAAAATGTTTGAGTCAATTGCCCCGTATTAGTATCGACGGTTAATGCGGTTCCGTTACCAACACCTGGGTCGGTATTAAAAAAGTACTCTGCGGCTGTAATGGTAAACATGTCAAAACTTTTTAAGTAGAAAAGCTGCCTATCGTATAAACCCCAATTGCTTGCGCTGTTATATGTTCTAATATATAGACTATTAAAACCCTCTGAAAGTCCTCCGGTTGGAATGATAAAGGTTTGAGTGAGTTCTCCAGTATTCGAATTCACAGTAAGGTCTATGCCATTACCTACTCCAGGATCTGTATTAAAGAAATATTCAACATTTGAAATATTCGAGGCACTAAAACTTTTAAGATAAAAGCCTTGTCTATCGTATAAACTCCAGTTATTATCACTGTTAAAAGTTCTGATATAAAAGTCGTGAAATCCATCAGACAAACTAGTTGTAGGGATGGAAAATGTTTGGGTTAGTTGTCCCATATTACCGTTTACTGTTAAAGGCGTACCACTACCCACCCCAGGATCAGTATCAAAAAAATACTCACCACTGGTAATGCTTTGAGCCAGTATGGAAAAGCTACTAAACAGGAATACAAAGACACTTGCTAAAAGTAGTCTCATATTAATTGGCGTTAGTATTTATGGTAACACTTAAGTTTGCTCCTGGTGCTATTCTATCTGTGATATCCGTAATTTTTACCGTAGGAATACCATTAGTATAACCAAAGTTATTAAAGGTAAAAGCGCTTCCATCAAAAATTCCCATGTCTATGCCTCCTACACCAGAGCCAATAGCAGGAGATCCTCCTTGTAGACTATAATCATCTGTAGCATCAAAACTTGTGTCAAGTGCGCTCGCAAAATTAGGGTTTTGATTGTCTAGATTATTAGAACCATTAAGTGCTATCAAGCTTCCAGAGCCAATATTATATGTCAAGCAGTTTTCAAAAATAACACCATCTGCGTCTGGATTTAAAACACTACCGGAATCATAATAAAAAATATTGTTTTGAACAGTAATACTGCCACTTGCATCTCCTGCATTAAATATTGGATAACTGCTATTTGGGCTTAAAAAAATATTATTTTTTATGCTTATTGATTGGTGGTTTTTCAATCCGATATAATTTGTTACTATATTGTTTGATATTATTGTATTTGTGTAGTTATCTCTTGAGCTCGAAGTACTACCATAACCAATTTGATCAACAATGTTTCCGCGAATTACTATATTATCTACACCTCCAGAGCTATCAAATAGAATATCAGAGTCAATTTGGTTATTCTCTATTACTAAATTAGTAAGGCTTGAAGTATTGTTGGTATATATGTCATCAGTTATGTGAAATCCAGAAATTATAACATTTGATGCATTGTTGGATAATATAAAGTCTGAAACCATTGTTTCTTTATCTGGATCACTATGGCCAAAACCATAAAGACTGATTTCTTTGTCTATTGTGATATTGGTACCATAGTTAATTTCGGATGGGTGCACATAAATAACATCTCCTGCGCTGGCAGCGGAAATAGCACTTTGTAGATTACTGTATTGAGCATTGGATCCAACCGAATTATCTACGGTTATTACGCTTTGAGCTTTTACCATAAATGATAAAAGAAGGGTTGTTGTTAAAAAAGTGATCTTTGTTTTCATCGTTTTAATTTTAGGAATTATTGTTAATAGCTATTTGTTTTTATTCTAATTTTTGAATTGTATATATTAAGATTTTTCTAATGTTTCTAGCATTTTCAATATCAGTTGCCTGAATTGCTATTTTGTGAGCATAACTTTTTATTTCGCCATCTTGATAGGTTTTTATAATTTTCTCAAGATGCCTCGTGCTTAGTTCTACCATGGCATATTTACCAGATGTAGTAATTGCAATTGTTTTGGGGTTAATATCCTTCAATCCAAACTCATAAATGGTTTCCTTACTACTTTTTAAATTTGAATATACCGAGGTGAGCTTAACGACGTAAGGTGAATTTGTTACTATTTCAAACGTTTGATCATAACTGTTATCACCAACTTTTACAATAGTTATCTCCTTTTTTAAGCCCTCTAACGCTTTTGGAATAGTACTGTGATTTACCGTTTTAGAGACCTCACAATTTTTTACAATACGTTGAAAGGCTTCTTTTGTAAGCATCGCCTCTTCAATGTTGTTTACGTATAGTTTTAGCGCATTAGCGTAGTTTTGCAATGCATTGTTTTTAATATGCCTAATAAACTTTGCCTGTTTTCTGGTGTTTATTTCAACATATAGTTCGTTTTTGCTAGAACTATAATCGATATTGTCCAAATTAATGTCTGCAAAATTTAGGCTAAACTCATGCGCAATTGTTTCTTTTATGTTAGCCTCTGTTACACCAATTTTGCTAACACAATCACCTTTTATATATTGAGTATAGGTTGTACTGTGAGCCAGCACGTCCTGCAAGGTTGTATTAATGTAATTTATTGCGTTTTCAGTAGAGGAAATGTTGGGTTTAGATTTTTCGAAGGCTTTTTCAGCTAGAGGTATAGCTGCCTTTAAAACTTTATATAAGTCATTTGCATTTTCTATATCCGCACAATAAAGCCTTAGTTTTCCTGTGTAATTTTCTTGTTGCCCGTCTTTGTAAACTTTAATGGCTTTTATGTTCCTTCTATTTGTAATTTCTAAATGGAATTCATCCCCATTTATTCTAAATGTTAGGCTGTTTGGGTTTATTGTGGCGAGATTAAACTCATAGTTGTAGTTAATGGTTTTACTTTTTGAATTTATGGTGGTATTTAGTTTAATGTTACCATTATTAGAAGCGCCAAATTCAATTTTTTGAATAATCTGGTTTTTTATAAAATCTATATCTTTAATGTTGTTTACCAACCAATTTTGATGATCTTTATAAGAGGTAAGTGCTAATTTGTTTTTTTCTAGTGTTTCGTTAATAGGAATTATTTCCTTTATTGCTTTTACTAGTTCCCGTCCATTATCAATGTTTTTTGCATACAGGTATATATTGTCAACATAACCAACCTTATCTCCATTATTGGTGGTTTTTTTTATAAGTTTCTGTTTGCTCTTTATAATAAGTTGTACAAGAATAACATCCTTTTTCGTTATAGTACGTACTGTGTTAATATCAACATCGGCAAAACTAAAATTGAAGATTGTCTCTTTTGAATTTCCTTTGGTATCAATCTCGTTTATATGATAATTTATATAATTTGAAGTAGTATTCTTTATAATTTGGGCATATTCGGTTTTAGATGCCGCCACAGTTTGTAGTGCTTCACTAATGGTTTTTATATGGCCACTTAAATCTTGCGCATAAATTTGGCTAAATAGCACAAAAAAACACGAAAGTATAGTTAGTGAATGTTTTCTTATTTGCATTTTAATTACCAATTTTTAGGTAAATAGGTACAGTGTACTAAATCAAAAACACTGTACCCAATTGTGTTTGGAAACTGTCTTAAGGAAGCTTCCCTTATAATTAATTATCAGAAATAGTAGTGTATACCGCCACCGCCGTTAAACCCGCCGATAGATGCTATTCCATCAAATGAAATACGGGTGTAACCCAATTCAAAAGAAAAGGCTAATCCATCAATAAAATTATTTATAGACCACTCAATACCACCACCAGCACCAATAGCTATAGAGTTTTGATTGAATGAAGTACCTAGAAAATCATATTTATAGGTCCAATAACCTACTTGTCCATAAACATATGGTTGAAACGCTGCGAAATCGATATCTCCTGCTTCAAAATTATAGGCATATCTACCTGTAAGTGAAAAACTACTAGCACCAGAAAAGCTAAAACCATAGTTTGCCGAACCTACAATAACTTGCCCTGTATGCTCTTCTGTAAAGTTATATTTTGCTGAAACACCGTAGTTTAAAGAGGTCCAAGCTAAACCTACCCCTATTGCGCCTTCCTCAGTGTAACGTTGTGCATTTGCGTCATTGATAAAGGATAAACTTAGTACTGCTACAGTTATTAAAATAATTTTTTTCATAATTCTTTGTGTTAGAGTGGTTAAATATTAATTATTGTTTTGGTGAAAATTTGTCTGTATCATAAAGTAATCTCCCTGTATTGTCAGGTATATAGACACCATCAGGATTTCCTTTGTTATCCAACATCATTACAGCCATTTGTACATTTTCTAATCCTGTTTCTACTACTTTTCCAGAAATAGCTATGGTTGTTTCTGTTAAAACAGAATTGTCTATTTGAGAAGTTGTTTTTAAAAACATAGAAAACGTATCGTTTTCTCCTGAAATAAAAGCACCATTACCTTCATCTTGCTGAGAGAAACCACTGTGCTTGCCGTTATAGTCAATCGTTAGGTTACTGTTGTTTTGGTTTTTGAAAGTGGCTAAATAGTCGTTAAATAAGTCACCTGGAGAATCAGTTGGTACAGATGAGTTTTCTAGTCTTAAAGGGCTAAAAATAAATGAACCTTGTAAATTGGGAGGTGTATTCCCAGGATTTATTTGAAAGCCTAAATTTTCCAAAGCATCTAGTAATTCTGGACTGTAAAAGTCTTCAATACTTCTTAAAGAACCATCAAAACCAACTAAGCCATCATCATCACTTTTACAACTGCATACAAGTAATGAGACTAACGCTAGAAGTGTAAATTTAATTTTCATGATTTCCGATGTTTTAAATTGTTAATAGCAAACGCTTAACAATCTGCAAGAGAAACATGGTAAATTTTTGGGCAATCTTAATAGTTCAATATTAATTCTAAAACCAAGAGATTGCAATCCGTAAATTCCCGTATTTTTCTCATACCTAGGTAATTTTCATCCAATATTTTTTAATTTGGTGGAGGCTTAACAATTCTTAATGAAAATCAACCTTCCTCTCATACTTTTTTACGTATGTATGTTACCTGTTTATAGTCAATCCTTTTCAGAAGAAAATGACAGGGCTACTGTTAAACAGTTAATACAGCAAGGTGATGATTTGCAAAAAATAAATAAGGATGAAGCTTTAGTTCTATTCAAAAAAGGATTAGCGATAGCCTTAGATAATAATTATGTAGAAGACGCTGTAGTTATTTATAAAAAAATCGGAGTAATATATCATATCAAAAAATCGGTTTCCAAAGCAGAGTATATGTATAGAAAAGGACTTGCATTGGATAGTACTTCAAAAACAGCCGCTAGCTTGAACTTTAATATGGCATTGCTAAAAGATAGAAGTAATGAACATGATAGTACTTTGTTTTATATAGAAAAAAGTATACGCTTGTTTGAAAATTTTGAAACGGATAATTCAAGTTACAAAGCGTTTTTACAAGCGGCTAAGGTTTACAAAAACCAGCAAAGTTTTGAAAAAGCTTTAAAGTATGCCATTAAGGCTTTTAAAGGTTTTATGGAAGAAGAAAATATATCAAAATTAGCGGATGTAAATACTACTATTGGCAATATTCAAAATCAAATGGGAAATCACCATCAAGCCTTAGAGTATCATTATGAAGCCCTAAAGATGGAAAAAAATTTAGGTAGCTCTTTAGGTAAGGGTATTTGCTTTAATAATATAGCAAATGTCTACGATGATTTAAAGGTTACCGATTCTGCTATAGTTAATTATAAACGTGCATTAGGTTATTTTAATGAACAAGGTAAACAATATGCTATTTTACTAGCAAATTTAGCCAACACTTACAGGGCTATAGGAGAGAAATCGTTATCTCAACGCTACTTTTTAGAGGCAATACTGAAAAAGGAAACTTTAAAAGATACTAGTTCTTTATTATATAGTTACAATGGTATTTCAAGTTTGTTTTTAGAGTATAATAACCTGAAAGAAGCTAGACAGTATTTAAATAAGGCTAATCAAATACTTCCTGCTGTAACAGATAAACGTGCAATTTTAAGTACTTACGAAAATGAAGCAGAGTATTATAAAAAATCTAAGCGCTACGAAAAAGCCTTAGAAAGCGAAATACAATATTCTGATTTATACAAGGAGATTTACGACACCGAGCAAACAAAAATAGTACAAACACTTCAAAATAGGTTTGAAAATGAACAGAGGGAAAACGAAATATTGTCTTTAAATCTGGCTAACAAAAATGCACAATTTTTATTAGCAGAAAAGAACCAGAATATTAAAATTAAAAATCTCGTACTAGTTATACTGGGTATTATCGTGCTACTGATTACTTTGGTGTATCGCTTTTTTTTACAACGACAAAAAACAGCTACCCAAACAGCAAAGTTTGAAAAATTAGATGCTATATACCAAGGTCAAGAAATTATCAAAAAACGAATAGCGCGCGATTTACATGATATAATTACTACAAATTTTGATGGATTGCGGCTAAGGGTGCTAGCTTTAAAAAGATCTTCGAGTTTAAACCAAAATGTTGATAGTATTACCAAAGATCTTAAAAAGATGAATCAACAAATACGAACGGTCTCACATAGGCTTTACCCATTAGAGATGTACATGGGAAAACAAAAATTCACAGATATTATAAAATCTCGTTTAACGGAGTTTCAATTGTATGGAAAAGTATTTGTAGAACTTGAAAACCAGTTCCCTCAAATTTTAAATACACTTCCTATAAGTACTCAAAATAATATTTATGGCATTCTGCTAGAAGTGCTTAACAATGTTGAGAAACATTCTCATGCCACTACACTAAATGTTAAAAACTTTAGAGACACTAGTGGGCGTTTCAACATTGTATTTGAAGACAATGGTATTGGTATAAACAACAAGCATAAAGAAGGTATTGGTATTATGAATATTAATCAAAGGGTAGAAATGCTAGAGGGACATTGTAAAATAAGTAAAACAGAAGTAGGAACTAAAGTACATATAGATTTTCCCTTACCTAGAAAAGTATGAACATATTTAAATCAGACATATTAATAGTTGACGATTCCGTCATTTTTGCACAAGGCCTAGTTTCATTGTTAAATGAATTTCCAGATTACGTTAATAGCATTAAAGTTGCTCATAATTACGAGCAAACATTAAAGTTACTTGCTTCTAAAACAGTGAATACGCTAATTCTAGATTTAAACTTTGAATCTGATGATTATAGTGGATTTGATATCGCAAAAAAAGTGAAAGCCTTTTACCCTAAAGTAAAAATTATCATTTTAACTCAAGAAGCTAAAATAGATAATTACGAGGTTTTATTTAATGAAATTAATGTAGATGGTTATTTAGATAAACAATTAGGAATTGAAGAAACGCTAGATGCACTTACAGCTGTAAGTAATGGAGAAAAATATATTGATAAGAATATAAAAGCGATGTTAGAAATTGGCAAGTGGTTAGATGTTTCTAAGAGAGAAAAAGATGTAATTAACTTATTGTCAACAGGTTTAACTCAAAAAGAAATTGCTGAAAAATTAAGAATAAGTAACCGTACCGTAGAAACACATATTAAGAACGTCACAAAAAAAATGGATGCTAAAAACACTACACATTTGGTGTCGATTTATACCAAATACAGAAGTGGTAATAGGGAGAGTGGGTAAAAAATATTAAAACCAATCAACTTCAAAATACATTCGTATATTTTGAAGTTGATTTTGATTTTAAAAATCAACCTGGTTCACCAGGTTTATCCAAATCTTCATTTGGCGGATCTGTTGTTACCGTTTCGTAAGAGGTCTCATCAATAGCCTCGGCAGTACAAGAAAATAAGGCAATGTTAAAACCAACTAATAGCAAAAATAATTTAAATGATGCTTTCATCGCTTTAAGGTTTAATGGGTTAATATTTTTGTAAACCTATTTTTAAGCGTATTGAATAGCTATAGCTAATTATTATTCATGGGTAGTTGTTTATTATTTGAAGAATAATTTAAAATCGAGGTAAAATATGAGGTGTTTTAATACAACTTTTTTTAAAAGTAATTTGATTTGGATAGGTCTGTGCTTATCAACAATTTGTTTTGCTCAATCACACAAAACATTAGATTCTTTAATTAGTATAATTAAAAGCCATAATGAAGAAGATACTACATATGTAGTATTAAGGATAAAATATATAGCGCAAAAAATTTATGAGTCTCCAAGTGACTCCCTACTTGAATATAATTTAGAAACCTTAAAGGTGGCTGAAAAACTAAATTTCAAAAGAGGTCAAATACCCTTACATAGTAACAATGGTGTAATTTATCAATACATTATTGCAAACCCCTTCAAAGCTTTAGATAGTTACCATAAGGCACTGAAAATTATAGGAAATGACACTGTTTTTTCTGAACAAAGGAATGTGATTAATAGTAATATAGGTCTTATTTATCTGGAGCAAGAAGAGTATAGTAAAGCCCTAGAAAGTTTTGAAAAAGTAATTGAACAGGATCCCGAAAATTTTAGGATTTTGTCCAGTATTGGCACAATTTACGGCAAGACGAAAGAATTAGATTCTGCAACTGTCTACTTCAAAAAATCGATGGAATTGGCTAAATTGAATAATAGTTTTATTGATATCGCAAACTCAAAAAGTAATTTAGCCAGAGTTCTTATTGATTTAAATAGAAACAATGAAGCTTTGATAGAAATGGAGGAGAGTTTGGAAATTATAAATAAATATAACCTTGGGTTTCTAAAGCCTGTTGCATATTTGAATGCTGCTTTGGTATATCTCAGTAATGAAGATTATGAAAAAACTGAGGAGTATTCCATGAAAGTAATGAATTTTGAGGATTCAATTAATCTATCTATGAAATCCTCATTGTGGGCAACATTAGTGGAAGTGTATAGAGCAAAAAGAGATTATGAAAAAGCACTTAATGCTTATGAAAAACATTATGAATTAAAAGACAGTCTTACAAATTCAGACAGAAAACTTGAAATCTCTAGAAAAGAAATTCAATTTGAAGCGGATAGAAAAGGTCTATTAGCTCAAGAAGAAATTAAAAGACAGAAGCTTATAAAAAACAACAGCTTGTTTGGAGGTGGTATATTAATAGTTGTTTTGCTTTTTGGAGGATATTTATACAAGAGGAAAAGAGAAGCAGAATTTGAGTTAAATACTAAATCTGCTGAATTAAAAACACTTAGAACACAGATGAACCCCCACTTTATCTTTAGCTCGCTTAATTCGGTAAATAATTTTATTTCAAAAACCAATACAACTGCTAATACGTATCTCACGCAGTTCGCTAAATTAATGCGTAAAACTTTAGAAAATTCTGAAAAGGAAGACATCACGCTTCAAGAAGATATAGATTTATTGAACACCTATTTAAACATTGAGCAAAACATGCTACATGATGAGTTTACACATGAAATTTTAGTAGATGACGCTCTTGATGCCCAAAACACATTAGTGCCACCAATGTTATTACAACCCTTAGTTGAAAACAGTATAAAACATGGGTTTGCTCGTTTAAAGGGAAATGGGCATATTAAAGTTCAGTTTAAGAAGAAACAAAATACGTTGTTATGTATAGTTGAAGATAATGGTGTAGGTAGAAAAAAAGCTATGGAATATAGTGGTGGAAATACCGAAAAGACTTCTATGAGTACTGAAATTTTACAGAAACGATTGGATATTATCAATACTAAAGATAAAACGAGTGCGAATTTTAGAATTATTGATAAAGAAAATGGTACTAGAGTAGAATTGGAATTACCCTTTAAAGTCGAGTTTGAATGATTAGAGCAGTAATAATAGATGATCAACCTCACGCAATTGAGGCTCTTGAACGGGTAATAGCCAATTTTCCAAAGTCATTTGAAATTGCTGGTGCGTTTCAAACAATAGATGATGCTATAATTGGTGTAACTCAATTAAGTCCAGATTTGGTTTTTCTTGATGTAGAAATTCATAACGACACTGGCTTTGACTTTTTAGAACGCATAAAGTATAGGGATTTCCAGGTGGTTTTTACTACCGCTTATAGCAAGTATGCGTATAGAGCATTTCAATTTAGTGCGCTGCACTATTTATTAAAACCAGTGGCGATTGAAGATTTTGTAGATGTGATTGAAAGATTGAAAAAAGAAGAAGATCATAAAAATTATAATCAAAAAATAGATACTTTGCTTTACAATCATCATGTAGATAATTCCTTAAAAAAAATTATCATTGAAACTGCTAGCGAATCTTTAGTTGTCAAAGTTTCAGAAATATTGTATTGTCTTTCCGATGGTAACTATACTGATATTCATCTCATAGGTAATAAGAAAATTATGAGTGCAAAAACATTAAAAATTTATGAAGAACAGTTAAACGACTTTAATTTTTTTAGAGTGGACCAAAAGGCTTTGGTGAATTTAGATTATATTAAAAAATACACTAAAGGAAGTCCTATGTTTGTAATAATGGAAGATGGCAAGTCAATAAAAGTTGCTATAAATAGAAAACCACAATTAATTAAAACTTTAAAGCAAAACTATTAAAACCAATTCCAAGACGCTTTCATGGTTTTGGAATTGGTTTTGGGGTTACATCATATCAAATCGGTTCAGCAGGTTTATCCAAATCTTCATTTGGAGGATCTGTGGAGATTGGAGCACTTGTTTTTTCCGAATTTAAGGCCTCTGGGGTGCAAGAAGCATTTAGTAAAGCTAAAATAGCTAATACGGCTAATGTTTTTAATGTAGTTTTCATGATATACGTTTTTAATGTTATATCACAAATTCACTGAAAAGCTAGCGACACCTCTTTTAATGTCGCCTCAAAGCCTATATCCAAGTGACACTTGTCACTCAACTTTATATTTTATGGCTAAATAAGATGCTTGGGTTAAGCATTTTTATAATTTTGAAGTATGGCTAATTTAAAATTGGGGTTATGGACGTACTTACACCAGAAGAAGTACCTGCATTTATGTATTTAATGCATTGTATTGAAAAAAAAGAGGGTTTCAAAAATTCAAAAAACAAACCAAAGGAAGTTGCTAAAAATGGATCTTTTGAAGATTACCATAAAGTAACAACAAGAACCATTCGAAGAGCCTTTAGGCTTTACAAGAATCTGTGCAGAAAGAGGGTGGTCTTCACAGATTATAATAGACCCTCAAGAGAGACTTTAAATGTGCTCTCTCAATATCGCGGTTATATTGAGGGTGAAAGAAAAACAATTAAAAGTCAAGTTTTTGAATGTTTTATTAAACATAACAAAGCGGAAATAGAAACATATTACGCAACGCTAGAACTTACTAAGGATGAGCTGGAACTAATTTTAGATAAAAAAGCACCTAAAGTTGAGCTTTACAAAGCTCATTTAAAAGGTGTTGAAAAGTATCGAGATCAAATAAAAACATTGCCTGTAGATAAATTTATCTCTGGATGGGCTAATTACGCAAAAATTGGGCAGCTTAAAAGAGTTGATTATTTAAAATTAAAGCAAGAATTTATAGTTCGGTTAAATGAAGGGATAGATAAGGGTAAAATTATCCTTTTTTGGTATAGTATTTTTGGAACGTTGGTCTTTCTATTTATTGCAGTGCCGGAGTATCTGGATTTGAAAGACTATTTAGTAGAAATACTAGAAAGTTTATCAAATAGCACGGAGTTAGAAAATGAAATTGTTGAGGAGGACGAAAATGAGTATTTAGTATTCAGTTAGACATAAATACATTCATAATTAAAAAGCGAACTAGTTAATTTTATGCTAGTCCGCTTTTATTAATTACTCTTTATTATATAATTTAATGCAAACCAACCAAATCACCACTTATATCCTTGGACGGTAGGTCTGATTTACCCATCAAATACAAATCTACTTGTCTTGCGGCTTCTCTACCTTCAGAAATAGCCCAAACAATTAAAGACTGTCCACGGCGCATATCGCCAGCAGTAAATATATTTGGAATATTGGTTTGGTATTTGCCATATTCAGCTTTGTAGTTAGATCTTGCATCTGTTTCAATACCTAATTTATCAGCAAGCGTAGCTTCAGGTCCCGTAAAACCTAGTGCTAATAACGCTAAATCACAAGGCCATGTTCTTTCAGTTCCTTCAATTTCAATTAACTGGGGACGCTGTCCAGGAACCATTTTCCATTCAACATTTACCGTTTTTAACGCCGTTAATTTACCTGTTTCGTCCTTAACAAATTCTTTAGTATTTATTAACCAGTTACGCTCTACACCTTCTTGATGAGAAGACGATGTTTTAAGCTGTAAGGGCCAAAAAGGCCATGGTGTAGTCGGAGACCGATGTCCAGGAGGCTTTGGCATAATTTCAAAATTTACTACAGACTTAGCACCTTGACGGTTAGAGGTACCAATACAGTCAGATCCTGTATCACCACCACCAATTACGATTACATTTTTGTCAGTAGCTAATACCTGGTTTTCTACTTTTTTACCAAAAACTACTTTAGTTTGTTGTGTTAAGAAATCCATGGCTTGAACTACACCATCAGCATCAATACCAGGTGTTGGTAAACTTCGTCTTTCAGTGGCACCACCACAAAGAACAACGGCATCAAATGCTTTTAGCTCTTCCGTATCATAATTTACACCAACGTTTACATTGGTTTTAAACGTAATACCTTCAGCTTCTAAAATTGCTAATCTGCGATCTATGATTTCCTTTTCCATTTTAAAATTAGGAATTCCGTAGCGTAATAAACCACCAATTTCATCATCGCGCTCAAAAACTGTTACAGTATGTCCAGCTCTATTTAGTTGTTGTGCAGCTGCTAAACCAGCAGGCCCTGAACCAACAACAGCAATGGTTTTACCAGTTCTAGTTTTTGGTGGCTGAGGTTTAATCCATCCTTCTTTAAAAGCGCGCTCAACAATATTTTTTTCTATATTTTCTATAGAAACCGGGTCTTCAATGATACCTAGTACGCATGATTTTTCACATGGCGCAGGACATAATCTTCCGGTAAATTCCGGAAAGTTGTTTGTAGAATGTAGTATCCAAGAAGCTTTTTGCCATTCGCCTTGATGTACCATGTGGTTAAAATCTGGAATTAAATTTCCAAGAGGGCAACCACTATGGCAAAACGGAATACCACAGTCCATACAACGAGACCCTTGCTTTGTTAAATCCTCTTCAGAAAGAGGCACTGTAAATTCTTTATAATGCTGTACACGGTCTTTTACAGGTGTGTACGTTTCATCTTGTCTATCAAATTCTTTAAAACCTGTTACTTTTCCCATCTTCTTAAGCTGTTAATTCTTCTACCATTTGTTCTTCAGTTTCTAAACGCTTTAATGCACGCTTGTATTCAATTGGCATTACTTTTACAAAGTTACCTAGGCTTGTATCCCAATCTGAAAGTAATTCGGTGGCAATTTCACTATCCGTGTAAAGCTTGTGCTTTTCAATTGAAGCTTTTAATTCGTTAGCATCTTCGCTAGTGATATCTTCAAACTCTATAGTTTCAGTATTACATAACCCGTTTACGAACTTATTTTCAGGATCATAAACGTAGGCAATTCCACCACTCATACCAGCAGCAAAATTTCGTCCAGTTTCACCCAAAACAATCACACGTCCACCAGTCATATACTCACAACAGTGGTCTCCAACACCTTCCACAACAGCAGTAGCTCCAGAGTTACGAACCGCAAAACGTTCGCCAGCAATACCATTTATATATGCTTGACCGTTTACTGCACCAAATAAACACACATTACCTACAATAATGTTTTCATTGGCTTTAAAGTCTGCTTCTTTTGGTTTTTTAACGATTAGTTTTGCTCCAGATAAACCTTTACCTAAATAGTCGTTTGTGTTTCCTTCTAAAGTAAACGTTAATCCAAATGCTCCAAATGCTCCAAAACTTTGTCCTGCAGAACCAGTGAAATTAATGTTTAAGGTGTCTTCTGGAAGCCCTAAATGTCCATAAATTTTAGAAATTTCGTTACTTACAATCGCACCAACCGTTCTATCAATATTACTAATATGATAGTTAAGCGTCATTTGTTCTTTACGGTACAGTGCACGATGCGAATCGTGTAGGATTGAAAAATCTAAAACATTCTCTAAGTTATGGTCTTGCTGTTCTGTATTTCTAACCGTCAATTCGTTATATGCTGCTGGCCTGTGTAAAATACTAGATAAGTCAAGGCCTTTAGCTTTATAATGCTTAATTGCTTTATTGGCATTAATTTTATGAGTTTGACCAACCATTTCAGCCATGGTTCTAAACCCTAATTGCGCCATTATAGCTCTTAACTCTTCTGCTACATAATAGAAGAAGTTGATAACGTGTTCTGGTGTGCCTTTAAAGTTTTTACGTAACTCCTTATCTTGAGTTGCAATACCTACAGGACAAGTATTTAAATGACATTTGCGCATCATAATACATCCTGAGGCTACTAACGGTGCAGTAGCGAATCCAAATTCTTCAGCACCAAGTAAAGCAGCAATAGCGACATCGCGACCTGTTTTTAGCTGTCCGTCACATTCTACAACAATTCTACTTCTTAAATTGTTTAATACTAAGGTTTGTTGGGCCTCTGATAAACCAAGTTCCCAAGGTAAACCAGCATGCTTTAATGAGGTTAAAGGCGATGCTCCCGTACCACCATCGTATCCTGAAATTAATACAACGTCTGCTTTTGCTTTTGCAACACCTGCTGCGATAGTTCCAACACCAACTTCGGACACTAATTTTACATTAATTCTGGCATCGCGATTTGCATTTTTTAAATCGAAAATTAATTGTGCTAAATCTTCAATAGAATAAATATCGTGATGCGGTGGTGGCGAAATTAACCCAACAAATGGTGTAGAGTTACGGGCATTAGCAATCCATGGTAATACTTTTTCACCAGGTAATTGACCGCCTTCACCAGGCTTAGCGCCTTGTGCCATTTTTATTTGTATCTCTCTAGCGTTTGTCAAATAATGCGATGTTACACCAAAACGACCTGAAGCAACTTGCTTAATTGCCGAGTTTCTACTATCGCCATTTACATCAGGATGGAAACGGTTTCTATCCTCTCCGCCTTCACCAGAATTGGATTTTCCTCCAATTCTGTTCATAGCAATGGCTAAATTTTCATGTGCCTCACGAGAAATAGAGCCGTAGGACATTGCTCCTGTTTTAAAGCGCTTCACAATTTCCGTCCAAGGTTCTACCTCATCTAAAGGAATTGGATCTAAGTTATCAAACTCAAATAACCCTCTGATAGTCATTAAATTTTCAGACTGCTCATTTATGGCTTTAGAATAAACATCATAACTTGCTTGATCGCTTAACCTAACAGCTTGCTGTAGTTTTGAAACTGTGGTTGGATTAAACATATGGCGCTCACCATTACGTCTCCAGCGATAGTCTCCGCCAATATTCAGCCCTAATTTTTTATCAATAGATTTATCAGGGTATGCTTGAAGGTAGCGCTGATTTATTTCTTTTTCAATCTCATATAAACCAATACCTTCTACACGAGAAGCTGTGTATGGGAAATATTTTTCTACAAATTCCGAGTTAAAACCAACAATCTCAAAAATTTGAGAACCTCTATATGAATGTAAGGTAGAAATACCAATCTTGTTCATAATCTTCAATAAGCCTTTTCCAATAGCTTTATTAAAGTTTTCTACAGCTTCATCTTCATTCAAGTTATCAATAAATCCTTCTTTCACCTGCATTCTGATGATTTCATTTACCATGTAAGGGTTTATGGCACTTGCACCATATCCAAATAAAGTAGCAAAATGATGAGGTTCACGTGGTTCGGCAGATTCAATAATAATATCAAAATATGAGCGCTTGCGTAAACGATTCATTTGATGGTTTACATAAGAACACGCTAACAACGCAGGTATTGGAGCAAATTCTTTATTTACACCTCTATCAGATAGGATGATAATATTGGTTTTACGTTCAATAGCCTTCTCAATCTGAATAATAATATCATCCAAGGCATCTTCTAAGCCATTCATTCCTTGAGCTTTAGGGTAAAGCATTTGAATTGTTTCTGCTTTGAAGCTCTCTATTTGAATGGTTCTTATTTTTTCTAAATCCGCATTAGAAATTACAGGGTTTTGAATACGTAGTTTTCTACACTGTCTTTCTGTAATGCTAAAAATGTTACGATCTTTTCCTAGATTTAAACTAATATCTGTTACAATTTCTTCGCGAATACCGTCTAATGGCGGGTTTGTAACTTGAGCAAATAATTGCTTAAAGTAGTTTGAGATTAATTGAGGTCTATCGGAAAGTACCGCAAGAGGAGTATCAATACCCATTGAGCCCAAGGCTTCTTTACCTTTTTGAGCCATTGGCGTTATAACCTCTTGAATATCTTCAAACGTATAGTTAAATAAACGTTGTCTTGTCTTAATATCTATAGTCTCAATAGGACAAGTTTCATTGGTATAAGGAACGTCTCTTAAATGTAAACGTGTTTTATCTAACCACTCTTTGTATGGACGTTCTGAAACGATTTTAGATTTAATTTCTTCATCATCAATGATACGCCCTTCATTCATATCCACCAAGAACATTTTTCCTGGTTCTAACCTACCGTGAGATTCAATATCTTCTGGGGCAACATCAACAACACCAACTTCAGAAGCCATGATTAACTTGCCACTTTTGGTAACCGTATATCTTGAAGGTCTTAATCCATTTCTATCTAAAAGCGCTCCGATGTAGTCACCGTCAGTAAATGGCACAGATGCAGGACCATCCCAAGGCTCCATAATACATCCGTTATATTCATAAAAAGACTTTTTGTCTTCGCTCATGGTTGCATGTTTTTCCCAAGCTTCAGGAATCATCATCATCATAATTTCTGGAAGCGAACGATCTGTATGCGTTAATAATTCCACAACCATATCCATAGATGCTGAATCTGATTTTCCAGGGAGAACAATTGGGAATAATTTGTCTATTTGTGGACCAAATACATCACTCTTCATAATCTCTTCGCGAATACGCATACGGCTTACATTACCACGAAGCGTATTAATTTCTCCGTTTTGACACATGAAACGGAATGGTTGCGCCAATTCCCATGTAGGCATTGTATTGGTTGAGAATCTTTGATGCACCAGTGCAAGTCTTGTTACAAGATCTTTTTGTTGTAAATCTGTATAATACGGACCAATATCTTCTGGCATTATGATACCTTTATATATTATCGTAGTATTTGATAAACTTGGCACATAAAAATAAGAGCTCTCAGATATTTTAGATCCGCTTATTTCATGTTCGGTAATTTTTCTAGCAGCATATAATTTTGCTTTGAAAGAAACTTCACTTATTGATGCATCGCTTTTACCTATAAAAAGTTGTTCTATATTTGGTTCAGAAGCTAAAGCTATCTGTCCTAATTGTGTAGAATCTACTGGTACTTTACGCCAACCTAAAACTGTCAACCCTTGGGCGATTACTTCTTTTTCAAAAATAGATTTGCAATAGTTGTACTGGTTTTCAACTTTTGGTAAAAACACCATACCAACAGCATATTCTCTTTGTTCTGGGATACTAAAATCGCAAACACGTTTAAAGTAATCGTGGGGAATATCTATTAGTAAACCAGCACCATCACCAGTTCTTCCGTCTGCACTAACGCCACCACGATGTTCTAGCTTAACTAATATTTCAAGCGCATCATGAATGATCTGGTTCGTTTTCTCTCCTTTAAGGTTACAAATAAAACCCGCACCACAGTTTTCATGTTCAAAATCGGGGGAATAAAGTCCTTGTTTCTTCAGCATAATCAACGTTATAATTAAATTAAAAAAAGCGTCGAACTACAAAGATAGGTATTGACTATATATTAATGATAGCAGCAATTTCATTATTTCGATTTTTTAATTGAAGTTGAGATAAAAATCGTTTTATATCAATAATAAAAGCAAATTTTATTAAATATTCAATACATATAATATAAGGATAAATAAGAATATGTGAAATAAATGAATACATACGTCGATTTAACAAAAAAATATGTACAAAAATGTAGTAAAACGTGATAATTTTCTAAAAAAACACGTTATGAATATTTCACAAAATAATGTTAAAATAAAAATACCTCTAATAAAAAGGGGTAAAAATTTAAATAATCGTAAAATTGACCCAATTACCCCTCTTTTTTTAGGGGGGTAACTCTTTTTTAAATAGATTAGCCCCGTCTTAAGGAATAAATTTTAAAAAATTAATAACCAAAATTTAAACAATTATGAAAAAATTATTTACCCTTACAATGCTTCTTTTTGCAACTGTTGTATTTGCACAAGAGGAAGACTCTTCTCCACTTACTGTTTCAGGTAGTGTGGATGCTTATTATCAAACGTATTTGACTGCTTCTGATAATGATGCGCCTACTTTTGGAACGGCTTTCGCTGGTCAGTCTGGTTTTGCTTTAGGTATGGCTAATGTTATACTTAGTTATGAAGGTGAAAAAGCTGGAGCAGTTATAGATTTAGTAACTGGACCAAGAGGTGCTGGAGCTACTTTTAATACTGATATTGTAGACGGTATTGTAAACCAAGCATATGTATACTGGAATGTTTCTGAAGGTACTACATTAACGTTTGGTAGATGGAACACATTCTTAGGTTATGAAGTTATTGCTCCTGCAGGAAACTTCAACTACAGCTGTTCTTACTTGTTCTCAAGTGGTCCTTTCTCTCACATGGGTTTAAAGGCTGACTTTACTTTAGGTGACGATGTTAGCTTAATGTTAGCAATTACTAATCCTTGGGATACTAATAATATCTCTATGACTGGAGAATATGCACTTGGTGCTCAATTAGGTGTGTCAGGACAATTCTTAAACCTATACTATGATAGTGGTAACAATGGAGGATTAGGATTTGAAATTGACTATACTGGTGGATTTGATTTATCTGATTCTTTTTACTTAGGTATCAACGCTGCGTACAACGACAATGATGGTGCTGGATTCTACGGAGCCGCTTTATACCCACAAATTGCTACTTCTGATAGTTTCTCTATCGGGTTAAGAGGTGAGTATTTTGCTATCCACGGAGATGGTGACGATTTACCATCTGTATTCGCTACAACTTTAACAGGAAGCTACACTGTAGATAACTTAATCATTAAGCCTGAAATAAGATTAGATGCTTTAACTAATCAAGATGATGGTCAGTTCTACGGAAACTTTGTTGACAGTGATGGAGTTGGAACAGACAGTTTAGCTGCCTTTACTTTAGCCGCAATCTACACATTCTAATTAAAGAATGAACTTTTAAATAAATAGAATAAAGAATAGAGCGAGTTCTTTATGAAAGAGGAACTCGCTTTGTTCTCCTTAATTACTAACCATTAAAAATAAATAATTATGTCATTATTAAACATGCCCCTTATAATGCAAGACACCGCCGCCATTGAAGGCGATATGGGAATGATGTGGATGCTTATATCAGGTATTCTAGTATTCTTAATGCAAGCAGGATTCACATTAGTGGAGTCTGGTATGACACGTTCTAAAAACGTGGTAAACATTGCGATGAAGAATGTATTGGATATCGCTGTAGGTTCTCTAGTATTCTGGTTCGTTGGTTATTCATTAATGTATCCTGCCGAGTATGATAACGGTTGGTTCGGATTCAGTGGATTTATGTTTAACAATGGTCCAGCCGATTTATTTTTCCAAACAGTATTTTGTGCTACTACTGCTACTATTGTATCTGGAGCTATCGCTGGTAGAACAAAATATACTACTTATATCATATTCTCTTTGATTATGACGGCTTTCATTTACCCTGTTGCTGGTGGATGGGAATGGAATGGTGGATGGTTAAACGATACAGATGGTTTTATGCCTGCTGAGTTTATCGATTTCGCTGGTTCTTCAATTGTACACGCTGTTGGTGGATGGGCTGCTTTAGTTGCAGCTGCATTAGTTGGTCCTAGATTAGGAAAATACATCGATGGTAAAGCGGTTTCAATTCCAGGTCATAACAAATTATTAGCTACTCTTGGTGTATTCATCCTTTGGTTTGGATGGTTCGGTTTCAACGGTGGTTCTCAATTAGCTTGGGGTGGTGATGATGCTGTTGGTGCTTCTGCAGTAGTTTTAGTAACTAACTTAGCAGCTTCTGCTGGTGCTTTAGGTGCATTGTTCTTATCTTGGATCAAATATAAAAAGCCAAATATCGATATGACATTAAACGGAGCTTTAGCAGGTTTGGTAAGTATCACTGCTGGTTGTGGTAACATGACTGAAGGTGGAGCTATCATCGCTGGTTTCTTAGGTGGTCTTATCGTAGTATTTGCAATGGAGTTTGTAGAGCAAAAATTAAAAATTGATGATGCTGTTGGAGCGTTTTCAGTTCACGGTGTTGCTGGATTCTGGGGAACAATCGTAATTGGTCTTTGGGGTGTTGATGGTGATACTGGAATTGGGTTATTCAATGGCGGTGGAGCTGATCAGTTCTTAGCACAATTAATTGGTGCATTAGCTTACGCTATTTGGGCTGTAGTGATGTCTTGGATATTCCTTACTATACTTAAGAAAACTCTTGGATTAAGAGTATCTGAAAAAGTAGAAATAGAAGGTCTTGATTTATCTGAGCATGGTGCATTAGCTTACCCAGGTAAGAGACAAAGAGAGATTGAGGAATAATAAAATAAACTCAAAATAAACCAACCACAATTTAAATTAGAATAATTTTATCTATATATAAATTAGTTTAGTTTGGTCAGAAAGATGCCTAAGATTATATCTAAGGCATCTTTTTTTTGGTTACTTTTTAGGTTTAAAGAAGCTAATTTTAAAAAAATAGACACTAGGTGAATTTTCGTTACATTTGAGACTTAACTAATTAATTTAAACAGAGAAATGAAAAAAATTGAAGCAATTATTAGAAAGTCCAAGTATAGTGCTGTGCGAGATGCGTTGCATGAAGTTGGGGTAAATTTTTTCTCCTATTGGGACGTTACTGGTTTAGGAAACGAGAAAGAGGGGCATGTATACAGAGGGGTGTCCTACAGTACCAGTGATATTCAAAGAAGGCATTTAGCAATTGTAGTAAATGATGATTTTGAAGCTATTACCATAAAAACTATAATTGATTCTGCTGCTACGGGGGAAGTTGGGGATGGTAAAATATTCGTATCAGATGTTACAGAGTGTTATAGAATTAGAACTGGAGAAAAGGGAGCAGATACTTTAAAATAATTAACAAAACAACAGACTTAAACTATTATGGAATTACTAACAACCAATAATGTATGGATGATGATCTGTACAGCACTCGTTTTTTTCATGCATTTGGGATTTGCTTTCTTAGAAATTGGATTAACGAGACAAAAGAATACAATTAATATTTTATTCAAAAACATATTTATAATTACCGTTGGCCTATTACTTTACTACATCGCTGGATTTAATTTGATGTATCCTGGTTTTGCCGAGGATTCTGCGGGAATATTTGATTTTGCAGGTTTTGGGCTAGATCTTGAGGCAGGAGCTGATGCAACTTATAATGAAGGATATACTTATTGGACAGATTTCTTATTTCAAGGTATGTTCGCAGCAACAGCTGCAACCATTGTTTCAGGAGCGGTTGCGGAGCGCATGAAAATAGGACCTTTTATGATTTTTACAGTGTTTTATGTCGGCTTAGTATACCCAATTGCAGGTTCATGGAAATGGGGTGGAGGATTTCTAGAGGAAATGGGCTTTCATGATTTTGCAGGTTCTACATTGGTGCATTCTGTTGGAGGATGGGCTGCTTTAGTGGCAGTATGGCTTTTGGGATCAAGAATAGGTAAATTTAAAGATGGTAAACCTCAGGCAATTCCTGGGCATAATATACCTTTAGCAACAGCAGGTGTTTTAATACTTTGGTTAGGATGGTTTGGTTTTAACGGAGGATCGGTTTTGTCTGCAGATCCAGAAACCACATCTCGTGTTTTGGTAACTACCTGTTTAGCAGCTGCTGCAGGTGGTGTAGTGTCCGCTTTTGTGTCCCTTTTAAAATATAAGAATCTAGATTTAACAATGTTTTTGAATGGTATTCTAGGAGGGTTAGTGGGTATAACTGCAAGCGCTGATGTTACAACTCCAGGAAGCGCCATTATTATTGGTGCTATTGCTGGTGTTTTAATAGTGTTTGCTGTGGCATTTATTGATGCCATTAAGCTTGATGACCCTGTTGGTGCTATAGCAGTGCATTTAATTTGTGGTATTTGGGGAACATTAGCAGTTGGCATATTTTCAACCAACCCAGACCATTCATTCTTAATTCAATTAGTAGGTGTTGGGTATTATGCTGTTTTCTGTGTGGTTTCCACCTTTATTATTCTATTCTTACTTAAGAAAACGGTAGGTATTAGAGTGTCTGAACGAGAAGAATTGGAAGGTTTAGATGCACATGAACATGGAATGGATGCTTATCCAGATTTTAGATTGAACGAACATTAGAGAAGGATAAGATGAACTTAAAAAGAAAGCCTCGCACAATGCGAGGCTTTTTTATGCAATGGTATATTTTGGTTTAGGCAGAGTTTCTACTTGCATTAATATTTCCAAACAGAGAACGTGTAACGATCTTTTCAAAGATTAATTTTTCAGGATCGTCTTTTGGTACACCTGCCTTTTCGAAATCCTGTACCTTTTTAAGAGCATATTGCTGAATAGTAAGTAAAGGTAAAACGATAGACTCTCGAACCTGAATAGATGCCTTTCCAGCTGGCTCGTTTTCCATTAATTCAGAATATCCTGTAAGTTTTAAAAGTAAATTTTCAGTTTGCAGGTATTCGTTATATATGATGGTCCAAAATTCACCAAATTCTTCATCTTTAGCCATATATTTTGTCAAATCAAAGAAAGACTTAGTTAAAGACATCATACTATTTTCGATAAGTGTTTTAAAGAATTTAGAGTTGTTATATAGTTGCTGTACTTTGTCAAATTCACCAGCATCTTCATACTTTTTTAATGCCGTACCAACCCCATAAAAACCAGGTACATTTTGTTTTAACTGACTCCAAGACCCAACAAAAGGAATAGCTCTTAAATCAGAGAATACTAACTTATCAGATTTTCCGCGTTTTGATGGTCTACTTCCAATATTAGTTTTTGCATAGTATTTTAAGGTACTCATTCGTTCTAGATAAGATATAAATCTAGGGTGAGCCTTAAACTCTTTGTACTTTTGATAACTGGTAGTTGCAAGATCATCCATTACAGTTCTATCTTCATCAGATAGTCTATTTCTATCACCATCAATTCTGTTTTTAATTCCAGAACTAATAAGTTGCTCTAAATTAAACTGTGACGAATCTGGTGTTCCAAAATTAGAGCTTACTGTTTGACCTTGTATAGTTATTTGCACCTCTTTATCTTCAATGGTTGGACCTAAAGAAGAGTAGAAGTTATGTGTTTTTCCACCTCCACGAGCTGGTGGTCCTCCACGTCCGTCAAAGAATATAGCGGTAATATCGTATTTTCTAGACATGGCTGTTAATGCTTCTTTAGCACGGTAAATTCCCCAATTGGCCATTAAATAACCTCCGTCTTTCGTACCGTCAGAGAAACCTAACATGATATGCTGCTTACTTCCTCTGGCTTTTAAATGTGCCATATATTCAGGGTTTTGGTACAGTTGTTCCATAACACCTGGTGCATTTTCCAAATCTGGAATGGTCTCAAATAAAGGGGCAACATCTACGGTTAAATTATCCTTAAACGACACAATTCTAAGCATTGCAAATAACTGCATAACGTTTAATGCAGTTTGGTTATTACTTATTATGTAGCGGTTTGCACCTTTCTCACCGTTGTTTTTTTGGATATCCTTTATAATCGAAATTGTTTTTAGAGTATTCCGAACCATTTCGTCCTCAAACACTTCTAAATCTTCTATATCATCAGTAGCTTTAGACAAAATTTCGATTTGCTCAGCTTCCGATAAATCATGGTAGTTATCTGGGAATGATGAACTTCCTGTTGATATTAGATGATCTATAACAGTAGTAAATACTGAGTGGTGAATACGACTATCTTGTCTAATATCCAATGACGCAAAATGATAACCAAAGAGATGTACACGATTAATTAAATGATTGATTTCATTAACATAAAGTGATTGATGTTGTTCAACTACAATATTCCTAATATCTAGTAATTCCTGTCTAAACTCTTTTGCAGAAATAGCATTTTCAGATTTTAAATCTATGCTATAATCGTACATAATGGTTTCTAACCTAATTATACGATCTTCAACACCTCTAAACGTTAATTTCTTTCTAAGGTCTCTTAAGTCTTCATAGTACTTTTTCAGGATGGTTTTCTTTAACTTTCTTGCTACTTTTAAGGTAGTTTTTGGTTTAACAAATGGGTTTCCATCACGATCTCCACCAGGCCAGAATCCTATATTTATAATGTCATTATGCTTTTTGTCGTCAGCATATATATTATCCTGAATGTAGTTATAAATAACCCCAAATGTTTTATAAAAAACATTTTCTAAATACCACATCAAACTCTTTGCTTCCATGTAGGGCGTAGGTTTTTTATGCTTGAAAAATGGAGTTTTACCTAGCTGACCAAAAAGGTTGTTTATAGAAGATAAATCATTATCCTTTATGGCTTTTGAAAGTGCGGTTATAATTCCTAAAACAGATCCCGGATAAAACTGAGTTGGGTGTGCCGTAAGTACTATGCGAACTTTGAATTCCTCCAAAAATTCTTTTAATTCTTCCATATTACCCTCAGATCGAGCAGAACCTTTTAAATTTCTTAGAGTACCAACGCCATCCATATTATTCACTGTTGAAAACGCTGCGTCTTCAATAGCATCAAATAATACTACTTGTCTCTCTATATATTGAATAAAACGAAATAGTAAATTGATCTGACTCTGCTTATTGCGTCGCGCTTGGTATTTTTCAAAGAATGTTTCTACAATTTTCGTGGGATCATCACCATTTTTAAATCCTTTTTCGCAGGTTTCATGAAAAAGGGGTAATAATACACCGGCTTTTTTTACCTCGTTAAAAGGCAACGTCATAAAAATACTGTTGTATATATTGTATTTAGATAATACGTTTTGATTGAATCTAATTAGTTTTGGTTCTACAGACATAATTCAGCGTTAAGAAAAATTGAAGCATAAAAATACTAAAGGTTTACGGAAATAGCCTGTTTAAAAAATAGTTTTACCAATAATTTTCTTTTTACTATCGTTGGTTAGGAATATTTAAATAAAAAACTGTGCTAGCCTCTATCTTTCTAATAGAAGTGTTATTAAATAGCATTAGAATTTTTTTAGAAGATTTTGCAATTTGAGTTTTATCAAATTTGGTTCAGTTTGGTTAACAATAACTTAACGATTTTAATAAATCTTTAAGGGTATTTTATTCATTTTTACTTTTAGGGCCAATAGAAGATAAACAATCTATTTTATTAAGATATTTGCATAAAGTATAGTGCTTTTTCGCTTATATGAGTTAGACAAAACTAAATGTTTGAAATCTTAAAATGGACTTAGTTAAAGAAATAAACCGTTTAAAAAAAGAGAAGAACGCTGTAATTTTAGCGCATTATTATCAGGTTGCCGAAATTCAGGATATAGCTGATTATGTAGGAGATAGTTTAGGTTTATCTCAAAAGGCTGCAGAAACAGATGCAGATATGATTGTATTTGCGGGGGTGCATTTTATGGCGGAAACAGCCAAAATTTTAAACCCGTCAAAAACGGTTGTTTTGCCTGATTTAAATGCGGGTTGTTCTTTAGCAGATTCTTGTCCACCGGAGGCTTTCGAAAAATTCATCAAAGCCCATCCAAATCATGTGGTGATAACATACGTAAATTGTTCCGCAGAAATTAAAGCCCTGAGTGACATTGTTTGTACATCGTCAAATGCATTAAAAATAGTTCAGTCAATTCCGAAAGAAACACCTATAATTTTTGCTCCAGATAAAAATTTAGGACGTTATATTATTAACGAAACTGGTCGTGACATGTTACTCTGGGACGGTAGCTGCGTGGTTCACGAAGCATTTTCAATGGATAAGTTAATTGCCCTGCATCAAGAGTATCCCGATTATAAAATAATCGCACATCCAGAATCAGAAACTCATATATTAAACACGGCAACTTATATTGGCTCTACTTCTGGAATGATTAATTACGTTAAGGAGAACCAAGATCAAAAGTTTATTGTAGCTACCGAAGCGGGAATTTTACATAAAATGCAACAGGAAATGCCAAATACAGAACTTATTCCTGCACCTGCAAAAGAAGATAATACTTGTGCTTGTAGTGAGTGCCATTTTATGAAAATGAACACTATGCAAAAACTATATGATTGCATGCTGAATGAGGCGCCACAAATAGATGTAAATCCGGATATTATTGAACGTGCTTTATTGCCTATTGAGCGCATGTTGGAGCTTTCAAAATAAGTTATGATTGTTACTAATTATTTGGTAATTGGTTCGGGTATAGCGGGCTTAACCTTTGCAGTTAAAATTGCTGAGAAATTTCCTGAAAGAAAGGTTGTAATTGTAACAAAGGATAGTGAAGACGAATCTAACACCAAATATGCCCAAGGAGGGGTGGCGGTAGTTTCAGATCAAGATCAAGATTCATTTAAAAAACATATTAAAGACACCTTAAGAGCGGGCGACGGGCTTTGTAATGAGGAAGTGGTTAAAATGGTAGTAAAGGAAGGTCCTGAGCGTTTGGAGGAACTGCTGCTTTGGGGTGCAAATTTTGATAAAGATTCCAGTGGTGCTTTTAGTTTAGGAAAAGAAGGAGGGCATTCAGAATACAGGATTATTCATCACAAAGATGTTACGGGATTTGAAATCGAACGCGCACTATTAAAACGGGTGCATCAATTGGAAAATATCGAAATACTACCTTATCATTTTGCTATTGATTTGATCACAGATCATCATATTACAGACGAAAATGTAAAGCCCGAAACGTGTTATGGTGCTTACGTTCTAAACCAAAAAACAGGCTATGTTTTTAGAATAAAAGCAGATAGTACTTTGCTGGCCACTGGAGGTGTTGGTAAGGTTTACGGTCATACCACAAATCCTGCAATTGCCACTGGCGATGGGATAGCAATGGCCTATAGAGCCAAGGCGCGTATAAAAGATATGGAATTTGTGCAATTTCATCCAACAGCTTTATATGATGTAGAAGCGGGGTCCTCTTTTTTAATTTCGGAAGCGGTACGCGGGTTTGGTGCTTATCTTAGAAATATAAAGGGACATCGTTTTATGCCAGATTATGATGAGCGTGCCGAATTAGCATCTAGAGATATTGTATCTCAGAGTATTGATAGCGAGTTGAAGAAGTCTGGTGAGCCCCATGTATATTTGGATTGCACACATCTCAGCTTAAAAGATTTCAAAGTGCATTTTCCAAATATTTATAAGGAGTGCTTCAACCGTCATATTGATATTGAGAAAGATTGGATTCCAGTTGTGCCAGCATCACATTATCTGTGTGGTGGCATCAAAGTAAATAAAAAGGGAAAAACCACAATTAAGAATCTTTTTGCCTGTGGGGAATGTTCTAGAACTGGACTTCATGGAGCAAATCGTTTGGCGTCTAATTCGTTGTTAGAAGCTTTGGTTTATGCACATAATATTTATAAGTACCATTGTAAAAATGATCTACCTGAAATCAAGTTTGACATTCCGAAGTGGAATGATGATGGCACCGTAATTACTGAAGAACATATATTAATTCAGCATAACTTAAGAGAACTTCAGGCACTTATGAGAGATTATGTCGGAATTGTTAGGAATAACAGACGTTTGAAAAAGGCTATTAAGCGTTTGGATGTAATCTATCAAGAAGTGGAAGATTTATATCGTGAATCTAAAGTAACAACAGCACTTTGTGAGTTACGAAATATGGTTAACGTTGCGCACTTAATAATTCAACAGTCCTTGGATAGAAAAGAAAATAGAGGAGGTTATTTTAATAGTGATAATATTGAAGTTGTTGTAGGTTAATCTAAAACGGTACTACTTGTATTAGTTTTAGGCTGATATTTGTTCTGTCCTGTCCCTGTGCTTCAAATATGGCAGTAAAATTAGATTTGTTTTTTAAATATGTTTTACCAAAGCTTCTAAGGCTATCGGTATTTGTAAAATATTCTACTGTAGCACTCACACCTATGTCATGTTGAGAAAAGAAAACAAAATGTTCAGTGTCTCCGCTTTTGTATTTTGAGACCACAGCATATTCCTTGGTAAAATCATAAGTGTTTAGGTTAAAAACTCTATCTTTTAATGATGGGTAATTCAGTAATTTTAATTGAGTATCGGAGATTTCAAAGTATGGATTTGCTTGATTAAAGAAATTTAAAAATTGATTATTGTTCTTCGTTGGCCCCGCATAAATGGCATTACCTTCCTTTATTTCTGAAGTTGAGGTTTGGGTAGAAAATCGCAATTTAAAAGAGGTATTGTAGTGTTGAAAAAAACTTTGAATTTTTTGAGTAGTTATAGCAGCCATCCTTGTGGAGTAAGAGTATTGAGAGGGTTTTAAACTATCTTTAAATTTAGGATTCTCTTCAAGAAAATTATAAAAATCTTCAAAGCTATTGATAGAAAAATCACGAGTCCAACCTGCGTTTTTTGTAATTGTTTGACCAGCAATACCGAAATGATCACCTATGTAAAAGTTGGTTAGTTTGGCTTTGGAAAGAAAAGGTTTCCATAAACCTGGCTTAGATTTTGGGAGACTTAATGTGATGATAGAAATTAGTGAAACTATTAAGAGTATATAAGGTATGAGTTGAGACCAATTTAGTTTTTTCAGGAAAGGTTGATTGATGTCACTTTTATAGAAGCTTACTTGGTACTGGCCTTTTTCAATTCTCAGTCGCCACAAATCATCTTTTCCCTCAGTTTCGTAAAATTTAGATATTTTCTTTCTAAGGTTATGGACATTAACCCGTACTCTAGGGTTGGTTTTATCTAGCGCGTTGCTACTTTTAAAAAATTCAATATCAATAATACTCTCTTTAAGTCGAATGCCTTTAGAAGAAGCATTGAACAAATACTGAAGTAAAGCGATACTGGTTGGTGCATTCTTAAAAGTGTCACTGTTTTTTAGTTTTGAGACAATCTCTCTTTTTTCAGATTCCGAAATCTTCATTTTATTTAAATAATTGAAAATCAATTTTTTGATATTTAACGTTAACCGTTATAGCTACCGTTAAGCATGCGTTAAAGTTAATAAAATCATGCTTACGCAATAAATTTATATGCGCTTCAACTATCTCAATAGAATTAAAGTTCTACTCGTAAAAAACCAAACTAAATTAAATGAAAACATTTTTAGGTAAACATTTTCTACTTGAAACTAAAACCGCTAAAAAACTCTACCATAAAAAGGCATCAAAAATGCCAATTATTGATTATCACTGTCATTTAGACCCAAAGCAAATCGCGGAAAACAAAAACTTTGAAAACCTAACTCAGATTTGGCTCTATGGCGACCACTACAAATGGAGAGCTATGAGGACCAATGGCGTTGATGAGAAATATATTACTGGTGATGCTTCAGATTGGGAAAAGTTTTTTGAATGGGCAAAGACAGTGCCTTATACTTTAAGAAATCCATTATACCATTGGACACACATGGAACTGATATCTTTTTTTGGATATGATGGTATATTAAATGAGAAGACCGCCAAAGAAGTATGGGATTTAGCCAATGAAAAATTACAAACACAAGACTATACCGCACAAGGGTTGATGGAAATGATGAAGGTAGAATTGGTTTGTACAACAGATGACCCAGTTGATAGTTTGGAGTACCATAAACAAATTACGGAAAGTGATTGTAAGACAACCGTTTTGCCAACTTGGAGACCGGATAAAGCCATGGCTGTTGAAAATGCAGAACATTATAACGATTATCTAGACCAATTGTCTGAGGTTTCCGGGGTTATAATAAATACAATAGATGATTTATTCGAAGCCTTGAATAAACGTCATGATTTTTTCCATGAAATGGGTTGTAGGTTATCGGACCATGGTATTGAAGAGTTCTATGCTGAAGATTATACCGAGGAGGATATAAAAACAATTTTTTTCAAAGTACGTTCAGGCCAAGACTTATCAGCCCAAGAGATAAGAACGTTTCAATCTGGTATGATGTATAAATTTGGTGTTATGGATCACAAAAAGGGTTGGACACAACAATTTCATTATGGAGCCATTAGAAACAATAATAGAAGGCTATTATCTAAATTAGGACCTGATACTGGCTTTGATTCTATTCATGATTTAAATAGTGCAGGGGCCATGTCTAAATTTTTAAATCGTTTGGATGGCGAAGATAAATTGGCTAAGACCATAATCTATAACTTGAATCCGGCTCAAAATGATGTGGTGGCTACTATGATTGGTAATTTTCAAGATGGAAGTGTACCTGGAAAAATTCAATTTGGTTCTGGTTGGTGGTTTTTAGATCAAAAAACTGGAATGGAAGCTCAAATGAATGCCTTATCTAATATGGGGTTATTGAGTCGATTTGTAGGAATGCTTACAGATTCCAGAAGTTTCTTATCTTATCCTAGGCATGAGTATTTCAGGAGGATATTGTGTAACCTACTGGGTAATGATGTAGAAAACGGATTGATAAATCATGATATGGATTTACTAGGTAGCATGGTAGAGAATATTTGTTATAACAATGCCAAAAAATATTTCAACTTCAACTAAACTATAAGATGCAAAACATTAAACTATTTTTAATTGCCCTAGTGGTTTTAACCCAGCATTGGTGTGCTGCTCAAGGAGCTTCAAAAACGGAAAAACATTACCTATCAGGAACAGATAAGGATAACTTAGTGGAATGGGACTTCTTTTGTTCGGACGGAAGGCAAAGTGGGAAATGGGCTAAAATTGGCGTACCCTCATGTTGGGAGCAAAAAGGCTTTGGTACTTATGATTATGGTTCTGGAATGAATGCTTTAGGTTTGTCTTCGGAACACGGATTATACAAGTACAGATTTAATGTTCCAAAAGACTGGAAAAACAAAAACATTAAAATTGTCTTTGAAGGTGTGATGACAGATGCTAAGGTGAAAATAAATGGTAGGTTGGCAGGCCCTATTCACCAAGGAGCTTTCTATGAGTTTAAGTATGATATTACAAAGTTGTTGAAATATGGAGTTGACAATTTACTGGAAGTTAAAGTGAATAAAATGTCAGCCAATGAATCTATAAATCATGCAGAAAGAGGAGCAGATTTCTGGGTGTTTGGAGGTGTTTATCGTCCTGTGTATTTGAGCGTTACACCAAAAGATAAAATTGATAGAGTTGCAATTGATGCTAAAGCAGATGGACAAATAACGGCCGATGTATTTGTAGATTCGAAAAAAACTGATGCTGTTACATTTGACCTCTTTGATTTAGAGGGAAATAAAATTCAAAATATCACTGTTGCTGTAGCCAAGGAAAGTGGCAAATGGAGAGTTACTGGAAAAGCCGAAAATGTAAAAACATGGAATCCAGAGTTTCCAAATCTGTATAAACTTCAAATTTCTTTATTAGGTAAAAACAATAAAGTTCTGCACCAGATAGAAGAACGCATCGGTTTCCGAACCGTTGAAGTCCTTGAAGGAGATGGTGTTTATGTAAACGGAGAACGTATAAAATTCAAAGGGGTTAATAGGCATGCCTTTCACCCCTCATCAGGAAGAACAACATCTAAAGACATTAGTATTGAGCATGTTCAATTGATGAAAGATATGAACATGAATGCGGTTAGAATGTCGCATTACCCACCTGACGTTCATTTTTTAGATGTTTGTGATTCTTTAGGGTTATTTGTTCTTGATGAAATTTGTACTTGGCATAATCCTATGCTAGATACTAAGGTGGCAAGAAAAATAGTTAAAGAAACGGTTGTTCGTGATGTTAATCATCCTTCTATACTCATGTGGGGTAATGGGAATGAGCAAGGTTGGAACCCGGAGGTAGATGTTGATTTCGCTAAATGGGATATTCAAAACCGCGAGGTGATTCACCCTTGGAGTATTTACAAAAAAACCAATACCATTCATTATAGTCATTACCATTCCTTGGTTAATGATTCCTATACCAAAGACAAAATCTTATTTCCAACGGAATTCCTGCACGGTGTATATGATGGTGGTCATGGTGCTGGATTAGATGACTATTGGTTAAGAATGTGGAACCTCCCTTTAAGCGCAGGTGGCTTCCTCTGGGATTTTGCAGATGAAGGAATAGAAAGAACAGACAGAAATAATGAAATTGATTTACAGGGTAATAAGGCCAATGATGGTATCGTGGGGCCATATTTAGAGAAGGAAGCAAGTTACTTCACAATCAAAGAAGTTTGGTCGCCAATTTATATTGAAAATAGATTTATTAGGAATGATTTTAATGGCATTTTCAGAGTAGAAAATCGTTATCACTATACCAATTTAAATCAAATTTCAATGTCGGCTAAATGGTTGAAATTTTCGGGTCCAGAAGGTGGATTGAGCAAAGTGATTTCAGAAACGAAGGTTGAATTGCCAGCATTATCTCCAGGTAGTAAAGGAAAGTTCAATGTTGAAAAACCATCAGATTGGAAATCAGCAGATGCTTTACATCTCACCGCTGTTGATGTTTACGGAAAAGAAATTTTTACATGGTCTTATCCTGTGTCTACTCCAAAAGCGGTAAGCTTACCTTTAGTAATTTATTCAAAAGGAGGGACTATAAAAACTGAAACTAAAGACAAGAAAGTTACAGTCGTATCGAATGGTTTGTCTTATGTGTTCTCTAAGGAAACAGGCACGCTGTTGGAAGTTAAGAAAGGCAATCAAATTATTCCCCTTAAAGATGGTCCAATCATCCTGAACCATAAAACCAAAATTGAGTCTGTTTCAGTAAACACTTTAGATGATAAAGTTGAAATATTAACAGTTTTTGAAAAGACCGATAAGTCACCTGGTTGGTCAACGGTAAAAGAATACGCTTCAGATATTATTAAATGGACTATACATCCAGATGGATTATTAGACTTACGTGTTGAATTCAAGGGTTATAGAAATTTAAAAGGTTTTAGGGGAATCACATTTTCATTTCCAGAAGAAGAAGTAGCCGGAATGAAATGGTTGGGAGATGGCCCGTACCGCGTTTGGAGAAACAGAATGAAAGGAACCCGCTTCCAAGTTTGGGAGAATGATTATAACAATACGGTAACAGGAGAAGCAGGTGAAGACCAATTTGTGTATCCAGAGTTTAAAGGATTCTTTTCAAGTTTATACTGGTCAAAAGTTAAGGGGAATCATAACAACGGATTCACGGTATATTGCAGAACACCACACACCTATTTCAGAATGTTAACACCACAAGAACCAAAACAAAACAAAAAAGGAAAAACACATCCAATATTTCCAGAGGGTGATATTTCTTTTGTGATGAATGTACCTGGAATTGGAACAAAGTTTCAAAAATCAGAAAGTATGGGGCCACAAGGAAATATGGAGCACTATTTCGGTAATGATGATGACCCCATTGTGATGGATTTAACCTTTGAATTTTGACACAAATAAAGCGTTGTTATGTCATGCTGAACTAGTTTCAGCATCTCATTTAACACAAACTAAACTAAATTAAACTTCATATGAAATTCTTGAAACTAGCGCTTTGCTTTTCATTAATACTCTTTGGGATTCATATAAAAGCCAATGCCCAAAACACATCAGAAAATTCAAAAACGCATATAGCATATCTGTCAGGTACCAGTAAAGATGATACTGTAGATTGGGACTTTTATTGTTCTGATGGAATGAACAGTGGAAAATGGACTAAGATTCCTGTGCCTTCCTGTTGGGAACTACAAGGTTTTGGATATTATAATTATGGACGCGATTACAAGGTTGGTAAAAGTTATTTTAAAGAACACGGACTTTATAAACACAAATTTCAAGTGCCTTCAGAATGGAAAAATAAGGCCATAAATATTGTTTTTGAGGGTGTTATGACCGATGCTGATGTAAAGATTAATGGAAAATCGGCTGGTGTAAAACATCAAGGTGCTTTTTACGAATTCAAGTACGATATTTCAAAACTTTTAAGGTATGGTGCAGAAAACCTGTTGGAAGTAAAGGTTGATAAACAATCAAGTAATTCTTCTATTACATCCGCGGAACGTAGAGCAGATTTCTGGATTTTCGGTGGCATTTATCGTCCTGTTTATTTGGAGGTGCTTCCCAAAAAACATATTGAACGTGTGGCTATTGATGCTAAAGCAGATGGAACAATTAATACCGAAGTATATTTAAGTACTACCAAAGCCCATTCAGTAAGTCTGGTTTTAAGTGATATCGATGGTATGAAAGTTCAAGATTTAGAGATAAATAATCTAATTAAGGAAAATAATAAATGGAGCTTTTCTACTGAGGCTTCAAATATTAAAACTTGGAATCCGGAAAAACCGAACTTGTATCAACTTCATTTGGAACTAAAGGATAAAAAGGGAAACATATTACATGAAATTTCTAAGCGCATAGGGTTCAGAACAGTAGAAGTTAGAGAAAGTGATGGTATTTACGTTAATGACGTAAAAATCAAGTTTAAAGGTGTTAACCGTCATAGTTTTTATCCAAGTTCTGGACGTACCACTTCAAAAGCATTGAGTATCGAGCATATCAAGATGATAAAGGATATGAATATGAATGCGGTACGTATGTCGCATTATCCTCCAGATGTTCATTTTTTAGATGCTTGTGATTCTTTAGGGTTATTTGTTATAGACGAAGTGTGTACGTGGCATGTACCTTATTTAGATACCAAGGTTGGAAAGAAAATCATCAAGGAAACTATAGTAAGAGATGTAAATCACCCCTCTATTTTGATATGGGCCAATGGTAATGAATCTGGTTGGAATCAAGCCCTAGACGGTGAATATGCAAAATGGGATATTCAAAAGCGCGAAGTGATTCACCCATGGGCAATTTTCAATAAAACGAATACGATGCACTATCCGGAGTATCATATTTTCGCTTATGATGCGCCCACGAAGGATAAAATTTATTTCCCAACAGAATTTTTACACGGGCTTTATGACGGTGGTCATGGTGCAAGTTTAAACGAATATTGGAAACAAATGTGGAGCATGCCTTTATGCGCTGGAGGATTCCTTTGGGATTTTGCTGATGAAGGTGTAGTTCGTACAGATAAAAATGGCAGCATTGATACAGACGGTAATCATGGAGCAGATGGTATTGTTGGGCCTCACGGAGAAAAGGAAGCTAGTTATTTTACAATTAAAGAAGTATGGTCTCCAATACATATAGCAGATAGATATATTAAAAGTGACTTTTCCGGAATATTTCAAGTTGAGAACAGATACCATTATACTAACCTTAACGAGTGTAGTATGACGGCTAAATGGGTGAATTTTGAAGGGCCAGAAGGCTCTAAAACACCTAAGGTAATAAGTAAAAATAAAGTGGAATTACCAGATTTAGCGCCAGGAGGTAAAGGTACATTTAAAGTAAATAAGGTGAAAGGTTGGCAATCTGCAGATGCATTGTACATAACGGCAACAGATGCTCATGGTATGGAAATTTTTAAATGGACGTATCCAGTAAAAACACCAAAAGTAATAAATAGTGACATTGTTGTTTATAACAATAACGGTACTATAAAAGCAGAAACTTTTGGAGACCAGATTTTAGTTCGTGCGAATAATTTAAGCTTTAAGTTTTCCAGCAAAACAGGATTGTTGAAAGAGGTAAAGAAAGGCGATAAACTAATTCCTTTAAAAGACGGTCCTATTATGTTAGGTTCTAAATCTAAATTAGATACTGTTTATGTTAAAGAATCTAAAGGTAAAATAGAAATTTTTGCTTTAGATAAAACAAGACATAAGTATCACGATTGGAAAGACAACCATGAAACGACCCAAGATTTTTTTAAGTGGACAATTCATCCCAATGGACTGCTAGATTTACATGTAGAAATTAGAAACATAAAAATGCTTAAAGAATATATGGGCATTACGTTTTCTTTCCCAGAGGAGGAAGTAGCTGGTATGAAATGGCTTGGTGATGGGCCTTATAGAGTATGGCGCAACCGTATGAAAGGCACTCAGTTCAAGGTTTGGGAAAACGATTATAACAATACAGTTACGGGTGCTACCGGGGAATATGAGTTTGTATATCCAGAATTTAAGGGCTTCTTTTCAAGTTTAAACTGGGTGAAACTAAAAGGAAAAGGAGACAACGGTTTTACGGTGTTTTGTAACTCAAAAAACACGTATTTGAGAATGTTAACACCAAAACAACCGTTCGTACCAGAAGGAGGAGACCCTATTAGAGGGGCAAAAGGCCCAGATTTTCCTAAAGGAGATATTTCATTTGTAAAAAATATTCCCCCTATAGGAACTAAGTTTAAAGAACCGCATAAAATAGGCCCAACAGCTTACGATCAAGTACATTATTTTGGTAATGATGATGAGCCTGTAATAACGGACTTAATATTTGAGTTTTAGGTTAAACTTTCAAGCTTTAATTAAGTCCTATAAAAAATCAAAAAACCAACAACTAATGAAACAAATTAAAAAATTACTCTTCATTTCAATCTTTGCAACATTCCAGATCTTATTTGCTAAAGAATACCACGTAGATTGTAATAATAAATCAGATGGAGATGGCTCTGAAAAAAATCCATTCAAGACAATTGCTCAGGCATCAGAAGTTATGGTTGCTGGAGACATTTGTTACATCCATGCAGGCACATATCGTGAGACCATTACTCCTAAAAATTCAGGTAGAGCAGATGCGCCTATTGTATTTACTAAATATAAAAATGATATCGTTATCATTTCAGCTACAGAACAAGTATCGGGTTGGGAAAAACATGACGGTAACATTTATAAAGTGCAAAATGTGAATTTAGAATTGGGAGATGCTAACAATGTATATTTTGCTGGTAAAAAAATGCCGATTGCACGTTGGCCAAATGATTCAGATGATAATGAATATACCTTAGATGCCAAATACATTAATATGGAAGAGGGATCCTGGTCTATGTCTTACATTAGTAATAATGAGATTCCTAACTTTGATTGGACAGGAGGCATCATACATTACCTAGGGTCTCATAGTGGTTGTAGTTGGGAGCGCACCATCACAGATTTCGATAAAGATTTACATAGAGTGCATTTTGAAGAATTGCCAGAACATTGGCCATTTGGAAAAACCCATAGTCCTAAGCGATATGAAAATGGTCATAGAGGTATTTTTTATTTAATGAATAAATTAGAAGCTCTAGATGCACCAAATGAATGGTACTATGATCAGCAGGAGAAAGTACTCTATTTTTATGCGCCAGATGGTAAGAAGCCTAAAAAAACAAATGTTGAAATAGCAGTAAGACCACAAACAGTTGAGAACTATTCAGATTATATTAATATCACTGGTCTTAACTTTTTTGGAGGTATGGTTACAATTAATGGCAGTTATAATCAAATGGCAAACTGTATGGTAAAACATGGAGCTGAAAGACTTATAACAGACCTTCGTGGAGCTTCGGTAGTGGAGGCTGCAATTCAAGTACAAGGTGAGCATAATGTTATAGAGAAATGTGTACTTGAAAATGGAACGGTAAATGGTATCAATTTAGATCGTTGGGCAAATCATAATCGTGTAGAAAACAATATCGTTCAATATTTTAATACCATAGGCATTCATGCACATTTACTAAATAGTCAAGGTACAGGAAATAAAATTTTAAGAAACTCATTTTATGGTTCTGCTAGAGATGGTGTAAAAGTAACAGGTGATGATAGCGAATTTGCGTATAACCATGTCCAAAAATGTTTAATTTCTGGAGCAGACGGTGGGTTGTTTTATGTTACCGGAAGAAGTATACCAAAAAACATAGAACTACATCACAATTGGTTTAATGATGCTTACGGGGCAGAACATGCCGGATATAAGGCTACTGGTATTTATTTAGATAACAATGCAGCGGGATATATTGTGCATCATAATGTGGTTTGGGATGTGGAGTGGGCCGGTTTGCATTTTAATTGGAACGCCATTGAAAATGAAATTTATAATAACACCTTTTGGAAAGTAGGTAAACCAGACGAAGCACTTATAAATTCATGGGTACCTAAACGGAATGAAATACAAACAAATGTAAAGGACAACATTTTGTACAATAATTTTTCTGATGTGCGTCCGTGGTGGGATTCTGGTGATGGCAAAAAATATAGAGTAGATGAAAAGGAGTTTATGGGGCCAGAAGCAGATAATGTTTTTGAAAATAATGAGCAATTCGCAGAAATTCCTTTTAGCATAGAAAAAGGTCAAGTATTTGTTCCATTAAAAAATGCACCCATAATTGATAAAGGTCGTACGATTGAAAAGATAACTGATGGATATGAAGGACAAGCACCTGATTTAGGGGCTTACGAATTTGGAAGTAAGTACTGGGAGGCTGGTGTAGACTGGACACCCAAGGGTTTTGCTTGGACCGTGGGAGATTCGTATTCAAACAAGGGGTTTTCGGCTTTCAGAAATTAATAACCACACAACAATACCAACTAAACTAAATAAACGTATGAAAAGCACTATTCTATTAACCTTAGTATGTTTTATGTTTTTCTCATGTGAGCATAGTGTGAAAAGTGAGCAAAAAGAAAACGAAAGCAAACAATTAGGTTCTAATGATGAGTTCCCTTTTCTCATACCAGAGGGAAAGCCTAATCGTGCACTTAGTAAAGCGGTAGAGCGAAATTATGATGCCTATGAGTCTATACGTCCAGAGCAAAATGAATTATACACCCAGTTTAAATATACAAAACTTAAAGGGTTTGATTACAACGGTGGTGACGGTACGATAACCCGTAGAGATCCTTCAAAAGTAATTTTTGAAAATGGTAAGTATTATGTATGGTACACGGGGAGAAAAACAAAATATAAAGCAGTAGGAATGGCTAGGGCCAAGGAAGCAACAGACGAAATCCCTTCAAGCGACTGGGACTTAGCAGATATTTGGTACGCGACCTCAGAAGATGGATTTACTTGGGAAGAACAAGGTATAGCGGTCAAGCGCCCGCCAAAGCCACAACCTGGGTGGCGTTCTGTTACAACTACAGATATTCTAAAATGGAAAGGGAAATATTATCTGTATTTCCAAGCATTTATGGAAGCCAGTGGTTTAAGGGGTGATTTTTGTCCAGTTTCGGTAGCCTATGCAGATTCTCCAGATGGCCCATGGACCCACACGGGAAAACTCGTTATTCCAAACGGACCAGAAGGTTCCTGGGACCAATATTCAATCCATGATCCCTATCCTTTAGTGCATGATGGGAAAATTTACTTGTATTACAAAGGTGATTTTGATAAACGTCCAGAATTAAAACCCTCAAAAATTAGGATGCAAGGTTTGGCTGTTGCAGAAGACCCATTGGGGCCATTTGAAAAACATCCGCTCAATCCTGTAATAAATTCAGGTCATGAAACCACATTATTTCCATTTAAAAAAGGCGTTGCAGCCATTGTTCAGAGAGACGGTCAGGAGCATAACACCATTCAATATGCCGAAGATTGGGTGAATTTTGATATTGCATCTATAACAGAGTTATTGCCTGTAGCAGCAGGACCTTATGTTCCTGATGCATTTACAGATACAAATGATGGACGAGGTGTTACTTGGGGAATTTCACATATTATAAATGCAGGAGGCGACTGGAAAAATAATCATACCATCCTATTGCGTTTTGATTGTGATTTAAGTCAAGATATCCATGATGATGACATGAAACATCATCATTATAACTATTCTCCAGAATTTCATTATGAGCATAGTTTAACTTCAAAACAAAAAGAGCGTATTGGGAGGGAGAATGAGAAATTGATTAAAAAATAGAGTTATAATATATGATCATACAATTCAAATAGAAACTATACTTTTCTTATACAAAATGTATTGAATTACAAGAAATATATTTTATTGAAAATCATCTTTTCCTTTAGTTTTAAAATATTTGTTCAATGAGTCACTAATTTATGACTTTTGACAAAAACCATTTGTTATTTCAATATAATTATTAGTGGATGACTTTAAGGAATAAGTGAGATACTTTTACATAGTAAAATTGAAATGAAAATTAAATAATGCAAACATCTCTATTGCAAAAACTCAAAGCAGTTATATTAATTTTAATCGGTTTTTTTGTATTGGTTTCTTGTTTAATGAAAGCCTCTAAGCCAAAGTCGCCAAATATACTATTCATTTCGGTAGATGATTTGCGTCCAGAACTAGGGGTATATGGTGTTGAAGACATCAAAACACCAAATATGGATAAATTAGCTTCGGAAGGCGCAATATTTTTGAATTCCTACGCTAACGTGCCTATTTGTGGTGCCTCAAGGGCGAGTATGTTAACAGGGTTACGTCCCGCTGGAAAAGTAACACTAAGAGGTGCCAGTTGCCGAAGCGATAAATCTGCGGAGGGGTACGCTACCTTTCCGGAGTATTTGAAACAGAATGGATACCACACCATTAGCAATGGCAAGGTGATGCACATTCAAGAAGATTCACCACAAGCTTGGTCGGAACCTGCTTGGAGAGCATCTACAAATAAAATTGCGGGTATCCATTATTATAACGATTACAACGATTGGGTGAATCCTGAATCGGGAGAAAACCTAAAAATTTATAAAGGGAAGCGTGAAGGTCCCGTTGGGCCCTTTTACGAAATCACTAATGTTGAGGATGAGGCCTATCACGACGGTCAAATCTGTAATAAGACTATTCAAGATTTAAAGCGATTGTCTAAAACGGTTAAGCCGTTCTTTTTAGCTTGTGGCTTTTGGCGTCCGCACTTACCTTTTAATGCGCCTAAAGAATATTGGGATTTATACGATAGAGATTCCATTAATCTGGCTGATAATAGATTTAAACCCGAAAATCTTGAGTGGATTAAAAGCTCCCAAGAATTACCTCAACAATATGCAAGAACCGAAGGGTTTCCTGATGATGAAAATTTCCATAAGCTTGCTAAACACGCCTACTACGCTTCCGTGAGTTATATAGATGCGTTGGTTGGTAAGCTTATGAAGTCATTAGAAGAAACGGGGTTAGCAAAAAATACAATTGTGGTCTTATGGGGCGACCACGGGTTTCATCTTGGAGAACATAATTTATGGGGAAAGCACAATATGATGGATCGTTCTTTAAGAGCACCATTGCTCTTCAAATATCCCGGAAAATCAGGTTTGCGATTAACGCAGTTGGTCGATTTCATTGACATCTACCCAACACTTTGTGAAATGACAGGGTTGCCAGTGCCAGCTCATTGTGAAGGAGAAAGTCTTAAAAAAATAATTGAAAACCCGACTGCAGAACACAAGGAGTCGCTGTACATGAATTTTGGAACGCTTTATTCTGTAAAGACCAAGGAATTTCTTTATACAGAACGGATTACAGAGGAAAATGATGTTAAAAAAATCATGTTGTTTGATCACAAGAAAGATCCGAACGAAAATCGAAATGTGGTTGGTTCACCCGAGTACCAAGATGCCGTGGATAAGCTTAGTAAACAGTTGCAAAATGCATTTTTTTAAGGATTGATAATTTTCAAGGTAAATGGGAACTCCTGGTGAAATCAGAAAAAAACTAATGAAGAAAATAGCATTCATTCTTTTTGTATTATTAATTCAGTTATCGGGAAGGGCACAAATAAAAGAAGCTTCTGAAAGGTATCCTATTCTTTATAACATGGTACATCATAACCCAGGTGAGCCAAGGTTTAACACGAAATATACAAACCCTGAATACATCAAAACGCTCGGTTACAACGGACAAATTCCAAAGTTTGAAATACAATGTGCGGTAACCTATGATGATCATGAAAATGGGCTAGTGTCTTTTCAAACTGCTGAAAGATTATGGATTGAGCGGAAAGCTTCAGATATAAGAATTCAACTGGATAAAGCACGAGAAGTTGGAATGCCAATATACCCGTTCACGGACGTTTTGGTGGTGCCAAAATCCGTAATGGAAAAGTATGGTGATGAAATGAAGATTGATGGTAAACTGTCCATTCAAAAACCGAGAACACAGGAAATATTAAAAGCCCAAATTGATGAAATATTCAAAAGGTTTCCAGAAATTGGAGGGTTGACCATTCGTTTTGGTGAAACCTACTTGCACGATACACCATTTCATGAAGGAAACAGACCGGTATATTCCCCTGAAGATCATATAAAAATCATCAATATTTTCCGTGAAGAAGTTTGCGTAAAGCGAAACAAAAAACTGTTTTATAGAACTTGGGATTGGGGAAAAATCAAAAGAAAGTTTCATTTGGTGCCAGAAGTGTATCTAAAGATTACGGATGCTGTTGAACCCCATCCCAATCTATATTTTTCAACCAAACATGTCAATGGAGATTTTCTAAGGGGACTCCCTTTCAACAAGACCCTCGGCATTGGAAAGCACCAACAAATCGTTGAGGTATCTATCAATCAAGCGGGAATGTACGGTAGAAATGCGCATCCTTACTACATCGGTACTGGGGTTATTGAAGGTTGGCCTGAGATGGAACAGAAAAAAGGACTTCGTAATTTATACGGCAATTCACAAATAAAAGGCATTTGGACGTGGACTTGGGGCGATGGTTGGTACGGACCCTACTTTGGGAATGAGTTTTGGATGGATTTAAATGCACACGTTATTCAAGAATTCACTAAAAATCCACTCAAGCCTGAAGCAGAGATTTTTAATGATTATGCTAACAACGTTTTAAAGATGACCCCTGAAAATATTCAGAAGTTGAGAGAACTATGTATGCTTTCAATTGATGCAGTATTTAAGGGACAAGCTACGGCACTTCAGCATATGGGGCCTTGGTGGATTCGAGATCATTTTTTCTCGGCACAGGATATGTCCATTTACGTGAAAAAGGGTATATCAAAAGAAGTTTTAGCTGAGAAAAAAGAGAACCTCAAAACATGGTATAAAATGGAAGAGATTGCCAATAGTATTAAGCTTCCAAATAAAGAAGATGAAGATTTTATACGTGTTTCTACCACTTATGGACGTATTAAATACGAGTTGATCGAATTGATTTTCCGTACCCAAATCATGTTTGCCGAAATGGAAATAAATAATGTGCCTTTTGACAAAAAAGAAGCTAAGTATATTTTAAAAACATATCAAGAAAAATGGGACGAATGGCGCAAGTTGAAAAAAGAAAATGCTAACTGTCCAACACTTTATGTTGATTACGAAGCTATCCATTGTCAGGGCAATGAACCATTTGTGGTTTCAATTGAAAGATTAGAGCAACTATTAAAGGAGTCACAAAATTAATTTTGGTAATACTATTAAATACTTTCATAATCCAATGAAAAAACTAAATATCCCTCAACTTCTATTTTTTTTATTCCTAATTCCGTTGCAAGTTTTAAATGCCCAAGAATTTTGGAAAGATAAACAGGTTTATACCGTAGGTACTGAGCCACATGCTTCAACACAGTATGTGTTTGCTGACAAAGAATCAGCTTTAAAAGGCGATTACAAAGAGTCACCTTATTATCAAAGTTTAGCAGGCGACTGGAAATTCAATTGGGTTGAGAAAGTTGCAGATAAGCCTCAAGATTTTTATAAGCCAACTTATAGTGTCGACGATTGGAAAACCATTCCAGTACCTTCTTGTTGGGAGCGCCAAGGTTATGGTGTGCCATCTCACCGCGGACTTGGGATGTTGGTAAGAGCAGAAAAAATAAAAATTCCTGCAGTACCAGAGGATAATGCTGTAGGAAGCTACAGAACTACTTTTGAAATTCCTGAAAACTGGAAAGACCGTGAAACCTTATTACATTTTAACGGAGTGTCCAGCGCATTTTACCTTTGGATAAATGGCGAATTGGTGGGCTACGATGAAGATTCTATGACCAGTTCGGTATTCAACATCACGTCTTATTTAAAAGATGGTGAAAATACTATGGCGGTACAAGTATACCGTTGGACAACAGGTAGTTATTTTGAATCGGGAGATACGTGGACGTTCAGTGGGATTTTTAGAGATGTGTATCTGCAAAGTCGCCCGAAAGTGAGAATAAGAGATTTTTTCTTCACTTCAGATTTGGATGAGGATTATAAGGATGCAGAATTAAATGCAAAGATTAAGGTGTTTAATAATAGTGATTCCGTTCCTAAGAATTATCAAGTAAATATTGATATTTATGATGACGCTGGAAATTTGATTTCCGAATCTGGTAAAAATAGCCCAAAGATAGGGTGGCGCATGGGGAATTTAGGTGCAGAAAGTATTTTGGAATATTCTGCTAATATAGAAAGCCCAAAACTTTGGTCTGCTGAGTTTCCTAATCTGTACACCATTGTTATGACGCTTAAAGATGCCAAAGGTAGCGTAGTTGAGGTGACGCGAACGCCTTTCGGATTCCGTGAAGTAGAAATGAAGAATTTACAAGTGCACATCAATGGCAAACCCATAAAAATCAAAGGAGCTAACCGAGGTGAATCCCATCCTGAAACTGGAAAAACCTTATCCGAAGAGTCCATGATTCAGGATATTTTGTTAATGAAACAAAATAACTTTAATGCGGTACGTTCTAGCCACCACCCTAACGATCCAAGATGGTATGCCTTGTGTGACAAATATGGACTATACGTGATGGATGAAGCACTAGAATCCCCCGATTATTTTATTCGAAATAATGGATTACCTGGTAGTGATATCAGTTGGATGGCAACAGCTATGGATAGAGCGGTGGCTATGGTAGAACGTGCTAAAAACCACCCATCAATTATTTTTTGGTCGCTTGGGAATGAATCTGGTTTCGGGAAAAACTTTGCCTTAATGAGTGATTATATCCGTCGTTTTGACCCTTCGCGATTGATTTCATACGACGGAAGAGAAACAGATTGTTGGGCGCAAAAGGATTATTTCGATATGAATAGTTCGATGTACCCGTTTATTGAGGATGATGAAAGTCAAAAACATTGGAAGTTATTAAGTTTTTGGGCAGAGCCTAAATACGAAAAGCCATATATCATGATTGAATATGCCCATGCACAAGGAAATTCTTTGGGGAATTTTGCGGAATATTGGCGTGTGGTAGAGAAGAATCCATCGTTTATTGGGGGCTATATTTGGGATTGGGTAAATCAAACTTATAATGAAAAGATGTCCGATGGAAGAACCCGTCAAAGTCATAGATTGGATTATCACCCGGTAGATAGTCTTCCTGTAGGTGGTGATTTTTCAGAAATTCCACAATTGAAAAACGAGTGCGCTAAAGGTGCGGTATTTGCTGACCGAACACCAAAACCCGCCATGGCTGAAATGAAAAAGGCGCAACAATACATTGGGATTAGCGCGGTTGAAAATAAGAAGCATGTGTTTCAAATTAAAAACAAATACTATTTCACTAATTTAAATGAATTTAATGGAAGCTGGACTTTATTAAAAAATGGAAATGTGGTTAAAGATGGGGATATTCAAGAATTGGATTTAGCACCATATACGTCGACTGAAATCACATTAAAACTGCCTAAGTTAGATGCAGATTCAGAGTACACAATAAACTTTAGCTATCGATTGAAAGAGCCTAAAATTTGGGCAGATGCTGGATTTGAGGTTGCAAAAGAAGAAATTATCCTTCAAAAATATATGCCAAAAGCCGAAGCGGCAAAAGGCACGGTTTCATTGTCAGAAACCGATAATCAAATCATAGCCACGGGAAAAAACTTTAAAGTGAGTTTTGGTAAATCAGAAGGAAAAATCATTTCTATAGTTTCCAACAAAAAAGAATTGATTGCGCAAACGGGCGACATTAGTGGACCTACTTTGAATGTATATCGCGCGCGAACTGAAAATGATAGGCCTTATAAAAAGCCATGGCAGAAAGCAAAACTAAAAGATTTGGAGCATAAAGTGCTTTCGGTGACATCAAAACAAGTCAATGCCTCTGTATCGTCAATCACTATTGTTAGGGAATTCAAATCAGATTCTGGAAGTATAAAGCATGAATGTGTATATGATATCAGCGGACAAGGCAATATCACTTTAAAAAATAAAGTAACGCCGACTGGTTTCAAAAGTTTAGAAACTTTCCCAAAAGTGGGTTTAAAATTAGGATTGGTAGCGGGTTTAGAACAGGTAAATTGGTACGGTCGAGGCCCTCAGGAAAACTATCCTGATAGAAATGAATCGGCTTTTTTAGGAAATTATCAATCTTCGGTGACAGATTTATTTGTACCTTATGTAGTACCCCAGGAAAACGGGGCGCGTTCGGATGTGCGTTCATTGGAATTATCTTTCAAAAACCAAAAGAAATCGGCTTTCAAAGTCACTTCAGACAAACCATTTATATTTTCTGCATTGCATTATGATGCACTTGATTTAATTAGGGCAAGTCGCCCCGCATTTTTAAAAGAGAGGAAGGAAACGATTTTATGTATAGATGCGGAAATGCTTGGTTTAGGAAATGCCAGTTGCGGACCACCACCGTTGGAGCAATATTTTGTTCCTGTGAAACCCTATGAATTTAACTTTACACTTCATTTAAACAATTAAAAACAGATGAAAAAATTATTTGTACTTCTAACAATCGTTGTTTCCACTGCGGTTTGTGCGCAACAAGCTGTTGAGGTTGAGGTTTGGGCAACAAAACTAGAGAAAGGTGAAGCATCACCAATTTTTAAGGTAAACAATAGCGATACGAGTAAAAAAATAGGTTGGAAAAACCGCATTTTTATTCAGCCGGAAATCACCTTTCAAACCGTTGAGGGTATTGGTGGTGCGTTTAATGAAATAGGAGGAGAGGCTTTATTATCGTTGCCGAAAAAGAAGCAGAAAGAGTTAATGAATAATTTATTTTCAAAAGAGGGTGCAGGATTTAGCTTTTGTAGAACGGCTATTGGAGCCAGTGATTTTGGTATTGATGCCTACAGTTATTCTGAAGTGCCGAATGATTACGATATGGAACATTTTTCGACTGAACGCGATAAAAAATATGTATTACCATATCTAAAACAAGCCTTTTCTATTAATCCTAATTTGACATTGTTCGCATCACCTTGGAGCCCTCCGGGATGGATGAAAGAAAGCGGTAAAATGATTGGTTTACAACCTGAAGGAAATCGTATTAAAACTGATGTAAAAACGTGGGATGCTTATGCTAAATACTTTGTGAAATACGTACAGGCTTATGCAAAAGAAGGCGTAAAAGTAGACCGTATTTGTATTCAAAATGAAAATGATGCAGATACCAAATACCCGAGCTGTATTTTTCCTGCCAAAGAAATGGTGTCTTTCGCAAATGTCCATATGGCTCCGGAATTCGCAAAAAATAATTTAGACACAAAGATTTTTGCTGGAACTTTTCGAGCGTCAAACAAGTCGGATTTGATGGATTTTACCCAGTTGAAAGATACACATGGCGTAGAAGGTGTTGGTATTCAATACACCGAAGGAAGAATTCTTGCGGATGCCAGGGAGCTGATTCCGAATCTCAAAATTTTTCATACTGAAGGGCATTGTTACAATGGAAAGAACACATCAGAACAGGCCAAACACCGTTTGAAAGAAGTGGCACAGTACATCAATAATGGTAGTACGACTTTCTCGTATTGGAACATGATTTTAAACGAAACCACCAAAAGTGGCTGGGACTGGACTCAGAATTCTTTGGTAAATATAGACCGTGAGAATGGTACTATTCAATACAATCCCGATTATAATGCCATGTACATCATTAGCAAATTTATTCAACCTGGTGATGTTCGGGTGGCTTCTTTCAATAGAGGTAATCATCATCCAATGATTGGAGTAAAATCTCCTGATGGAACAATTAAAGTTTTGTTTCAAAATGAAGATGAGAATGATGGCGTTTTTGAACTGTTTGTAGGAGAAAAGAGTGTCAAGATTAATGCGCTTGCTCAAGCAATTACAGTTGTGATTCTCAGCAATTTGTAGAACTAGTTATGAGGTATGTAAAACTATTCAGGGCTCTACCGTTGAAGTCTATAAATATTTTTAGAAATCAACCAGTATATAAAATACCTTCTAAAATATTATTATGTTTTATTGCTTTGTACTTAGTATATACTTCATTATTAGCACAATCTATCGAAAAGCATACAGTTGAGGCCATTACTAATCATGGGACGTTCAAATATCAGATAGATAATAGCGGGGAGGTAGATGTGGCTGATGAATTTCAGGATTTATTTGATGAGCTTTCAGCATTAAAAGATGGTTCTGCAACAGTCATTTTTTTCCCTGGCATTTATTATATCAATGCTCCTGTTTCGATTAAAATGGCAGGTGTTAAGTTAGTCGGTCATGGTCATGGAGGTATTGATATTCATGGTGCTAATTTAGCAACGGGTACTATTTTCCGCTTTGGAAAAGATGCGGGACCATATTGTCTTACATTCGATTATGCTGGCAGAAGCAAATCCTTTCCCGCAGGAGAATCACCCTGGCCTAATCAAAATTTAAAAGTAGAAATTGAAAATATTGCCTTTGTAGGATATAACAATACTGGGGTTGATACTGCAAAAGGTTACAGCAGATTTAGAAAAGATACGCCAAATTTTAGAGGGCTTAATTGGTATCCTTCTAAAGATAGATATGATAATGTAGAAGTAGAAGGACAAAGAGCGATTTATTTGCCTCCTAGACCAAAAGTGAAAGGTTGGGGTTGGGGTAAGTGTGAGTTACTAAGAATCTCAGGGTGTTATTTTACCGAGTTCTACCTTGGAATAGATGCCTCTTGGACAGATGTGAGTTATATAAATAATAATTGGTTTGGTCAATTAACATATGCAATTCGGCTTAACGGACCTGGAATGATGGTTCATAATAACCTTTTTGCTGATTTAGAGACCGCATTAAAGATTAAGAAAACCAACTTTTCCACTTATAGTCATAATACATTTGCTTACGTAGGTAAGTGTTTTGAATTTAAAGAGGTTGCAAATTCAACTATAACTAGTAATACGCTTTTAAATAAAAAGAATAATACAGGAGCTGCATCTGCTGGGTCGTTTTTATTTGTTGAGAAATCCTTGGGGTTAAATGTGATGGGGAACTCTATCAATCACGAACAAGATAGTCGTAAAAAGTCCGTCGTAACAGACAAAGAAGCTAACGGTCAAAGTTTTATTCAATTTAACAATTCTAATCACTTGAATTTTTCTAATAATATCATCTTAACACCACTAACACAAACCGTGGTGCGCTTACATAATTGCACAAATAGTACGGTTTTGGATAACAAAATTACATTCGGAGAAATGGGAAATGCAGTGGCAGAAACGGGTGACTCGAAAGGTAATTTTTTTCGAAAAATAAAGGTTAAAAATTCAGATGCTTTTGATGATTACAAGTATTAGAATTATGGGTTTGAAATAGATAATCCTATTTGAAATCAAAGAAGTCGTGATTAGAATTTAATACTCTTTACAATTTATAGATATGAAATATTTTAAAATTTTGGTGTTGTTGTTTTTAGTTTGCTTTTCATGTAAAGAAAGACAAAACGAATCTAAGAAAGAAATTGTGCAATACGAGCCCAATTTTGAATCGCTTTCAAAACATGGAGCTGCACCAGAATGGTTTGCAGATGCAAAACTAGGTATGTATTTTCATTGGGGGCCTTATAGTGTGCCTGCTTTTGGCAGTGCTTGGTACCCTCACAATATGTATAAAGAAAATGGGAGTGTGCGTAAATTTCATGAAGAACATTATGGCGACCCTAATGAATTTGGTTACGAAGATTTCATCCCAATGTTTGCAGCAGAACATTTTGATCCTGAGGATTGGGCAGAACTATTTCAACAAACAGGCGCAAAATTTGCAGGTCCTGTAGCGCAGCATCATGATGGTTTTGCCATGTGGGATAGTGATATTAATCCATGGAATGCTGCCGATATGGGGCCAAAACGTGATATTTTGGGAGACATTTTTGAAGCTTTAGAGGATAGGGAATTAAAAACAATTGCAACATTTCACCATGCAAGAAATGGGCAACGAAATAAGAATAATCCAGAGCTTTGGAATGGAAAAGGTTATAATAGCCATTACGCTTATCATCCAGACCTACCAACTGCAACTGAAGACCCAAAATTGAGAAAGTTATTCGGGAATTTTGAAACTATACAGGGGTTTAATCAATATTGGTTAGATCAGGTAAAAGAGGTGGTAGATAAGTATAGTCCAGATATATTGTGGTACGACTCATGGCTGAATTTAATCCCTGAAGAAAAACGAAACGAAATGGCCGCTTATCATTTTAATAAAGGCATTAAAGATAATAAAGATGTAATGTTAGCGCATAAACAGGAAGATCTGCCCAAAGAATACAGTGTTTTAGATTATGAACAAGGGGGAAGAAAAGATTCATGGCCAACCCCTTGGATGACGGATATGACTTTGGGAAAAAGCAGGTGGATGTATGTTGAAGGACATCCGTATAAAACTGCCGATTTGGTGGTGCGTAATATGATTGATATTTGGAGCAAAAATGGTGTGGTTTTGTTAAATGTTTCTCCAAGAGCAGATGGAGTTATTAATCAGGAACAAAGGGATGTTTTGAAGGAGATTGGAGATTGGATGACAGTGCACGCCGAAGCTGTTTACGGTACAAGACCTCATAATATTTTTGGTTTTGGTAATGCCAATACGGGCAAAGGACATAATGCGGGTCAATCTTCCTCTGTTGAATATACTGCAGATGATGTTCGTTTTACAGTATCCAAGGATAAAAAAGCAATGTATATTTTCTTTTTAGGTGTACCTGAAATTGGAAAACGAATTCAAATGCGCAGTATAGGTGGCTATCATAGAAATATACCTCCCGGAAAAATAAGTAAAATAACACACTTGGGTACTCAAACCAAAACAGAATTCGAACATACATCTGCCTCATTTTTTATAACTATTCCAGATGCAGAAATGAATCCTATAGCGAACGTGTTTAAATTGGAATTGGAGTAGGGTATTAAATGGTTAAAGTTGTTTGTTAGACACTAATTGTTACATGTAAGAACAAAAAAGGCGCTTTCAATGAAGCGCCTTTCATCCTTTTTGGGAGCAAAAAAAGGTTTATTTACTAAGCATCAGTAGTTCGTTGCAAACTACTTCAGTTATATAGCGTTGGTTACCATTTTTATCTTCATAACTTCTGTTGGTTAACTTACCCTCAATGGCAATTTCCTTACCTTTAGAAATATAATTCTCCACTACGTTTACAAGTCCGCCTCTTACAATTACATTGTGCCAGTATGCGCGTTCTACTTTATTGCCACTTTTGTCCTTGTAGCTATCGTCTGTGGCTATGGAGAATTTGGCAATTTTGTTGCCATTACTAAAGTTTACAATTTCAGGATCTTGCCCTAATCTACCAATCAACTGTACTTTGTTTTTAAGTGCGTTCATAATTTAAATTTTTAATGTTAAACAGTTAATACTATTGAACCTTCTTTGGTTACAACACTGCAAATATGTGTAGGTTTTAAAACTTTATTCGGTAGTTACGCATTTAAAATCGTTTGTAAATGTTTGTAGTCGTTTGTAAACGAATAATAGTTTGGTTTTGTATATTTGTACTATGAGCAAGGGGAAAGAAAAGATAACACAGGTTGTAATTCAACTTAAAAACAATGAACATGTTTTCAAAAATCTTTTGGAACATGTAAATGGTGATCAGGTTATATGGCGTCCAAATCCCGAAAAATGGAATTTGTTGGAGATAGTTTCGCATTTAGTAGACGAGGAAATTCATGATTTTAGAACTAGAGTAGAGCATGCGTTGTATTACCCAGAGAAAAAATTAGTGCCAATCGACCCTGAAGGGTGGGTGCAATCTCATAATTACACAAATAACGATTACCAAGAAACACTCCATTTGTTTTTAGAAGAACGTAAAGCATCTATTAAATGGTTAGAACAACTTGGAGAGGTTAATTGGAGTAGTGCATTACTTCACCCGGAATTGGGAAAACTGTCAGCAGAAGTGTTTTTACATAATTGGTTAGCGCACGATTATTTGCACATTAGGCAGATACTGCGGTATAAATTTGCGTTTTTGAAATCTGCTTCAAAAATAGATTTAAGTTATGCGGGAGAATGGTAAAAACATGTTATTTTTATTCAATTAAACAAACGTAAATTTTCGAACAAAATAATGAAAACATTAAAATTTAGAAATAACGATGAAATGCCAGCATTTGGCTTAGGAACATGGAAATCTGGAGAAGGCGAGGTATATAATGCTGTAAAAACTGCTATTAAAAATGGATACCGCCATATTGATTGTGCTGCAGCTTATGGCAATGAAAAGGAAGTTGGGAAAGCTCTAGCCGAAGTTATTGAAGAGGGGATTGTTTCGAGAGAAGATTTATGGATTACTTCTAAACTTTGGAGTAACATGCACGCTAAAGATGATGTGATGATAGCGCTAAAGCAAAGTTTAAGCGATTTGCAATTGGAGTATTTAGATTTATACCTTATTCACTGGCCAATAGCACAGAAAAAAGAAATCCCTTTTGTAAGTGATGTGTCGCATTTTATTCCTTTAGAAGAGTTGCCTAATGAGGAAACTTGGGCAGCTATGGAAGATGCCGTAGAACAAGGATTGATAAAACATATTGGAGTATCTAATTTTGGTCCAAAAGCCTTACAACAGCTTATAGATAATTCTAAAATTAAGCCAGAAATGAATCAGATAGAGGCGCATCCTTATTTTCAGCAGAAGGAGATGATGGGGTTTTGTGAAACTAATGGCATACATGTAACAGCTTATGCGCCACTAGGTTCTGGAGATAGAGCTGCAAAGTTTAAGGCTGAAAACGAACCTGTTTTGTTAAAAGATCCTGCGATATTGGATATAGCAGCATCTAAAAATGCAAGTCCAGGACAAGTTTTGATTAGTTGGGCAATTACTAGAGGAACGTCGGTTATACCTAAATCGGTTAATCCAAAACGAATTTTAGAGAATTTTGAAGCACAGGCGGTGGAACTTTCTGAAAGCGATATGGATAAAATAACGGCTTTGGATAAGAACTATAGATTTTTAACAGGAGAGCATTGGGTGTATGAAGGTAGCCCTTATACTCTTGAAAGTATTTGGGCCTAGGAACTGTTTATGACATTTCATATTGAAACAGAACGACTGGTTTTAAGAGAACTTAGGTTAACGGATTTGGACGGTATGTTTGAATTAGACTCTAATGCTGAAGTGCATAGATATTTAGGCAACAAACCATTCAAAACAAAAACAGAATCGTTAGAAGTATTAAAAGGTGTTATCTATCAATACAAAGAAAGAGGTATTGGGCGTTGGGCAGCTATAGAGAAATCATCAGGTGATTTTATGGGTTGGTCTGGTATTCGCTTAAACAATGAGTACAATATGAATGGTTTTACAAAATATTATGATGTTGGTTACAGACTTATACCAAGATACTGGGGTAAAGGTTACGCTACCGAGTCTGGTAAGGCAGCTGTAGATTATGCATTTAATAATTTAGGGTTATCAAGAATTTATGCCACAACTGAGATAGGGAATCAGGCATCGCACAATGCACTTTTAAAAATTGGATTAACCTATTTGAATGATTTCTATTTTGAGCCAGAACACTTGCAATTGCGATGGTATAAAATGGAAAAGTCTAGAGAAAACCTAAGTTAATTTTGATTTGATATGGAAAGGCAATGTATAGAATGTGGTGCTAAAATTGTTGGCAGAATTGATAAAAAATTCTGTAGTGATGGTTGTAGAAATGCCTATAATAACCGTATCAATAAGGATAGCAAAAATTTAATTAGAAATACCAATAACCGGTTGCGAAAGAATCATAGAATTTTAGAACGGTTAAATCCTGATGGAAAGGTTACGCGTTCTAAGGCTACATTAATTGAAATGGGTTTTGATTTTAATTACTTCACCAGTATCTATACCACAAAAGCTGGAAGTGTTTACTATTTTGTTTACGACCAAGGGTATTTGCCAATTGAGGGTGGTTATTATGCTTTGGTAAAGCGAAAACGCTAACTGTAACAAAGTTAAAATTTGTGATACTAATTTGCTAGAAGTAACTATTCAACTTTAATAATGCCTGTAACTGCCATAGCCCCAATAATTATAATCATCGTTATCATTAGTATTGGTTTTTGTGCCTATTATTTCGGAAAAAAACAAAGTATCCTTAGAAAACTATCTAAACTTAAGCGCAAGGATATTTTGCAATTCAGAACTAACGAACCATCAAAAGTAACGGGTAAAGTGTTGCATGTGCATGAACCATTTGTTGCGCCTTTTAGTAAACGTAAATGTGTGGCATTTGAGTTTAAAATTCAACAGAAAAAAAAGAGAGGTAAAAACTCTTATTGGAAAACCTTGATTGATGAAAAAAACATTCAAGATTTTTTTATTGAGCAACGAGGTGAAGTGGCTATGATTAAGCCGCAAACCAATCCACTAAATTTTGATATTTACTTGGTAGAAGATAAGCGTGTGTCATCCGGATTTTTGAAAGATCCAACCCCCGAGTTTGAAAATTTATTGAGTGCCTACGGTATTGAAAGTATGAATATTCTAGGCTTTAATAAAACACTAAAATACACCGAACGTATTTTGGAAGTTGGTGAAACCGTAACTGTTGGCGGTATTGCAAAATGGAAAGCTTTAGATGCTACCATAGAAGGTTACAACTACTCTAAAATTGCAACATTAGAAAGTTCGAACGAACAAAGAATAATAATTACAGATTTACCAGGAGCAAGACATCAAGATTCTAGACAACGCTAGTCGTTTATTTCCACGTTTGTCCCTTAAGTTTCATTGCAGCCTTAAGCACATCTTTCTGACTTATCTGTCCTACCAGTTTACCATTTTCAACAATAGGAAAACGTCTGCGTTTTGCATTTAAAAACTTTTTGGCAGCATCAAAAATATTCATATTACCATCAATAGTTTCCACATTTTGCGCCATATGTTTTTCAATGGTTTGGTCTTGCATTGGCATATTGTAATAACGACTTTCGCTAATTTGCTTAATACAATCTCCTTCAGAAATTATACCAATTAGTTCATGCTTATCATTCACTACTGGTCCACCAGAAATTCTATTTTTAATTAAAGCTTGCATAACGGTTTCTATACTCTGGTCCGGAGTAAAGGTAATAAGGTCTCTCGTCATGTAATCGCTTACTTTAAGCGGCGTGTTATCAGTAGCGGTGGTTTGCTGTCTTCTTGCACCTTGAAAGCTTTTAATTCCCATAATATTTAGTTTTTAGTCTTTTAAATGTAGATAAAAAAAATTGAATTTCCTAAAAGATAGATGGTTAGCGATTTCTTTTTTAGAAAAGCCTACTATAAATAGTAGGAAAGATTTGCTCTAGAATTACAGGTGAAAATTTAGTTAAATAAAGCTTAGTATACATATAGTTTCACGTTTTGTGCTCCTAGAGCAGTAACAAGATTTAACAATTAATAAACTTTTAAGAGATTAAGTCCCAAATTTTTATAGTTTTGGGCATCAAATTTTAAACTAGATAGACGATGAAAAGATTTTTAATGGTATTGGCGCTAGGTTTCGTATTAAGTGCAAGTGCGCAAACGAATGATGCTTTGATACAACATTTTAAAGCTTATGGAAAGCAAATGAGGGTGCAAGGTGATGTGCAAGGTATTATTAATGCTATGACACATTTAAATGTTTTAGCTCCCTCAGAAGCTAGAAAAGACACTTTGGCTTATATCTACATGAGTGAAGGACAATATATGCAGGCTTTAAATACTATTGGTATTGATAGAAAAATAGACGACTCTGATATTGCAGTTGAGGTTAAAGCGATGTCTTTAAAAGCGGTAAAACAGCCAGAGCGTGCTTTAGTGCATTTTGATGAAATGTTTAAAAGAAGCCCAAGTCCTGAGTTAGCCTATGAGTTGGCAGAATTAAACATGCAGCTTCAAAAAATGGATGCGGCACTAACCCATATTAATTATGGTTTAGCAAATGTCAAACCAGACATGAAACGTGCGTATTACGAGCAACAACAGCCATATCAAGTGGAATTGAAGAGTGCTTTCATGTATTTAAAAGCATTGCAATTATTTCAGCAGGATAGAGAAAAAAATATAGATGCTGCTGTAGATATTTTGGATGAAACTTTAAAAGCTTCACCTAATTTTAATTTGGTAAACCTTACAAAAACGGAATTGCTAAGACAAAAACAATTGCAGCAAGCGCAAGCGGCAAAACCTCAAGAATAATACTTCTATAAAGAATATATTTTGAAGTCAATACAGCTTAAGGCAGTATTGGCTTTTTTTATGGGCGCTCTATTCGTTGCGATTCTTTTTCAATTTTTTTGTTAAGCTGAAAATTTAAGTTGGAATAGGCAATAAAAAGGTCTTTTAAAGCATCGCTTAAGTTTTCTTTTGAAGTGCTGTCGAACGTTTGAGATTCCTTCAATTTATAGAGCATACTTTCAATAATAGTAATTCTTGAAAGTATGGCCTGAGTATTCAGAGTGTCTGGAATAACTTCTCTAAGATTTTTAGTTAAATCAGCAACCGCTTTTTCGTCGCTTTCAAAAAATGAGAAATCCGCTTTTTTAAAGTCATTCAACGTATTTCTCAGTTCAAAATAGGGTTCCCAAGATTCGGCAAGTGTTTCAACCTTTTGGTCTAAATCAAATTCTACATAGTTCAATTTAGCTATATCAGCTTCCATTAAAATGGATGTGTTTTTGACTTCTATCTCTTCAATTTCGGTGTTATCCTGATTGCTGTCTTTACAGCCAAAAATCAAAAGGAAAAGCACGAAGAATCTAAAGGATTTTAACATCTGGGAAATGCTTAAATTTAACTTATAAGGCAAATATAGAGTAATAGTTTTTGTTTTGATTAATTGTATATTTGGAAAACCCCTAAAATCTATTTAAAATGCTCGAAAATTTTCTATTCAACGTAGAGTACGGTATCAACCATGTACTTGATATTAACGGCTACGATCATGTTTTATTTTTAATGGTACTTACAGTTTCTTATGTTTTCAAAGATTGGAAGCGTGTTTTGTTACTGGTATCTATGTTTACACTTGGGCATACGCTATCTCTAGTACTGGCTGCTTACAACGTAGTTTCTGTTAATGGAACTTTGGTGGAGTTTTTAATTCCTGTTACTATTTTTATTGCTGCGGTTTATAATGTTTTTACGGCTGGTAAAGGTGCTCAAAAAGAAAAAGTAGGTGTTTTATTTATTACAACTTTGGCCTTTGGTTTAATTCATGGTTTAGGGTTTGCTAGAGAGTTTACCATGTTTTTGGGAGAATCTGATAACAAGTTAATTTTACTTATTGAATTTGCTTTAGGTATTGAAATAGCTCAAATTATTATTGTATTTGTTGTATTGTTTTTAGGGTATTTGGTACAAACTATCTTCAGGTTTTCAAAACGTGATTGGGTGTTAGTAATATCATCCATAGTAATTGGTTTGGTAATTCCTATGTTAATTGAGAGTGATTTTTGGGGTTAGAAGTGCTCCTAAAGCAATTTTGTTAAAACTTTAACGGCAATACATTGTATTTGCAATACGAACCGTTTATTTTCGTTTGACGGATTCTTGCGTTAGGGATTGTAGTGATAGCTTTTACCGAGGCGAGCATCGAGGTAAAACTACAAGCGAAAAGCCCGACCCGAGGATGGTTCTAACTTATGTCTTGAGAATTTTTAACCGAGGGTAACGCCCAAAAATAATTGAATGCAATACAATAAACAGTTAAAATATGATACGGCTTATTTAAGAATGGCCGAAGAGTGGGGTAAATTGTCATTTTGTAAGCGTAAACAGGTTGGTGCTATAATTGTTAAGGATAGAATGATAATTTCTGATGGGTACAATGGCACACCAACAGGTTTTGAAAATTATTGTGAAGATGATGAAGGTTACACCAAATGGTATGTGTTACATGCCGAGGCAAATGCCATTTTAAAGGTTGCAGGTTCAACTCAATCTTGTAAGGGTGCAACGCTTTACGTAACACTGTCGCCATGTAGAGAGTGTAGTAAATTAATACATCAAGCGGGAATTGTAAGAGTAGTGTATTCTAGAGCATACAAAGATGATTCTGGATTAAAGTTTTTGGAAAAGGCGGGTGTAAAAGTTGAATTTATAGAAGATTTAGAAATTTAATGCATTTTGATAAAAAATATCTACCACTAATTTTAGGTGCAGCTATTGCTACGGGAATATTTATTGGAGGTAAGTTAAACTTTGCCGATGCCCCAGACCGCTTATTTACTAAAAACAGCAAGAAGGATAAACTCAACAGGCTTATAGACTATATTGATTATGATTATGTAGATGATATTAATACCGATAGTATTGTTGACGTTACGGTAAATGGTATTTTAGATAATTTAGATCCGCATTCAGTTTATATTCCTCGTGAGGATATGGAGCGTGTTGCGGATGAGATGCGTGGTAATTTTGTGGGAATTGGAGTGAGTTTTTATACCTATAAAGATACTATTGCGGTTATTCGTCCTATTGAAAACGGACCTAGTGCAAAAGTTGGAATTCGAGGAGGAGACCGCATTGTAATGGCAGATGGAGATACACTTTACGGTGATAATTTGCAAGATGGAGATTTGGTGGATAAATTAAAAGGGCCTTTAAATTCTAAAGTAGAATTAAAAGTATTTAGAAAAGGAGAACCAGATTTACTGACGTTTAAGGTAAAGCGAAGCAAAATACCTATTAAAAGTGTGGATGCAGCTTATATGCTTACTGAAGATTTGGGGTATATTAAGATTAACAAGTTTGCAGAATCTACTTATAAGGAGTTTAAAAAGGGCTTAGACAAATTGATGGATAAAGGTGCTACAAAAGTGGCTTTAGATTTACGAGATAACCCTGGAGGACGACTTGATATTACTGAGCTTATTTTAGATGAATTTTTGGAAGATGATAAACTAATTTTATTCACTAAGAACAAGCGTGGCGATATTGAAAAAAGTTTTGCTACGGATAGGGGTGATTTTGAAGATGGTAAAGTTTTTGTAATGATTGATGAAAATTCAGCGTCTGCCAGTGAGATTGTTGCTGGAGCACTTCAAGATAATGATAAAGGCACTATAGTTGGGCGGCGTTCTTACGGAAAAGGTTTGGTGCAACGTGAAATGGATTTGGGTGATGGTAGCGCAGTTCGTTTAACGGTTTCAAGATATTACACGCCAACGGGTCGCTCTATTCAACGGCCCTACGATAAAGGTAATCGTGAGTATTATGATGATTATTATAAGCGTATTGAAAATGGAGAGCTTTCTGATGGCGCAAAAATTGAAGTTGCGGACTCTCTTAAATTTACTACTCCTAAAGGAAAAGTTGTTTATGGCGGTGGAGGAATTATTCCAGATGTATTTGTACCTATTGATAAGTCGATGAATAATGAAACACTCAACTATCTGGAACGTCGAGGCGTAATAGGATATTTTGTGTTCGAAACTTTAGAAAAAGACCGAAAGATTTATAAAGATTATCAACGTCAAGACTTTATAAATAACTTTAAAATTACTGACGATATGGTAGTTGAGTTTCAAGATTATTTGAATGTGCGCACTGGAGCTAATATCACTTTTGTGGCCTATCATGAAGAAGTAAAGCAATATTTAAAAGCAACGCTTGCAGATCAGTTATTTGGTGATGGTGCTTTTGAAGAGGTTATCAATCAAAGAGACATTATGATTGATGAGGTGATTCGATTGAGTGAGGAAAGTGTTATTGGTGATTGATTCTTTAATAATATTTATCTATCCTATCAGTTTTTATTTTTCCTGCGAAAAAACATGTTTTACGCTGTCGCTATCCATTTTTAATTTATTAGTTACCAGTTAGTTTTGTACACTCTTAATAATTGCAAAACAAACCCTATGGAAGCTAAAACAATCGAACTTGTACAAGGTACATTTAAAAAAGTAGTGCCTATTGCAGATAAAGCAGCAGAAATATTTTACGCTAAACTTTTTGAACTAGACCCTAAATTAAAACCTTTGTTTAAGGGTGATATGAAAGAGCAAGGTGCAAAATTGATGAGTATGATTGGAACTGCAGTAAATGGTTTGACAAATCTAGAGGCTATTGTTCCTGCTGTACAAAACCTTGGTAGAAATCATGTGGGTTATGGGGTAAAAGATAGTCATTATGATACTGTTGGTACAGCACTTATTTATACTCTAGAAACTGGACTTGGTGATGCTTTTACACCAGATGTTAAAGATGCTTGGGTAGAAGTGTATACCGTTTTAGCTACCACAATGAAAGACGCTGCTAGTGAAGTTGAGACTGCTACAGCAGTTACAGAATCTAAACCTTGGTGGAAATTCTGGTAAACAGATAAGGATATCTTAATAAATTTAGAGCAGGCTCAATTTGGCCTGCTTTTTTTGTTGAGAAAATTAGGTTTCTATTTTATCATGAACCTTAGTATGCTTACCATCATTCCAAAGTGTCAAAATATCGGTAGCTACATGGGCACCGCTTCCTGAGGCAATGGCAAATTGACTGCGCCACCCTGCCAAGGTACCAGCAACATAAAGTCCTTTTTCAATAAGATGATCTGTGTTTTTTAGCCAAATACGGTCTTTTTCAAGTTGTGCTCGCGGGTGTGGTTCTATATATTGTTCCAAACCTTTAATACGTATTAAGTTGGTATATCCTACCGTAATCACTACAATTTTGGAGGTGTATGTGTTTTTATTGGTGCGTACTTCAAAACCATTCTGAGATTTAGAAATTTCTAAAACCTTTTCCTTTTCAATTTGATGAATATGAGGATATAAATCAGAAAGTTGTTGTTTCCCGCTTTCTAAAATTGATGCACCAGTAGTGCCTGGAGTCAATCCTAAAACGTTATTAAATAATGCTGTTTGTAAATGTGATGATTTCTGATGTAGTATAATACCAACAGTTTTGTCTTTTGCAAAGGCTTTTGGTTTTGCAGACCCTAAAACCAAAGCACAGGACATTCCTGAAGCTCCTCCGCCAACAATAAGTGCATCAAACATGCTAATGTCCTTTTTTTGTTTTTTCTTCAATTTTTTTAGATGTCAATAAAATCAACATTAAAATAATAGCGCAAAGTGATGCCAAAACAGTAATAAGGCCAACAATACTATTACCTTCAAAAGGTGCACTTATGTCAATTTTGGTAGCATTAAAAACGCCTAAGCCAAAGGCAATTACGATTATGATATATGCAATGTATTTCATATTACAAAAATAAGGCTTTTATGTTATGCGTAAATAGTTTTACGGCAATAGCAAGCAATATTACTCCAAATACTTTTCTAATTACGTTTATGCCGTTAGCCCCTAAAAAGCGTTCAATTCTTGAAGATGTTTTTAATACAATAAAAATGAATAGCACGTTGAGTACAATAGCTATAATTATATTTTCTACTCTAAATTCTGCACGTAATGAAAGGAGTGTGGTTAAGCTTCCTGGTCCCGCCATTAATGGAAATGCAAGAGGGAAAATAGAAGCAGTCATTGGGTTGGTTTCCTCTTGCTTATAAAGAGTAATGCCTAAAATCATTTCTAAAGCAATAAAAAACAAAATAAATGCCCCTGCAACTGCGAACGAATTTACGTCAATACCTATAAGATTTAAAATGCTTTTTCCCAAAAACAAAAACAAAACCATGATGCATCCTGCAATAATGGATGCTTTTCCGCTTTGAATATGCCCTACTTTTTTGCGTAAATCTATAACGATAGGAATGTTGCCAATAATATCAATAACTGCAAATAATACCATAAACGCGGTAAATATTTCTTTAAAATTAAGCTGCATAACCTTAGAGGATTAAATTTTTTGCAAATGTCTGTATTTAAGGCGAATTCACAATACTAAAAGAATTGAAAGTTTAGTTATTTTTGCCTTTCAATACAAAGTAAGGATGTTTCAGCTTGGGAAAACCATAGTTTCAGAAGATATTATAAAGAAGGACTTTTTATGTAATTTAAGTGCCTGTAAGGGGGCTTGTTGCGTAGAGGGAGATGCTGGTGCACCCTTGGATAAAGATGAAGTAGCAATTTTAGATGAAATTTATCCTAAGGTAAAGCCTTTTTTACGGAAGGAGGGTATCGCTGCAATTAAGAAACAAGGAACATCTATAGTAACTGAAGAAGGTGAATTAGAAACACCGCTTATAAATGGTGGTGATTGTGCGTATGTTATTTTTGACGAAAACGAGGTTGCGCTTTGTGCTATTGAAGAAGCTTATAATCAAGGTGAAATTTCTTGGAAAAAACCTATTTCCTGTCATTTGTATCCTGTAAGGGTTAAAGATTATTCTGAGTTTTCGGCAGTAAACTATCACAAATGGCAAATATGTGATGATGCCTGTGTGCTGGGACAAGAATTGCAAGTGCCGATCTATAAATTTGTAAAAGAAGCCCTCATTAGAAAATTTGGAGAGGATTGGTATGAAGAGCTAGAAAGGGTGGCGAGTACATTGTAGCTCGCTATAAAAAACTACTTACAAAATACTTTAAAAACTCAATAAATTCAAGGGTTTTTAAGCTTATTTTGTTTTGATTTTTTTGTAAACTTTTTGAAAACACAAAAACATTAAAATATTGATTATCAATATTTTAACTATTTTTTTTTGTAAACTTATTGATTTTTAGTGTTTTAAATGTTTGTTAAAAACTTGTTGAAAATGTTTTTTCGTGAGTTCAAAAACATATGAATCATTTTACAATCTTTGTTACTCTCTTTTCGGAGTTTTTAACTTGTTAATAAACTTGTTAAAAAGGTATTCTAAGATTACCAAAAACACATTTAACAATTTATAATCTTTGTTGAAACCACTTTAATCATAAGGCATTTTCAACAAGTTTTTTAAAAACGCAGCGAATTTAAACACTGTGTTTTCAGGGGAACCCTGCTAAATTTTGTATGTCAATTTTTAACCAATACCAACGCATGGAAATTACACATATCATTAAGCGCGATTACGAAACCGCACCTTTCGAATTAGACAAAATAACAAATGCCGTAGAAAAAGCAATGATTTCTGTTAGTCACGGAACTAGGGAAGATGCTAAAGATATCTCTGACAGGGTATTTGAATCTTTATTGGCAAGAAAGGCCGTGGATGCAAGATATGTGCCTAATGTTGAGCAGGTTCAAGATATTGTGGAAGATAAATTAATGGATAGTGCATTTCATGATGCTGCCAAGGCGTATATTTTATATAGAGACGAACAAGCTAGAAAAAGACAAACGAACATATTTGAAAAACGTATTAACCTTAAGCCTTATGAATATCCAGATTTATACGAATATGTAAACGCAATTAGACATTCGTATTGGATTCATACAGAATTTAATTTCACGAGTGATATTCAGGATTTTAAAGCGCAATTAAATACGGTAGAGAAATCGGCAATAAAAAATACCATGCTAGCTATTTCTCAAATAGAGGTGGCCGTAAAATCGTTTTGGGGAGATATATATCAAAGAATGCCAAAACCAGAAATAGGTTCTGTAGGATCTACATTCGCCGAGAGTGAAGTGCGTCATCATGATGCCTACTCTCATTTGCTTGAGATATTAGGTTTAAATGCTGAGTTTAAGGCTTTAAAGAAAAAGCCAGTTATCATGAGACGCGTACACTACTTAGAAACTGCCCTCAAAAATGCTAAGAGTGAAGATATACAGGAGTATGCAGAATCTATATTATTGTTCTCATTGTTTATAGAGCATGTATCCTTGTTCTCTCAGTTTTTAATCATTATGGCCTTCAACAAGCATAAAAATATGTTGAAAGGTATTTCTAACGTGGTTGAAGCCACTTCAAAAGAAGAGCAAATACATGGTGATTTTGGTATAGACGTTATTAAAATTATTAAGAAAGAAAATCCAAGTTGGTTTGGAGATAATTATAATGAAAAAATTCAATCTATATGCAAAGATGCTTATGAAGCAGAAAGCGATGTAGTAGATTGGATTTTTGAAGCAGGCGAATTAGATTTCTTGCCTAAAAATGTGGTTAATGAGTTTATCAAACAACGATTTAATAATTCATTAGAAAGCATTGGTATAGAAAAAGTATTTGATGTGGACCAATCATTATTAGCGCAAACGGAATGGTTTGACGATGAAATTATCGGAACCAAACACGGAGACTTCTTTGTAAAACGATCCATTAACTATAGCAAAAGAACAAAAAGTATAACTAGCGACGACCTTTTTTAAACTATGAAGATTAAAAACCACCTACAAGACACCAAAACATCAACAGAAACATCAAATTACGATCAACTACTTAATGCGCGTAAAGAGCAAATTAAGAGTGCTAATGAAAGCCAACAAGCTGAACCTGGATTTAAATGGTTAACAGAAAACAGCCGTAAATTTTTAGCCTCAGGTTATTTAACAGAAGGCGCAACACCAGAAGAAAGAATTCGAGAAATCGCGGAAAGAGCCCAAGAGATCTTAAAAATTGATGGGTATGCTGATAAATTCTATAAATACATGAGCGAAGGGTTTTTCTCTTTAGCTTCACCAGTATGGTCTAACTTTGGTAAAAAACGAGGATTACCAATAAGTTGTTTTGGTTCTAATATAGCTGATGACATGGGTAATATTTTGTATACCCAATCAGAAGTAGGTATGATGTCTAAACTTGGAGGAGGAACGTCCGGATATTTTGGAAACTTAAGACACAGGGGCGCTCCAGTAAAAAATAATGGTTCTTCTTCTGGGGCTGTACATATTATGCAGCTTTTTGAAAAGATGGTAGATGTTGTGAGTCAAGGCTCAGTAAGAAGAGGACGTTTCTCCCCATATTTACCTGTTGAACATCAAGATATTAACGAGTTTTTAGAGATTGGTACAGAAGGAAATTCTATCCAGGAGTTAACTCATGGGGTGTCTGTTACTGATAAGTGGATGGAAGAAATGATAGAAGGTGATGTTGAAAAGCGATCTATTTGGGCAAAAGTTATTCAGCGTAGAGGAGAAATAGGATATCCTTATATTTTCTTTAAAGATCACGCGAACAATCAGGCGCCTAAAGTATACAAAGAGAATAATCACAAAATTGTAGCAAGTAACTTATGTACTGAGATTATGCTACCTTCAAACGAAGAATGGTCGTTTGTTTGTGTATTGTCTTCTGTTAACTTATTACATTATGATAAGTGGAAAGATACCGATGCGGTTGAAACTATGGTATATTTTTTAGATGCTGTTATTACTGAGTTTTGTGATAAACTAGAAGAATATAGAGATTCTACAGATTTGGATGACAGACAGACCTTTATGTTTATGGAGCGTGCTTACAATTTTGCTAAATCTAATAGAGCATTAGGATTGGGCGCATTAGGATGGCACTCTTTACTTCAGTCTAGAATGCTGCCTTTTGACAGTGCAGAAGCGTACAACTTAAATAGTGAAATATTTAAATGTATTGAAGAGAAGTCTTATAAAGCGTCAAAAGAATTAGCAGAATTATTTGGAGAGCCAGAAGTATTAAAGGGTTACGGTAGACGTAATGCTACTTTAAATGCTATTGCGCCAACAACATCTTCAGCATTTATTTTAGGACAAGTTTCTCAAGGGATTGAACCAATTTGGTCTAATATTTATGTAAAAGATATTGCTAAAATTAAGACAACTATTAAGAATCCATATTTATTAAATCTTTTAGAAGAAAAAGGGTTAAACACTCCAGAAATATGGCGTAGTATTCGCGATCATGATGGCTCCGTACAGCATTTAGAAGAGGAATTGACAGAATTAGAACGTGATGTATTTAAAACGTATTCTGAAATTGATCAGTTAACCATTGTATATCAAGCGGCTAACAGACAAAACCATATAGATCAAGGTCAATCTGTAAACATCATAGTACATCCAGATATGCCAGTAAAGGATATTAATAAAATTTATGTTACTGCTTGGAAACTAGGGTTAAAGTCGTTATACTATCAACATAGCATGAACGCTGCGCAGAAATTCAAGCAGAAAAAAGAATGTGCAAGCTGCGAAGCTTAATAATTTGAAATTCGTGTAATTTTTGCGGAGTTCCCTCGTAAGGGGGAACCCCAAATTTATAAAAACGGTGTCTTACTTTAAGACACCGTTTTTGGTTTAGAATACTGCTATAAAATATAAAAGCATCACATTAAGGGATGCGATGCTTTTAACCAAATAGATAAATGGATTAATTAATCTAATATGTTGTTTTCGGCAACAGTATTATTATCGTTATCAGACATTAAAGCAAAAAACTTATCTATATTAGGAAGAATAATGATTTTTGTTCTTCTGTTTTTAGCTCTGTTCTCTCTAGAATTGTTTTCTGCAATAGGCTGGTAGCTGCTTCTTCCGGCTGCAATTAATTTCTCAGGAGCAACATTATAGTTGTCTTGAAGTTTACGAACTACCGAAGTGGCACGCATTACACTTAAATCCCAATTATCAGCAAGAAATTCTGTGTTAATAGTTCTAGCGTCTGTATGACCTTCAACCATAACATCTAAACTAGGTTCAGAATTGATGACATCCGCTAATTTTTTAAGAACTGTATCCGCTTTAGAACTTAATCTATAGCTGCCAGTGTTAAATAGCATGTTGTCTGCAATAGAAATCATTACCACAGTACCATCAATATTTACAGCAAAATCTTCATCTTCTTCAGTAGCGGTATTAATAGCTTTTTCCAAGTTGTGGGCAACAGCTAAGTTCATCGAATCTTTTAGTGTTTTCGCTTGTGCTAATTTAGTTTGATCAACCTTTTCTAAGGTTTCAAGCATTTTGGCTTTTGCATTGTTAGAAATTACACCACCATTTTTTAGAGTTTTAAACTTAGCATTACTTTCCTCTGTCATGCCACCTAAATCTTCTTGTAAAGCCATTATTTTGTTGTTGTAAGCATCAACTCTAGCTTCAATTTTTGCAAATTTGGTTTCCAAATCTTCTTTTGCTACTCTGGTTTTTAATAATTCACTTTTAATTTCACCGTTTTCCTGTTGTAACGCTAAATACTTTTTCTTCGATACACATGAAAATGAAATAAGGGCGATTACGAGTACAATGGATATTTTTTTCATAATTAATAACTTTTAGTTTGCCTTATTTACGATGAAAGTGTGTTTTTGGACGTTGAAATGTAATTTTTTATTTAAATGAAATACATACGAAGCATAAAGAACCTTTTGTTTGTCTATCTGAATCATATGAGGTATTAATTTTTAAAATAAAGAAAGTAATACCTCAAAGGTTTATGTAGTTTTGCGACACATTATTTCAATTAAAGCCGAATAAAAGATGGTTGGAAGTCTTCGTTTTAGTTTACTTATTATTTGTTTTTTAATCGGTATTTCAAGTGTAATGGCTCAGATTAAGGGCCAACTTGTTGATGAGCAAAATCAACCATTGGAATACGCCACAGCAGCTATATTTACTGTGGAAACAAATACTCTAGTTGCTGGAGTTGTTTCTGATGAAAAAGGTGTTTTTAGTATTAATAATATTAAAAAAGGCACATATTATCTTGAGGTTTCCTTCTTGGGTTATGAGAAAAAACGAATTGAGCCTATTGAGGTTGCAAAAAGGGGAGAAGTTATAGATTTGGGTACAATTCAACTAGGTTTAGGCACGCAACTAAAGGAAGTTGTTATTAATGTCGAAAAAAACACTTTGGTTAATAAAATTGATCGTCAAGTTTTTGAAGCTTCAAAATTTAAAAATGCACAAGGAGGTTCTGGGGTAGATCTGATACGAAATTTACCTTCAGTAAGTATTGATAGTCAAGGCGAAATTAGTGTACGTGGAAGTAAAGGGTTTGTTGCACTATTAAATGGAAAACCTATTCAAGGGAATGCAAGTAATTTGTTGGCTCAATTGCCAGCCAATGCCATTCAAAAAGTTGAAGTTATTACAGCACCTTCAGCCAAGTATGATCCGGAGGGGAAGGCAGGTATTATAAATATCCTAACCAATAAAGGTGCAGCAAATGGTGCTTTTGGTCAGATAAATATTAAAGGGGGATTACCTTCTATTGAGACTTACGGTAATGACGTGTCGCATAAGCGTCATGGTATTGATGCGACTTATAATGTAAGAACTGATAAATGGAATATTTCATTAGGCGCCAACTATCAGCGAAATGATCTAGGAGGAAGGCGCGAAGGCGATGTATTCACAATTATAAATGATACAAAAACACAATTTCCATCTACAGGAGAGCGCAGTTTTGATGAAACCAATTATAGCGGGCGCTTTACGGTAGATTTTACACCAAGTGAAAGTGATTCCTATTCATTTGGCTTTTTTGCTGGAAAACGTAGTAAAGCGCGTTTAGCAGACATTGTATATTTTGATAATCACGCTGTAACACCTGCAAATAGTAATAATCGGGACTATACATTTCAATATTTTAATCATAATTTAAGAGAACGCAAAGGCGATTTTGTTTTGGGAAGTTTAGATTGGGTGCATAGTTTTGACAACACTTCAGAATTATCTGCTTCATTTCTATACGAATACACACTTTTAGGTGGGCCAACCGTGAATCAAAACCTAGGAGAACCAGATCGTTCTATTTTGTATCAAGATGAATTTAACACGAATGATAACCCTCTTAACGGAATAAGGTTTCAACTAGATTACACATTCAAACCGTTTAATTTCGGAATACTAGAAACCGGTTATCAGTATAGGGATTTAACACATAAAGGTGATTTCGTGTATGAAAGACGAACCGGTTTTGATGATGATTTTGAATTAGTTCCAGAATTTTCAAGTGAAGTGGATTTAGATAGAACCATACATTCGGGATATGTGCAGCTGTCAGGAAAAAAAGGAAAATGGGAATATGCGGCAGGATCCCGATTAGAAGTTATGGATAGAAAATTCCGATTGAAGGATAAAACCAATACTGTAGATGAAACATTGATTTATGATTTTGTGAAATTATACCCTTCGGCGTCCCTTCAATATGAGGTAAATGAAAGTACTAAAATAAAAGGAGCATATAGCAAGCGTGTTGAGCGCAATTCAACATTTAAAATGAATCCGTTTGCAGAACGTGAGCATTCGGAAACCTTAGAGCAAGGAGATAAAAATTTAAGACCAGAGTTTATCGATTTAGTAGAATTAGGAATTACCAAAGATTTAAAGGGTGGAAACTCAATTTTTGCAACAGGATATTTTAGGCATGTAGATAATGTTGTAAATAGAGTGAATACGGTGTTTAATGATACAATTTTAAATAGGATTTATTCTAATGTAGGAAATGCTAAAGCTATTGGTCTGGAGCTTGGAGCTGAGGTAAAACAAACCAAAAACTGGAGTAGTTTTATAGGTGCTAATATTTACAACTATTCTATTGATGGTAGTTTTGATGACAGGCCAGTAGAAACAGACGCCACGATTTATTCAATCAATTTAAATTCTACATGGCGTTTTTGGGAGAATGCGTCGCTGCAGTTTACTTTTAATTATTTATCTGATAGAAATACCGCTCAAGGAGAAGATTCTCGTTTTTATTCACCTAATCTTACTTTTCAAAAATCTTTTATGGATGATAGATTGACTGCTACTTTGCAATGGCAAAATATAGATTTAGGACTATTAGATACTAACGAACAGCGCATTACAACATGGCGTACGGGAGAATTTTTCACAACCACCAATTATATTTACGAAGTAGATATGATTATTCTTAACCTATCATATACTTTCAAACAAGGCAAAAACAAATCCAAGTTTATTGATAGTGAATTTGGTAAAAAAGAATTTTAATCTATTCGATTTATTCCTCTTCAGGACCATTAACGGTTGCTGGCTTTACAGAATCATCATGTGCGTCATGATATTCTTCAAGCAAGCCCCAAATGGCTTTTAATAAATCTTTGGTTTCAAGTAAAAAACTAAAGTAGAGCGTAGTGTTTTTAGGGCTAGACTCCTCCGATCTTGTGCGCTCTACTTGCTTTTGGATTTTGTCTGTTACTAATCTAGTAAACTGAGGTTTTTTGCTCAAAATGACTCCAATATCGTCAAAATTTTCAGTCTCAAATACGTTTCTAGTATGCTCTAACAAGCCTTCCATATGAGTATCAACGTCTTTAAGTTCTTTAATCTGACTAAATTTAAGTTTCTTATGGTTATTATTAACGTGCTTGTAGCTGGCGTTAGAAATATAGGTTAAAGATTGTGCCATATCCTGAAGGTAATCTAACACACTAATGTAGAAGTTACTTGCATTAATACTTGGATCCTCTAGGTTTTTTATGAAATAATAAATGTTACCTTTTAGGTCGTCAATCTCCTGTGATAACTTATCTATTTGACTTTTATTCTTCTTTAATACTTTTAAATTATGCGTTGCTAAACCGTTTACGGCGCTAGTATAAATTTTGTTACCACGTCTCACCACATTAGCAATATTACTTGCACTTTCAACAATTACGCCCTGGGTTGAACTGCTTTCAGCTTTTTGAAGCGTAAATTCTTCTTTTAGTTCTTTAGATTGTTTACTATGAGTCAAGTAGTTTTTAACAAGCAAAACAATGGCAAGAACTAAAAGCGCAGTTAGCGCGTAAGCACCACCATAATACAGTAACAACGCCATAATTGCTGCGGCAACAAACGCACTTAATGCCGTAAAAAACCAACCGCCAATAACGTTAAGCACACCTGCAACACGATACACAGCACTTTCGGCGCCCCAAGCTCTATCCGCTAAAGATGTACCCATAGCAACCATAAAGGTTACGTAAGTTGTTGATAAAGGTAACTTTAAAGAAGTAGCAATAGAAATTAGTACACTTGCAACCATTAAATTAACCGATGCTCTTACTAAATCAAACGCTGGTTTGTCTTTTGCTCTTACAACAGCTAGAGTTGGTGGTTGCTTGAATTGTTTGTCTATATAAGCTTTTACACCTTCGGGAATAAGGGTGTTAAATTGTGTAGAAGCGTTAATAGTTAGTCTAACAATATTTCTAGATAAGAAATTAGGTTCAAAACGCTCATTAACTTGGTCTTGTCTTGATAAATCTACCGATGTTTTTACAACAGCTTTTGCTTTACTAGAAAACCATAAGGTTAACACCATGACCAAACCAGCAATAAGTAAAAGATAAGGTTCTGTGGCAACAGGCTCACTTAAAGCAAGCATTGGGAAGTTAGTAGGTAACATTGCGCTTAAAGACCAAGCTTCATAAGAATTATAAGCTGCGATAGGCACTCCAATAAAGTTAACCAAATCGTTACCGGCAAAAGCAACGGCTAGCGCAAAGGTTCCAACTACAATAATAATTTTATAGATATTAAGTTTGAAGAACTGAATTAACGCCATTGAAATGATAGTGAATAGCACGAAACTTATACCAATAAGCGCAAGATTGTTATCAGAGATTAAGGCCTTTATGTCAGAACTCATAAAGGATGCATTTTTTACACCTTTAATTAAAATGAAATAGAGTATAGAAGTAATAGCAAAACCACTAAATATAGCACCATAAAACTTTGGTTTGTTTGCAAAATTGAATGATAATAACAGTCTTGAAATATATTGAATGATGGCACCGATGGAGAATGCGACGAGAACAGAGAGTAATATGCCCAGAATAATCTCAATGGCTTTTTCATTATTGATGTAATTACCGAGATCTAAAATAGTTTGTCCGTTATCTTCGGAAGCTATTTTGATAATAGCAATACATACAGAAGCACCCAAAAGTTCAAATACAATGGAAACCGTTGTTGAAGTTGGTAGACCAAGCGTGTTAAAGAAATCGAGAAGCAAAATATCTGTTATCATTACAGCCATAAAAATGACCATAATCTCGTCAAACATAAACTCTCCGGGGTTGAAAATACCTTTTCTAGCCACCTCCATCATCCCACTTGAACTGAGGGCGCCAACAGCTACACCTAAACTAGCAATAATCATTATGGTTTTAAAAGAAACTGCTTTTGAACCTATGGCTGAATTTAAAAAGTTTACAGCATCGTTACTTACACCAACTATTAAATCTGCCACTGCCAAAAACGCTAGAGCTACTAGCATGTAGATATAAATGTTCTCCATTATTTAGTAAAAAATATCAAAAACAAATGTCTTATTTTATAATGAACCTGATGTTAACACAATGTTATGTTCTTTTTGTTAGGTATGCATTGAAGTGTAAGACATGGCAATGTTCTAGCGATAAACTAATAGGCTAATGTTAAATTTTAAAAAATTTAATTTAACTAAAACATTGAAAATAAGTTTATTGCGAGTTTAATGTTAATTTAATGTTACGTAAATGTTGTGTAAAAGTAAAATTAATGTTACTTTTGTAAAGTAATTATTAATAAAAACCCCGCACAAACATGAAAAAATATATAGCAATATTAGTAGTTGTATTAATGAGTGCATCTTTAATGGCTCAAGAAAATACAAAAAAAGTAAAGCAAGTACAAAAAGGTGATTTAGTTGAAGCCACATATTTTTATGCTGATGGTAGCATCGAGCAGCAAGGTACTTTCAATAAAGAAGGAAAACTTCATGGTTTATGGATAAGCTATGATGTTAAGGGCAATAAAATTGCTTCTGGAAATTATGATAATGGCCACAAAGTTGGAACTTGGACATTTTGGTCTGAAGATTCTGTTAAAGAAGTAGATTTCGATAAATCTCGAATCACCAAAGTAGTTGAGAAAAGCAACCAAACTATCTAAATAAGATATTTTTAAATAAAAAAACCTCCAGAATTTCTGGAGGTTTTTTTTATTTATGTGTTTTCCAATTAAAATTTATAACTATAACCTATAGAGAATTCTCTAAAAGGTTGTCTTAGTGAAAAAATTTGATCCTGTGCTTGAAAGGATTCAAAAACACTTTCTCTTTCGGCATTTAAGATATTGCTGATTTTTACATCGATAGATGATTTTTTATCTTTTCCAAATGCTTTATTAAATGTAAAGTTTAAACTTTCAAATGGTAAAGTAAATACATCAGGAACACCACCTAAACCTACAACTTCAAGCGTTTTTCCTTGCATGTTGAAGAATAAACCAGTTTGTAATCCTATATCAGAGTTTACATAGTTTAAGCTTGTATTAATAAGGAAAGGCGACTGTCCTTGTAAATTACGTTTTCTATCAATAGTTTCTCCATCCCTTGCATTGGCAGTTCTTGAATCAAATTCCCCTTGAGACATAGTTAATTCAGACTCAGTAACCGAAACATTCATCGAAAATCTTAAATTTTCTAAACCTTCAGTAATAAATCCTAAGTTTTGTCTAAATTCAACTTCAGCACCATAAACATCAGCTTCACCTAAGTTAGCAACCGATAATTGAGTAGGAGCAGCTTCGAAGAAAGACTGTTCTATTGGATCTTTGAACTTTTTATAAAATGCACTTACAGCAAACATTTGTGCACCTTCTCCAAAGCGTTCAAACCTTAAATCAAAGTTATTTACATATGTCGGCTGTACATTGATATTACCAATAAAGAGTCTATCTGTAATAGGATCAAAGATTTGAGAAAATGACGCTTCCTTAAAAGAAGGACGAGCGGTAGTTCTATAGTAAGAAGCCCTAACATTCGAGTTATCCTTAACAGCATAAATAAAGTTAGCAGAAGGGAATAAATCAAATTTATCAATAATTTTTTCTCTTAAATAATCAATTCTATTAGTATTGTCTGTACCTGTATTGTAAGCAACAAAGTTCTCCGCTCTTAAACCAATAATAGATTTTAACTTCTCAGAGATATTGAATTCATTTGAGATATACGTCGCTCCAATATTATGCTCACCTTCGTAGGCATCACCTGGATTAAACTTATCTGCAGAAATTAAAAATGTTCCAGTAACTTGATTATCTCTACTCCATAGATTGCCTGGAGTTAATAAATTGTTGGGATTTCCGTTAGCAACTTCGGCACCGTTATTATTAAACGTCCAATCATCTATACTAAAGTCTCTGAATTTGTAAGTATATGCACCTCCAAATTTCACCTTTGCAGGTCTACCTCCTAGCTCGTATCTTTTACTAAAATCAAACTTTGAAGCCCAATTTTCTTCCTGTAAGAAACGCCAAATACGAATGGGGAATGTGGCCGCAGAAGGACTTATAAAGAACTCACCTTGATCAGTTTCTTGTAAAGGTGTTACTTTATGATCTAAATCATATACTTTAGAGAAGGTAGGAGATAATTTCCAATCAAACTTCCAGTCGCTTTTAGCGCCAAAAGTATGAGTACCGTTAATTAATAAATTGGTAACCGAGCGTTCAGTATACGTAATAGCATCTTTGGTTAAAGGTTCAATACCGCCACCAATACCGTCTTGAGAAATTCTTTGACTAAAGAAACCTCCTGCAGATTCGCCGTTTTGAATATGAAGTACATTTAGTTTGTACTTTGATCTTTCAGTTTTATAAGTTAAACCTACAAGTCCATTTAATAATACATTGTTTATTCCTTCACGACCTACTGAAAATCGGTTTGTTAATAGTTCTGTTCTAGATCTATCAGTTGGATCAACAACAAATGCACCATCCAGTCTTTCTTCATAGAATGTGGTGTTGTTTTTGTAAGAAAAAGATGCTAAATACCCTAATTTATCATCACCAACTTCAAATTGATCACCAATAGTGAAACCAAAATCAAAATTAGGAGCACTTGTTTCTTCTTGAGCTCTTAATTCACCATCAAATCTTCCAGTTAGAGAATTTAATAGTCCTGCTCTTAAAACACCATTGGCATCTGGAAAAGTTCCAGGAATTTCTTGATATCTGTTAATGGGTACACTTCTAGTACCGTCGTCGTACCCCCAAAAGTCTGTATCACCACCAGATCCAATTAAGAAATTGTCTTTCCCGTGCATATCCGGATTAAATCCACCGCCAATTGAGATAGATGCCTCAAACTTTGTTGGAAAATCCTTAGTAACAATGTCTACAACACCACCAGTAAAGTCGGCAGGATATTCTGCCGCTGCTGATTTAATTACTATGATATTATCCAGAATGTTTGTCGGGAAAATATCCATTTGAATTGTGTTTCTGTCCGGATCTAAACCTGGTATGTCAACACCATTAAGAGTTGATTTGGTATATCTGTCTCCAAGACCACGCACATAAACGTATTTGCCACCCTCAACAGAAACACCAGGTACACTTTTTACTGCACTTGCTAAATCTCCAGCACCACTGGACTTTATCGTTTGTGAAGATAATCCATCTAATAGTGTAACTGATTTTTTTTGGATATTTAATACTGCACTTTCAGTATTTCGTTTAACCGTAGTAGTTACAACTACAGCTTCTAAAGAATTTGTATTTAGAGTAACATCTAAAGTAGTAACATCTCCAGACTTAATAACTACTCCTGTTATTTCCTTAGTTTCATATCCCACATAAGAGTATATTAATGTATAGGTGCCTGCCTCTAAATCTAACTGGTATTTACCATCAAAATCAGAGGTAGTACCTTTAGTAGTTCCTTTTACTATTATATTGGCAAAAGCCATAGGTTCGTTGTTAAAAGCTCCGTCAGCAATATTACCTGTTACTGTACCAGTTTGAGCAAAAACACCCATAACCATTCCAAAAAATAGCGCAAGAAATATATAAGTATTTTTCATATATATATTTTGGAAACTGCCACCCACCTTGTGAATGGCAGTAATATGTTATTTAAAGAGTGATTAATTAGAAGCCTAAACCTCCAGCAGCGTTAGCGTACGTCCATGCAAGTAACGACGTGTTAGCTCCAACTGTTTCGGCGCCATCAGTAACTTGTGAAGCCCAATTAGCAGCTCTTTCTGTAAAAGATGGGGATAAGATAATTTTATCTTCATCTACATCATTGTCATCATCATCGTCATCACAGTTTTCTAAACAACCAACTTTTTCAACGAAAACACTATTATCAAAACCAACAATTTCCCAAGTTCCAAAAACTAAGTCGCCATCTAAGAAGTTTTGAGAAACACCATTGTTGTCTAACTCAACATCCGAACTTTCTTTAAAACCTTTAGCAAATACGTTAGAAGTAGTACCCATTGCCTTAGATCTGTAATCAGCATACTCGCCGTTTGCAGTGTCAAGATTACCGATTATGGTAGCATTAGTTAATGTGAATTTACCTTCAGACGTTCCTTCCGGACCATCTATTTCAAAAGCATGATCAGAAGCAGCTCCTAAAACAACAACAGCGTTGTCAATAGTTCCAGAATACGCTTGGTCAATATCAATAGCATCATCACCTTGTGCCCACACTAATAGGTTAGAAGCATTTACAGTTCCACCGAAGAATTCAATTCCGTCATCTACGTTCGCAACGACTTCAACATGGTTAATCACAGTACCGTTACCAACACCACCAAGAGTTAAACCATTAATTTCATTACCTTCTCCAATTAAAGCTCCACCGTGACGGATAGAAACGTACTCTAATCTTCCGGAATCGTCATCAGCAACATCGCCACCGTAAAGACCAAAAGTATCATCCGCAGGAATACCTTCAATTTGAGTTTCTATTAAATCTCCTTTTAATGAACAAGGTGCTTTACCTAAAATGATTAAACCACCCCAAAGACCTCTAATTTCTGAAGTTAGGTTAGTGCCTGCAGTTTCACCAGCATCAATATTATCACTTGTTGAAGTGAATATAATTGGGCTACCAGCAGTACCAACTGCGTTAATTTTACCTCCTCTAGCAACGATTAATGCAGAGGCTAAAGAACCAGTACCTGCTCTACCTTTAATGATAGTTCCAGGCTCAATAGTAAGAGTTACACCGTCTTGAACAACAACTCTTCTGTCCAATTCATAAATATTATCAGCAGTCCAAGTTTCATCCAAAGCAATACCTCCTGCTTTAACAACAATTGGAGTACCGCTATTGCCAGTACCATTACCTTCATTTATTATTGTGATTTCTTCAACAACAATAGGTGTATCATCATCTTTAAAACATCCAGTAAAAACTAAAGTAGATGCAACTAAAAGAGTTAAAAATAATTTTTTCATGAGTTTTTCTTTAAATATAATTTTGTGTCATAAATTTTATGGGGCAAAGAAACTACTACATTGTGAATATCACGTTACCCACTCATTAAAGAACTGTAACAAAAGCGTTATAATAATGTTATGAAAACCGTTGCGTTTTTAGTTTTAAGACAACAATTTCTTAACATTGAAATGAGCCAATTCTTCGATAAGTAAAGATTAGTACTGGTATTCTTTTGGTAGGAATGTTTTATTATAACAAGGAGTGTCCAATGACTTTTAAACAGAAATTGAATTTCAGTATAAAAAAAGAGAAATTATCTATTGATCCTTAGCGGTGGCGGATGTAGATGCAGTGGCTAAAGTTAATCTTTTTGCTGCTAAAGTAATCTTTACTTCTGTTGGCTGACCCGATACTATTTCAACTTCAACTTCCCTTCTTTCATATCCGGGATAGCTGCAAATAACAATATGTTTTCCATCTGCTAAGTTATCTAAAAGAAAAGTTCCAGTTTCGTTAGATGTAGATGTTAACTTACTGTTTTTTAGAGAGATGTTTGCAAACATCAAAGGTTCGTTATTCAATTCTTTATCCAATATCTTACCAATGATCATACCAGTGTCTTGAGAGAATCCAAGACTTGAGATGAATACAAAAGCTAAAAGAATTAAATACTTCATAAAAGATGCGTTCCAGCATTGCAAAAATCGATAGTTTCCAGCGATAGTATGTTACCAAATCGTTAATCATAAATGAATAAAATGTTACCCTAATGTTAAGAGGTTCATGAGGTGATTTTGCTCCAAAAATAAGACTTGTAGTTCGCCTAATTTTACTGTATTTTGTCTGTGAGAAATATCTTTTAAGATTAATTTTGATTTAAAAGTGGAGGCAATTTTTGAGTAATTTAAAGTAATTTCTTTAGTATATTCACGCATCTTAATCTTAAACTATGAATTGGGAACAACTCCTATCCTTAAAACGCTTTGGTGATACCAATAAACGACTGCGAAAAGAACAAGATGAAACCCGATTGGGCTTTGAAGTAGATTATGACCGTATTATATTTTCTCAAGAATTTAGGAGTTTACAAGATAAAACACAGGTTATTCCTTTATCACAGACAGATTTCGTGCATACACGCTTAACACATAGTTTAGAAGTAAGTGTGGTTGGGCGTTCGCTAGGGCGTAAAGTAGGTCAGAAAGTTTTGGAAAAACATCCACATCTACAAAATATTCATGGGTTTCAAGCCAACGACTTTGGTGCTATTGTAGCAACAGCAGCATTAGCCCACGATATTGGTAATCCACCCTTTGGACATTCAGGTGAAAAGTCGATAGGCGAGTTTTTTAAGTCTGGAGAAGGTAGACAATATAAAGACCAGTTATCAGACAAAGAGTATCAAGATCTTTGCGAATTTGAAGGTAATGCTAACGGATTTAAAATATTAACCCAAAGTAGAGCAGGACGTGAGGGCGGACTCCGCTTAAGCTATGCTACTTTAGGTGCTTTTACCAAATACCCAAAAGAATCTTTACCGAATAAGCCATCTAAACATATTGCTGATAAAAAATATGGTTTTTTTCAGGCAGAAAAAGAGGCGTTTCAAGATGTGGCAAATGAATTAGGGCTTAGTAAAAGAAGTAGTACGGATATAAGTTACGCACGCCACCCTTTAGCATATTTGGTAGAAGCTGCCGATGACATTTGCTATACTATTATCGATTTTGAAGATGGCATTAACTTGGGTTTAATTCAAGAAGAGTTTGCTTTAGAATATCTCTCCAAGGTTATACGAGACAACATCATTCCTCAAAATTATTATGCGCTTAATAATAAGGAAGATCGCGTAGGTTATTTACGTGCTTTGGCAATTGGTGCGCTTATCAATGATGCTGTAGATATTTTTATGAAACATGAAAATGCCATTTTAAATGGTACGTTCGATTGCGCATTGCTAGATAAAAGTAAGTTTGAAGCTCAAATAAAGGATATTATCAAAATAAGCGTAGAGAATATTTACCATTCCGAAGAAGTAATTGATAAAGAAATTGCAGGATATCAAATTATCAATAAATTACTATCTGTTTATACCGCGGCCGTAAATCGTAGTTTTAATGGTATGTCATCAAATTACGACCAGCTTGTTCTAAAGCGTCTTCCTGAAACTATAAATTTTAAAGTACCAAGTTTATACGAACGTTTACTTGCCGTTTGTCACTATGTATCTTTATTGAGTGATAGTAAAGCCATTCAGAATTTCAAAAAGATTGAAGGAGTTTCCTTTTAGTAGATTTAAGTAAAAACTTTATTGATACACCCTTACATAATCTACAAGCATAGCACTTTCGGTAAAAGTGGTAGCAATTTTTGGTTGTATAGCCACGTTTAATAATAAATATTGATCGGTATCATACGGCCATGTGTCCTCATTTTTTATTTCAGGTTTGTAGGTGTAATGTTCAATGCCATCAATACTGAAGGTTATTTTGTCTTTGGTCCATTCCGCAGCATAAACATGAAATGTATTAGATACATCCTCCAAAGTTCTACCACCAAGGTTTTTAGTATTACCATGGCTAGATGTATTGTGTAATGCACTTTGAATAAAATTTTGTCGGTGCCCCCAATGTTCCATAATATCAATTTCACCGCATTCGGGCCAACTAGTAGAACCAAAACCTTGGGTTTCCCAATACGCGCCTTTTTCGTTTATAGTTTTGCCTAACATCCAAATAGCAGGCCATGTACCAACACCATATGGTAATTTAGCGCGAACCTCAATGCGACCATAAGTAAACGCATATTTAGAGTTTAAGCGTGCAGAGGTGTATGTCTTAGCAACGCCTTGGTCTTTAAAGCTTTCTTTTTTTGCAACAATATGTAAGTAGCCATTATCTAGAAATGTATTTTCAATTCTATTGGTATAGTGTTGAATTTCATTATTGTACCAACTACCATGAGCAGGAATTTTGGTTTGATGAAACCATTTAGTGGTATCTATAACACCATTACCTTCAAATTCGTCAAACCATACCAAAGTTTCAAATTTTCTGCTATTTTCTTTGCAAGACTTAAAGGTGGTAAAACCTATTATTAATACGGTGAGTATCAAAAATGTAAAACGCTGCTTCATTTTAATTATTAGCTTCAATTAAAAGTTCGTCGATTATCTGTTTAAGGCTTTCAGTGTCTAGCCCAACTTGCTCTTGTAATTCATCAACACTACCATGTTCAATAAATTCATCAGGAATACCTATGGTTTTTATTGTGTTGTTATAACCATATTCCGAAGCAAATTCTAAAATGGCTGAACCAAACCCACCTTTAATAGCATTATCTTCAATGGTAATTATGGTGTCGTATTCTTCAAAAATGGTATGTAACACTTCTTCATCCAAAGGTTTTATAAAACGCATATCGTAGTGCGAAATATCTAAATCTTTTACAGCTATAGAAACCTTATTTGCTATGGTTCCAACACTTAAAGCCGCAAGAGTTTTTCCTTTTTTAAGCTGAATGCTTTTACCTATTTCAATTTTAGAGAAAGTTTGTCTCCAATCGATGGTTACGCCTCTTCCACGAGGATAACGTATGGCTATGGGTTGTTCAAGTCCCAATTGTGCAGTATACAATATGTTGCGCAGTTCCACTTCATTTCTGGGTGCAAAAATTATAAGGTTTGGAATGCAACGCAAATAGCTCAAATCAAAAACACCATGATGTGTTGCTCCATCTTGTCCTACCAAACCAGCACGATCTAAACAAAATACCACAGGTAGTTTTTGTAAAGCCACATCGTGAATAATTTGGTCATAGGCGCGTTGTAGGAAGGTTGAATATATATTACAAAACGGAATTAATCCTTGGGTAGCCATACCAGCGGCAAGTGTTACTGCATGTTGTTCGGCAATGCCAACATCAAAAGACCTATCTGGCATTTCTTCCATCATATATTTTAAAGAACTACCAGTTGGCATAGCCGGAGTTATACCTACTATGTTTTTATTTTGTTTAGCTAATTCTACAATGGTATGTCCAAATACATCTTGAAATTTTGGGGCTTCTTGAGAGGGAGATTTGCTAATTAGTTCTCCTGTTTGAGAATTGAATTTTCCAGGGGCATGATATTTTACTTGATCTATTTCAGCTTGCTTTAAACCTTTGCCTTTGGTTGTAATAATATGCAATAATTTTGGCCCTTCAACAGTTTTTAAGCGTTCTAGTTCAGAAATAATATTATCTAAATCATGTCCATCAATTGGTCCGGAATAGTCAAAATTTAAAGCTTCAATGATGTTATTCCGTTTTTGAGTGCCTTTTTTAATATTGGTTAAGTATTGTTTTAAAGCGCCTACGCTTGGGTCTATCCCAATGGCATTATCATTTAAAACCACTAATAAATTGGCGTCTGTAACACCAGCATGATTTAAACCTTCAAAAGCCATTCCACTCGCAATGGATGCATCACCTATTACAGCAATATGGTGCTTGTCTTCGCCTTTTAATTTTGAAGCGATTGCCATTCCCAGAGCTGCCGAAATGGAAGTTGAGGAATGCCCAACACCAAAAGAATCGTATTCGCTTTCACTTCGTTTTGGAAAACCGCTTATACCATTTAATTGTCGATTAGTATGAAAATTGTTTTTACGGCCGGTTAAAATTTTATGTCCGTATGCTTGATGACCTACATCCCAAATTAACTCGTCTTTTGGTGTATTAAATACATAATGTAGTGCAATGGTGAGTTCTACAACCCCTAAACTTGCACCTAAATGACCTTCTTTGGTGGCGACAATGTTGATGATAAATTCACGGAGTTCTTTTGCAAGCAAAAGCAAGTCTTTTTGATCTAAAAGACGTAATTCTTTTGGCGAGTTTATGTTGGTTAAAATAGAATTTTGCACTAAGCAAAAGTACGAGATTGAATTTGTATTTTAGCATAGATGATAGAACCTTTTGATGACACCTATTTCATGAAAAAAGCTCTTCAGGAGGCAGAAATGGCTTTTGAAAAAGGAGAAATTCCAGTAGGCGCTGTTATTGTGATTGATAATAAAGTCATCGCTCGTGGACATAACTTAACAGAATTGTTAAATGATGTTACTGCCCACGCCGAAATGCAGGCCATTACTGCAGCGGCTAATTTTTTGGGAGGCAAATATTTAAAAGGATGTACTATGTATGTTACATTGGAACCTTGTCAAATGTGTGCAGGGGCTTTATATTGGAGCCAGATTTCTAGGATAGTTTATGGAGCTAGAGATTTGGAACGGGGATTTATCAATATGAATACGAAGTTGCATCCTAAAACAAAATTAGAAGGAGGTATATTGGCGGAAGAGGCAAGTGCTTTGTTAAAACGTTTCTTTATTATGAGACGTAATTTAAATTGAGTTGAATATAAAAATACCAGAAAGATGAAATTTAAATTTGTAATATTTTTTTACTTGTTAGCATTACTATCATGTTCAAATGATGATACGGTTACTCCTCTAAATCAGTTTACAGATACACGTGATGGTCAGGTTTATAAAACAGTTACCATTGGAAGTCAAACCTGGTTTGCTGAAAATTTAAATTTTGATACAGGTGATGACGAAAGTACCTGCTATCAAGATGAAGCTGAAAATTGCTTTATCTATGGCAAATTGTATACAGGTAATGCAGCTCAAACTGCTTGTCCTGATGGTTGGCATTTACCATCTCAAGAGGAGTGGAATACGCTCATAGATTATCTTGGTGGTATTAACGCAGCTCATGTGTTTTTAAAACCTCTTGCAGCGCAACAAGGTGAACTTGTTGGTTTTGATTTGCTATCGGGTGGTTGGTATTTTTCAGAGTTTAATGATATTGGCGAAAAGGGATATTATTATACCTCTACATCTGGTGGTTTTCCAAATTCGTATCTACAGGTACGAATAGAACCAAATGTTCTTGTAAGTACAACAGGTACGGTAAGTACTAGTATAATGCAAAGTTGTAGATGTGTAAAAGACTAGAATTTTATTTTTTTATAACTTGTTTTCTTTCTGGCTTTCACGCATTTTATCTAAGTTCTCCTTTGTAAGCATATAATCTTTGATGTCTTTACCTTTCCATCTATAATATGAGAATAGAGGAAACACTAAAAGAAAAAGTATTGCAACACCAAAACCAATTAATTTTTGAGATGTTTCAGATGCTAAAGTAAATCCAAAGATGATTAAAGCAGCTGAAATAAGAAACAAGATTAATGTAAGGGCTTTTAAAATTTTCATTCCTCAAGATGGTCTTTTAGTTCTTCTTTTAATTGATGGTATACTTTAAGTTTTTCTTTTAAGGTACGCTCTTTTGCTTTTCGCTCAACTAATTTTGAGGGTTTGTCAAATGGGCCATTAATTATTTTTATTGAGACTATGTCGTCTTCTTCAAGTTCTTCGGAAATTATCCATTTTGTATATTGATTTGTATCTGAATTAAGACCAGAAACGTTAAGCCAAAGTTCTTGTTTCTTGTCTGTTTTTCGAAAAGTAGCATCCAAAATACAGCTTAAAACACCATGGTTATTTTGTAAACCAGCTTTGGTTAACAATTTGCCGTTCAATTTAACCTCAAATCCTTTATTGTCCATTAGTGTGTTACATTAATTAGTTGTCTGCGGTAAGCTGTTAGTAATTTAGATTTAGAAATATACCCATAATATTTTCCGCTTTTGATTACTGGTAAATTCCAAGCCCCACTGGTTTTAAATTTATCCATAATGGTATTCATAGTGTCTTTTTCATAATTGATAATACCAGCATCAGCATGCATCAAACTTTGCACATCTACTTTATCATAAAGTTCGGTATTAAACATCATATGCCTAATATCATCCAAACGTATAACGCCTAAAAATTCATGATTTTTATTGACGACCGGGAAGTGATTTCGCGAGGATTTGGCCACGGCATTTTCAAGCACTTCCCGAAGTTTCATTTCGGGTTTTAGGATAATAAAATTGGTTTCAATTACCTTATCAATCTCCAACATCATCAAAACATTTTTGTCTTTGTCATGGGTAATTAATTCGCCTCTTTTTGCCAATTTCAAGGTGTAAATAGAATGTGAAATGTAATATTTTGTAATAGAGAAGGAGATAGCTGCAACCAACATTAAGGGTACAAAAAGCTCATAACCTCCTGTAATTTCTGCTATCAAGAATATTGCGGTAAGAGGCGCGTGTAAAACTCCTGCCATCAATCCCGTCATACCAATTAAGGTAAAATTAGATTCTGATACATGAAAGTCTAACCCTAAATTATTAATGATTTTTGCAAAGGCATTGCCTAAAGCACTACCCATAACTAAGGTTGGTATAAAAACACCACCAACACCACCAGCGCCGAAAGTAGTAGTCATAGCAATAGCCTTAAAAATGGTAATTCCTAACAGTAGACCAATGACTATCCAGATGTTTTCTAAATCTAAATTAAATGGGGTTGTACCAATGGCGGCAATGTGATCACCTTTTAAAAGATTGTTCATTACACCATAACCTTCACCATAAAGTGGTGGAATTACATAAAGCATGGTGCCAATAGCAAGTCCTCCAATTAGCAAACGTTTTGCACGACTTTCAAACTTTTTGAAAAAATTGGTAATGCCAAAAAACACTTTTGAATAGTACACTGACATCAAGCCCGTAACCACACCCAGAATTGCATAAAAGCCAATATCGTTAATCTGAAATTTATCGGTCAATTCAAAACGCAACAATACATCGGTTCCAAGGAAAAAGTACGAAGTTACAACTGCTGAAACAGAAGCTAATAAAAGTGGAACAAGTGAAGCAAACGCAATGTCTAAACTAAAAATTTCAATAGCAAAAATTATAGCTGCAATGGGCGCTTTAAACATGGACGCCATAGCGCCCGCAGCAGCACAGGCTATAAGTAATAATCTTGTTTTTGTACTCATATGAAATAAGCGTGCTGCATTAGAACCAAGAGCGGAACCCACGCTTACAGCAGGTCCTTGTAACCCCACAGATCCACCAAATCCAACGGTCAAAGGCGCGGTAATTAGTGCTGCATAAATATTGTATCTGGGAATAATACCGTTTAGTTTGGAAATAGCATGAAGCGTGGTAGAAATGCCATGACCAATATGCTTTTTTAACCAAGTTTGTTTCACAACATATACCAGAAGCAAGCCAACGATAGGTAAAATAAAATAGAGCGAACTTTGGTAATCTTGAAAGACATTCGAAATAAAAAATGCGCGAATGGCGTGCGTTAAGTTTTTTAATGTTACCGTTCCTAACCCCGCCAGAAAACCAACAAAAATGCTAAGTATATAAATGAACTGGCGTTCGGAAATATGCTTGTATTTCCAAATTAAAAATCGTCGTAAAAGACTTCTGAAACTCAATTTCTTCCTATTACATTAATTAAAATTAACAAAAAATCCCGCATTGGCGGGATTTCGTACTTAAGATTTTAAATTCAGTTTTAAACTTAATTCTTCTAACTGTTCATCATCAATTGGGGCAGGCGCATCAATCATTACATCACGTCCTGAGTTGTTCTTTGGGAAGGCAATAAAATCGCGAATGGTTTCTTGTCCGCCCAAAATGGCTACCAATCTATCTAATCCAAACGCTAGGCCACCATGTGGTGGAGCTCCATATTGAAAGGCATCCATTAAGAACCCGAATTGGGCTTTTGCTTCTTCAGGTGTAAACCCTAAATAATCAAACATAAGAGATTGAGTTGCCTTATCGTGTATTCTTATAGAACCTCCTCCAATTTCGTTACCATTCAATACCAAATCGTAAGCATTGGCTTTAACGGCACCAGGATCAGTTTTTAATAATTCCAATTGACCTGGTTTTGGAGAAGTAAAAGGGTGATGCATTGCATGAAAACGCTCCGTTTCTTCATCCCATTCTAACAGTGGAAAATCCATAACCCAAAGTGGAGCAAATTCATCAGGATTTCGTAGTCCTAATCGTTCTGCTAACTCCATGCGTAATGCACTTAATTGCGCGCGCACTTTATTGGTGCCTCCTGAAAGTACACAAATTAAGTCTCCAGCTTTAGCTCGTGTTATCTTTGCCCATTTTGCCAAATCTTCCTGATCGTAAAACTTATCCACTGAAGATTTAAAGGAACCATCGTCATTACAGCGACAATATACCATACCAAGCGCACCAACCTGTGGACGTTTTACCCAATCAATCAGTTTATCAATTTCCTTTCTAGTATAACTATTGCCACCTGGAACTGCAATTCCAACAACTAATTCCGCTTTATTAAAAACGTTGAATTCTTTGTGTTGTGTAACTTCATTAAGTTCGCCAAATTCCATCCCAAAGCGAATGTCAGGTTTGTCGTTTCCGTACAAACGCATCGCATCGTCGTATTGCATTCTTGGGAATTTTTCAATGTCTACACCCTTAATTTCTTTTAGTAAATGACGTGTTAATCCTTCAAAAGCATTTAAAATATCCTCCTGCTCTATAAACGCCATTTCACAGTCAATTTGTGTGAATTCTGGCTGTCTATCGGCACGTAAATCTTCATCTCTAAAACACTTTACAATCTGAAAGTATTTATCCATACCGCCTACCATCAATAATTGTTTGAAGGTTTGAGGGGATTGCGGTAATGCGTAAAACTGACCTTCATTCATTCGAGACGGCACTACAAAATCACGTGCACCTTCTGGCGTAGATTTTATTAGATAAGGTGTTTCAACCTCAATAAATCCTTCCTTAGATAAATAATTACGCACTTCTTGAGTTACCTTGTGTCTAAAAATAAGACTGTCTTTTACAGGGTTTCTTCGAATATCTAAATAACGATATTTCATTCTTAAATCTTCACCGCCATCTGTATCATCTTCAATAGTAAACGGAGGTAGTTTAGCTTCATTTAAGATGGTGAGTTTTGATACTAAAACCTCGATATCACCTGTTGAGATATTTGGGTTTTTAGAAGCGCGCTCCTGAACTTTTCCAGAAACTTGAATTACAAATTCCCGTCCTAATTTCTGTGCATTTTTTAATATCGAAGCTTCGGTTTGCTCTTCATCAAAATACAATTGAGTTATACCGTAACGGTCTCGTACGTCTATATAAACCATAAATCCTTTATCTCTTACGCCTTGTACCCAACCAGATAAGGTAACTTCTTTATTTGCATGCGACGCTCTTAATTCGCCACAGGTATGACTTCTATACATTAGTGAAAAAATTGAGGTGCAAATTTACATAAGATATGTGATTGTTGCATCATTTATGAGGGCTAATTCAGTTTTAAAAGTGAGCTTAAGATCAATACTCGGCATAATGGTATTTTTTGAGGCTTAAGCGCTATTTTGTATTTTGTATACAATTTTATTTTTTGGTATCTTTCCAACTTAAAAAATACGCTATGTGTTTAAATAGAACTACTAAAAATCAATTAGTTGTACTTTGTCTAGTACTTTTGCTTAGTTTTTACAATTTAACTGCTCAAGATCAGCCCAACATAATTTTTATTATGTCTGATGATCATACCTCTCAAGCGGTTGGAACCTATGGTGGGAGGTTAGCTAGTTTAGATCCTACTCCAAACCTTGACGATTTGGCGAGTAATGGGATTGTTTTCGATAATGTATTTTGCACCAATTCTATTTGCACTCCAAGTAGAGCAAATATTATCACCGGGCAATATTCGCAAACAAATGGTGTTCTTGACCTTGATGGCACACTTTCTCCAAGTCAACATTACCTAGCGATGGAGCTTAAAAGTTTGGGATACTCTACGGCAATGATAGGGAAATGGCATTTAAAGGAGGAGCCTAATTTCGATTTTTATAAGGTCCTTCCAGGGCAGGGGAAATACTTTAACCCCACTTTTAGAGAAAAAGGTAGGGGTAATTGGCCTAATAATACTATTACACATAGTGGACATTCTTCTGATGTTATTACTAATTTATCACTAAATTATTTAACAGGTAGGGATAAGACAAAGCCCTTCTTTTTGATGCACCATTACAAAGCTCCACATGATTTTTTTGAATATGCTACGCGTTACGCCAGTTATCTAGCAAGTACAGATATACCCGAACCAACAAGTCTTTACTCACAACCGAATTTTGGCTCTGAAGCTAATCGAGGTAAAAATGATAGTCTTATTCATAAAATAGGGACTTCAATCTCCAAAAGACATATTGTTAGGAATTATTCCGATCATTATTACTCCAATTCTTCCTTACAAGGTGATGCTTTAACCAGTGCTGCGTACCAACGTTATTTAAAGGATTATTTACGTTGTGTAAAAGGAATAGATGATAATCTTAAAATTTTATTTGATTATTTAAAAGACGAAGGGCTATGGGATAACACCATAATTATTTATACCGGGGACCAAGGGATGATGTTAGGTGAGCACGATTATCAAGATAAGAGATGGATGTATGAGGAATCTATGCGTATGCCTTTCATTGTGCATTATCCTGATTTAATTTCTGAAGGAAGAAGATCCGATCTTTTGATTAATAATACTGATTTTGCACCCACGTTAATTGAACTGGCAGGAGGAACAGTACCATCATACATGCAAGGAAAAAGTTTTATGAAAACTATAAAAGGTGAAGCACAAGGTGAATGGCGAAAAGGCACATATTACAGGTATTGGATGCATTTGGTTCACCACGATATTCCAGCACATTTTGGTATAAGAACCAAAGACTATAAACTGATTTTTTACTATGGTAGGCACTATAAAACATGGAAGTACGGTACCAAATCTCTTCCATGGCTTAATAATTCTAACCTTATTGAAAGAACACCTGTGGCATGGGAGTTTTACGATTTGACTACCGATCCACAGGAATTAAACAATCAATACGGCAATCCAGCCTACACCGATATAATTCTAGAACTTAAAGATGAAATTTTAGCACAACGCGCGGAACATGATGAGACTGATGGCACGAAATATCCTGAAATTCAGCAAGTAATTGATGATTATTGGGATTTGGGAAACTTAAGCACTGAAACTTTTGAACCTGCTAGTTTGGTCCAAGTATTTCCTAATCCCGTTGAAAATTTGGTAAATCTTAAACTTGCAAATACTGTTTTATCTGAAACAATTTCGGTGAAACTATATAATACTCTTGGACAAGAATTTAACGTTCTGCTTGAAGATGCTAATTCAATTGATGTTTTACAATTTGATATGAAAAATTTTAAGTCAGGGGTTTATTTTGTCTCCTTAACTTCAGGGAACAGCAAACAAGTAGAACGATTAATAAAGTTATAATACCTTATAATAAAATTAAAAGGAGCCAAAAATTACTTTTTGGCTCCTTTGCTATTAATCTACCTAATTTAACCTGTAGTTTAGGCTTTTTCCAAACGCGGATCAACATTAAAAATCTCCTTTTGCTTATGCACTAAACTTACTTCAGCATTTCTGTTTTTATATAACCACATTTTAAATTTAGTTGACAAGAAGAATAAAATAGGAACAACAATTAGAGTTAAGAATGTTGCTATGAGCAATCCATAAATCACAGTCCAAGCTAATGGCCCCCAGAAAATTACGTTATCACCACCAATGTAAAGATTATCATTACCACCAAGACTAAAATTCGCGAAGAAACCAAAGAAATTAATGTTGATTCCAGTAGCCAACGGAATTAATCCCAAAATAGTTGTAATTGCGGTTAATAACACAGGTCGTAAACGCGCTTTTCCTCCCTTCACAATAGCCTCAATTAAATCGTCTTGCTTCAAGTATTGTTCGTCTTCTAAATCGAGTTTAACTTTTTTCCGATCTATTAATAATTGTGTGTAATCTAGAAGTACCACACCATTATTTACCACAATACCTGCCAACGAAATAATTCCCATCATAGTCATCATGATTACAAATGAGCTTCCTGTTATTACAATTCCTCCAAAAACTCCAATAAAACTCAGAAAAATGGCCAACATTATAATTGCTGGCTTTGATATTGAGTTAAATTGGAATATTAAAATAAAGAAAATTAAGGCTAACCCCGCCATAAATGCTAGATTCAAGAAATCTTGCTGCTTTTTTTGTTCTTCAATTTGTCCTGTGTAATCAATTTTCACACCATTAGGTTGTTCTTCGAAACTCTTCATTTCTTTCTTAATTTCATCTACAATAGCCGCAGCATCAATAAACCCAGGAGCTAGAGCTGAATATAGTGTTACAACTCGTTTTACATCTCTATGTTTGATAGCGCTAAAGCCAGAATTGTTCTTTTGTTTTGCCACTGTAGAAACTGGAATTTCCTTAATTTGACCAGAAGCCATATCTCTAAACGTGATTTTTTGATTGAAAATGGCGCTGGTATTATAACGATTCTCTTCGTTAAACCTCACATAGATATCATAATCTTCACCATCCTTCTTGTAGATGCCCGCTTTAGCACCAAAAATGGAATTACGTAATTGTTGACCAACTTGTCCTGCTGTAACGCCCAATTCTCCTGACTTTTTCCTGTCCACTAAAACTTGCATTGATGGTTTAGATTTATTAACATCGATTTTTAATTCATCAATACCTTGAATATTTTTAGTATTGATAAAATCACGCATTTTTTCAGCGGTAGCTATTAATTCGCTATAATCATCGCCCTCTAATTCAATATTTATAGGATAACCTGCTGGTGGACCGACTGCATCTTTTTCTACTGAAATAGCCACTCCAGGATAAATTCCTTGTAAATCTTCCTGAACTTTTTTTAGCAAAATATTACTATCAGCACCGTCCCGATATTTATATTCACGCATGGAAGCAGTAATCTTTCCGCGATGAGGCATTTCTGCTGCTGAACCACCATCAGTTTGTGGATTTCCCGCACCTTCTCCTACTTGTGATACGGCACTTTCCGTTAAGAAGTTGAAATCACCCTTCATGTAAGTCTCTTCATTTAAAATCTTGAAAACACGTTTTTCTATATCTTTAGTAATTGCATTTGTCTTTTCTATATCAGTGCCTTCAGGATATTCAATGTATACTATAATTTGGTTTGGTGTATTGTCAGGAAAAAACTCCACTTTAGTCCTTTTACTTTCCATTGAAGCTCCGAACCCCATAAAAGTGATTATTAGTACTATAACGGTCCCAACAGCTATAAATATTGGTTTTCTGCCTCGTAAAGCACCACGTAATGCCTTTTCATAGAAACGTTCCCATTTTGGTAAAATTTTATTCTGAAATCCATTAGCCCATGAACGTAAAAATAAACGATATACCCAAAGTAAAATCACAGACACAATCATTAAGGTACCTAATGCTCTAAAAGATCCTCCAAAAATCATAATCAATAACCCAATACCACCAACTATTGCAGATATCTTAATGATGTTTTGGAAGGGCATTTCTTTATCTTCAATAGTCATAAATTGAGATACTAATACTGAGTTAAAGAAGATGGCGACAAATAAAGAAGAACCTAATACTACAGATAATGTAATAGGGAAGTAAATCATAAATTGTCCCATAACACCTGGCCACATACCTAAAGGAATAAATGCTGCAACTGTAGTAGCTGTAGAAATGATTATAGGAAATGCAATTTCACCTATTCCTTTCTTCGCCGCTTCAATTCTACTCATGCCTTCTTCAGACATTAATCGGTATACATTTTCAACGACTACAATACCATTATCCACTAGCATACCTAGACCCATAATTAATCCAAATAAGATCATAGTGTTCATTGTATAACCCAACATATTCAAAATCATTAAAGACATAAACATGGACATTGGAATGGCAAACCCTACAAATAAAGCATTTTTAAAGCCTAAAAAGAACATTAATACGGTGACAACTAAGATGATACCGAAGATGATATTGTTTACCAAATCATCAACTTGACCAATAGTTTTAGAAGATTGATCGTTAGAGATGGTTAATTGTACATCTGGAGGAAACACTTCTTTCTCAGCCTTTTTTACTATTTCTTTTATCTGATCTGCTGCGTCAACCATATTTTGTCCAGCTCTTTTTTTAACATCAAGCATTACCACAGGGTGACCAAACTCTCTGGCGTATGTGGTTTTGTCTTCATCTTTAAAGGTAACTTGAGCAACATCTCTTAAGTAAATTGCATTACCCTTCTCTGACTTTACAACAAAATTATCTAACTCTTTAGGGTCTTCAATTTCACCTAAAATTCTGATAGTGCGTCGTTGACCACTGGTAATTAGGTTTCCAGCAGACATGGTCATGTTTTCTCTACTAATTGTGTTTATGATATCATCAAAACTTACCTGAGCAGCCATCATTTTGTAAATATCTACAGCTACTTCAACTTCCTTTTCTTGAGCGCCACGAATATCAACTTGTTTTATTTCCTTAAGACTTTCAATTTCATCTTCTAAATACTCCCCGTATTCTTTTAGTTTATCTACAGGATAATCTCCCGAAATATTGATATTGAGAATTGGCATTTCTTCAGACATACTTAGATCGAAGATGTTAGGCTCTACTTTTGCACCGTTAAAAGTGGGCCAATCTTCACCTGAAGTTTCAGTGTCAACTTGATCTTTAACTTTTTGTTTTGCTGCCTCTACAGTAATACCATCATCAAACTCCACAACTACAATAGAATAATCCTCTTGTGAAGTTGAGGTGATTTCTGTTACGTTACTTACGGTTTTTAGTTTATCCTCTATAGGGTCTGTAATTAGTTTCTCTATATCTTCAGCCGTATTTCCGGGATATACTGAACTTATATAGATTTTAGTTTCTTTAATTTCCGGGAAATTCTCCCTAGGCATACTAAAATATGCCATTGCGCCTAACACCAAGATAACTGCTATCAAAACATACATAGTGGTTCTGTTATTAATAGCCCAAGACGATAACGGAAACTCTTTATCTACTTTTTTATTTTTATTCTTTTTTGTCATGATTGATTGCTTTTCTTATCGTTCTTATTCTACAGTAAGAATCTTAACATCTTGCCCTTCTTTTACACTACGAGCACCCTCGTCTATAATCTCATCTCCATCCATAATTCCTGAAAGCACTTCGATATTGTCGCCTTGCGTTTTTCCCGTGGTAATTATGGCACGTTTTGCTTTGGCCATTTTTCCTTCTTTGTCAGAAACCGTGTAAACGTACTGATCACCTTCTGCATTTTCAGAAATAATACTTTGAGGGATTAAAATGGCTTTGTCATTAGTATAATCGTTAATCTTCAATTTAGCTGTAAGATTTGGTTTGATACTTTTATCTTTATTTGGGAAAGCTACTTCAACTTTAAATGTTCGGTTTGCAGGATTTATAAAATTTCCAGCTTGTCGTACTTTAGCGTCAACATCTTTTCCAAGAACTGGAAAGTTTACTTTTACTTCTTTACCGGGAATAATACTTGGAATGTAGCGTTCAGGTACATCTGTTTCAATATACATATCATCTAGATTTACAATTCTAAATAATTGAGATTGCCCTGGGGCAACCACACTTCCAGGATCTGTAATAACATCATCAATGGTACCTGAAAAAGGGGCTTTAACAAGAGTTTTACCAACTTGTTGCTGCAATTGATTTACCATTTGCTCCTGAGCCTCGTAACTGGATTTTGCCTGTAGGTATTGAATTTCGCTTCCAATTTTTTGATCCCATAAACGTTTTTGACGCTCAAAAGTAGTTTTGGCTAAATCTGCTTGAATTTTTACCTGCGCCAGTTGCTGACTTAAACCACCATCATCAATTTTAGCTAAAGTTTGTCCTTTACGTACTTTTTGTCCTTCTTTTACGTAAACTTTTGTAAGCACACCGCTATATTCCGCCATAATAACTACATTTTGTTTGGTGCTTACATTTCCTTGCACCTCTACAAAGTGATTAAATAAAGATTCTTCGGCGTTAAAGGTTGTGATTAAAGGAATTTTCTCTTGCGGATCTAAAGCTTTAATTTCTTTCTCAAGTAATTTTAATTTTGCCGCTATATCTTGGGCGGAAGCATCTAGTTCTGCTTTCTTTTTACGTATTTGTTCTAAATCTTTTGAAGCTATAATATCTTCAACGGATGCGTTTTTATCTCCACCACAAGAACTCAATAAAATGGCGGTTAAAAGGGTTAAAACTGTATATTTCATGATGGGATTAATTTAGATTTAATAGATTTTTAAGGTTAGCTTTTTTGTTGATGACATCAATAATAGATTGTAAATATTCTTGTTGACTGCTGTAAAGTTGTGTTTGAGCCTGTCTCAAATCAAAACTACTGGCAATACCTTCTTTATATTTAATTGTGTTTTTCTTTTCTATTTTTTCGGCAAGCGCCAAATTCTTTTGTTTGTTGTCGTAAGTATCAATAGCCAGTTGATATTCATTTTTGGCATTTTTAAATTCTATGGATAGTTGGTTTTCAGTGTCTATAAGAGTGTTTTTGGCTTTATCCCACTCAATTTTAGCTCGCTGCCTTTTAGCTTTTCCACCGAAAGAACTAAAAATAGGAAAAGTTATACTTACACCTGTTGCGGTAGTGAAAAACCACTCTTGCTCCGACTTAAAGTAGTTATTAAACGACTCTGAAATACCCAAGTAGTTAGAGCTTAAAAAAGCATTAATTTTTGGTAATTGATCAGATTTCTCTAATTTATATTCTAGTCTTTTACTTTCTGCATCATTAGCAGCTATTTTGAAATCAATATTATTACTTACACTATGAGTGTCATTTATTAAATTCAAGGAAATATTTTCCATGATTAAAGATTCTAAAGAATCTGTTAATTCAATAGATTCGTTTTGATTCATTCCAAGAACGATCTTTAAATAGCCTTTGGAAATATCATAAAGTGTTTCTAGACTTCTTAAATTATTCTGAAGACTTGATAATGTTAGCTCTAATTGCTCAACATCTTCTTCTTCTGTCAAACCATTTTCAAATATTTTGCGTGTTTCTTCTAAATTATCTGACAACACCTTCATATTATTTTTAGTAATTATGATGCTCTCTTTAGTAAGAAGTACATTATTATAGGCGCTTACAACATTAGTTTCAATGATGTTATCCGTTTTGTCTTTAGCATTTTTAGAAATTTCTAAGAATACTTTGTTGGACTGTAATCCTACGATATATCCGCCATCAAAAATTAGTTGATTTAAGGTAATATTTGGAGTTAGTTGATGTTTAGGAAAAATAAATCCAAATATGTCACCTGGTTCAGGATCAAATGGTCGAACTACGTTCCAAGTATAGTCAATATTACCATTAATTTGTGGTAAGCCTCTTGCGGTTGTTTCCCAAATCTGTTGCTCTGCGGCGAGTATATCTAAATCAGCATTATTAGCGGTTTTATTATTTTCTAAAGCGTAGTTTATAGCTTCCTGCATAGAGAACTTTTTGGGCGTTTCCTGAGCAAATAGCTTTAAGCTTATGGTTAGTGAAAAACATAAAATTAAATAGTGTTTCATTTTTATGATTGATTTGTATTTATATTATTATTTAATATTTCTAGTCCCTTTTGTGTGCAAATACCACGTAAATGATATTCTAAATAATTGGTCATAAGCATTGGAATTGAGAACTTATTTCTTGGAAATAAATCATCATCTTTAATAACCATCATTGCATTGAAATAAATTCTGGAAATAAAGTCTACATGTATATCTTGTCTATATAATCCTAGAGATACACCTTTATTCAAATTATCAATAACACAATCTTGCATTACACAAAACTGTTTGTCCTTTAAATTTTTGAAAATACTTGGGTAATATTTTTGAAGTTGGTATTGCGGAGAAGACTTTTCATCCTTAAGATGTGCCATTACAAATTGTTTAATGCTGTAAATCTCTTCAATTGGGTTTTTATCAAGTTGACAGATATGATTTATACCATCAGCAATAAACTCAAATAAGTGCATAGTCGATGCTTCTACTAATTTTGTTTTATTATCAAAATGTTGGTATATGGTTTTTTTAGACATACCCAATTTATTGGCTATATCATCCATAGTAACACTTTTAAAGCCGTAGCTTAAAAACAAATCTGTTGCTCCTATTAAAATTTTTTCTCTCATAATGAGGTGCAAATATAAATTAGGAAACTTTAGAAACAAAAAAAGTTTCCATAGTTTTAATAATAATTTAACATTGGTAACTTATAATTTACTTTAAGACGTTTTAAAAGAAGATAAGGAGGACACTTTTTATTTGTAATTACTTTATTTTTGTGTAATGCTTACAATTGAAAACTACCAACAGAAGTTTATTGCTTATTTACAAGCTTATTCCACAGAAAAAGAACCCAAGAATCTATACCAACCTATTTCTTATATTTTAAGTTTAGGAGGAAAAAGGCTTAGACCTGTTTTAACTTTAATGACTACGGATGTCTTTGATGGCGACCATAATTTGGCGCTTGATGCAGCTTTGAGTATTGAAGTTTTTCATAATTTCTCTCTAGTTCACGATGACATAATGGATGATGCGCCTTTAAGACGTGGAGAGCAAACCGTACATGAAAAATGGGATGTTAATACGGGTATTCTCTCTGGTGATGCCATGTTGATTATGGCGTATCAATTGTTTGAGAATTATGAAGCATTAAAATTTCAAAGTTTAGCTAAATTATTTAGTAAAACGGCTCTCGAAGTTTGTGAAGGTCAACAATACGATGTTGATTTTGAAACTAGAAATGATGTTACCATTCCTGAGTATTTAAAAATGATTGAATACAAAACTGCAGTATTAGTAGGTGCCGCAATGAAAATGGGAGCAATAATAGCTGGAGCTTCAGAGGAGGACCAATATAATATCTATGAGTTCGGCAAAAATTTAGGTATTGCATTTCAGTTAAAAGACGATTATCTAGATGCTTTTGGAGACCCAGAAACTTTTGGAAAACAAGTTGGCGGTGATATTATTGAAAACAAAAAAACCTATTTGTACTTGAAAGCTTTGGAGTTTTCTACTGAAAGTGATAGATCTCAACTTGAAGCATTGTTTGCTTCATACACAGAGGATAGAAAGACAAAGGTAGAAACAGCGAAGACTATTTTTCAATCTTCTGGTTCTGCGGATGCCACAAAAGAAGCTATCGAAAACTATACGCTTTTGGCCTTTAAAGGCTTGGATTCTTTGTCTATTTCAGAGGATAAAAAAGCACTTCTTAAAGCCTTTGGCAATAATTTGATGAACCGCACCACGTAATGCAAATAGCAACAACATTTGAAGGCTTACTTGAGGAAGCAAGTGCATCAAACCTTTATCAAAAATTAGTGTTGCAACTTAATAAAGATTTTTTGTTAGCCAACATTGATTTAGATTTTCATGAAGGTATTTTACCTTCTAGCTTAAAACTCATTCTACATGAAACGGTTTATAAGTTAATACAGGAAAAATTTACTGATTATTTGAATCTTCTCTATATTATTGATGTTTCGGAGAGTGCGGTTAAATCTTTAGATGGTAATGATACTTTAAGGCTTTCCGAAGACGTGTCTTTTCTTATTTTAAAGCGCGAATGGCAAAAGGTTTGGTTTAGGCATAAATATTCTTAAAAGAAGAAGCGCACAAAAGGCACCCACGGGTCTATATAAATACTTTTTTCATCATCGTGTAGTACGTTGTACCGCATTCCAAAAATTACATTACCATTTCTAAATCCTGCACCTAAAAACAGAGCTGGAGACCAATAATTGTCATTGGGTAAATCAACCCTAATATCATAACGTCTACTTACATTTAACTGCTCAAACTCGGCAGATAATTGAAGTTCTGGAATAATATTATAAAGGCCTATGGCGCTACCTCCTAAAACCGTAGTTTTAAAGACATCTCTTTGATTGTTAAACGTTGCATTTAAACCCATTCCTAAAGCAAATTGATCGTTAAATTCATAAATAGCGCTAGGTGCTATAGTTCCAGTAAAAAAACCATTGCCAAAGTTTAGGCCAATGCCTCCTCCATATCTTACATTATTCCAAAATTCACTTTGTTGATTTTGCGCATTACTAGTATTCCAACCAAATATTAGAAAAGCAAAAGTTATTACAATATGTTTTAAATAAGACATATGTTTTTTCTTTAAATATATAGATTTTATGCATAAAAAAACCACGCCCTTACGCGTGGTATATTTTAAATGGATAATAATTAATACGTAATGTTTTTCAGTGTTTTTTCATTGAATGCTCAAAAATAGCGCTACAGTAAATAAGTAACAAGGGCATTTCTCTATTTTTAGATGATTAGACGAATAACTCGTTAAAACCCAAAAATCACTCTCACTTTATCTATTTGTCGGATAATATAGATTCTAGTCCAGTATGATAAACTCAACGCGTCTGTTGGCTTGTAGTTCCTCAACAGTACATTTAGATTTACAGTCAATTTTGGGTTGTCTTTCTCCAAACCCTTTAAACTTCAATCTACTTCTATCTATACCATTTTTTACTAAAAAGTTTACTGCGGACGCAGCACGCTTATTGGATAAGCCCATATTGTAGGCATCACGTCCAACATTATCGGTATGCGCATTAATTGACAATTTCATGTCTGGGTTTTTAGATAGAACTTTTACTATTTTACCCATGGATATTGTAGATTCTTCCTTAAGGCTCCATTTTGCAGAATCGAAATAGATGTTTTCAATAACAATAGCTAAATTATCATCCACTTTTTCAATAACAGGTTCAGTTGTTGCTAGTTCTAAATTTTTAGAGTAGGTTGTTTCTATGCCTTCATTAGCAGTAAAATCAAACGTCTTATTGATATATCCGTCTTTCTCAGTACTTATAGTATATTCTTCAAACGGCATCACCCCAAAACTAAAATTACCATTATTATCTGTAAGCTGTTTTGCAACTTCGTTACCATCTTCATCTTTCAGCACAACTACAGTATTTGGCAGATGTATTTTGCTTTCATTATGAAATACAAAGCCTTCCAATTCTTGCTTTACTTCTTTATTTTTTGCCACATATAGATCGAAACTTCCTTGTCCGTTAGGTCTGTTGGAAGATAAATATCCTTTATTTCTTGAAGCTAAAAAGAACGCCACTTCGTCATGTGCTGTGTTAATGGTATTACCCATATTTCTTGGGGCTTTAACTCCCTTTTCAAGAATTCTACTTACAAAAATATCGTGTCCACCCATGTTTTCATGACCGTTTGACGAAAAGTAAAGGTATACTCCATCTAAGGACAAGGATGGGTATTTCTCATCTGCAGGTGTATTAACATTAGGGCCTAAATTTTTTGGGGAGCCTAATGATCCGTCATCTTTAATGTCTGAAACATAAAGGTCATATCCGCCAAAAGAGTCTTTCATATTAGAAGAAAAATAAAGCTTATCTCCGTTGGGGCTAACAAAAGGGTTTTCAATAGATGTATTTTCCTTGTTAAGAGACAGTAGTTCCTGGTTTATAAAATTACCATGAGAGTCCTGTTCAAGGTCAGCTTTATAAATTTTATATTCAAGTGAATTTTCCTTACTGCTTCTTGTAAAGTATACTGTTTGTTGGTCAGGTGTAAATGCTAATTGATCTTCACTATTGTTGGTGTTCAAAATTCTTGAAAATAATAATGGTGTACTTAGGCTTCCATCTTCTTCAATATCTAAACAAAACAAGTCTTTGTAGGCTTCGTTGGTATTCGGGTCTAATTTTGCTAAACCTCCAATTTTTTTAGATGAGACCATAATTAACTTATCCTTAAAAAAACCGGAACCAAATTCTGAATATTTAGAGTTAATACTAGTAGGAATTATGTCAAACATAAAACCATTGTTGCCAATTTTAGATACACTAGTTGGCGGTGTATTTATATCTAAATCATTCTCAGCAATGAAATTTGCATCACTTTGACTATACGTTAAATTAATAGCTAAAAACAACAGGGTCAATAAATTAATTCTCATTTTATGAGGCTTTTGGAGGTTAATTTGGATAAAAGTATTATGGTTGTAATTATCTGCGAAAAATCTTGGATAAATCGTAATTAAAAATCGATAACAGCTTATTTTAGAGGAGATTCAGGCAGGTTTTAATAGTTTAACTTCAATAGCTTTTCTAAATAATCTCTAGTATTTGAAAGCCGTTGAATTTTATGTTGACCTCCTAATTTATTGTTCTCCTTTAACCAATCATGAAATAATAAAGGCCTTGCAATATTGATTTTGGGTTTATTTAGTGTAATGTTATTGTAACGTTTTGCTTCATAATCAGAGTTTAGAGATTTTAAAGCATTGTCGAATAACTCGCTGAAGTAATCAATATCTTTTGGTGGTGTTTTAAATTCAATCAACCATTCATGGGCGCCTTTTGCTTTTCCTTCCATAAAAATTGGAGCTCCTGTAAAGTCAACAATTTCAGCATTCGTACGTTTACATACTTTCTTAAGTGCACTTTCTGCATTTTCAATTATCAATTCTTCGCCAAATACATTAATATGATGCTTGGTTCTGCCAGAAATTTTAATTCGGTAAGGATTTAGAGAAGTGAAACGCAAAGTATCCCCAACTTTGTAGCGCCATAAACCTGCATTTGTAGTAATAATTACAGCGTAGTTTTTATTTAGCTTCACCTCACTTAAAGGAATGGCATATTCTTCAGGAGTATCGTATACGTCCATGGGAATAAACTCATAGAAAATTCCATAATCTAGCATTAATAGTAATTCATCAGAATTATTTTGATCTTGAATAGCGAAGAATCCCTCAGAAGCATTATAAATCTCATAGTATTTGAAGTTCTTCTTAGGTAATATCTTTTTGTACTGATCTACGTAGGGTACGAAACTTACGCCTCCATGAAAATATACTTCTAAGTTTGGCCAAATGTCAAATAAGTTATCTTTTCCAGTAGTTTCTAAAACGTTGTTTAAAAGTACTAACATCCATGAAGGAACACCTGCAAGACTAGTGACGTTTTCATTAATAGTCTCATCAACAATGGCTTGCATTTTATGTTCCCAATCGCTCATCAGTGAAACTTTATTGCTAGGAGTACTACTAAACTCTGCCCAAAAAGGCATATTATCAATTAAAATGGCCGATAAATCGCCAAAAATGGTGCCATTTTCCTTGTACATTTCTTTACTGCCTCCTAATCTTAAGCTTTTACCATTAAACAATTGAGAGTTTTCGTTATTGTTAAGGTACATGCAGAGCAAATCTTTACTTGCTGCATAATGACAATCTTCTAAAGATTCTTCACTTACAGGAATAAACTTACTTTTAGCACGAGTGGTCCCACTAGATTTGGCAAACCATTTTATAGGTGTAGGCCAAAAAATGTTACTTTCTCCCTTTCTAGACCGCTCTATTGCGTCTTGCCAACCATCATAGTTTTTGATTGGTATACGCTCGGTAAAGGTTTTATAATTTTTGATAGATTTGAAATCATACGCTCTACCCATTTCAGTGTCTTTAGCCACATTCAACAGCTCTAAGAGTAATTCGTTTTGTACTTCGTTGGGATATTTTAAGAATAATTCTATTTGATGAAAACGCTTCTTCAATAACCAAGCTGCAATAGAATTCACAAAGGGAATTGGCATTTTTGTACTATCTTTAGGTTTCTAAAATAATACTTTTTTTTATATGACCTATCAAGGTGTTTTAAGGAAAATGGAGACCGAATTTTCTAGTCCAATTCAATATTATTTAGTGTTCGATGATGATTTTATTAATCTAAATCAGTTGCTTAATAAGCACATTAAAATGCAATTTGTTAAGTTTCAGTGTTTAAATTGTGGTTTGGACAAACCCATTTATCGCCAAGGTTTTGACAAACAATGTTTTTATGAAACGGCTAAGGCTGGCGAATGGATTATGCGTCCGGAATTGAGTAAAGCACACTTGGGTATTGAGGATCGTGATTTGGAATATGAAAAACAAGCACAATTGCAACCGCATATTGTGTATCTAGCTAATTCTAGTAATGTGAAAGTTGGGGTAACAAGAAAAACCCAAGTGCCAACACGATGGATTGACCAGGGTGCTCACGAGGCTATCGAGATTGTTGAGGTACCTAATCGTTATTTGGCTGGAATTACGGAAGTAGCTTTGAAGAATCATGTAAGCGATAAGACAAACTGGCGTACCATGCTAAAAAATGATATCAAAGATGAAAATTTGGTGGAGTGGCGCGAGCGTTTAAAATCTTTTATTCCAGATGAAGTTGCTGATTATTTTATTGAAAGTAACTCTGAAACGAATCTAGAATTTCCTGTGGATCAATATCCAGAAAAGCCAAAATCGCTAAATATTTTTAAACAACAATCTTATTCTGGTAAATTGGTTGGGGTCAAGGGGCAATACTTAATATTTGAAGATCAAACAGTCTTTAACGTTAGGGCTAATGAAGGTTTGGTGGTTGAAATTTCAATTATTGTCTAACGTTTTAAATTACAATTTAAAAGAAAAGCTACTCTAGACTTAAATGTTCTAGAGTAGCTTTTATTGTTGAAAAAAATTACTTAATTATTCGTTATAAACGTTAGAAGTGTTTCTGTAGCCAATTTCATCTTTGTACCAATTTCTAAATCCTACACCACCGCTTAACGCCCATTGTACAAAATTTAAATGACTATTTTCTATACTTTGTTGTTCAATAGGGTAATTAAATTTACTTGGAAAATTAAGTCCCCAAGGTAAATTGTTTTTGGATTTATAATACTTTCCATTTGAAATTTGAGTGTCATCACTACTCTTGCCAAAATAAGAAGGGTCTGCCAAATCAGTTGGTGGATAATCACCTAAATGTACCTCTTTACCTCGTTCTTTATTAATAATCATAAATGGATTAAAAGGAGCATTCCCAAAAGTATTTTCAGATATGGGAGCCACTAAATTTACATTTACAGTAATAGTATCTGGTTGAATAAAGTTTTGCTCTGGTCTGGTATTTCCATATCCATGCATCCAAGCATTGTCAAATGCAATTATAGTAGCACTACTTTGTCCTGCTTCTGTACCGTTAGCATTAGTTTGAACAAAGTTCTCAGTAAGTTGCGTTCCCGTTACCGATTGAATTGCTGATGGAGGAATACCTTCGATGGTAAACCCAAAACCATTGTCAAAGCTGGCGCCATTAGCTCTCACTACAAATTTACTCTCTAAAGAGACAACTTCATTTTGCGCATTGGTAATTCTGTTAAAATTATAATCAACAACTAAATCGTTAAAATCATAATCTCCTCGTGCTGGCCATATATCTTCAAACGCCAACGAACCAAATAAGTTTTTACCGGGATAATAGTTATTGAATGCTAAATTTGGGTCACTGGGATAGTCATCAAAGCTATCGCTTACACCGTCGCTATCTGTATCTATTGGATCAGGATTTGCTATTACTATATTTTCTATTTGAATGTTTTCAATTGGATTTGCCGAAGCATAAAAAATAGCATCATTAAAGTCATTGTCTCCACCAGGACGAATTAAGTCTTCAAATGCAATTAAAAAAACATCCTCGTCTTCTTCATATAGCAGCACACAATGCTGACGATGCTCTATATTTGGTTCAGGATTCAATTCCAAATTAGAATACAGTAGGCCAGCACCCTCCGTTGGTATTCGGCTAGAAGTGTTCCATCCATTTCTCATTAATATCCATCCAATAACTGTATTAGCTTGAAAAGTACCTAAGGATACTTTGTCTCCTGAATATAGTCCTCCTCCAGAACCTGCGAAAGAAGTATTTGGAAAAATCACATAACAATCTGTGATATCAGATGGAGTTTCAGGTGGAAAATCTCTGTCATAAGTGTAATAGGCCAATACATTTCTATATCCTGCTCCTTCGGCCACAAAAGTCACCCATACTTCGGCTTCGTCGGTAATAACTAAATTATGTACATTCCCTGTTTCTAAATACTCTGGATGATAGGTTGGCACAGGGTTTTGTTCTGGTAAAGCAGCGTTTACACCGTTTAAAAAATCAGCACTAATGTAATCTCGGTCAGGTTCTAAATAATCGGGAACACCGTTATTGTCAAAACCACCCAAATAGTTAATGTTGATACTGGAGCTAAATGTACTTTTAAGGGTGTTTTCTATTTTATTATAATATGATTTTGAATTTTTACTTTTTCCAGTATGGCTTTGTTTTACGCCACCAAATGTGTGGTTTATATGGCCGTTTGTAATAGATGTTTTGAATTCTGAAACAAAACCAACATAATTTGTTTTTATAACTACGCTTTCAACATCTGCTTCAAATCTATGGGTAGTTACAAATTGTCCTTGTTCATTTGTAGCTCCATTAACAATTTCAACGCCACCTTCTTCTTGAAAATCAGACCAAATACTTACTCTAACATTACTTATAGGGTTGTTAGCATTGTCTTTTGTGCTTATTAATACTTCAGTTTCTTGAGTGTTGCTCCATTTAAATGAAGAGTTAAATTGGACTTCACTCATTGGCAATTCGCTATTATCTACATTATTTGCATATTCATCAATTTGACCCAATTCACATGAGAGAAAAATTGACAGACAAAATACTAGGGCGAATATTTTTGTCGCGTTCATCTTAGGGGTTTTTAATATATTATATGGTGCAAGTTCAGAATAATACCGTTGAATTTCCTTTGTTTTTCCACCAAAAGCAATAAAAAACACGACGAATGGTTTAAAAACATGGATGAAGTGTAAATTTCACATACATTGGAAGAATACCTAAAATACAAGAGTTTCAGCCTAAAATCTGATACTTTTTAGTTTAAAGAATATATTTTCTCTGACTTTTGAAATTTTGGATTTCAAGATTGTAATATATGTTGATTAAGTAAACAGAATTTATTCTTGCTTTAAGTTGTTTTAACACAAAAACAATCTGATTTTAAGTACCTTGTAAATAAAAACAATGAAAATTCCAGTGATGTTTTATGTAGCACTTACCACATTTCTTTTGGTGCTTTTAACCATAATGGTATCCATGAATATGGTTTTTACATGGGTGTTTTACACCATGTGTCTTGGGCAACTTATGGTGGTTGTTATGGTCTTTAAAGTTTTAAGAGATAAGTACACAACTGACAAAACTTTTGAGAACTTTTATGAAGATAAACCCATAAACTATCGCAAATAAAAATTAAGCAAAGTAAAGTTGGATGCTTTGAATTACGCCAATTGAAACAAGTAGCACTCCAGTAACTTTATTAATGATCAAATTAATATTTTGAATCTTTTGTTTAATAACGGTACTTATTTTACTGTAGCCATATAGTGTTAAAAGCTTTCCTAGATAAACTCCTGAAAAAAATAAAAACAAAATCGTAAAATGGGATGTTACTGATAGCATAAAGTCACTACCATTTAGAACTCCAAAAGCAATCACCCAAAAAATTAAAACAGGTGGATTCAAAATGCCTAAAACGAATCCTGTTGCGTATTTGGATCTTGTTAGTTTGAAAGCCTTAGGTTGTTTTTCAGATTGTTTTTTGAAGAATAAAATGCTTCCAATTAAGATTAATAAAATAATGATAGTGGTTTGAACCCATACATTCGTATTAAAGAAATTTGTAATTACTAGGTTGCAATCTAGAGCGTAATAAGATAAAAGTACTTCTGCCACACCTGCAGTAATTGCAATTTTAAACGCTTGTTTCGCATTTTCTCTTAGGGTGGTATTTATTACTGCGATGTTTGAAGCTCCTAAAGGTAAGGCACTTAGTACTGCAGCAAAAAAACCTATAACTAAATACACAATAAGCATAGATGCTTTGTGGTACAAAACACTTAAAGCTTACAAAAACGGCTTACTTATTTTACGGTGTCTTTTTCCTTTTTATTACCGCCCAACAAACCTCCAAGTAAGTTCTTAACGCCTTTTTCAGTAGAGTTTGAACTATTAGAAGTCGAATCTTGTGGTTTTTTAGATTTTAAAATATCGCTTATTACATATTCTACAGTACTGCTTTGTTTATTTTTAATAGAATCTGTTTTAGTTTTATTGCCACCAATAACATCACCAATTAAATCTTTCACTTTGTCCTTGCCTTGATTTAATAACTTTTGCTTTTGAATTTCAATCAACTGATTGGTTAAGTTTTTAACCCCACTACTCAAATCAGTGGTAACATTCGGATTGTTAAAATCCCCAGTAATACTTGCAGTAACCGGAATAGTAATATTATTAACTTCATTATCATTAATTTGACCAATGAGCCGATTTACTTCGCTTCCCAAATATTTAGCGGGAACATTAAATACCGCATTGTAATCAACCGACTTATCAAAACCATGAGCTCCAGAAATTTTAATCTCAATATCTTCATATTTTAAATCGAAGGGCTTTACCGCAACCTTTCCATCAGCAAATTCTAATTGTGTTTTTACATCATTTATATCCAACTTGTCAAAATCAATAAAATTTAGAGAGCCTTCTAAAGCATTTAAAAGTCCATCTTGAGTATTGATTTTTGTTGTCAATAATTCAGCCAAAGCATCACCAGAAACTGAGCTTAATACTGGTGAGAACTCTTCGTCTAAAGATCCTGAAAGGTTTAAAGTTGTGTTTAATTTTCCTTGAAACAATTGGGCAATTGGCGCTAAGTTTTGTAGCAGTTCCATGTTTTTAAAGGACTGGGCAATATCAAAATCGTTTGCGCCGAGTTTTAAATTAAATTTAGGCGTTTCATCTTTTGTTGATACATCACCATTTATAGCTAACTTACCATCAAAAATGGAAGATGTCATATTCTTAAGAAAGGCTTTTTGATCCTTAATATAAAGCGTGCCTTTTACATCTTTTAAGTTTAAATTATCATAAATAACGGTTTGGGCATTCGCATTTATAGCGCATTCCAAAAAGGCTGGGATTTTAAGAGATTCTTCATCACTCGTTGTTTTATTGCCCTCTGAAACAGCCGTGTCTTCAGTCATAAAATCACTGACTTTGAATAACTTCGAATTCACGTTAAAATTACCTTTCAGCGTATTATCACTCAATAGAAAACCCAATAAATTTTTAATCGATCCATTAGCCTCTAAATCACTATCACCAGTTTTGGCTTGAAAATTATTAAGTGTAACGGTTCCAGGATTAAACGACATGTTTGCTTTTGAAATATGAATGGGATTCACAATATCTTCTGAAGAAAACACAAAATTGGTAATACTTGCAGAACCCTTATTTTTAATACGGTTGTACGCATTGGTTTCAAGAGCTTTCATGTCGAAAGATGTTTTGATTCTACCTTTTAAAATTCCGGTTAATGTATTTTCCAATTCAACAGGATACACTTTCGTAATATTTGCTAAATTCAAAACACCATCAACATTGGCGTTAACCAGCATATTTTTAGTAAGATTTCTTAAAGTTGCAGAAGATTTAAATACATCTTCATCGATTTTAAAGTCCAAAGTTTTGATGTTGATGTAAGTATCGTCTGCCTTTCCCGTTTCATTTTTTATGTGAGTGTCAATTGAAATGTTACTCACACGTTTTGGTAGATCTGGATATTTGAATGAAGCATTATTAGAAGTAATACTGATATCTAAATTAGGAATGGTCTCTTCTGAACTTAAACCTTTTACAATACCTTTTACTTTAAAATCTCCAGTGGTTTTAACGCCTTCAATATTCTTTGAAAAGGTTTTTGGAATTACCGCAAGGAAATTTTTAAAGTCAGATTCTGGGTTTTCAAATGTAAGATCAATTTGCTGTCCGTTTTCAACCTGTTGTATAAAGCCTTGAAATTCAATAGGTAAATCATTTATGTACCCTTTGTTGTCTTTAAAGGTGTATTTTGAATTTTCTAAATCTAAATCGATCAGTGCATCTAATTTTATAGGATTACTATTTAAATAGTTAGTGCTGTCTAACGAAATACTCACATTGGCTTCGCTTTTCGTGTTTAATTCTGAAGTTTCTGTCGAAAATATGCCATGACCCTCGTGATTCAATTCTGTAATTTGAAGTAAAATATTAGAACCTTCATCTATATATGAAAACGCGCTGTTATTTATTTGGTAATCTTCAATATCAAAAGCAAATCCACCACCAGTGCTTTCATCCGAAGATTGGTTTTCGTTGTCTTTGGTTATGTCATAATTGTTATTGCCAAATTTATCGGTCTTAAGAGTTAACAATGCTTCGTCAATATTGATGGTATTTACCACTATCGGACCATCATCAGCGCTTTTGAATAGTTCTTTAACAGACATGGTAAAGGCAATGTCCTTCGCAGACATTAATGTTTCATCTTTAAAAGGTTCAAAATTGGTAATCACCAAATCGTTAACATCAATATAAGCTTGCGGGAAGCTTTTTATAAAACTTAGGTTAACATTGGTAAACTCTACTTTGGCATTAACATTTTCATTGATAAAGCGTTTTACCATGTCTTTTATTTGCCCTTGAAATGCAAAAGGTAAAGCGATTAAAAGTAGAATTATAATAAGTAGGGTGATACCGATAATTTTGAAGACTTTTTTCATAAAGAATTTTAAATTGGTGCGTACACAAAGATATACGCAAAAAGGATGCTAAAAAGATGAAAATGGTAAATTTATTGTTAAATACTAAAGGAGGTCAATCTCCTCATTTACCTGCAGTTTGAAACGTTTTCTGAATATGTGCACACCTAAATATAAAAAAGGCGTGTCTAAAATTGCTACAAATACCTTAAAGAGAAACCCACTGACCAAAAGACCTTTAAAGTTTGCCCAATCTATGATGCCAAAGGAACACAATAAAAAAATAATGGTAAACGTATCTACAAACTGAGAAAACCAGGTAGAGAAATTATTCCTAAGCCAAAGGTGTTTGCCTTTGGTAAGTCTTTTCCAGAAGTGGTAAATTTGAATATCCACAAATTGCGCAAATAAATACGTTAACATGCTCGCAAAAACGGCAATTGTGGAATTACCAAAAACCGTTTTAAACATTTCGTTATCCACAGGAGCCCACGGTGTTGCAGGAACAATATCGGCTATATAAATAATTAAGAGTGAAAATAGAGATGCGAAAATGCCAACTACCACAATATCATTTGCTCTTTTTTTGCCATAGATTTCACTAATTAAATCGGTAATTAAAAATGTGATAGGATAAGGTAAAATACCCACTGAAATCTCAAAAAGCTTACTTCCAAAAATCTCCACATCAAACGGGTACCAATAAAAAAACTTTTGGAAAATTAAGTTTGAAACTACTAATGATGTTATGAATAATCCGCCTAGTAATAAGTAAATACGTTGGGCAAGGAGTTTGTCTTTAAGCGTCATTTATAATTGTGGATAAATACGTTCTGTAAATATAAAGTAAAACCTTTACTTTTTACTATTTTGGGTTCCGCATGATAAAACCAACAATATATCATATTGCTCTCGGAAGTAATAAAGGTGATAAATTTAAAAACCTTCAAAAAGCTGTAGATGCCATTCATCAACGTATTGGTAATATCAAGCTGATTTCTAAAGTATACCAATCTCCTGCGTTTGGTTTTGAAGGTGACGATTTTTTAAATTGTTGTTTGGTTTTGGATAGTTATTTGAAACCTCAAAAGGTTCTAGAGCATCTGTTACACATTGAAACGGAATTGGGTAGAACTAGAACCCAAACAGAAGGTTACGAAGCACGAACAATTGACTTGGATATTGTGTTTGCTGAAGATGCGATTATAAATACAAAAACACTAAAAGTGCCACATCCTGAAATGCAAAAGCGCAAGTTTGTGTTGTTACCCCTTAATGATATTGCATCAAAAGTGATTCATCCTAAGTTGGGCAAAACCGTTTCGGAGTTGTTGGAAGCATGTGAAGACAAATCTGTTTTAGAGCCGATAAATATTTGGCTAAAAAACCCAAGTAAGCAATTCAATTTTTCAAAATACAATTACATTGCTATTGAAGGGAATATAGGTGCTGGAAAAACAAGTTTAGCCACTAAAATAGCTCAAGATTTTAATGCAAAGTTGATATTGGAACGATTTGCTGATAATCCGTTTTTGCCCAAATTTTATGAAGATGCAAATCGCTATGCTTTTCCTTTAGAAATGTCATTTCTGGCGGACCGCTATCAGCAAATTTCAGATGATTTATCTCAGCTCGATTTATTTAAAGACTTTATCGTAAGCGACTACTACGTAATTAAATCATTGATTTTCTCAAAGGTGACTTTAAAGGGTGATGAGTTTAATTTGTACCGAAAATTGTTCAACTTAATGTATAAAGATATTAAGAAGCCTGAACTTTATGTGTATCTCTACCAAAATACGGAACGATTACAGGAAAACATTAAGAAACGCGGGCGTGAGTACGAGCAAAATATTGAAGATAATTATTTAGAAAACATTAATGCCGGATACTTAGAGTTTTTAAAAGCCCAAACCGATTTGAATGTAAAAATTATTGATATTTCGGATAGGGATTTTGTTGATAATCGGGTGGATTATTTATGGGTTTTGAGAGAGGTTTTGAAGGGGTGAGTTCTAACTTTATTTATCGTAGTAGTCTTATTGAACTTTAAAAACTATACTGTTTTGATAACAAAGTTAGAAATATCAATTTGTGTTTTGAGGAAAAGTACTTTTAAGATAAAAGTGAGAGCTTAAAAATCATAAAATACCAACTTATGTTTTAGGTAATTTTGGTTCCCTCTTCATCAAATACAATGTTATAGGATTATCTCCAGAAACTGAAATCTCTTTGTAGTTATCAAAACCTTTTTTGTTGTAAATCGCAAGGTTTTGGGAATTCGCTGTTTCCAAATATACAGGTATATCTTGATCATCCGCTTCCTTTAAAATAGGATTCATTAATAAACTACTTAAACCTTTACCACGACTCTTCTTTGAAGTTCCAATAATGTACAGGTAATAAAATGGTGTATTTTTAGGATACCATTGTTTCACTGAGCGTTCTAATGCTGCAATTGCTTTTACTTTTTTGAAGCCGAAATGGTACAAAAATTTTAGATTTTCCCAAAAAGTATTAATATTTACAACCGTTTTACTTGAGTTCCGCCAAATGGCTATAGCGTCTTTATCGTTACTTAAGTATACCTCACCTCTTGTAATTGCCATCTCAAATGCATGTGACATCATCGTTTCAATACCTTTCTTTTTATTTGAGCCTTGTCCTGTAAACCACAGGATATGAGGGTCATCCCAAAAGGCTTCAGTTAATATTTCAAGTACACGTTTTTTGTCCTTTCTTGTTGCTTTTATCATTTTTTTCTGGTGTTTAATTACTTATTGAAGGGGTTTTATACCACAAACTTTTGTCAGTGAGTTGGCTCACAATAAATTCAGCACAATCTTTTAGACTAATACTAAATGAGAGCCCTTTACCATCTTGGGAAATTAGAATTCGTTTTTGAGAAGGTTTCTCAGAAATTTTTGGAAATCTTAGAACTGTCCAGTTCAAATTACTTTTTTTAATCAAAGGTTCCATGATGTTTTTATCTTCAATTAAAAGTTTAAGCCAACGTAGTATTGTGGGTAATAATATTACTCTAAAAACAAAAGGTTGGGTTTCGTAGCTATCGCCTGCGCCAACATTACTTAGTGCAATGAGCCTTTTAACTTGTTCTTCTTCCATGGCACTAATTATTTTTTTGGTAAGGCCAGAAATCAAGTTATTTGCACTTCCTTTATTTTTTCCCATACAATTAATAACGGCTTCTTGTCCTTCCATAGCTTGGTGAATTTGGACGTCATCTAGCACATCACCTTCTATGATTTGAAGATTGGGGTGTTTTATCAGAACACGTTCTTTCGATCTGACCAATGCCGTTACCTTATGATTTTTGGCTAATAATTCTGGGAGTACCGCTTTTCCTGTGAAGCCAGTTGCTCCAAATAGTAATACTTTCATATCTATAATTTTGTTTATACAAAAGTAATTGGGCAACCTTGGTACTACCTGACACCTATGTTACAAAATGATGTTAAAGTAGTTTTTTGCGAATTCGACTTAAGGAAGGTCTTTGAATACCAAGAAAAGAAGAAAGGTGAGTAAGTGAAATACGTTGGAAAAGATTTGGATAGGTTTTGATGTACTTTAGGTAACGCTCTTCCGCAGAAAGAAAATGAAAGTTGTCTATACGATCTTGAAGCTGAATTAATGCCATTTCTGCAATCAATCTACCAAAGCGTTCAAATGATGGGTAGTTGTCATAAGTTTTTAGAATAACGTCTCTTGGTATCAAGATAAGTTCAGTTGGTTCCAAACAAGTAAAGGTGTTTTTGGTGGGGGCATTTCTTAAAAACGATGAATAGTCTGTTGCAAAATTATCTTCTTGAAAGAACCATACCGTATTTTCATTACCCTCATTATCTATAAAAAACTCGCGTATTAATCCTTTGTTTATAAAGGCTATATATTTCTGCAATTGTCCTTCCTTAAAAAGATCGTCTTTTCGGTTTAGTTTTAGCTCAACTACGTTTTCTTTTATTGAAAGCCATTCAGTGTCGGAAATATCTGGGTTTATATTTTGAAATGCAGACTTTAATTGTTTAGTGTTCATTTTAATCCAGTTGCTTGCTAATTTGATGAAATAGATGTTTTTTGTTATTCTTTGTTCAAATTAAATTCTGTTTAAAGGTGCTATTGTAATTTAAATTTTTCAATCCTCAAAACAAAGCTAAAATAGCGGTTAAGTCATTACGATTAACCGCTTTTTATTACAGCAATTAGTTTTAAAATCGATATTTTACACCAATATTGAATATAAACGGATTGTATTTTAGGTTGTTTAGTTTATTATTGTTGGCTTCATTTTTCATATCAAACTCACTAAAAGTCGCATATTTTGCTTCCCAGTTCAACGCCCATTTTTCTGAAAAATTATAATCCAACCCAGCAATACCTTGCAATCCAATATTTCCAGAATCTGAAAACGAGGTGTTTTCACCCATACCAAAATCAAAATCTATTTCTTGTATTAATGAAGCGCCTAAACCGACATAGGGTGTTAATTTACCTGTGGTGTTAAAATTATAAATACCATTCAAATAGATAAAATTGGAAGCATAATCCCCATTGCTTTTTATCCCATTGTTTGTGATGGATACCTCGTTGCTTTTATATTCCCAACCAACTTCGGCAGTAATGTTTTTGCTGAAATTATATCCTAAAGATATCCCTGTTGCAAACCCAAAACCGTTTTCAACAGTAATGTTTGTTGTTTGGTTGCCCTCAGCGAGTTGTAAATCCATATTTTGAATTCCAATAAAACCTGCATAAGGTTTAACGTAAAAATTTTTAAAGGTTTCATTTTTAGTGTTTTGCGCAAATGCGCTTACGCATGCAAACATCATTATGATGTAAAGTGTGCTTAATTTTAAATTTTTCATCATTGTTATATTTTATTAATGACGCAAATTTATTGGACAACACAGCTAAGAATCCGTAACCTATGTTACGATTTTTTACCTCTTAATCTACTCAGTGCGGGTCTGGTAATTCTAATATAGCTAGCAATTTGTTCTAAGGAAAGCCGATTATGCAAATCTGGATATTCTTGCATAAAATCGTAATAGCGTTTTTCGGCGTTATCAAAATGTTGAGATTCTAAACGGTCATCCATTTTAATAATAATGGCTTCTGCCATTAAGCGACCAAATTTTTCAAAACTTGGGTATAATTTATAACAGTTCTCAATGTGCTTGTTATCAAAGCATAGAAGTTCTGTAGGTTCAACCGCCTTAAACGTATATTGACTGGGTTCATGGAGTATAAAGGCTTTGTAGTGGGTAGCAAAATTACCTTCTTTAAGAAACCTAGTATTTACTTCATTGCCTTTTTCGTCAATATAAAAACCTCGTAAAAGTCCCTGCGCAATAAATCCTATTTCATTATGTGTTTTGGATGTGTCTATAAAGACTTCATTTTTCTTTAGTTTTTTTTCAGTTAAACCATTTGTAAAATAGTTTAACACGTATTCAGGAAGTTCTTCGTCTATATAGGTTATTACTGATTTAAAAAAACACTTTTTGTCTTCAGAGGTCATTTTATTAAACTTTATATTTAGGTACTTGGAAATTAAACTTTTGAATACTTAGAATCAAGTTAAATTGTTTCCAAAAAGAAGTAAGTAATCCAAATATACTAAACTAAAAAAGGTGAGTTGAGATAACTCACCTTCATTTATAATTGTCCATTTTTCACCTATCACTAATTTATCTTCAAGCTTCCATTGGTTCTTATATACACAATAACATCATCATTTGAGTCGTTCGAAATTTCATGAAGAGCTCTATCTGTAGAACTAAATGAGCTTCCAGCGTCTAGAGCTTTTACCTCTTCTGTTTGGGGTAACTTATAATTTAACTCGCTGGTTATTATTATGGCGCGCAATACGCTTCCATCACTTTCAATTGTCCCTTTAAATCCTTTAGGAAGTTTCACAAAAAGCCCTTTTAAATAGGATTCATCTTTACGATCCCATAAGAAGCTTATTTCGGCATTACTATCGGCGCTTACCCAGTTGGTTCTACTATTATTTAGCCAAACAATGTTTCTTGCATCAACATTTACAGGTCTTTCACCTTCGTCAAAAGCTTCACCTACTGGTTTTACTAAATATGGGCCACTATCAATTTCAACATAGGCAATATTTTCTTCTCCCATAGCCGAAGTTATATGAGGTTGTCCTTTAGGTTGTGTCCAGAAACTTCCTGGAGGCATCCACATATTTTCTGCATCGGCATCATCGTTGTGTACTTTTCCTTTGAGAACAACAGCACGATAAGTTACATTATGGATATGTGGTGGCGAGGAAAAGCCATCAACAAATTTTGCTAAGAAACCAGTAGCTACGGTGCCTTTTCTATCTCCCCATACTGTTCCCGCTTGTGGGCTTTTGTCTCCTCTTGCTGGGTTTAATTTTTGCCATGCAATTTCAGAGCTCAGTTTAACTACATTTGTAGGGTTTTCAATGGCGAGAATATTGATTTTTTCTAGTTCCTTTTTCGAGTTTTTACAGGATATTACCAATACAGATGCCAGTAGCATATATTTAATATTTTTCATTACTTAAAAATTTTATAGAGATGCTGAGTTCCAGTAGTACAAAAATATAAACTACTATTTCAAAACGCATTTTTTATTAGTCATAAACCTGATAAAATTATAATGAATAACTAAGATGTCTCAAAACACGAAGTTTTAATTATGCCTTTATTTTTATCTAAAACAAATTCATCTAGTACTCGTTCCTTTATGATATTAAAATGAAATGGAGCTTTCAAAATATCTACACCACTACCATGTTTTACTCTATTACCTTGGCTTGCAATGATATCCTTATTTGCAATAAACTCACCAGATGGAATATGTTCAGTAAGCAAGATATAGTTGTAGTTTAACAATTTTTCAAGGATACGTTCTATTTCGGTATTCGACAAATGTTGCAGAACTTGTCTAAGTATCACACAATCTGCAGAGGGCAAGTTATCCTTAGAAATATCCAAACAATGAAACTCTAAGTTTTCAGCTTTAAAGATTTCTTTGTTGCGTTCAATAAGTCCTTCAACAATGTCTATAGCAATATATTTTTTAGAAAATGAAACCAATTGTTTGCCAACATTAAAATCGCCACACCCTAAATCCAAAACTGTTAATGGTTTATCAAAAGATCTCAAAAATTCAGTCACTATATTCAAATATGGTTTTATGATGTTAGGGTCGTGCGAACCACTACCAGAATAAAAGTCGTATTCTTTTCCACCCCACAGTTTTCGTTCATAAATTTGATTCATAACTGCTTTTGTAGGCCATGGTGTTTTCTCTTTTTTTATCATTTGTTCTTTTTTAGGAAAGACATGAACTAATTTATAGTGTAATGCTTATCAAACCAAGTTTAATTGATATATTTAATCTCTACAACTAAACTATTATTATGAAGTTTTATTCCATTTTTTCTTTCGCTTTTTGTGCATTAATGTCACTCTCCTGTAAATCTAAAGAAACAGAAGCTGTAACGCCTACACAGCCAAACATTATCTACATCATGTCTGATGACCATACCACACAAGGTATTGGAGCCTATGGAAGTAGATTAGCAAGTTTAAATCCTACGCCCACCATAGATCGTATTGCAAAAGAAGGTGTAATGCTAGAAAATGTATTTTGCACAAATTCAATTTGTACGCCATCGCGGGCCAGTATTTTAACGGGACAGTATGGACAAGTAAATGGTGTGGTAGATTTAAGTGGAAGACTGTCAAAAGAAGACCAGCATTTGCCGAGGGAAATGGGGGTATTGGGCTATCAAACTGCAATGATTGGAAAGTGGCATTTAAAACATGCACCAGAGGCTTTTGATTATTACAATGTGTTACCAGGTCAAGGAGATTATTTTAATCCTACTCTGTATTCCCGCGAGGGCGGTGAGCCAACAGAATTTCGATTTGAAGAAGATTTAGTGCGTACCGTAAACGCTACAAAATACGATGGCCATTCTACAGATGTGATTACCGATATTGCTTTAGATTGGTTAAAAAACAAAAGGGATAAGAATAAGCCATTTTTCTTAATGCAACACTATAAAGCACCACACGACTTTTTCGAGTTCGCACCTCGTTATAAGGACTATCTGGAAGACTCCAATATACCTGAACCAGAAAGTTTATGGGACAACAAAAACAATGGTTCTGTGGGCACTCGTGGTTACAATAATAGTTTGTTAGATACTATCGGTTCTTCAATTGGGCATAGAAATGTTATTCGAAATATGGGAATGCATATGGAAATCGACCCGTCAATTCCAGATCCAGAATATAAAAGATTGGCCTATCAAGAATATTTAAAACGCTATTTAAGATGCGTAAAAGGAGTGGATGACAATGTAAAACGACTTTTCGATTATTTGGAGGCTGAAGGCTTGATGAATAACACCATTATTATTTATACAGGCGATCAAGGGTTTATGCTAGGAGAGCATGATTATATTGATAAACGCTGGATGTATGAGGAGTCTATGCGCATGCCCTTTTTAGTGCGTTACCCAAAAACAATTAAAGCTGGAAGTAAAGTTGATGCTATTATAAATAATACCGATTTTGCACCAACAATAATTGGTATGGCTGGTGGTGATACTCCTGAATATATGCAAGGAAGTAGTTTTAAGGATATTATTGAAACTGGGGCAGAACCAGAAGGTTGGAAGCAAGAAACCTACTACCGCTATTGGATGCATATGGCGCACAAACATAATAATCCTGGGCATTTTGGTATCCGTACAAAAGACTATAAATTAATTTTCTTCTACGGAAGAGATTATAATACTGAGCGCAATACCGAAGCACAAGAATGGGCTCATAATCCAGAATCTATGTCGGATTTTGAAACACCACCAGCTTGGGAGTTTTACGATTTAAGAAATGATCCAAAAGAAATGGATAACAGATACGGTGATGAAAACTATGCCGATATTGTAGCAGACCTTAAAGTCAGATTAAAAAATCTTAGAACTGAGGTTAAGGAAGACGATTCTAAATATCCTCAGATTGCAGAGGTTGTAGAGGAGTATTGGGATAAGTAATTATGAATTCATTTTAGAGAATACATCCCAAATTACGACACCACAGCTTACAGAAATGTTAAGTGAGTGTTTAGTTCCAAATTGAGGAATTTCGATAACTCTATCACAAGCTGAGACTACATCTTGAGATACGCCTTTTACTTCGTTTCCAAAAATAAAGGCGTATTTGGTATCAGTATTTATGTCAAAATCATTGAGCATTGTTGCTTTTTCTGCCTGTTCAATGGCACAAGTTATAATCTTATCTGCTTTAAGTTTTTCAACCAAGTGTAAAGTACTTTCAGTGTATTCCCAGTCTACAGTTTCAGTACTTCCTAGTGCAGTCTTATGTATGTCTTTATGGGGTGGTTTTGCAGTAATGCCGCAGAGATAGATCTTTTCAATTAAAAAAGCATCGCTAGTTCTAAATACAGAGCCTATGTTATTTAGACTTCTAATATTATCTAAAATAATAATGATGGGTGTTTTTCTTGCTTTTTTGAAGTCAGAAATACTTAATCTGTCTAGTTCGCTATTTTTTAATTTCTTCATGATCCAACCGCAAATATAGGGTTTTGGTTAGATAGTTAGCCAGATTTTGAGAATTCCACTATTTGCTCAACGATATAAAACAACCATTCATCTATACTTTTTAATGAGCTGAATTGCTTTCGTCAGAAATTTTATGTAAAAATCGATTAATTTGTAAGAGTATTACCATTATAAATGTTATAAATTATGATACAGGGTAAATTAACAAAATTTACATTAGGCTCCGTAGCGTTAGTTTTACTATTAGTTTTCACTGGTTGTGATGTGACCGAGGAGATACAAGACTATGAGGTAGCTGTAGAAGATCAAGAAATAGGCGATCTTAATATTCCTGAAGGTTTTGACTTTAGTACACACAAAGAAGTAACTGTTAATATTCTGGACACCAAAGACTATATAAAGTATGATGTGTTTGCATATACTGGTGAAAAGTATTTTGCTGGAATGGAAACCTATGAAAATGAAAGTGGAGAAACTGTTACCGATTCAATTTATAAGACTGATCTTTTGAATAACTTATTATTTACAGGGGTTTCATTAAACGGTAAATTGAGTCAAACCATAAGCTTGCCTAATCATTTTGATAAATTGTATATAAGAAGAAAGGAAGGTTATCAATATGATGCATCCGTACAAGATGTAATTGGTAATGAAGTTAATTTTAATGGTGCTTCTTTAACCGGCAAATCTTCATCTGCTAAGGCGAATACTACCGGAGTTATTGACTATTTATACTGTGTAAACGGATCTGGAGAGTTATTTCAAGTAGACCCTTTAAATGGCGACTATGTATATCTTTCGGATATGCCAATGGGTAGCTACACCTGTGCTATAGACCAAGAAAATAAGGTGTTGTATTCTATTGGTAGGAGTAATCCACATCCATTAATGAAATACTCAATAGAAAATAACACCTGGGAAACAGTTGCTAATTATGGTACGGGAGGACCAAGATTAGATTATAATACAAATGATAATTTATTATATTTTTCAACAGGAGATAAGCTCTACACCATAAATCCAATTACTGGAACAACCGTAGATACGTGGGATATTGAAGGCCTACACAATAAAGGTGGTGGTGATTTAGCTTTTGCTGAAGATGGAACGTTTTATTTATGTTCTTTTTCAGGATTGTATAGCATGGAACTTGACGGCAATGGTGTATATCAAGCATCAAGAATTAGTGCGGAAAACTTACCATTCAACCCTACCTCCATGACTATCGACTCAAATCAGGAGTTATGGCTTGCAAGTAATGGAAGCAATTCAGATTTAATTGTAATGGAAACAAATACAGGAGGATGGCAAATAAATTGGGGTGTTGGCGCCAATAATAATACGAGTTTTGATAGAACAATTAATGATTTAACGACATACAGGGTTTATCCTGACGTTGTAGATATGACAGATACTGATAATGATGGGATCATAGATTTAGAAGATGAATTTCCAGAAGATGCAGAAAAAGCTTTTGAAACATTTACACCAAGTAAATATGGTTGGGGAACTCTGGCCTTTGAAGATTTGTGGCCATCAACTGGAGATTATGATTTTAATGATGTAGCTCTAAATTACAGATGCGTAGCAATTTTGAATGCACAGAACTTAGCTGTTCAGCTAGACTTTATTTATACAGTTAAGGCCAATGGAGCAGGATTTAAGAATGCCTTTGGAATCGAACTAGAAAATTTACTTCCATCGCAAGTAGAAAGTGTTACTGGAACAGTATTAAATGAAGGATTTATTAATGTTGATGCTAATGGACTCGAAAGCAATCAAGATAATGCCGTAGTAATTTTATTTGATGATGCAAGAACAATGTTGGGTAACGAAACTACAGTGTCAATTAAGTTTACACAACCAATTGCTACAAGTGTATTAGGAGTGGCACCGTTCAATCCCTTCATTATAATTAATTCAAATAGAGAAAAAGAGGTACACTTGCCAATGAAGAGTCCTACATCCTTAGGTAATAACATTGTTGAATTGGTTGGTGATGGTGTGCATAGAGATCCAGATGGAGACTATTTAACAACCACTGGATTACCTTGGGCTATTAATGTAGTGCATGATTTTAAAGTACCAAAGGAAAGGGTAAGTGTTAATGAGGCCTATAATTTCTTTGGTCAATGGGCTTCTTCTGGAGGAGCGCAATATTCAGATTGGTACAAAGATGATCCTGGATTTAGGAATTTGGATAAGATAGATAATTAATATATTCATAGTTTTAGATTTAAATAATTGAAGAAGAAGCCCACATTTTATTGTGGGCTTTTTTTGTGGTAAAAAAGATTGCCAAATCATTTATTAATTTTCTCTGATTTAATTAGATAAAATAACTGACCTCGCGATTGCTTTTTTTGAAGAATAAAAGTCTTACAAAATTTAATAATTCTTACCGTTTGTCGAAAAATTCAATTTTCTATGAAAGAAAATTATAACAAATTTATCGATGAAACGCATATTTCAACGTTTATTTGCACAAAATCTCTTAAGAATGAAATTAATTAGCCCCAAATTAATTGGTATTTCTGTAGTGTTGCTATTTTCTATCTCGTGTGATGTTACCAGTGAAATTGAAAATTACAAACAGGAATCCAATGAAGAAGGAATTGAAAATTTAAATGTTCCTAGTGGTTTTGACTTTGAAACTTATAAAGAAGTTCAGGTTACAATCACCGATAAGTCAGATAAGGTCAAATATGACGTTTTTGTTTATTCAGAAGAAGAAAAACTAATAGGTATCGAGACTTTTGAAGATGAAGAAGGTGAGATTCAGACCGAATCAGTTTACAGAACAGAAACACTTAATCAGTTAGTTTTTTCGGGTATTACTAATAACGGTATTTTACGACAAAGTATTACGTTGCCCAATAGCGCATCTCAGCTTTATATACGTAGACGACAAAATCTAAAATATACCTCTAGAATTGTATCTATAGAAAATAATCAAGTAAATCTTAATGATGCGCAACTTTCAAAAAGCAGTAGGACAAAATCTAATGCCAATGATGATCTTTTATATGCAGTAAATGGTAGTGGCGAATTGTTTCAAATTGACCCGGTAACGGGAGGGTATACTTTACTTGCAAATATGCCGATGGGGAGCTATACCTGTGCTATAGACAAAGAGAACAAAGTATTGTATTCAATTGGGCGGAGTAATCCTAATCCTTTAATGAAATATTCTATTGAAAACAATACTTGGGAAACTATTGGTAATATAGGTGTGAGTGGTCCTAGATTAGATTTTAATCCTAACAATGGTTTATTATACTTCTCAAAAAACAACAAATTACACACTATAGATCCGTTAAATGGTAATTTTCTAGATACTTGGGACGTAAATGGCTTGCATAAAAAAGGTGGTGGAGACATTGTTTTTGCTAGTGATGATAGGTTATTTCTATGTTCATTCTCTGGAGTATATAGATTGGATTTGGATACGAATAACGAATATCAAAGCACTAGAATAAGCGATGAAAATTTACCTTTTGACCCCACGTCAATGACCTTTGATTCTAGTGGTAAACTTTGGTTGGCCAACAAATCTAACAATTCAGATTTGATATCAATGAATGTTGAAACTGGAGTTTGGCAATATGAATTTGGTGTCAACGCCAATAATGGGACTGAATTTAATCGTGCCATAAATGATTTGGCAAGTATGTCAAATGATATTGAGGAAGTTCTAGATACCGATGGAGATGGGGTGGCAGATGTTGACGATGTATTTCCAAATAATGTGACTGCGGCTTTTCAATTGTTTACTCCAAGTGAGAATAGTTGGGGTACCTTAGCATTTGAAGATTTATGGCCTTCTACGGGTGATTATGATTTTAATGATTTGGCACTAAAATATCGCTTCCAAACCATTTTGAATTCTGAAAATAAGGCTGTAGAACTCAGATTTATGTATGAGGTGAAGTCTAATGGAGCTAGCTTGACTAATGGGTTTGGAATAGAATTTGAAAATATCTCCCCTTTACAAATTTCTAATGTTACAGGTTTAGATTTAAAACATAATTATGTTAATCTTGCATCAAACGGTACTGAGCTTAATCAAGATAACACCGTAATAGTTGCCTTTGATGATGCGGCTTCCATGTTAAACAAATCGATAACTATTGTTATTTCTTTTTCTCAGCCTTTGAGCTTAAGTAGTATAGAGGATTTTGGATTTAATCCTTTTATGATTATCAATAAAATAAGATCTAAGGAAGTGCACTTACCTTTAAAAGCGCCAACGTCGTTGGGAGAAAATATTATTGAAATACAAGGGTATAATAGAGATGAAGATGGAGATTATCTTACGCAATCTGGTTTGCCTTGGGCTATAAACGTTGCTACTGATTTTAAAGTGCCAGAAGAACAGGTAAATATTATAGATGCCTATAATTTTTTCGGAACTTGGGCTACTTCTGGAGGCGCGAGTTATGTAGATTGGTATCAAAATCTCCCTGGTCACATTAATCTTAATTTAGTAAGTAACTAAACAATTTATATAATTCTTTTTTAATCTAAAGCCCTTGTTTAAGGGCTTTTATTTTATGGTGTTTTTGTTAAAATCTCAGAGAATTTGTAGATAACTTGTGGGTTGTAAAGTTTAAAGAAGATTAAATTAGTAGTACATTGCATGCTACAATTTTGTTGAAACCTAGAAGGTAAAACCACTGTTCTCTTGACTAAAAAAGCCAAAAAAGAAACCCCCTTAATGAAACAGTACAACGCCATTAAGGCAAAGTATCCAGATGCTTTATTGTTATTCCGTGTAGGGGATTTTTATGAAACTTTTGGTGAAGATGCGGTTAGGGCAGCGGGTATTTTGGGTATTATTTTAACCAAACGTGGTGCGGGTAGTACAAGTGAAACTGAATTGGCTGGTTTTCCACACCATTCTTTAAATACGTATTTGCCAAAATTGGTAAAAGCAGGAGAGCGCGTTGCCATTTGCGATCAATTAGAAGACCCAAAACAAACCAAAAAAATCGTAAAACGAGGTGTTACAGAATTAGTTACTCCAGGCGTAGCTTTAAATGATGAGGTTCTGGTTTCTAAATCAAATAATTTTTTATGTTCGGTATACTTTGATAAAAAATATATTGGTGTTTCATTCTTGGATATTTCTACAGGAGAGTTTTTAACGTCTCAGGGGAATGCAGAATATGTTGATAAGTTGCTTCAAAATTTTAGTCCAAGTGAAGTTCTCGTTTCAAAGCAAAAGCGAACACTTTTTAATGAAACTTTTGGGGACGATTTCCATACGTTTTTTTTAGAAGATTGGGTATACCAAACCGATTACGCTTATGAAACCCTAATTAAACATTTTAATACCAAAACGCTTAAGGGGTTTGGTGTTGAAGATTTGTATGAGGGCATAATTGCATCTGGTTCTATTTTACATTATTTAGGAGAAACGCAACATCACAAATTACAACACATAACTTCCATTGCTCGAATTGCTGAAGACGATTATGTGTGGATGGATAAGTTTACCATTCGAAATTTGGAATTGTACAATTCCAGCAACAATAATGCGGTAACCTTATTAAAGGTAATTGATAAAACCATTTCGCCAATGGGCGGAAGGCTATTGAAACGTTGGTTGGCGCTACCTCTCAAAAATGTTAAAAAAATTAGACAGCGTCATGAAGTTGTTGATTTTTTAACCAATAACGAAGATGTGCTTCAGCAGATTCAAAATCATATCAAACATATTGGGGATTTAGAACGACTCATTTCGAAAACGGCCACTGGAAAAGTGAATCCGCGAGAGGTGATTCAACTTAAAAATTCTTTAGAGGCTATTGTTCCAATTAAAAGTCTGGCATCAAATGCTGCAAATGAATCATTAAGAATTATTGGTGATAATTTACAAAGTTGTGAGGTACTTAGAGAAAAAATAAAGGAAACTCTTAATGAAGAAGCGCCAGTAAATATTTTAAAAGGCAATAGCATTGCAACTGGCTTTTCTTCAGAATTGGACGAACTTAGAAATTTGTCAAAATCTGGTAAAGATTATCTAGATAATATGCTAGAGCGCGAAAGTGAACGTACTGGAATTACTTCTCTTAAAATAGCTTCTAATAATGTTTTTGGGTATTACATTGAAGTAAGAAATACGCACAAGGATAAAGTTCCTGAGGAATGGATTAGAAAACAAACGTTAGTAAGTGCTGAACGTTATATTACGGAAGAACTCAAAGAATACGAAGCAAAAATTCTGGGAGCCGAAGAGCGCATTTTGGCCATTGAACAACAATTGTTTTCGGAGTTGGTCATGTGGATGAATCAATACATAAAATCAGTACAGCAAAATGCGTATTTGGTAGGGCAATTAGATTGTTTGTGCGGGTTTGCCCAATTAGCAAAAGACAATAAGTATGTGTACCCTAAAATTGATGATTCTTTCGATTTAGATATTACAGATGGTCGTCATCCCGTTATAGAAAAACAGTTGCCAATAGGAGAAGCTTACATTGCCAACAACGTATTCTTAGATAGAACCTCTCAACAAATTATTATGATTACAGGCCCTAATATGTCTGGTAAATCAGCAATCTTAAGGCAAACGGCTTTAATAGTGTTATTAGCTCAAATAGGAAGTTTTGTACCTGCTAAAGAAGCAAAAATTGGGTTGGTAGATAAAATATTTACCCGTGTAGGTGCCAGTGATAACATTTCTATGGGTGAATCTACTTTTATGGTAGAGATGAATGAAACTGCCTCTATTTTGAATAATATTTCAGATAGAAGTTTAGTGTTGTTAGATGAAATTGGCAGGGGTACCAGTACGTATGATGGGATTTCTATAGCTTGGGCCATTAGTGAATACCTTCATGAGCACCCTGCTAAACCAAAAACATTGTTTGCAACACATTACCATGAACTTAATGAAATGTGTGAAACTTTTAAAAGGATTAAAAATTTCAATGTTTCTGTAAAAGAGTTAAAGGACAATGTGCTGTTTTTAAGAAAATTAGTAGAGGGTGGTAGCGCACATAGTTTTGGAATTCACGTAGCTAAAATGGCTGGAATGCCGCAACAGGTATTGCGTAGAGCCAATAAAATTCTGGAGAAGTTAGAAAAATCTCATTCTAGTGAAGAACTTACAGATAAGGTTAAGACTTTACATGATGATATGCAATTGAGTTTCTTTAATTTAGACGATCCGTTATTAGAAAATATCAAAGATGAAATTTTGCATACCGATATTGATACGCTGACACCTGTTGAGGCGCTGATGAAGCTCAATGAGATTAAGCGCATGTTAGTAAAGAAAAAGCAAGCCTAAAAAAGTTTTATTTATTTTTTGAAAAGACTTTGGATTTACTAGAAATAGTTTAAATTTGCATCCGCAATCGAGAGATTGTATGTTCTTAATAATACTGCGAAAGTAGCTCAGGGGTAGAGCATCACCTTGCCAAGGTGAGGGTCGCGGGTTCAAATCCCGTCTTTCGCTCTGAAACTTTCTTAAAATATACCAATTAAGTTGCTGAAGTGGTGGAATTGGTAGACACGTTGGACTTAAAATCCAATGGACATTTAGTCCGTGCGGGTTCAAGTCCCGCCTTCAGTACTTCACGGGACAAATCAGAATTTTTATGGTTTGTCCCTTTTTTATTACCTCCAGAACCCTTGTTAATACTGGCAATCTTCAAAAGAATAGGATTTATGTCCTCGGTTCGAACTCTGTTATTCTCAAATTGGAACTTTTCAGGGAATATCGAACCAAGAAGCTGTCTTTTGTGATCTATATCACTGTCGACAAACTGTTTATCAAAATCCTCGAGCTTTTTTAGACCATTTTTGTAAACGTTTAAAACCTCTTTTGATACGTTGAAGGCTTTTTTAACGTCCTCTAGTTCGTTCAATCTTTGTTGGTAACGCCTTTTCGCACTTTGGTATTCATTGGCGTCAAATTCTCCATCAAGATACAGATCCTGAAGCTTTATGAGTTTCTGTTCAAGAGAATCCACTTCCTGGTAATGTTTTGGACTTAGACTTTTGTATTTAGTCTGTTGCTTAAAGCGATCCTCAATAAGTCGAGTCAATAAAGCTTGAGCCCCTCTATTGAGTGATATACCACCCAAGAAGGAATGGAACCATTTTTCAACATCCTCGGCTTTGTATCTGGTATTACAAGGTTTTGAGCAGTGATAATAAGAGTAATAGCTATTTCTTCCTTTAGAAGAACTTGCCCTTAAAGGCTTTTGGCAACTTGGACAGAGCACAAACCCTTTCAATGGAAATTTCTCATTTACTTTTTTATGAACGACCTTAAACTGTTGCTTCCCGCCATCAATAAGGGATTGCACTTTATCAAAAATAGTCTCAGATACCAAAGGTTCATGTATTCCTTTTATGACCTGCTCAGGTTCATCTTTAAACGCTCTTAGGACAATATATCCCTTGTAAACAGGATTTCTCACCATTCTTCCAAAAGCCGATTTACTGGTCTTAAAACCTTTTGCTTTGAGTCTTTTCAATACTTCTTTTTGCGTATAGATACCTTTGCTCAAAAGTTCAAAACCTTCTATAATGAATTTTGCATCATTATTAGGTTTCAAAATAGGTTTGTCTTGATCGTCTCTCCCCATATCATAACCCTTCGGGGGCGATACCACATACCTCCCTTCCTTAAAAGCGCGTCGCATACCAGCAATGACGTTCAAGGAGCGTCTGTGGTTTTCAACTTCGGGCATAGAGAGATATACCGCAAGCATCAATCCTTGTTCTGGAATGGAAAGGTCTAATGGTTGCTCAATGGCGTTAACAATGATTCCCAATTCATTAAAGTCCTTGATCTTATTATACGACTCAGTAGTATTCCTTGAAAACCTGTCCCATTTGGTAAAAAGAAGACCATCCACTTTACTCTTGTTCTTTTTCACAAAGGCCACAAGCTTTTTGAACTCAGGGCGGTTAAAGGACTTTGCTGAATGGTCATCACGAAAGATAGCAACCACGTTAAGGTTGTTTAAGGCACAGTAATTCAATAATTTCTGTTCCTGGTCTCTAAGTGAAAAACCTTTGTCTGCTTGATCATCAGTGGAGACTCTTGGGTACAGGATGACATTCTTCATGATTTTAAGAATTTTTAGATAAGTTGTGGTATATGATATTTGCAAAAATGTCTAATAAGGCAATGATTTCTAATATTTCTGAATCTGAATAATTGCAGTCTTCTTCATTGTTCAAGATATGTTTTGCCTCTCGAAATAACTTTGATGTCCGGTCCATGTCTGATAGGAGCTAAACCGGGCTGTATATTCAGGAACCGAATCTGTTCTACAATATGTTTCATTTTTAAGTTGTAATTAAGGTTAATTTATAATTGTCTTGGTCTCTGGGATCGATAAGTAGTTTTGAGCCCTTCGGGATTGTATTCCTTAAGAAGAAATCCGCTAGTTCATCTTGCCTTATATGTTTTTCCTCAATCTTCCTTGGCTTGATATGTCCATTCTCAAAAGCGATTTCAACAACTTTTGGACGCTTAAAGAGTACGATCTCCCTGATTTGATTTTCAATATAGCTGAGGTACTTCAAGTCCTTATTTTTAATATTCAGATCGATACTTATAATTTTTGACAATTTATCTAGTATGGGAATTGAAATAATGGGGTACTTAAACGATAGACTGGCAAGCTTCAAAAATTGCTCATTGTCATTATTAAGAAATACCTGTTCATTAGATAGAGGGCTATATACCATAAAATGAGGTTGACGTACATTGGTAATACATGACTTTAGCATGTCTGTATACTGGTTCAGCTCTTCCCTTAAGGTATCCATGACCATTTCATCTTTAAGCTGTTCTTTGAGTATTTGTTTTGCTACATCCGAAAGCCCAGACTTTGGAGAATTGATGTGTTTGAGAATAGTTTGATCAGCATATTTATTGTCTTTGGGAACGTTCCAGACTTTGTAGGACAATATTTTAAGTTTACTAAGACTTATACCTATCTCTTTCAGTTCGTTAATTATCATCATCCAAATAGCCTCTGGAATATTCATTCGTCCATGTTTTTGATGGATTCCAAAAAAATAAGGAATCACCTTTTCTTTTCTCCAGTAGGACACTTGTCTTGAGGATATACCCAAATCCTTTGGCAATATGAACTTCTCATAAAAAGATGCTCCAAATTCACGATGAAACTTATCAGTCATAAAATAAATATTTACACAAATGTAAATTTAAAAACATAAAAATACAAATCTAAGACAATTTTATAAGTAAACTAGAGTTTTAGCCTAATTCAATTGGTATTGAGTAACAATTCGGTAAAGTTATTTTTTAAAATGATATTTGCAATTTGCCCTTTTTAACCTTAACCTATTCATACGCATGCCACTTAATTTGTAGCAATGAAAACGTAGTATAGCTAATAATTAATTGATATTGAGAATTAATGGCTAATTATGAAGGTCCAATTGAAATGAGATTATTATTGCTTGATTATGTTTTAATTAAATCAATTACTTGAATTTCAATTGAACTTTTATTAAAATTTTAATAGTCAATATAATCAGAACAATTATTTTTCAATTAAAATAATTCAATAATAAAATTCAATTGATTTTAATTTACACTCCTATTACATTTTCAATTATAATTATTAATAGATTGATTTCAATTGAAGTCAGGCAACTCAAAATTTTAAAAAATGAATGAAAGCTTCCAAATAGAGTTATACCTGCACCCGCAAAAATTGAAGCTTTTATTTCTTTTTAAAATCTAAAATATTATTCTTTAGAATAATATTTTCATTTTAAGATCGTTCAAACTAATAGCTTCAACTCTCCCAACTTTAATAATCGGAACCTCTGGTAATCTTTTTTCTCTCCTTGTTTTGCTTAGCATTGTACGTATCAATTTTTGATTGAAGTTTCTCTGGGAGTTCAATAGGCCCGTTTAGAAGTTCATATAAACGCGTTTTTATCCTAATGTAATAAGACCTTAATGTGCTCGAAGTAAAAGATTGCCAATTGGAATAACTGCCATCTGTATTTTTGGTACGTCTTTCCTGCTTAACTTTAAAGGATACTCTGTAAGGAGCATCTTTACCTCTTATTTCTACTGTCATATACTCACGATAAGTATCTTTTTCAAGAGCTGCATCTATATACCCTCTCGATTCGCTTTCCCTTGCAATAGTATTGTACTCTTCATTAGCAACAATATACATGGCATCCCAGACTTCGACAAAATCCTTGTCAAAGGATGCGTTGCTGACAAGATCTGCTTTAAAGACCTTTATTTCTTTAAGGAGATCTCGTTTTGTTTGGCTATTTGATGAAATTGAAAAAAGGAATAGGGTAATTAAACTAAGTTGTAAAAATTTTGTAATCATGATACTGAGTTTTATCCACCCAGTTCCAAAGTGAAGATTATAAAACAATAAGCGTGGAACTGTAGCTTACCGTAGTCGAAGGTACTGGTATACCCAATGCACAAATAAACTAAGCCCACGCCATAACGTGAGCGTTTAGTCTATTAATCTTGTGCATTTTAAAATTACCAGTTTTTCAACTACAAGATTAAATAGCTAACGCTATACTAATTTTTCTTACGCTAAATTACATTTATTTTCTTCGTGTTAAAAGATTCTAACAAATAAATTGGGATTAATATTTTCTTGTTATAAAATATTTATTGATGCTGATAACATTTACCATTGGTATTTTTGGTCTTACGCTTACATCTGGATCCAGATTTGGTTTTTGCCGTACATTGCGTAGCAGTAATTTTTTTGGAACTGGTATTGGACGAATAAGATCTTGCGCGTGTAGTAGTTTTTGATTTGGTTGCGGTGCTCACTTTTTTTGGAGGTTTACACACAGAACAGTCTTTATAGCCATAGGTCAAAGCGCGCTCTAAAGTTAGCTCTTTTTTGGAATATTTTAAATAGCGACAGTTAGTCTTATGGTACTTCTCTCCTGTTTTAGTAACGTAAACAGTTTGGGAAGATACATTAGTAGAAACTACAAGAACAGTACAAAACAGTAAGGTTTTTAAAGCGTTCATTTTTTGTTATTTCTTTTTTTGTCGCGCCAATCCCAAGGGGGTAAAGCGTTTTGGTCTTGCCATAACCCAATTTTTTCTTTTCTTGCCTTGTACTCTAGACCTTGATAAATAGTGTCTTGGGAATATTTTATATAATGCCAAGCTAAACCATTCTTTAGAAGTTCTTTGCCTAAATTCAGGTTGTCATTATAAATAACATGGCCAACAGAGCGTCCATATCTATCCTTTTTTAAATATTCTAATTTCACTTCTTTACCAAATATTGCATCAGAAGTAAATTGCTTAGCCCTTTTTGAAAAAGGCTGTTTTCTTTCTGGACAATCTATATTGGCAACACGTACTTTAATTAATGTAGAGTCTTTGGTTAATAGTTTTACAGTGTCTCCATCAGTTATACCCACTATATTGCCGGTTATGGTTTTTTGACAAAAACTTAAATGACATAAAACTAAGCATGTAAATAAGAAAAAGCTTTTCAATAAAAATTTGTTTTTGTGAAAAATCTTACTAAAGATAAGTCTTATTTTTCATAGTAAGACAAGGTTTCTAATAATTGATCTTCAAACTTATAAATATCATCAACTGATTGAATAGCTTCTCTAGATTCATTTTTGGTTTCATCAATTAAGCCAATGTATTTTGTGTTTCCATTAAAATGAAAGCGACATAGAGGTTTACGGTTATTATCATCTAATAAAACTCCAAAGTAAGATTGCGTATCTCGATGAAATATTCTATTGGTTGGAAGTTTTCTCCTTAAAATAGCTACTACAATTCTGAATCCTTCTAGCTCTTCTTCTGTGGTTACGATTTTGCTTTTCTCTTCTAACTCTATTACATCATCTTGCTGATTTTCGGCCTCCTTATCCAAAGCCGCATTTAGCCTGTTGTTAACCTTATCGCTTATGGTTTGATTAAATGCTTTTTGAACTAGTCCAGTAAATTCATCCATTACTTTTTCGGTTAAACGACCTATATAGACTCTATTTGCAAACAGTTTAACAAATCCTTTAGAAGGAGCTAATAATTCTTCAGATATACTTTTTTTAATCTCTTTAGTGTACTTTAATGAACTGGCATTACTAACAATTTTGGCTACATCAAAATTCGACTTATGGAATTTTGAAATCTCATGGACTTCATTGTCTTTAATGCTAGTAATATCGAATTCCAGAAAAGGTTTGTCATCCATTTTGTTGGCTTGTTCTAAATCTGCATGAAACCTGTACTGGATACCGTTAGTTAAAAGGGCAAACCTTGTTTTGGTGGCATGAAAGTATCTAAAGAGCTGTGAATTATGGTTACTCAAATCTTCCTTCCAATTTTTACATTCCACAATTAAAATTGGTGTTCCATTTTGAAAAATAGCGTAGTCTACTTTTTCTCCCTTTTTAAGTCCTAAATCAGCAGTAAATTCAGGGATAACTTCTGTTGGGTTAAATGTGTCGTAGCCCAAAATATTAATAAAAGGTAATACAAAAGCGTGCTTTGTAGATTCTTCAGTTTCTATCTTATCTTTTAGCGTGCTTATTTTTTCTGCTAATAATTTTAGTTGGTTTTGTAGTTCCATTATTCTGTTAAGTTTTTGAAATTATCATATTCATCCCCATCGTATTCTTTATTATCCAAAACATATTTTTTTATCATTTCCTCGTCAAAATCTAAAGTTATACTAGCTTTAGATGCATTCCCGATATAACTTGTGTAAAAAGTAAAAGCTGTGGATTCCCCAAACTCTAGTTTGTTATAAGACACATAACCATCATCTGTGGTTAGAACATTTCCTTTATTATCCATATACTTTACAATATATTTGACGTTTGGGATGTTGAAATTTGTATTATTTTGTACAATCCCCTTTCCTGAAGCCGAACCTCCATATTCTGACTTCCAACTCCAATCTAAAACACTAACGTTTTCAGCAAAGTTTAATAAAGTTTTCATTTGAAGTTCATGGGCAAAAACTTCGGCATGAAGGAGCTTTAAGCCTATTTCAACATCTGATGTGTCAACTTCTTTTAAACAGCCAACTTTTTTGGCAAAATCATAAAATTCATTTTCGGCATAATCTGTTAAGCCCCTTGAATCAATAATCCGGTCAAAAGATTGAGTCGAATCCGTCGAAATGAAAAGAGCCATTTCTTTATTACTTAGTTTTCCAAATCCATTAGTATAAAAGTTTTTCACCGTAACTTTAATTAAACTATCATGGATTTCAGAAGAATTTAAAATTTGTATAGAATCAGATTTAAAATAGCTCTTTAAAATGCCTACTTTTTCATATTTCTCAAGCATTAAGTTAGTATTGCCTTCTTTTAATGCATCAAAAAAAATTTGAGCTGTTTCTCGAGACTCCGATAAATTTTTTGAAGTACAAGACCAAATCATCAATACAAAAATTCCTATTACAAAGAATATATTACATCTTTGAGTTTTCATCATAGTTCAAAATTTAATAATTAACTTTTCTCTGACGCTGCTATCATAGCCATATTTCTTGAGTGCATTTCCTCCTTTTCACCCTTTTCAATTTCGGTAACCTGATTGCTAATAACCAAATTGTACTTATTCACTTTAGAAGGGATATTAAATAAGTCTATCAAACACCACAACCATGTTATTCCTAAAGTGAAATAACCTAAAAACAAGGATAACCAATATTATATTTGCCAACCCCATTTACCCGAGTACGCATAATGGCAACCAAGAAAAAACCCACACAAGTAAGCCGTTCCGGTTGGTTGACTTCATTTTTGTTAGTAGATAATGTTTGTTCATAATCACTTTTATTAATTTGGACATGACCAATAAAGTTTATCTCCCTTATCAGCATTATTTTTCCAGTTCAATGGCTGTAGATTTTCAGTATTATCTCCTCCTCCATTAGAAACAGGATTAATATGGTCAATTTCCCAACCGTAATCAGAACTTCTGTTACCATGCTCGTCCCATTTCATAACTTTTCCACATTTATCATGTCTCCAGATATTTGGTGGATAATTTGGTATAATTTTTCCTTTTTGCCATATTGTAATTTTCTCTTCCTGAGTCCAAGTATGTCCGTTTCGATTTGTGTTTGGGTTTCGTGCCATTGCTTGTTGTTTTTAATATTATGCTTCAAACTTAAGCTCATGAAAAAACAATTCCTTACGGACATCCGTATTATAAAAAAACACACCTAATAGAGGTGTGCACTTCCAAATTTTCTATCAAAGAATTATTATTAATAGCTATGCAACAATAAAAAGGTGGGAAAAAAATGCGGGATGCTGTAGATGTATATCATTATGTTGTTAATTATATAAGGCCTAAATCCTTTACAATAGCTACAAGGTTAATAGCATTATTGGCTTTAAATTGAATGAAGAGTTTATTTTGTCGTTTTTCAATAGAACTTACACTGCTTGGAGTTATACTGTTTTTTTTAAATATCTCGCTTATTTCGTCCTTAGAATAACCTAAAGATAATTGCTTCAGCAACTCTATATCATAATCACTGATTTCTAAATCTGTTTTTTTACTTAAAGCGGTTTCCACTTCAGGAGATAAGTATGTTTGGTTTTTAGAAACGGCTTCTATGGCTTTGATTAGTTCTTTTAAGCCCCTTCTGCTTTTACATACATAAGCATCAATACCATAAGTGTTAATTAAGGTTCTAACTTTCTGTATTTTATCTTCAACCGAGTATATAATTATTTTCAAGGCAGGGTATACCTCTTTTAATGCTTTAGCCAAATCTTCGCCTGATAAAAAACGTTGTTCCCGATGATCTGTTTTAAAATATAGATCCGTGATTAGTAATTGATATGGGGCTGCATCTAAAACGGCTTTTTTAATTTTTAAATATGCATCATCACAATATTGTACCTGATGAATTTCTTTGATTCCCAACTCACTAAGCAAGGTATATACACCTTTGTTAATATCATCCATGTCCTCAGAAACCAAAACTTTTGTAAACATATCTATACTATAATCTTAACCTTAAAGCCATCATCGACCCTAGATTCAAAAGTAATCTTTCCGTTTATGGACTCTATACGGTTTTCCATATTTAGTAAACCATTTTGTTTTACTAATTTACAACCCACCCCATTATCCTTATAGTCTATTTCTATTTTACCTTTTACTTGATTAAAAGCTAGTACTACTAAAGATGCTTTACTATGTTTGCGCATATTGGTCATAAGTTCCTGGAGCACCCTATATAAAGTAGTTTTCTTTAAATCTGAAACAAGGTTCCAGTCTATTTTTGATACGTTTCTGGTTATCACATTAATTTCATGGTCTTTATAACTGAGCAATAAATCATTTACTAATACTTTGTAATTATTGATAACATCAATTTCACTATTGGCTCTCGAAATGTCCCGAGTCTTATTATAAATACCTTCTAAATCATCTAAAACCTCCTCATTTTTATCATTTCCAGATTGAATCTTAGTCATTACATGATATAAATCATTGGCTACTTCGTCATGTACTTTTTTAGAAATACGGGTTTCTGTTAGATATACCTGGTAAATTTTTTCTTTTTTATGTCTAGATCTTAGGAATAAGTATAAGAATATGGAAAACGACAAAATCAATAACCCAGAAAAAATAGATAACATTTTTCCTTTTCTCTGTTTTTCTTTTTCCAGTTCACTTGATTTCAACATTAGTTCCCTTTCTTTTATTAATTTATCTTTTTTATTAATATCATATTTTATTGCTGTGTATTTGTTGTTTTGCCTTAGGTCAGCTTTATCTAGGCTGTCACTAAGTTCTACATACTCTTTAAAAATTGGATTATTTTCAAATTTAAGTGCTAATTTCATTGCCTCTTTTTGGTACGTTGGACTCCCTAAGGAATCGGATATTCTTCTGGTCATTTTGGAATAATTCAATGCTTCCTTAGTATTACCCTTGTTATAGTGAAATAAAGCTAGATGACGATAGCTTGAAAAAAGCCCTGTTAAGTCTTTTAAGTCTAGTCTCATTTTTAAGGCAGCTTTCATGTCTTCTAAAGCAGTTAGGTCTCCAATAAAAGACTTGTAATACCCTAAATTGTCGATGTAAGTGGCTTTAATACTGGATTTTCTCAATGCCAAAATTTCATCACTGTAAGCTTCCTGCACTTCGACAGCCTTATTAAAGAGTCCTAAGTCTGCATGATTGTTGGCAATATTGCTGATTATTGCCATCTTATTAGGAGTTTTTGTACTCAAGTTAAGAGCAATATTTAAATACCTAAGAGAATTTTCAAAATCTTCCATCTTACGGTAAATCATACCCAATTGGTTAGATAGTCTTTCTATTGGTTCATTGATACTGTCCTTGTGCTCCATATTATCCAACAATTCTAATGCTCTTATTGTTGTTGATTCACTTTCAGGTAAGTAACCTAATTTGAATTGTCCCAAGGCAATAAGCTCTATTGAATATGCTGCATTAATAGTATCTCGTTTTGATATTGCTTCAGCAGCTTTTTTCTCGAAAAAATTAAGAGCTTCATTAGTAATTTGGCGGTCTTTTATATTAACAATGGAATTATAAAAGACTAAAGTGCTATCAATAGTATTTTGACATGAAATTTTATTGTAGCTTATACAAATTATATTTGCTTGCATGAAAAAAAAGAGGAACGAAAGTGTAAGCTTTTTCATTCCTCTAATGTATCAATTAACCGTTAATTAATCAACCTCCTCCACCAGGTGGCGGTGGCGGTGGGATAGGGTTATCATCACCACAGCAGGTTTCAGATTCCATTTCTTCAATTATTTCATTTTGTGGTGTGCAAGAAAAAACAACCGCATTTAGGAATACAGTAAACATAATTAAATATATTTTTTTCATTTTATTTTAATATTTAAAATTTGACAATGGTGTTGCCAGCCGCTTTTTACAGGCGACAACTATGTTTCGCGGCAACACGCGACTAAAATTTGTAAAGACGTCTCTCTTTTGGGAAGTGGGAAGATGTATTGTAATAATTAATAGAAGCTTCCCAAGCCATCTATAAAGCATTACATTACGGTATTCCGTAGTAGTCAATTTTGTACATTAGTTATGTTAGCAAAGCATAACTAGAATTGATTCTGAAGCGAATTACGTTCAGAAGTTTTAAAAACGCCCTAACATTCTAATATCAAGTGCTTATCACTTATCTATCATGTTTTAACTGTTTAAAAATCAAGTAAATAAATTTTTAATTATGAAAATTAAAGAGAGTAAAAGTGAATTGATGGTTGATGAATTAATGAAGAAAGTTTTTGAGAAAGCTAAAGTTGAATCAGGTCAAAAAAGTTCTCATGGACTTTCTAAGTATTTAGAGGAGCAATTTGAGTCCACAGGAGTTACATTAAAACTTCTAACCTTTGAGCGGTACTATAATGGTTATATACTAAATGGAAAGAAGATTAAGCCTAATAGAGAAACAAGAGATGCTTTAAGCAAATATTTAGAATATGTAGATTTTATTGATTTTTGTAATAAAAATTCATGCTATGAAGCGAAGAAAAAACTATCTAAAAAGCTATTATGGAGTGTGATGGCTAACGTGATTTTATTAATACTTTCAGTGTTTTATTTTGCAAAAAATAATGAAAAGAATTGCATGGTGTGGATTGGAGATCGATATGAAAGAGTAAAATGTTCAGGTGCAGATTTCGAAAAACCATTTGATAAGATTGAACAGAAGAATTTTATTAAAGTTGAACCATGTAAGGATGATGTTTTCTTTGTGAATGGTGAGCCTGTAATCCATTATACAAGATATAATAATGAAGTTAACTTTTTTACAGACGAAGGAGAACATCCTATTCATTACGGTGTGTTTACACATCCTATCACTCAGACAATTATTGACTCAAGGGTAAAGCCTTGTGATAGTAGAAATACTAATTAGTTATTGTCCTGTATTTTTATAACTATTTTGGAAGAAGTTATAAATAGGAGAGAAGTACATATGTATTCAAATCAGATAGAGCTCTTCAGTTCAATGAATTTAAACCTATTTTTATATTGAACATGCTATTTCAAACTTTCTAAAATTTCAACTATTACTTAAATTTTAGAATATATGTCTCTGAAATTCAGATTTCATGTAAAATTACAAGCATCTTATTGTCAGTAAATTATAAGTTGTATGATGTGTTGTTTTCAGTAGCTTTCTATTTGTCCCTGTGACTAATTGTAGTTATTTGCGTCTAGGTTTAAATTGATTCTTGAACATTGAATGTATTTTTGAATTACTTTAACCAATTAATATTAAAGAGAACATTTGATACCTAAAGTTTTGAAAGATAATTTTCCTACTTAATAAAAATGAAATGATTTTAGGTGACCAGGATGAAAAGAATTTTATGGTTAACAATTTTTCATCCAAAACTCTTAAGTAAAACATTAACCCTCAAATAAAAGGAATTGGTTCTAAAATTCTTCTTCTTTTCAAAATGCAGATTAATAATTTCCCCAAACCTTGTTTCTTGTTCAAGTTTGTGGACTAGTTCAATAAGGTTATTATAATTGCCTTCCAATGAAAATTGATATGTACTAATTTTAAGATCATTTTGCCGAATCAAATGCGGTTCAACAAAACTCACAATTTTTACTTCATTGTTTTTTGCAAAAGTATTTACCGCTTCTAACAAATTATTTTGAACAGAATTACCTTTAATTTTATTGCTACTTAAAATAGAATCATAATAGTGTTGCTTTTGCTTTAGAATGGAAATTTGCTTGGGTGTATTACTAAATAGCAGTTCTTGCGTTTTTAGATCTTCATAATTCCTTTTCAAACTAATGGTTTTAGAAATAGCCAGTTGATAACAAAGAAAAAGTGTAACCATAAATCCACATAACAATAGTATGTTTTTCGATTTACTAGTCATCTGCAATATTTATTTTAACACTGAACTGTGAATTAAGTTTTGAAATATCCTCGAAATTGAGAATTTCAACAGAGTCGATCCAATCTAAATTTTCCAAAAGATTAATCCAATCTGATAGTAATGTATTGGTCGTTGCAAAACCCGAAATCAAAAGAGTATTTGAAGAGGTTTGAATAGGCCTATCTTCTTTTATCTTTTTAATAAGCGGTTGATAGTTCAATTCAGATAATAAAATAGACTTCGGCAAACTCTGTATAATTTGATTGGCGTAAAAAGAACTTTTGGAACTGTTACCCTTTAGCATATCCTCCACGGTCTTTTGGGATTTAGCTACTCTTTTGTTTAATAAAGTAAACTGTTTTTTTGAGGTTTGATTAATTTGGGATATTTCCTGGAGTTCATTTACAGCACTGAAGTAATGATTAAAAACTAAAAAGTTTAAGAGTAAAATTGTAAGAATAGCTATTAATCCAGTTCTTGAGCCTAAATGAAACCTCCTTAAATGTTTAAGGTTGTCCAATAAATTAATTTTTAGTTCTTCAAAGTTGGTTTGATTGGTAAAATTTTGAATTACTAGCGCTAGGGCACCAGAGAGGGATAGTAGATTGGAATTAGAGGTTTCTAAGCCATTTATATTGTAAACGGAATCAATAATTTCAGTCCCTTTCTCAATATCACTTATCACATTGTTTTTAAGAGTGATTAGAGAATTCGATGAAAAATAGTTGTCATTACCAAGAAAGTTTGAAATACACGATGCTGCATTATTGTCAAAAGAAATATTTACAATGAAAATATTTTTTTCCTTGAATTTTAGGATAATGTCGTCCAAATAGTCTTTTCGACAAATGGAAATAAACATTTTGTTTTCTTGTGATATTACCTCATAATAGAAATCGTTTATATTGAGATTTGGGAACGCCCTAAAAACTAAGCTATCTAAATTTGACAAGACACTTTCATCAATACATTTGGTTATTATATTTTTAGTATTAAGTATTAGGAATATGGGTTGGGTTTTCTTTAACCTGTTTTTGAGATCTTCTAACGATTCTAAGCAAAAGGAATCTTCAATATCCAGCTTGTTTTTGGATTTCTTGAGGATAGTAACGATATAGTTTTCCTTTTCATTTTTAAAAGTATACTCGATACCACAAAATGAATTTCCGTAATGCAAATATGTTTTTAGATTATCTAACACCTAATAAATAACAGTGGGTTTTATAAGTACTGATAATTTTGCCTTGGAGTCCGTGCGCTTGCGACTACTGAATAGCCACTTAATAACAGGAACCCTTGCTAGGAAAGGTACACCCGAACCAGAATCATTTTTTTCTTGTTCTTCTAGTCCTCCTAGAACAACAATATCTTGGTCTTTTACCCTAATTATAGAAGTAAACTCTCTAGAACTCAAATCTGGGGGTGCATCATCTGCAATTCTCGTCCCAAAACTAGATTGAACTACAAAAATATCAAGGGTTACCTGTCCATCTCCCGAGACCATAGGTTTAATGGTAAGTCCTAATTCGGCATCAATAGGTTCGTAGTTGGTTATTTCAGAAGTTTGAGGGTTGTCCGCACCAAAAATATTCCGCTGGGTTACAGCGTAATATGAGGTCTGTCCGTTAGAAAAAGTGGCACGATGCCCGTTAAGTGTGGCCAACTTTGGGGTGGATTTGATTTTGAGATTACCATTGGCCTCCATAGCTTTAATTGTTGCAAAAAAGTTCGGGATTAATTTGCCTATATTTTGTTGCCCAAATCCATCAAATCCATTAAGCACCTTGTTTAATCTGTTTGCCCCAATAGTTAAATCAGTTGTTGGAAAGATGCTGCCTTTTGTTTCTACAGGAGCATCACCAACACCCCAACTAACCCCAGACTCAATTGTCGCATTTCTGCTAAATTCAATTAACATAACTTCTATCAGTATGACGGGCACAGGCTTATCTATTTGCCTTACAAAAGCCTTAAAACGTTCAATATTTGCTCCAGTTCCAGTCACATAAAAACTGTTAAGTTCAAAATCTACCTTAATCTCTAGGTCTTTGACCACTTCTTCTGGTAATACGCTCAAAAGTGCTTCACCAGTACTTCCTGAATTATTAAAACTGTTATTATCCCTAGTATTTATTGGTGTTCTATTGGGATTATTGAACGTGTTATTATTCCTAAATTGAGAAGAGCCGCTATTAGAGGAGGTTCTAAAATTGTCAAAATTATTATAGCCCCCAAAACTATTTTGAAGACTATTGGTTCTGCCAACTGTTCTATTCCGCATTCCACCTCCTCCCAAAGGATCTGATAATAATTCTACAGAACGATGTTGTAAATGAATAATTTCTACGGCACGAACGCTTAGTTGTTTTTCCGTTCCGAAATAATAAACATTGTTTTCCTTCTTAAAGGTAAAATTGTTGGATTCTGAAGCCTGTGATTGTTGTCCAATGCTTTGATTAGCATTGTTTGGAATTTTATTTGCAGTATTAGTGTTTTGGCTATTGCTTTGTTCATTTTCTTTTTGCGATTCAAATATTTTGAGAAGTAATTCATCAAAGGAAATGGACTTGGTTTTAAAAGTAATTGTTCCTGCTTCTTCCAATGGAGATGCTGTAAATATGTTAAGATTAAGAGCCTGTGCCAATTGTTCAATAATATCAGCAATTTGTACGTCCTTAAAATCGACTTCAAGTGTTTTATTGTAAGTGTCCAATATAGTATATTGAAGATCAGTAGTCTTACGTTTTATTTTTCCTGAAGTACTGCTTTCATTGCTATTGTCATCAAAAAGATAAAAGTTGTCATTTGTTTTTTCATAATACAAATTGTTGGCCAAGGCCAGTTTATCCATTGCAGCATCAAAAGAAGTATCTTTTATATAGAACGTAATTGATTTAGATTCCAATCCTGGTGAGAACACAAGGTTTTTACCAGACTCATCCATAATACGCTTAAAGGTATCATAGAGCTTGTCATTTTTAGCGTCAATACTAAGAGTATTGTTTAGTGGATCATATGCAACAGGAATTATACGCTCTTCGGGGATTTCAATTGGTGCTTTATATGTTTTAATGGATAGTATATTTCCTGAAAAATCAATAGTTAAGCCGTATTCTTTACATAGGAAAACAAGCAAATCGGAGACCGTTACGTTGGAAAAATTATTGACTACACTAATTTGATTTAAGTCACTTGCAATATTTAAGTTTATACCATGAATCTCAGATAAACCCATCAAGTAGTTTGATAAGGTTATATTGCTGACCTGTATTTCGGATTTCACTTGTTCAGAGAGTCCAGCATTATCTACTGATAATAACTCCAGTTGGTTTTTTATACTTTGAATTCTAGAATCTTGGTTCTGTGCAAATCCAAAATTTAGAAATAGTAGAAATATTATATATAAAATCAGCTTCATAGTTTACTAAGAATTGGGCCTTTTAATCAGAAAGTAGTGCATATACTTCTTCTACTGATGTTATACCTTGTTTTACCAGATCAACAGCATTTTCTTTGAGGGTTCTGATTTGCTTCTCCTTCAAAAAATCATCTATTTCTAATTTGTTGTTTTTAATATGTTGCACTAAATCCTTTGATATTGGAATAATTTCATAAATCGCTTTTCTGCCTTTATATCCTGTATGATAACATTCATTGCATCCAACCGGTACATAATGGGTATCCAAATCGTTTGGTGTTTTAAAATTCTGTGGCAAATTGTCAGAATTTAAAGGAGCTTGCTTTTTACATGTATTACATAGTTTCCTAACTAATCTTTGAGCTACACTAACATTTAATGTGCTTGCAATCAAAAATGCTGGCACACCCATATCTATTAATCTGGATATGGTGCCCCAAGCAGAGTTTGTATGTATGGTAGATAACACTAAATGTCCTGTTAATGCAGCTCTTACGGCCATATTTGCAGTTTTAACATCACGAATCTCACCCACCATAATAATATCCGGATCCTGCCTTAAAAACGTACGTAAAGTGCTCGCAAAATCCAGCCCAATGTTTTCTTTTAACTGCACTTGGTTTACCCCTTCCATAGTATATTCAATAGGGTCTTCGATAGTTAAGATATTGGTATTATCGGTATTCAAGAGTTTTAATGTAGCATATAAAGTAGTAGTCTTACCAGAACCCGTAGGGCCAGAGATTAAAACTATACCATTAGGTTTTTTAGTGGTCTCCTTATAAGTAGATAATTCTTGAACTGTAAAACCAAGATCATCCAATTTTATATTACTTGAATCTTTACTTAAAATACGCAGTACCATCTTTTCTCCGTGAAGTGTTGGTAAACTAGAAACGCGTATATCAAATTCAGTTGATGATGTTTTAATGGTTATACGTCCATCTTGAGGTAAACGTTTTTCTGAAATATCTAGCCCCGCCTTAATTTTTATTTTATTAATAATTACCGGGTATTCTGAAAGTTCGATAATAAAATGTTCTTTGAGTTTGCCATCTAGCCGAAGGCGTACACGACATTTATATTCAAAAGGCTCAAAGTGAATATCACTACTGCCCAACTGCTTCGCTTTTAGTAATACCTTTTCGAGAAAATCATTACTAAAATTTAGATTTTCCTTTGATTCGTTACTGTCAACTCGAAAGTTAGTGCTTAAATAGTGTTTTACATTTTCAGTATTATCCTTTATTAACTCCACATCTTTGCCCAATACAATTTTTAGCTCTTGTTTTAGCATTTCTGAAGGGTTATCGCATTTAAAGATGATGCGTCCGTTTTGAGCTTCCACTGGAACAATGTTATAGTGATAGGCCTGTTCACTACTAATAAGTTGCAATAATGAGGTGTCAATATTGAAATTAGAATTTTCCATACTTTAGATCTGATAAAGTGAGTGGATAATTCCAGACCAATAACCTAGGAAAGTAATGCCATAAAATAGACTAAGGTATCCCGCCAAAGGTACGGAAGTGTGGTTCTTGTTTTTTACAGCAAGATGAATTAATAAAGAGAATATGAAAGCACACGGCAGTAACACTAAAAAGGAAACTGAAGAAAACCCTAATGCTATTGCCAAAAGAAAAAGTAAGTCTCCCAAACCAATTACCTTATTTATAGAAGTTTGAAGTTTGAATTTAGCATATAGATAAACTCCAAAAAAAAGAATAGCAATAGATATTAGATTTATACTAATAGATGCCAAAAATAATTCTGGGAGCGTATCAAAGAAAAATAAAATACCAGCACAAGCACCTAAAATAGGAAACAGGAACCAAAAGACCTTTCGTTCCATAAGATCTTGATAAAAAATAGCGCCAAAGGCATAGAGCAGTATGAGCTTAATAAAAATTACTAACATTAATCCTTAACCTTTTGTGTAGGGTTACCTTGTTCATCAATTTCCCAAATATTAAAAATACCATCTCCATCAAAATCCGTAATAGCTGTAGCGCGTACTTTAAAACTATTATTATCGGCACTTACTATTTCATAAGTATAGTTCGAATTTCCATTTTCATTAACAGTCTTAGGAGGTTCAAAATCAATTTCATCCAGATTGGAGCTGTATCTGGAATACATAAATCGATAACTGGTCTGCGAATTGTAAATATATTTTAATTGGGTTTGCGCTTCAATACTTTTGGCTTTACTAATTAGGGGCATTAGATTTGGTAGCGCCAGCAGTAATAATATCCCAATAATTACTAGAACAATAAGCACCTCCTGTAAATTGTAGGCATCAACCTTTTTACTATAAGTTTTAAAGATTATTTTGTTTTTCATGTTGTACTATATGAACCCCTTATCCTTTGCCAGTTTAATGAGGATTTTATTAGTCTTTTTCTCATTATTAAAAATTTGGTTTAACCGCCTCTTACGTCGTTCTATTCCAGCTAGCGATAGATTAACTAACAGAGGTAAATCTTTTGTTTTAACACCTTGTGATAAATGATATAACATATGCCTATCTACTTGGTCCAAATTATAGTCATTTGAAACATGTTCCCTAACCAATTTAAGTATGGAGTGTGTGTAATAAGGAATATCATATAATACATTAACAATAGCTTCTTTCAGTTTATGAAAATCAAGCTCATTTTTTAATAATAGGCTATTGGGCTTGAAGGTTTTTAAAATATTTATTAATCTATAATTATCATCAAGGTGTGTAGAAACTATAATTTTTGCATTTGGGAAATACTCCCTTATTTTTAAACCTAAATCATCGCCACACAGAATATTCAACTTTTTTGAGGGAGGTAGGCTAATATCTAAAAACACCAAGTCTATTTTGCTAAAAGTTAGTGCATGTTCAATTTCATCATTGGCTTCTTCACAGTTTTTAGTGATTGTAATTTTAAAATTGAATTTTAGGTTTTCTTGACTTACACTATCTAATGCCATTTTGTAAGAGTCAATAATAAGCTGATGGTCTTCTACTATTAGCGTGTTTAGCGGTTTTTTCACAGTTCTAAATCTTCTTAATGTTAAACAAATCTCTTACTAGAGTATATGACTTTTAAAGAACCATAGATCAAAGATATTTCTTTAAAAAAATCAAATAGTAAGGTTTTCCCTTAGTTTGAGTAAGGTTTTCAAAACGCTAAAAATTGACTTTGATTGTGGGAGAATAAAGGTGAAATTAAGAAAAAGTACTGAATTTAAAAACCTTATCACAAGTAAGGGTAAACCTTACAAGTACGGATTATTAATTTATAATCTTAGATCCGACTTTTTAGTCAGAACAATAATACTCAAAAAGTATTAGTGAATCCAAAAGATTCAGAATTAAACTTAAAAATTTCTAATTCAGTAATCAAATGATCAAGTTTCCAACATTTATCTTAATTACTCTTTTTTGTTTCAACCTTTCTTTTGCTCAATTTAATATTCAGTATCAGGACCCTAAAACGCCAGAGGCGTATTTATTTGAAAAATATGGTAATGTGTCTATTTCAGAATACAACGGTAGGCAAAATCTTACCATTCCATTACATACTATTAACTACGGTGATATAAGTTTTCCGCTCAATTTAACGTACAATTCTAATGGCATTAGAGTAGATGAAGAGGCATCAAGAGTTGGGTTAGGTTGGTATTTTGGTGTTGGTATGATATCACAGATTGTTCAAGGAAAAGATGATTTGTCTGAAAGTGTAAATTTAGAGGTTCCAGATTTTTACAATACACCTTATCCTCAATATGCCCTAACCCCATACCCAGTAAGTGGACAACCTTATTGTATTTCAACACTTTCATCTTATGATTTAAATAGATTACAGCTAAATGCATCAAATCCAACAAAAGATACTTATGCTATGATAAAAGTACAGTCTGAAGGTTGTGACGGAACAACAGGGGATAATTCTGTGCTGTTTCCAAGAAATCTGGCTAATTTGAATCAATTCCATAATTACAATGAAGAATTAAGAAACCAATACTCTGGAGCAGATACTGAAAGAGATTTATTCCAAGCTAATTTTTTTGGTCATGATATTTTATTTCATATGCATGAATATAACAATACTATAAGAGTGGTTAATGATGATAGGTATAAAATATCAAAAACTTATGATGCTACTACTAAAAAATATACATGGTTCATAACAGATCCTAGTGGCATAATATATGAGTTCAAAGAAGAATTGGTAAGTGTCCATGGGGGTACATTCAGTCCAGGATATTCAACAACAATTACAGCAGCAAATTCAGGTTATGAAACTTATGTTTCAACTATGGATTCTAACTATAACCCAAGATCTTCGTTTAATAGAGTCAGTAGAATTTGGAAAATAACTAAAATTACTGATTTGAAAGGGAATGAAGTTACCTTTGATTATGAGCCTCTTTCTACAATACGTTCACAAAATTCCAAATCAGGTAGTTTGTTTTTCAGGGATGTAACTCGTTGGACAGCATCTAACGCCTTTGGTCCCTCATATTTTAGTGGCCCTATAAATCCATCGCTTCCTAATACTTCATTATTTACAGCTATTTCTGGTATTACTTCAACTTTAACACAAGAAAAGTCAGTTTTAAAGCGTATTAGTTATTCAAATACTAAATTGGAGTTTAATCTTAGTGCCAGATTGGATATCCCACATGATAAGCGTATCGAGGATATACAATTACTAGAGAGCAATCAAGTTATTAAATCTATTGATTTTACTTATTCATATTTTAACCCAAATCATACAGATGATGAACAAAAACGTTTACGATTAGATGAGATTAATGCCAATGGTAAAATTTATGGTTTTGATTACGAAGGCAGTTTTATGCCGGATAAAAACTCATTATCCTTTGATTATTGGGGGTTGTACAATGGAATGTCTAATCAGACTGTCGCCACAAACCCTTTTCGATTATTTGAAGATGTAAATCATATCCCAAGTTGGGTAAAACCATTAGTTTCATCTCTCAATACAATTGTTAATAGATCGGCACACCCAATTAATTGTAAAGTAGGAATGCTAACTAAGATAGTATATCCCACAGGAGGAAGTACAGAGTTTATTTATGAACTTAATACTTTTGATAATATTTATTTCCCAAATTATAATAATAAACTCAATTTTAACGGGAATACTTTTAATACTGATTTCAGTCAAACATATAGTCAAGGATATGGACTTAGAATAAAGGAAACAATTGATTATACAAAAATCAATGAAGTAGCTTTAAAAAAGCGATATACTTATACAGGAGGAAAACATATTTCTCCTTATGTTTCTAATAATCAAGACCTGTATCAAGAATATAACTTTAATTATGGTTCACAAGGAGGTGCGCCATTTTCAACAAGATATGAAGCTAGAGGTTCCCAGTTAACATCTTATTTTAATAACCTTTATCAGACTTCTTTATTAGGTAATGGAGAAGGCGTTGGATATGATAGCATAACCATTGAAACCATTGATGATAGTGGAGCTAATAATGGGAAGACCATTTTATATTATACTAATGTACCTGACAAAAGTGCTAGAGATATGTTCGGCCAAGGGGGTACAGCTAATCAAGGGGATTATGATAAATTTGCTTATTCTATTAGAAACACAGATATAGACAATGGTAATCTAATAAGGAAGGAAATTTACAATTCCCAAGACGATATTGTACAAAAAATAGAATACACTTACCAATCTATTGTTCCATTTTCATCTAATAGAAATGGAGCGTTTTCTGAAATAACATACAATGTCAAAAATATATTTTTAGGATCTTGGGCAAAGGTTGAAAGACCGTGTTGCGGTGATTGTACAACTACTTATTGCAACTACTATCATCACATGTTTTATTTTTATCCCATAAAGAAAACAAAAACTCTTTTAGATACTGAAAAGGTTACAAATTACTTTAATTTCAACACAGTTGAAACTTTAAAAACTTATACCTATAACAGTTACAATTTACCTACTGGCTTTAATCTTAAAGATTCAGATGGAAATATCTTTGTTGATCAAACAAAAGTATTAACTACGTATAATGCCGCAAATATTTACACCTTTCCCTTAAGCGTTACTGATAAAGAAAATGGATTAATAACCAAACAATTTGTAAATATTTATGATCCCAATAATAATTATACATTATCTAGAGTAGATTATTATCCAAGAGGTAGCGGGAATCCACATCATAAAAAGTACTTTTTTTATGACTTATATGATGGTAAAGGCAACATTAATCAATTTCACACAGAGGATGGTATTTACACAACAATTATATGGGGTTATGATGATAGATATCCAATTGCTAAGATAGAGAATGCAACATATTCTGATATTTCAAATCAAGTATCTAATTTACAAAGTTTATCCAATGCAGATAATGATAATTCAATTGGCCCTAGTGGTACCGAGGGAATTCTTCGTTCTGCCCTTGATAATTTAAGAAATTTGCCTGTGCTGTCAAGCTCTTTGGTAACCACCTATACCCATGATCCTTTAATAGGTGTAACGAGTATTACGGACCCTAGAGGTAATACGACTTATTATAAGTATGATGATTTCAATAGGTTAGAGCAGGTCAAGGATTCTGATGGCAATATCTTAAGTGAGAACGAATACAACTATCGACAATAATAAATATTTTATTTAAGTAGAAGGAACTTCAAGATAGTCTTCACTTTAATACTCGATAGCACATTAAATCTAAATAAAAATACAACAATGCAACTTTACAAACTAGTAACAACATTAGCATTCCTTATAGGTATGGGTATAACGGCGCAGACCTCTCAGTTGGTTGGGGACTGGGAATTTGATTATCAATCGGCATATAATGAATTATCTGTTGACGAGCAATCTCAAATAGATAATATGAGTGCAGAAATGATAGATATTCTCAAGAGCAGATATAATGAAAAGAAAATTGTTTTTAATGCTAATGAGACCTATATTCAGACGTTGGAGTCAGGAGCTATTGAAGAGGGCAATTGGAGGTACGAGCCAATAGCAAAGGTATTAAGTCTGACGGATAATTCTGGCAATACACTAAAATATGAAATTACACTACTTAGTGAGAGCGCCCTATATTTTAAACCTTTTGTAACAGGTTTTGCTGGTAATGTACCACCTTCAGCCTTGTGGTGCTATAAAAAATAAAAAGAACTAAATAAAATATTCATATTGATATGAGACAACTAGTTATATTCAGTCTATTTCTGTTTTCGGTATTATTTGCTGTTGGTCAGAGTAATGAAAACTACATACAGAACACAACATATAAGACAGCAACTGCTACTGGTAGTGTTGGAGATGCAGATAAGATAGAGAGCATTACGTATTACGATGGTTTAGGTAGATCTATTCAGAGTATCGGTAAATTTGCAGGCGGAAATAAAGAAGATATAGCCTCATATGTTGGTTATGACAATTTTGGACGAACGGATAAAGAATGGTTGCCTTTTGCTAATGGCAGTGGAGATTTAAATCTACGCACAGTAGATATGGAACAATCTATTACCAATTTTTATAATACAGCAAAGTATGAGAATACCACGAATCCCTATTCAGAAAAGTATTTAGAGCATTCTCCATTAAGCAGAGTGATAGAACAAGGCGCTCCAGGGGCAGCTTGGGCGGTAAACAAGACAAGTGATAGTGACCATTCCATAAAGTTTGATTACTTGTCCAATAGTTCAACTACCGAGGTACGGGATTATGGTGTAACCATAACAGCATCTACAGTTAACAGCATAAAGGTTTATACCCCAGCCCTTGCTAATAATGGTTATTATACAGTAAATACGCTTTACAAGACAGTTACCAAGGATGAGAATTGGACCAGTGGTACGGAGCATACTACCGAAGAGTTTAAAGATAAGCAAGGGCGCGTGGTATTAAAGCGCACTTATGGCACATCTGTTGTTAATGGAACAAATCAAACCAATATAGCGCATGATACCTATTATGTATATGACGACTATGGTAATTTAAGTTATGTAATCCCCCCAAAAGTAGATACCAGTAATGGCGTATCATCTACAGAACTTTCAGAGTTGTGTTACCAATATAGATACGATTCTAGACACCGCTTGGTAGAGAAAAAGATACCAGGAAAATCTTGGGAGTTTATAGTGTATGACAAATTGGATAGACCTATTTTAACTTCAGGACAGAACTGGTGGTACTTTACAAAATATGATGCCTTTGGCAGGGTGGCCTATACAGGGCAGGCTAACCTACCTTCTTTCGTTCCAAGAGAACCATTGCAGAACGACGCCAATGTTGCCTCGGTCACAAATGAGTCAAGAGGTTCTTCTATGAGTTTAGGAGGTGTTAATATTCATTATACAAATAACAGTTATCCTACTGCTATAAATGAGGTTTATACTATCAACTACTATGACGATTATTTAGATGTAGGTTCGGGCACATCAGAGGATGCCTATGGTATTACCCCAACCACAAATGTAAAGGGGCTACCTACGGTATCAAAAGTACGTGTATTGGATACCAATGATTGGATTACTACTGTAACCTATTATGACAACAAGGCACGCCCCATCTATGTGTATAGCCATAATGAGTATTTAGAAACCACAGATAAGGTAAAGAGCAATTTAGGTTTTATGGGCAATGTTTTGGAAAGTAGAACCACCCATTCCAAAACGGGTCAACCTACGATTACTACTATTGATAAGTTTACCTACGACCATATGAACCGTTTATTGTCTCAAGAACAAGAGATAGATGGTGTAAAATCTGAGTTAATAGTAAGGAACAGATATGATGAGTTAGGACAAATAGAGCAAAAGCTTGTAGGCGGGGATGTACCAATTGTAAGTGAGTACCAAAATCGTTATGGTTTAAGCCTTTATAGTGATGGTAGGATAGTAAAGTGGAATTCGGTTACGCAAAATGCAGGTCTTTCTACCTTTGAGAGTTTTACCAATAATGGTTATATCAACTTTAAGGCTACCTATGATTATTATGATGTATCTGTAGGGCTATCCTATTCTGATCCTGATTATTTTGTCAATAGTATAGACTATGCCATAAACTTAGGCGCCAATGGTATGGCTCAGGTGTACGAAAAGGTTAGTCCGGGAAATATTGTAGCCAGAGGAACAGCAATAAATTATAATGCTGGAGACAGATTTAAGATAGAGAGCAGGAATAATACGATTTATTATAGTAAGAATGGCGAGGTATTTTACATTTCAGATGTTCAAACTAATGGTAATGCACTATATGGAGACACAGCCTTTACCTCTCAATATGGTTCTATAGAGAATTTCATTATTGTAGATACCGATGTGGCCTTACAAACGGTAGATTACACCTATAATATTAGAGGCTGGTTAAAGGGAATAAATGATACGAACAGCTTGGGAGACGATCTATTTGGTTTTGGAATTAACTACAATACAGTAGCGCATAGTGGTACAGCACTATACAATGGTAACATTTCAGAAACCGAGTGGAAAACTGCAAATACAGATACTAACTTAAGATGGTATACCTATAACTATGATGCTTTGAATAGAATTACAAGTGGTCTTAGCGGTAGCAGTAATAGTGCTTGGAACAACATGCACAACCTAAAGCTAGTAGAGTATGATAAAAATGGTAATATCACCACTTTAAGAAGAAATGGTTATATAGATAATAATACCTTTGATGAAGATCTAGACCATTTAACATATACCTACGATGCAGGGAATAAATTGACTGATATTTCAGAAATAGGACATCATTTTGAAGGATTCGCTGATAAAACCAATACACAAACTGGAGATTATTTTTATGATGCCAATGGCAATATGGTAAAAGATCTGAATAAAGATATAGAGGGAGCAAGTGGTGCAAACGGTATTGTTTACAATCATTTAAACTTACCAACGGAGGTTAGGTTTGGCGCAGCAGATAAAATTGAATACATTTACGATGCCACAGGTATAAAGTTAGAGAAGAAGGTAAGTGATGGGGGTAATGACACTTATACGCATTATGCAGGTAACTATGTGTATCAAACGGATAATAGTGGTAGTTCTTTGAAATTCTTTAACCACCCAGAAGGTTATATAGAACAAAATAATTACAACTCTTATAATTACATATACCAGTACAAGGATCATTTAGGTAATATAAGGGTAAGTTACAAGGCAGATGACGATTTAATTTACAGCGAAGGATTTGAGAGTGCTAGTGGTTGGGATGCATCAGGTCATACTCATGGGTGGGCACTATCAAGCTTTGATAGTAACTTTAAGCGCACGGGTGATTATGCAGGTATGGTTTTACCTTATGGTTGGAGTCATTATAGAGTGTGCCATAGTAACGACTGGGTAAGTATTAGCAATACACAAACCACAACTTACATTATCTCAGGTTGGGTGTATTTAGAAAACATAGCAGGAACGAACTATGGGCAGATGTACTTGTTTACAAAAGATGCCTTGGGAACGGTATCTCAGGTAGGTTGGGTAAATACCAATGTTAAGGGGCAATGGATTTATTTGGAAAAAGAGATTAATGTAGCCGCAAGTGTTACACAACTTAATTTAAGGCTAGATAATTTTTATGGAGGTAAGGTATGGTTTGATGATTTAAGTATTCGTAGGGCTACCGATACACCAGACCTTGAAATATTGGATGAAAACAACTACTATCCATTTGGACTTAAACATAAAGGGTATAATATTAATGCTACATCACATATAGCTCTAAACTATAAATACAACGGGAAAGAGCTTAATGAAGAACTGGGATTAGATTGGTATGACTTTGGAGCAAGGAATTATGAAGCAAGCTTGGGACGCTGGATGAATCTTGACCCTTTTGCTGAAAAATTCACTCCTGTAAGCCCATATATATATGCAGCTAATTCTCCTTTAAGGTTTATTGACCCTGATGGTAAAGAGATAATTAATATTATTGGCGGAGTTAAATATACTGAACATCATGCGCAAATTGCATTTAGAGCCTTACAACAGATTGCAAGAAATAACTCGAACAATTCATCTAATATTCATCTAGTTTATGAGGATGTTACACCTGAGATTTACCAACATACATTAAATGCCTTTGAAAAGGGCAAACCATCAATTTTGCATTACGATGCTAATAAGAAAAGACAGGCAAGACGTAGAGCTCTGGCTATGTGGGGGTATCCGTCAAGGTCTGGTTTCCATAGAGATGAATACCCTTATGCTTCTACCTTTGAAGGTGGATTAGGGGCTGAAGTGGCTTATGTTGACCCTAGCGAAAATTACTCTCAAGGTGGTTCGTTAAGGGCATTATACGCTAATATGGAAACGGGAGATGAATTTGTAGTGCTGCCAGTTCCGTCAGATAAAGAACCAGAAACTGTACCAGAACCAGTAGTAGAACCAGTATATACGCCAGATGATGTACCAGACCCAATAATTCCAATAGTTCCTGTGCCTGCAACTAAGCCAGTGCCTGCAACACCAGGGATATATAGAGTTTTACAAGGTATATTTAACAGATTACCTATATTTATAATTACTCCGCCATTAATGGAGCAGCAAATATATCCTTATGGAAATGATGACATAACAACAAAAAAGATATGACGAGACTTAAATTTATTTCTTATATTGTTTTTATGCTATTTACGAGCATATTGGTATCATGCGGTTCAAATCATTTCTTTATAAAACCTATGAAATACAACTTTAATTTTTACACTGGATATCATCAATTTTATGTTAGTGATTCTGAATCTATAAAAGATACAAATTCTAAAGATTTTTGGAATGAAGAAGCATATAAAGATAGGTTAGCTAATCATGAAGATATTATAGCTATCCCAACTAAATCTTATGGAATTATTAATGGAGAATTGGAAGTGCTTAGTAAGGAAAAAGCAATAACTAATTTTGAATTGTATGACCATATAGTTGAATCTGGAATCGAAATTAAATCTGGAACTCTTCAAATTTTAGATTGTCCCAATAGTGAAATAGAAAAAGAAATCAGTATTAGCCCAGGAAAGTATAAAGTTAGGGTTTATTCGAAAAACTTAGATGTTTTAGAAGGTGAAGATGAAGATGAAGGAAATGATTTTTATAGGATAGAAATATGGAAAGCTAAAAATCAGGATAAAAAAATCTTGAAAAGATATATTACTAGTTAATATATCACAAAGAAAATTCAAACACATAAATAATCACCCAAATCATGATATGGTAAGCACAATGAATTATTAATCAATAATAATATTCATGTAAGCTAAAAAAGAAAACGAGTGTATAATTAAGTACGCTCTTTTTTTTAAACGGTTAGACAAATAGGTAATTGATTTTATATTTTTCTATTCGAAATGGTAAAATAGTTTTTAATGTGATCATAAATGAGAGATTCTATTCACAAGATGCTTTTATAAAAAGCTGTCCCAAAAAAGGAATTAACTAGAAATGAGTGCTTTTGCCATTTTGTCGAAATTCTTATCAGTATAGATTTTTAAAAATTAAGTGAGTACATATTTCCAAAACGTTGTAATCCAAATTATAAACATGATTTACAGTTATATTGCTTATTGGCTTCAATTCTAAACTTTTTATGGCTTTTAAAGGCTGCTTGGTAAGAAATTAAATTGATAGTATTATTCAAGAACATCTCATTGGTTGTATTACCTTCAAGATTTAATTGTGGTTTATGGTTATTGTAGGTTTCAATTGCAAAACTTAGTAAGATACGAAGCTGCTTTTTGGACTTTGGGTGCTCAGGAATTAAAAACTGATGTTTTAAAACTTTGTTAAAGGCCTCAATCATGGCATTAGAAAATACTACATCTCTTTGTGCTACTTTATGAGTAATATTTCCATTTACAAAATTTATAAAACTTTCAATTTTAGAGTTCGTGTTTTCAGAACCACCATCTGTCATGAACACTATCTTTTCGAGATGGTATTTTGAGTGCGCTTCTTGTAGTAAATTTCTAATAGCGGTACCAGAACTACATTTTCAATTCTAAACCCTAGAACCATTCTGGAAAAATGATCCATTAAAATATGAATGTAATGATTTACCCCATCCAGCGTTCTAAAAATGGTAACATCGGCGCACCAAACCTCGTTGGGTTTATTCGTTTTTAAAGGGTTATAAAATCTGCGCTTATCATAATTTGGACGAGAGGTATAACCCAATAACTTGCTGTATTTATAAAAGGTGGTTAAGCCACAGCATAATGCTGTATCTCTTACAGCTCTTAAATAAATAGAAGATTTAGACCAATATTTATAGTCTTCATGTGTCAAATATTTTTTAATTGTTAATATTTCTTTGGGCAATAATTGGTTCGGTATACGTTTAGTGCACCATTTAAAGTATGATGCATCACATTTATGGATAACGATCGTTTTATAATATTGGAATGTGGCTCTAGATATATTGAATACTTTTAAGGCGTTATTAATTGGAATATCTTCTTTTATAGACTCAATGGTATTAACAATAAGTGTTTTATGTTCATTACATAAAATTTTGATGTTTTTTACGGTCGAAATTATGCTATGAAATGTATCACATAATTTAAAGTACCCAGTGACGATTCTTTTAATTCTAAAAGATTGATTAAAGCGTTTTATGAGTTCCAAATCTTGTTGAATATATTGAGTTACCTCGCAGCCTTTGTATTTATCTTCAGGTTCTTTCTTCCAACGTGAAATGTTCGAACTAGGTATAGTGTTTTTAAGAGCCATTGGAATTTGGGCATCTAACTCCAATCTAGAATAATGTTTAATACTAGTATCCCAAGATTGCCTTTTATGTTTATTATGTGCAGTGTTTTCAGTTAAGCAAAGTGGTGCAGACATTTTTTATGTTAAAACTTGAAATAAAAAGAGAATTAAAGCTATGCTAAACCCATAGGTTTGGTAAGGGTAATATTTAAAATTCCCTTACTTTAAGTAAGGGAAAACCTTAGTTATAGATCATGGAACAGTTTTAAATTTAAAAGCACATTAAAATTATTCTTCTAATGAGAAATTCAAAGTTATTTATACTTAGTTGTTTAGCAGTTTGTTTAGGCGAATTACGTGGGCAAGTTACAGTTGATGTTAACCTAAATATTGAACATAGTGTTGGAGATATTTCAGAATTTCAAAGACATAAATTTATAACGATACATTCAGATATTATCTCAAACGAGTGGTTAGGAAAGGATAATTTTACAGATAATATTAAAGCCGATTTTTTTAAGAAACGTAACGTTTTTTTAGGAAGAAGTACTGCGGCTCCTCAGTATCACCTAAGAAATATAAAGGAAGACCCTCAGCGAAAAGGGTATGCTGACCCCACAATGATTACCCAGGCAGGTATTGAATCTAAAAATTATTATCTAACCCGTAAGTGGATACATGGTTTTGAGGAGCGCACCAATATGGTATTATCCACGCAATTTAGTAAATTTTGGACAGGTAGAAGTCAACAACCAACCGCGCAGGGTTGGAAGTTTGATGGTGCTGAAGCTGTAGGGGATTATTTAGGGCGTTTTCTAAAAAACACGTATGGAGGCTTTGGACGTAAAGAAGTTCCTTTTTTTGAAATTATTAATGAACCCGCTTATGAAACTTTGGGTGGTGCTTACAATTATACCAATACTACCGATGAAATTGCCGATTATCATGTAAAAGTTGCTAGAGAATTAAAGAAACATGCTCCAGATGTTAAAGTAGGTGGTTATACAGCGGCGTTTCCTAATCTTGATTTAGGAGGTTTTAAACGTTGGGAAAATCGTTGGAAACGTTTTATAGATTTGGCAGGTGATGATATGGATTTTTGGAGTTTGCATCTTTACGATTTTCCATCAATACGAAATGGAAAAAAAATATTAAGATCTGGTAGTAATATTGAAGCTACTTTTGATATGATAGACCACTATACCCAACTTTCAAGAAAAGAGATAAAGCCATATATAATATCAGAGTTTGGTGCCCAAACACATGACTATATGCGTCAACAATGGAGTTCTTACAGAGATTGGTTGCATATAAAAGCACTAAACTCTCAGCTTATGGCATTTCTAGAACGCCCCAATACCATTGAAATGGTGATTCCATACATTATGGAAAAAGCAAAATGGGGTTACAGGGATAATATACCGCACCAAAGACGTTTGTTTAGAAAGGAAAATGAACCAGAAAGTTATACTGGGAAATGGGTATATACAGATTTGGTAAAGTTTTACGATCTCTGGAAAAATGTTGAAGGTACACGAGTAGATACCTACGCTATAAATCTTGATGTTTTGGTTGATACTTATGTTAAAGATAATAAGGCTTATGTTATCTTAAATAACTTAAATTTTGATCCAATTGAAATTAAACTAAATTTAAATAGCATTTCAGATAACAAAATACTAGAACTTAATAAAAGGCATTTAACACTTACGGACAATACTGTAAATTTAGAAGAAGATATATATAATGAAGTATTAACTGATGTGCTACTGGGTGCAGAGTCAACAATGATTTTAGAATATACATTTGACAAACCGATTATAGTTAATGAAACCTCTAAAGAAACAAAGTATTATGCAGATTCCTACTACAAACCTATAACAGCAGGTTATCCGGAAAGCTTCGTTATTTCTAATTTAAAAACAAAAAAGAATGGCGAGGCTATTTTAAGATTAGGTTTAGGCAGAGATCATAAGAAATCGTTACAACCAATACTTAAAATAAATGGAACATCTGTGGAAGTACCTAGTAATTTTAGAGGCTATGACCAAGCGGATAGGATTAGTTATTTTGGAGTTTTAGAAATTCCAATTCCCTATCACTTGTTAAAAGAAAAAAATACTGTCGAATTGATTTTCCCTGACTCTGGAGGACATATTAGTAGTGTTTGTATGCAAGTATTTAATTTCTCAAAACCAATTGAGAGGTCTCAGCAATTAAATGTGGCAGCTAATTAGCGGTAAGCTTTAAAAAAACCTTACTCAAAGTAAGTGAAAACCTTAGTTTTTTAATAGCATAAAAAAATACTTTTATAGTCTAATTTGAGTATATGAGGTATTCTATTGCAACGCTTGGGTTGTTTCTATGCAGTTTTATTGGTTGCGGTACGGTTAATTTCGTAGAACCTGTGCGGTCTAAAACCAAAAACAAAGTGTTTCTGGGATCTATAGGCTCTGAAAAAGCATATCTACTACAAAATGAATTTAATAATTCCGCAATTCCCAGTATCGCTGTTCCGATTTTACTAGATGTACATTTAAAATATTTTACAGCTTCAACGTACAAGCGTTTTTTGGAAGCAAAATCATATCAAAATGTAGATTTAGAGGTTGATTATGTGGATTCCTTACCAGATAAGCCACAATATCTTCAACTGAAAATTGCTGATAAAGTCAGTTTAATTTCCTCCTTAAATGCTCTAGAAAATTCAGCAGAAAAGGACTATTTAAAAAATAATAAAGGTGCCATTACAATTACTGGGGTTTCGGGGGCTTTTAATGCTCAAGAATTTGAAATACTTACTAATGCTGATGCTTTGTTTTTGAAACAAACAAATCCCAAACAATTTGTTATACAGACATATAAAGATGGTGAGCCACAAGAAACATTGGGGCTTGGGAATGCTATTTTGTTTGAATATAGTACTGTTAATTGTTGCTGGAAAGAAAACGATAAACATCAAATAGATATTGTAGATCTGGTTAGTGTTTATAATACTTGTCCAAATAACACCTATAGATCCTCTAAAAAGGCTGAGAGGAAGATAAGCCATTTAAAGTTTTAGCTATGAGAAATTTAGGCTTGATTATTATTGCACTTATAATATGTTCATGCGATGATCTTTTTGAGGTTACCGATATTTCAGAACAGCAAGTCATTATTTTGGCACCCAAAAATACTGTTACGTTTAGTAATAATGATACGATAAACTTTTCTTGGGAAGCACTGGAAGATGCAGAAACCTATGAAGTGCAATTGGCAACACCTGATTTTGAAAACGCAACACAAATTGTACTTGATTCTATTACAGAAACTACAAGATTAAATGCCACTTTGAATACAGGAGATTATCAATGGCGTGTTCGGGCGGTTAATTCTGGATATACTACTGCGTATACAACAAGTGAATTTACAATAGAATAAAACCACATGACCTCCAAACTGAAAACCTACATATTATTGGCTTTGGTTCTCTGTGTTTGGGGTATAATAGGTTACAGAATTTTTTCTGCAGTTAATCCAACAAGGCCCACAAATATGATCAATGAAGAGATGCTGGTTTTTAAACCAAAGGCAACTAAAATTAAAGATACGTTTTCAATACAACCAGTAGATCGAGATCCCTTTTTAGGAAAGCTTTACGTCTCCAAAAAGAAAGCTAAAGGGAACACTACAAAACAGCATACCGTAGAATGGCTATCTATTACCTATCATGGTAACATCTCTAAAAAGAATGACAAGCAGCAAATTTTTATAGTCACCATTGATAAAACCCAATACCTCATGAAAATAGGACAGACCATTAAAAATATAAAACTGCTTAAAGGAAATAGTAGTAATGTGACAATGATTTATAAAGGTAATCGTAAAATAGTCCACAAACGTTAGAAAAAGAATGTTTAAGGTTAAGGCAGGAACATTACAAATTTCAATGTACATAATAGTTGTTGTTGCATTATTGTTAGCTGGTTTTATCTTATTTGTTCATACCCATAAATTAACCGAAATAAAATCTAGTTTGACCAAGCAAGTCGTTCAGGATACACAATTCGGAATAAACTATTTAACAAAAACTAATATTAGTCCTATGGACACCTTGGATATTGCTAAGGAACAAGATAAAAAAGGGTCTTTAAAAGTACATGCTGAGTATTGGGGTATTTTTGAAAAAATAACTTCAATTTCAAAAATCAAGAATAAGCACTTTACTAAGATTGCTTTAGTTGGAGGTGAACCAGATGCCTTTAATAGAACCGCACTTTACTTACAAGAAAGGAACAAACCTCTAGTGGTGGTTGGAGATGCATTTATTCAAGGCACATCCTATTTGCCATATGAGGGTGTTAGAACCGGTAATATTTCTGGACATTCTTTTTACGGTGAAAAGCTTATAGATGGAAAAGTTTATTCAAGTAAAACAGGTCTCCCAAGGTTATCTCCAAAATTAATTGAAAATATTAGAAATATAGAGCTTGATATAAATACTTTGAAAACAGAACAGTTTTTAGATATATACTCAAAACCAACACATAAAAACTCATTTAAAGCACCATTAAAAGTTGTTTACAGTACGAGTAAATTCGGGCTAGTAAATTTTAATTTAATAGGTAATATAATTATACAATCAAGTTCCAAAATAGTAGTTGATGCATCAACCCATTTAACTGATGTGATTTTAATTGCACCTGAAATTGAAATTAGATCAGGTACAAAAGGGAGTTTTCAAGCGTTTGCAACTCGTAATATTCTAATTGAAGAAGGATGTTACCTTTCTTATCCCTCGGCGTTGATAATTAATGAAAAATTGAACCATACTATGCAAAACAGCAACGTAAAACAAACCCCGTCTATTACTATTAATAAGGGCTGTAGTATTAACGGGGTTGTTGCTTTTATGGGAGTTATTAATAATTATAAGTCTCAGGTTTTTATTGACGAATCCTCCGAAATAAATGGAGAGGTATACTGTAACAAAAATTTGGAATTATTAGGAACAGTAAACGGTAGTGTATTTACATCTAGTTTTGTTGCAAATCAATCAGGTTCTTCATACCAAAACCACCTATACAATGGTAAGATAATTTTGAATAATTTATCTGAAGCATATAGTGGATTACTATTTGATAGACAGGAAAAGGCAATTGTAAAGTGCTTGTATTAAAAAAAATAAAAGGTTCTACTTTAATGGAAACTTTGGTAGCTTCTGTTCTAATTGTTGTTGTCTTTATTGTGGCCAGTATGATACTGAATAATGTATTTATGAATTCGATTAAAAGTGATACACATGCCATAGAATCCTACATGAATGAATTAGAATATAGGTACAGATCTGGAACTTTGACGGTGCCATTTAATGATGATTTTGAGGGTTGGGAGATCAATGTGGATTATGATAACTCTACTGGAATTGACGCGGTTATTTTTACCGCACAGAACAACTTAACTAATAAGAATATTGAACGACTAACCTATGCAAATTAAAAAGCAAATAAATGCTTTCACATTAAGTGAGATGGTGGTTGTATTAATCATTTCAAGCATAGTTGTTGGCTTAGCTTTTTCAGTATTAAATCTAGTGCAAAAACATATGAGTAGCATTCAAAGCAATTTTGAAAAACGAACAAAACTAAATAACCTAGAAGAGGTGCTAACAATTGATTTTAATAGGTTTTCTGAAATTGAATATAATCCCAAGTTCAACGAACTTAAATTCAAAAATCCAGTGGACTCATTGAGCTATTATTTTGAAGAGAATTATATTAATAGACTTCAGGATACCTTTAATCTTGGGTTAATAGAAAAGCAATTTTTCAATTATGGAGTCGAAATAAACAGTGGCAACGTTGATGCCATAAAATTGAGCGTTTCAAAAGGTGATCAAAAGAGTAATAGGTTCGTTTTTAAGATCAATGCTGCATCAAATATTATAAATAATGGCATTTAACCTAGAACATACTGCTAAGTTTGAAAAAGCGGATAATCTAAGAAAGGCAAATAGGGATTCCTTTTTGAAACAAGAAATTAATATTTTAGGAAAGCCTTTCTCCAATAAAATAAAAGAAGACTTTTATACTGAATTAGGAGTACTTTTAAAAGCAGGAATTACATTGAAAGATGCTATAGAACTACTGCATAAGGCTCAGAATAAAAAACAAAATAAACAAATTCTACACGATATTCTACAAACCATTATAAATGGAGAAAGCCTGTCAGAAGTTTTAAAGCAGCAAAAATACTTCTCAGAGTATGAATATTTCTCCATAAAGATTGGAGAGGAAACAGGAACATTAAGTAAGGTAATGCTCCAATTAGGAACATTCTTTTCTAGAAAAAATGAGCAACGACGGAATATTATAAGTGCACTTACATATCCTATTATAATCTTGAGTACTGCTGTTTTAGTAGTAGGTTTTATGTTGAGATATGTAGTGCCAATGTTTCAAGATATTTTTAAGCAGCAGAATGTAGAATTGCCTGCCATTACAAAAGTGATTATTCGTCTATCAGATTTCATTCAAACTTATGGTGGGCTACTTTTACTTTTTGTAGTCATTCTATTTGTACTAAAACGATTTGCTAATAAAAATGTTCGATTTAAACAATTTGGTGACACACTAATTTTAAAACTTCCGTTTATAGGCAAATTTGTTCGAAATGTTTATTTGTCGCAATTCACTCAGGCTGTTGCATTACTAACAGCATCTAAGGTTCCTATTGTAAATAGTATTCAACTAGTAAAACAAATGATAGGGTTTTACCCTTTAAAGCAATCATTAAACATTGTTGAAAGTTATATTTTAAAAGGAGCTTCACTTAGCGAAAGTCTAAAGCAACATAAGTTTTTCGATTCTAAAATGGTAGCACTTGTAAAAGTTGCAGAAGAAACCAATCAAACAGAATTTATTTTTGAAAGACTGAACCAGCAGTATAATATTCAGGTACAGCAACAATCTAAAATGTTATCTACTATCATAGAGCCTTTTATTATTCTAATTGTTGGTTTTTTCGTTGGTATAATTCTAGTAGCTATGTATTTACCTATGTTTAAGTTGAGTAGTGCAATTGGGTAGAAATCCTGTTATTTTATATGTATTACAACTTACGCTTAGATATTATCAAACCATGCCTATTCTCCAATGGTATGTCTAAAATTGATAATGCTATATTAGAATACTTTCACTTATAAGCATTAAACTAACTATATCGTAAAATCAGCTTTAAAAAGTTGGTTAATTCCAGTTTATAAGTTTCAGATAGTACTAAGGTGAATTAAGGATTATGGAATAGCTTTTATACTAAAATCTATTTAAAGGTATTTCAAAAAATAGTCTTAAATGTTTTGCATGTAAGGTTTTCCCTTAGTTTGAGTAAGGTTTATAAAACACTAAATAACTAGTACTTATTGTAGGAGAATAGGGATAAAATTAATAAAAATTGAGAATTTTAAAAGCCTTATTATAAGTAATGTTTAACCTTACAATCAAATGGTTTAAGGAAAATACTTTTAAGGTGAAAATCTAAATTAAACTTTATGGAGACCTTAATTCTCAATCTCAGACCCATCCTTTTAGGACAAACAGAAGCTTTGACCAAAAGTTTTAGTGACATTCAAGCATTAGCATCGAAAAAAAGAACACTTAATTTTGTGCTTTTACTTTTGATATTTGGTGCTTTTAGTAAAGTTTTAGCGCAACAGACACAACTGCCAGATTTAATGCCGAACTCTCCTAATGCAGAGGCGATGCAGCAATATGGCACCTATCCTGTTGGGCATTATACAGGCGTACCAAATATTTCAATACCATTATACACGATAACATCTGGAGACATTAAGGTTCCTATAACCTTAAATTATCACGCTTCTGGTATTAAGGTTGCCCAGGAAGCGTCCTGGGTTGGTCTAGGGTGGTCTCTAAGTGCAGGAGGGAGTTTAAGCAAACAAAAGAAAAGTTATGATGATTTTGGGCATTATGAAAGCACAAATTATCACTTTAGAGATCCAATAATAGAGTTAACTGAGGATAATAAAAATGGTATTAATTTAACAGACAGCCAATATGAGCAGTACTTTGAATCTAATAGAAGAGACCTGTTTCCAGATCTTTACTTTTATGGGTTTTTAGGATTTTCAGGCCAATTTATTTTTGACGACTTTCCCAAGGGAGTGTCAGTAAAAAGAGGTGATGGCCTAGAGTTTAATGTGCAAAATTTTGGCACCAACGGTTCCCAGTTGGATGATTTGGAGTGGCGAGTTAAAGACCTAAGGGGTACAACATACAGCTTCGATCAACCAGTCGTTAAGGAAATTAGTACTAGAGATGAGGAGATAGGTTCAAATGTTGGTTTTGATAGAACAGTGGGTTCTTGGTTACTTACCAAAATACAATCTACAAATAATAACGAAGTGTCTTTTTCCTATACTCAAAGTGGTGTAATTGAAACCCCGAGATTCTCTTCTACTAATAGTACCTTAAAGATAAATACAACACTATTGGATCTTCCCCCTCCAGGATTGGATTTAGTCGTTTTAGATCGTCACTTGCCTGATATTGCCTATGGTAGTAGCGTAAGTTCAGTGGAATATATATATGATTTTTATATGGACCGTATTGATTTTGATGGCGGTTATGTGTTGTTTGATGTTACGGATAGAGATGATTTGAATTCTAATTTGTCCAGCAAAAAATTATCGGGCATTAGAGTTTTTAATGACGATGATGAACTGATAAAAGGGTTTGAGTTTAACTACACTTATGTAAATACCGATTCAGGCAGTATCAATCACCTATATGCTAAGTTATGTTTAACCAGTGTACAGGAGTATAATATTGTAAATAGTGTTCGGGTTAACAAGGAGCCTCATACATTTACCTACCATCAAAGACCTTCTAATATTGCTCCAGTAGCCAAAAACTCGGATAGGACAGATCATTGGGGCTATTGGGGTAGACCGGAAAATGTATCCTCCATGATACAGCATTCTAGTTTGGACATGGATGCGGTTACTCATACTTCAAATGACCCACCAGAGATTATTAGTGATGAGCGTCATGAGTATGGTACAGAATTCATGGGAAACTTGCCTATCATGGATACCTTAGTAGCCAAATCAATTTCTTATAAAGTACCAGGCCATAACCTTTTCAATGTTGGCTACTTAAGGCATTCGGTAGATTCAACGCTAAATAAGATTTATTCTTTAAAAAGTATAACATATCCAACAAAGGGCAAAACAGAATTTGTTTTGGAAACCAATAGGTACAGTAATTATTATCCAAAGTATAAGGCCCCTGGCTTTTTAGCAACCTATAGTGGCTCTGGTCCACTACCTCTAGTCACTTCCCTGCCTGGTGGAACTGAAATGCCTGTATACCGCTATGAAGAAAACAAAATTCATCTTACGACTTATTTTGGCAACACAAGTACCACAAACGGATTTGATGGATTGGCCAAGGATTTTACCATTTCCAATACCACTAGGGTGCGTTTAGATTTTGAGATGTTCATAGCCAATTCGATAGGTGCCGAGGGTGTGTTAAAACGTCAAGATGGCAGTGAAATAATAGTTTTTAGACCGAATAGTACTAATAGCTTTAAATCAGTGCAAGGTGTTCTCCTCCCCCCTGGAAACTATAGGGTTGAAATCAATACGGGACAATTTGCATCGGATTTTATAGCAGAATTTGTCAACTACGAGCAGATAAGCATCACAGATCCACAAACGGTAGATGCATTCGATTATCAATTAGGGGGAGGACTACGAATTAAAGAAATAAAAAATTACGACTCCGACGATGCACTTTTAAAACGAACAATTTACGATTATACACGAGAAGGGTATCAGTTTGAGAATGCGGTACCCAATCAACCTTCACCATTGGTCACCAGATCATCAGGAAAATTATTATCACCAATCCAATATGATAAGGTTAAGATCCATGAATATGAGAGCACGCTTGAAATTGTTGGTACTAATGGACAGCATACAACAGATAAATACAGAATACTATCTGCGGGTAAATCGTTTTCAAGTTCTCCTATAATACCAGTTGCAACTTCAGCCAATGGTAAATCCATTGGATACGATCAGGTGTCGGTTTCCCAAATAGACAGTCAGGGTAACACACTTGGTAAAACAGTATATTATTTCCAAAATCAATTAGAGACTGTGGCAGATTATGGCACCTCGATTCCTAATGAAATACATCTGGACAACGGCAAATTATTAAAAACCGAGAATTATAATACAGCTGGGGTATTAGTATCTAAGTCCGAGTATGATTATAGTCTAGATTCCTATCAACCTTATATGTATGGTCTGAGCAGAAGCCATGCCAATAGTGAAGATATACTATTTTCTCAATCACCTTGCTATGATGCCTTAAGTTGCAGGATTGATTGGGAAGATGTTGTAAAATACAGCGATTATAAGATAAAAAGTGAATGGTGGTACTTAAATGAGAAAACGGACACCATTTATGATCTTAACGGCGCCAATCCTATTGCGAGTAAAACAACTTACGTCTATACTCCAAATAGTAAGAACTACAAGCCTTCTCAAATTACCGCAACTACTAGTGATTTAAAACCAATAATTACCAAGAAGATTTATCCAGATGATATAAAAACCGCTACTACCTTACAAGATGATAGTGTTATACTTGGTGGGGCTATAAGTAATTTTTCTACGGTTCAAAGGCTCCTTGATGATGATTTACATAGAATGGCAACGTCCATCCAAACGGAGGTCTATAAAGATGAAGATGAAGACGGTATAGCAGATGCTAACGAATTATTGAGTATAAAGCGTACCAACTATACCCAGTGGGGGCTTCAAAATTTTGTAAAGCCCCTAACTGTTGAAAGCTTAAAAGGGACATATAATGCCACAACAAATCCGCTTAAAGAGCGTGTAGAATATCATTTATATAATGATGAGGGCAAGCCTGTCGAGGTATCACAAACGGATGGGCCTCATATCTATTATATATGGGGCTACAATAAGAAATACCCCATAGCTAAGATTGAGAACTTTTCGTATGCTGATGCCATAGCGGTACAGAGCAAGATTTCTGATGCTGTAAATACTTCTAATTCTGAAAATGACAGAACTATGGACGTTATAGCTGCAAATGGGAATGTGAGCTATTTTGGACAGGAAGGTTTGTTGAGGCAGAAGCTGGCGGATTTGAGAAATGACCCTGCATTGGACGATGCGCAAATAACTACGTACACGTATGACCTGCTTATTGGTATAACAAGTGTTACGGATACAAGAGGTTATACCACATATTACGAATACGATGATTTTAATAGGCTGAAACATGTAAAGGATGCCAATGGTAATATTTTAAGCGAGAACGAATACAATTACAAACACTAAAACAAGGGTATCATGAAAAAGTTATTATTTACACTAGTTGCTATTTGCACAGTATCCTTAGTTTTTGGGCAGAATACATCAGAGAACTATATAAAGAACACAACCTATAAGATAGGGACTACTACTGGTAATATTGATGACAGCCATAAGTTGGAAAGTATCACCTATTTTGATGGATTGGGCAGGCCAAAACAAAGTATCGCGGTTGAAGGAGGAGGAAATAAGGAGGATATTATAACACCAACGATTTATGATGAATTTGGCAGACAAATGAAGACGTATCTTCCTTATTCAAGAAGCAATAGTTCTTTGGACTATGAAGCGCAGGACAACACATTTTTCACTACCCTTGAGACACAGTATATAACTAAATTTCCAGATGATATAACGGCTTTAAATCCCAATCCATATTCAGAGAGTCACACAGAAAGCTCTCCTTTGGGAAGAGCATTAGAGCAGGGAGCACCAGGAGCAGATTGGGCGTTGGATAAAAACTCAGATACAGATCACACCATAAAATTTGATTATCAGACTAACAGCGGGAATGAAGTGAAGCACTTTGTAGTCTCCACAAGTGCTACCATTACAAATAATGTAACTACCTATACACCAACATTAAGTCTCAGTGCGCATAACAGTGGATACTACCCAGCAAATGAACTCTCTAAGGTTATCACTAAAAACGAGAATTGGACCAGTGGGAATTTGCATACTACAGAAGAGTTCAAAGATAAGCAGGGACGTGTTATTTTAAAACGCACCTATGGTAGGACTAAAGTGGGCTCTACCACTGTAAACGATGCGCCTCATGACACATATTATGCCTATGATGAGTATGGTAATTTAAGCTATGTACTTCCGCCGAAAGTGGAGGCCTCCACCGAAAGTATAAGTAATATTCTTTTGCGTATGAATGATTTGTTGTACCAATATGTTTATGATGATAAGAATAGATTAGTACAGAAAAGAATTCCAGGCAAACAATGGGAAAAGATTGTATATGATAAGTTGGACAGACCGATATTGACCTCTGGAACAAGTTGGTGGTACTTTACCAAGTACGATGCTTTTGGAAGGGTTGCCTATACAGGAACCGCAAATTTCCCATCTTTTGTAAGCAGAGAATATTTGCAGTCTCAAGCAAATATAGCAAGTGTACTAAGCGAATCAACAACGGGATCCTCAAGTAATTTGACAGGAGTAGATATTTATTACACGAACAACAGCTACCCTACGGATGTTTCTTATGTGTCCACCATTAATTATTATGATGATTATATTGATGAGGGTGCAGGCACATCTGAAGACGCCTATGGTGTTACACCAACCACAAATGTAAAAGGCTTACCAACAGTATCTAAAGTACGTGTATTAGATACGGGTAGCCCCGCAAAATGGATTACCACGGCAACGTATTACGATGAAAAGGTAAGACCTATTTACGTTTATAGCCATAACGAGTATTTAGAAACAACGGATAAAATAAAAAGTAAACTAGATTTTTTGGGTAATGTTTTGGAAAGTACATCCGTACATCAAAGAACGGGTCATCATACCATTACTACCATAGATAGGTTTAGTTATGACCATATGGGCCGCCTGTTAGCTCACGAGCAAGAGATAGATGGTGTAAAATCGGAACTCATAGCAAGGAACAAATACGATGAACTGGGGCAATTGAAGCAAAAGCTTGTAGGTGGTGATGTACCGATTATTAGTGAATACCAGAACAGATATGGTTTAACTGTGTATAATGATGGTAGTGGCAGGATAGTAAAATGGGCTCCTGTAACACAGAATGCGGGTCTCTCTACCTTTGAGAGTTTTACCAATAATGGATATGTAAGCTTCAAGGCTACCTATGACTATAAAGATCTCACTGTGGGGCTGTCATATTCGGATACCGATTATTTTGCAAGTAGTATAGACTATGCGATAAATTTAGGAAATGATGGTACGGCTCAGGTATATGAGAAGGTTGGTCCAAATAATGTTGTTCCTAAGGGTTCTGCAATATCCTACAATGCAGGCGATAGGTTTAAAATAGAGGTCAGGGACAATACGGTGTATTACATGAATAATGGAGAGGTGTTTTATGTTTCAACCGCTACCACTAATGGCAATCCACTATATGGCGATGCTGCCTTCACTACCGAGAACGGAATGATAGAAAACTTCATCATTGTCAATACCGATGTTGCATTACAAACGGTGGACTATTCCCATAATATTAGGGGTTGGCTCAAGGAAATAAATGATACAGATAATTTACAGGATGATCTTTTCAGCTTAAAACTGAATTATAACACAAGGCAGCACTATAATGATAATGGGGGCATGCTGTATAATGGTAATATTGCAGAAGCGGAATGGCGAACTGCAAATTTAGACAATACTAAAAAATGGTACACCTATTCCTACGATGGTATGAATAGGATGAGAGATGCCATGTTTTCTGATGAAGGTTTATATAAATATTATGAGTATTGCAACTATGATAAAAACGGCAACATAACATATTTGGGGCGGTTTGACGATAGAGGGTATAACGACCCAATGGATAATTTAAACTATACCTACGATTCTGGAAATAAGCTTTTAAAAGTTACCGATTCAGGTGATGATGATCTTGGGTTTATCGATGGGACAAACACAGGTGATGATTACCGTTACGACGCCAATGGTAATATGGTTATGGATCTCAATAAGGGTATAGGCACTACTAGCACAAACGGAATTACCTATAATCATTTCAACTTACCTACCAGTATTTCGGTAAACGGTAATGGAAATAATGGGACGATTTCCTATATTTACGATGCCACAGGTGTTAAGCTGGAGAAAAAGGTAAGTGAAGGCGGTAATGATGTTTACACACATTATGCTGGTAATTACATTTATCAAACGGACAACACAGGCAGTTCTTTGAAATTCTTTAACCATCCTGAAGGGTATATAGAGCCATCCGTAAGTGATGCTTACAATTATATTTACCAGTACAAGGATCATTTGGGTAATGTGCGTTTAAGTTATAAAGGCAAGCATGATTTGGTGTTTTATGACGGTTTTGAGAGTTCCAGTGGCTGGGGCAGTAATGGCATCAATACAGGAATAGCAGTACAATATGATGCTAATTTTGCTCATGCCGATGATACCTCAGGCAAACTAACACCATATGGAACTAATTCGTATCAAAGTGTAAGTTATAATAACAGTTGGATTAATGTCAGTAACCCACAAAATACTGATTATATTATTTCTGGTTGGGTATACTTGGAAGATGTATCTTCATCAAATATTGCCTACATATATTTAATGAGCAAGAACAGTTCTAACACTGTATTTACCCGAGGCAGTATTTATACTAATATTAAGGGAGAATGGGTGTATTTAGAGAAAAGGGTTACTATACCTTCTAATACTACAGGTCTTAACTTTAAGATAGCCAATTATTATGCAGGAGATGTTTGGTTTGATAACCTTACCATACGCAAGGCAACCGACAATCCAGATTTAGAAATACTAGAGGAAAACAACTACTATCCTTACGGGCTTAAGCACGAGGGTTATAATGACAATCCCAGTGCGTTTGCTAATCCTGCTTTAAAATGGAAATACAATGGTGTGGAGTATGAGGAGAGCCTGGGGCTTAACCTTTACGAGATGGATGTACGTAGTTACGACCCCACCATTGCAAGGTTTACCAGTACAGACCCTGTTACCCACCATAGTATGAGCACCTATATGGCCTTTGATGGTAACCCTGCGTTTTGGGCAGACCCTAGTGGGGCTGATGCCAATGCTAATGCTAGTGGGGAAAGTTATTATTACGCTGATAATTTTAGTGTAACCGACCAAATATGGAATGAGGGAAGATACGTGCCCTTGCATGAAAGGGGTGGCATTACCCATGAATATATGCAAGCGCGGTCAGCAGAGTTTAGGCGCCAACGCGATATGGACAGTTTTATTGATGAAATTAATGAGGAACTGAATAAGCCTGAAATTAAAGTGGGGCCTTTGGAACATGGTGATCCTGAATGTGATGATTGTAGTCAATGCCCTGAATTGTGTGAAAAACTGCAAGCGGAGATAGATAAGTGGGATCACTCCTCCATGGCTTTGGCTTTAACTATAAGTGGAGGACTATTGGCTGATGATGTCACTGCTATTGGAGTAATTGATGACGCCGCGATACCTTTTGTATGGACTGGCTTAGGTATGGTTTGGATATATGATAACTCAGAGTTAATAGCTAAGCAGTTAAAGGAGATCAATAATATTTTAGAAAAGAACTTAGGCGGTGTTGGAATGACATATGAACTTAGAGCGACAGAAAGTGGATCATATCCAATTATGATTCGAGGAAAGTCTGTGGCTGCCGGATATACTCACTTGAATAAAGGAGATGTCTGGAAATATGGAGAAACGACAAAAGGTTTTAGTAGATATACTTTATCTGAATTGGCTAGAGGAAGATTGAAAATGGTTCCTATTTTTTATGGTACAGTCGCTCAAATTAAGGTTCAAGAAAAGATAATGATATATGGTTATGCATTGATGCACGGACATCGCCCACCGGGAAATAAAATTTGGAGATAATTAATTAAATAGTATTAAAATGAAATTAATTCTAGGTATTTCTGCTTCACGTGAAGTAGATACAGAACCGATATCACAACTTTCAAAAGACTTTGATTCACACTTTAGCAATAAAAGTTATGGTGATAGTATAAATAATCTAAATATCAATATTATTTGTGTCAGTAAAGATTTTGAAGCTTTCTTTAAAGTAAATAGACCGAAATTCTTTAAAATGAAGAAAATGAATGGAATTGATGGGTATACTTATACTTTAGATAAAGTCCTTTTTTTTGATTTAAGAATTGACTTTAAGCTTTATCAAGAAACTAATATTGAAAATAAGAAGAGTTTAATTGTAACTAGAATTATAGATGACCTTAATTATATATTGAATACCAAGAAGCTTAGCTCCTTTAATATTTCGTCTTTTAAAAGTGATTTGATGGAAGTTCTTAAATTATAAAATAATTTAAAAACAAGCTTCCAATGAAAAGAATACATATTCTTTTATAAAATGAAAGAGTCCAATATGTTTTAAAATTGTTCCTACAATAGCATAAAGCTTAAGGCTAATGTAGGCAATATCAATAATATAATATTGTGTTAACCAACATTTCCTCAAAATGAAATATTTGCGGAACTAATAACATTACAAGTATTAGTTTACAGTTATAACACAATACACCTTACTAAAAGTAAGGTTAAACCTTAGCAATAATATTAAGGTAGTTGTAGATTTAGATCTTTATGATTTATGATAAATTTAAATACCTATCTCATGGAAAACTTAAGGCTCATTATACCTTTATTAACAGTATTCATTTTTGGAGGTGATTTATTTGGACAAGTAGCGGTTGATGTAAACTTAAATGTACGGCACAGTGTAGGGAACGTATCAGAGTTTCAGAGAAATAAATTTATTACTGTTCATTCTATAATCAATGTTGCTGATTGGGAAGGGGACAACTTTACTGAAGACTTAAGGAATGACTTTTTTAACAAGTATAACGTTTATCTTGGAAGGAGTACAGGAGGGGTTACTTGGTATTTAAATGATATTCAAGAAGATCCTTCACGTAAAGGTTATGCCGACCCTGCAGAAATTACACTTAAGGGTACAATAGCCAAAAACTATTATTTGGAGTGCGACTGGTTGCACGACTATAAAGAACGAAGTAACATTGTGATTGCGCCACAATTTAATGGGTTTTGGACAGGTAGAGGTCAACAACCAACCAAGCAGGGATGGAAGTTTGGCGGGCCAGATGCAGTAGGAGAGTATATAGGGCGTTATGTTAAACAGTTTTACGGTGGATATGGTCCGGCTAAAATTAACAATATAGAGATTATAAATGAGCCAGCTTATCAAACTTTAGGAGGCCCAAGTAACTATATTAAAACGACAGATGAAATAGCAGAGTATCATATCAAAGTAGCCAAGGCCATAAAAAGAAACATTGAGGATGTAAAAGTTGGAGGATATACAGCTGCTTTTCCGAATTTGGATTTGGGAAATTTTAAACGTTGGGAAAATAGGTGGAAACGGTTTATCGATTTAGCAGGTGATGATATGGATTTTTGGAGTTTACATCTTTATGATTTCCCGACTATCAGAAATGGGGAAAAAATATTAAGGTCAGGAAGCAATATTGAAGCCACTTTTGATATGATTGATCAATATACTGAATTAACTAAAGGCGAAATTAAGCCCTACGTAATTTCGGAGTTTGGAGCCCAGACGCATGATCATATGCAAGAACAGTGGAGCTCATATAGAGATTGGTTGCATATAAAGGCATTGAATTCTCAACTAATGGCTTTTTTGGAACGTCCAAATACAATTGATATGGCCATACCATTCATTGTGGAGAAAGCAGAATGGAGTTATAGAGATAATACACCCTACCAATGGCGATTGCTAAGAAAAGAAAATGAACCAGAGAGTTATACTGGGAAATGGGTTTATACCGATTTGATTAAATTTTACGACCTCTGGAAAAATGTTGAAGGTACACGTGTAGATACTTATGCCACAAACCTTGATGTTTTGGTGGATGCCTATGTTAAGGATAATAAAGCTTATGTCATTCTTAATAACCTAAATTTTGATCCAGTTACTATCCAACTAAATTTAAACAATATAACAGCAAACAAAGTTATAGAAGTAAAACAAAGGCATTTGACGCTAACGGATAACAAGGTAAATTTAGAAGAAGAGGTGTTTGATCAAGCATTTACTAATGTGCTTCTGGGAGCAGAATCTACAATGATTTTGGAATATACATTTGATAAACCAATTGTAATTAATGACACTTCCCTAGAGACAAAGTATTTTGCGGATTCTCATTATAAACCTATAACAGCAGGTTATGGAGAAACCTTCCACATTCCTGATGTGAAAACAAAAAAGAATGGCGAGGCCATTTTAAGATTAGGTTTAGGAAGAGCGCATGGTAAGTCTTTACAACCATTACTTAAAATAAATGGCACATCTGTAGAAGTACCAGATAACTATAGAGGTTATGATCAGGCAGATAGGATAAGTTATTTTGGGGTTTTAGAAATTCCAGTGCCATATCACCTGTTAAAAGAAAAAAATACTGTGGAGGTGATTTTTCCAGATTCAGGAGGGCATATCAGTAGTGTTTGTATGCAAGTGTTTAATTTCTCAAAACCAATTGAGCGGTCTAAACCTATAAATACAGAATCTCAGTAGTAGATAATTTTGAATGTAGTTTTTTGTTGACTTAAAAAACTTGCTCAAATAAGGTAAAATATAGATTTTAGTTTGCCTCTAAATATATTTGTTCGAGAGACCTTAAAGCAATAGATTGTGTAAAAAACATGAAAAATTTACTGGTATCTTTTTCTGAAAATTTCTTTTAACGTTTTAAGGTAAAATGTCCGCTATGTATTTTTCCGTTTTGTCTTTGTACCGTAAACCAATAATCTTCTGTTGGCATAAGTTTTCCATTAATAGTGCCGTCCCATCCATCACTATTTGGGTTTAATTGTTTTATAAGTTTACCGTAGCGATTGTAAATATGAATTGTACTATTTGGTTCTAAAGATGCATTATAAATGTGCCATGTATCGTGGTACCCGTCATTATTTGGGGTAAAGAATTTAGGATAGTACATTAAGAATATCTCTTGTTCAGTAATGCCACAACCGTTTTTATCCCTTACGTACGCTGTGTAATCGCCAATTCTTAGATCTGTGAACACAGAACTATCTTGATAGTTAATACCATTAACAGAATATTCGTAATCACCATCACCATCAACAAAGATTCGAATTACATTATTGTTTTGTGTCCAATCCTCTATTTCAATATTAGTAATAGTAGCAATATTTGATGATAGTACGGTTAATTGTTTTGTAGTTTCACAACTCACATTTTCATAAATATTGATAGCTTTTATAGTATAGTTTCCTGGGTTAAATACTGTAATTGTATTGCCAATTTCACCAGTGGACCATTCGTATGCATCATAACCTTCGTCTGAAATAATATTTACAGAATCTCCCTCACAGATTAACCATGTATCATCCATATATAGCACAGGTTGTTCGACTACAATAAGATTAAACGTTATTTCATCATAACAGATATTACTTAATGTATTTTCTACTCTAGCCGTAATGCTTATAGTTGGTGATAAAAAAGGATTAGGCAATGGACTTGGTAAATTATCACCATTTTCATCTTTGTATGTTACAATCATATTTTGCTGCCCATTTAATAACGTGCTTTCAATTGTAGATGTATCAAAGGGAAACATTAAATCATCATTGTCGTCACAATTTACAATATCATTAACTGGATATGCTACTGCAGCAGCATCTACGTTAAAGTTTAATACGGTTTCATCAAAACATGACCGATCTATATCTTGAGATGTTGCATTGGTAACTCTTGCTATTACAGATTGTGTGCCTGATAAAAAGGGATTAGGTAAAGGACTTGGTAATACCCTTCCCATTGCGTCGGTGTAAGTTACACTCATGCCTGTTTGACCTTGAAGTAAATCATCTTCAATAGTTGAAGTATCAAAAGCAAACATGGTATCGCCATCATCATCGCATTGCTCTGGAATGGTTATTGGATAAGCTATAGGTTGTTCCTCCACATGCAGCGTAATATGCTGACCTAAACCTAAGCAGTCATTATCCAATGCACTATCCACTCGAATGTAAATGTCTTGGGTATTTGGACTATCGCTGTTTCGGTAGTTCGAAATATCAACTATTGCGTTATTCTCAGCCAAGGCATTCTCTTGGGTTTTGTAATAACTAATGATTAATTGTTGCCCAACTGGAAATATAGCCTCAATTTCTGAAGTTACATTACTAAAATTGAATTCGGAAATACCATTTGTTATATCTCCATCCAAAGCATCGTCACACTCATAAAAATCTCTTGTGTAGCTTATAGGTATTTGCGTGGTGGATACTATTAAATTTACCTCAACTGTTCTAAAACACTTATTGTTATTTTCAACTCTTGTCCAGATTCTATCAGTACTTACATTTTGGTTAGGGTAACTTGTTATATTTTGAATAGCATTTATTCCTGATTCTGCATCTGATAGTGCTTCATGGAAGGTAATTGTTTCATTTATTGCATTTGCAGAAATCTCTGAGATGACTTCATTTAAATTAAACATACTAAATCGGTCCAAATCGTCATCACATTGTTTTAGTTCTACTAAAGCTGTTGAAACAGGCAGTTCTAATACTTCAATCTCAAAAGCAGTCGTAGCCTCACAACTTGAGTTACTATTGCTTGTGACTTTTACATAGATATTCTCTCGAGCATTAGTGTTTTCATATTGTGATGGGTTAGGAATTTGATCTAATAATGCCGCATCCCTAAAATATGTAACGTCAAAATCTGAAGCGGCTTGACCATTTAAGATTTCTGTTTCATTCGTCGTCAAATCAAATTGAATAATACCGTCTGTATCTGTACCAAAACTAGTGTTATCACAAAACGAAAGCTTAGATATTGTTTGTGATGGTGTTGGTACTTCAAATACGTGAATTGTAAAATTCGTAATATCATCACAAGCATTATTGCCTCTATTCATAACAGCTGCCACAATAGTTTCATGGGCATAGGCTGTAGAATTACCATATGAAGATGGATTTGAAATTGCAGTATTACTTGTATAATCTACCGCTGAAGCGTAATAACGTACTTCAAAAACTGAGGCATCTAAACCGTTAAGTATAGCTGCGTCCTGTTGGGTTAAATCAAAATTGTAAAAACCATCATTATCATCATCACACACTAAAATATCTTGTGGTCTTGTAGCAGCAGGTAATTCATAAATGGTTATCTCTTGTTCATTGGTATCTGTTTCACCTTCTGAAGTTGCAGTAACGCTTACGGTATACGTTCCAGGACTTGTAAATACATGCGAAGGCTCAAAAGCTGTAGATGTATTATTTACTCCAGAAGCAGGGTCTCCAAAATCCCAACTTATACTATCAACAGTATCATCCAATTTAAACGTTGTGGTATCACCAAAACATGTATTGTCATGATCGAAAACACCAACGTTAAAATAAGATTGTATAAATGGTGGTAACCCTAGCATGGAACGCTTTCCGCTTAAATAGACTGCATTAGTTTGATAGTTGCATGAATGCCCCAAATTGTTGGGTGAATTAATAACACTCAAATAATTACTGTTTCTCGTCGCAATATAGATTTTGCCATCAACAGCAAGCTGTAAAGCTCCATAGTGCATTTCATTGCTTATTTCTACCCTTGAGGTCATAATATCATCTTCATTACCTGCGTTTAGATTAAACTGAAAAAGGCCTTTGCCAAAGACAAAACCTGTGTAAAGTAAATCACCATTAGGAGAAAATTCTACACCATAATTAGATCCATAATTTTGTAATATCATTGGGTTGCTTACATTCCCTGTTTCTGCATCAAAATCAAATAATTCTACATTTAAAGAATTTCTAGCTACTGCTAGTTTATCGCCTTTAGGAGATGCTTTTATTGCACCGATAGTCATCTCCCCAGAATCAACAAATGTTCCTGTATTACTAATTACTGGTGAGATATTAATCCCAGCATCCGTAATTTTATAAGCTAAAAACTCACTGCTGTTAAACTTATGTGTAATTACCCAAATACAATCGTCATTACAACCCTTCACTGCCGTCAGCTTTTCAGTAACTGGAGTGTACAGTAAAATGTTTTTAATTGAAGTTACCGCTCCCAAACCTCCATCTCCATCCATATCAACCTCAGAATATTGAAGTCCATCACTGTCTCCTGCAGAGTCTACGGTGAATATGTAGTATATGCTGCTATTGGGTTTAGGTATAATTATAGCAGAGTTCGTACTAGAGTTATCCCCATTTAACCCTGTACCATTTATCATTATTTCATGATTTCTGTTCCATATATCACTTCCGTCTGTATAAAACAGTAAATCTCCGTTTGCATCAGATATGGTAGCGCACCCTTCCAGGGTATTCATGCGCCCATTAGTTATTGCCACAGGGACCCCACTATTAAAATCTAAACCTGCTCTAGAACCAAAATACCAGATATTGGCTTCTTTTTGTGCTGATACCGAATGTATATTCCATAACAATAATATTACAACTAAGTGTTTTGAAGATCTACAGAAGTGCATTTAAAAAACTATACATTAATTAAGTTGAAAAGTATATATTTTCAATGAAAGTGGAGTAAGGGTTTTCCTTATTTTCGATAAGGTGTAGGCTTTGCAGTTTTTAATACGGTATTTAGGAGTTTTAAACTTTGAATGGTTTATAGATTTATATAGCTTTCTAGAATGATGAAGGATGATTTGAATAAAGGGTTGTTTATAGATTAAATTTCTAACTTCTAATTAACTATTATCTAATTTGTAGTTTGTAGTACGATTCACAAGATGATACTAGTGAACTTTTTGAAGAAAAATAATTAATTACAAATAAGTTAATAATGATATGTAGTTGAATTCAAAGAGCAAGAATTTGTTCTATATTAAGAGTAAATACTTTTAAGATTTGTTGCTCACTCATTGTTAAATTTTAATATTTCTATAAAGAATTCAAGCTTTTAAATAGATTTATTATTTGGTTCGAAAATAAGTCAATATAGTGTACTTCATGGGACAAATCAGATTTTTTGTGATTTGTCCCTTTTTTTTGCCTCTAAAACCCCGTTAATACTGGAAATCTTTAAAAAAAAAGGATTAATGTCCTCGGTTCGAATTCTGCTATTCTCAAGTTGGAACTTTTCAGGGAAAATCTAAACTAGGAGCAGTCTTTTATGGTCTATATCACTGCAATAAACTGTTTGTCAAAGACAGTGCTATTCACATGATAGTCTAAAATAAATTATCCAATTTAAAGGAACAAACTGAAAATAAGTTGTTTATACTTTTTTGAGTTAAACTAGTCTATTTATCATTTAAGTTTCTAAATAATCAAGTATTTGGTTAGAAAATAGGTCAATGTTATGTGCTTCAAATAACCATAAATTATTGACATTTAATAGTTTGTGGTTTTTTTGTTGTGGATTGGCCAACAAATAGTCAATAATGTAGTTTCTTTAGATTATTATGATAATTGTAAATTCAGTTATCTGGAATTATTTAATTGTATTCTTACCCACTTATTTGTCATATTAGAATAATTACTAACTTTAAACCACAAGTTTTATTTAATTAAAAGACTGTCAATATTAACTGTGGCTTAGAATAAAACAAATATCTATTAACAATAAAATCAAAAAACATGTTCAATTCAAATTATTTTAAAATTACTCTATTATTATTATCAATTACGATTTTTTCTTGTGAAGGGCCAGCAGGTCCTACAGGTGAACAAGGAGTTCCAGGTCCTATGGGTGAGCAAGGTATTCCAGGAAATTCTGGTGAAGATGGTGCTTTAGATCTTGTTGACTCTGGGTGGAAAGAGGCTCCTACGCTTCCAACTACACAGCAAGGATTTATTTTTACGGATTTTGATTTTCTGAATGAAGATTTAATTAATTCTTATGTTTTCTTAGTATATGGAAAAGATAGATCTAATTTTATTTATCCTGTTCCCAAGTCTACTGCAACGCATACTATTCACTATGCTATTAACACAGAGAATCCTCTGTTGACTATGATTTTTGAAGTGTTAATTGAAAATTTTACAGTTCAGTTTGATCCTCTCATGGATTTTTACAGAATTATTGCTATCCAGGTGGAAGATTCGAACTCAAATTCAGGAAAAAATAATGTTACTTCTATTAACAACATATTGAAATCTAATGGTGTGGATTTAGAAAACTATGAAGAAGTTATGGATTTTTATGGCTTGGAGTACTAAAATTACTTATAAGAGTTGTTTTTCTGTATTTTGGGTAAAAGGTCTATTCCCTTTAGGTTTTTCTGTGGTTTTTAAGAAAAATCATGTATTTCATTTCATGTAAGTGTAATTATTGTTTTTAAAAATTTGTTACTCTATTCATAAGATGATTTTAAAAGAAATTGTCCCAAATAAGGGAATGGGCTGAAAACAAGTTATTTAAATTAAAACTAATTTATATCCATTATAAGCATCTCTAACAATCTAGTATCAGGTTCAAAAATAGATCAATGTTATGTGCAAAAGCCTTATCAATTTTGATAAGGCTTTTTTATTACAAAAAAACCACCCAAAATAAGGTGGTTATAGATCTTTATGAAAATTGGCTTAGTTGCCAGTTTTCAATTTATCTGCTTCTTTTTTAACAGCACTTGCAGCATCATCTGCAGCTTTTCCTGCTGCATCAACAGCTTTGTCTACTGTTTCGCCAGCAGCTTTAGCAGCACCGTCCACAGCCTCTCCAGCAGCCTCAACAGCGCTATCCACAGCATCACCTGCTTTCTCAGCGGCGTCTTCAACAGCATTTCCAGCTTTTTCTAAAGCATCACCCGTCGCTTCAACAGCCTCGTTTGCTGCTTCCTTTGTTGCGTCTGCTGCATTTTCTACAGCGTCCTCAACAGATTCAGACTTTTTGCCTTCACAAGAAGTACAGGATGTAAATGACATACTTAATGCTAATAATAATGCAATCGATAAAATTACTTTTTTCATTGTTCTTTGTTTTAGTGTTAATTATTTAGATGTACAAATTAGTGTTTAAAATCTAATTGTATGTAGTTTTCCATTAAGAAAACATAACTATATACGGAGATAATCTAATATTTGGACCACAGCGCCTTTATGATCATTTACGTATTGCTGATTTTTAGACCCACAAGATTTCCGATAGTCACTGTCGTTCAGTAATTTGTTTAGAATAGTATTGAATTTTTTTTGGTTTTTAATAGAAAACATGCCACCATTATCAATTAGCCCTTGAGCTTCAGGGAATTTGTTATAGTTATTCCCTATTATAATTGGTATACCAAAAACTGCAGGTTCAAGGGTGTTATGCAATCCTGTGGTACCTATAGCACCACCAACATAAGCAATGTCGGCGTAGTTATATATTCTTGATAACAGACCAATTGTGTCTATTATTAGAATATTAAAATCATTAAGTGGTTTAGAGTCTTTTTCAGAATACAAAATTGAACTTTTGTTCAAATTGTTTTGAAAACTTTCAATTTGAGAAGCTTTTATATTATGAGGCGCAACAATAAATTTTAATTGAGAAATATTGTTTGAATTGATGTAATTAAGAAAAAGAGCTTCGTCTTCTGGCCATGAGCTGCCAACTACAATACATAGTTTTTCTCCTTTGAATTTTTCAACAAAGGAAAGTGTATTATCTATTTGAAGTTGATTGTTAACCCTGTCAAATCGTGTGTCTCCTGAAACAGTTACTCTGTTATAATTAATTGAATTTAAAAGTTCTTTAGACAATTTATTTTGAGTAAAAATATGTTCAAAAGTATACAGTGCTTTTTTAAAAAGTGTACCGTAAGGCTTGAAGTAAATCTGATCTTTTCTAAAAGTTGCTGATATTAGAATTGTCTTTAAGTTTTTCTTGTCCAATTCTAAAAGATAATTTGGCCAAATATCATATTTCACAAAAACAGTTAGTTCTGGTTTAATTAGGTTTACAAATCGTTTGGCATTATTTGGTGTATCTAAAGGTAAATAGACAACAACATCGGCAATATTGGTGTTTTTGCGAATTTCATATCCCGAAGGTGAAAAGAAACTTAGAACTATTTTATAATTGGGATAGGCTTGCCTTAATTTCTCAAAAACAGGAAGCCCTTGCTCGTACTCACCAAGAGAGGCACAATGAAACCAAAGATTTTTAGAACTTTCAACTAAGGTGTTGTTTAAGGTTGTAAAAGTTTGAGATCTTCCTTTTACACCCAGTTTAATTTTCGCGTTAAATAACGCAACAACATTCAGGATACTACCAGTAATATAAATACCTAAATTATAAATGAGTTTCAAGGCCTATTTCTTTAATGCTAAAATACATTTCTTTGATAGAAAACTGCGGATGGCGTGCTTGAATTTTGTAATTTTGTCCAACGAAATACTCACTTCAGGAGTATATGTAAACCTGGATTTTGTTTGTACTGCAAACACTTTCTTTAAATTTGGAAAATGAAGAAAATTCAAATGGTAGACCTTAAAGGTCAATACGCTGAGATTAAAGATACAATAAATACTTCCTTCCAAACTGTCATTGAAAATACTGCTTTTATAAATGGACCAATGGTTCATGAATTTCAAAAAAATCTTGAGGCCTATTTAGGTGTAAAGCACGTAATTCCTTGTGCTAATGGAACAGATGCTTTGCAAATAGCAATGATGGGCTTAGGTTTAAAACCTGGTGATGAGGTTATTACTGCAGATTTTACATTTGCTGCAACAGTTGAGGTTATTGCTTTATTAAATTTAACGCCAGTATTGGTTGATGTAAATGAAGATGATTTCAATATTAATATTGAAGCGATTAAAAAAGCCATTACACCAAAAACCAAAGCCATAGTGCCCGTACATTTATTCGGTCAATGTGCAAATATGGAGGCTGTTTTAGAGATTGCAAAAGAACATGAATTATTTGTTATAGAAGATAACGCCCAAGCTATAGGTGCCAATTATAGATTTAAAGATGGCTCTAAAGCTAAAGCAGGAACTATTGGAGATGTAGGTGCAACTTCTTTTTTTCCTTCGAAAAACTTAGGAGCTTATGGTGACGGAGGTGCTATATTTACAAATAATGATGATTTAGCGCATACACTTAGGGGTATTGTAAATCATGGTATGTATAAACGCTATCATCATGATGTAGTAGGAGTTAATTCACGTTTAGATAGCTTACAAGCAGCAGTTTTAGATGCTAAATTGCCTAACCTAGATAGTTACAACAAAGCCCGACAACTATCTGCAAAAAAGTACAACCAAGCGTTTGAAAATATTGATAATATAATTACGCCAAAATTATCAAATGGCTGTGGAGAAAATATTTGCGAAACTTGTGATTGCCATGTATTTCATCAATATACATTGCGATTAAAGAATGTAGATAGAGATGCCTTGGCAAAACATTTAAATGATAATGGAATTCCCTGTGGTGTTTATTATCCAATACCACTACATAGTCAGAAGGCTTATGCAGATGAACGATATGATGAGGCGGATTTTCCAGTAACTAACCAGTTAGTAAAGGAGGTAATTTCTTTACCTATGCATACCGAGTTGGATGACGAACAAATTGAATGTATTACATCAACCATAATAAAATTTATAAATGAGTAAAATACTAGTAACCGGAGGATTAGGGTTTATAGGTTCTCACACAGTAGTTGAACTACAAAATGAAGGCTACGAAGTAGTGATAATAGATGATTTGTCTAATTCATCAGAAAACGTACTTGATGGTATAACAGCAATTACAGGAAAAACACCAATTTTTGAAAAATTGGACTTAAAAGAAAAAGCTGATGTTGAGGCATTTTTCGCGAAACATAATGATGTGGTAGGAGTTATTCACTTTGCTGCTAGTAAAGCGGTTGGGGAAAGCGTTCAAGAGCCTTTGTTGTATTATGAGAATAATATTTCTACACTTGTTTATATATTAAAGGAACTAAGAAAGTTACCTTCGGCCAGTTTTATTTTTAGTTCTTCTTGTACCGTTTATGGTCAGGCAGATGAATTACCAATTACGGAAAATGCTCCAGTAAAACCGGCTGAATCTCCGTATGGTAACACAAAGCAAATTGGGGAAGAAATAATAAGAGATACTTGTAAAATCACCCCTTCTTTAAAGGCGATTGCACTACGTTATTTTAATCCAATTGGAGCGCATGAATCTGTTGAAATTGGCGAATTGCCATTAGGAGTTCCACTTAATTTAGTGCCATTTATTACGCAAACAGCAGCAGGAGTGAGAGAACAGTTGTCTGTTTTTGGAGACGATTACCCAACACCAGATGGTACATGTATAAGAGATTATATCCATGTGGTGGATTTGGCTAAAGCGCATGTAATTGCACTTCAAAGATTACTTGAAGAAAAAAATAAGGAAAACTATGAGACATTTAACTTGGGAACTGGTAAAGGAAGCTCTGTGTTAGAAGTTGTGCAATCTTTCGAAAAAGTTTCAGGAGAAAAACTTAATTATAAAATTGTTGGTAGAAGAGAAGGTGATGTAATTTCAGCTTATGCAGATACAACAAAAGCGGCAGAAGAATTGGGTTGGAAAACTAAATTGAGTTTAGATGATGCTGTTCTTTCTGCATGGAAATGGGAACAAAAAGTCAGGAGCTAAATTTTATAGAAATATCGTTCTAATCACATAAGTCGAAGCATCTCTTTCTGAGATGCTTTTTTTGTCGGATATGTCGTTATCTGGGGTAAAAGATTATCGGGTATTACCTTTTTAAGTTTTTTTTAAGATTTCACATGTATATTAATTTATAATTTCATGTAAAATAGCTAAAACTAAATCTTATAATCTAAACAGCTGGCCAATTTTAATGTTAGTGCAAAGTAAAAATATTGCAATTCTTTTTGTCGTCTTAGTGCTAGCTTTAAAAATAAACGCGCATTCAAGCGTTAAAACTGCGGTAGTATTTCAAGTAGATAGTCTTATAGAAGAGAAGAAGACCGATAGGGCATTAGGAAGTTTAGATTTATTAGTACTTTATCAAGAAGCCATAAAAGAAAAACGAGATGACTCAATTGTGGTTTTTAAGAACTTATCTCTTTTAAATGCTAAACTCAAGCAACCAAAAGATGCTAAAATTTATGCTGAAAAGTATATTAAGTCTACATTAGACATTTCGCTCATTTCTGATAGTGCTTTTAATCCAATAAAAGGAACACAAGAGTATCATGATTTGGAGGATAAGTACTTGCCAAAAGTTAGTGTTTTGTCTTTTTTTTATTTCTGTGCAGCTCTAATAGGTTTGTTTCTTGTTTTAGTAATTAATCTGTCCAAAAGTGGAAGCAAAAAGACCAAGGTGTTCATTAGTATTTTTATTTCGGCCCATTCTTTTTTTATTTTAGAGTTTGTGTTGTATATGACAAAATTAGGACTTAATTATCCGCATTCATATCGATTTTCTTCTAGTATGGCACTGTTGTTTGGTCCGTCACTGTACTTTTACATTAAACACGTTCTACAGGATTATAAGTTTAGAACCATAAGTCTTTTACACCTATTGCCAACCATAATTTTACTGCTGTTCCTACTACCGATTTATGTACTTAGTTCTGAAGAAAAGTTGCGAATAATGCTTGAAATTGTTTCTGCAGAGGGCAATGATTTTTTTATTTTTCTGGTTAAATCTATATCTCTGGTTTTGTATGCTGTTCTAATAGGAAAAATGCTGTTTTCTAAAATAAAAGTGCTACACCTAGATTCGGATAAAAAACCAATAAAAAAATGGGCATTTACTCTATACTTAATTCATATATTATATGTTGTTACCTATTTGATTTATGGAGTTTTTGCCTTCTTGGTGTCAGAAAACATATCAAGTAATTTGTATTATATTTTAATAGGAATAATGTCTACCATGGTATTGTATATAGGTTATATGGCTTTTGTTCAGCCCAGTATATTTGGCAATACAGGTTTAACTCTAGCTTCTGCATTCAATCAAAAGTATGAGAAGTCTGGACTTACAAATGCATTTTCTGAGGAGTTGAAGGAGCAATTAATAAAGTTGCTAACTGAAGAAGAGATTTACAAAAAGAGTGGAATTAGTCTTGCATTACTTTCAGAAAAACTAAATACTACAAAGCATAATACTTCACAAATTATTAATGAGCATTTTGAAATGAATTTTTTCGAGTTAATTAATAAGTTTCGAATTAAAGAGGCTATTAGAATTTTGGAAAGCGATATTCATGGTAATTTCAATATTATTGATGTGGCCTACGAAGTAGGTTTTAATAATAAGGTTACTTTTAATAAAGCTTTTAAGAAAGAAACTTCACTTACACCTACCGAATACATTCAAAATAGATTTAACTCCAATTTAAAAGTAAAACGAAAGTAAATTTAAATCGGCGAGGTAAACTATTATCAGAATTAACTCTTTTCCAGCTTGTTATGTGTTGCTTTACTATGCAATTGTAAAATAGGTAAGGCAGATAAAGCGCTTTACTTAAAAAACATACAAGTTCCACTAAACTTTGTTAGTAAAGTATAATTTTTTGAATTAGTCACTTAAAAAAACTTTACTGCCTTCCTTTTTGCAATCTGCATAGACTAATTCAAAATCATTTTCTATGAGATTAAAAAACTACTACGCATTTTTAGTGCTATTAATGTTTGGTGTGACTTCATTATTTGCACAAGAACGAACTATTTCTGGGAAGGTTACAGATAATCAAAATCTACCACTACCTGGAGCAACTATTTTAATTAAAGGAACAACATCAGGCACCTCGGCCGATTTTGATGGCAAGTACTCTATTATTGCTCAAGAGGGCACGGTGCTTGTATTCAGTTTCGTTGGTTACGGCAACAAAGAGGTTACGGTTGGGGCTTCAAATACCATCAATATTAAACTTGAAGAAGACGCTACTTCACTTGAAGAAGTGGTTGTTGTGGCCTACGGAACACAAACCAAACAGTCCATTGTTGGTTCTGTTGGGGTTGTTTCTGCTGAGGTTATAGAAACACAACAAGTTACTTCTCCTTTACGAGCTTTACAAGGTACTGTTCCAGGTTTGAACTTATTAACGGCAGGAGGTCAACCAGGAAATAATCCAACGATTCGTATTAGAGGTTTTGGGAGTTTAAATGCTTCGCAAGACCCTTTAATTGTTGTTGATGGGGCGGCGTTTAATGGAAATTTGAACAGCATAAGTCAAGATCAAATAGAATCGATGAGTGTTTTAAAAGATGCTTCTTCAACGGCACTGTATGGATCAAGAGGCGCTAATGGTGTTATTCTAATTACAACTAAGAAAGGGCGGAAAGGTTCAGCTCCAAAAATCACATTTAGATCTCAAATAGGTTTGTCAAATCCAACCGTCGGTTTGCATGATTTGGTGAAGACCGAGGACTATATGAAGCTCAATTGGGAGGCACTTAGAAATACCAATCAATATGAAAACGGACAATCACCTGCTGAAGCGGCGGCTAATGCTAGTAATCAACTGGTAGACTATCTTGGATACAACCCATATAGCGTTGCTCAACCTATAGATGTAAACGGGAATTTAAGACAAGGAGCAAATCTATTATGGCAAACAGATTGGGAAGAGGAACTTATAAGAAGAGATGTTTTAAGAGTTAATCATAATTTAAGTTTATCAGGAGGTAGTGAGAATACCACATATTTCATGTCTATTGATTATTTGAATGACGAAGGGCCTGTTTTAAGGTCTAATTTTGAAAGGATTGCTTCAAGATTAAATCTTGAGTCGCAAGTAAATGATTGGTTGAAAGTTGGACTTCGATCTAGCTTTTCGCGTTCCGCTTCTAATAATCCAGACCAAACAAGTGGAAGTGTGCAACAAGTTATTTCCTATATATATGGTGTATCTGGGGTTTATCCTATTTATCTTCGAGATGCTAGTGGAGCTCTTATACGAGATGATGCTGGAAACCTAATTTTTGATACAGGAGATGGTCTTAACGTAGGGCAACCAGTAAATAGTGTTCGTAATGCATTTGGTGGAGAAAATAATATAGCTACCATACTTCTTGGTAAAGAAAGAAGAACAAGAACTAACTTTTTGGGTAACGCATTTGCAGAAGTAAAACTAACAGAAGATTTAACCTTTAAAACCAATTTTAGTTATGAAAATTATTTGTTTGATTCCTTTAGTTTTAATGACGATGAGGTTGGTTTCGCTAAAGAAATTAATGGTAGAATAACACAAGACAGAGATTTAACAACAACTGTCAATGCGATCCAAAGTTTGAACTATAATAAAGATTTTGGTAACCATAATTTAGGTATAGATTTAATAACAGAAGCTTACACTTTTGTTTTTGATGAACTTCAAGCTCAAGGTACAGGATTTTTACCAGATGTATCAGTTTTAGACGGACGAACTGTTCCTGAAGATGCTCTTGGAAATACCTCTTCCGAAAGGATAAATAGTTATTTGGCACGTGTTTCGTACAATTATGATCAAACCTATTTTGCTGAATTTTCGGGTAGACGGGATGGCTCGTCAAGATTTGGTTCTGATGTAAGATGGGGTAACTTTTTTGCGGCTGGAGCAAGTTGGGTAATATCTAATGAAAGTTTTCTAGAAGATAGTAACGTTGTAGACTTTTTAAAACTTAAGTTGTCTTACGGAGAATTGGGTAACAATCAGGTTCTTAATTCAGATAATACACAGAATTATTTCCCATATCAATCTATTTTTAATCTTGGTTGGAATAACGAAGGAAATACAGGTGTTATACTAGCAGGATTAGCGGATCCATTCATTTCTTGGGAAAAAACAGCGCTTACAAATATTGGGTTAGATTTTGAATTATTCAAGGGTGTTGTCTCTGGTACTGTGGAGTATTTTGATAAGGAATCTATCGATTTAATTTACGATAAACCCGTACCATCTTCAACAGGTATAGATAACATAACCACAAATGTTGGAGCATTACGCAACTACGGATGGGAAGCTTCAATAACAACAAGGAATATAAGCACTAATGACTTTTTATGGACTACAGGGTTAAATTTCTCCATTATAGATAATGAAATTACTGAGTTAACTCAAGATGAATTTATTAATGGTTCTAAGCTATGGAAAGTAGGGAACTCTATATTCGATTTCTTTATAAGAGATTGGGCAGGTGTTGATCCTGCTGATGGTAGAGGCATGTGGTTTATTGATGTTTTAGATGCAAATGGAGAAGTTGTTGGCAAAACCACAACTAAAAATTATGATGAAGCTACCAGATATCAAAAAGGCACTTCAATTCCAGATATTTATGGAGGGTTTACCACCTTCTTAAAATATAAGCAGTTTGATTTAAACATATTGGCAAACTTCAGTTTTGGAGGTCAATTGCTTGATACCGATTACTCAGGGTTGATTAATCAGTTTGAGAATCCTGGTAATCCAATACATCCTGATAATTTTAATAGATGGCAGCAACCTGGTGATATTACAGATGTACCGTTACTTTTGGCAAGTAATAATAATCATTCTGCAAGGTCTACTCGTTTTCTTTTTGACAATGATTATGTAAGATTAAAGAGTTTAACATTTGGATATAATATACCAACAGAAGCACTTAGTAAATACGGCATAAGCAGATTTAGACTTTTCCTTCAGGCAGATAATATTTTAACCTGGCAATCTCATAAAGGCATTGATCCTGAACAAGCATTTAATGGGGTTACAAATAGCAGATCTCCTCTAGCTAAAACCATAACAACCGGAGTTTTACTTGAATTTTAAAAAAAATAGAAATGAAAAAAGTTAATAACATAGGGAAACGTGCAGCATTCTTTCTCCTTATATGTATAATGTTTACAAGCTGCTCAGAAGATTTTTTAGATGAACCCAAAAATACAGATGGTGTTACTGCTGATGTTGTTTTCAGTAATGCCTCAATAGTAGAATCATATATTACAGGAATTCTTAGAAGATTTAGAAGTCAGTATTCTGCAACGGATACCGCGGGTCTTCAATCCATATATTTTGCCAGAACTATTAAGGGGAATGATCTAATTCAAGCTCCAAGTTGGTATTTATTTGATTATGGACATGAAAACAGGGAGCCTAATTTTAGACGAACAATTTTTAATTGGGATTTTAGCTATGATATGATCAATCAGGCGAACACCTTAATAAAAGGTGTAACCGATAGCCCTAGTATTGATAACAATGCAAAAAAAGAGTTTATTGCTGTTGGAAAAACCCTTAGGGCATTTTACTATTTTCAATTAGCTTTAGATTTTGCGCCTAACTATAACAATGATCAAAGTGTTTCAAGGTTACCAATTTACACAGAGCCAGCTACAGGAGCTTCCGAAGGTAACCCGACAAGTTCTTTAAGTGAAGTTTATGCACTTATTGTTTCAGATTTGAAGGAGGCTATTCAAGATTTATCGGATGATAGATTGGGTAAAAGTTACATTAACAAAGCGGTAGCTCAAGGTATATTGGCGCGTGTATTATTGGTTACTCAAGATGATTGGACTTTGGCATCATCTTCAGCAAGAGCAGTATATGGCGGAGATGCAACATCGGCTGTAGCGTCTACAAGTTTTGGAACCGGGTTTCAAGATATGAGCGACCCAGAATGGGTTTGGGCAATGTACCAAGATCAAGCAGAATCTACATTTTACTGGGGCGCACCGGCCAACTTTACCGATCATCTATCAGGAGCAGCATTTTTTAAAGCAACTTATATTAATACTAATTTTGTGAGTACCTTTTCTGAAACGGATGAGAGAAGATTATTTTTTGATCTATATGGTGTTTCTGAAACAACACCTTACAGGGAGTTTATAACTACTAAATTTTCTTTCACACTTCAAGAAGATTTCCCAATAATGCGAAAGTCTGAGATGGTCCTTGTTGATGCTGAAGCTCAATATCATCTTAACAATCAACCTGCAGCACAAGATTTACTATTTGCACTTCAAAAGGATAGAGATCCAAATGCTGTTAGATCTGGTAACACAGGTCAAGCGCTTCTTGATGAAATTTTGTTGGAAAGACGCAAGGAAATGTATGGAGAAAATGGCGTTGAGTTTTTTGATGCAAAACGTTACAGACAACCTATTTTAAGAGATGATGTGCATCGTGTAATTATTAATGTGCCTGCAGATAGTGAGCTATTTTTCTTGAAAATCCCTCAAAAAGAGATAGATGCAAATCCAAATATTGATGATAGCATCAACAGCTAATGTTTCAAATGTCCTTATAAAATCTAGTCGAGTAAACCCAGTATTCAATTTACATTGGGTTATGGATTTCTCGTTTAGTTAATTAACTAACATGTTCACTCAAATGAAAAAAGAAAACATTCTATTTTTCTTATTGATGGCTTTCATAAACGGTTTTGCACAAACGAGCGAAGAGCGCTTGCTGATTAAGTCAATGTATGATATGACAAAAATTGAGCAATTGAAAAGCAATTTTAAAACTGAGTATCAAGAAAGGGAAAATAGAGTTATTGGCTTTTTAAGAGGTAGCAACACCAAAAGAACAAGTATTATAAAGGGTAAAAGCTTTTTTATATATGATGTTGTTAACGGAAAGCCTATGTACTTATGTTCAGATAACATTGATGCAGCAAGGGCGACAAAAACAAATAGTTTGTTGCCTAATGGGAGCCTAGGATTAAATTTGGAAGGGGAGAACATGATAGTAGGTGTTTGGGATTTTGAAAGTGCAAGGGCTAGCCATGTAGAATTTACTGATGATCAAATTATCCCGCAATCTCGAATTACATTTTCAGATTTGTCGGGAACCGTAATAGATGGGCATGCAACTCGCGTTGCGGCAACAATTATAGCAAAAGGAGTTGACCCTGATGCTAAGGGTATGGCCCCAAAAGCAAGAGTAAATTCTTATGATTGGGATAGAAATGAAGAGGAAATACTAGATGAAAGTTCCAACGGTTTACTGCTATCTAACCACTCTTATGGGTTCCCAATATTTAGGCAAGATGGTTCTCAGCAAAAATCAGCTGAAGAAATTGGAAATTACTCTAACATTTCAAGAGCCTGGGATTTAATTACGTATAATGCACCGTATCATTTGCCAGTAACTTCAGCCGGTAACGAAGGGCTCGAGAATTACTCAGGAGGTCTCGCTACAGGATATGATAAATTAACTGATTACTCCACAAGCAAAAATAGTTTGGTTGTAGCGAGTGCTAATGTGCTGTTCAACGGATCTACTGGAGATATACAGTTCTTTACCAGAAGCGATTTTAGCAGCCAAGGTCCAACAGACGATTTTAGAATAAAACCTGATATCGCTGGTAAAGGTGAAGATGTGTTTTCAGCAACATCATCAAGCGATACGGCTTACAATACCCAAAATGGTACGTCGTTTTCAGCGCCTAATGTTACAGGTTCTATTGTGTTATTGCAGGAATATTATAATCTGCTTAATTCCGTGTATATGCGTGCCGCAACAGCAAGAGGTTTGGTTTGCCATACTGCTTTAGATGATAATGTTAAAGCTGGTCCCGATCCCTTTTTAGGTTGGGGATTATTAGATGCTGAAAAAGCCGCTAACGTTATCAAGGGAGATAAGGATGGAACAGCTATTATTATTGAGGGTATTTTAAACGAAGGTGATACCTATACTTATACATTTTCTGCTTCTGGCGGTAGTGAGTTAAAAGCTTCCATCTGCTGGACGGATCCTGCTGGTATTGTTTCGCTAAGTCCTAATAATGTATTATCACCAAGACTTGTAAACGATTTGGATTTACGCTTAACGGATGTTAATAATACAATTTATACTCCTTGGAAGCTTGACAATACTAATATTACTGGTTTAGCCATAAAAGGGGATAACAATGTGGATAATATTGAGCGCATTGATGTTTTAAATCCATTGGATGGGAACTACACATTAACTGTTACGCACAAGGGTTCGTTAACAAACGGTTCTCAAGCGTTTTCACTGATACTTACGGGAAATAATCTAACTTTAAATACTCAGGAAAATAAGTTATCAGGCTTAAGTATATGGCCCATACCTGCTTCAGATAGAATCAATATTGATTACAAAAGGTTTCCTAACAATGCAGAAATCGCTTTGTACGACATGCATGGCGGTTTAGTACATAAGGATGTTTTGACTAAAGTTTCAAAAGAGAAGTATTCGGTTAATACTTCTAAGTTTTCAAGTGGAATTTACTTTTTGAGTATAACAAGTGATAATTCAAAAATCACAAAAAAAATTATTATTAAATAACTTAAACCTCTATAATTATGAAAAAATTAATTACCATATTATCAGTTATTTGCAGCGTAATGCTTGTGAGTAACTGCGAAGAAAATGATGATACACCTACCATTATAAGCATTGACTTTGTTGGACTTGAATCTGGTTTTCAAATAGGTGTGGACCCATCAGGTACTATTTCACAAGAAATTAGGATTGCCGCATCCCAGACTTCTGGAGATACCAGAACTTTTAATCTTGCTGTAAATGCAGATTTGACCACGGCTGATGCTTTGGCGTATACAGTACCAGCAACAGTAACCATTCCTGCGAATAGTAACGTGGGTAGTTTTATTGTAGAAGTTGTTGGAGCCAATGTAGATACATCAGGTGCAGATGTATTAGTCGTGGAATTAAGTAGCGAAGCAGAGCGGCTTTTTATAAGCGATCCTATTACTTTAAATTTAAAACAGGTATGCCCAAATCCAGAGCTGGTTTTAGATTTCACTTTTGATGATTGGCCTGAAGAGATTTATTGGCGTATTGTGAATGCTTCTGGAGAGACCGTGTTTGAAAGCCTCTCACCACCAGGTTTTGGAGCTTATGATGGTTTAACAGGTGGAATTACAAGAAATGTATGTTTAGCCTCTGGCGATTATACATTTAGCATATTTGATGGCTTTGAGGATGGAGCTGGCCCCTATTCTTTAACTTTTGATGGTAGGGTTATACACGCATCGGATGGAGGCTATGGTGCAGGTGAAAACGTGCCTTTTACTATTCCATAAGATTCTTGTAGCACAGATTAGAAGATTTTCTAAAACTACTTTAAATTGAGCTATTTTATATTTGAAGCCTGAGTTATTACTAAACTTAGGCTTCTTTTTTCTTATTTTTAAACATCATAATCACCAAAATTATCATACCTGTTGTTACTGAAAGATCAGCCAAATTGAAAATTCCAGTTCTAATAAGGTCAGTTATTTTGATATATAAAAAGTCGGTAACTTCACCATAAGCAAAACGGTCATAAACATTAGCGATTCCACCACCGATGATGCTAGAAAAAGCAAATAGGGACCAATAGTCTAAATTTTTGTCCTTGATGATATGTCTTAGAACAAACCCTAATACTAAAACCGGTAAAATAAGTAGTAAAACAATTTTTAAAGAGTCGCCAAGTTCACTACCCATTCCAAGGAAGGCTCCCTTATTCTTTACGTGCATCATTGTGAAATAATCACCAATAAGTGAAATAGTTTCACCGGCAGATGTATCTGTTCTCTGTTCGATATTTTTAATAACCAAAACCTTAGATATCTGGTCAATAGCGATAGTAAGAATTACTGTAATAAAAATAAAGGCTGAACGTTTGGTAAGTTTCATTTAAGCACTAGCTTCAAAGGTTGCAGATTCAGTTTGAGACGCTCTGTCTATTTTCTTTACTAGACCTTGTAGTACTTTACCTGGGCCAACTTCAGTAAATAATGTAGCGCCGTCAGCAATCATTTGTTGCACAGATTGTGTCCAACGTACTGGAGCGGTAAGCTGAGAGATTAAATTAGTCTTGATCTCATTTTCATCACTTATCGCAGAAGCTGTAACATTCTGATAAATATGACAACTAGGCGTATTAAAAGTGGTACTCTCAATAGCAGCAGCTAGTTCTTCTCTTGCGGGTTCCATTAATGGCGAATGAAACGCACCACCAACAGGTAAAACTAGGGCTCTACGTGCTCCTTCTTCTTTTAAAGTTTCACAAGCTTTATTTATTGCATCAATTTCCCCAGAAATTACTAATTGTCCAGGGCAGTTATAGTTAGCAGCTACAACAACACCATCGGTAGTGGCACATACTTTTTCCACAACATCATCATCCAACCCTAAAACGGCAGCCATGGTACTTGGTTGTAATTCACAGGCTTTTTGCATCGCCAAAGCACGCTGGGACACTAATTTTAGCCCATCTTCAAAATTTAAGGTGCCGTTTGCGGTAAGTGCTGAAAACTCACCTAAAGAGTGTCCTGCAACCATATCTGGTTGGAATTTGTCTCCTAAAGTTTTAGCTAAAATAACTGAGTGAAGGAATATGGCAGGTTGGGTAACCTTAGTTTCCTTTAAATCCTCTGCTGAACCTTCAAACATTACATCGGTTATAGAAAAACCTAGAATGTCATTAGCTTGCTCAAATAGTTCTTGTGCTAAAGAAGAATTTTCATAAAGGTCTAAACCCATTCCTGAGAATTGCGCCCCCTGACCTGGAAAAATATATGCTTTCATAATTTATCAAATAATAGGCGCAAAAATACAACTAAAATTGATAAAACTATTTCATTTAGTAGTTTGATTGTTTTTCAAAATAACGCTCCTTTAGAACATTTAAATGATGAATAGTGTGCCCAATAACAACAAAACCTAGAGCTCCTACACTAATTTTTATGTTTGAGCAAATGCCTGTAAAATGCAAAATATCAGCATCAAAACTTTCAAACAAAGCACTGGTTCCCTGTCTAACTAACTTAAATTCTAAAAGCAGGCTATCTATAGATCGATTATTGGCTCTTGAATTTTGGGCATATAGATTTTCATCAAAACTTATAATCTTTTGAGTTTCGCCTCTAGAAATCGCTAAAGCACGATATGATAATATACGTTCGGTGTCAATAATATGCTGCAACATTTCTTTGGGTGTCCATTTTTCGGGCTTATAACGATATGATGCATTCTCTATCAAATCGCCAAGGGAACTCTCAAATATATTGGCACTGTCTTTTAGTTCCTGTGTAATTTCAGACCTATTGTCGACAAGCTTAATATACCTATCGTAAAATTCTGGCATGAACTTTAAATCTGTGGTGTGCATCACTTTAGTATTTATGTGTTTTATAATAGTCTATAACATGTTGAGGTGTTTCTATGGTTTCATCTAAAACACCATCTTTTAAAGGTGCTTCCGCTATCTGTCGTATGGGAATAATACCTGCCCAAATAGGAAGATCAAGATCTGTTTTTTCATCATTAACACCCTCGGCTCTAACTTTAGCAGATGCCGTTTGAATTTCTAGTTCGAGAACTAAAGTACTATTAAATTCTTTACTATTCATAGTTCGTAAACTATCCCATCTGTTAGGCATCATATAATCTACAATACATTTTAGAGCGGTTTGTTTTAAAGCATCGTTTTCAACTTTAGATACTGATGTAAATAAGGTTACCGATCTGTAGTTTACCGAATGATGAAACCCAGAACGTGCCAGTACTAAGCCATCTAAATGCATGATAGTTAAACTTGCTTCTTTTGCTTCTAAAAGCGCAAGCAGCATTCTGTTTTTTAAAGAACCATGTAGATACATTTTATCGCCTATTCTGCCATACGCCATAGGAATGCATATGGCTTTTCCGTTGAAATTATAGGCCACATGAGCGATAAATCCGGCATCTATAATGGTGTTAATTTCTTCAATATTATAGGTTGCTCTATTCGGTCCTCGTTTTACCTTGTTAAGTTCTGAAACACTGTAAGTAGACATAACTGTTCGTTTTTGTTTTGATTTTATTTGTAACAAAATTAGTAATTTAGTGGACTACTTAAATAGTCCAGATTTAATTTAATTGATAGTCCATAAATGATTCCCTATAAAACCCTATTACATATAAATAGAAGCAGTAAGCAAACCTTATATATTCAGTTAACTAATCAATTTATTGATTTGATAAAGTCTAAAAAATTACCCGCAAATACTAAATTACCCAGTAGTAGAGTATTATCAGACTTGATTGGAGTACATAGAAAAACTATTGTGGCGTGTTATGAGGAATTAAATTTACAAGGTTGGGTAATAAGTATAGCAAAAAAGGGAACTTATGTAAACGAAGATATTCCTGTTTTACAGCAGAAATGGGTTGAAAATGATCTTCCAAAAAAGGCCGAAAATTCTGGATTTCAGTTTTCTAAAAAATCATTTTTGAATAGAACCTTTCCGCAATCTTTTGGTAAAGGTTATATGTATATAAATGATGGTGTTTCTGATGAGCGGTTAACACCTGTAAATGAGATAGCAACGCTCTACAGAAAGATATCCACTAAAAAGCACACAACAGATTTTATGGGCTATGGCACTACATACGGCAATATAGAACTGCGTGAAGTTTTGGTGGATTATTTAAATGAAACAAGAGGCTTAAATATTACTATTGATAATATATTAATTACACGGGGTAGTCAAATGGGAATGTTTTTAGCGTCACAATTATTATTCGAGACTACAGGCTACATAATTGTTGGTGTAACAAATTATGGATCTGCAGATTCTACTTTTAAATACGCAAACGGAAAATTATTACGTGTAAATGTAGATGAACACGGTTTGGATACTACCGAGATTGAAGTACTGGCTAAAAAATATGATATTCGAGCTGTTTATACCACACCACATCATCATCACCCAACAACGGTAACGCTTTCTGCTCAAAGAAGAATACATCTTCTAAACCTGTCAAAAAACTATGGGTTTGCCATTTTGGAAGACGATTATGACTATGATTTTCATTACAATCATGCACCAATTTTACCTTTGGCAAGTCATGATGTTAATGGTAATGTTATTTATGTTGGTTCTGTTTGTAAAACAGTAGCGCCGGTATACAGAGTTGGATATTTAATCGCTCCGAAAGATTTTGTAGACGAATGTGCTAAACTGCGCAGGTTTGTTGATAGACAGGGTGATGCGATTTTAGAACTTACATTTGCCAGTTTTATTAAAGATGGTAGCTTAGAAAGACATATTAATAAAGTGTCAAAAATTTATAAAGCAAGAAGAGACTTTTTTTGTCAACTTTTAAAATCTGAATTGCATGAATATTTGTCGTTTGAAATCCCGAAAGGAGGTATGGCTATTTGGGCTACTCTCAATAAAAAATACTCTTGGGATACAGTTGCAAAAATTGCTTCAAAGTATAAGCTGATTATTCCAGAATGGCAACGTTATGATATGGCACATGTAAACCATAATGCCATAAGAATAGGTTTTGCGCGTTACAATGAAGAAGAAGCTGAAGATTTTGTGTTTCGATTAAAAAGTGCAATGTTTGAATTGCCTTGATAAACGTTAGGTTATATTAATAATAGAATAGAGAGACTTAATTATTCTCAATAGTTTTAATCACCTTGGCTGGATTTCCAGCAATAAAAACGTCATTGGGAAAATTTTTAGTTACAACAGCACCTGCACCAATTACTACATTATCTCCAATCGTAACTCCAGGGCAAATAACAGCATTACCTCCAATCCAAACATTTTTACCTATGCTAATTGGTCTCCCAAATTCCCTTCCGCTATTTCTGGCTTTATGTTCTAGAGGATGTGTTGCTGTATAAATTTGCACATTTGGTCCCATCATGGTGCGGCTTCCAATGGCAACTTCGCAAACGTCTAAAATGCAACAATTAAAGTTCATGAATACATTATCTCCAGCTTTAATATTATAACCGTAGTCGCAATAGAAAGGAGGTTCTATCCATAAATTTTTACCTGTATTTGGCATTAGTTCGTAAAACAAAGCATCACGTTCTGTTCTAGAATCCTCATTTAGATTATTGATATTTTGAAAAAGAAGTCTAGCCTTATGTCTATCTGTAACAAGTTGCGAATCCATAGGATCGTACATTTCTCCAGCTAGCATTTTTTCTTTTTCAGTCATACGAAACCTTAAATACGCGTGTAGGTGATAAAGGAGAAATCGTAGTCATGTTCCGCATCCTTTTTATTAAAGATGTTTTCCGTCTCTTTCCATTGGGAAGTGTCAATTTCAGGAAAAAAAGTATCAGCTTCGAAACTTTCGTGTACGCGGGTCAATTCAATTTTATCAGCAATACTCAAAGCTTGCTTATATATTTGTCCGCCTCCAATTATAAATGGTTGGTTGTCATTTCTAACAGCATCAATAGCGTCTTCCAATGAATTGACAATAATAACACCTTCAGGAGCACTGTAATCTGCTTGTCGCGTAACTACCACATGCGTTCTATTAGGTAATGGTTTAGGAAAGCTTTCAAATGTTTTTCTCCCCATTATAATGTGGTGTCCACTGGTTAGTGATTTAAAACGTTTCAGGTCATCGCTTAAATGCCATATTAATTTATTGCCCAATCCAATAGCATCGTTTTCAGCTGCTGCAACAATAATTGTGAGCTCACTCTTTTTTTTTGATGCACCTTTAGTCTCAGGTTTAGCATCATTATGTATTTCACTTTTAGCTTTTAGCTCTTCTTCTTTTCTAAAACGCTCCTTTAGTTTTTCAATACGGCCTTGTTGTTGTTCAACTAGTTTTTCTAGTTGTTCGTCTTCCCACGCTTTACCCATAAATTTATGAGTAACAAAAACGTTAAACATATGATACAAAAACAGAAATAACCAAATTAAAATGGCATAGACAAACCAATTTATGCCCGCTATTTTAAAGTCTTTACCAATTCCTAAAACTGTATTTGCCGCAATTAAAAGAATACAACCAAGTAGGAACAATATAAAATGCGCATACAATCTCTTCTTTTGTTTAATACGCTTTTGTGCATTTTTAATGAGTTCTAGTTGCTCTTTATCAATCTGTGGTGCTTGTTTTTTCTTCCCGAACATGGTATAATTTAAAAGAGTAAAGTTAAAGTTTTTTGATGAAACGTCTCCTTTATTTGTAGTGGCATAAACCGAAAACGTTATAGTTTGGAACAACTTGAAAATCAGTTAAAAAACGCCTTTTTTGTATTATCAATACTTCAATATAGGTATTAAAAATTTTACATACTTTAAATTTAGGCGAATGCATATTAACAAATTAATAATTCTTTGTACATAAGAGCTTTAAATGCATGTAGAACAATTTTGTTTTTTAATTTTGTCTTTAAATTAAACACTTATATTATGGCTATTAAAAAGCAATTTCTTAAAAGCAAACCAGTATGCAAAGTAACTTTTTCAATTGAAGCAGAAGATGCTAAAAAAGTTTCTGTTGTAGGTAGCTTTAACGATTGGAACGCTAAAAAGGCACCATTAAAAAAATTAAAAAGCGGTACATTTAAAGGTACTATTGACTTAGAAACAGAGAGCTCTTACGAGTTTAAATACATTGTAGATGGCGAGTATGTAAACGACACTGCTGCCGATTCTTATGTATGGAATGACTTCGCTGGCGCTGAAAATAGCGTTGTGACTGTATAAGTTTGAAGACTTAAAACTTTCAGAGGCACTTTCGTTCTGAAAGTGCTTTTTTTATTCACGTTTTTTTAAGTGCCATTCGGCTAATTTCCATTCCTCGTCATTATCAATTCGGTAGTCAAATTCACGAGGATATTCATTCCGTTCAATTAAGGCATTTAGAAACTCATTCGTAATTTCTGGGTCATAAATTCTCCAAATCAGTTCGCGTGTTTCATTCCACGTAATTCTTGCCAAAAAAAGTCCGTTTGGTTTTTCTTTGTCAAGTCCTTTTATTTTGTCGTCCAAATAGTCTCCAAATTCGTCCAATAATTTAACTTCTGCTTTTGATGGCATTCCATTTTTGATCAGCTCTTTACAATTCAGCATTACCGAACAATGCCAAGAGAAAACTTCTTTCGGTTCAAAGTCCGCTAAATTTTTATTCACAACTGCAATTCCAGGAAGTTCTTCTTGTTTGAATTTCACAATCTGAAAATATTCATCAGGTATTTTTACTCTAAACTCTTTGTCTTTCTCCATTTGGTTTTTCAGTATTGCAGGTAATGGTCTCGGATATGGTTTCGTTGCGTTGAAAATCCGAAGCAATGAACTATAGCCATTGTTGGTAGTAGTTTTTATTCTTCATAAATTTCTAAAACTTCAGCTTCTCCAATTTTTCTTGGTCCTTCGTGAATCCACCAAATTCTTCCTTTTTCGAGTAATTCCTCAATATTTTGATGTTTTAAAAATATAACTTTGACGTTTTCAGTTTCTCCTGGATTGATTCTTTCTTTTTCAAAGTCAATTTGTCCAATATAAGTTGTTGGAAAGTCATTTGAGTTTGGTAAATATTCCATAACATGGTTTGGACGATAACCTGTTCCAATTCCAGTTATACGTCCACCATTTTCGGTTGAGTATAAAGTCAGTTTAGCTTTTATGTTTATAACGTCAGAACTCATAAATTCAATTTAGATTTTACTCATTTTTCTCATAAAGAATGGTTTTATTAAATTTCTTAATATGATATAACTAATGACAAGAATCCATACTTTGATTAATCCATTTTGACTAATTTCTTTGTTCACCATTCCTTCTAAAATATAGATTATCGTTATTATTCCAATAAGCACAGAAATTATAATCATTATTGCATAAAAGAAGCTAATCAGTTTCCAGATATACTCAAACAATATTTCTTTGTCAAATTTGTCCAAAACGGTTTTTTCAAATTTGTAGCCAACGTCCACTGTGTATGGCTTAGTGGGGCGCCCCACTGGGTAGCCATTATTGCGCTCCATTAGCTATACACGCTGATGTACGTAGTTAGTTACTGTGGAGTTCGCGTGGACATGACTAAAAGTACTAATAATTGGCTAGGGGTGCAATAAACAGTGGACGATGGTATGTAATTAGTGGAATGGGAGTCACGCCTTAGCGTGACGGGTTCCACGTGCCGCAGGTAATTACATACCATCG
>DIYI01000006.1 GCA_002428965.1 Jejuia sp. UBA6058 | reverse complement strand
CCAGCCATAATATGGAATGTATACTTCTATCCAAGCATGTGTGGCGCCTTCGCCCCTAGTTTTTGAATCGTTCGGACAAATATACCCGCTAACATATCGCGCTGGGATACCCGCCATACGCACCATTTGAAGCAAAATATTGGTAAAATCCTGACAAACGCCAGCACGCAATTGCCATACGTGATCTAGTTTAGAATCTACATTTGTTACACCTTGAATATAGTTGAAATTAGAATAGATAAATTCACAAAATTCCAAAGCTACGTTGTATGGTGTTTTTGTTTCTAAATCTATATCAGAAATCATAGATGCAATTTCTGGGGTACCATCAAATGTGATGAATTTTAAAAAATCCATAAATAGAGAATCCTCTTTTAACGCACTTAAAACGTTCCATTGATCTTTTGGAGCAACGGTATCTTCTGGAAATATTACTGGACTTGTAATTACTTCAATTTCAGATTCTATAGAAAGAAAATCATGTGGCTTAACAAGCATAAAAGTACCCACTTTGTTGGAGTAGAAATCTTGGTATGTGAAAACTTCAGGATTCCCATTAATATTTATGTTTTGCGAAACCACTTTTTGGTATTCATTATTAAAAGGAAATAATTTAATTTGCGTTGCGCCATCTATCACAAAACTGCTGTAAGTATACTTTGTAATGTGCTTAATAAAATATAGTGCCATTTGGGGACTAGCTTTGATTAGAATAATAAACGTCATTTAAGCTAAAGGAAATATTTCTAATATCTTCCTTAATTCCTTCAATAAAATTGCCTAAACCTTTTTCGCTAATATTTTCTTTTGTGGTAAATTTTATAGTGCTTTCAAGTTTGCCTAAAAGGAACTCTAAGTCGTTCTTAATTAATTCGTTTGTAAGGATAAGATGATTGATGTGTCTGCCCAATTTATTAACACAATAGTATAGAGATTTAGGAAATAATTGCTCTTGAAATATAACCGTAATTACGTAATCTTCTTGAAAAGCAGATTTGTATTTTTTTAAATACAATTGATAGGCACCTACGGATAATAAAAGGTTCTTCCAATGGAAAACACGCTCTAAGCTGTCAGAAGTTTTCGCAACTTCATTAAGTTTCATAGATGTTATTTCGGCCACTTGTATCATACGCTCTAAAAACTTACCCACACTCATAAAATAGTATGCTGGTCCGCGTTCTTGCGAGATATCCATATTGCCGTAATGCAGTAGATGGAAACTTAAGAGTTTATCTAGTAAAACTACAGGGTCATTCTGAAAAAGCTGTTGCTTCAAATTAGGAGTTGTTAGGTATAAATAATAACTGTTTATACCTAGCCACAGTTCTCTTGGAATATGTTCTTGTACACTCCGAGCATTTTCTCTTGATCTAGTTACAAGATTAATGATGGAATTTTGGTTTTCAACATCAAAAATCAGGTAGTTTAAACACTCAACAGAATTGTCTCCTAAACGCTCTGGATTAAAATTTCCGTACGTACGTAAAATAGGCTCCCAAGAAAATAAGTCTTGAGAATCCTGATGAGCAGAATAATTAACTTTAAGCAATCTTAAAATACTATAACCGCGTTCCATATAGCGGTTCATCCAAACTAAATTATTTGATACTCTACTTAACATAATTTACTTTATTACCCATGTATCTTTACTACCGCCACCTTGCGAGCTATTAACTACTAAAGAGCCTTTTTTAAGAGCAACTCTTGTGAGACCACCAGGGCAAATTTCTATACCATCTGGCCCGTAAAGCGCATAAGGTCTTAAATCAACACATCTTGGTGATAACTTACCGTCAATAAAACATGGCGCGGTAGACAGCTTTAAAATGGGTTGAGCGATAAAGGCAGCCGGATTTTTATCAACTACTTTCATGTATTCGCTAATTTCCTTATCACTAGCTTCATGTCCCATAAGCATACCATAGCCACCACTACCGTCTACTTTTTTAATAACAACCTTATTAATGTTCTTTTTAACATAGGCCAAATCATCTGGTTTGCTCAATTGGTAGGTTTCAATATTTTTTAAAATAGGTTCTTCGTTTAAATAATATTTAATCATGTCTGGAACAAAAGTGTATACGGCCTTATCATCTGCAACGCCTGTCCCCGGCGCATTCACAATGGTTACATTTCCTTTTCTATAAGCTGCCATTATTCCAGCTACACCTAATACACTGTCAGCTTTAAATTCCATAGGATCTAGAAAATCGTCATCAACTCGACGGTAAATAACATCAACTCGTTCAAGCCCAAAAGTGGTTTTCATATACACTATGTGGTCTCTCACTACTAAATCAGATCCTTCAACCAATTCAATACCCATTAGTCTTGCTAATGTAGTATGCTCATAATAGGCCGAATTATAAATTCCTGGAGTTAAAAGCACTACATTTGGATTGTCTTGAGTAGTACATAATTTTAGCTTTTTGTATAAAATATCTGGGTAACTAGAAACGGTTCTAACATTACATTTTGGTAAAACACCTGGGAAAATACGTTTGGAAATTTCTCTATTTTCTAACATGTAACTTACACCAGATGGTGTTCTTAAATTATCTTCAAGTACGTAAAACTCGCCATCATTATTGCGTATAAGATCTACGCCAGTAATGTGAACATAAATATCGAAAGGCGGTTTAACACCCTTCATTTCTCTTAAAAAGTAAGGGCAATTATAAATTAAACTGGTGGGCACTACTTCATCTTTTAAAATGAACTGATCGTGATACATATCTTTTATAAAAAGATTTAAAGCTGTAATACGTTGTTTGATGCCTCTTTCAATTTTATCCCATTCTTCAGAAGTAATTATTCTTGGAAGTATATCGAACGGAAAAATTTTCTCAATACCTTTTTCATCATTATAGACAGTGAAAGTAACCCCTTGGTTCATGAATAGTTGTTTCGAAAGATCCTCCTTTTTCATGAGTTCCTCAATTGGGGTATTGCGCAAATATCCACTTATCATTTCATATTGGTCACGTAATTTTAAATCGTTGGAGTACATCTCATCCCAAGTTTCTTTTAATAAATCGTACGATGTGAAGAGTGGAGATTGTTTCATGTTTTAGTGTTGAGAGTCTTCTAATCAAATATAAGTATTATTGAATTATATTCATATAAATAGCTTTTTTGATAAGAATAAATTATGGAATTTGATTTTTTGATAATAATAAAATAGCGAATTGATAAAATAATAAGGTTTTATTGAGGTATTATAAAGCATAATGCCAAATTCTCTTAATTTGAAAAAAATTAAATTACAAGCAACCTTTTTTTACCCATTCGCGTCTTAGTGTATAGAGAGCCAAATGAAATCTTTTTTGAAAGTAATACAACTGCATAAAAATGAAAGTGCCTTGATTAAAAAGGCATTGAAAAATAGTCGAGAGGCGCAACGCATATTGTTTGATATGTATGCACCTAAAATGTTAAGCGTTTGCAGGTACTACATTAAAGATATACATCAGGCAGAAGAGGCTATGCTAAATGGTTTTTTTAAAGTGTTTAAAAATTTAAACGGCTTTAAAAGTGAAGGTAGTTTTGAGGGTTGGATACGACGTATTATGATACGCGAGTCTATATCTTATTTAAGGCAAAAAAAAAGAATTGAGTTTGTTTCTAATGAAGATGTAAGTACTACCAATTATAGTAATAGTATACAAACGAATTTGGAAGTAAATGAAATTCAAAAATTAATTGATCAGTTGCCCGAAGGGTATAAAATGGTATTTATTATGTATGCCATTGAAGGGTATAAGCATCATGAAATTGCAGAACTTTTAAATATTAGTGTAGGTACTTCAAAATCTCAGTTATTTAAAGCAAGAAAGATGCTTCAAGAGCAAATAAATAAGTTAAACAAAACAAGCTATGGCACCAATTAAATTTGAAGAAGACATAAAGGATAAGCTTGATAAACGTACCATAGTACCTACTGCTGGTGCTTGGGAAGAATTATCTAATAGATTAGATGCTGAACAGGAAAAATCAAGTAACAATAGATTTTGGTGGCTTGGTATTGCTGCAAGTTTTATTGGCTTATTATGTATAGTTTCATTCTTTAATGAGAGTGAAATGGAAAACACTATACCTGATACATTGGTTAATACACCCGTAGTTAATGAAATTGAAGAACTTAAAAGCAGAATAATAGAGGAAGAACTAAAAGAAACGGAAGAAATAAATGTGGTAATTGAACCACCTTTTGAAGAAGTAAAGCCTTCATTAAAGAAACATATAAAGAAGCCCACGGAGCCAATAGCAACAATTAGTAAAGCAGATATACAACTAGCAATGGAGCAAAACATACCTAAAATAGGGGATGATAAAGACATCATTAAATATAAAGGTTCTTTAGAAATGTCTTTTGAAAAGGAGAAGGCGCAAGAAGTGGCGGAGGTAATATTTGCACTTAGTGAAACTGATGAAGGTGTATCAGATGCTTCAATTGATTCACTTTTAAAACAAGCACAACGTGAAATTTTATTGAGTAAAATGAAGAACAAAGATCAAGTTGCTATAGATGCAGTCTTATTACTCCAGGAAGTGGAGGGCGAATTAGACGAATCTTTCAGAGAAAAAGTCTTTAAGGCCTTTAAAAGCACTTATGGGTCGGTTAAAACGGCAATAGCACAGCGAAACGATTAAAATCAATCATCTATTTATATAAACATGCCCTGAGCGGAGTCGAGGGGTTTTATCATCAACATCTGTTGACCAGAAGTCAACATCAAAAAACGAACAGTTATGCAAACAATTACAAAGTATTTAGTAGTATTAATTTTAAGTTTAAATGCCCAGTGTCTTATGGCACAAGATACAATTCAGCCAGTAAAAAATAAATATAAAATAGCTGAATTAAAGGAGATTAAGAGTAAGATTGAAACAGAAGAAAAAGAAGCTCTTAAGGTAGAGGTAGAAAGTATAGAATTAAGGTTAAAGAATGGCGAGATCACTGCCGAAGAGGCTAAGATTTTAAAAATGCAGATGGCCAAAAAAAGAGCTTTAAACATAGAAAATAGAAGCGCAATTATAGATAATAAAATAGCACTTTTAGAAAGAAATGAAGAGGGGTATTCCACTAATGTTGATGAAGACTTATCTAAAATTGGATTTTCAATCGGAAGCGATGAAGGTAGTTTTGCTGGTATAAATATATCAGGGAAAAATAAACCTAAGAAATACGATTTAAGAACTAAGAGTCAATTTGTGTTAGCATTTGGCTTAAACAATGCTATAATTGAAGGCCAAAGTCTGGACGATTCTCCTTATAAAATTGGAGGCTCACGATTTTTTGAAATGGGGTGGGCGTGGAAAACAAGAATCTTTAAAAACACGAATTTTGCAAGATTGAAATATGGGGTTTCTTTACAGGTAAATGGTTTAAAGCCTGACGATAATCAATATTTTGTTCAGAGTGGAAATCAGACAATGTTGGAGACTTTTCCTGAAAACCTAAGAAAATCTAAATTGTCGATATCTAATTTGGTGTTTCCTGTGCATTTTGAATTTGGGCCATCGAAGAAGATCGAAAAAGACACTTATTTTAGGTATTCTACCAAAAAGAATTTTAAAATAGGAGTGGGAGGTTATGCAGGTTTTAACATTGGTACTCGTCAAAAACTAAAATATGATTTTGAAGGAGAGCGCATAAAGGACAAGCAAAAACGAGGATTCAATACTTCTGATTTGGTGTATGGATTGAGTAGCTACATTGCATTTGGCGATACAGCTTTATACGTAAAATATGATTTATCTCCAATTTTTAAGGATCAAGCAATAGCTCAAAATAATATATCTGTTGGGGTACGCTTTGATATGGATTAAACCTGAAATAGTTTTAATAATAAAAGCCCTCGAAAGAGGGCTTTGTGTTATGATATAGACTGTTACTTTCTTTTGATCTCTAGCGCATTAATAATCCAATTACCAGAGAGGGTTAGCTCCAATAATTCATCGTCACCAACTTCTACTTCAGCAGTTTCTATCTTTTGTTCTCCTGAAAAGACTTTTTCATTTTTCATTAGGGTTTTTCCATTCATTTTGAAAGACATATCAAAAGTGGCACCTTTAAAATAGATCATTTCTGCTTTTACACGTGCATCTCCCATGTAGTATTTAATGTTGTAAGTTCCCTTTTTTAGTTTTACATAAAATTTGGCTTCCTTTTTGCCAACAAGACCGTCTCTTTGCCAAAAAATAACACGTTCTGATGCCTCGTTATGATGGTGCCAGATATTATTCACGTCTTCTGCTCTCCAACCAAATTGATTTTTATTGGGGTCGAAAATATGTCGCTGATTTACTGGAGTAAACCCTTCAGCGTCAATCATAGCATACAAGGCAAAATTTAAGTTTATTTCCGTTAATGCCTCAGGTTTTGGATAAGAATTAACGTCAGCTATATCCTCAGTAATTAGTGGCGGTGTGGTATTGTTTGGTGCTTGAAAGTTGTTAATGTTATTATAGCTTTCAGGTGCTCCCATCAATGCTCTTTTTTGGGTGGCTTTAGCCTGCTCATCTGCGCAAAGCACTATTCTATCAATTCCAATACCTGTGTCAACTTGATAAACTTTTATGGTGTGGTAGCCAGGTTCTTTAATATTGATTTCGAATGGTATTTTTTCAATTTGGGTAAGGATATTGTTTTCCCATGTCCATCTCTCTTTAGCTCCACTTGGTAAGGTCGTAGATGTTCTTTCGCCTTTATGTCTAACACCAGATAGAATTTGAGGCTCGTCATTATCTAATCCTATAGCTATTTGAGATGTTTTTCCTTTACCTTCATTAAGGGTTGGGATGCGAGATAATTGACCATAAAAATTACCTGTGCTTGAAAAATAAACAGAATACTCCAAGCTTGGAGCATTAGCTTTAATATCATCTATAACTTTGGTTCCACCTTTAATGAACATCGAAGCCCCGTAGTGTCCAAAGTTTTCATATTCTAACCATTTAGCCTCTTTGCCATCCTTTTTTAGGGTATAGTTTTCTGCTTCAATGGCTATAATACCGTTACCTTCAATGTATGATTTCTCAGTTAACTGAAGGTCAAACTTTGTTGCTTTAGCAGGGTAAGATTTTGAGAAGCCTAGAGTGTCTTTAACCGTAATAGTTCCTTTGTTCTCTCCAACCTGAGCCTTGTCCCAATCAATGCTTACAAATACACGTTCTTCAATTCTTACATTTCCAGAGTCTTTTGAAAATCTAATCCATTCAACGTCACTTTCAATCGTCCATTTGTTGGCTGTTAACTCTTTATTGAATATGTCAATAAATCGTGTATTATTTTCAAAAGAAGAAAAACGAAGTTCCACATCTTCATTACCAATGGCTTGACCTTCGCAAACCGAACCTATCCCTTCAATTGCTTCTTCAATAAATTTCTCATCGTAAACAAGGTTGTTCGGAATGTTAGCCACATCAAAAATACGTTCCTTAAAGTTGTACAGAGCATAAGGATCCATAATGCCATTCCATTTACCATTTTCCAGTTTTTTGTAATGTTCTAGATCTTTTTGAATATCTTCTTCTGCCTTTTCCGAGAGAGCTTTATATGCATTGACACTGGCAAATCTTTCTTGTTTTGCATAAGCTACATTTTTGCGGTAATAGTTTGTCTTCTCTAGCATTAATCTTGTTGACCGAATAGGGTAATATGCTAAATGCCAGAAAGGAGTTTTGGCTGATTCTTCAAGATCCTCATAAATAGCCTTTGCTTTTTCCTCTAATTCGTTTGCCTTTTCAATTTGACGCAATGATTCGTCACCAAAATCGAAAAGACTATAAAATTTATATCTCCCGTTATTCTCGTATTTCCAATCCCAAAACGGAAATAAATGCTCCGGTTTTTTGGGGCGACAAAGGTTATGAAAGTTAGTAATTAAGTCTGCTATTTCTAGAGCTTTACTGTCATCAACTCCAAACTGTTGTTTTGCACTTTTCTGCAGAAAATCTTTGGTAGTGTTTCTTGGGTAAGCATCAATGTCATACGCCATAGACATGAAGAATTGAAGACCCAATTCTGCTGGCTTTATGTCTCCTACGTTAACAATCCAAAAATCTCGCACATTCTCATCATATACCTTATGTAATTCTTCTTGAATTAAAGGAAGAGGCGTTGTATATAACCAATCATAAGTAGCGCCTCCTTGATATGCTAAATGGTAATATATGCCATTTCCGCCTCCGCGTTTTTGTTCATGAGGTCTTGGGAGTTGTCGCGCGTAACCAAAGTTATCTTCCGTCCAAACCATGATAACATCTTCTGGTAATTTTAAACCTTCACATTGTTCTTTACCATCTTTACTTTCACCATTATACAATTCCCCTGTTTCTTCATACGGTACAAATATTTGTGTAACAGCATCCTCAGAACCAAAGGTTTCCTTGATCATTTCACGTTGTCTATCAATTACAGTTTGTAATAACTTTACCTTATTCTCTAGAGTCGGATTTTCAAGATTTGCATATTCAAATGGTGAATCATGTACTCCGCGAATCCCAAGGGTATAGATCATATTAAAGTCTTTCGCCTCATCTAAGCGCTCTTGCCAATAGGCTTCAATGGTTTTTGGGTTAACAGTGTAATCCCAAACAGGAACCCCTTTGGCGTCGAACATATCTGCATGCGCTTCGGCCCAATCATACCATTCAGCATAATTATTTCTTCCCATTTGTTCGCAATGAGATGCTCCTACATAAATGCCGTACTCCTTCGCGTTTTTTGGGTTTATGGAGACTCCGTTTTCATCCTTTGCTTCAAAGAAATAACTACCAGCTTGCATCATTCCTGGCCAAATTGAATTTGCTTTTAAACGCAATAACAACTCAAAAATACGTTCGTAAACTTTAGGGCTTATATGCGCATTATAAGGATTTGGAGACGTTTTTTCACTCCATTGAATTAGTGCCTCTTCATCGTTTATAAAAATCCCACGGTATTTTACCGACGGTTCTTTAGGCAAAACTAACAAGTTATTAAATACAATTTCTTCTTTTTTTTTAGGTGTAACATCACACCACCAGTACAAAGGAGAAACTCCAAGTCTTTCTGATAATTCATAAATACCATAAACACTCCCAAGCGGATCGCTGCCAACAATTATAAGTGCATTATAAATACCTTCAACAGGACGAGCCACGGTTTTAAGTAGGAATGATTGTTCTAATTTCTCAAGACCTTTGGCTTCATCTATCAATCCATTATTTAAGATATCTTCAATTTCAGGATCTTTTATTGATCCTATTATTATGGTGTTTTTTGATGCATTTTCAAGGTTATTGACAATTTCTGGTCTTTTTCCCGTTACCATTTCAATATCCTTTTGCAGATCTTTTACAGCTCTTAAAATTTGTGAGGCTTCGGAATTTGACACATAAATTGAAGCTACATTGTTATCCTTACTGAGTAAAAAAGTATCACTGTTAATGCATGAGGTTAAAAGGGAAACAAGAAAGAGAATGCCTGAAAACCTAAGACTGTATGTTTTCATTTAGTGCTTTGTTTAGTTTGTACGCTAAATTAAGAGTTTTGGGCATATTGAATTTATATTTTTAGTGTAAAGTAAGAGTTTGAGGCTAAAAAATAATACGAAAATTTTGGTGTTTCTACTAATTCTTTACTCTATGGGGATAAATAAATCAACTATAAATTTGTTTTCAGGATGATCCATATAATGGTTATGATAGATTTCAAAAGGGTTCTCTTCACTTTTCTTATACCCATTTTCGTTCATCCATAAAAAGAGACTTGTCCATGCTTTTTCAAACTCCATCGGTTTAATTTCAAAACGACCAACAATACATTTTCCTCGTTTAATTAATGATCGAGTTATTACGCCCTCAGTCTCAAAAGGTTCGTTAGTGGTTAGAAATATGTGCATTCTTACCTTATGAGCAGGGGTGATTTTAAAACTATCAAAAAACACTCTACCTAGTTTTGCTTCTGGATTTTTCAATAAGCCTTTAGGTGTTGCCCATTTTATAAGCTTTTCAAAAGCCATTTCAATACCGTCTATTCCTGTATGTGTTACTGCGGCAACGGTCAACTCAGGTGTTTCTTTAACTTCAATTTGTGCATTCATTTTTATCCATGTTTTAAGATTATTAATAATGCAAATGTATTTTTCCTTATCTGGATAAAGTTGTCCGTTCTTGCTTTTAAGTTGACGAATCTTGCTATGCTTGTTAGGGTTTTGTTTTTTAAATTCCGTAGGGCTTATGCCAAATTGCTTTTTAAAAGCTCTAGAAAAGGAAGATTTATCTTTAAAACCATATTTATATGCGATTTCTATAGTCTTGGTATTTTGATGAAGTAGATCTGACGCTGATTTCTCAATTCTTTTTCTTTTGACATATTGATTTAGAGTTTCATCGGTTATAAATTTGAAAATTCTATGAAAATGAAATGGTGAGAAAAAGGCAATTGCGGATAGTTTGTCCAAAGATAAATCTGAATGCAGGTTGTTATCAATAAAATCAAAAACGCGGTTAATTCTTATTAGATAATCCTCTTTTAAATTGGGGTTCAAGTCTTTCATTGGTTTTAACTTAATACAGTTGTTTAATTTAAGTAATTAGGGAATAAAACATAATAAGAATAGATTATTAATAGCGGAATTATTCAATTTTAAATTCATTCAAAACAGGAAGTGCTTTATTGTTAAAATCAAATAAAGCCTGATTTTCCCAAGGAGACCCATCGGTAGCTTCATCGCCTTTCCAGGCAATTAATTCGGCACCCCAATAGCAAAAGCCTATACCTTTGTCTAATTCTTGTATGATGGATTTTATATCCTTGATGAACTTGCGTTGTCCTTCAGCTGACGCTGGATATTCGGGTAAAATAAGTTGTTCTTCCAGACCTAAAATGTTGTTGGTTAAATCTTTCCATTGCAAGGTGAAAGGATAAGCAGTTTCTGCAATTAAGATCTGCTTATTATGTAAATTACTTAAATTTTTCATAGTATTATTCAAGCTTGTTATCGACTTACCATGCCAAATAGGATAGTAAGATAAGCCTAATATATCGTAGTCAACAGTGCTTACCTGATTTAAAAACCAATCGGAATTTTCAATTCCAGCAAAATGTAAAATGATTTTGCAATTTTCTGAATTTTCTCTAACAGCACTACAACCAGCTTCAATGAGACTTATAAAATTTGATGCGTTTGTTGAAATATCACCATATGGATGAAGCAGTCCTGAATTTATTTCATTTCCAATTTGAATGTAATCTGGTTTAATATCTTGTACCACTTTTTTAGTATATAAACGCAAGCTGTCTTTAAGAGTCGAAAAATCAAGATTTCTCCATGAGGAAGGGGTTTCTTGTCGTCCAGGATCAGCCCAAGTATCAGAGTAATGAAGTGTTAACCAGCTTTTAAAGCCGTTAGCTTTTAGAGTTTGAGAAAATTGTTTCACCTCATTAAATCCAGAGTGTTTATTCGCCGGATTAACCCATAATTTTAACCGTATTGTATTAACACCACTTTCTTTTAATATCTCTAAAAAGTCTTTTTCATTATCATTTAAATCATAAAATGAAGGATTTGTGCTTGAAATTTCAGGATATGCTGAAATATCTACCGCGGTGACAAACTCATCATTTTCATTTGAGTCTGAAGAGGTATTAACATTTTCATTTCCGCAGGAAATGAAAATCAAACATAAGATCAAAATTTGATGTTTTATATACCTCATGTCTATTTTACATCATATTAATTTAGACCAATTAACTAATTACTTGTCATCTCTAGAATTGAAAAGGAGCCCAAGCATTTTATAAAAATCTCCCTCATTATATTTAAAATCTCCTTCTGTATCAACCCTATGAACCATTACCATATTATTGTCTGGGTAAATACCTAGCATATGTACACCTAAACCAGTATGGTAAAAAGAATTTTTTATTGTTTTTTCATTAGGCACCCGCACTCGCCATAGCATTCCGTAGGCACTACCGTATTTAGGATTGTAAATAGAGTATGGCTTAGTACTTGTATCTATCCATTCTTTTGGTATAATTTGTTTGCCATTCCAATTGCCGTAGTTCAAGTACAGCTGACCGTATAATGCTAAATCACGAGCAGACATTCTGAAATGATAAGCCGGAAATTTAGATAAACTGCGTTCGTATTGATAGTACCCATCAGTTTTTGGACGTTCGGTGTCTTCCAATTCTAAATCTATTACAACATAATTCCCCAGGTAGTCATGCATTCCCAATGGTTTCGCAATTTCATTTAAGAATAATGTGTAGATGCTTTCCCCAGTTTGTTGCTCAAGTATGGCGCCTAAAGTATTAAAATCCCAGTTGTTATAATAGTAGTGCTCTCCAGGTTTATAGGTTTCTCTGTCTGGTCTGTCCTTTAACATGGCATTATTTACTGCAGCCGCATTATGATAAATACCAGAACGAGACTTTAATAAATCTGAAACTTTTGCTTCTAATTCTTTATCGCTTAATTTTGGGTCTAAGTCGTTTATACCTAGTTCTTTTAAACTAGTAAGTGTATCTATTTGTTTTCTTTCTATAGCAATACCGTATAATGAATTTAGCAATGCTTTACGTATGGAGTGAACTAAATGTTTTTTACTAGTAGTTTCCCATTCAAAAATAATGTCACCATCTACCAAAATAAGCATTGAGGATGAACCACTTTGTTTTAAATGATCTTTAAGAATTTCTAACTTATTACTAGAATAACCCTTGGATTCTGGTTCGGCATATGAAAATTTATATTTTGATTGAGCAACAGTAAAGTTAAAGCTAATGAGCACTAGCAATAAAGGAAGAGCGGTTTTCATAATCTAATTTTTGTATTCACTATTTTGTTTTTTCAAATACTATAATTATGGTTTGTTGCTGTCGTATAAATATAAAGCGAAATTAGTTGAAGTGCAATGCCGTATTTCAAAAAAAGTGGTTTGTGAAAAAAGCTCGGAAAGAACACTTAAATGAGCATATTAATATAAAACTATTACCATTTAAGTATTAGTTTTAGTTTTTCGAAGAAACCTGTCGTTGTAAAAAACTTTAATATACAAAAATGTTAGAGCTGTTGGGAAAATCCCTTTTAAAATTAAAAACAGAAAGTTATTCCATTCTGAAATTATTGTTCTTGAAACTTCGTTAAAAATTAATGCTCCAAAAGGTTGAGATTCAAAGAAAAATACGTTAACCAAGTTAGACCCAAAATGAAACGCTAGTCCTAAATAAATTGATTTTGTCCTATAGAACGCACATGCCCAAACATAACCAGTAAAGCCAGTTACAAATATGACATATATAACAGGAATCATTTTATTTAAAGCTATTCCGTATGAGAATACATGATATATTCCAAAGGCTATAGCAGAGATCAAAATGGCCTTTGTATTACCAATTCTTTGAATTAAAATGTATAAGATTGCTCCTCTAAAAATGAGGTCTTCGGTTAAGGCAGACTTTAAATGATAGATGACTGCATTAAAAATGGATGTGTAATGGATTTGCTCGTTTAATCTCCATTCTATACTCAAGATGACACTTTCTAAAAATATGTTTAAGAGGGTAATTATAATTATAAGAAGAATACCATAAGCAAATTGTATGATTCTCTTTTTGTTAGGTAAAGCCCCTAAAACGTTAATTTGTCTTTTTTCGAAAAAATATAATATAATTCCTGAGGCTATTAGAATTACCAATAATCCTAGCATAATAAATGAATTAATTGTTTAAACAAGTATTTATTTTAAAAAAGGAATGGAGAGTGGATAGCTACAAAAATTAGTGCTTAAAGATGATATTATATTCCGAATGGTAATAACTAGTGCAAATAAAACAATAACCCCAGTTAAAAAGTAATTATAGCCAGGGATTAGGAAAAATAAAAGCAAGGAAATAATAATATATAGCGTTAGCGAGCAATGAAAATTCACGATTGCTTTTCCATGTTGGTTGTACAAAGGGTTGTCATTTGCTTTGTATATCCATAAGAAAAGAGGGAAAAATATGTTGCTGAAGGGGATTATAAAGCCCAAAAAAGGTGTTGCATGAAACAACAGCATCCATTTTTTTTGAATTACTTCTTCATTTGGGTTGTCAACAACTATAAGATCTTCAATACTAATTTGTAAACTATCTGCTAACAATTGCACTGTTTGCATATGCGGCATTACTTCCTCTTTCTCTATTCTTTGAATAGTTCTAATGCCAACCGTAGATGCTTCAGAAAGTTTCTCTTGCGTGTACCCTTTTAAAGAGCGTTGATATTTTAATCGTTTTCCTAAGGTTTTAGTATCCATTTTTTTAAATTTTAATGGTACAAATGTATTGCAGGAGTTTTGTTTTCCTTACGCCATTTAAATGTCACCTATCTGTCATCTTTAGAGTTTATAGGTGTTTTAATTAAGATACAATATTTTTCAGCTTACTGCTAACGTCTACTATGAAGCCATTGTTGTACATAGGTTTTATATCAAGTTTAATGTTCGTTTCCATTATAAATCCACATTGGCATAGTTTCTCCATCTTTTTCAAATCCAACTTTTTTATAAAAGTCAATTGCTTTCGAGCAGCTGTCAACATTTGCAAATGGAAGCCTTCATATTTCTCTTGAAACTTATCTACTATCATATTTCCAATTCCTTTTCCTTGGTATTCGGGGTGCACTAGTAAATATGCGTAGTAAACAACAAGGTAGCCATCAGAAATTGCGTTTCCAAGTCCAACCAATTTTTCATTATCCCAGGTAGTTATCAACGTATGAGAATTCAATAGTGCATTTCTCAATTCAATCGGTTTTTCAGCAGAACTCCATTCATTAGCTTTTTACAATTCAATAATTTGTTCTGAATCAATTTCTCTTGTCTCTGAAAATTTAATTTCCGTTTTCGATTTTTATCAACTTGTGTACAACGTGTAAGTATATGGAAAGTTGTGTGTTTGTGCGCGAGGATTTTCCGAAGGAAAAATCAGAAGTAAACAAAAATGCAACTAACTTTGGTTAAGCTAAAAGCAGCAATGATTTCATATACCTTGTTGGTATTTCGTTATTTTTTCTTCTTATTTTTTTCCAATTCAAATTCAGCCGTTCTTTGTATTTGCTCATCTAAATCCCATTTCAATGGGTGTCGTCGGTTAGCCAAAAAATCTGCTATTGGCCCAAGTCCAATTTCCGCTCGCCTTTTATCTACATTCTCAGGGTCTATAATAGGCCATACATTAAAAGATTTTGTTTCAGGATAGTACTTAATCTGGCCTCCATATATTTGAAAATCACCACGGTCGGTGGCAAGTCTATCTTCTGCACGTGCCAATAACCTCGGAGCTAACCCCTTTTCTTTTACTGCTTTTTGCATAATAGGAATAAACCTTTTTCTGACCTCAATACTTGAATGCTGAAGCACGTTACAAATGGTTAAGTTACCTTGTTCACCAATAATAGTAACTTCTGGCCAACCATAAGTTTCCAATAGATCGAGTATTTTCTTTTCATTAATATCATGGGCTTTATGATATATCTCATCTTGTCTTTGGAACTCATCAGATTCATAACCATAAACTCTACCAATGGAATCTCTTACTCGGATTGGTATCTGTTCTGCCCACCAAATGCTGTCTAGCGTTGCTACCAGAGTTTCTTTATTGAGTGTTTTTTCTGTTTTAAGTTGCTTTTCGTCTTTACCACCTTCTTTTGAAGCGCAGGAAGCTATAATAGATAGCATGGATACTATTAATAGATTATTAATTTTCATGACTTATAAATTAGTTTCTCTAATTTGGGTTGTATATAGTGACTGCCTTTTTTATAACTTTCATTTGAGTTTGGATACTATTTCTTCTTCTATAAGTACTTTTTGTTTTAAAGGCCAGTACCACATCTATCTCAGGATAAACCGTAATGTTTTGTCCTAAAGCGCCTTGAGCAGAATACGCATCCTTAAGCCTGTAATCTTTCGTGTTTTCTATTAACCACCACATATATCCATAGCCTAGGTCGAGCCCGTCTTCTTTTAATATTGGTGCATTCTCTTGGGCTTCTTTATATGATGTTCTTTGAGTAATCATTTCTTTTACCCAAGCTTCCGGTATAACCTGCTCATTTTGCCATTTCCCATTTCTTAACATCAACAAACCAATACGAGCCATATCTCTTGTAGAAAACCACATATGATAGGCTGGGAATTTAGATACTTCTAGATCTCCGTTTTTTAGTTGCAAAGACCTGTCCCAATCTTCCATTTGAAGTGGTATGGCTAATTGTGTCTCTATTTCATCATAAATAGTCTTGCTAGTTTCTTGTTCGAAAATGTAACCTGCTAAATTAAAATCCCAGTTGTTGTATAGCCAATAACTACCAGGTTGAACCGACCCTCGTTTAGGGGCTAATCTTCTCAAATCCCCTCCGTTAGAACCTGGTAAAAAAACACCAGAACGTGCTGATATAATATCCTTAATTGTGGCTGATCTTTCAATATTAAGAAGAGGGGAATGGTCTTCAATTTTTAATTCGGTAAGTGTTTTATTTAAATTAATCTGACTATTTTCTACATATTTACCAAATAGAATGGATAGAATACTTTTTCTGCAGGACGCGATATAACTGTTTTCTTCAATATCTCCATACTCTAGTACAACTTGTCCTTTATGAATTATGACAAGCCCTGTAATAGTAGTACTATCAATTATGAATCGTGTGAAATTCGATCGTTCTGTATCTCCCCACCCCGATTCTGAAGGATTTTGAAGGTTTTCCCAGTTTTTATCAGGATAAACTTGAGCCTCACCAGTACAGTTCATGAATAAACTGAAAATTAGAAATGTTATAATAACGCGCATAGTTTGTTTTTTAAGAATGTCAAGGGTCACGGCTATGTCGTCATTGTGGAATCATCTACAGGATTATTCCGCCGAAATCAGAAGTTTGACTTTTACTTTCACTTTGGCTGGTGTGCCACCAAACCACTGTGAATTAAAGCTATTATTGTTTGCAGTTGTTTTTAAGATGTTAGTTTTTATTGCTTTCTTTCGTTTTATTTTTCTCATTAAGTGTGGTTCCTATCCCCACTCCAATAGCCACTCCAACACTAAGCCATAATCCTAAATTACCAGTTGCAACTCCAATAGCGGTTCCTATTCCAATTCCGATTGCAATTCCAGTTGCTAGTTTGTTATTTTTTTTCATAAAGGTATTATTTAAATTTTTTGATGTCTAGCCTGATAAAGACGTAATGTCATTCCAGATACTAATATTATTAGTGCTCTTGTAGTGCTAATTGTTACAAATATTATTTAGTATATTTTATTAGTATTTGTTTCAGATAATTGTAACCACGGTCTCGGCTATGATTTCGTTGTGGAATCATCCGCAGGATTATTCCGCTTAGAAATCAGCCATTGATTTATACTTTTATTTTGGTGTGGCACAAAACCACAATGAATTATAGCCATTGTTGTGCTTTCGTTATTTATGTCATAATAAATCATTATTCAATTTCCAATAATTCTTGATTAACCATTAGAAGTAAATTCTCTGCCTTCTTTTTTGCCATTACGTTATTGCGTTCGGCAAACCAATAATGTTGATTTTTTAAACTTCGTAAGAAGTACAAGTATTCATTATCCTTTTTGAGAGATTCAAAGTCATTTGGTTCCATCTCTGCATTCAAATCATCAGCATTCCCTGTTTTGCGGAATGTATCGTAATTACCATTCCAAAAAGCTCTAAAACGAGTGTTAAGGATATTCGAACTTGCATTACTCATAATATCATCATATCTGTTTTTTGCAGTTATAAAATCTGTAGTTGCAAATGAATAGTAGCTTAGAATGTTCTCTTTCAAATTCTTATTAGAAATGATATCAAAACCTACTGATTTTAAGTTTTCAAAAATTTCTAGCTGTATAGATGGATTCCATAAATAGGTTGTTCTGCCAAAGTGGTATTTTAACGAGTCAGTAAAGCGGTAGTCTTTTTCCATAAATTCAATTAGAAATTGAATGGAATACTTTGATTTTTCATATGCTTGAATATGAAAATCGTGAGTTAAAATATCCTTTTCAAGACTTGTCTTTAAATTTTTGAGTATAACTTTTTCTTTTTCTCTTTGCTGATTTTTCTCGTTCCAATTATTGATTTGTAGCGCAATTAAAATCCCAATGACTACAAGTACTATTTCGCCTATGGCGTACTTAAAATACTTTCCAGTTTTTCCCTCGGAAAGCAATTTTTGTCTAATTTTTCTAAAGAATTTTATCATTGGTTAATGGTTTGTCATAATGACGCACAACGGTATCGTATAACCGTCAGTTGCGGGTTAATATACGCAGGCTTTTCGGTTTAGCACAGGCTTTAGCAATTCCGAGTGGATTCGGACGTAGTCGAATCCGCCGTAATTGCGGTTATACATTGTTGGCGTGTCGTTTTTTATTTCAGATACTGTTCAAAATATTCATCAACTTTTTTTTTGTTGAATTTATCTTCTCCTCTCCAATATTCAACAAAAGCCCAATCGTGTCTTCCAGTTGTTGGTCTATCATAACTTTTAGGTTCCAAAATTTCACAACAGCCAAGAATTTCCATTATTGTATGTCGTTCATTTTTACTTCCTTTCATTACTTCTTTTAATCTATCTCTTAATTTACCTGGATATTCTCCAATCTCTGAATCATTTATACATTTTAAAATTCCTTTAAAAGTCTTAATATCTAATTCAGTTGGTTCACTAATATTTTCTTGACTAAATAACTTTAAATCAAGATAATTATATAATAAATCTGAATGTCTCACTCCGCTCCATTTAATTCGCTCAAAATTTAAAACATTTAGGTCTTCATTTTTGTATTCAAAAATTTCAGGTCGATAAAATTCTCTTTTTCCCTCAAGTATTAATTTGGCATTGAAATAACTAGCAATAGCAGAGCGCCAATCAAGTCTTTTATTTGTCAAACTTGATAAGAATCCGTCAGTTATTTTTTTCGTACTGATTTCGTTTAATAAGTTTGTCAATTCAGTTTTTACCTCTTTCATTGACATTGAAACAGGCTCGAACATTAGACCTTTTGATTTGGCATATTCAAAATCTATTGGGTCAGTTTCATATTCACGTTTCCAGCCTTGAGAACTCCAATAAGTTTTAAATAAAATTGATTTTGCCTTTTTATCCATAGTGTTTCTCAAATGCACGCCAACGTCCACTGTGTATGACGTAGTGGGGCGCGCCCCACGGAGAGTCATTGTTGCGCCCCATTCGCTATACACGCTGATGTCTGTAGTTAGTTACTGTGGAGTTCTCGTGAACTCGACTAAAAGTACTAATAATTGGCTAGGGGTGCAATAAACAGTGGACGATGGTATGTAATTAGTGGAATGGGAGCGTTTGCAAAACGCGGGTTCCACGTGCCGCAGGTAATTACATACCATCGGTTTCGTATAACCGTCAGTTA
>DIYI01000015.1:73321-156765 GCA_002428965.1 Jejuia sp. UBA6058 | reverse complement strand
CCACAGATTTAAGACGCTTATTTACTGAAAGTTACAGACCTATTTTTTTAAATCATAAATTCAGGAACTACAATATATTACGATTCTTTGTCTACCTTCATTTTGCCCTGATGCAAAATGAAGCAAAAAATCATATTGAAATAAGGCATTTTTCTTCTGCTTTCGAGAAGAAAACCAAAGATTAAATCTAAAATTCCTCCAAGGCTTCGGAATTTCTTAACAATTTATTCTTTATATGCTACATTTCAAAAAGCAGTTCTGCGAACTGGCTAAAAGGACTCGACCTATTTATAAATGTCTTTCTTATCCTTTTGCAGTTTTTATAGTGAAGGAAGATAATTTACCAAAAAAAAATAACTTGGAATCGGAAAACGAATTTGGCAAATACCCTAGCGTTAGGGATTGCAGCGGCATCCTTTTTGGAGGCACGAGAAAAAGATATAGCGGAAAGAATGGAAGTTTCATAGAAGGCCCTAAAGTTTTATCGAGGGGAACGCCCAACTTCTTATGCTACATAAAGAAATTCCAGACTAAACCAAAACGTACGGTAAAATCACGATACGGGTAATTTGGAGCCGAAAAATAATCGTAACCTGTAAATGCCGAATTGAAATGTTCGGCCTTGAAGAAAATTCGAGTTTGACGAATTTTGGCATTGAGGAAAAAATCTAGTCTTGGAAAGTCTCCTATTTCGGTTTCGTTTTGCACATAAAATTCTGCAAGAATAGGATTGTAAGCATTCATGAAATACTTGGTAAAGTAATTTAACGTTACTCCTGTTTGCAGAAACATAGCCTTTTTAAATAAATGTGAGCTAAAATAAAAGGTGTTTCGTGTAGTGATTTCGGGCACGTTTAAGACACTGTTATCATCTTGCACATTTTGATACAATACCGTATTGTTTAACGCAAATTTACCAACGGTTATTTCGTTTTCTAGTTTTGCACGCAAATAATTAATGGTTGCATTATTTTGAAATGCTTTTATAGACTGCGAGGTAGTAATATTTGCGTCTTGCTTGAAATAGATGTAATCTGAAATTGTAGAATAATCTACCGTTACCTTTGCCAACTTTTTGTAGTTTATTTGAAATGCAAGTTGTTGACTCTCGGTATTACCAAAATTGTTTTGCCAATTATAATCTTGGTAATCACTTTGATAAAGTAGCACATTAAAGTTTGGCGCTTTTGAACTGTGGCTTATGGTTGCTTTCGCTAAAATATCATTGGCTAAACTGTAGGACGCTTCGCCTTTTATGTAATTACCGGTAAAGTCTCCCACTATATTTAGACCTGCTTCTCCATTTAAATTAAAACCTTTATATACTTTTTGATATGCACCTCCAAGAGCAGTTACATTTCCTTTTATTCTATTTATGATAGTATTACTATTTAATAAAACTAATTTATTATATCCATAGTTATAGTCTGTATTGTTAATATTCAAAGAAATATTCCCTATTAGCTTATTGGAGTAGTTTGCTTCCACTTGGTTATACAACCTTTCTAAAGTTACGCGATCTCTTAATCCTGAATTGCTAAACGCATCTCCAAAAAGTACACTTTGACTATCTTGATCAAATTGAAATGACTTATCTTCAAATGAAATAATGTGTTTAAAACTCAACTCATGACTTGAAGCAGAATCTTTTCTAACAAGTTGATATTGTTGCTCTAAATGAAAACGCTTTCCTTTTAACACGCTTTCGGCATTTTCGAAATTAGGGTCAAATATAGCTCTATCTAAAAACTCTGCCTCTCCTGATCGAAAGCGAGGTACATCATCATCTTGAAGACCGCCATTTTCTTCATTCAATAAATCTTGCATTACGATATGCCCTCTTGCATTATAACGGTGGTTTTTTGAACTATAATTAGCCGTAACTCTAAAATTACCAGTACTTGTAACAATATGCTGATATTGCCCCAAAGACCTTAAACCTTTATATGCAATAGAAAAATTAAATTGAGGCGAGGTATTTACCGTAAAAAAAGAATCAGCTAACTGTCCCTGCTCGAACGCTGTTTTATAGAAAAGTTCGGTAAAAGGTGTAGGTACCCTGTAATAATAGGTGTCTTCAATTTCCATATAATTAAAGTGACGTGCTCGAGCCCCAAAACTTGGCAACAAATCAGTATTTTGAAAATTATAAGTTAGGCTATTGTAGGTTTGACCTAAATTAGAAAACGGCATTAAACCAAAGTTATCCCTTCTTAAATAGTTGAATTTATAATCTTTATGGATGGTTAATGTGGTATCTACATAGGTAGTATCATTCTTATGAGATATAATAAGGTAATCTTTTATGTTTGCTTTTTTGTCTTTTGAATCGTCCTTTAACACACGATCAAGAAGAGAAACCTCTTTTTCTTCACTTTTAATTAAATCACTATCAATTACAGGTTGAACCTGAGTTGTATCAGAAGATTTAATCAACCCTCCTTTCACAGGCCTATCTTGAGCAAAAACGCAAGAAATACCAAGAAACACAACAAAAAATATGAGTAGTTTTTGCATAAAATTTTTAAACGATGCAAATGTAAATACAAAATATGATAACGCCGTAAATTGAAAAAATTATTTAAGAGATATTAAATAATTACTAATATTTTTGAAAAATGTTAAAACTAAAACACTCAAATTTCAAGTATGAATGCGGCACAGACGAGGCCGGAAGAGGATGTTTGGCTGGCCCAGTAACTGCTGCAGCAGTTATTCTTCCAGAGAATTTTAAAAACAACATATTAAATGATTCTAAAAAGTTAAGTGAGTCAAAGCGTGATATACTTAAGCCTTTAATTGAAAAGCAATCTATTTGCTTTGCTTTTACTCATATATTTGAGAATGAAATTGACAATATCAACATCCTTAACGCATCTATTTTAGCGATGCATCGATCTATTGATCAATTAACAATTAAGCCAGAATTTATTATAGTTGATGGTAACAGGTTTAAAACATATGGAAATATCCCTCATGAAACTATAGTTAAGGGTGATAGTAAATATTTGAGTATAGCTGCAGCCTCTGTTTTAGCAAAAACTTATCGCGATAGTTATATGAGCAAAATACATGAAGAATTTCCCATGTATAACTGGAAAAAAAATAAAGGATATCCCACTAAAGAGCATAGAGAAGCTATAAAAACTTATGGCATAACAAAGTACCACCGAAAATCGTTTAGATTATTGCCAGAACAATTGAAGTTAGATTTATAACTTTTTTATTTTAGCATAAAATTGATGCGTCCATGAAATTTTTGTTGCCCTCTCTTCTAGTCTGCTTGCTCCTAAGCTGTTCTCAAAACAAAAACAAAAAATTAAGCCTCATTGATTATGTTCCACAGAATTCAGAAGTCATACTCAAATCTTCAAACCTTGAAAATTTAAAAACACAACTAAAAACCAACGCTTTTTTAAATAAATATGTTTTAAACAAAAATTTAGGTGTTCCAGCCTTAAATTATATAATTCCAGATACAGAAGTTCTGATATGCTCTTCTAAGCAAGAAAACGATAGCATTCACCATACCTTAATTACAAAGTACTCCGAATCTATTTTTAAAACAGATTCTCTAAAGAACTACTCTGAAGAGCTTTTGAAATATAAGTTTGGAACAATTAAAAAGTCCGCCTTAGAGGATAATACATTTTATCATACCATTATTGATAGCACTTTTGTTTTATCCACTTCAGAAGAAATTATTCGAAATACTTTTAATCTAGAAAGCAGAACTAATGCTTTAGAAAAATTATATGATGTCGCCGATGAAAGCGAGGAACTTTCAATTCTTATCAAAACAAGACACCATAACTTACTACCACTGTTCGTAGAAGATAGTTTAACTGCTGCGACATTAACGGATACTCTAATTTTAGATATTGAAATAGAGCAAGACAATATTTTTCTTAATGGCGTTGCAAAATCCAAAGACTCTTCAAAAAAGTTGATAGACATCTTTAAAAACACCATCCCACAAGAGAATCAAACACAGCATATTGCTCCTGGAAACAGTGATGGCTTTATGAGCATTACTTTTGACGATTTTCAAGTTTTCCAATCAAATCTAGAATATTACAGTGAAAACGATTCTATTACAAGTTTTAATGATTTGTTTTTGAACATCAACGAGATAGGTGTTATTTATCAAGGTGAATCGAGAGCAATTGCCTTATATTCTATGGACGTTATTGCAACCATGGATGCGCTTTTAGGCGAAAATCAAAACAATGAAAATTATAGAAATATTGAAATTTTTGATTTTTCTAAACACAATTTCTTTATTAATACATTATCACCAAGCCTTACAAATATTCGACCAACAAAGTATTGTGTTATAGATAATTTTTTCGTCTTCTCAGATTCCATAGATCTACTTGAAAATATAATTGCCAACTATCAAAATAAAACTTCACTCGGCTCCAGAAGTTATTTTAAGGATATAAGCAATAAACTGAGTAGCGAAAGTTCTTTATTACTGATTTATAGACCAGAGTTACTTCAGAAAATCATAAGGAAAGACATCAATGCATTTGAAATTGGTGATTATAGTCTAGCTGCGTTACAATTTGTATACGACACCAATTTTGCACATGCTCATGGAGGACTTATAAAAACTGAAATTCAGGCTTCACAAAACTCTATCACTGAAACATTTAGTATAGACTTGGACAATGATTTAATTTCCTCTCCTCAATTTGTAAAAAACCACATAACCAAAGACAAAGAGATTATAGTACAGGATGTAAAAAACACAGTCTATTTAATCTCTAACAAAGGAAAAGTGCTTTGGAAAAAGAAACTTAATGGTCCAATCTTGGGCGAAATAGAACAAATTGATATTTATAAAAATGGTCGACTACAGTTGGTATTTGCCACACCAAACAGAGTGTATGTTCTAGATAGAAAAGGGCGTGATGTTGGCCCCTTCCCTCTTAAATTTAACGATAGGATTACGCAACCTCTAGCCGTTTTTGATTACGACAAAAATAAAAATTATCGCTTATTAGTTACACAAGGCAAAAATATTTTAATGTATAACTCTAGGGGGAAAATAGTACGTGGTTTTAACTTTAAATCTGCACAACATAATGTTACAAGTACACCAAAGCATTTTAGGTTTGGCAGTAAAGATTATCTTGTTATTAAAACTAAGAGCAAACTCTATATTCTAGATAGAAGAGGAAAACCCAGAGTAAATGCGAAAAATAATTATATCTTTTCTTCAGAGCCTGTTTTTATGTATCAAAATAAGTTTACAACTACAACGGAAGATGGTAAACTTGTAAGTATTGACACTAGAGGCAACACTTCAACTATTGATTTAAAACTTACTAGTAATCATTGTTTAGAAACAACAAGTAAAACTAGAGTAACTCTTAACGAAAACAAATTAGGGATTAAAAGTAAGATCTTAGATTTGGATTATGGTAATTACACCAGACCAAGTATTTTTTACATTAAAGATAAAATTTATGTTGCTTTAACAGATTTACAGTCTAAAAAAGTACATCTATATGATAGCCAGGGCGGTATGCAACCTAACTTCCCTGTTTACGGTAATTCTAAAATAGAACTGGATAATATTGATAAGGACAGACGTTTAGAATTTGTAGTAAAAGGAGATTCAAAAAGCATAATACTCTACGAAATTAACTAAGCTATTCGTTCATAAATAATTAACATTCAATTGTTAATTACTTAGAAAAGTGCTTTTTGCAAGTAAAAAACTAATTTTTATCTTTAGCAAACGATATTTTCAAATCGTATTAAATGATATTCAATATAAACAAGTTCCTGCAACTCATTTTCAATAAAAATAAATTATTATAGGTTTATAACCACCGAAATTCAAGTCCTCGAATCTAGGGCGTCAAAGTGCTTTTGCTTTGGCGTCTTTTTTTTATACGCTCTCAACATATTTTAATACTATTGCAATCCTAATAATTCTTATATGATTTCAAGAAAAAATGCTTCCATTTCAAAATTTATAATCCATAAGGTTGGTAACAAGTTCAATGACACCAAAAATGCTTTTTCAGAGAGTTTAGTAGATTTTGACGAGGCCAGCTACGATTTAATGTTACCGTTTCTATTAAAACCTTTTGCCAGCCAAGTACAGAGTTATCGCTTTAATCATCATGCAAATATTTCTTTAAATGAAATAAACACGTACGCTATGCAAATTTTTAACGATGAAGCCAGCTTTATAGACATATCAAAACATATTTTAACGCATTTATATGAACAATCAAATTCTGCAAACATTAAAACTGGGGATGTCTTGGTTGTTATGTTTGAAGGTATTGAATTTAGGGATATAACTACAAATGCTATTGGAATTTTCAAAATTGAAAACAAGGTAAATTTCTTTCAAACCTATTTAGAAAACAAAAGCTACGATGTTTTAGTTCAAAAAGGTATTAACTCTAAAAAAGTTGATAAAGGGTGCTTAATATTAAATCAAAGCGATACGGAAGGCAATATTATTTTTAGTGTGGATAACAATAGATATGATGCGCAATATTGGATAAATCATTTTTTAAATATAAAATATGCTGATGATGCCAATAGTCATACCCAAAATTATATTGAATTATGCAAAGACTTTTCTTCTGAAATTATAAAGACTACCTATGGTGCTCAAGAACAAAATAGTTTTTTAGCCAAAACCATTGATTTCTTTAAAGAAAACGAAATTGTAAACGTAGAACGCTTTACCAATCAATTATTTGAGGAAGATAAATACAAGAGAGAATTTGAGACTTATAAAAAGGAATTTGAGGAAGAACAAAACCTGATTATCCGAAATCAGTTTGATGTTGCAGAAGTTGTTGTAAATAAAGAAAAACGTAAAATTAAAACCGACATAAAACTAGACACAAACATTCAAATAAAATTAGATATAGATGCACCAGATGCTTCTACAGAGTATTTAGAACGCGGTTATGATGATGAAAAGAAAATGCACTATTATAAAGTGTTTTTCAATGCTGAAAACTAGTGTTCTTAAAAGAAAAAGGTGAAAAGCACCACGCGATTCACCCTTTATCAACTAAACTAAACTACTAATTGAACTAATTCTTCAAAACTTTTTTATAGGCCCAACCCCCATTGCTGTTTTCTATTTTTAAGATATACAATCCTGAGGATAGATTGGAGGTTGAAATTGTATCATTTGTACTGTTTATATTGTCCTTAGTCAATAATCTTGTACCATCAATAGAATACAACTCAGCTTTATTAAGCGGGACATCAGCCTTTACCTCAATTTTGTTCTCAAATGGGTTAGGAGATATCTTTAGATTATTACTAAACCATTCATCAACAGAAGCTATGTTCTCAGGCTTGTAAACCCTTATCCAATCTATTCTTAAAGTATGATCATTACTGTTAGACAACTCAGTATCGGTAGGTGTTACTGCATTATTTGATCTCCAATCTTGATCTTCTACAGTAAATAAAATATACATATCCTTGTTTAAACCTGTTCTTGTATCAATACTCATATTACCGGCGTCGGCTACGTCGGCATTTGTATGATGAACTGGATCTATTTGTTCCATACCCTCACGTTTTGTGACTTGAACTCCATCGATATAATAATAGAGATGCGTAGGGTCTTGCCAATACACCCCATACCGATGATAATCATCCTTCCAATTAATGTTTCCAGCTCCATCATTTCTAGTTATCCAAGTGGGGTGAGGGGATGGATTGCCAGTATTCATGGCTAATTCGCTTGGTTGCCAATCTGTAAAGGGGTCTCGTATAAATACATGATGACTTACATGCATTCTTTGAGCAAACCAACTTTGGTTTTGTTGTCCAGAAGGACAGTTGTTGCACCAAGTTGCTCCATAACCTTCCATAAAGTCGATTTCTTGAGTGTCATCAGGACTTAACATCCATCCTCCATTGGCCAAAACTGAATTCATTATTTTAGCTCTAACTTCAATATAAACAGGATACCCAATAAGCCCTTCAGAATGTACAGCGCCTGCATTAACTCTATTTGTTTGATATCTCGACGCTACTAATTGTAATTCTCCTCCATCAACGAGTGAATGATTTCGGGCCCATGTCGTTAAACCAGGCCCCTGCCACGAATTATGATAAAAATCATCCCATTTCTCTCTAAAAGTAGATCCTTTGTTACTTGCTGGGGCAGAATAATTAAAATCATCGGAAAACCCATCTTGTAACACCCATTCTTTACCGGTGCCTGGATCTGCTGGTACGCTAATTCCCATCCAATCTTGTGCAGTTGCAAAAAAAGATATACATAAAAACAACCCAAATAATGTCTTCTTCATTTCCTTTAATTTTTGTTGGAATAATAAATATAAAGTTTTCGATACTGACACGTAACACCATAACACCAATGTTAAGTTTTATATCAGTAATTTAAATTGCTTAATAAAATTGTTCAGTGAAAATCAAGTATATTTTGGAGGCTATATATCACTAATTTAAGCACCTAATGTTGAAGACATAATGTATAAAACATTAAATATTTACAATAAAAGTATGTATCTTAAATAGTGTTAAAAATCGAAAACTGTACAGATTTTCTTCTAATTTTATCTTCAACTAAACATAATCTTCATTAATCAAACTAAACAACATGAAAAAAATATTGTTTGCCATTTTTATAATGGTCCTTACTTCGCAAAGTTTTGCAGGAAATTTAAAAATTAAGATAAAAGCCTACAAGAAGATTAAAGACGCTGAGTTTTCAATTTGTATTGATAAATACAATATTAGATATGGTTCTGGCTACTACAATAAATTTGATACAATTTATTCCAATAAAAATGGAGTTTTTGATATAAAAGATTTGAATGTTGGCAGATATGTAGTAGCAATAATGCACCCTTCGTCTGAGATTTTATTGTACAATGTATTTATCCCTCAACCTGATGCCACTGTAGAGTTAAATGTTGAATTAGACGATGTTATTATCTCAAAAGAAATTGACAGTGTTAGAGTTGTTGGAAAGGCTAATGGATGGAATATTTGGAAAAACCACCAAATGATGACTCATGATAAAAATAGTGGTCTTTGGAAGCTAAAAGTTAATAATGCCGAAAATGCTTATGGAGAGTTTTATTTTGTACTCAATAAGAATGAAAAAACTCATAGTACGGCACTTCCTGTGGCAAATAAAAAAGATGAATCTTGGGCAGACTATCATAATTACTTAAACGAAGGCGAAGACGAAATTATATTCAATCCTAAAAACTACAAAACAGGCCTACATGACTATAAAGTAAAAATAAAGGGAAACCCTGAAAACTTTCATGCGTTGTGCGATTCGTTGGCAAAGTTGAAATCAGATATTTTTCAGGCCTATTCAGAGACAAGAAAAAATGAAAATATTGATGCCTACAAGAAAACCTATAAAGAAATTGAAATGAAATACAGCATAATTAAAAATGACAACAAGGAGTTAAGTTGGATGTTTCCAAATTACGATTATCAGTTTTCACAAATTCATCCTATTAATATTCAAAAATCAATTTTATACAAAAACAAAAAGATGGATGCCTTTGCCGATTTATCCAAAAGCAAAGAGGCTTCAGATTTAATTCAAAAACAGATACTTATACTCTATAAAACGGAAAATAGTGATTTAGCCTTAACGCCTTACTTAGTTGGTGCCATGGCAAATAGTTTCTATAATATAAGAAATTACATGTTAAACGATGTGCTCAATATTCCGTATGGGTATTTTGAAAATTTTCTATCTGAAGTTTTAAAAAAATCAAATAGCGATGAGATAAAAGGTGAAATTATATATAACAAAGCACGTCGCATAAAACGTAATCTTCCTGAAAAAGCGAAAGAGATGTATGAATCTATAGTGAAAAATTATCCCCAATATCCAGGTGTGAAAAATGGCAGAATTGAAACAGAACTTAAAGGTCTATCTGTAACTAAAGGATCCATGGCACCCGATTTTAAACTTACAGCTTTGGATGGAAAAAAAATATCTTTGGATGACTTTAAAGGAAAATATGTTTTCATAGACTTTTGGGGCACTTGGTGTGCGCCTTGTAAGGCCGAAATACCACATATTATTAAACTTAGAAACGAAATACCTAAAGAAGATTTGGTAATTCTTGGGGTAGCATGTAGAGACCAAGAAGACAATGTTAAAAAATATATTGAAGAAAACGGCTTGAACTATTTGAATGCAATGGCTAATATAAATATTGAAGCAGAATATGGTGTAAGCTCCTACCCGTCTACATTTTTACTAAATCCTGAAGGCAAAATAATCTCTAAAAATTTAAGAGGCAGTAGTTTAACTGATCAAGTACAAAGCCATATGGAATAAACTAGGGTTTTCGCAATCCTGTTTTTCGTGGTAGTGGACCGATTTTTTATTTTTTTGATTTACCTTTTTCCAATGTTTTTAGGGTAAAACCAAAGGTTAAAAATCGGTCTTCTCTTAGTTGCCCATCTACAACTATACTTTCAAAAGTATGTAAGTAATTAATTTTGAAATTTAGAAAATCCCAAACTGGTAATTCTAAACCAATATCAGCTTGCCATCTAAAGTTATCACTTTCCTCAAGAGATGGTTGAAAATACGCTACATGATTGAAAATTACCTTTTTCTTAAACAGATGATATTTTCCATTTACCCAAAGCGTCCCTCTAAGCGTACTTATAGATTGCATACCATTATAATTAGACCTATTAAAGCTTGTCTTTTTAAAATCTGTCCGCTCGTATTCACTAGATAAGGAAAACTTTAGCCAATTATCTTTCTTTTTCCAAACTTGATAAGTTACACCTGCTCCATACAAGTAGCGCAAGTCAATTTCTCTTCTAAAATTGGTGCTTAAAAAACCCAAAAACAATGGGTAAAATTTACGTTCTGGATTAATGTACAGAAAATTAAGACTCAGAATATCCTCATCTGCCTTGTCCTTACCAAACTCCTGATACACGTAGGAATTTCTTGTTTTAAAAACCCAATTTTTCCAAGGTTTAAAACTTACTTCAGAATTGGTTCTAAAAATTACGGTTTGCACATTACCACCCTGTAAAAACCCTGTTATAGATAAGTTTGCTTTTAAACCAAGAGTATCGCTTTCATTTATCTGTGCCGATAAACCTACTGAAAGCAGACACAAAACGTAGAATACATATTGTCTTTGTAGCATAAAAAATAATGCTTTTATTACTCAACAAATATACTTACAGCTAATAAAAAATTTAGCAACCACCTACCATACAAATGCACAACATTGCTATTTTTTTCTGCTAAAATACCACCAATTCATATCTCGAGTAAGCTCAAACCCTAGAGATTGGTACAATTTTATAGCAGGGTTACCTTTTGTAGTATGAAGAATAGGATGTTTTCCAGTCTTTAAAATTTCTTGTGTTGCATGCCATGTTAGCTGTTTTGCCAATCCTTTTCTGGTATAATCGGGGTGAGTCACTACACCGCTTACCTCAATAAAATCGTTAGTTTGCATACGTTGACCAGAAATTGCTACCAATTTATAGTCTTTAAAAATACCGTAATAGTCGCCCATATCAAACGTGCGTTTTTGATAGTACCCTGGCATTACTAACCAAATTAGATCGTAAACCTCTTGAATATGCTCTTCAGTAAGTGGTATAACGGACTCTGTAATTTCAAGTTCAATCAATTTGTTTAGTACCATTTGGCAACCTTCCATTTTTTTATTGAGCACAATATGGTTTTCATCAAAACTTGGAACAGCTTTTTCTGAAACCAAAAACATATCTTTTGTCAATTGAGAATAAGCATTTAGCGCCTGTTTGGTTTTTGAAGCATTGGTAAATGCACCAAACGGACATATTTCTGGCTTGTAAAATTGCACCTCATCATATGTTAATGAAAAGTTTTGATGGGTTTCCATTAAGGAATACCAAATTGGGTTTTGCAATGTTTTTTTAAAATGATTCATGAAATAATCTTAATGATAAATGTAGTTTGAAATGTTGAGAACTATTTAAATGAATCGTCTTGACTTTGTAAAAATTTTCGACTACCTTCGTTTGCCATAGGATATAAACTACTTGTAATGAACTTATTACAGTATCGTAAAGATAAATATCCGTAGTCGCGTTGTATGTAAAACCCAATCTTATCCAAAAAACTAACTGAATGCTAATAACTCAATTTAACAATTATGAAATCTTTAATCATCATTTTAACCTTATTATTATGTTTAAGTGTTAAAACTCAAGAAAAAAATTAAAATCGAACACTTTTTTGAGGATATATAATTTAAATGGAAAGAAAATCGCTAAGGGAAAATTATTGTCAACTACCAAAGCTACGTTAACATTAAGAAGAAATAAAAAAACAATAAATATTTCTATTGATAGTATAGGTTCAATTAAAACTAAGAGATCTGTAGGCAATAATATACTAATAGGTTCATCAATTGGTGCTGGTACTGTAATTCTTTTAAGTACCAGAACAGATGAATCATTTTATGAGGGCTATACAGGAATAGGAACCTTGTTATTCTCAGGATTTGGTGCTGGAATAGGTGCTATTACTTCTATTTTCAAGAATTCTATGACTTTTCAAATCAATGGAGATGAAGTTCTTTGGGAGAACTTTAGAAATCTTTTACCAAATCAATCTGATTGACAAATTTAACTGCTTCAAATAATACATTACACACTTAACTCGTTTACTGGCAGATATAAGCCATTAACAATGGTGTATATTCGTGATCATTACGTTCCATATGAAAAAGCAATTTATAATATTATGTATTTTCTTTACAATGTCTCTTTTGGGACAAAATTTTGAAGGTGAAATAAAATATGAAATAAAGTATTTTAGAATTGATAACGGAAAGGAAGTTCAACATAATGATTTAAAAAATATAGCCGGGACTAAATCTATTTTATTGGTTAAAAATGGCTATGAAAAACAGATAACGAACTCACAACATTATTCGATTACAGTTTTATCGCTATCTGAGAACAGAATGTACTATAAAAATTCTCCTAAAAATGATACATTATTTTTTTTTGATTTAAATAAATTCCACAATACTCCATTTGATTATGAGGTAATAAAGAATGTGGATACAATTGCAGGATACCCCTGTAACAAATTAATTTATAAAAATAGTGGAGATAACAATATGACCTTCTACTATGCCCCAGAACTAAGTCTAGATCCAAAATACTATATGAATGTTCGAATTTCCAACCATAATAAATTAAAAGAAATTATGAAATCATATTTTTTGCGTTCTGACAATTATGCTGGGGAATTAGTTATAAGAAGAGTGGCAAATGAAGTAATAGAACGAAAAATAAGCGATAAAGAGTTGACCTTACCCCCTCACAAAGTTCTGATAGAAAAATACGGTAGGTAACAACTTGTTTAGTTCATTGCTTCTGATTTTCCTTTGGAAAATCAGAAGCAATGAACCACACATATGTTTTTTACCTAATTGTTACCGAACCACGCAACTATCCTTACACAAACCAGTAAACGAAACAACAAAATTTATTAATTAAGCCACCTATTGCAGGCGTTTAGAAAATAGCCTCGGCAAACACCCTCCGCGTTAAGGATTGCAGCGGCATCCTTTTTTGCGAAACTCTAAAGACGAATTTGTCAGGTCAAAGTTTAAGATACTAAAACAAGTTCAGCACAGGCAAGTTCGGGGACGCTTCGCGAAAAGATATAGCGGAAAGCCTGACCCGCCTGCACTGAGCTGAGTCGAAGTGTTGTGGGTAACGCCCAAAAAAGAATTAAAACATCAAGTTTCCCGATGCTATTTAAGTTCTCAAAAAAACATTATTGATATTTTGTTGAATTTGAACAAATTTTCAAATATTTTAGTTTAAAATTAACTTATCCATTTGTATAGTTTCAAAACGATAACACATGTCACTAGCCAAAGAAGACTTTTTAAATGTAATAGATAATACGCCTTTAGTTTCTATTGACCTTGTTATCAGAGATGCCAACCGAAGAATTTTAATGGGTTTAAGAAATAATGAGCCCGCAAAAGGATTTTGGTTTGCTCCTGGTGGTCGTATTTTGAAAAACGAAACCATTAAAGTAGCATTTCATAGAATTTCTCAAAAAGAACTGGGTTATCAATTTAATTTTGAAGAGGCAAGACTGCTTAATGCGTTCAACCACATATACGATAGTAATTTTGACAATGCACCAAACATAAATACGCATTATGTTGTTTTGGCTTATGAAATTGTAGTTTCTCAAGATCAATTAGAAGAGCTGTTGAATTCTCCAGATGAGCAGCATACTGAATTAAAGTGGATGTCTTTGGAAGATACAGATATCAATAAAGCTCATGAGCTTTCTAGAGCCTATTTTGATTTTATTACATAATCATTAAACCTACACGTAACGAAACTACCAAAAATCTGCTAAATCTTTCATTGAATTAATTATTTTTGAAAGAAGTGTCCCCTTTTACATTTTGTAAATCGTCTTACTGATATAAACTTTAAAACAAATAATTATGAAAGAATTTATGATGATTTTTATTGGAGCAGATTACACAGATTTAGGTCTATCTCCTGAAGATTTACAAAACAGAATGGGTAAGTGGTTTGCCTGGAATGACAAAATGACTAAAGCGGGAATAGTAAGTCATGGAGACGCATTAACCCCTCAGATTCGAAGAATTTCTGGTCCAAGTAGAACTGTTACAGATGTAACCTCGGCAGAAGTAAAAGAAATTGTTGGTGGTTATTATACGGTAAAGGCTAGTAGTTTTGATGAAGTTCAAGAAATTGCACAAGATTTTCCCGATTACGACTTGGGTGGCACTGTAGAAATTAGAGAAGTTATGGTTTTTGACCAATAATGAATACGCAACTTATAGACCATCTTTTCCGCCACCATAGCGGAAAGATGGTTTCTATTTTAGTTCGAATCTTTGGATTGAAGCATCTCGATATCATCGAAGATGCCGTTCAAGATACTTTTATTAAAGCCAGTTTAAGTTGGCGTAATCAACTTCCGAAAAATCCTGAGGCGTGGTTAAACACTGCCGCTAAAAATAGAGTTCTTGATATTTTTAGGAAACTTAAAACTGAGCAAAAGCACATCCCCAACATCAATCAGGGTACAGATTCTATTGCCATAAACGAACTATTTCTAGATACTGAAATTGAAGATGCCCAACTAAGGATGATATTCACCGCATGTCACCCAAAACTTGATCCAAGAGATCGTATTTCATTCGCCTTAAAAACCGTTTCAGGATTTAGCACTAAAGAAATAGCAACTGCCCTATTAACAAAAGAGGAGACCATTAAAAAGCGCCTCTCACGAGCTAGAAAAACCATCCAGTCGTCTGGCATCCAATTTCAAATTCCAAGAGGTAAAGCTTTAACTACTCGTTTAGAAAGTGTTATGGAAGTATTATATCTAATTTTTAATGAGGGTTTTCATTCTAATAGAAAAGACACTTTAATTAGAAAAGAATTATGTGGTGAAGCTTTGCGACTTGTGCAAATGCTTTTAAAAAAAGAACATACCCGAATACCTGAGGCCTATGCACTTTGCGCATTAATGTGCTTTCATGCTGCAAGAATGGACAGCAAAACCAATAGTACCAATGAAATATTAGACCTAAAACAACAAGATCGTAGTCTTTGGCATTTTCCTTTAGTTGAATTAGGAAACTCTATGATGTATAAAGCTGTAGATACAGCTGAATTTTCGAGCTATCATTATGAAGCGGCCATTGCTGCTGAACATTTAAAGGCCAGAACTTATGAGGATACTAATTGGAAAAAGATTTTGCACTGGTATCAATGCCTTCAAACTCTACAACCCATGCCATCACATATTCTTACAATGGCTGTCATTTGTTTACAAACCAAAGATTATAAACTTGCAAAAGGTTACTTATCCCAGATAAAAGCCGAAGATTTTGAACAACGAGCTTATCTCTATTACGGTGCTTTAGCAGATTTATTTACAGCCACTTCAAACCTAAAAAAAGCCCTTGACAATATTGATTTAGCACTTAAAATTGTTAACAATTCTTTGGAAAAGCAGTATCTAGAAAAGAAAAGGACTGACTTGGTAATTAAAATGAAAAAAGCATAATTTCATTTTTAAAATTTCATTAGTTTTAGAAATAAATTAGAGTGGAATAGTTTTTGATTATTTCAATTAGTAAAAACAATACCCAAGAAGAATTGACGTTTTATTTAAGCATGAAAAAGACATTACTAGTCCTTCTACTCCTTCCTACACTTACTTTTGGTCAAGCCACAAAATATGTTAGGCAAGCATTAAGACTTACGGATCCTAATGCACAAATTGAATTATTAAATGAAGCTCTAAAAATTGATGCGAAACATCTAGATGCTTTGTTCTACAGAGGGATTGCCAAGTATAACCTCGAAGATTTTGACGGTGCGATTTTAGATTTTACTAAGATTATTTTTTACGAACCCGATGCCGATAGCTATTACAATAGAGGTAATTGTAAATTCAACTTAATGGATTTTGATGGCGCTTTAATTGATTATGAAGCAGCCGTAAAATTGGATCCTAATTTAACGGGAGCCTACTATAATTTGGGCAATACTAAACTAGAATTAGAAGATTATAAAGGAGCCGTTGCAGATTTTACTAAGGTAATTCGTTTTTTTCCGACCGATTACAACTCTTATAGTCAAAGAGCATTAGCCCACATGAAGTTAAACAATTACAAGGCTGCTTTTAAAGATTTTGGTGCCTGCATTTTGATAAGACCAAATAGTGAATCTTACTATAATCGCGGTTATGCACTTTTAGAAATAAATTATTACAAAGAAGCCAAAAGTGATTTTTTAAAAGCTATAGATATTAATCGAAATAATACACCTGCCTATTTCTACCTTGGTGTAACTCATTTTTTGTTAGGTGAATTTGATGAGGCTATTAAGAGTTTAACCTTTGCCACTAATCAAGATCAAATGGATTATGATGCACATTTAGGTTTAGCCATAGTTTATTACTATCTTAATGATTTTGAAAAAGCGAAAGCCAAGTTTGAACGAGCAAAAAAACTACTCGACCCCAGTTTAACTATTAAAAACAGTTCGGTTTTTAATGACACATATTGGGAAGTAAACGAACCACAAATTTTTAAAGAGATGTATAAAAGACTAGATGAACTGTAATGTATCATCCTAGAACACCATTTCCAAATGCCTAAAATTCTCTTAAACTAATTTTACAAAATTGTTTTTTTCGTATCTTTAGAATAAAACCAATTAAGCATCAACAAGTTATCAACCTGACTATTGTGATGCCTTAGTTGTAATACTTATTTCTTTTGCTATGAATATAAGACACTTTTCAATCAAATACACTTTACTTTTTTTATTGCCAATAATCTCCTTTGGACAGTCTCAAAAATTAGTGAGACAAGGTAAACGGCTATCAGATCCAAATGAGAAAATTGCAACATTTGAAAAAGCCATTGCATTAGACAATCAAAATTTAGACGCCTATTTTTATCGGGGTTTAGCAAGATACAGTCTTGAAGATTATTTGGGTGCAGTTGTAGACTTTACAAAAATTATATTTATTAAACCTGATCCCGACTCATTCTATAATCGTGGTAATGCCAAATTTGCTTTAGGAGATTACGACGGCGCATATGAAGATTATAAGATGGCCATTGCCCATAAACACGACTTTTTTCAAGCGCATTATAATTTAGGGGTAACGCAATTCAATTTAGGTAGATATAAAGAAGCATTATATTCTTTTAATTTTTTATATGGGTATTTCCCAACAGATGTTAACACTAATATACAAATGGGTTTAACTCTGAAAGAAATGAAACATTATGATTTGGCTCTAATATTTCTTAATAAAAGTATTGATCTTGAACCTAATAGTGACACCTACCATAACCGCGGTGTTGCGTATTTAAGTATGAGAGCGTATAACAAGGCAGCCGAAGATTTTAAGACCGCCATTAGCTTTGAAAACACTAACGATTCTGCATACTTTTATTTGGGATTAACCCAACTTTACAATAGAAATTTTACAGAAGCCGCTAAAAATTTTGAAAACACACTGTCCTTTAATGCTTTAGATCACGAAGCACTGGTTGCACTAGCTATAGCCAATTATCATATTGATAATTACAACGATGCTAAATCTCATTTTAAAAAGGCAAAATCTATTTTATCTCCTCAAAATGAGTACCATCCATACATTAGTGATATTGCTCTTTTTAATGACAATTTATCGAGTTTAAGTGAGGGAGCCAATGCCGTCTTTCAGACTTATTTTGATAGACTAAACGCTTTGTAAATCTTATTTAAATTTTTGAGGTAGATATACTACTTTTTTGGTTTCAAAAAACGCTTCTTCGTAAAAATCACTTAATTCATAAATGGCTGTAGTAGTATAATTTTGAAGTTCTTCAGATAAATCACCTCCTTTTAAATATAGAATGCCATTTTTTAAATCGTTCCTCTGCTTTTTGGCAATTTTTCCCTTTGTCCAATGTACAAAAGTAGGCATTGCGGCAACTGCCCTACTAACAATAAAATCATAAGTTTCATCAACTTGTTCCACTCTTGTATGTGTTGTTTTTACATTAGTTAAACCTAAACTTTCAACAACCTCATTTACCACTTTTAACTTTTTAGCAATACTATCCACCAAATGAAAATTGCAATTTGGAAATAGTATTGCCAATGGAATACCAGGAAATCCGCCACCAGTTCCTACATCCATAATATCGGTTCCATCTTTGAAAGTTATTACTTTGGCAATTGCCAACGAATGCAGCACATGTCTCAAATATAACTCGTCAATGTCCCTACGTGAAACCACATTAATTTTCAAGTTCCAGTCCTTATATAAACTTTCAAGTTTTCTAAATTTAAAAACCTGATCTTCAGTAAGATTTGGAAAATATTTTAGAATTAGCTCCATTGCTGTTAAATTTTGCACAAAAATAGAAGTTTCGCATACATTATTTTACATCAAAACGTTCTTTGTTGCGTGTATTAATATTTATCTTTGCCCGTCGTTTATTAAAATCTTATTTTTATACGTACCGATTAAACTAGTATTACAATGAATAAAAAGGCCCTTACGTTCTCAAGAAAAGATCCTGCCAAATTTTTTAAAACACTAAATAAACGTGTAAACGAATATTTTAAGGACAATAATATAAAGCGCACAGGAAACTGGCAACTTTACACCAAAGCGATAGTAATGTTTTGCCTTTTAATAGTTCCTGTTGTTTTAATTTTTACTTTGAATTTACCAGGATGGGCGCAAATTTTAGCGATGGTTGTTGTTGGTATTGGAATGGCTGGTGTTGGAATGAATGTAATGCATGATGCAAACCATGGCTCTTTTTCGAGTAAAAAATGGGTTAATAAACTCATGGGGAGCAGTATCTATATTTTAGCTGGCAACGACTATAACTGGAAAGTACAGCATAATGTTCTGCATCATACCTACACCAATATTCATGGACATGATGAAGACATTGATGCTGGTAAAGTAATTAGATTTTCAAAGCATGCTAAGTGGCATCGTTTTCATAAATATCAAAAATATTATGCCTTTTTCCTTTACGGACTATTAACTGCAAATTGGGCAATAACAACAGATTTTACCCAGACCTACAGATACTTAAAAAGAAAATTGGCTTATGGTAAGATGCCAAATCCAGCTACTCAATGGACTAAACTTATTATAGGTAAAATTGTGTATTACTCTATTTGGGTTGTATTACCGTTATCACTTGGTTTTAAATGGTGGGAAGTATTAATTGGTTTCATTGTAATGCATTACACCGCAGGTATCATTTTAAGTGTTATTTTTCAGTTGGCGCACGTAATGCCAAATACCGAAATGCCATTACCAGACGAACAAGGAAATATGAAAAATACCTGGGCTATACACCAATTATTTACTACTTCAAACTTTTCTCCAAAGAGTTGGTTTGTAGAATTTTACACAGGTGGTTTGAACAGGCAAGTAGAACACCATTTGTTTTCGCACATAAGCCACATTCATTATAGAAAACTCGCGAAAATAGTTAAAGAAACTGCGCAAGAGTTTAGTTTACCATACAACGAATACAATACATTCTGGCAGGCTGTTGCAGAACATTATAATCAATTAAAAACATTAGGACAAAAACCTAGTTTAGCATAAATTTTATGATTACCGATCAAATAAATCAACCCAAAATGCAATTATTATCAGATAGGATCTTAAACATGTCTACATCTGCCACCCTAGCAATGGCGGCAAAAGCTAGAGAATTAAGAGGCGAAGGAAAAGACATTATAGGTCTAAGTCTGGGAGAACCAGACTTTAAAGTTCCAGATTTTATTCGTGAAGCAGCTATTCAAGCTGTAAACGATGGTTACAACTCTTATACGCCAGTCGATGGTTATGGTGAATTAAAAGATGCTGTGATTAAAAAATTTAAGCGCGATAATAATTTAACATATACTCCGTCACAAATCGTTGTATCTACTGGAGCTAAACAATGTTTAGCTAATGTTGCTGGTGTAATGCTGAACGAAGGTGATGAAGTCATTTTACCTTGTCCTTACTGGGTAAGTTATTCAGATATAGTAAAGTTGAATGATGGTGTTCCGGTTGAAGTTAAAACATCAATTGATACAGATTTTAAAATGACTGCTGAACAACTGGAAGCGGCTATTACGCCTCAAACTAAAATGATGTGGTTTAGCTCTCCTTGTAATCCAAGTGGTTCTGTTTACAGCAAACAGGAATTACAATCTCTTGTCGATGTTTTGGTAAAATACCCAGAAATCTATGTGGTTTCTGATGAAATATACGAGCACATCAATTATGGCAAAGGACATACTAGTATTGCAGAATTTCCTGAAATGTATGATCGAACTATTACTGTAAATGGTGTTTCTAAAGCTTTCGCTATGACGGGATGGCGTATTGGTTTTATTGGCGCTCCTGAAAAGATTGCTAGAGCTTGTAACAAATTACAAGGACAAACTACTAGTGGGGCTAATTGTATAGCACAACGTGCAGTGATTACAGCATTAAATGAAGACCCTTTATGTGTGAAATACATGATTGATGAGTTTAATAAGCGTCGCGATTTAATTTTAGAATTACTGGGTGGTATTGAAGGCTTTAAATCGAATACACCAGATGGTGCATTTTATGTGTTTCCCGATGTAACCCATTTCTTCGGTAAAACGCTTAAAGGACACACCATAAATAATGCGACTGATTTTTCTCTATTCCTTTTAGAAGAGGCTCTGGTTGCCACGGTAACAGGTGATGCGTTTGGAAATCCAAACTGTATAAGAATCTCTTATGCTGCATCTCAAGAACAAATTATAGAGGCAATTAAGCGTATTAAGGAAGCGGTTAGCTAACAACTTTTGAAAGTTTAATAAAAAGCCGCTTATTACAAACGGCTTTTTTTAGTTTATAAGGATAGGATTATTAGCAATAACGTTAGAGATATTAAAACAAAAACTATCGAAAGCTTAATATTCTTAATCTTATTTTGTTTTTGCAACTTAATTCTTAACTCCTGAAGTTCTGCTTTAGTTGCATTCGGAAAGTTAAACTGAGTTTTAGACCAATTATATCCGCCTAAAGTCTTTCTAAAATGTCTTGATTTATCGGACATTATAGTCTGATTATTTTTTATAGTAGTTAAAAACGATTCAACAAAAGGCATAAGTATATTCTAAAGATTCAAAAATATAAGTAGTATTAAAGTAATAAAAGTTATTAGTAAGATTATTTGTTTTGAACGATTTCTCTTATTTTCTCTTTGTATTCTTTCTTTTATCTCTAGAAGCTGTTCTTCCGAAGCTTTGGGAAATTCTTTTAATTCAATACCCGCGTAACTTCCTTCAAGACCACCTTTACCTTTTCGCTTAAGTTGCGCCCTATTATCCTTTAAAGACTGGTTTGAAGCCATCATTGAACCTTCTCCACCCATAATTGTAAAGTTTAATTAATAGTATTGGTCTTAATAGCTTGTAAAACGTTACAGAAAGTAAGATATCCTAAGCAAATATTACTACTATAATAGCAAAGAAAGTTGACACTTTAAGTAATACCTCAGCCGAGGAAGTAAATCGATATCTTCGGTTCTTTACAAGTCGTCTAATTCCAAAAACAGATTTTGACGATGACTTATTTAAACTTTCCTTAGCGATTCTTTTGTATTGAGAATTTAGAAAGCCTAACGACCTTGTCATTTCTGTTTTCTGTTCAGGTTCTGTTTCAAGTGTTTGTGGTTCAATTACTAATTCCATGATTGATGATTTTAAATTGGTTATATACTAGCTAGACGTGTAAAATCAAAAAATGTTACATCCATGATTATTTATAACCATTTAAAAATCAATACAAAGCCTCTAAAATATTAGATTTTAAGTATGGTTTAAACCAATAAAAATTTTTGAAAAATTATCTGTTTCTCCAAAAGAAAGGTGTAAAAAGCACCAAAACAGTAAACAACTCAAGACGCCCAATAAGCATTAAAAAAGATGCCCACCATTGCCCTAAAGGAGGCAATGCTGCATAATTATTTACAGGGCCAAAATCACCCAATGCAGGACCAACATTTCCCAAACTAGAGGCAGATAAGCCTATTGCTGAAGCAAAATCTAATTCAAACATTGAGAATACCAGAGCACCAATAATAAAAGATAGCATGTACAAAATGAAGAATGCTAAAATATTAAAAACGATATCACCGGAAATAGCTTTCATATTGTAACGTACCGGCAAAATGGCACTCGGGTGTAGTGCGCGTTTAAATTCTAAAAACCCATTTTTTATTAATAATAGGTGTCTCACTACCTTAACACCTCCAGAAGTACTTCCTGCAGAACCACCTAGGAACATCAGTCCGAAAAAGAAGACCACCAAAAACGGCGTCCATAGCGTATAATCTGCAGTTACGAAACCTGTAGTGGTGACAATCGCAAGCACCTGAAATAAAGCGTGTCTAAAAGCACTTTCACCTTCGCCCCAAACCATTGGATGTTCTATGGAAGATATCGAGACATCAGCTCTAAAATATATAAGTATTGCTGCAATAGCTGTAAAAATAGCTATAAATCTAAAATATAATTTAAACTCTTCATCATGCAATACTTTTTGTACTTTTCCTTTAAAAGCAAAATAACTTAGCACAAAATTAGTACCAGCCAAAAACATAAAAAGAATAATGATATATTGAATAATTGGTTGTCCATTCCAATGCGCTACACTAGCATTCTTGGTAGAAAACCCACCCGTAGACACGGTACAAAGCGCATGATTGATAGCATCAAAAAATGACATTCCCGCAACACTTAACAATAGTGTTTCAGCAGCTGTATACCCAAAATAAATGAGCCACAAACGTTTTGCCGTATCAGTAATTCGCGGGTGTAGTTTGTCCGCACTTGGTCCTGGCGCTTCTGCAGCAAACATTTGCATACCTCCAATACCTAGTAATGGCAATATGGCGATAGCCAAAACTATAATACCCATACCCCCTATCCAATGTGTTAAACTTCGCCAAAACAAAATACCTTTTGGCATCGCTTCAATATCATTTAAAATAGAAGCGCCTGTAGTGGTATAGCCCGACATTGTTTCAAAAAACGCATTAGTGAAACTAGGAATACTGCCAGTAACTACATAGGGTAAAGCACCAGTTAAAGCCATTATAATCCATCCAAAAGCTACAACTATGTAACCTTCGCGTTTGTTCATTTCCTTATTATGTTTGCGCGTAAATACCATAGCAATTACACCAAGTAATAGTGTTAGTAATGCTGCAATACACAACCTACCTGTAACCCCATCTTTGTAAAGTAAGCTTACTAAGGCTGAAAGGAGCATAAAGCCACCATTAAATAGCATTAACAACCCTAAAAAATGAAAAATGATTTTATAATTGAGCTTCATAAAAAGAGCTATATTTTACAGGAATAACTTTTCTACTCCTTTTATAGAACGCAATAAGCTGCAAACCACAACCTTATCTCCCTCCTGAATTTTAAAACTACCAAGAGCGATGTAGCCAATATTACCACGTATAACACCACCAATAATCGCGGAACGAGGAAAATCTACATTTTTAATCAACTTATTGCAAATGGCGGAACTTGACTTAACCTCAAACTCTAGAAGCTCAGCATTCATGTTGCTTAACTTTGTCATGGCCACAACTTCCCCCTTTCTGATATACCTAAAAATGCTATTAGCCGCCAGTAGTTTTTTGTTTATTAGCGTATCAATACCAATTGAATGAGATAACTCAAAATAATCCATATTTTCAACAAGAGCAACAGATTTCTTAACGCCCTTTGAGTTAGCCACTAAACAAGACATAATATTAGTTTCAGAGTTGTCACCTACTGCAATAAAAGCATCCATATTACTAATACTCTCCTCATCTAGTACATCAACCTTTCTACCATCACTTTTAATAACCAGTACATTTGGTAACTGATCTGCGATATCAAAAGCACGCTCTTTATCACCTTCTAAAAGCTTTATATTAAAGCCTTTTTCACTTAAATCGCGAGCAGCTTTAAAGCCAATTTCAGTCCCACCTAAAATCATTACATTTTTGATTTCGGTATTGACCTTTCCTGTTAGTCTACATAATTCTTCAGCACCACCTTCTGAAGTTATAAAAACAACATTATCCCCCTCCTTAAAAACGGTATCCCCTCTTGGAATTAGTGTGTATTGCGTACCCTTTCTTTGAATAGCAATAGGGATAAAGTGAATTTCTGGAAAAATTTTGGCGGCTTCTTTTACAGTTTTTCCAACAAAAGATGCTTCTTTAGAAAGTGTTAAACCGGCCATTGTTAAAGCACCTTCTTCAAACTCATAAGTATCGCTAAAAGATGTTTGTCTAAGTGAAAGTTCAATCTCAGAAGCCGCTAAGGCATCTGGTGAAATCAACTCATCAATTCCAAATCTAGTAAACCCAACCTCATCTTTATAATTGATAAACTCAGTATTGGAAATTCTTGCTATTGTTCGTTTTGCGCCCAATTGTTTAGCTAGGACACATATCGTGATATTTGTAGTCTCGGAAGCCGTAACACCAATTAGTAAGTCGCAGACAGCAACATTTGCCTCTTGCAAAATTGCAATGGATGTAGCATCACCGCGAATTACTTTAATATCTAAATGATTATCAGCGTAGGTTAAACTCTCTTTGTCGGTATCTATTAATGTGATTTCTTGTGATTCGTAGGACAATAATTTTGCCAAATGAAATCCAACTTCTCCACCTCCAGCAATGATTATTTTCATCTTCTGTTTCTAATAAAAAGCAGCACAAAGATACTACAAAATTACTAGGAAGCTTAGAAATCTCATTAATTCATATAGTCTCAGTAACTCTTGCCCTTCTTAGGTAGAAATGATAGAAATATGTAAGTTTGTCAAAAAAAGAAGTTTGTCTAAAATTAAACCCTACAAAGATAGCGATCTAAGTAAAAAAGAGCAGGTTACACAAATGTTTGACACCATTTCTGGAGAGTATGATGGTCTTAACAGAGTCATCTCGTTTGGCATTGATGTAAAATGGAGACGAAAGGTAGTAAACCTTGTAAAAAACCAAAATGCTAAAACGGTTTTGGATATTGCTACGGGTACCGGAGATTTAGCCATTGCAATGGCAGATACAAATGCCGAACGAATTATTGGTTTAGATATAAGTTCTGGGATGCTTGACATTGGTAAACAAAAAATTAGCAAAAAAGGCTTGTCAAGTAAAATTGAAATGGTTCTAGGAGACTCCGAAAACATGCCTTTTGAGGACAATACTTTTGATGCCATTACTGTTGCTTTTGGTGTAAGGAATTTTGAAAATTTAAAAAATGGTCTTAAGGATATTTTACGCGTGTTAAAACCAGGTGGAGTTTTTGTAATACTAGAAACTTCTGTACCTACAAAAACACCTTTTAAACAAGGTTATAATTTCTATACCAAAAACATTTTGCCATTAATAGGTCGCGCCTTTTCTAAAGACAGGAGTGCCTACAAGTATTTATGTGAATCCGCTTCTGTTTTTCCATACGGCGAGACGCTGAACAATATTTTACGCGAAATTGGGTTTATTAATGTTGAAGATTTTCCACAAACTTTTGGAGTGGCCACAATTTATAAATCATCAAAGTAATTATGAAGCATTTTTTAATTGGTTTTCTTTTTTTATTGACTTTTCAAACCACTCAAGCCCAGTTATTTAAAAAAGAAAAAATTACTTATGACGCTAATCAGGGCCGAGGCACTACCGATTTTAGATTTTTACGCTGGGGCTATTTTTTGGGTATTAATAGCTACGATTTTAACTTTGACTATAAAGAAGATTTGCCCGATATTTATGTGCAACGTAATCCAGGTTTTAGCGTAGGTTTAATAGGCAATATGCGCCTTAATAGCTTTTTAGACTTAAGATTTGAACCCGGTTTAATGATTACAACTAGAAACTTAATCTATAATCCAGAATATTTTCAAGGAGTTGCGTTTAGCGAATCTGATTTAACACGAGAGGTAAAATCAACCTACATTCATTTACCGCTTTTATTGAAAATATCTACTAAACGCGTCAACAATTTTAAACCATTTATAGTTGGAGGCATCTCTACGGCAATAAACCTTTCAAGTAACGAAGATAATCCAGATGATAATAGCAAAGGGCAATTTAGGACTATCAGTAGTCCTTTATTTTACGAACTTGGTTTTGGAATAGACTTCTATTTGTATAATTTTAAATTTACACCTTCTATTCGTGGTCTATTTGGTATAAATGATGCCTTAGTTAGAGATAATGACCCCAATAGCCCATGGACAAGCAATATTGCAAATATGAAGACTAGAGGTTTGTTTATTAATTTTACATTTCAATAAATCCAATGTAGCACCCTAAATCTTGGTTAGGACGAAATTGAAAGAAGCTTCCGAAGTATCTCCTGTTTGATTAAGCCAAATTGCATAACTACCTGCAGACAAACTGCCTGTAAATCCTTCAGCTCCATTAAGATTACCCATTAAAGACAGAATATCATTCCCTCTATTAGATGGCCCATAAAGGGTTCCTCCTAATAAATCTTCAGCACCCGTTGAGCCTGCATTACTGCTAAACACAGAACCGCCAACTATTCCAATAAAGGCCGCACTATCTGTTGATTGATAGTCGTCCAAAATAATTTGAAATAACACCGCTCCATTTGGAACAGTAAATGTAAAATAATCTACATCTCCTGAGCCTTGAGACGCAGTTATAAAGTTCTTACCTTCAACAAAACTAAGTTGGGTAGGAGCGTCGAATTCATTAGATAAATCTCCCCTCAATAACTCGTTGTAATCTGTTGTTAATTCTTCCTCTACTGGTAAATTATCATCATTTTCACAAGACACCAAAACACAAAGGACAAATAATAGAATGGCTACTTTATTCATAGTAAGTTTTTTTCAAAGTTACATATCTTGCCTTTAATTAAAGACATCCATTTAAAGCTTCATAGCTACTATCTTCTAAATTCACTTAACAATATGGCCGTTGCTGTTGCTACATTTAAACTTTCAGTAGCCTGTAGTTCACCAAATCTTGGTATTGAAATATGTCGATTAACTAATTTCGCAACTTTTTCCGAAATACCATTAGCTTCGTTACCCATAACCAAAACACCATATTCAGGAAGTTTTTTATTATACACGTTTTCGCCATCCATAAAAGCACCAAAAACAGGTAAATTCGTTTCTTTCAAAAAGAGATTCAAATCTAAATAAGAAATTGCTACACGAGCTATTGATCCCATAGTAGCTTGCAGAACCTTAGGATTATAACAATCTACCGTTTGTTTGCTACAAACTAATTGCTTAACTCCAAACCAATCACAAAGTCTTATAATAGTACCTAAATTACCGGGATCTCTAACATCATCTAAAGCTACTATCAATCCTTTTTCTTCAACCAGCGGTATTTGAGGTATTTTAAAAATAGCCAATGCCTTGTTAGGGTTTTTCAAAAAACTTATGCGTCTTAAATCACTTTCGGATATTAAAGTTTCTAGTTTGGCATCAATATTGAAACTTTCAGTCGCATATAACCGTTGTAGTATAAATTTAGATTTCAAAAGTTCGTGAATGGTTTTTAAGCCCTCAACTACAAAACATCTTTCTTGCAATCTATATTTTTTTAAACCTAAACGGTTAATATATTTTATTTCATTTTTTGAAAGCATAATTGCATCTAATGGTGCAAACATAAAGAAAATGCGTAACTCTTTTGCAGGATCCCTCGCGTTTAAGTTAATTTGAAATAGTGTATTTTTGAACACAATAATTAAACAGCTCTAACAAGGACTTTGCCCAAATAGTCACAGGTGTATTTGAAACAACTTTTTATTAAAATAACAGTAGTTTTCATAGTTTTTATGGGGGTAACTTCTTGCAATCCTGTAAAAAGGGTTACAGAAGAAGAGTATCTTTTAACAAAAAATACTGTTATTGTTGATGGTAAAAAAGACAAGTCTGAAACTGTCAATAATCTACTGCATCAAAAGCCGAATAAATCCATTTTAAATACCAGACTGCATGTCTATAATTTGGCTAGACCTAATATCGATTCTATTTTAAATGCAAAACTTCAAGATTCAGTTAAACAAAACGCTAAAAAACTATTATCCAAAAAACAGTTTTACAAACTTCAAGAATCTAAGCTTCATTTTAATCAATGGCTAAAAAGAACTGGAGAGGCACCAGTTATTGTTGATGAATTAAAAACGAAGAAGTCTGTCAAACGCATCAAAGACTACTACATCAATAACGGTTGGTTTAATGTTGATGGCGACTATGTAATAAATAAAAACGAGAATAAGCGCGCAGCTATTACTTACAATATTGAAAAAGGACCTGTTTTCATTATAGATTCTATTTCCCAGAATATTGCTTCTCCTGCTGTTGAAACACTTTATCCAAGATTTCAAAAAGGAGCACTCGTTAAAACAGGAGAACAATACAAAACTCTAAATTTTGAACTTGAAAGAGAACGACTTTCTGGCTTACTTCGCAATCATGGTCTATATCATTTTAAACAAGACTATATAGCTTTTGAAATAGATACTATTGGCACTAATAAAAAAGTAAACGTAAACTTCAATATTCAAAATAGAATAATTAGAACTCCTGATTCCGTTTACCGTAAATCCTTTAAAATTTTCAATATTAAGGATGTAAATATCTATACAGATTACACCTATAATAACGCAAACAAACCTCATAAGGATAGCCTTAAATTCAATAATTATAATCTTTATAGTTATGGAGATATGCGCTTTAAACCAAAGGCATTAACAGATGCTATTTTTATAGAACCAAATTCTTTATTTAGAGATATTGATAGAACGTACTCCTATAGACATTTGAACGAACTACGAACGTTTAAATACCCTGATATTAAATATGTTGAAGTTAACGATACAACACTTACAGCCAATATTTACCTAACACCCTTAAAAAAATTCGGTTTTAATTTTGGAACAGAATCTTCTACTAACAATATTCAACGCATTGGTTTTTCACTTAATACTGGTTTGCTAATACGTAACATATTTGGAGGCGCCGAAACTTTTGAAATTTCGGGTACGGCTGCAATTGGGTCATCTGTTGAAGCCAATAGACAAGATACTGACCCGTTTTTTGATATTAATGAACTAGCCTTGGACTTGAGGTTAAATATTCCAAGACTCTTCACTCCCTTTAATACTGATAAGATAATTCCAAAATATATGTCTCCGTCAACTAGAATTACATTATCGGGGTCTGGGCAAACCAATATTGGATTAGACAAGCAAGCTTTAAACGGAATTTTTAGTTTCAATTGGAGGCCAAATACTAAGGTAACAAATCAATTAGATTTATTCAATGCGCAATATGTAAGAAACCTAAATACTAATAATTATTTCGATATCTATACGGCCTCGTATAGAAGATTAAATGATATTTCAAAATCTATAAATTACAACAGTGGTGAAGATCTTGATCGCAATGAAGGAGAACCAGACCAGTTTATAGCAGATGTCTTGAACAACAATACACTATTGACTTCTGTTGATGAAGATTTTAGAAGGGTTTCTGCCATAGATGAACGTAAGGACAGATTGACTGAAGACAACCTTATTCTATCAACAAGTTTTAGCCTTATTAAGGATAACCGTCTTAATTTATTGGATGAGGATTTCTCAATTTTCAGATTTAAAATAGAGTCTGCTGGGTCGCTTCTAGCGAATACCTCTCGATTACTAGGTCTGCAAAAAGATAGTGAAGGAAGATATCAACTTTTAGGCGTAGCCTTTTCGCAATATCTTAAAACCGAATTTGATTATGTAAAACGCTGGGATTTAGGAAAGAAAAATATTTTTGCCATACGAAGTTTCTTTGGAATTGCCGTTCCTTATGGCAACTCCGATAACATACCATTTGCAAAAAGTTTCTTTGGTGGTGGACCTAATGACAATAGAGCATGGACCGCATATGCTTTAGGCCCTGGAAGTTCTGAAAGTACCGATGAGTTTAATGAAGCCAACCTAAAAATTGCATTAAGTGCCGAACAACGTTTTAATTTATTTGGAGATTTAAATGGTGCCCTTTTTGTGGACGCAGGAAACATCTGGAACGTATTGGACGATGTAGAGGACAACAACGCTACATTTTCCGGTTTAAATTCTTTGGAGGATATCGCAATAGGCTCTGGCTTTGGATTACGTTATGACTTTAGTTTCTTCCTATTTAGATTTGATATAGGTTTTAAAACCTACGATCCATCCTATAGAGATCAAAATCGATGGTTCAACGATTATAATTTCAAAAATGCTGTTTACAATATTGGTATTAACTATCCTTTCTAAAAAACTATAACGTTTTAGCCCTTTATTTCCAATTTCAGCGCAAATACTTGACATATAAATTACAAAATTGATTATTTTTGATCATTAAATTTAAAACTAACAAATAGAATGGCACATAATATAAAACCAGGTGTTGCTACCGGAGATGAAGTTCAAGCAATATTTAATCATGCGAAAGCAAATGGTTATGCACTACCAGCAGTTAATGTAATTGGTTCTGATACCATTAACGGCGTAATGGAAACTGCTAGAGATTTAAATTCTCCTGTAATTATTCAATTTTCCAACGGAGGTGCTCAATTTAATGCAGGAAAGGGATTAAGTAATGACGAACAGAAAGCAGCCATCGCGGGTGCTGTTGCAGGTGCTAAACACGTACACACATTAGCCGAAGCTTATGGCGTTACTGTAATTTTACATACAGATCACTGTGCTAAAAAATTATTGCCTTGGGTTGATGGAATGCTTGATGCCAGTGAAAAACATTATGCCGAAACTGGAAAGTCGTTATTCAGTTCTCATATGATCGACCTCTCGGAAGAGCCAATTGAAGAAAATATTGAAATATGCAAACAGTATTTAGAAAGAATGTCTAAAATGGACATGACCTTGGAAATTGAATTAGGTGTTACTGGTGGAGAAGAAGACGGTGTTGACAATACTGACGTGGATGCTTCCAAATTGTATACTCAACCAGAGGAAGTTGCTTATGCTTATGAAGAATTAAGTAAAGTAAGTCATAGATTTACTATTGCTGCTGCTTTTGGTAATGTTCATGGAGTATACAGACCTGGGAACGTTAAACTAACACCAAAAATTTTGAAAAACTCGCAAGAATATATTTCAGAAAAATATGGTGTAGAACATAACCATATTGATTTTGTTTTTCACGGAGGTTCTGGGTCTACAGTTGAAGAAATTCGCGAAGGTATTAGCTATGGTGTTATAAAGATGAATATAGACACCGATTTGCAATATGCCTTTATGAGTGGTATTAGAGATTATATGGGTAGTAAAGCAGACTATTTAAAGACTCAGATTGGAAACCCTGATGGTGATGATGCACCTAACAAAAAATTCTACGATCCACGTGTTTGGTTACGTGAAGGCGAAAAAGCTTTTGTTGAGAGACTTAAAAAAGCTTTTGAGGACTTAAACAATGTTAATACATTATAGACAATTTAATAGTTTCAATACTTAAAAGGTTTTGCTTACGCAAAACCTTTTTTTATTTATAATATTAGAAAACAACACATTACACTTCAAGTGCTAATAAAATTTTAAGCTTTTCATATCAAAACTAAAAAAAGGCTTAATTTTGTACACTGGTTTATTTTTTAAATTTTACAAACCTTAAAATTTCAGACGATTCTAAATTGTATTTAAAACTTTTAATCGTCCTTACAAAATCTGAATTTATATGTCTTGGTTTAAAAGAAAAGATAAAGGGATACAAACTGCTACTGAACAGAAAAAAGACACTCCAAAAGGCCTGTGGTATAAATCTCCAACAGGAAAGATTGTTGATACTAGAGAACTTGAGCAAAATTTTTATGTAAGTCCAGAAGATGGATACCATGTAAGAATTGGCAGTAAAGAATATTTTGAAATTCTTTTTGACAACAATGAATTTCAAGAATTAGATGCCAAATTAGAATCTAAAGATCCTTTAAAGTTTGTGGATACTAAAAAATATCCAGAGCGTTTAAAAGCTGCTCAGGAAAAAACTAAACTTAAAGATGCTGTGAGAACTGCAGTAGGAAAATCTAAGGGTAAAGATTTGGTTGTTGCATGTATGGATTTTGCATTTATTGGCGGCTCTATGGGAAGCGTTGTTGGAGAAAAAATTGCTCGGGCGGCAGATTATTCTTTAAAGCATAATGTTCCTTTAATGGTAATTTCTAAATCTGGAGGCGCCCGAATGATGGAAGCTGCATTATCTTTAATGCAATTAGCAAAAACCTCGGCTAAAATAGCACAACTTGCAGAAGCTAAAATACCCTATATCTCTTTATGTACAGATCCAACAACAGGTGGAACTACAGCTTCATTTGCCATGTTGGGAGATATAAATATAAGCGAACCTGGAGCTTTAATTGGTTTTGCTGGACCAAGAATCGTGAGGGATACAACAGGTAAAGAGCTTCCTGAAGGTTTTCAAACTTCTGAATTTTTATTGGAACATGGCTTTTTAGATTTTATAACCCTCAGAAAAGATTTGAAGAACAAAGTGAATCAATACATCGATTTGATTCTTAATCAGCCTTTAAGAGCTTAATTTTAAGCAAATTTAGGCCTCAACTGGAATTTCCGAAGGGCTTTCTATCATAGCCCTCTTAAAATAAATGGAGAATTGAGTTCCAACATTAACTTCGCTTGCAACTTCAACCTTACCTCCTATAGACTCAATTTGGTTTTTCGTAATAAAAAGTCCTAAACCAATAGAATCTTTATTGGTGTGAAAGGTTTTATAAAGTTGAAACAACTTATCACCAAATTTCTCAAGATCAATTCCCAAACCATTATCTGAAACCCTAAGAATTACGTAGTTATCTTGAGTTGTACTGACCAGTTGAATTTTTGGTTTGCGATCTTCAGATCTATATTTTACAGCATTAGTAAGAAAATTTAATATGATGCTATCCAAATAAGCGGGAATACCCTTTACATACAGTTCCTCATCCACATCATTTTCAATAGTTGTATTTGTATTTCTTGCAATTGCAGCAATATTATAAATGGCCTTTTCCACATAATCGTAGAGATTAAGACTTTCTAGTTCGCTAGAATCCACTAGTTTTATTTTAGCCACCTCGGTTAAATGAGAAACTGTTTCTTCCAAATTATCAATAGCCGTAGTTAAAAGTTGAAAATTTTCATTTTGTTGTAACCACTCAAACTCTTCTTCTAAAAACTCTTTAATGGTCCCAAGATTTCCAGAATGCGACCTTAAATTATGTGTTACAATGCTAGCGAAAGAGGATAACCTGTCGTTTTGCTCTCTAACCACGCGAAGCATTAATTTCAGTTTATCTTGGTTTAGCTTTCTGCTGGTAATGTCCGCAAATTGCCATATCATTTGTGTTGGTCTTCCATCCACAGCACTTATCAAAGACACAGATATTAAAAACCAAATGATAGAACCATCCTTATGAAAATAACGTTGCATGACGCGATACCTATCTATCTTTCCTTGCATTAGCCTTTCGTACTTAATAGCATGAACCCCTAAGTCGTCACGGAAAATGATATTTTCAATGGTCATGTTATAGAGCTCATTGTTAGAATACCCTAACATATCGCAGAGGCTCTTATTAACTTTTATCCAATTACCATCAAGGGTTAATATGGCGATACCATTATAGGTGTTATTAAATATTTTCTCTAGGGAATCGTAGGAATCGGGAAAACTTTCTGGAGGGAACAGAGATTTCATTTGAATAGTTGATGTAATTCGTAAAATTTCATAGTGCAGTTTAGTTGCTTAGGAAGGATAACACTTTAAAAATCAACGAAAAGTTACACAAAAAATTACGTAAATACAAAAAAGATACTATATTTGCCGCCTGAAAGAAAGACTTTCATAGTACATAACAATCATTTACAATAATATTAGCATGTATTTAACAAAAGAAATTAAAGAAGAGATTTTTGCAAAACACGGTAAAGGAAAGAACGATACTGGTACTGCAGAAGCTCAAATTGCGTTGTTTACGCACAGAATTAATCACTTAACTGAGCACTTAAAAAAGAATCGTAAAGATTATAACACTGAGCGTTCGTTAGTAAAATTAGTAGGTAAGCGTCGCGCTTTACTTGATTATTTAACTAAGAAAGACATCTTAAGATATCGTGCGATAGTTAAAGAATTAGGATTAAGAAAATAAACAAGATTAGAGGAGGTTTGCATTAGCGAGCCTCTTTTTCTTTTGCGCTAGGGATTGCAGCGGCATCCTTTTTTGCAAAAAAAGATATAACGTAAATCACGACCCTTGTGGTAACACACAAAATAAATAACTCTAGCGAAAGAGTTTAAAGATCGCAATATTTAGAAGAAGCTAATTATAGTTTTTCATTGGTCTGAGACCTTTCTGGTCTGCACACAATAACTACACACAACACAACGACCATTGTTTAACATGATTTGAGCATAGATTTGCTCGAATTACAAGAAAAATTTTATGATTCCACAAACATTTAAAGAGGTTATAGACCTTGGTGATGGTAGAGAAATTTCTATCGAAACCGGAAAATTAGCAAAACAGGCACATGGTTCTGTTGTTGTACAGTCTGGAAAATGTATGCTTTTATGTACAGTTGTTTCCAATTATCATCAAGCTGATGTAGACTTTTTGCCTTTAACGGTTGATTACCGTGAAAAATTTGCTGCTGCAGGAAGATACCCTGGCGGATTCTTTAAAAGAGAAGCAAGACCTAGTGATGGAGAAGTATTAACCATGCGTTTGGTAGATAGATGTCTTCGTCCATTATTCCCAAAAGATTACCATGCTGAAACGCAGGTGATGATTCAATTAATGTCTCACGACCCTGAAGTAATGCCAGACGCTATGGCTGGCTTAGCAGCGTCTGCAGCTATTCAATTATCTGATATTCCTTTTGAAACAGCTATTTCTGAGGTGCGTGTTGGTCGTATTAATGGCGAGTTTATCATCAACCCTTCGTATGAACAATTAGCTGAATCTGACATTGATATGATGATTGGTGCTTCTGCAGATTCTGTTATGATGGTTGAAGGTGAAATGGAAGAGATTTCTGAAGAAGAAATGGTTGAAGCAATTAAGGCTGCACATGAGGCTATTAAAATTCAGTGTGAAGCACAGTTGAAATTAGCTGAAGCTTTTGGTAAAAGAGAAATTCGTGAATATGATCCTGAAGTTGAAGATGAAGATTTAGCGGCTAAAATTAAGGATATGGTTTACGATAAAACCTATGCCATTGCTAAAGCTGGTTCTGCTAAACATGAAAGAGGAGAGGCTTTTAGTAAAATAAAAGAAGAAGTTTTTGAATCTTTTTCTGAAGAAGAGCAAGATGAGTTAGGAAAACTGATTCACAAATATGTGGCAAAAGCACAAAAAGAAGCCATTAGAAATTTAACTTTAGATGAAGGTTTACGTTTAGATGGAAGACAAACTACAGAAATTAGACCTATTTGGTGTGAAGTAGATTATTTACCATCAACGCATGGGTCTGCTATTTTTACACGTGGAGAAACTCAAGCATTAGCAACAGTTACATTGGGAACCTCTCGTGAGGCTAATCAAATTGACATGCCATCTTACGAAGGTGAAGAGCGTTTTTATTTGCATTACAACTTCCCTCCTTTCTCAACAGGTGAAGCAAGACCAATTAGAGGAACGTCTCGTAGAGAAGTAGGACATGGTAATCTTGCACAACGTGCCTTAAAAGGTATGGTTCCAGAAGATTGCCCATATACCGTAAGAGTGGTATCGGAGGTATTAGAATCTAACGGTTCGTCATCTATGGCTACTGTATGTTCTGGTACCATGGCATTAATGGATGCTGGTGTTCAGCTTAAAAAACCAGTTTCTGGTATTGCTATGGGATTAATTTCAGATGGTGATAAGTATGCCGTACTTTCTGATATCCTCGGAGATGAAGATCATTTAGGTGATATGGACTTTAAAGTTACAGGTACTGCTGATGGTATTACTGCCACTCAAATGGACATTAAGATTAAAGGATTATCTTATGAAATTTTAGTTAAGGCACTAATGCAAGCACGTGATGGCCGTTTACATATCTTAAGTAAATTAACAGATACTATTGAAACTCCGAATACAGATGTTAAGGCACATGCTCCAAAAATGGTTACACGTGTTATTCCTGGAGAATATATTGGTTCTGTTATTGGTTCTGGAGGAAAAGTGATTCAAGAATTACAGAAGGAAACCAACACTACGATTGTTATCAATGAAGACCCAATAACTGAAGAAGGTATTGTTGAAATTTTAGGTACAGACCAAGCGGGTATTGATAAAGTTATGTCAACTATTGATGCTATAATGTTTAAACCAGAAGTGGGTAGCGTATATGAAATGAAGGTGACTAAAATATTAGATTTTGGCGCTGTTGTTGAGTATGTTGATGCCCCTGGTAATGATACACTAATTCATATTTCTGAATTAGCTTGGGAACGCACAAATAGCGTAACTGACGTTGTAAATGTTGGTGATACTATTGATGTAAAGTATTTTGGTTTTGACCCAAAAACGAAACGTGAAAAAGTATCAAGAAAAGCTATTTTACCAAAGCCAGAAGGTTGGCAACCCAGACCTCCAAGAGACAACAAAGGTGGAAACAGAGATAATCGTGGGCGCGACAATCGCAACAGAGATAATCGTCGAGACGACAGAAAACCTAGAGGAGATAAAAAAGAGGACTAATTCTAATCTCTTAAATATTAAAAACCGTTTCATATTACTATGAAACGGTTTTTTTATTGCCATCAAAAGCCAAATTTCCTTAACTATAAATACATTCATCACAAGAATAAATTCTGGTCAAACCCTAATAACAATGGTTTATTTTAAAACACTTCACTAAAACAAAATCACATTCATAATTTTGATTTATGACATCCATAATAAATATAAATAAAATTAAATGCAAAAATTATCTGAAATTTGCACCAAAATAAAATCATGAAAGCAAAAATTTTAGATAGTATTAAAAAAATGAAAGAAACAGGTATTTCTAAGAGAATGCTAGTATTCTTAGGTTTGTACTTAACTTGTATAACATTATCCATTAAAAGTAACCTTTGATTTTTTAATGAGATTTTGGTTTGCGGTTTTATTATTGGGCTTTTAATGCTGAGTTCCCAATTTCATAGTAAGTGAAATTTGGAGTTTTTATTAGATCCTTATTCACGAATAAAAGAAAATAATTCACCTGAGAACCATTATCATTTTATTGTATACATTTATTTTTAATTTATTTTAATAAAATCAAAAAATTATTAATTTTTAACAAGCTTCTGAACCAATAAAATCTTTATTTTAATAAGAATCAGAAACTACACGTGCAAAGTCCCTTGTTACAAGTAACTAATAAACATCTGTAACTTTAAAAGATGTGTTATGGTTATCGAGTTTATCATCATGACATTAAGGAATCAATAACTGCAAAAAGCTATTACCACGTAAATCAAGGATACAAACAGAGTCTGATACTGTTCACTTCTTTAATACTACCTTCACTACTAACAGTTTGCGTGAAAAAACAATACCCAAAAATTAGGATATCTACGTTTAAATTAAAATGCTTAGCATATCCATTATTTAAATTATGCTTTTTATGTAATATTAAACCAACTACAAGCGTTTCTTATACCACCATCAATCGTACTGTATTTCATTCCGAGCTCTCTTTTAGATTTTTGATTGCTAAAAAAATTATTGATTTGCAAAGCCATAACATTGTTAATTGAAAGGTTGGTCCTTATTTTAAACAGCCTTAAAATTTCTCCCATAACGCCAGCTAACAAAACTAATACTTTGGGGATTTTTAAAATAACATATTTCCTACCACTAATCACTCTTAGCCTTTTAAAGAAATCTATATAACTTAAATTCTCGTTAGCCAGTAAATACGATTCTCCATTGATTCCACACTTTATCGCCTTTATAATTCCAATGGATACATCTGTAACATTAACAAAGTTTTTTCCACCAGATGGACAGAACACAATTTTTCCCTTTAGACCTTTTAAAATAATTTTGCCAGAGCTTGGTTTGGTATCGTAAGCTCCAATCATAAATGTTGGGTTTACAATAATAATATCAAGATGAATCTTTTGTGACATTAGAAACTCAAATGCCGCCAACTTGCTTTGCGCATAAAATGATTTGGTATACGGATATTTTACTTGGGTTTTTTCATCACCAAGATTATCTAAATTACCAAAGCCAAATTGATTAGCTGTACTTATATAAATGAGCCTTCTAATTTTATTTTTTTTACATGACTCAAAAACATTTTTCACTCCATCAACATTTACTCTTTCATAACCTTCGTAATTCAACAAGTTTTGATCTGTAATTGCAGCATTATGAATAACAACATCGATATCTTTAAAACCCTTATTTAATGAATCAATGTTTGTTATATCTCCTTTATAAAGCTTAAGTTTTTCATGTTTGAAATCTATAAAACTACTTTCGTCACGAAGAAAACCTGTAACATTATAGCCACTTTCCAAAAGCTTCAGAACTGTATTAACACCTAATAAACTATTGGCACCTGTTACTAGAATATTCTTGTATTCCATTTTTAAAAATTAAAGCTTAGCGAAACCTTATAATTATAGCCTCGAGCCTTACCGAAATTATTATTAAAGTTTAGCATACCCAAGTTGTAAGTTGCTTCCAAATCTATCATCCTGCTTAAATTAAATACAACTTTGGTATTAAAACCAAAATCAAAATCGTTATACCAATCTGTCCATTTTAAATTTGGAGCAATCTCATCAAACGTTTTGGCAAATAAGCCTCCTAAGTGTGGCATGATAGCAACATCTAAACAATCAAATATAAACCAACTATTATCTATTTTATATTCATCCGCTTGAATACTTGACACATCGAAATTCACGAATTGCTCTTGATTTTGCGACTGAGACATTTGCACTGTAAAAGCAAATAGTACTGAGATTAGAATAGTTTTCATGGTTAAACAGTTTTGATATTTATCTACTTCAAAGTTGACCAATTGTATTAAAAATAGTGTCCGAAATAATGTTTAAGGCATTATTCAGGACATGTTTAAATATGCAAAATCTCAAACAGCATTTGCTGTGAGTTTATTTTTTATTGCAGTTGGTATCACGCTATCCAAAAACATAAAAATCTTGTTTACGGCCCCAGGAATAATCACTTCCTTTTTGGAAAAAAACTTTTTTAGTGTTTCCTTCGCCGCAACTTCTGGGTCAAGTATTGAAGTTCTAGACAGCCATCCCAATCTTCTATTTTGTAGGCACAATGCTGTTGTGGTGTTCATCCCTCCTGGACATACAATAGACACCCAAATACCATATTTTTTAATCTCTTTTCTTAAACTTTTTGAAAAGGATAACAAATAAGCTTTCGTGCCACTATACACTTGCTTTTTAGGCAAATGGAAAAAGCTTGCCATACTGCTCACATTTAAAATACCCGATGGCGCATTAGCCTTGAAATCTTCCAGAAAAAGCTTTGTAAGTAGTGTTGGTGTTGCCACGTTTACATTTATCTGTGTAACCACATAATCTTCTGGTAAATCTTCAAAATATCCTCTACTTAATACACCGGCATTATTGATAAGATGTTTTACCGAAGCCCCTCGTTTCTTTACTTCATCATATAGGAGATTACAATTTTTCTTTGAGCTTAAATCCATTTCAAAAACCATTACTTTGATGTTGAAGTTTGATTTTAGAAATTCTCCAAGCTCAATTAATCCAGAATTTGGTAATGCAACAATGATAAGATTCATCCCTTGATTTGCACATTCTATAGCAAGCGATTTTCCAAATCCAGTACTTGCTCCAGTAATTAAAGTATATAGTTTCATGATGTTAGTTTTAAATATTGAATGGTTTCCTTAAGCCCTAAACTTAGTGGTGTAGCCTTATAATTCAACTCCTTTTTTGCCTTATCAGAAGAAGAAATGCGGTTTACAAATAAAGAATCCAATACTTTCGGGGTTATTGATGGTACAAGTTTTATGACTCTTTGAATAATCATGGTTAGTGAAAAAAGAGCTTTAACAAAACCATAATGTAACCTTACAATTCTGATATTGCTTTTCGTCAATTCTTTGATTAATGAAAACAAGTGCTTGTAGCTTGCATTCTCTCCACCAATTATATATTGACCATTATTTATATCACTTTCCATTGCCAATAAGTGCGCATTTACCACGTCGTTGACAAATACGTAGTTTGAAGTGCTCCTTAATCTATTCGGAACAATTAAAAAGTCCTTTCTGGCAAATATGGATATAAGTCTATTTACACCATTTGAATATGTGCTTAAACCAGGCCCATAAACTTTTGAGACATTCAAAATAATACTATAAAGCCCTTTTTTGGCATATCGCTTAACTAATTCTTCTGACATACTTTTAGTCAGCTCATAATCATTAGCATATGACGCAATTCTCGGTTGTGATTCAGTAATTGGCTTATCCTTATATGACGGCCCATAAACAGATAAAGTACTGGTGTAAATAACCTTCTTTATCTTATATTCCAATGCGGCCTTCAATACATTTTCAGTACCCAAAACGTTGGTGTTATAAAAGTTGTCTACATCCCTACATTTTAAATTTGTATATGCTGCCGCATGAAACACATAAGTACATTCTTTTATAGCTTTAGCAGTGGAATGGTAGTCGCATATATTCCCTTTAAAAAGCAGAATATTTTCGTGTATTGGCGCTTTGATTGAATTCAAATCTCTAACTAGAGCGTGCACTATAATATTTCTTTGTGCTAGAGCCAATGCCAACTGATGCCCTATATAACCGGTTGCGCCTGTAAGTAATACTTTCATAATTATTTTTTTAAGGTTTGATGGTAAAAAATTGAGATTTCGTAAACTGCGGATAGCATCAAGTGCAAAGCAAAAACGAACCAAATATTTTGAGTTGTGTAAGCCAATAGGCAGAGTACTATTCCAAAGGGGATAGTGCCTATAATTTCCTTTTTAGAATCGAAAAGGTGAATTATTAAATAAGCGAATGTACAGATACCAATAGCTGTTATTACATCAAAATACTTTAATAAACTAAAAAGTAAGACCCCTCTAAAGAAAAACTCGTAACAGAATAAAAACAGGAATCTTACAGTAAAATACAACCATGCTTCTGAAAAGGAATAGTGACTTCTAGCTTCGGTTTTGTTATTTGTGCTTTGTGCTGACATTAAAGATATCCATCCGCACAGTATCAGTAGAACAATAAAAGGAATAAGAATTTTTAGCCTAGGCACTTCAATGGTTGTAATCAAATACCTAAGCTCTGGTAGCATTATATAGAACAATACGCCAAAAAGAATAATACCAAGGCTATGCTTTAGGTTTAAAAGCCTAAGTCCATTTCTAACGGTTAAAGCTTTTTCAAGATTTACCAGTTCTAGCCTTTTATAAACCCAACTTACCAAAAAGTACGTTAGGAACGTTATGCCTATAAATATCCATATGTTTTGTGCATGTATCATGATTGCACAGGAATTAGAGTTACACTGAATAATGCACTATTGGCCTCTACCTTTACACATTTGCCGTTTTCGTAATGAAAAATGTTAAATTTCCCATCTGAAAAATCCACTTTGTACTTTCCATTTCCCAATTCCTCAAGTTTTACAATGCTCTTTATATTATCACAATAAATGGATTTAACGCCTTTTGGTTCTTTGAAATACAGCATAACAAGATTATCTCGAATTGTCGTGAAGTCCAACTTTTTGGAGCTACCGGATTTCTTTAAGTGATATTTCTTGTTCCTGTAAACAACATTATGGTGTGCCTTCACTTTGTTATTTACTTTTCTAAAAACTGAGGAGTAAATCAAAATACCATTTTTATAAATGGATGTTTCTTCCCCTTTAATACTAAACTTTAGAAGAAATCTCACATCTATATCGCTGTCTAAAGAATAAATTGTTGAATCATTTTCAATATCACAGGTCACATTAATTGTGCCTATAACGGTATTGTTTCTAACCACATTGTAGCTTACGTGCTGTACCTGCTTTTTATCGTTGGCGTGAGATGTAGTAACAATAAATAACGCAGCTGCAATCTTTAGTTTCATAGCTATCCTTTTAACACAAGCTATTCTTTTTGAAAAGCGTGATCCTCTTTTGAATTTCTTTATGAGGTATAATATTAACATTGGTATCATGACTCAAAATTTTTATGATTATTTGTTAATCGTAAAAGTATTGGCACAACTAAAAACCACTGTCCAATATGGTCTAGGATGTAATAATTGGGATGTCCAACGATTATTTCGGACTAAAAAGGAGGTTAAAATTTACCTCTGAATGTAGTAGGTGTTTCAGAAGTAAATTTTTTAAATGCAGAATAAAAGGTAGATTTTGAGTTGAAGCCACATTCAAGCCCAATGGCCACTATAGTATATTCAGAAAACTCATCATTTGATAAGAATTGTTTTGCTTGTTCTACTCGTAATGAGTTTATAAAATCAGAAAAATTATAATCGCTGTATGAGTTTATCAATTTTGAGAAATAACTTTTACTCATACCTAATTCAGTTGCTAGGGTTTCCATACTTAATAAAGGGTCTAGGTATAGTTTATTTTCAATAATATGACCTTTCACGCGCTCAAAATCGGTTTTGTGCTTTTCATTAAAAAAATCATCCTGATTTTCGTCATGAATAGGTGTACTTGGAGCTATTAAAGCAATAGAATTGGCATCTAATGAACTTCGTAGGACTATGCGATCTTTCAAAATATGATACTTGTAAAATCCTTGATACCCCATCCAATACAAAAGAATTGAAGAACTTAAATTCACTAATTTAAAAGCATCATCGTTTCCTGTTAATGTCTTAATACCCAATGCTGCTGCCCAAAAAAGCACAACGCCTCCTCCAAGTTTTATAAACCATTTTATCCAGCTTAAATCGTCATAGGATAAAATATAAGCAATCAAATGATGCCGTCTAAAAATTATTAAGCAAGCATTTATCAGTAAAAAGATACTATATAAAAGATTAAAGATATCCTCTAATGTTGTATACTCCTTTATAAGTGAAGTATCCCTATTAGGTACTTCATAATACACATAAGAGATGAGACAAAGACGCATAAAAAACTCTACACAAAAAATTAATATTGAAATTTTTAAAAAATCGTTCACCTTGTCTTTGACTTTTAAAAAATGAGTGGTAAAGGCATAGAACATTGGCAGAATAAAAAGATACCAAGGTATAAGAAGTTGTTGTACAAGGAATAAATCCGAAATATATCCATTGTCTATTAACCATCTTTGAAGGTTATTCAATGAAATAAAAAAAATGATCAGGTTAAGGAAAATAATTACCCTATCATACTTTTTCTTTGCGAACATGGTGACGAGGTTAAATGCAAAACCATGAACAACACCTGCAATTAATAAGAAATTTATAACTTTAAGCACAACAATTGATTTTAAGCATTCAGACTAGACTCTGATTTGGCTTTCTTATTTATCAATACATAATAAATATAATTGTCTATAAGTTGATAGATCGATTTTAGAAGCGCTCTTGCCTTTTGTGAATTTTGATTTTTCATAGGTTGGTTTCTTAAATTGTTAATAGCAAAACTGTTAGAGTTCTCAAATTTAATTGCACTTTTTAAGAATCGATTAGACAAAACAGCTAAAAATCTCAAAAAAATTTCTTAATTTTCACAAATAACCTTCCATAGAACTTGTAATTTTTCATAAAATGCAAGAACAATTTGTTAAATACCTAAAAGAGAAATCCAAAGACAATACTTCTTTTGTTGATGAAATAGCTGGTGTTTTAGATATTGGATATGATGCTGCATATCGTCGCATCAATTTAAAAACCAATCTTTCATTAGAGGAAAGCGTCAAACTAGCAAAGCACTACAAAATATCTTTAAATAAACTATTTGAAGTAGGAAATTCTAATACTCTAATAGCAGAACTTCCCCCTCAACCGCGAGATGAATTAGGACTAGAATTATGGTTAAAAGCTTCATTGGCAAACATTTCAAATTTAATAAAGCTAAAAAATTGCGAAATGATTTATTCTGCCAAGGACATTCCTTTTTTCCATACATTGAACGACTCTTATCTATCAAGATATAAGATGTACGTTTGGCTAAAAGATCTTAATTCTGAAATGGCCAAAAGCAAAATTTCTTTTGATGAATGGATTAAAATAATACCAGATTCACTATTAGAAAGTGCTTTCAATCTTAGTGCAGCATACAAATATATTGACATCACCGAACTTTGGAATGACAACACGGTAACAGGTTCGTTACAACAACTTCTTTATTATTTTGAGGCAGGTCTAGTTTCAAAAGACATTGCCCTTAAGATATGTGATGACATAAGCACAGTAATAGATCACACTGAAAAGCAAACCATACAACAAAGCATAACTGATGCCACCAATGAAAATTCTTATCATTTATATAAATGTGATTTGCACGTTCTTACCAATACCGTTATGATAATTACACCTTTTAGTAAAGTGTTTTTCTCTCCGTTTACAGTTTTAAGCTATTTTAAAATTGAGCATAGTCATACCTGTGAAATGATGCATGAATTCCTAAAAAAGCAAATGTCTAACTCCAAATTATTAGTAAATGCAGGAGAAAAAGATCGCACCCTATTTTTTAATAAAATTCATGCTAAAATCGATATCGTAAGGCAAAGGATTATTAGAGAGGATGCAATGATATTTCTATAGACATTTTGTTCTCCATCCTGAGACTTATGAAATAAATACTACTTAATTAAAAGCCTTGTTGGCAAACCGACGCTTTAAATTTTGAAGACCTCCAATATAATCTTGACCAAATCTAGCTTTAGCGGCAATACCAATTGTTCTATCAAGATAGTAGTTAGCCATTGTATTATTATTTAATAAATGATAACCTACCGCTAAAGTTCGTCCTGCTGAAACCCTATCAGCTATTTGATATCTACAGTTAAAAAACGCTCTTTCAGAATATTCTAGTCCTTCCGTTATATCATTAGTTTTGATGCCATCATCAGGATAAGATACTAGTACCCAACCTAAATACATTTGAACCTGACTATCATTTGGATAAGCTTCTAGAGCCTTTCTAAGAAATGATTCCATTTCTCTCCACCTCTTTTGCTGTAGCATTAAATCCTTTATGTGCCCTATTATAAACTTATTTTTAGGATTTTTAACAAACGCCGCAAGGTAACACCGAATTGCTTCTTCAATATTCCCCTTTTTTTCCATTTGCATGCCTTCATAAATGTTGATGCTAGGATTTTGAGAATCAATTTTCTTTAAACGTATATAATACATTTCGGCCGTCTCCAATTCATTAGCTTGCAACATCAAAAATATGGCATCACCCAATATTTCAGCGTTATTGGTGTTTCTATCAACAACCGTTTCCATTATTTTAACAGCTTCTCTAGGTATATTTAATTTTTCAAGATACATTCCAGATATATTGGTAAGTTGTGTATCTGTAATATTTTCAAATGATCTCGCATGCTTCAAATACCTCAACGCTTCTGTTCTGTATCCCGCATCTGCCAACTCGACACCAATTTTAATCATTTCATTATAATCATCTTTAAAGCTATCGAAGTGTTTGTTTAAAAGTGGCATAGCCAGCTCACCAGTGCCTTGAGCCAAATATTGACTAATAGCCTTAGAAAGTACGTACTTACTTTCAGGCATATTTTCCCTTGCGCTTTTTATCAGCTCGTAACTCCATTTACTATCTACTCCTTGTCTTGCGATGTCAATTTGTTTTAAAACATAACTTTCTGATGCCGACATTAGAGCCAAGTTATCCTGTAATGTATCTAAGGGCTCATTAACTTCTTCTAAATCGGCAGCCCTTTCTCGGTACTTATTTGACAACTCTGGGTTACCTTCATTATCGTACAAAATCCCAAGTTCTCTAAAAGGAGGCCCAAAAGTTTTATATCTATTTGTCAAATATTTTAATTCTGCCTTAGCCTTGCTATTTTTATTGCCCGAATTATAAACTTTACTAAGTAACAGTTTAGCATGCAACTGCAAAGGAAAATAAGTAGACCTTAAAGAATTTGTAACTTTGGTTGCCCCTTCATTTAAATTAATTATTTCTTTCAGAATTTCTTCTGCCCTTCCCAAGGAGTCCATTTGTCTATATATATCAGACAACCTATAAGAGGCGAGCCATACGTTAGGGCTTGATTTTTTAATCGATTTCATTTCAAAAAGCGCACTATCAGATTCCCCTAGCTCCATGTGAATTAAGCCTTTATAATACCTCCATTCCCATGCATCAGAATCCTTGATTTTCGCTAATTCAAAACAGGTTTTTGCTCTGCTATAGTAGTTTGAAGAATAATAAACCATACCCAACTCACCTAAGTTAACGGCAGAACTTTTTCCTATCGCCTTTTGATGAGCATTTATTATCTGAGTTTGTAAAGCATTCGAGCTACTGCTTAACTCAGGTAATTCAGGGATTTGCTTACTTAAATGATTCCTACAACCTAACAAGCAAATTAAGATTGCACAATAAAACAAAACGTTATAATTTTTGAAGTTGCTCATTAAATAGATTAGGTATAAATATGATGAAACTTGAACAAAGATATTTCTTTTATTCAACATATCTTTTTTGGTTTTTCTATATTTACGTGTAAATAATTCTACTGCATTTTCACTGATAAATTATAACTTTAAAATCATGCGATTTTTACAACTCATGTTGGTAATTTTGGTTTATTCTCAAATTTATAGTTGTAAAAAAAAGGAGAATAGCAATGCTGTTTTAAAGAGAGAAGGAACCAAACTATTTAATGATATCGGTTGTGTACAATGTCATTCATTGGAGGGAGAAAAAATGTATGGACCACCTTTAAACTCAATTCTTGGTAATGAAAGTATTGTGCAAAGAATGGATGGAAAGCAATTAAAATTGATTGTCGATAGGGCATATATTTATAGAGGAATAAAAGACCCAAATTTCGAGAAGCCCCTATCTTTTTTAAATAGTATTATGGCTAGACCTCAAATAAGCGAACAACAAATTAACACGCTTACCGATTATATAATTTTAATTAATATGGAGCAATAATGCTTTATTATTTATTATTAGTATTATGAAAAAAAATAAAGCCTTTTGGGTAAGTTATACTAAGGTTTATTTACTCGTTCTGATATTAACCGTATTCAGTTGTAAAAATCAAAAAAATAAAGACACAATTGAATTAGAAGAAAAGTCTCAAGTCGAAAATATTTCTTCTGTTTTTTCCAATTCAAAAGAAATTGGATCCAAATCCTATAACAAACCCTTGATTGCACACTTAGCAGCTAATGATTTAAATAATGACGGTCTTTTAGATGTATTGGTTTGCGATATGGAAACCAATAGCATTGGATGGATTAAGCAAAACACAGATAACACTTTTACCGAAATAGTAATAGCTGAAAAAATTAATGGGCCGGCCCACATTGAAGTAATTGATTTTGATGAGGACGGAGATAAAGATTTGATAGTGGCCGCATTAGGACAATTATTTCCAAGTAATGAAAAAATAGGAGCGGTTATTATTTTAGAAAATACTGGCGAACAAAAATTTAAAGTTCGAAAAATTGTTGAAAATGTTGCACGAGTTTGCGACGTACGAGCTGGAGATTTAGACGGTGATGGTGATAAAGATTTGGCCGTGGCACATTTTGGATACGATGACGGTGAAACAAGGTGGATAGAAAATTTAGGAAATTGGGAATTTAAAAGCCATATTCTGCAAAACCTTGCAGGCCCATTAAATATTGAGGTAATTGATATTGATAATGATTCCGACCTAGACCTCATATCTCTTGTCACCCAAGAATACGAAGAAATATATTGTTTTATAAATGACGGTAAAGGTAATTTTGGCAGTAAACTACTTTGGGGTTCAAACAATAAAGATTACGGTTCAAGTGGAATATCGATAGTAGATTTAGATAAAGATGGCCTAAAAGATATTTTATATACTAATGGAGATGCTTTTGATTATTTACCTCCTATGCCCAGACCATGGCACGGTGTACAATGGCTAAAGAACCAAGGAAATCTGTCTTTTAAATTTGAGCGCATATGCGATTTACCTGGAGCATTTAGTGCAAGAGCTGTGGATATTGATAACGACAATGACAATGACATTTTAGCCTTAAGTGGTTTTAATTACTGGGACAATCCAAAATCTGAAAGTTTTGTATTACTAAAAAATGACGGCTCCAATAAATTTATTAAACAAAAAATAGCCAATTTACCAACTCATTTAATAACTCTAGAATTGGGCGATTTTAACAATGATAAACAAATTGAGGCTGTTACCGGAGGTGTTTATGCCTACCCTCCATATAAAAATATGAAGCGCGTGGTTTTATGGAATAAATAAGATTATCCTCTTAAAATTTAACAGCATTTTAATATTTGAGTGTTAAAATAAGAAACACGAAAAAGGTCAAAAAGTGATTAAAAACCATCTAAACAAACACTCGCAAACACATGATATAAGCGGAAAATAACCAAATTTATCCCTAATGTGAACGAAATTATCCTTTAAAATTTGACATTAACTTTCTTATTCTTAAATTTAACATAACTTTACAACTTGAATTATATTCAGAGTATGTCAACCAACTATATCTCAAACCAATTTTCAAACCATTCTGTACGCGAATCGATAATTTCACTTAACTGAAATTTTGGATTATTACATACTATTAAAGTTTATTAATTGAATTGGATATTCCTGTGTTGAAATTTATGATTCATAAATATTATCAACTAAACACAAACGAACTATTAAAAATTAAATTTAATGATTATGATATGACACATACTTAAACAAGTCTTTTATTCTATTATTTTCAATATGAACTAAAACAAAACTTAAAATGTAAATAAATAGAATAAACAATTCACTAACTAAACGTAATGAACAACAAATTGAATGAAAAAAATAAGTAATGATAATGGACATGCTCCATTTAAACTAAGAAAAATTTACAAGGCAAAACTTTTCTCGATTGTATTAGTTTTATCCTTTTTTCAAATTCAGGCGAACTCTAGTTACACTATTAATAATGCAAATTTTGCTAGTGTAATTGTAGATTTTCAAACTAAGTTTCAGGTGCAAGGAACAATAAAAGATGCCAGTGGGCAGCCCTTGCCAGGAGCTAGTATTATAGAACAAGGTACAACCAATGGTACAACAGCAGATTTTGACGGTAATTTTACGCTTAATGTTGCAAGTGAAAATGCTGTACTCCAAGTTTCTTATCTAGGTTTTGTCAATCAAAACGTCGAGGTCAAAGGTCAAACACAAATTGATATCGTTTTAGAGGAGGATTTGGCAACTCTTGACGAGGTTATAGTTGTAGGGTTTGGTACTAAGAAAAAAGAATCTGTTGTAGGTTCTATAACGCAAGCCAAAGGAGAAGAAATTCTAAGAGCAGGTGCTGTAACCACTGTATCAGAAGCACTTTCTGGTATCATGCCCGGTGTATCAACTACTCAAGCTGCTGGACAACCTGGTTCTACAGCTGCAAATATTTTAATTCGTGGTGCAGGTTCTTTTGCAGGAAGTCAGAGTCCACTCTTTCTTGTAGATGGTGTAGAACGTGATTTTAACAATTTAGATCCTAATGAAATAGAGTCTATTTCAGTTTTAAAAGATGCATCCGCAACTGCTGTTTTTGGTGTTAAAGGTGCTAATGGTGTTATATTGGTAACTACAAAACGTGGAAAGGCTGGACAAACACAAATTAACGTTACAAGTAGTTTCGGTCTTAAAGAGCCTACTATTGACACTAATTATTATGCCGACTACGCCACTAGGTTAGAGGCTTTTAATCAAGCGGCTTTAAACGATTACAGATACGATCTCTTGGTACCACAGAGCGAAATTGACATCTGGAGAGATCCAAATAGAGATCCTAGATTCTATACGTTTACCTCTTGGGTAGATGAACTATTAACAACAGGAACAAATTCTCAACACAATGTAAATATTTCTGGTGGTAATGAATTCGTAACCTATTTTACTTCCTTGGGCTATCAGTACGATGGTGATATTTTTGACTATCAAAAACAGGCAGATTTCGACCCTAGAACCTATCAAAATAAATTTACTTGGAGATCTAATCTCGACTTTAATTTTAGTGAGAGTACGAAATTCCAAGCCAATTTAGCTGGACAATTCTTGGCTTTCAATGGAAATCAACTTACACAAGCCACGAATAATGGTGTAGCTACTGGAGGTGGAGATATTTTTTCTCGTGTGTTTCAAACACCTTTAGAGGGTCCAATGCCAATTCTTCCTGATGGTCGTTTAACAACTATTCCTAATGCTGTTGTTAATCCAAATTTCTATAGAATTCAACGGGCAGGGGAATGGAATCGTAATGATAGTACGTTATTTACTGATTTCACATTAATTCAAAATATTACACCAACATTTAAGGCTAGCGCAAAAGTTTCTTATAATTACACACAGAATTATCGTGATGAAATTCAAGTGAATAATTTGCTGTTTTGGGGTATAAATCCATTAAGGGGTGAACCTGGTGAACCCGACTTTTTATTGGATGATGACGCCAATGCTGTAGACCCACTACCAAACGTTACAAACGAAAGAAGGAGAGGATATAGCAACACCTTATATTACGAATTACGTCTAAATTATGATGAGACTTTTGGTGAAGATCATAATGTTGGTCTTATGGGGTTATTCAATCGTAGAAGGTTTCAAAACACTGGATTCTATACATTCCCGCAATTAGAAGAGGCATGGATTGCAAGAGCTACCTACGATTATAAAAGTAAATATCTTTTTGAATTTAATGGCGCATACAACGGTAGTGAAAACTGGGCTCCTGGTTTGAGATTTGGATTCTTTCCATCTTTGGCTGTAGGCTGGGTAGTATCAAAAGAAGACTTCTTTGGTAGTACTGATGGTTTTTTAAATTTCTTGAAATTTAGATACTCTTATGGTGAAGTTGGTAGAGATAATGTTATCCCTGCAGGCAGTAATATTCCTGAACGTTTTCAATATCAAAATATTTTTGAAGTTCAAGATAGTGGGCAGTTTAATTCGTTCTTTGGAGATCCTACAACAAGTACAGGTGCTTTGATTATTGAAGGTTTTTCTCCGAATGCTGCAAACACTTGGGAAACAGCCATAAAACAAGATTTAGGTGTTGAATTTCGTATGTTAAATAATCAATTAAGCGCAACAATAGAGCTATTTAATGAGCGCAGAGAAGGCATTTTAATGAGAAGAAATACAGTTGTGCCTTGGTTTGGAAATAGCTCTCCTTTGGCCAATATAGGTGAAACTAAAAGTCAGGGTATAGACCTTGAGGTAAGATGGAACTCCTCTATAGGTAAAGATTTTACGTATTTCTTTAGAGGAAACATGTCAATAACGGATACTAGAATAGTAGAAAGGGATGATCCGGCCCAAGCGCCGCCTAACCAACAACAAGCTGGTAAACCAATCGGTTGGAGAGGTGGTTTATTAACAGATGGTTTATATAGATCTTGGGATGATGTATATAACTCACCAGCTTCTGGGCTTGAGCCTTCTCTTAGTCCAGGCTCCTTCAATTATGTAGATTATAATGCAGACGGTGTAATAAACAATCAAGATTATGTTGCAATAGGAAATCCTAGCTTAAATACAAAAAACTTTGCTCTTCAGTTTGGGTTTACCTACAAAAATTTCTCGGCTCACGCTTTATTTAATGGAGCTTGGGGTTTAAACAGACCGGTTTCCTCAACTTATTTATTTGAATATGAAGCAGCAACAGAATCTGGTTTTCACTATTTGAATAATGAAATGCGAGATGCGTGGTCTCCTAGTAATCCAAATGGTTCGCGTCCTGCTTTAAGTACACAAGGTAACCAACACGATACAGAATTTAGTGATTATCAATGGAGAGACGCAGCATTCATTAGATTTAAAACATTTGAAGTAAAATATAGAATACCACAGGATATTTTAAAGAAAATAAATGTCTTTAAAACCTTTGAAATATTTGCCAATGGTAACAATTTGGCAACGTGGACCGACCTACCTGGTGCTTTTGACCCTGAACAACAAGTACTCCAGGTATATCCTATCACCAAAAGGTACAATTTAGGTGTTAGATTATCATTTTAAAAAAATTGTTAAAAATAGAAATTATGAAACGAGTATTTAAAAAGCTACTTATTCCGATAGTAGCATTTGTATGCATCTTCTCCTGTGAAGATTATTTAGATGTGGCTCCAGAACGAGGTGTTGATCAAGAGGAAGTATTTACAGATTATTTTGCAACGCGCAGTATAATAGATAGAGCTTACAGGTTAATGAATAACCCAAAGTATAACTGGAATGACTGGGAGGGAGAATTTTTTGTTATGGCTGATGAAAACCAATCGGCTAAACTGAATAATCCAATGGCCAGCACCTTTAATGCTGGTAATTGGTTTGACCAAAATTGGAGAGATTTAGGAGGAATGACCTTCCTGACTAGAAACCAAGAGTTTGGTGATGCCAGAGATAGATTCGCCAATGTTGTAGATAAAGGGATGTGGGCCATCAGAGCGGTTAATATGCTTTTAGAAAACATTGATCAGTTAGAAGAATATCCAACAGAATTAGGCTTTACTTCACAACAATTGAAAGATCAGCTTGTGGGTCAAGCTTATTATTTGCGAGCATTTCACTACTTTCAAATCATTAGAAGATATGGCCCAATGCCAATTTTAGATCAAGTTCTATCATCTGATTCAGAATTTGATTTACCAAGACCGACCTATTTAGAATCTTCGGATTTTATCTTGGAAGACTTGGATAGAGCAATTGCCTTACTACCTGAAAGATGGACGGGACCTAATTTGGGTAGAGGGTCTAAATCTTCGGCACGCGCATTAAAGGCAATGGCAGCACTTTATGCGGCGAGTCCGTTGATGAACCCTCAATTAAATCCTTTCGGATCGAATGGTAAACAATATAACACCGACTACGCAAGAATTGCTGTTGATGCTGCAGTAGAGTGTATTAATGGTTTAGCTTCAGGAGGTTATAGAATGCATACCTGGGAGAACTATACAGATAATTGGTATAGCCGTACCAGTACTTTCTCCCCAGAATCTTTGATTGTTCCTCCTCATTCTGCGTATACAGATCCTGTAACCTCTTCTCGTTATGGTTCTGGATGGTTTTTGCCTCAAATGCTAGGTGGATGGGGTGCATGTAGTCATCCAACTCAAAATGCAGTTGATTGGTTTGAAACAGCTAGTGGTTACGCTACTAACGATCCAGACGCTGAAACCCTTGGCGGATTCGACCCTAGTAATCCTTTCGAAAATAGAGATCCTAGATTAAGACGTGCTATATTTGTACATGGCGATAATATGTTTGAAGGTTTAGCTAGTGCTCCTGGTGCTGCGCGACGTGTTGTTGACGTAAGTCCAGGTGGATTCCATTTCAACCAAGAATTTAATGTTTGGAATAATGCATGGACAGGATATTACAGTAGAGGAAAGCATAGTTGGCCAGGTAATGATAACTGGAATCGCGCGGTTGGCTTTTTTGTTTACATGCCTTACATAAGAGTTGCTCAAGTTTATCTTGACCTTGCAGAAGCCGCAAATGAAGTATACGGGCCTAACGGTGCAATTCCCGGATCGTCTTTTACTGCTGTTAGTGCGCTTAATGTAGTTAGGGAAAGAGCCGAAATGCCTCCTGTAATTTCTAAATACACGGCGGATAAAGAAACATTTAAACAACGTATTTATAATGAACGTGCTGTTGAACTTTTTCAAGAGGAGCATAGATGGTTCGACTTAAAAAGATGGCATCTAGCAGTTGAAGTTCTTGGTGAGGGTGAGATTTATGGATTAGACATTAGTGAAGATTCCAGCGGTAACCTAGTATTCGGTAAGAAGGTTGTTCCTGGAGCACAACGTGTGTTTGAACCTAAACACTATTGGTACCCTTTCCCATCTGCCGTTATGAATAATTTTGCAGTATTTGAACAAAACCCAGGTTGGTAACTGGTAACTCAATAAACTAAACTAAAAAATATGAAATATTACATATTAATACTAATAACAGCCTTTATGGGTGTTACATCTGCACAACAGCAGAGCAATGATTCAATTCAGAAAATTAACTCTGAGGATAAGGTCACACTTCCGTTCGGTAAATTAAGTAAAAAAAGAATGGTTGGAGCAGTTGATGTAATTACTGCCGAAGACATATCTCATACTTCTGATTATAACGTAGAATCAACGCTAGCAGGTCAAGTGCCTGGATTAATAATTTCTAAAGGGAATGCATCTCCTGGTATTGATAATACATTTTTAAAGATAAGGGGGCTTTCTCGTGGTGGAGCTAACGACTTTCCTATGATAGTTATCGATGGGATAGCCAACCGTTCTTTATCGAGTATTGCTGTTGATGAAATAGATAATATTAGTGTTTTAAAGGACGTAACTGCCAAAATGCTCTACGGTAGTAAAGCGGCAAATGGTGTACTTTTAGTTACTACTAAAAGAGGGTATGATGGTAAGAAGAAGGTGACTTTTTTCTCTGAAACAGGATTTAAAACACCTTCTGTTTTACCCGAATACCTCAATTCAGCACAATACGCTAGCCTATATAACCAAGCTAGAATTAATGATGGATTAGACCCACTTTATTCCAGTGAAGATATCAGCAACTATGCGAATAATTCATCTGAACTTTTTCCAGATGTAAATTTCTATGATGAACTTCTTAAAAAGAACACCACCTTTTTTAGATTTAATGCACAACTTCAAGGAGGAGATGAATCTACTAAGTATTTTTTAAATCTAGGTTTCGTTGATGAAAATGGATTGGAAAAATTTAAAACGCAGTCATTTAATCGAATTAACGTTAGAGGAAATCTTGATTATAAAGTAAACAATACCTTATCTATGTTCTTAGATATAGCGGCTAGATTTGATTTATGGGAAAGAGCCGATATAGGTAATTCAACATTATTTAATGGATTATCAACTCATAGACCGAATGATTATGCTTTATTACTCGACAATGGTGAGGATTTAGGATGGACTCCAAGATTAGGAACCAATTTGTTCGGTGAATTATCTAGGTCTGGCTATGTAAGAACAACAAATCTTTATGCACAATCTAATGTAGGTGTTAATCTTGACCTTAGTGGTATTGCCGATGGTCTTTCTGCTACTGGATATATAACATTTGATGTGTTTAATAATATCGCACTCGGTCAAACACTAACTTATTCAAGAGTTAATCCTGTAGATGGTGTAAGAGATGGTATAGACCAACTTGCAGATGATGAACGCGCTTTAGGCGATGATGTGAATAGAAATATTGGACTAGTTGGAGTTATAAATTATGATAAAGTTTGGGATGATCATGCCTTAAATATTGATGTTTCCGCTTTACAACAAACCTATCAAGTTAAAACATTGATAGAAGGAAGAAGCACAGTTCAAGACGATAAAAACATGAACATAGGTCTTCGTGCCAATTATATGTTTAAAGACCGTTATATAGTAGAAGGCGCTTTCTCTTATATGGGTTCTGATAAATTCATTAAAGAAAACCGTTGGAAACCTTTTGCTAGTGGAGGCCTAGGTTGGATTATATCTAATGAAGACTTTTTAAAAGATAGCAAGACTTTTAATTTTTTAAAGCTTAAAGGTTCTTACGGTGTAATGGGCTATGATGCCAATGATAGTTTTGGTTATTTGCTTGACCAAGATTTCTATGTTGCCAGTGGTAACATTAGAACTGGTCCAGCCAACAATACAATAGCTTTTGGTTGGCAGGCAAGTCAAATTGGAAATCCAAACCTTACTTTTGAAGAATCTACCGAGTTTAACGTTGGTTTAGAAGCAAGCTTATTCAACAATAAAGTAGATTTGGAAATTAATTATTTTGACGAATTACGTTCAGGAATTCCAATTACATTAAACAACTCATTACCAGATTATTTAGGTTCTCTTAAACCTGTTGGTAACTTTAATGAAATATCTAATAAAGGTATTGATATGTTCATTAGATATAAGGATAACATTGGTGATTTCAAGTATTCTCTATCTGGGAATCTATTAATATCAAAAGCAGTTCGTGAAGTATTTGACGAATTAAACGCATTCCCGCATTTAAATAGAACTGGATTACCAACAGATGCGATGTTCGGATTAGTTGACTTGGGTCTGTATCAAAGTCAAGACCAAATTGATGCTGATGGTCTAAGGTCTATTTATGGTGATGTAATTCCTGGAGATATAAGATATCAAGATTTTATTAATGACGGGGTGATTGATCAGTTTGACTGGCAAGAGATAGGTAATAGTTATCCAAGAATGAATTATGCTATCAATCTAAATTTACAATATAAGAACTTTGGTTTATTTGTTATTGGGCAAGGTGCATCAGACTTTAATAGATATCTTAATAATTCTTATTATTGGAATACAGGAGAAGATAAATGGTCTGTACAAGCACTAAATGCTGCAGTTCCAGGAAATGTAGCTGGCGCAACACAACCTAGGCTAACTTCTCTAGAACAAGGGCATAGTTATAGAAACTCAACATTCTGGTTGGTTGATGGTGACTATTTTAAAATAAGAACTGCAGAATTGAGCTATACTTTACCTGAGCGCGTAAGTGCTAAGATAGGATCTAATAACATGAGACTTTTTGTTAGAGCAAATGATATTATTACTTTCTCTAAAATTAAAAATTCAGATCCTGAGAATTTGAGCGCTGGAGTGACAAATTATCCTATGTATAAAACAATGTCAATGGGAGTTAACGTATCATTTTAATTAAGATTTATACATTAGGAAATATGGAAATTAGATATACAAAAAGAAACGAAAACATTTCTCAAGTAATAAAACGTTTCAAAATAAATAATAACATGAAAAATATTCTAGTCCCTTTTTGTTTGGGTTTATGTTTAATGCTTACATCTTGTGATGAGTATTTTGAACCTAAACTTACCAACGAAAGAACATTAGATCAAATATTAGGAGATCCTACAACGGTTGAAGGACTTTTAACCTATGCTTACAGATCAATCCCATCGACATATGATACCTATGGTGGGGACTTTTTGGATTGCGCCACTGATAATGCTGTAACCAATGTTTTAACGAGTAGTCTTAATCAATTATTATCTATTAACGGCTACTGGACTGCTCAAATAAACCCTTTAAACAATTGGGAAGCGCGGTATGATGATTTAGTAAACCTTAATCAATTTATGGAATTAGGTCTTGACGGTTCTATAACATACTTTAGAGCACCAGGTGAAGAAGAACGTAATGCAAATTATATAAAGAGATTAAGAGGAGAGGCTCATTTTTTGCGTGCTTGGATACATTTTGATTTATTGCGTCGTTATGGAGGAATAGATGAAACTGGAGCACTAATGGGAATTCCTTTAATGACCTCTTCAATTGATATTAATGGTGAAGGTATTTTTGATATACCACGAAATACCTATCAAGAATGTGTACAACAAATTATTGCCGACCTAGATATCGCACTTTCTGGCGAATCTATGCTGTTGGAAGCTTATACAGATCCTACTGACCCAGATTTTGGAATAGACAATTTGGGGAGACCTACCACTACTGCTTGTTTAGCATTAAAATCAAGAGTTTTATTATATGCAGCAAGTCCTGCCTTCGGCACAGCATCTTACTCCCAAGCTGCACAGGCTGCTTATGATGTTATAGAGGTTGTTGGAAACACTTTAGATGCTTTCGGCACCGATCAATATAATAATATTACCCAGACCAATTCTGAATTAATAATGCGAAGAGTAAATGGTGGTGCTGGTGGAGCAACAAGTTCATTGGAAGCCAAAAATTTTCCTCCTTCCCTCTTAGGTGCTGGAAGAACAAATCCTTCTCAAAACCTAGTAGATGCTTTTCCAATGGCGAATGGTTATCCAATAGATCATCCCTCAAGTGGTTATGATGAAACTTCTATGTACGAAAATAGAGATCCTCGCCTTGACATGACAGTCATTTACAATACTAAAGAGTTTAAAGGTGAGTCTATAGAAACTTTTGAAGGTGGTAATAACATGCCTGGAGCTGCAGGCGTTACAGTAGAGAATTCAACAAGGACAAGATATTATTTACGAAAGTGGGTAAGTGAGAATGTAAGTTTAGTAGTTGGCGACGTGCAAAATGATGAACACTATTATGCCATGTTTAGAAAGGCTGAAATGTTTCTGAATTTTGCAGAAGCTGCAAACGAAGCACTAGGTCCTGATGATACTTCATTTGGCATGAGTGCTCGTGAGGCTATAGCAGAGTTAAGGAGAAGAGCAGGTATTGCTGCCGGAGGTTCTGATGATTATTTAGCTTCAATTACAACAAAAGAAGACATGCGAGAGCTTATTAAGAATGAACGTAGGATAGAGCTTTGCTTTGAAAACCATCGATTCTTTGATTTAAGAAGATGGGACGATAACCTAAACACTCCTATTCAATCAGTTAGAATTAATGATAATGGAGGCTCTTTTGACTTTACAAGAGAAACTCTAGTTGTCCCTTCATTCCAAAGCTTTATGATTTACGGTCCACTGCCATTTGGTGAAATTTTAGTGACTAATAACATAACCCAAAATCAAGGATGGTAGCCATCTATTAATAAGAACCAAATTAAGAAATGAAAAATATGAAAAAAATAACATCGTTTATGTTTTTTGTGGTATTGCTACTATCTTTTCAAGCATGCTACGAAGACTTTAAAGTAGATTTTGATTACACCGCAACCTACTTTGCCAGACAGTTTCCATTAAGAACTTTAGTTGATACTCCTGGTGAAGAAATGTCTCTTGAGATTGGTGCGGTACTTGGAGGAAAATATTCTAACGACAGGAATGAAGAAGTGGTGTTCGCAATACAAGATAGTTTTTTAAACGCAGACAACTTTTCGCAGTTTACAAGATTACCTGATAATTATTATAATTTAGAAAGTACTACAATCACTATTCCTAGTGGTACTTTTGTTGGAAGTGTAAAACTAACATTGGACAAAGAACAATTTCTTAATGATCCTTTAGCCACTGAAAACACTTATGCACTTCCAGTAGAGATTGTTAGTGCGACTTCCGATTCTATTCTAGACGGGAAGCATTATTCTGTTCTTGTTGTTAAGTACATCAACCAATTTGAAGGATGGTATTATGTTAAAGGAACAGACACAAATAATGATGATCCTTCTTCTTCTGTTACCTACTCCAATGATGATTTAGTAAGAAATGAAGATGTAGAATTCAGTACTATTAACAGAAATACTGCTTTAGTACCATACGTAGGTAATCCTGCTATTGCCGATAGAGTTATGACATTTACAATTAATGCAGACAATACCGTAACAATATCGGAAGAAAATCCGACGGGCGGTACTTCTAACATCTCAGGTACGGGTACTTATGATCCATCCACACGGAACTTTACATTAAATTATACGTATACTGATGGAGATGGAAATAGTCATACAGTTGTTGAAACCCTGACGTATCGTAATACAGAATTAATTTTTGAGGAATGGCAATAATAGGTTAGTCGTTGAGACTCATTATCTGATCCTATAAATATAAAGAATCCGCAGTTGGACTGTGGATTTTTTATTTATAATAAGTGACTATCCTAATTTTAAAGTGTCCAATTATTAAACTAATAGTTATATTTTGTAACAAAATTTAATTTTCATACGTATAACCACTGAACGACCTATTTATTCAATATTAAATCAGAGCATATATTAGATGAGACAACTTAAAATTACGAAGCAGGTTACTAATAGAGAAACCGCTTCGTTAGATAAATATTTACAGGAAATTGGTAAGGTAGATTTAATTACCGCTGATGAAGAAGTTGAATTGGCTCAACGTATCAAAGCGGGTGATCAAGTAGCGTTAGAGAAATTAACAAAAGCTAATTTGCGCTTTGTAGTTTCTGTAGCTAAGCAGTATCAAAACCAAGGTTTGACTTTACCTGATTTAATTAATGAGGGGAACTTAGGTTTAATTAAAGCTGCACAACGTTTTGATGAAACGCGTGGTTTTAAATTTATCTCTTATGCTGTATGGTGGATTCGCCAATCTATTCTTCAAGCATTGGCGGAACAATCTCGTATTGTACGTTTACCATTAAATAAGATTGGTTCTATCAATAAGATTAATAAAACCTTTGCTTTTTTAGAGCAAAGTCATGAGCGCCCGCCTTCTGCCGAAGAGATTGCAAAAGAATTGGACATGACTATTAATGATGTTAAAGAGTCCATGAAAAATTCTGGCCGTCACGTAAGTATGGATGCGCCTTTAGTTGAAGGAGAGGATTCTAACTTATATGACGTATTAAATTCGGGTGAATCACCAAATCCTGATAAGGAATTATTGCATGAGTCTCTTCGTACAGAAATTGAGCGTGCATTGGAGACTTTAACACCACGTGAGGCTGATGTTATCCGCTTATATTTTGGTCTAGGGAACCAACATCCTATGACACTAGAGGAAATAGGCGAAACATTCGATTTAACTCGCGAACGTGTTAGACAAATTAAAGAAAAAGCTATTCGTAGATTAAAACATACGTCTAGAAGCAAAATATTAAAAACATATTTAGGATAGTAATTCAAGAAGATTACGACTAAATTACAGTAACAACAGTTACACATAACTGTTCGTTTTTTGATTGATGAAAGAACCCGCGGCTGATTACCGCGGGTTCATTTTTTAAATCAAAACTAATCTACGCCTTGGTGAATAAAGCATATTTTCTTACATTTCCTATATAAATCTAACTTTAATAGTTTCTATATCATGCTTAAAACCATTTGCTACATTAGTAGTTCAACGCAAAATGATTCTTTAGAAAATATTAAAGAAATGTATTCTAAGGCCAAGGCCAATAATTCGAAAAATAATATCTCTGGCATATTAATCTATCATAATGGTAACTATCTACAAGTATTAGAGGGAACTCATAAAGATGTAGATCAAACCTATATCCGTATTTCAAAGGATTCAAGACACAAAAACATTATTAAAGTAATTAATAGTGATACTGAATACCGCATATTTGAAGATTATAATTTCGGATTCACTATTCTACGGGATAGTTCAGAGTTTAAAGAACTTAAGTCCTATTTAAATTGGTTAAAAAATGCCAATCATAAAATAACCAACGAACTTATTACTATGGTGGAAAACTTTATTCGTACAATTGGTTAACCCCCTTTTTAAAATCTTATTTTTGCAAAATAAAGTTAACTATAATGAGTTCTAAATTAATCGCACCTTCAATGCTTGCATCTGATTTTGGTAATCTTCAAAGAGATACTGAAATGGTAAATAATAGTGATGCCGATTGGTTTCATATTGATGTTATGGATGGGCATTTTGTACCCAATATTTCATACGGCATGCCAGTAATACAAGCTATTAAAAAACATGCCACTAAGCCATTGGATGTGCATTTAATGATTGAAAGACCAGAGCGTTATATTGAAGAATTTGCAAAAGTTGGTGCTGATATTATTACAGTGCATTATGAGTCCACTGTACATTTACATAGAACTTTAAGACAAATTAAGTCTGCAGGTTGTAAAGCAGGAGTAGTACTTAATCTCACAACACCTGTTTCAGTTTTAGAAGATATTTTACCCGAATGCTTTATGATTCTTCTTATGTCCATTAACCCTGGTTTTGGAGGACAGAAGTTTGAAAACATCACCTATAATCGTATTAAAAAACTACGTAAAATGATAGAAGATCAAGGTTTAGATACCCGAATAGAAATAGATGGTGGTGTAACTGATAAAAACATTGAAAAACTTGTTGAAGCCGGAGCCGATGTTTTCGTAGCTGGAAGTCATGTCTTTAAAAGTGACAACCAACTTGAAACCATAAAACAACTAAAGGCGCTAGCAAATTCGTAGATTTTTGTTAATCTCTTAATGTCCTTAACTAGAATTGCTCTAGAAGGTAATTAATTAAATCTGTAGTGGTTATAATTCCAACTAATTGGTTATTATTTACAACGGGTAAGGCATGAAACTCTTTGGTGGCCAATATTTTGGCAACTTCCTTAATAGAATTTGAAGGAGATACGACGACTATTTTTTTCTTCATGACTTGATTAATTGTAAACATGTTATAGACCATAACATCGGCATCATTGTCATCATCATTCGTAATATCTGCAAAACTTAATCTTAACAAATCGGAATAACTCAGCATACCTATAATAGCACTATCCTCAACAACGGGAATATGCCTAATACGATATTGGTTAAATAATCTTTTAGCTTTATCGAGACTATCATTTCTATTCAATGTAATGACATCCTCGGTCATTATCATTGAAATTGGTGCTTTTCGTATCATAACTACTTGATATTTAGATTAGTTTCTTCTAAAGTTATAAATTGAAAAGCTAAAAAAGTATGATAAATATCATTTCAAGTAATTTAATACCCTTCAAAATTGAAATTTAGCATTTGCTTTACCATATGATATATTCTTGGAAATTGTCTTCTAAAAACTGCAGGAGTTTCTATAAATGTTTCAATAACTACCGCTAAAAGCTCGGAATCATTCGTAAATGCATAGCTTCTTATTAATCCAGATTTAGTAAGCTTTTGTTTCAACACTTCATCTGACGAAAGCAATTCTCTAAGCCTATTAAACGTATCTACAAATAAAATTGAGCTAATATCTTCGCTTTTTATACTATTAAAATGAATTGCATGGGAAACCTCATGAATACCGAGGTTCAGTCTATCATTTACTATAGTATTACCCATAAGAAAATTGTCCCAAGAAAGAACTATTGTTTTAATACGAGCATTAAATTCACCTTTATTTTCAGATTTACTAAATCTTGAATAGTATATGCTCGGGTAAATAATTATGTGCTGTAAATATTCTAGAAGGTATTTTCTAAAACCAAAAGTCAACATAATTGCTGTAGCTGCCACCCTAACCTTAGCCTCTTCAGTAATTTCAAAACCTTCCTTCCCTTCGAAGTTCACCTTCTTAATAAACCTAGCAACTCTATGTCTGAAGAATCGCTTTTTTGTCTTATTTAATTTGACATAAAAATTATTTTCATTTTCTAAAATGGTACGTCCATTTGCATTTAAATCTCTTAGAATAAGATAAAAGTGTACAAAAATTGGGCGTTTTGTGAAACGCGCATAAAACATTTCAATAGCGTCAAGAATTGTGGTAACTATTTTACGAATTAAAAGAATAATAAGAACCCCAACCAAACAAAGTAATACTATAACTATAATATTACCTACGATTGAAAAATTTGATTCTTCCTGAAGCTGCATACCTTAAGTACTTTCGTAGGAAAATATAAGTAAGAATATTGAATACTTGGACTAAACTTTTTCTTTTTTCTTTTCTTTCACATAACTAGAAGGTGCTACACCAAAGAATTTTCTAAAACACTTTCCAAAATAATTAGGGTGCCTAAAACCAACCATGTAACTAACTTGAGCAATGGTTAACTCGTTTTGTTCGAGTAGTTGAACCGCTCTTTTAAGTCGTATCACTCGCATAAAGTCATTCGGTGCCTGACCTGTTAAACTTTTTAGCTTCCTAAAAAATGTTGATCGACTTGTGTTCATGTCGGCGGCCAACTCATCTACCCAATATTGTTCGTTGGACATATTCTCCTCCATGTGCGCCATAATTTGCTTCAAAAACATTTCATCAACCGAATTAAGCGTTACATAATCTGGAGTTAACTCTTTCTCTGTCTGGAAACGACGCTTCATTAAATCTCTAGATACAATTAACTTATTTACCCTTGTTGATAGTAAATTCATTCTGAATGGTTTCGGGATATAAGCATCTGCTCCAGCTTCTAATCCATTTATTCGATGTTCTACTGAATTTAATGCCGTAAGCATGATAATTGGAATATGACTAGTTCTAATATTAGTCTTTAATTTGCGCGTAAACTCAACACCATCCATTTCTGGCATTAGTACATCGGTTATTACAAGATCTGGTATGTGCTTCAGGGTAATATTCAAAGCCTCCTTACCATTCTCTGCTTCCAAAATTTGATATTTATCTATTAGTCCATTTTTAACAAAAAGACGAATGTCTGGATTATCATCTACAACTAATATTTTGCTCTTGTTTTCGTTTGTATTTTCATTTGAAATCTCTTCTTCAGCAATCAACATTTCATTATCTACAGCTTCCTCATTTAATATTTTAATTGGCTGACTGTCCAAGATTTCTTCAGGAAGTAAATGTTTATTTCCTAAAGGAAGTCTTATTTTAAATATTGAACCTTCACCTTTCTTAGAACTTACATTAATCTCACCATAATGAAGGTCAACTAAATCCTTTGTTAATGCCAGACCAATACCAGAACCCTTCTGCGGCAATCTTTGGGATTGGTTTACCTGATAAAATCTCTGAAAAACATACGGTAGCTTTTCTTTATCGATGCCAATACCATTATCTTCAACACTAATATCCACAAATTCTGTTCGTATTGCTCGTTTTGAAATTTCAATTTCTTGATTTATTGGTGATTTAGTAATCTTAACCATAATTTCACCTCCAGCTGGTGTAAACTTAATTGCATTATAAATAAGGTTATTCATTATTTTTTCAAGTTTATCCCAGTCAAACCACACCTGTAAAGTGTTAAGAGGGCTTTCAAAGGAAACGACTATATCCTTCCTTTTTGCTGGCACCTGAAAAGACAGTGCAATCTCTTTTATAAAGCTTACAATATTCGCCTTTGAAGCGCTTAACGTAGTTTCACCTACCTCAATGCGTCTGAATTCCATAAGTTGATTTACCAAACGTAAAAGAGAATTTGCGTTACGCTGTACAATTTTTAATTTAGATTGTACAATTTCATTCTTACCGAAAGATTCCATCAACTCTTCAATTGGGCTCAAAATAAGCGTAATTGGGGTTTTAAATTCGTGCGAAATATTGGTAAAAAACTTCAACTTGAGCTTATTTACATTTTCTATTTCTTGCTGAATCTGCTCTGAAACTCGTTGCTGAGAACGTAAGCGGAAGTAGGATTGAATACCCCAGAATATTGAGAAGAGACCTAATATATAAATTAAATAAGCCCACCAAGTTAGCCAAAAAGGAGGTTTAATCCTAAACGTAAGTATCGCCGCTTCATCATTCCAAACACTATCATTATTGGAAGCTTTCACTTTAAATGTATATGTGCCAGGTGAAAGATTTGTATAGTGCGCAAAATTTGAACTTTTGGAGGTTATCCAATCTTTGTTAAACCCTTCTAACAAGTACTTGTACTGATTTTTCTCAGGAGCAGCATAGTGTAAAGCTGCAAAATCAATAGTAATGGTATTTTCATCGTAATGTAAAGTAATGGGTTTTGAAATATTTGACAGGTTTTTATCCAAGATAATTCGTCCATTGTAGGTCTCACCTATTTCAACAGCCACATCCTTTATTTTTAAGCCTGTAAATACAACTGGAGCAAGAATGTCGTTTTCTTTTAAGGCTTTAGGGTTGAAAATATTTAATCCCTTGTAACCACCAAAAAACAGATAGCCATCATCATTTTTAAAGTATGCACCAGGTCTAAAATTATTTCCTTTTAAACCGTCCTCTTTTTTAAAGTTTTTAAATTCTTCTGTTTCCGGATTAAAAGAAGAAATACCATTATCGGTACTTATCCATAACGACCCCTGATCATCCTCTAGAATACCATAAATTACATTATTAACCAGTCCATCAGCTTCTGTATAATGTTTAAAGATTGGTTCAGAATTTCCGTTTGAGGGTAACATCATTTTGTTTAATCCACCTCCATAAGTTCCAATCCAAAAAACCCCATTTCTATCTTCTAAGATGGATAATACCGAATTGTGGCTTAAGGAATTTGGGTTATTTGCATCATTTTGAAATGCTACAAATTGATCTTTACCATCCTTATCATCTGGTACAATCAAATTTAAACCTCCACGCAAAGTCCCAACCCATATATTTTCTTTACTATCTTGATATAAACAACTTACTTCTTTTGTACTAATACTATATCTATCTTCATCATCAGGCAAATAATGTGTATGGTTAGAGTAGTTGAATGAACCATTTGGATATTTCGCTTTTGGCCATTTAATGAGTCCGTTTATCATTGAGCCAAACCAAAGGGTACCTTTACTATCTTCAATAATAGAACTAACTTCAAGCATATTAAAATCTGTCTTTTCAAAGCTTAGAGTGTTTTTTAGACCATTTCTTTTCATTCTCATTACTCTATTCACGCCTCCAATCCAATAATCACCGTCGCTATCTTTTAAAACAGACCATATATTTTCTTCTGATTTTATTTGAGGATTATTAATTTCATCTCCATAATTTAAGCTCTCGAAAACTGGTTTCTGGTAAGGAGGCTCAGTAAAAGTAACATGATTCAAGCCATTTTGAGTTCCTATCCAAAAGGTATTATTACCCTCTTTAGTTATACAGTTAATTAAAGAGTTGGTAAGCGAATTTTTATTTAGAATATTATGCTCAAAATGTGCAATGGGTTTTTGTTTTAAATCGCACTTATTTAAGCCTCCACCTTCGGTTCCAACCCACAATACGCTGGTATTATCAATGAGTATAGATTCTATATTATTACTACTTATGCTTTCAAAATTTCTTGGGTCATGAATATATTTTTCAAAATTTCTTGTTCTTTCATTTAATATATAAAGTCCATAACCATGTATCCCTACGAACAAGGTTTCATCTACTGATTTGAACATTGTAATAATACCACCTGATTCGGAAGTATCTGAATGATTCAAATCAAAGGAATACTCTACATACTCAATTAGATTGGGCTTGGTATATTTTTCTGGAGTATTAATTTTTAAAAGACGATGCCCCAGTGTACCCAATAATAACGCCCCATCATTATCTACCAACATTGCTTTTATACTCTTATTAATTTCTTTAAAGCGAACAAATTGTGTTACTCCATCTGAAATCATTAATCTATTTAAACCTTTAAGCGTACCAACCCATATATTGTTTGCCGCATCTTTAACAACCGAATGTATTTGATTGCTACTGATACTGCTGTTAATATTGGGTTTATGTAAATATTGAACAGGGTTTTCTCCTTTAGTATCTTCACTTTTGAAATAAAAAAGACCAGAATGTGAAGTTCCTACCCAAAGGTCTCCATTACTCATGGGACAAATGGCACTTACTCTTGAATTTTTAAGTGCTAAAGGATAGGTTTCAAACTTTTGAGATAATCTGTCATATTTAGTTAGTCCTTTTCCTGTACCTATTAAAATATTACCACTTGCATCTAGCTCTAGCTCATATATTGAGTTACTTACTAAACTATTAGGGTTGTTTATTTCATGTTTAAAAGTGATAAACTTTTGACCATCGTATTTATAAAGTCCGTTTAATGTCCCAACCCATATGTAACCATCTAAGTCTTGAATAACCTTCATCACCAAATGTTGGGAAAAGCCCTTATCATCTATAAAATGCTCAAACTTTAAATCTCCATTTTGTCCATTTATCCCAGTTCCGAAGGCACTCATCAATAGTATGGTGTAGCCCAAAAGAATGTTCTTCTTCAATAAATACTTACAATACCTCATACTTTAAAATACGATTTTAATTAGCGTATCAATAATAGATTCTTAATGTGATAAAAAACCAAAACCTCTTTAGCTATTTTTTACTCGACAGAAATTATCTTTCAAATCTTTTTTAAGGTTTGCATTGAAAACAAAGTAAGTTAAAAATTTAAAAACATATGTCCCAAGCAAAACCTAAAAAGCGATCCAGATATAATTCAGGACCGCTTTCAAAACTAACTATAACAAATATGAAATTAACTAATTACTTTCTTCTTATTACTATTCGTTGTAACCTGGGTTCTCAATAAGAGCAGGACTACGCTGTATCCTAGCTAAACCAATTGGAAAATAATAATGGTGTTCTTCGAAAATTCGATCCCAACTATCTGTGGCTGTTCCTGTTGTAGTATGAATGATTTCATAAAAACCCGGATTATCAAAATCTTTACGCCATCTTACACCAGTATATTTATTTCCTTTGCTTGCTCGCCTATCCAATTCTATATGTGCTAAACGCCATCTTCTTAGATCCCAGTAACGGTGTTGTTCAAATGTAAGCTCCACAGCTCTTTCATTTTGTATTGTTGGCCAATCAATAGATGTTTTATCTGGCATTAAAACACGTCTTCGAATTGTATTTAACGCTTCTAAAGCTTCTCCATTACGTTCTAAAGCATATGCAGCCTCGGCAAGATTAAGATACGTTTCTCCTAATCGGAAAACCATATAGTCTGTTCCTCCTTGACCTCTTGCTGGACCTACTAAAAATTGGTCATTAGATCTTTTTCTGTTGAACATTCCAGTACGCTGTATATCTCTTGAAGGCCCTTGAGCTGGCACATCTACACCATCTACATTAGAAGTTTCTAGCACTCCATTAACATATAATCCCTCATGCATCCAAACTGTAAATCCTCCATATTGCTGCTCTGGTAAAAAGATATTGGCCCTACACCTTGGATCTTTTCTTCCTATAAAATCAGCCATGTCATGAAATACACCTTCTACTAACGTAGAACGATCTAAAGCTCCTGGTGTACCATCTATATACTCATACATTTCAAAAGTTTCTAAATATGTATTCAAGAAAGTAGTACCACTAACAACTGCAGGTGCACACCAACGCTCCCAATCTTCTGGTTTCACGCCATTACCAATAAAAACCTCTGTAAAAATAGCTTCACTATTTTGCCCAAGTTCCGCCTTAGTTGTAAATAGATCATAGTAGTTCTGTTCTGCTTCTTCAAATGAGCTAGGGCCTGCTCCATAAAGTTGAAAAGGTCCCTCATCAATAATACGTTTCGAGGCATCGTATGATAACTGCCAAAATTTATCAGGATTACTAATTCCCAATAGGCCGCTTAATTGCATCGTTCCAAACTCTCCAATACTACCAGCATATAACATCGCACGACTTTTTAATGCTAATGCTGCCCAATGGGTAGGTCTTCCTCCGTTTAATTCCTTTCCCTCTAAAAGAGTTACTGCCATATCACACTCCTCTGCAATAAAATCATATGTCTCTTCTTCTGAATTTCTTGGCACTTGTAAGTCATCCAAAGGCAAATTTATACTCTGCGGTTCTCTAATAATAGGTACACCTCCGTAACGTTTTACCATTTGAAAATATACCCAAGCTCTTAAAAAATGAAGTTCTCCTGTGCGCGTATCTTTATATTCCTGAGGTAATCCACCATCATTAATTTGTATCATTACCTCATTAATTTCTCTTACTAAGAACCAATCCCAATATTCATTTGTTCCTTGACCTCCAGTACCTTGCTCTGTAAAGAGACCTCTTGTAAACTGATAACCCCCTGGCCATCCTCCAAAAGTTCTACTATAGCCTCCAGCACAAGCGTCTACTACTAATCTGCTTGGATTGGTTTCATTGGCTCCTGGTAAAAATTTGGCTCTTGCAAATAAGTTTGCAACCGTTAAATCAGTAAGGGTTTCATCATTAAAAATACTTGCATCTGCAAAGCGATCAACTGCTGTTCTTTCTAATGGGTCTTCACAGGAAAGGATTATTATTCCTACCGTAAAAACTGCCAAAAATATTCTTATTTTTTTCATAGTTCTTTTAATTATAATCCAACATTTATTCCTAAACTTATATTCCTCTGAACAGGATAAGTAGCTATCCCATCTTGACTTCTTGCTTCTGGATCTATATTAAAAATATTCTTCTTTTGAATAGTTAATAAATTATATCCTGCAAGATATACGCGTGCATTTTTAATATTAATCTTTTCAAGGAAACCTTGTGGGAGCGAATACCCTAGAGTTAATGTTTTTAAACGAGCGTAGGTCGCGTCACGCTGATAAATATCTAATGGCGCATCATTATGCGGGTTTAATCCATTAGTATTAGGTGCAGGTAACTTAGCCGCCGATGGGTTCTCTGGATTCCAACTATGATCTACCTGATATTGGAACGGAATAAAACCAATACTTGTAGTAGCAGCTAGCTCCAAGTCATTTGGAATTACATCAAAATTGGCTGCCCCTTGCCACAGCATAGAAAAATCAAAACCTTTATATTCTAGATTCATATTCAACCCAAAGAACAATTCAGGAGTTTGGTTTCTACCTATTACTTCTTGATCTCTAAAATCAATAATACCATCACCGTTTCTATCTACATACTTTACATCTCCTAAAACAGGTTCTCCTAATTGCGGATATTCAAGACCATCATTATCTATTTCTTCCTGAGTATCATAAAACCCATCCGTTCTATATCCAAATCTTCGATTTACCCACTGGCCTGTTCTCTGGTTTAATCTTGCGTCATCAGGATCTTCTGGATCAAACTCCCTTTCTACAATATCAACAAACTTCTCACGAGTCCATGTAATGTTTCCAGAAACATCTAAGTTTAAGTCGCCAATTTTGTTTCTATGCCTTAACACCAATTCAAAACCACGATTATCTCTTGTTTCTAAATTTTCCCTTGGAAGTGTTGCTCCAAAGGTGTCTGGTAGTTGATCTAACCTAGTGGCTAGAAGCCCAGACCTTCTTCTATAAAAAGCATCAAACTCTACACCTAATTTATTATTCCATAAATTAGCATCAACACCAACATTATATGTAGTTATTTCTTCCCAGGTTATATTTGGGTTAGCTAACCCTTCGGTTCTTAATGTTGCTAAAAACTCTTGCCCTGTGTAGATATACTGTTGACTTATATTATCTCTTAAACTATACCCCGAGATATAATCGAAATTAGAAATGTTATCAAAACCAAGACTGGCAACTGATGCCCTTAATTTTAAAAAATTTATAGTAGAAGAATCTTTTAAAAAGTCCTCTTTTGACATTACCCAACCCAATGAAACACCAGGAAATAATCCCCAACGCGTATCGCTAGGAAATTGGATATTAGCGTCTAATCTATATAATGCTTCCAATAAAAATTTCTCTTTATAATCATAATTAAAACGACCAATGAAAGCCGAACGTCCATTTTGAGAAAGATTATCATCCACAAATTGACTGGAACTAAAAGACGCATTTAAAAATGGTTGATCTATTGTTAAGGGGTCTAGTCTTAAAGCAGAAAAAACAAATCTATCAATATAAATGTTTTCATAGATAGCTTTTGCCAAAATATTATGATCTCCAAAGGTCCTTTTATATTCTAGCCCCACTTGAGTAGTTATTCTACTAAAATCATCATTAGCATTTCTTACATCCGCAATACTTGTGGTAAAGGACTCTGTACTTTCACCTGTTTCAAAATTATGATCATATGTCGTAAAAGGTGTTCGTATCCTTCTACTCAAATTACTTGATCTTTGAAATGCAAACGTTCCTGAAAGACTTAATCCGTTTACAGGAATATCATAATCCAAATTTGCTACTAAATCAAATTGTTTACGCTTATCCAAGAAAAAACCAGTAATAGAACTATTAGAATACGCCCATGCACTTTGACCAAGTGGATGAGACGCAGTTAACAAACCATCTGGATTTCTTTCAATTGCAGGGTTAGAAGATGCAATGAAACGAAATATTCTACGGTAAGCATCTTCACCACTATCAACATTTACTGGTGTTTCTGTTTCCTGTTCTCGATATTTCAAGTTTAATCCAACCTTTAAACGGTCTGAAATCTCAGCATCAAGAGTAACACCAATATTGTATCGATCGAATTGACCATCGCCAGATTCCAATAAAGAATTTTGTTGTAATGCACCAACTGACCCAAAATATTTCACTTTTTCAGTTCCACCACGAACATTTACATTATGCTGATGCATAAAAGACCAATCTTTTAAAACAACATCTTGCCAATCAGTACCTCTAAATCCTGGTTCAGTGCCAGCTATAAACTTTTCAATATCTTCATTTGAATATGTAAGGTCGTCTTCTGCCACACCCTCAAGCCTTTCAGCTCTTTGAATATAATCTGCAACACCAGCTGCACTCGCTATCTTTGGTAAAAATGTTGGTTGTTGAAAGGTTACACTACTAGTATAATTAATTTTAGGTTTCCCTATCTTTCCTCGCTTTGTTGTAACAAGGATTACTCCATTACCAGCTCTTGCACCATAAACTGCAGCCGACGCATCTTTCAAAATTGAAATAGATTCGATTTCATTAGGATCTAGCTGTTGATAATCTCTTGGAACACCGTCAACAATAACTAGAGCATTGCCAAAACCACGAATACTAACATTTGCCTGATCACCTCCTGGTTGTCCATCATTTTGTGTAACCACTAATCCAGGTAAACGACCTGCCAAAGATTGCGTTGTATTTGTGGTTGGTGTTTGTACCAGATCTTCTGATTTTATAGTTGCAACAGAACCTGTAATACTTGCTCTTTTTTGAGCACCATAACCCACTATAACAATCTCATCCAAACTTGCAGCATCTTCTAACATAACGATATCGAATTTTGTTTGAGACCCAACTTCTATCTCTTGAGAAACATAACCTAAATAACTTACTAATAAAATAGATGTATCACTAGCGACGGTAAGGGAAAAGTTTCCGTCAAAATCAGTTTGTGTTCCATTTGTTGTTCCCTTTTCTAAAATATTAGCTCCAACTAAAGGAATTCCCCCTTCATCCGTAAGAGTTCCAGATATATCAATAGAAGCTTGTTTAATTTCTGATTGTTTTACAGTTGGGACTTGCTGAAGTACTTCTTTCTTATTAGGCTTTAATATAATTTGCTTATCTAAGATTTTGTAACTTATCCCTTTGTTGTGAAACACTCGCTGAAGTACTTCGCTTATTTTTTGTTTTTTAACTTTGATATCAAGCTTTTGCTTCAATGATATCTCTTCCGTACTGTAGAAAAAACGAAACTCTGTTTTTGATTCTATTGCTTCAATTACTTCAAAAATTGATGCATTTTTCATGTCTAAATCTATCTTCTCCTTTTGAGCGTATCCAGTATTTGCTTGAAGATTAAATAGTGTACATGCAAAAAACAAAAAGAAAAGTCTCATTTTGAGATCAAATTTAATTGGACCAAGTGTCCATCCTACAAGCGTAGGATTAAATATTTTTTTCATAATTTAGTTTTGATTACTGTTGGTTATTTACTTTAATCATTTTTTAAGGGAAAGTGTTGGCGCACTTTCCTTTTCATTTCATCAGTTTAATTAGTTATTTTCTTAGTTTATCCATTCATTTTATTTTAGTTATTAGAAATTGTATATGTATTGTTTTCCTCCGAAAAGTTGAATCCAGAATGCTCTCTAAATACCTTAAGAATATCTTCAAGAGTCTCTTTTGTAAAAGTACCTGTGAATGTTTTTTGATTTAATGCGGTTATTTGATTTCTAATCTCCACATTAAAATGTCTTTCCAGCTCTTTAGCAATAACATCAAATCTATCATCTATAAAAACCAATTTATTATCTTTCCAAGCTATATATTTCGAAATATTCACTTTTTCTACATAAATCAATCCGTCTTCTAAAACAGCCCTTTTTCCAGGTTTGACAAAAATTGGGGGTTCTGCTTTGGCATTATTAGACTTGTACACACCTATACTCCCCTCTACCAAAACTGTTGATGTATTGTTCTCGTTTTTGTAACTAGAAACGTTAAACGAAGTGCCATAAACCTGAGTATTCATTTCATTTGTAATTACTGTAAAAGCTCTAGTACTATCCTTTGCAACATCAAAAAAAGCCTCTCCATCTAAAAACACATCTCTTGGTTTACCCTCCATGAATTTTACTGGGTATTTTAGCTTTGATCCTGAATTTAAATGCACCTGTGAACCATCTGAAAGTAGCAACTCAAACTTTTTACCATAAGGCACAGTTAATTGATTATATCTTAATGATTTAATTGATTTGTTATCATCATAAGCTAACTGGGTTTTACTCTTTCGTACTATTTGCTCTCCCTTTTTATCGACAATAACTTCTGAGGAAACCTCATCTAGATACTTAATAGTACCGTCTTCCATTTCCAAAGTAATACGAGGTACATCGGGAGTCTGTATATCACTCGTATTAAATATCCCTTCTGTGTACTTTACAAAATACCCCAGACACAAAGCTATTATTAAAACCGCCGCAACTTTTTCCAGCATACTAATTCTAAAAGTCAGTAACCGTTTTAAAGAATGTTTACTTGTTTTTTTATTTTGAACAATATATTGCCACATATCATCAAAATCACTATCATGTAATTTTGTCTCGCCAGCGTTTAATTGTTTTACAAAATTTTTAGCGCTCTTTATGATTTCTGCTTTTTCTGGATGCTCCTTAACCCAGTTATTCCAAAAATTTGAAGTCATAGTATCCGGACTCAATACCCATTTTTGGAAATATTCATCCTTAATAAAATCTTCTTCCTTAAAATCTATATACTTCATTATTTTTCAGATAGCTTTTTAGGCCGTATACTTAAATGAGAGTAAAAATTAAATTTTACCCCAAAAAAATTTCATTAATTTGAAAATTCGTCTTAAAAAATTATGATTTCAGTGATTTAAATGAAAATTTTAATTTAAATAGAGGCGTACTGAAAAAAGAGAAGTTTGTTTTACTTTTTAGTGGTGCAGTGTAATTAGTGTTAATTACATGTGTTTTCTCAAACCCTTTATCGCCCTATCTATCAACTTGTAAGCGCCCTTTTTACTTAATCCCATTACATTAGTAATCTCATCATAACTTAATTGTGCTCTATATTTAAGATGAATGGCTTCTCGTTGTTTTTCTGTTATTTTGGTGAGAGCATTTTTTAACCTACTAGATTGTTCATCGAAATTTTGCTTTTCAATCAACTTTCTTTCGAATGTTTCGCCAGAGGAAATATGTATTACATCTTTAGGGTTTAAGTCGCCTGCTTTAAGTCTTCTTCTTTTTGCTTCAGCAATAACTTTTCTTCTTATTGCCGTAAACAAGTAAGACCTTATATGCCTAACCTCTCCAAGATTATCCCTATTGTTCCAAATTTCTATAAAAAGGTCTTGAACACAGTCTTTAACTAAAGGTGTATTGTTCACAATTTTTAGACCATACATATATAATTGGGACACATGGTTCTTATATATCGCGGCATAGGCATCTTCGTTACCTAACTGAAATTCCTGCCAAAGTTGAACATCACTAGATCCTGTAGCAACACTACTAGTGCTGTTATTACATGTAAAATCATTGGGTAAAGTAGTAAATTCCTGCTTTAGAGCATGTAAAGACAAAACATTGTAATTTAGTTAGTTGCACCACGAATCTAGAAGAAAATTGTATACAAAACACAAAATGACCATATTTTACCAATGAATAAGTTTAATTTACCGATAAATCTACTCTAAGCAAATAATTATCACAAGTTATAAAAAGATACTTTCCATCATCCGTAAACTCACAATTACCAGTTTTTTTATCTAGTTTTATTGTGCCTAAATGTTTTCCTTTTGGATTTATAACCAATACACCACCTGGGCCCGCTAAAAATATATTACCGTTTTTATCTAATTTCATACCATCTGCTTTTTGTTTGTCAATACTATTAGCTAATGCTTTTCTAGCATCGAAAAAACGTCGCTTATTTTTTACCACACCATCAGAAACAATATCATAAGCCCAAATTGACGGAATATCAAAATTAGAATCGGCCACATATAATATTTTCTCATCAGGTGAAAGTGCTATACCATTAGGCTTATCTACAGTTTTATCTAGAAGAATCACCTTACCACTATTACTATAAAAATAAACACCATTAAAACCAATTTCGCTCTTTTTAGAACCCAGACCAAAAGAAGGATCAGTAAAGTATAAGTTTCCTTTTGAATCATATATCAAGTCATTTGGAGAATTAAAGCGTTTACCCCTATAATTTGTAACTATCGGCTCAAACTCAGGATGGTTGGCATCTTTTAAACTTACTAATTTACTTATCATCCTATCTCCTACCTGACAGATAACCAAATTACCTTCATTATCTAAATTCAATCCATTAGAACCTTTAATATTTTTGTTTTCCGTTGAAAACGCTGAGGGTTCCATAAAAATATGCAGTCCTTCTTTTTCACTCCAACCATAAATTTTGTTTTCTGGAACATCTGAAAAAATAATTTTTTCTTCTTTAGGAAGCCACACTGGTCCTTCAGACCAATTAAATCCTCGTGCCATTAATTGAATTTTAGCTTCTTTAGAAATGATGCTGTCTAAGTCTGGGTCTAAACGTTCAATATAACCATATGAAGGATACTTGTTCAAAGAATCGAGAATTTGCTTGAACTTCTTAGAGACCTCCTTTTCTTTCTTTGAAATATCATCTGATTTTAAAGGTTGCTGTTCTAAAACATCTTTTGATGTATTATAAAAGCGTCCATCGCTATACAACTTATAATTTGAATTTAACACAAACTCATGTAGATCAAAACGTTCTTTACCAATACCAGGTTTTGGATTATAGCCAATATAAACCCAATCCCTTCTATCCGATGTATCACCCTTTAACTCTGACAAAAAACTTTGTCCATCAGTTTGAGTTACTGCAGAAATATCTTCACCACCAACATCAAGAACTGTAGGTAAAAAATCAACTGCACTTATATATTCATCTGTATTTGAACCTGCCTTGATATGACCTTTCCAATTTGCAATAAAAGGCACTTTAATTCCAGATTCAATAGTAAGTCCTTTACCACCTTTATAAGGTTTTCCATTTAAAACCGAAGTTACTTTTTGATGTGTACCATTATCAGAATAAAATAAAATCAAGGTCTCTTCTCGGAGTCCATTATCATCCAAATTCTGAACAATTTGACCCACAATTTTATCCATATACTCCACCATACTCCCAAAATGCTTAGGGTCGTTTTCAAATCGTTTATCATAATCTTCCCAATCTTGTGTTTCAGGAGATGGTGAAAATGGATCGTGTGTTAAAGCCATGGGATAATACACAAAGAATGGCTTTTCATCTTTTTTGTTTACAAAATCATTCAAGAAATTTGAAAATAAATCTGGCCCATATTTATCCTTTACATCTTCAAGAAACTTACCATTCTGCAGGATTTTTGGATTTGGATAACGAGAACCTTTATCTTCCTGATGCCCTGTATGCCAAAGTGCATATTCATCAAAACCAGCATCTTGTACTTTCATACCGGATCCCCTTCTTAATTCGGCTCCAGGATGCCCAATGGTATCATAACTCTGTAATTGCCATTTACCAACAATGCAAGTTCTATAACCAGCATCTTGCATTAAATGTCCAAACGTCTTTTCATTAGGGTCTAAAATTCCAAATGCCTTCCAGTTTCTAAAGTTATATTTACCTGTCATTAATTCAACCCTTGTTGGAGTGCACAATGGTTGTGCATAGGCATTATTAAACTGCATACCTGTTTCAGCAAGTTTATTAATATTAGGTGTTTTATAGGAGTTGCCTCCATAGCTCTCAATACATTCAAAGCCTAAATCATCGGCCATAATTAAAATAATATTAGGCTGTTTTTCAGTTTTATCGGTTTCGCATGTATAAAATGTTGCCATTAACATTAATCCAAATAGGCTTAAGCCTATTCTTCTAAAGGTAACTTTGCCGTAATTCTTCATTTTGATATTTTTTAGTTTAGTTGCTTGTACTTTTTAAATGCTCCAAAAACTCAATATCAGATTTTGTAAGCCACTTTCCCTTCTTATATACCTCCTCAAAATCAGGATTAAAATTTGTATTAGGTTTTGGCATTTGGGCATTAACTTCTACTCTCCACGTATTTAAATCTAAAAGTAACTCCTTTGCTTTTATAGGGTTCGCGTTAATGAGATTCATGGTTTCACCAATATCATCTTTTAGGTTATAAAGTTCTAAAGTGTCTCTTTCAAATATCTGTATCAACTTCCAATCCCCTTTTCTAACAGCACTGTATGGTTTTGCTCCTTCTAGATGATAATGTGGATAATGCCAAAAAATTGCAGGTCTATTAATTTTAGTTTCCTCTAGTAGCACTTTTGAAAAATCGACTCCATCAATCCCAATATTTTGTTTTTCGTTATTACTTGTTAATTCTAAAACCGTCGGGTAAACATCAATAGACATTAATGGTTCTTCAACTATTTTGCCTTTTGGTATTTTATTTAGCCATTGCACAACAAAAGGCACCCGAACTCCACCCTCATACATATCACCTTTTCCTGACTTTAACGGCTTATTAGAAGTTACTTTTTCTTTCAATCTATAATTACCTATTAAACCGCCGTTATCACTCGTGAAAATTATAATGGTATTATCAAGCTTATCCTGTTGTTTCAACTTTTGAACAATACTTCCAATAGCATCATCCATGTGCTCAATCATCGCTGCGTATGTTGGATTTTTATGATTTGCTTCTGGTTGAATTAATTCATTATATTTTTCAACCTTTTCTTTTTTTGCCTGTAATGGCGTATGTACATTGTAGAACCAAAAATTCATAAAAAAGGGAATCTGAGAATCTTTAGTGTTTTCAAGATAATCTAGAGCCTCATCAGTCAACCTTTCTGTAAGGTATTCACCTTTTAGGCCATTCTCAAGTCTTGGATTTGCATATGGTGAGAAATAGCCATTCCCGTTATTTTTTTTTTGTGGCGCTCCTTTTGACCATCCACCAATATTAACATCAAATCCTTGATGTTCTGGCCAAAGCTCCTCAGATTCTCCTAAATGCCATTTACCCAAATGAATGGTTTGGTAGCCATTTGCTTTTAACGCTTCGGCCAATGTAACTTCTTCTAAGCTAACTTGCTCCGTCCAATTCGGAACAGCCATTTTTGCGAAGGGTTTTTGATGACCTGAAATCCAGTCTGTACAATGTAATCGTGCCGGGTATTTGCCTGTCATTAAACTTGCTCTTGAAGGAGAACAAACTGTACATGAAGCATATGCATTGGTAAATTTTACACCATTAGCCAACAAATTATCTACATTTGGAGTTTGATATAGATCACTTCCGTATGATGATAAATCGGTCCACCCCAAATCATCAACTACAAAAAGAATAATATTAGGACGTTCTTGACCTATTTGATTTTTACAACCAGACAAGATGATTAAAAGTATCAACCCTATATACCTCATTCTTTGAAATGTAATTAATATTGAGCTATTTTTGAAATAAATTTCATAGCGTTATCCTTTATTTCATTGAAATCTGCTTCTGAACTTACATTGTCTTTTAAAACACTTGCAATTCCAATACCATGTGCGCCCGCATCTAACCATTGTGACACAGTATCTAGTTCAATACCTCCGACTGTCAATAATTTTATATTGTTCAGTGGTGCTTTAAGTGACTTAAAATAAGGAATCCCCATAATATCAGCTGGAAAGAGCTTCACAAAATCAGCACCAGCCTCCCATGCTTCACAAACTTCTGTGGGTGTTAACGCTCCCATTAAAACAGGAATATTGCTTTGATGCGCGACTCGTATCACTTCTATATTGGTATTTGGGGTAACGAGAAATTGCGCACCATAATTGATTGCTTCTTGTGCAACTTTAGAGTTTATAACCGTTCCGGCTCCTATTAAAACTTCAGGATTAGCTTTTCTTGCTTTTGAAATTTCTTCTAAATAGTTAGGGGTGTTTGAAGTAATCTCCATCACCTTTGTACCACCTTCAATTAAACTTGAAATTACTCGTTGTACATTTGATGCTTCTTTAAGACGAGTTACAAAAACTAGTTTTTCTTCCTCAATTATTTTGACAATTTCATCTCTAGACATACCGATAAGATTACCAATTGGTAAGAGATCCGTCATTTCGTCTTAGTCGTGGTATTTCAACAGGGACAAATTCTTTTTTCAAAATAAATGTCTCGTCCACATCAACTCCTAATCCAGGAACTTTGGGTACCGGATATCTGGCTCCATCTAACTTTGGTTGTACAGGAAAAAATTTAGGATCGTTTGTTGTAACGTGTGCACCTGTATTTACCTCTTCAAGCCAACTAAAATTCGGACTAGCAGCAGCAACATGAATAGTGGCCGCGGTACATATAGGTCCTAATGGATTGTGAGGCATTAAATCGATATAATGTGCTTCTGCCATTGCAGATACTTTCATGGCTTCTGTAATACCACCAACATTACAAACATCGATACGTGCATATTGTGTAATATTACCCTCTATAAACGGTAAAAACTGCCATTTACTAGAAAACTCCTCTCCAATAGCAAAAGGAATATCTACCATTTTACGTAGACTTTCATAAGCCCCTGGATTTTCATCTCTTATAGGTTCTTCAATAAAATCTAAAGTGCCTTCAGGCATACGTTTCATGAAGGAATATGTTTCAGCTGCGGTTAATCTACTATGATAATCCAACCCAACAGTAACATTATAGCCTATTTCCTTTCGAAGTTTTATCATCCAATCTGAAAGTTTGGCTATAGACTCTCTAGGTTCAAAACGGGTAATATCTTCTTGATCTTCAAACTCTGCGGGCGCCAATCGAATCATATCCCAACCTTCATTTACCATTTTTTTTGATTGCTCGATTAACGCATCAAACGTCGAAAATCGAACAGAGGCAAAACATGGCACAAAATCGCGTTGTTTTCCTCCCAAAAGCTCATAAACTGGAACCCCCAAAGCTTTACCCTTAATATCATGAAGTGCTATATCTATAGCCGAAATTGCCGCAGTTAATACCCGGCCGCCTTCAAAATACTGTCCTCGATATAAATCCTGCCAAATAGCACCAATTTGCATAGGATCCCTTCCAATGATAAGTGGCCCGTAGTGCTTTAATGCTCCAACTACAGCATATTCTCGACCTGACAGCCCTGAAGCTCCCCAACCATATATTCCGGAATCCGTTTCTATTTTTACCACTAATTGGCTTCCTGAACCAACATTAATTGGATAAGGTTTTACCGCTGTAATCTTCATACTAAATTATTTTTTGGGCACAATACGCTCTACTTTACCCACTATAAAGATATAGGAAAGCACACCAATTAAAGAAACAATTGCTATAAATACTAAGGCTGGACTAAAGTCGCCATCTGAAACTAAATAACCAATAATAGCAGGAACAAAAACAGATAAACCACCAATACAATTGAATGCTCCACCTACTAATCCTAAATTTTCTTTTGGCGCAATTAACGATACGAATACCCAAGCAATACTTGCTAATCCCATTCCAAAACCTGCTATGGCTAAAAATAACACAACAAAAAATGTATCGTCCGTGTAATTGGCACCTATGACGAACATGGTTAAGAGCATACCAATAATCATAGGTGCCTTTCTTGAAATTTCAGCAGAAAACCCTCTTTTTGTTAAATAATCTGATGTAAATCCCGATAATAGTATTCCAAGAAAAGCTGCTAAATAAGGTGCAGCAGCATAATATCCTGACTTTACAAAATCTAAGCCTCTAAACTCTACCAAATATGTTGGAAACCACGTTAAAAAGAACCAGGTAATAGCCCCCAAACATATTTGTCCAATATAAATCCCCCAAAGTTTCCTATAAATAAATGCTTGTTTTAAGTCATCCCAAGTAAATTTTTTGGGAGTTTCTTCTTTCGATTTAGAACCTACTAATCCTCCTCCTTTTTCAATGTATTCTAACTCTGAATCGCTGATTGATTTATGATTTCTAGGATCTCTGTAGAAGAAGTACCAAATAGCTGCCCATACAATACCTATAATACCAGAAACTATAAATAAACCTCTCCACCCTATAGCATCTTGGATTAAAGTTAACACAGGCATTAAAAAGGCTAAACCTAAGTACTGACCAGAGGTATAAACTGCAATTGCAGAAGCTCGTTCACTTTCTGGGAACCATCTACTTACAACTAAATTATTTATTGGATAAGAAGGTGCTTCAAAAACACCAATACTAGCTCTTAATCCCACAAGCGCGGTTACCGAATTCACAAAACCCTGAATAAGTGTAGCGAGAGACCAGAGTGCGAGAATAATTGGATAAAAAATACGCGATTTGATTTTATCTGCTAGTATTCCTCCAGGTATTTGCAAGGATGCATAAAATATCCCGAATATGGAAAACACCCAACCCATTTGCTCTGTATCAATTCCTAAATCTGTCCTTATGGCAAAGGCCGCTACAGAAATATTGGTTCTATCTAGATAATTTATTACGACGGTAACAAAAATCATGGCAAGAATACCATAACGCTTACTGGTTTTTGGTTTAGAAGTCTCTAAATTCATTTAGTTTAGCTCTTGGTTCAAGAAATTAGAAGCTAAATATAGAACAATAAAAAAACTCTGAAACTACAGTACCAATCTAAACTCCAATTTGAACAGAAATTACCAACCTAAATTTTTGGTGAAGGACACTAGATTTCCATAGATTATCAATACCTAAAATGACATAGTTAGTCTGCCTATCCATTAAAGTATTTGTTTTGAAATTGGATAAACTCTTTGAATATATTCGAGAGATCTATCTTTATATTACATTATACTCACTCACAGGAATTCAATATCCATAAACACTCAAACTCAAAAATATGAAGTGTGAGAAAAACAATTAAGAAATCTATTAAGATTTATTTTTATTGGTTATGGGATTGTCGGGATTGGATATCTCTAAGGGCTCCGCCTTTAAAAACAAAAGACAGATATAAAATG
>DIYI01000015.1:0-73227 GCA_002428965.1 Jejuia sp. UBA6058 | reverse complement strand
CATTTTATATCTGTCTTTTGTTTCATTCGTGACCCCGGAGGGATTCAAACCCCCAACCCTCAGAGCCGAAATCTGATGCGCTATTCAGTTGCGCCACGGGGCCCTTCATTCCTGCAAAAGCAGGAATCTCTTAAATATTAATTACTTAACTTGGCTTTTACAATGGTAGATATAGTTTTACCATCTGCTTGTCCTGTCAGTTGCTTACTAATAATACCCATAACCTTACCCATATCTTTCATGCCCGCAGCTCCAATCTGATCAATGACTGCAACCACAACTTTTTCAATCTCCTCTTCACTTAAAGCCTCAGGCAAAAATTGACTTATTATTTCTGATTCTGCCAACTCTGGTGCCGCCAAATCTTCTCTACCTTGTTCAATATAAACTGCCGCACTATCTTTTCTTTGCTTTACTTGTTTTTGAAGTATTTTTAGCTCTTGCTCTTCTGTAAGATCATCTCCTGCTCCACTCTCTGTTTTAACCAAAAGTATAGCCGATTTAACCGCTCTTAAGGCGGTTAAAGCAGTTTGGTCTTTAGCTTTCATAGCATCTTTTAACGCCGACATCACATCTTGTTGTAAACTCATATTCTAAAGCATTTTAAGCGTTGCGAAGATAGAAAAAAGTTAGATACTCAATATCGATTTATATAATGAAATTCAATTTCAAAAACAAATATATGATCTTGCTATACAATGGGACTAGTGCAATTTGCAGTTTCAACTTCGCCTTCCAGACTTGTTAAACTGCGTTTCACTAAAAATCCCGAAAAGTATGAGGGAAACTTTTCGGGATAATAACTAAGTGAGGTTAAACACAGAAGTGCTTTTCTAGTCTACATTATCGTGTAAAAAAGAGTTATTTTTTCTAATTTGAATTTCGTCATTTTCATCAGTACCGATACTTGTTCTTGACATGTTCGTTTCTGATGAATGTTTGGTTTCCTCCAGATCTACACCTTGGCGTTTATACGCTGGTACTTTTTCTATATCATCAATTTTGGCAGTATTGAATTTATAGTTAAAGTCTTTCATTTTCCGTCTGCGCTCCGCAGTTCGTTGTCTTAATATTTCAGATATAGGTAACTCAGTAGCATCGATGTCCTCTTCTGCAGGTGCTTCTTCCACTTCATCCTGAATCACTTTCCTTTCAAAAACTACATCTTCTTGATAGTCCTCAGCAATTTTTTCAACAACTGGTTGAGAGCTATTCATTGAAGACTCCGCTTCAACATAATCATCAAGAGCATATCTTACTTCATCTCCATCAGCATTAGTTTCATTAACCGTAATCAACTCAACATAATCATTTACTTGTATGGCCTTTACATCAGTATTTTTTTCTTCTTCATCAAGACTAAACATTACTTTTTCCTCTACCGCAGGAGTTTCTTCCTTCTGTTCTGAAGATAAAGGTAAGTCAAAAGTTAAGGTAATCTGTTGCTCCTCTTCCGGCTCAATAACTTCAACAACTTTCGTTTCCATTGTTGTTACCGGCTTTATAATAAAGTCATCCTCCTCAACTGGAGCTTTCACCTCATTATAAACCACATCTATGTTTCTAATCAATTCTGAAGTTGAAACTAAAGTGACATCTTCTGATTCTGCACTAACTTGAGGTTTTTCAACCTTCAACTTTTCTGCTGAGGTAACTTCTTCCTCTACTTCATCCAAATCAAGAGTATGTCTCACGATTGGATTAGGCTCTTTCTTTTCTAGCTCCACAATTGGAGCAATGATTACTGGCTCTTTATCCCTTTCAGAATCATCTTCTAAAGCATGTACTACTTTTTTAGCTTCTGTATTAGAAATTTCGTCTTGTTGATCACTATTAAAACCTGTAGCAATAATAGTTACAGCTATAGACTCTTCTAAAGTTTCGTCTTCACCAACTCCCATAATAATATTGGCTCCATGACCAGCTTCATTTTGAATATGATCGTTAATCTCTCCAATCTCATCAATAGTAATCTCTTGAGAACCAGAAACGATTAGTAAAAGCACATTTTTTGCACCTGTAATTTTATTATCATTTAGCAAGGGTGAATCTAGGGCCTTACCAATGGCATCTTGAGCTCTGTTTTGTCCTGAAGCAATCGAAGATCCCATAATTGCTGTACCACTATCACTTAAAACCGTTTTTGCGTCACGTAAATCGATATTTTGTGTATAGTGATGTGTTATTACTTCGGCTATTCCACGAGCAGCTGTGGAAAGCACTTCATCAGCCTTTGAAAATCCCGCTTTAAAACCAAGATTACCATAAACTTCACGAAGTTTGTTATTATTAATTACAATTAAAGAATCTACAACATCTCTTAACTTTTCAATGCCTATTTGAGATTGTTCCAAACGCATTTTTCCCTCAAATTGGAAAGGCATTGTTACAATACCAACAGTCAAAATATCTTTATCCTTAGCCATTTTAGCAATAATTGGAGCAGCACCTGTGCCTGTTCCACCTCCCATTCCGGCAGTAATAAACACCATTTTTGTATTGGAATCTAACATTTGAGAAATATCATCAAAACTTTCAACTGCAGCTTGTTCCCCTACATCTGGATTAGCACCAGCACCTAATCCTTCAGTCAGGTTTACACCTAATTGGATTTTATTAGGAACACCACTGCTTTGAAGTGCTTGCGCATCGGTATTACAGATATAAAAGTCTACACCTTTTATACCCTGTTGGAACATATGGTTAATAGCATTGCTACCTCCACCGCCAACACCGATAACCTTTATAACATTTGATTGATTTTTAGGTAAATCAAATGAAATGCTTTCGAATTCGTTTTTACTGCTCATAAATTCTTTTTTCTGGGGTTCTAAATAATATTTTTATTCAATGGTTAATTTTCTTTTGCGTCATCTGGCAAATTCGCTAAAATTGTCTTTTAGCCAATTTCTACTTCGCTCACTCCTACTCTGCGTTATCTAAAAAATCCTTAACGCGTTCGGTTAACTTATCTAAGAACGACCTGCGCTCTTTTACCGGTCTTTCGATATCTTCTTCAGGTATAGCTTCATCTTTAATTTGCTCTTCATACACCACCTGCTCTTGTTCCTCTACTTTTTTACGTTCTTTACGCTTTAATCCGTCTAACACCAATCCAACAGCTGTTGCATAAAGAGGACTTGTTACATCTGCATCACTATCTCCAGCCAAATGCTCATTAGGATAACCAATTCTGGTATCCATTCCTGTTATATATTCTACCAATTGCTTTAAATGTTTTAACTGACTACCACCACCAGTTAAAACAATACCTGCAATGAGTTTTTTCTTTTGCTCTTCGTGTCCGTAATTTTTAATTTCAGCAAATACTTGCTCTACAATTTCAACTACGCGAGCATGAATTATTCTAGACAAATTCTTAAGCGTGATTTCTTTTGGTTCGCGACCTCGCAATCCAGGAATAGATACAATCTCGTTATCCTTATTTTCACCGGGCCACGCAGAACCAAATTTTATTTTCAGAAGTTCTGCCTGTTTTTCAATTATCGAACAACCTTCTTTAATATCTTCTGTAATTACATTGCCTCCAAAAGGAATTACTGCAGTATGACGAATAATACCATCTCTAAAAATGGCCAAATCCGTTGTTCCACCCCCTATATCAATTAGCGCAACACCAGCCTCTTTTTCTTCTTGACTTAAAACTGCATTTGCAGAAGCTAAAGGCTCTAGCGTAATACCTTCAAGGTTCAATCCTGAACTTTGCACACAACGCCCAATGTTTCTAATAGAAGACACCTGACCAACAACTACATGAAAATTAGCCTCTAACCTACCACCATACATTCCAATAGGCTCCTTTATTTCAGCTTGACCATCAACCTTGTATTCCTGTGGCAATACATGGATAATTTCTTCACCTGGAAGCATTACCAGTTTATGAACTTGGTTTATTAATCTGTCAATATCATCCTCATCAATAACCGTCTCGGAATTTGGTCTTGTGATGTAATCACTATGTTGTAGACTTCGGATGTGCTGACCTGCAATACCTACAGTAACATCTTCAATTTTTAATTCTGCAGTGGCCTCTGCTTCTTGAACTGCTTGTTGAATAGACTGAATGGTTTGCGTAATATTATTTACCACGCCTCGATGTACCCCTAAACTTTTAGATTTACCAATGCCCAAAATTTCAAGCTTGCCGTACTCGTTTTTACGACCAATCATCGCCACAATTTTTGTGGTTCCTATGTCTAAACCTACTGCTAAATTATGTTCCATGTTTTAAATTTTGGTACATACCACTTGATTATCAAATTGCAAATTCACTTTACTATACTTATCCAACGTTTTAGCTTTTAAACTCTTTTTATAAAACGCTTTTAAGTTGTTTACCTTTTTATCTAAAAGCTCAATACTTCCTAGATTCACAGTAAATCTGCACTGTCTTAATTTTAAAGCAATACCACCATTTACATTTTGATGAATCTCTACAACATGCTGTTTTAAAAAGTTGTCCTGTTCTACTTTGTGGGCAACTTTAAAAACATTTTTTAAATTATTTTTTTCCACATAACCAGTAACCAATGGCACTCTGGCAGTAAAATTAGATGACAATGGCATATAACTTCCCTCATCATCTATATAATAAGATGCATTAGTGCTAACTCTCGCAACTGGTCTTTTTTGTTTAATTTCAGCATTAAGTGTTCCATCTACAGACACATACACTTCAGCTGATTTTATCATGGGATTAGAATTTAGGGCAGCTTCCAATTCGTTCAAATCTAAAATTTCTTTAGGCACATTTTTAATGCTACCATGATTTTGTATTAACAATTTACTAACAGTCTCATGGGTTACAAAAAGGTTATTATCGCCCAAAAATGAAATATTAGGCTCTGATATTTTTCGAATGCCATTTTTTACTGAAGCAAATGCATATAAAAACCCTACCAGAATAACTAGTATTATCATTTTTATGTAGGTCCAATTAACTTGCAACGCTTAATTCTTTTTTAATATGTTTTACTTCTTCTCCAATATCACCCGCTCCAATGGTTAAAATAACTTCGGCAGAACTTTTATGTATTTCTGAAACCAAGTCGGTTTTCGAGATCAGTTTTTTATTAGAATTATTAATCTTCTCCAACAACCAACTTGAAGTTACCCCCTCAATAGGCAACTCTCTTGCCGGATAAATTTCAAGGAGAAAAACTTCATCAAATTGCGCTAAACTTTCAGCAAATCCATCAACAAAATCTCTTGTGCGTGTAAATAGATGTGGTTGAAATATAACCAGTACCTCTTTATTGGGATACATTTCTCTTACAGCACTATATACCGCATTAATTTCCTCCGGATGATGCGCATAATCATCTATAAAAACTAAATCATCGGTTTTGATTTGATATGTAAATCTTCGTTTCACACCTTTATACGTAGCCAAAGCATCGATTAACTTTTTATGAGCCACACCATACTCAATAGCCATTGCCATAGCAATTAGTGCATTAGAAAGATTGTGCCTACCAGGGAGCTGAAAACTCAAATTCTTAAGTAGCGCTTTAGGTGTTCTTATATCAAAAACATAGAAGCCGTTTTCAATATTTATATTTTGAACCGAATAATCCGCATCATCTTCAATGCCATAAGTTATACCATCAATAGGCAGTCCGTTTTTAACAAATAATTTACCCTGAGGCTTTAGCTTTTTTGAAAAAGCTTCAAAAGACCGATGTAATTCCGACGCATCACCGTATATATCTAAATGATCTGCATCCATTGAGGTAATACAAGCCAAATCTGGAGATAGCGTTAAAAATGACCTATCAAACTCATCTGCCTCAACTACCGACACCTCGCCTCCGTTTAAAATTAGATTCGAATTGTAATTTTCACTTACACCCCCTAAGAAAGCTGTTAATTTCACCTCACTTTCATAAAGTAAATGTCCTAAAATGCTTGTTGTAGTTGTTTTTCCATGCGTACCTGCAACAGCCAAACAAAAAGTATTTTCAGTTATCAAACCTAAAATCTGAGAACGTTTCATAACAGTATACCCCTTAGACATAAAATAATTCAGCTCTTCGTGATCTTTGGGGATTGCAGGTGTGTAAACCACCAATGTGCTTTCTAAATGCTTAAAAGACGCTTCTATAAACGAAATATTATCTTCAAAATGAATTGAAATACCAAGACTCGTGAGGCTTTCTGTAATTTCGGTTGGTGTTTTATCATAACCTGAAACATGCTTGCCAGTAGACTTAAAATATCGTGCTATAGCACTCATTCCAATACCACCAATGCCAATAAAATAAATATTATTTATACTTTCTAAATTCATTTATTTAACAGTCTTTCAACCTCGTCTACTATATCTTTTGTAGCATTAACCAATGCCAGTTTTTTAATATTTGCACCTAAATGTTTCTGTTCATCTTGAGACGCAATTAATTGTGAAAATTTATGCTCAAAATCCGCATCCAAATCTTCTTCCTTTATCATTATTGCCGCTTCCTGATTCACAATAGACAGTGCATTTTTGGTTTGATGATCTTCCGCCACGTTTGGCGATGGAATAAAAATTACAGGTTTACCAACTATACAAAGTTCTGATACTGAACTTGCACCAGCCCTAGAAATTATAATGTCGGCAGCCGCATATGCCATATCCATTTCATTTAAAAATTGGTACACTTGCACATATTTAGAGTTTCCGTAAAACTTATATTGTTGATAATATAACTTTCCACATTGCCAAATAATTTCAACATTTTGAGTATCAAAGAAATCCAACTCTTGCTCAATCAACTCATTAATTCGTCTTGCACCTAAACTTCCGCCTAAAACCAACAAGGTATATTTACCATGCTTTAGATTGAAATGATTCTTAGCGTCAACCGCTTTCCCATCAATATTAAGCAAATCTTGTCTTACTGGGTTTCCTGTAATTCTAATCTTTTCCTTTGGAAAGAATCTCTCCAACCCTTCATAAGCAACACATATTTTATTTGCCTTTTTTGATAATATTTTATTGGTAATTCCTGGATACGAATTTTGTTCTTGTATTAATGTTGGAATCTTATTTGAAGCCGCCACTTGCAATAGAGGGCCGCTTGCAAAACCACCAGTACCGATAGCAATATCAGGTTTAAAAGACTTAATAATTTTACGTGCTTTTAGTAAGCTACTCATTACTTTGAAAGGAAACATTAAGTTTTTTAATGTCAATTTTCTTTGTATCCCAGAAATCCAGAGTCCCTTTATGTCGTATCCTTCTTGAGGCACTTTTTCCATCTCCATTCTGTCTTTTGCGCCCACAAATAGAAATTTAGATTCGGGATATCTCGTCTTTAATTCATTAGCAATAGCAATAGCAGGATAGATATGGCCACCGGTACCTCCTCCTGATAAAATAATATTGTATTGCTTTTTACTGGCCATTGTATTTATATCGTTTCAGATAATATTTCTAAAGGATTATCTTCATTTATCTCTCTCGCTTTTATTTCTTCTCGTTTTGCGCTTACACTTAAAATAATACCAATAGCGAGGCAAGTCATCCAAATTGACGTTCCTCCACTACTAATTAACGGTAAAGTCTGTCCTGTTACTGGAAATAACTCAACTGCCACAGCCATATTAATTAATGCCTGAAAAATAATAGGCAATCCAACCCCTAAAACGAGTAACTTACCAAAAACTGTATCTGCCTTTTGCGCTACAATAACAACCCTAAAAAGTAACCAGAGATACAAAAGCATTATAAGAAAACCTCCTATTAATCCGTATTCTTCAATAATGATGGCAAATATGAAATCGGAAGAAATTTGTGGTAAAAAATTCTTTTGAATACTTTTTCCTGGACCAACGCCATATATTTCTCCTGAAGCAATTGCAATTTTTGCTTTTTCAATCTGATAATCGGCCTCTGTATCTTCTCCGTTCCAATAGTTTTTAATTCTATTCTCCCACGTAACCACCTTATTATTTAAAGACCCTTCCGTCATTTTTGCAACTAGAACAAATAAAGTTAGAACTACTAATCCTGACCCCAAAATCACAGTTAGGTATTTTACCGGATAACCTCCAAGAAAAACTAAAACCAAAACCATAGTAAAAATTATAGCCGCAGTTGAAAAATTAAAAGGAAGGATTAGAGCTAATATTAAAAAAACGGGAATCCATAATGGTAAAATAGAACTTTGAAAGGATATGGTTTTATCCTTCATCTTTGATAAATACCGTGCTACATAAACCATTAACACCACAGCTGCAAAAGCCGAAGTTTGAAACGATACACCTCCTATTCTAATCCACCTGCTTGCGGCAGCACCTCCTACCGTTGTACCTTGCATCATGGTTATTACAAGTAACACCAAGGCCACCGGAATCATGATTAAAGACAATCCTCTAAAATAGCGGTACGGAATCTTATGTGCCCCATACATGATTAGAAAACCTGTGAGTAAGAACACAAAATGTTTCACAAAAAATACAAACGTATTTGTACCTCCTCCTTTATAGGCCAAATTACTTGCAGCACTGTAAACCGGTAAAAACGATAGAATGGCCAATAGCGATACTATGGCCCATATTAACCGATCTCCTTTTATGTTTTTAAATACTTGCTGCATGTAATTTATTAAAGATTTCTTACTGCATCTTTGAATTGACGCCCTCTATCTTCATAGTTTTCAAACAAATCAAAACTTGCACATGCTGGTGATAACAATACATTCTCACCCGACTCGGCAATCTTATACGCTATTTTTACCGCCTCACTCATAAATTGAGTTTCGACAATAATATCAACCATATTTCCAAACGTATCCATTAGTTTCTGATTGTCTACACCCAAACAAATTATAGCTTTCACTTTTTCATTCACAAATGGAAACAACTCGCGGTAATCATTACCCTTATCTACACCACCAACGATCCAAACCGTTGCCGCATCCATACTCTCCAAAGCAAAATAGGTCGCATTCACATTGGTGGCTTTAGAGTCATTGATGTACTGTACTTTATTAATTTTTAGCACTTGCTCTAATCTATGTTCCACACCTTGAAAATTCTCTAAACTCTCACGTATGGTTTGCTTTCTAATTTTTAATAAATGCGCCACGGTTGAAGCCGCCATAGCGTTTTTAATATTGTGTTTCCCCTCTAAGGTTAAGTTAGTTGTTGGCATAGTTATTTTATCGTTTTCTATCGTTATTATTAGTTTATTATTTTCAAAATATGCACCGTTTTCTATTTTCTTATCTACTGAAAATGGCAATAAAGTAGATTGAACTGGATGCTCTTTTAAATGATTTACAATCACCTGATCATCTGCATCATAAATCAAATAGTCATCTTCGGTTTGATTCATAGCAATTCTGAATTTTGCCTTCACATAATTCTCAAATTGATACTCATATCTATCTAGATGATCTGGTGTGATGTTCGTGATAACGGCAATTTTCGGCTTAAAACCCATCACATCATCCAATTGAAAACTGCTAATTTCTAGCACATAGTTTTCATGGTTATTTTCCAGCAATTGCTTCGCAAAACTATCACCTATGTTTCCCGATAAACCTACATTCAATTCATCCTTCAACAAGTGATGCGTTAAACTGGCTGTAGTGGTTTTGCCGTTACTACCAGTAATACCAACAATCGTTGCCGATGTGAATTTTGATGCAAATTCGATTTCAGAAACTACAGCAATTCCTTTTGCTCTTACAGCTTTAACAATTGCTACTTTATCTGGAATACCGGGACTTTTCATTACCAAATCAGCATTTAGAATTTTGGATTCCGTATGCTGTTCATCCTCCCATTCAATCTCATTATGTTTAAGAACTTCTTTATATGATGTTTTTATCTTTCCTTTATCAGAAATAAAAACATCATACCCTTTAGCTTTTCCTAAAAGTGCTGTTCCAACACCACTTTCACCTCCTCCCAAAATCACGAGCCGTTTCATGCTACCTGATCTTCAATGTTACTATTGAAAGTATCGCCAATAGAATACCAACTATCCAAAATCGAGTTACAATTTTACTTTCGTGATATCCTAATTTTTGATAATGATGATGCAGAGGCGACATTTTAAAAATGCGCCTACCTTCACCATATTTTTTCTTTGTGTACTTGAACCAACTCACCTGCATAACCACAGACAAATTCTCTGCTAAAAAAATGCCGCACATCAACGGAATTAACCATTCCTTCCTCACCGCAATAGCAATAACCGCTATTATTCCTCCTATAGTTAAACTCCCCGTATCTCCCATAAAAACTTGGGCGGGAAACGTGTTATACCATAGAAATCCTATGAGTGCACCAACAAAAGCAGCAATATAAATTGTAATTTCCTCAACGCGAGGGATGTACATAATATCCAAGTAATCGGAGAATATGATATTACCCGAAACCCAAGCAAAAATACCTAGTGTAAGTACAATAATTGCAGAAGTCCCTGCTGCTAAACCATCTATACCATCAGTTAGATTAGCACCATTTGATACTGCTGTGATTATAAAAATTGCTACCAAAACAAATATGATCCATGAATAATCTGCTAAATCTTCACTAATCCATGTAATCAAGTTTGAATAGTCGAACTCGTTATTTTTCACAAATGGAATCGTGGTTTTAGTAGATTGATGCTCTTCCCCAAACAACTTGCTTATTGGTAGGTTTGGATTCTCTTGTAACAATACTTGCTGTTGCTCTTCTGGAAGCTGTTCTTTAATAGTTACATTAGGATTTATGTATAGAGTCAATCCAACAATTAGCCCTAATCCAATTTGCCCCATTACTTTAAATCTTCCCTTTAAGCCTTCCTTATCATTCTTGAATTTTTTAATATAGTCATCAATAAATCCAATAACTCCCATCCAAAGGGTTGTAACAATCAGTAGAATGATGTATACATTTTCAAGTTTTGCCAACAAGAAGACAGGAATTAGAGTTGAAAGAATGATAATAATACCTCCCATAGTTGGCGTTCCCGCTTTTTCAGCTTGTCCTGCTAACCCTAAATCTCTAATAGTCTCACCCATTTGTTTTTTCTGAAGAAAACGGATAATGCGCTTTCCATAAATGGTTGAAAACAACAAAGAAAGAATCATTGCCAATGCACTTCTAAAAGTTAAAAACCCAAAAAGTGTGGCTCCTGGAAATTGGAACTCTTCCTCTAAATAATCAAATAGGTAATACAGCATTTACTTACTTAATTGTTTTAAAAATTCTTGAACTGTTTTATAATCATCAAAATCAAAGCGTTCGCCATTGATTTCTTGATAGGTTTCATGTCCTTTTCCTGCTATTAAAATGATATCCTTAGCTTCTGCCAATTGGCACGCTGTTTTAATGGCTTGCTTTCTATCTACAATTGATAAGGTCTTTTTGAAATTTTGAGGCTCCACACCTTTTTCCATCTCTTCAATAATAACCTCAGGAACTTCGCTTCTTGGATTATCGCTAGTGAAAATGACTTTTGAACTTAATTCTGAGGCTATATGCGCCATTTTAGGGCGTTTCGTTTTATCACGATCGCCACCACATCCCACCACAGTAATTAGTGATTCATTTTTGGTGCGAATACTATTAATGGTTTCTAACACATTTTTCAAAGCATCAGGCGTATGCGCATAATCCACTATTGCTGTTATTTTTTCTTCAGATACTAAATATTGAAAACGCCCACTAACACTTTGCAGCTCGCTAATCAATCGTAATACCTCAACTTTTTCTAACCCCAATAATTCAGCGGTAGCGTAAATCGCTAATACATTGTAGGCATTGAAATTTCCAATTAAACGTGTCCAAACCTCACTACCATCAATAGACAGAAGTAATCCACTAAATTCATTTTCAAGTATCTGCGCTTTATAATCGGCATATCCTTTCAAGGCATATGTATATTTTTTTGCAGCTGTATTTTGAAGCATGACCAAACCATTCTTATCATCTGCATTCGTAAGTGCAAAAGCATGCTTATCTAAACCATCAAAAAATGATTTTTTAACATCTCGATATTCAGCAAAGGTTTTATGGTAATCTAGATGATCATGCGACAAATTGGTAAATACACCACCTTCAAATCTCAATCCTTCGGCTCTACTTTGGTGAATACCATGAGAACTCACTTCCATAAAGCAAAACTCTACACCCGCATCATTCATCATCTTCAAATACTTATTTATAGTTAAAGAATCTGGTGTTGTATGTGTTGCTTTATACTCAATTTCATCTACTAAAATCTTGACCGTTGATAATAACCCAACCTTATAGCCAGCATTTTTAAATAATTGATACAATAAAGTGGTTACGGTCGTTTTTCCGTTGGTACCAGTCACACCAACAAGCTTCAAATTATCAGATGGGGAATCATAATAATTTGAAGCCATTATCGCTAGTGCCTTGTTTGAGTTGTCAACCTCCACATACGTGATACCATCAACCAAATTAGTAGGCAAAGTTTCGCATATAATAACCAATGCGCCTTGTTTTATTGCAACATCTATATAATTATGACCATCAACCAAAGTTCCGCGAATAGCGACAAATACATCTTTGCTGGCTATTTTTCTAGAATCGAATTGAATTGCAGCAATAGCAATACTAGTATTGCCAACCACCGCATTAATATTCACTTTATATAGTATGTCTTTTAGAATACTCACGATATTTCTAAAATTATTTTCTGACTCTTTTTCACCTTTTCACCTTTGGTAATAGATTGCTTTTTAACCACACCTGAACCCCTAAAATCCACCTTCAATCCCATATTCTCAAGTAGCGCTACGGCGTCCATAGCAGGCAATCCTACTACATTTGGCATTATGGTTTTATAGGTTTGTGCTATTTTATAGTAGCTCTCAAATTGCTGTTGCACAGAACCGTGTTTCACCTCTAAAGACTTCATTTCTTCAATTAAAGGCGTATCAGTAAATATTTTTTGCGCTATAGTTTTGAATACAGGACCTGACACATCTGCCCCATAATACCCCACTTCTTTATCAGGTTCGTGAATTACAACGATACAGGAGTATTTAGGGTTCTCAGCTGGAAAATATCCTGCGAAAGAGGAGATGTAATTCAACTTCTCTTTGTCTCGGTAATCTTTTTGACAGGTTCCTGTCTTTCCTGCCATTGAGAAGTTTTTAGAATACAACCTATTACCAGTTCCATGTTTTTTCTCCACTACATTTTTTAGTAGTTGTTGAAGCTTACTGATAGTTTCATCAGAACAGATTTGCCTGTTGATTATTTCTCTCTCAAATGGCTCTATGGTCTTATCAAATTCTTTTATCTCCTTTAAAAACCTTGGTTTTACCATAACACCATCATTAGCAACAGCATTATAAAAGGTTAACGTTTGAAGTGGTGTAAACGACACTCCGTATCCAAAAGCCATCCAAGGCAGCGCTATTCCACTCCAACGTTTATTTTTTATTCTAGGATCTGGAATAATTGCTTCCCCTTCACCAATTATAGGCAACTCCAACTTGCCATCTAAGTTCATATCGTACAACCTATCTACAAACTTCGATGGCTTCTCTTTGTAAGCATTGTAAATAGCTTTTACTATACCAGTGTTGGATGACACCTCAAAGGCTTCAGATACTGAAATCTTGCCGTATCCTCCCCATCTAGAATCCCTAACTTTTTTACCATAATAGGTTAAAATACCTTTTTCAGTATCTACTACATCGCTCGTATCAATAACCCTGTCTTCTAAACCAGCGGCAAGTGCCATTAACTTAAAAGTAGACCCTGGCTCGTGAGACTCCCATACCGCATAATTGCGTCGCTCATAATACTTACCTTCAGAATTTCTACCCAAATTAACAATAGCCCTTACCTCTCCCGTTGTCACTTCCATAACTACCGCACAACCATGATCTGCTTTATATTTTTCAAGCTGATTTAACAGAGAATGATGTGCTATATCCTGAATATTCACATCAATTGTAGTATAAACATCCAACCCATCTTGAGGTTCAATTTTATTATAATCTACAATGGGTTTCCATTGGTTTTTCCCAATTTGCTGTTTTGCGTGCTTACCATCTTTACCTCGCAAATATTTTACACCAAAAGCACCATCAATACCAGGACGAGTTACATTACCTTTTTCATCAATACGCTCATAACCAATGGTACGTTGCGCAATATCTCCCATAGGATGTTCTCGCTTTGTTTTTTGCTCAACAATCAAACCTCCTTTAAAAGGACTTAAATCCAATAATGGATAAGCACGCATACGCATGTATTCTGAATAGCCTAAATTTTTAGCTAGTAATAAATATTGATTCTTATTAACCCTAGCTTTTCGAATTAATTTTTGGTATTGAAAAGACGTTCTCTTTCCTGGAAATTTTGCCAAGGAATCACATAAAGGCTTCAGGTTTTCTTCAAAAATGCTAGATTGGGAAGTAATGGCATCTAATCTTATATCATACTTAGGAATTGAAGTAGCCAACAAATTACCATTAACAGAATACACATTACCACGATTAGCGGGAATTATAAAGTCTTTTACAATGCGTTCACTGGCCTTAGCACGATAGTCATCTCCCTGAACAAATTGAATATTTGCCAGCTTAACCATAACAGCGATTCCAAAGATGAACATACATCCTGCTATGACATACAATCGGTTTAATATGTTCTTCTCACTTACTGCCAAGACCGAACCTTAGTTTTGAGATTTAACTTTTATTTTTTGAGGCGGCACCACGGCAGGTGCCAACCCTTTTTCTTTCATCTTTAAAGCAACAGCAGATTCCATTTTTAAGCGCATAAGCCTAGAACGTCCATCTACAAATGCAGAACGCATTTCTTTAACTTCATCCTTCAACCTTGCTATTTCATGCACTTTTTTATCCGCACTATGCGAACTTGCAATCATTATAATAGCCAGAAGCGATACAAAAAGGATAATGCGCCAATTCTTAAACGAATCGTCGCTTACCAAAAATGTTCCTTTTAATATGTTATAGAATTTGTTTTTCATCTATAATTTCTCCGCTACTCTTAGTTTTGCACTTCTAGCTCTATTGTTCAATTTTATTTCCTCTTGAGATGGCACTATCAAACCATTCACCTTTTTTAATGGCACTTCAAAATTTCCAAATACATCGCGTTCTGGCTCCCCTTCAAACAATCCATTTCTTATAAAACGCTTTACCAATCTATCTTCTAAAGAGTGGTACGATATAAAACTTAACCTACCTCCAACTTTTAAAATTTCAGGTGTCTGCAATAAAAACTCTTTTAACACCTCTATCTCTTGATTCACCTCTATTCGAATTGCTTGATATATTTGAGCAAGAATTTTATTTTCATGTCTTGGCGACAAAAACTTCTTCAACACCTGTTTTAACTGTTCACTAGTTACAATTGGCTCATTTTGCCTCTGCTCAACTATTAATCTAGCCATTGCTGGAGCCGCCCGTAATTCACCATACTGAAAAAACACTTGCCTTAATTGCTCTTCTTCATACTCATTTACAACGTGAAAAGCAGATAATTCATTTTGTTGATTCATTCTCATATCCAATTTCGCCTCAAATCTTGTTGAAAATCCTCTTTCGGCAACATCAAATTGATGCGAAGACACTCCAAAATCAGCTAAAACACCATCAACCTTTTTTACCCCGTGAAATCTTAGAAAACGCTTAACATATCTAAAATTCTCATTAATCAATGTAAAACGCTCATCATCAATAACATTCTCCAAAGCGTCCTGATCTTGATCAAAAGCAAACAACTTTCCGTTTTCTCCTAGGCGACTCAAAATCTCTTTACTGTGCCCACCACCACCAAACGTTACGTCAACATAAACACCCTCTGGATTCACATTTAGTCCATCAACGGTTTCTTTTAACAACACAGGATTATGATACATCGTCTCCATCATCTTGCCCCATTACTTCTTCAGCCAAATCAGCAAAATCCATTGCCACATCATCTATAGACTGTTCATACAAATCTTTATCCCATATCTCAACAATATTTATTGAAGGAGACAACACAATATCCTTCGTTATTTCAGCAAAAACCGTCAAATCTTTGGGAATCAAGAGTCTACCATTACCATCTACTTCAATAATTCTAGCACCAGCACTAAATCGCCTGATAAAATCGTTGTTTTTCTTTTTGAAGCGATTTAGCTTATTCATCTTTTGCATCAACAATTGCCACTCAGCCATTGGATACAACTCTAAGCATTTTTGAAACACAGAACGTCTCAACACAAAACCGTCATCAAGAATTGGCATTAGTTGTTTTTTCATACCAGCAGGAATCATCATACGCCCTTTAGCGTCAACCTTACAATTGTATGTTCCTATAAGTGAATGCAATGAGTTTGTTTAGAGTTTAAGCGATTGAATTTCAAATATATCAAAATTTACCACGATTTACCACTTTATCCCACTTTTGTTGATAAATTCTAGATCCAAATTACTTTTTGACCGACATTTACCACCAATTCCGCTTCTTTACAATTCACCTTCAACAACTTACAAAGTGGAAATATTTTTTATAAACAAGTGTTGACAACCCTAATTGTGAGGAAATATTCCGAGGAGAAAATAACCTCTTGAAATATGAATGATTTAACTATATTTGTTTTTAACGGAAACCGACGAACATAGATTAATGGGGGAAAGTTTAAAAAAAGAAAATGGTTACAGTTACATAGAAGTGGGAGAAGGCACACCTATTGTTGTGCTACATGGACTCATGGGTGGATTAAGTAATTTTGACTCTGTAAAGAACTTTTTTAGCGTTAAAGGTTACAAAGTTGTAATTCCTGAATTACCAATTTATACCATGTCGCTGCTTAAAACTAACGTAAAGAATTTTGCCAAATACCTTCATGATTTTATAGAATTTAAAGGTTTTGATCAAGTGATTTTATTAGGGAATTCACTGGGCGGGCATATAGGTTTATATCACACAAAATTATATCCAGAAAAAGTAAAGGCATTAGTTATAACTGGAAGTTCTGGCTTATACGAAAGCGCTATGGGTAGCGGCTACACTAAACGAAGTGATTATGAAGTAATTAAAAAGAAAGCGCAAGATGTATTTTATGACCCTGAAGTTGCTACAAAGGAAATTGTTGATGAAGTTTATGCCACTGTAAACGATCGTAACAAACTGATAAAAACATTAGCAATTGCCAAGAGCGCCATAAGGCACAATATGGCCAAGGATTTACCAAAAATGCAAACTCCAACTTGTATTATTTGGGGAAAAAATGATACTGTTACACCTCCAGAGGTAGCCGAAGAGTTTCAAGAATTACTGCCTGACGCTGATCTATTTTGGATAGACAAATGTGGACACGCAGCTATGATGGAACATCCTGATGAATTCAATGAAATTTTAGATACTTGGTTAACAAAACGTGAGTTTTAAAACCAAACTCCCAAATAGAATTAAATTCCAAATACCTTATTATTAAATGGTCATTAAGTCCGCCGAATTTGTGGTTAGTAATTCTGATGTGGCGAAGTGCCCAAAAAGCACCTTGCCAGAATACGCTTTTATTGGAAGAAGTAATGTAGGCAAGTCTTCTTTAATCAATATGCTTACGGGACGCAAAAGTTTGGCAAAAACCTCAGGGAAACCTGGTAAAACACAACTTATTAATCATTTTTTAATTAATAAAAACTGGCATTTGGTAGATTTACCAGGTTATGGTTATGCACGTGTTTCCAAAAGTGCAAAAAAAATATTTCAGAAGTTTATTACTCAATACTTTAGTCATCGTGAACAATTAGTTACGGGGTTTGTATTGGTGGATATTCGTCATAAACCACAGCCAATAGATTTAGATTTTATGCAATGGTTGGGAGAGCATGGAATTCCGTTTTCAATCATTTTTACCAAAGCTGATAAATTGAAGCCCAAAGCTATTGAAAGACATGTTGAGGATTACAAAAATGTACTATTAGAATTCTGGGAGGAGATGCCAAATTATTTTATCACCTCTTCTTCAAATGGCTTAGGAAGAGATAATGTTTTAGGATATATTGAAGAGCTGAATAAAACATTGTAACATGAGATTACTTATAACTTTGTACGCGTTTTTACTTCTTTCTATTGCTAGTTTAGCTCAAAAAAATGTATTCCTAAACGAATTTGGAGATACAATAGATGAATCTAAGTTCTTAAAGGAGTGGAGAAATAAGGATAACTTTTACAGCAGGTGGGATGCCATTGGAAAGAACAATATACGTTATTGTAAATTAAAAAAAGATTTGTACTTAGCCAAAGTTTTTGAATATAGAATTGTAAAAGAAAACCTAGAAAAGATAATGGGTAAAGAAATTAAAGACAATAAAACTATACTTGTTGAATTTAGATTTACAGATGACTTATGCACCCATAATCAAGATAATAAATGGACGAAAAGTGAAATTTTTAATCGAAAGAAATTCCTGAATCCACGAAAAAAGCAAATTGAGAAAGACTATAACGTAGTTTACATTTGTCTTTTTGAAAGAGACATAATACTTAAAAACAATTCATCCAATAAGAACGAGTACTTTTTCTGCGACAAGAATAATTTCTTCAAAGAAAAGGTTTTCAAAAACCCAACATTATGCGGATCTTTTGCCTTAATCAAACCAAACGAAGAAATGATAATAAGAAATGGTGAATACAGATCAGATTATATGGCTCAGCACTTAAAACCTGAAAATTGGGATATTTTTTTTAAACAATAGGCAATTAACCCTTAACATCTAAAGCGTCACGAAGCGCATTCCCAATTAACATAAAAGCCATTACTAAACTCATAATACAAAGTCCTGGTATAATGGCCAGATAAGGTTTTCCTAGAATAATGTAATTGTAGTGATCCTTAATCATTGCTCCCCAACTTGCCATTGGTGGTTGGGCCCCAATCCCAAGAAAAGACAAACCACTTTCTATTAATATTGCGGCAGCGAAATTAGCCGCAGAAATTACAATTACCGGAGCCATGATATTAGGCAAAATATGTTTTGTAATAATTCTAAAATCATTATAACCTAAAGCCTTTGCAGCAGTAACATATTGCATTTCTTTGGTAGATATAATTTGCCCGCGTACCACACGCGCTACCTCAACCCACATGGTTAAACCAACCGCAATAAATACTTGCCAAAATCCTTTACCTAAAGCCAATGTTATCGCAATTACCAAGAGTAATGTTGGTATTGACCACGTTACATTAATAACCCACATAATTAGGGCATCTACTTTGCCTCCAAAATAACCCGCTAAACTTCCCATTAAAATCCCGATAATTAACGAAATAAAAACTGCTACAAAACCAATAAAAAACGAAATTCTAGCACCAACCAAGACACGGCTTAATAAATCTCGCCCGTATTTATCAGTGCCAAATCTGAACGTTTTCTGCTTAATGTAAGCTTCTACATTGTTATTTGGAAAACTAGAGATCGCTATTACTTTCTCTACGCCTTTTAAACCGTCATCAGCATATTCAGTATAATGTAAATCTTCGCTTTCAATATTATAGGTTGATATTGGCACCTCCGTATCGACACTCTTAACACCAAAAAACAACTTACTTAATGCACTTTGATTATTTTGAAATTGAGTTGGAAGCGTTAATAATATTACTTTAAAACCTGGTGGTTTTGAATGAATAGATAAATGCATTTGGTTTGCATACTGAGAATTATCTGGAGCAAACAGATAAGCAAATATTGACACCAAACCAACCAAAACAATAAACCAAAAACTGAAAACGCCCCAAAAATTCTTTTTGAATTTTTGAAGCGCCAGTTGTTTTAATGAATTTGATGCTTTACTCATCAAATACTAGTCCTTTACTTTAGCTACTTTGTTGATACTATAAGCAATTTTTAAATCCTCTAATACATTTATAGCTTCTTCTACGTATACATCTCTACTTAAGCTTTTATACCAACGCTCTCTTTTCTCCTGAAGATTGGTAGTATCACTTGCAAATAACTGCTTATCAAAATTTGTTGCTGAAAAAGACAGATTAGTTTTATAATCTGAAATGGCATCAAAGCGACTTGCCTCCTTATCATTAAGCTCCATTTGATTTTTATACGTTTTATAATTCAAAGAAAATTCTGTTTCATCAATTTGATTTTTAACCCATTTAGCATTCTCCTCAATAAGTTTCAGCTGCTCATTCTTACTCATGCGCTCTTTACTATTGCTAATAGCTTTGTCATAATCAAAATAATTATCCCAAGTTTCATAATCTGCTGGATCAATCTCATCATAGGGTAATGGATTTTCTTTTTCTTTTTCACCTACATCTATAAAACTGAAACGACCAGGAACTTGCACATCACTCTTTACACCTTCTAACTGCACAGAACCTCCATTAATTCTATAGTATTTTTGAGTAGTAAATGCTAGGGCTCCTAAATCTCCATGTGTATTACCTTTAATTAAATTATTTAGTGGATAAACATTTTGCACAGTGCCCTTTCCGTAAGTTTGCTTACTGCCTATAACAATAGCGCGCTTATAATCTTGCATTGCAGCAGCCATAATCTCAGAAGCAGATGCCGATAACTCATTCACTAAGATCACCAATGGCCCATCCCAAACAACAGATTCATCTCTATCGCTTAACACTTCTTTTGGCATTCCTGTAGAACGCACCTGTACCACTGGACCTTCTTTTATAAATAAACCAGCCATATCAACCACTGCAGGTAATGATCCACCTCCATTATTTCGTAAATCGAGGATTAAACCCTGCATTCCTTCTTTCTTTAAGCGATTGATTTCTTTACGCACATCAATGGCCGCATTAAGATTTTTATAGTCGTTAAAATCTACATAAAAACGAGGTAAGTTAATAATTCCAAACTTTTTATCTTCTTTCTCTACTACCGAAGCCTTTGCGTAGGTTTCTCCCAACTCTACAACATCCCTAACAATTGTAATGTCCTTAATTGTGCCATCTACTTTTTTAATGGTTAAGGTTACTTTAGTACCCTTAGGACCTTTTATGTATTTAATTGCATCGCTAATGCGCATACCGACTATATCTACAGGCACATCTTCGTCTTCCTGTTTCACTTTTAAGATAACATCTTCAACCTCTAACAACTGACTTCTCCACGCAGGCCCACCAGATATAAGCTCAACAATCTTTATATAATCCATGCGTTTCGTTAATCTTGCACCAATACCTTCCAATTTTCCTGACATTTGGGTATCAAAGCCTTCCTTGGTTTTAGATCCCATGTAATACGTATGAGGATCAAATTCTTCAACAATGGCGTTCACATAAATCTCAAACCAATCTTCGCGTGTAAGATCATCTAAATTATCATTAAAGTAAATATCTAAAGATCTTAATGTTGCTTCTCTTGCTTCTTTTTCAATCTCAGCTTCACTTTTCATTACATGATTTTCATCTTTCTCCTTCTCTCTTTTTTCTTCCTGAAAAATATCATCATAATTAGAAAGTGTTGAAAATTTCAATTGTTTTCTCCAACGTTCTTTCATTTCCTTTTTATTGGATACAAAGTCAATCTTATCATAGTCTGTATCAAAAGTCTCATCTTTGCTATAATCAAAAGGCTTAGAGAGCACTTCTTTATAAATTATTTTCGCTTCTTCAATACGTTTCATCATTTTAGTATGTACAGTATTAAAAAAAGCAACATCCAAATTTTTTAATTGATCATCTATATCTGTTTTATACTTTGAAAACTCATCGTAATCTGACTTGTAGAAGTAACGCTTCACAGGATCCATACGTTCTATGTAATCCCCAAACAAGTCTTCTGAGAATTCATCATCTAATTGAATAGGATCAAAATGACCTTGTTGGAGCACATAAGTGATAATTTGAATAAGCACCTTATCTTTATCAGGATTATCAAAACGTTTCGTAGTAAAACTGCAAGAGGCAAATGCCAACAATAACAACAATAGTAATACCTTATAATTCTTTTTCATCATAGCCTTCATATCGTTTAAAAAGGAATTTAGTTCATTAATAGATTGACTAAATTACTGAAAAAACCGTGCCATTGAACGTACGCGTCGCTAATTTTTTGTTAAACCAAGTAAAACGAGGGTTTGCATAAGAAATTATGTATTTTAGCATTGCTTTAAACCAAGCTAATTTATGTCTCAAAAGCCGTTAATTTTAGTAACGAATGATGATGGTATTACCGCTCCAGGAATACAAACTTTAATTGAAGTAATGTTAAGTATTGGTGATGTTGTGGTGGTGGCTCCCGACAGCCCACAAAGTGGTAAGGGACATGCAATTACCGTAGATGCAACTCTTTATGTTACACAGGTAGATGTGCAAGATCAAACCCATTTGGCTTACACGTGTTCTGGTACTCCAGCAGATTGCGTAAAACTTGCTGTTCGAGAGATTTTGAAACGTAAGCCCGATATCTGTGTTTCTGGGATTAATCATGGCTCTAACTCATCAATCAATGTAATTTATTCTGGCACAATGAGTGCGGCTGTTGAAGCTGGTATCGAGGGTATACCTGCTATTGGTTTTTCACTATTAGATTATAGTTGGAGTGCAAATTTTGAAGCTTCTAAAGCGTTTGTTAAGCGTATTACCGAAAACGTGTTAGAAAATGGTTTGCAAAACGGAACGGTGCTGAATGTAAACATTCCAAATATTCCAGAAGCTGATATTAAGGGTATAAAAATATGTAGACAAGCCATGGGTAATTGGGTAGAGCAGTTTGATAAACGCACCAACCCTATGGGTAAAGATTATTATTGGCTTTCGGGTAAGTTCGTTAATTTAGATAATGGTGAAGACACCGATGAATGGGCCTTAGAAAATGGTTATGTATCTGTTGTACCTGTACAATTTGACATGACAGCCTATAACTCCATAAAAACATTAAACACTTGGAATTTTAAATAAATGAAGAAAGACATTTTTATTGGCATACTGGTAGGTTTTATTTGCAACGCCATTGGCTTTATTGTAGCATCTTTTATCATTGGAAAGCTAAAGGGTTATGATTTAGTCTCTGCCATCCAAACCTCTGTATCAGAAGGTTCAATAGGGCAAATAATGAGTCTTGGTGCTATTTTAAACCTTATTGCTTTCTTTGCATTTATAAGAAAAAGACAAGATTATCGCGCCAGAGGTGTTTTGATCATTACAGTCTTTATTGCCGTTATTACTTTTGTAATTAAACTGTTTTAATTGAAATGAAGTACTATTTCCTTGCAGGTGAAGCTTCTGGAGATTTACATGGCTCCAATCTTATTAAAGCATTATTAAAAGTTGACGACAAAGCCAATATTAGATGTTGGGGAGGCGATTTAATGGAGGAAGCAGGTGCACATTTGGTAAAGCACTACAAGGAAAGAGCTTTTATGGGGTTTACTGAAGTGCTTCTTAATATTAGAAAAATCTTCAAGTTAATTTCCTTTTGCAAATCGGACATTGTCAACTTTAACCCTGATGCTATAGTATTTATTGATAATTCTGGGTTTAACCTTAGAATTGCCAAATGGGCAAAGGAGCAGGGTTTTAGAACAAATTATTATATCTCACCACAGGTTTGGGCATCCAGAGCAAGCAGAGTTAAAGCTATTAAGCGAGACATCGATAACATGTTTGTAATTCTACCGTTTGTGAAACCCTTTTATAAAAAGTACGATTACGAAGTTGAATTTGTTGGTCATCCATTAATTGATGCCATAGCTAATCGTACACCTATTGATGAGAAAAAATTTAGAGCGCAACATCAATTAAACGATAAACCCATTATTGCACTATTACCAGGTAGTAGAAAGCAAGAGATTACCAAAATGCTTTCTGTAATGTTGAGTTCAATTGATGATTTTCCAGACTATCAATTTGTAATTGGCGGTGCCCCTAGTCAAGATTTTGAATTTTACCAATCCATTATCAAAAATAAAAACGTTGGGTTCATATCCAATAAAACTTATGATTTATTAGGTGAATCTTATGCGGCATTAGTAACTTCAGGAACAGCCACCTTGGAGACCGCTTTATTTAAAGTACCTCAAGTGGTTTGTTATAAAGGAAGTGCTATTTCCTATCATATTGCTAAACGCATTATCACCTTGAAATTTATTTCACTTGTGAATTTGGTGATGGATAAAGAAGTAGTTACCGAGCTTATTCAAAATGATTTTAATAAAAAACGATTAAAAGGAGAATTGGAGCGCATACTTGATAGAGACAACCGAAAAGAAATGTTTCAAAACTACTACGAATTGGAACAGAAATTAGGAGGTAAAGGCGCAAGTGAGAAAACCGCTAAATTGATTTACGACGCCATAAAAGCATGATCTTTAATGAAAAAACATCTCTTTCTATTAATTATTATAATTTGCTTTAGTAATTGCAAATCGTCTAAGCGTCCAAAAGTTGTTACTAAAAAACAAAAAGTAGAACAAGTAGATGCTCCTTCGGAATTACCCAATACTTCGAACAAAAAAGAGAAAAAAGATCCCATCTTAAAATCATCTCAAATCATAGATTATTCTAAGCAATTTCTAGGCACGCGGTATAAGTGGGGAGGCACCACAAAACGCGGCATGGACTGTTCTGGTTTGGTTTTTGAATCCTTTAGAGCACATCAAGTGTACCTTCCTAGAATTTCTAGAGATATGGCGAAAAAAGGTGTCAGAATAAACCTTAAAGACGTTCTAAAAGGAGATTTGCTTTTTTTCAAAACTGGCAAAAATCGTAGAAACTCCATTAATCATGTTGGCTTAGTGGTAGACATAAGAGATAATGCCATTATCTTTATTCACGCCACGTCTTCAAAAGGCGTTATTATTTCCTCATTAAATGAAGCCTATTGGCAGTCGGCATTTGTTGAAGCGCGCCATGTATTGTAGTTATTTTAGTAAATTGAGCCTTAATGAAGCTGCTTAATTTTACAATTATAAAACTTACCCTTTTCCTAATTTTAGGTATTATTTTAGGGTATTTCATTGAAATTTCTGCAAGCGTTTCAGTTATATTTTCAGTACTACTTCTATTAATACTTGCAGTTTTATATTTAAAAAACAAAAATCAGTTTCGCCAAAACATTTGGTTTGGCCTAATTGCCTATTTAGCAATAATACAGATGGGCGTCTTAACCGTAAATCTACATGATCAAAAAAATCATAAAAGCCATTATATCCATAACATTAAAACAAAAGAAAGCGATAATACCACTATAACGTTTAGGATTAGTGAAGTATTAAAATCTGGTAAATACTATGATAAATATGTAATAGATTTTATAAAGGTGGATGACAAAAAAGTAACTGGAAAATCTTTGCTTAACATCAAAAAAGACAGCTTGCGTAAACTATTAAAGGTAGATAAGGCTTATGTGGTTAAAACCGACTTTAAAACTTTAATTCATCCACTAAACCCTGGTCAATTTGATTACAAAACTTACCTTAAAAAGCAGTATATCTATCACCAGCTCTTTGTAAATTACTCCTCCTTATTTTTGGTAACTTCTAAAAAAACCACACTCTTTGGTATAGCCAACACGATTAGAAATTATATCACATCAAAACTTAATAAATATAATTTTAGTAATGACGAACTAGCAATTATAAATGCCTTACTACTAGGTCAAAGACAAGACATTAGCGAAGAAGTTTACAAAAGTTACACCAATGCAGGGGCCATACATATCTTGGCAATTTCTGGTTTACATATTGGTATTATTTTAATCATTCTAAATTATCTCTTTCGTCCACTAGAAAAGTTAAAACACGGTAAACTAATAAAAGCTTGTATTCTCATTTTCATCCTTTGGAGTTTTGCTATTATTGCAGGTCTTTCAGCATCGGTTACACGAGCAGTAACTATGTTTAGCATTGTTACAATAGGGATAAATTTAAAAAGACCAACCAATATCTATAATACACTTGCTATATCTATTTTTGTACTTCTGCTCTTTAAACCTTTATTTATTTTTGATGTTGGTTTTCAATTAAGTTATGCAGCCGTTTTTTCAATAGTAACTTTAGACCCGTTGTTTTATAAACTATGGCAACCTAAAAACTGGATTTTAGATACATATTGGCATACATTTACCATTACTATTGCGGCACAATTTGGTATTATTCCCATAAGCCTGTATTATTTTCATCAGTTTCCAGCGCTGTTTTTTATATCCAATTTAGTAATAATCCCTCTTCTTGGTATTATTTTAGGTTTCGGAATTTTGGTTATTATACTTGCAGCTCTAAATGCTCTACCAAATTTTTTGGCAATAGCTTTTGGCTCCGTAATAAGTTGGATGAACAACTTTGTAAACTGGGTAGCACATCAGGAAGCTTTTTTATTTAAAGAAATTCCCTTTAGTATGCTCCACGTTATATCATTTTATTTAGTTATAATCTCATTTTTCAACTTTGGCTTTCGAAAGAATTTTAGAAGTTTAAGACTTCTGTTATTAGGCATAATACTATTGCAATCTGTTTTTTTATATGGTAAATGGAATAAGCCTAACAAACAGCTTATCGTTTTCCATAAAAGTCGTCACACTTTGATTGGTAACATCTTCAATAATACTATTACTATTTCAAATGATTTTGATAGTATTACTGAGACCACTAATAATATAATTAAAGACTTTAAGGTAAAACATCAAATTTCTAATAGCGTAAAAGAAAGTATAGCAACTGTTTACGCTTTAAATGATAATAATTTGCTTGTAATAGACAGTTTAGGTATTTGCAATGCAGACTCATTTAATGCTGATTATGTATTATTAAGACAATCTCCAAAGATTAATTTAAACCGTCTAATTGATTCTTTACAACCAAAACAAATAATTGCAGATGGTAGTAATTACAAGTCTTATATAGAGCACTGGGAAGCCATATGCAGTAAAAAAGAACTCCCTTTTCACCAAACTAGTAAAAAGGGAGCTTTTGTTATTAACTACTAATATAATTTATCCTTGAAAATTCGGTGTAAACGCCTTATAATAGGTATTAAATTCTTCCTGAGTAGTTATACTTTTATGATCGTCATTCTTGAACATTTTGAGATACAACTCTAATTGCTTTGGTTGCTGATAACCTTGTATTGGCGCTATAACCTGAGCATTCTCATCAAAAAACACAACTGTTGGATATGCACTTACTCGTAAATACCTAGTTAGCTCATGAGGACTATTCCTTCTCATAGCCTTGGTAGCATCATAATTCGGATTTGAAAATGTTCTGCTATTAAATTTTACAACGTCATTCCCTTCTCCATTAAACTTTACTGCGTAGTAATTTTTATTTACATATTCTACTACATCGGCGTTGTGGAACGTATTTCTATCTAACATTTTACACGGCCCGCACCATACGGTGTAAACGTCCATCATTATTTTTTTGGGGTTTTCTTTTTGAAGTTTTAAAGCCTCATCTAAAGACACCCAATTAATCTCTTGAGCTATTGCTGAAATACCAGTAAAAACTGCAATTGCTATTAATAAAACTAACTTTTTCATCATCGATTTGTTGCAAAAATTCTACCGAACTTACAAAAAAAGCCTCGAATTTGAGACTATTTTATTGATTTTTAAATGATTTTTCAATTAACGTACACCATGCATTAGTTTTTTAATTACTGGTCCTATAACAACAGCAAATGCCGCCACAACTAATGAAACCAGGGTTAACATCCAGAAAAAATAACTAATCCCATTTTCATCAGCTACTTTATCTACATTTTCACCGAAAACACCTGCGCCTTTCATCCCAATAGCTACAGCCAAGTAATATAATCCAAACATAAATGCAATCATTCGGGCAGGAACCAATTTACTAACATATGACAGCGATACAGGAGATATACATAACTCTCCCATAGTATGAAACAAATAAACCAATATAAGCCATATAATACTTACTGAAGCTGTTTTAGCTCCCGCTTCAATACCCGTAGCCCCAAAAGCCACACATGCCATACCCAACGCCAATAAAAACATGCCAATAGCGTATTTCATATTTGCAGGAGGATTATATTTACTTTCCCACCATTTTGAGAATAATGGCGCTAGAGTAATAATATATAAAGAATTTAAACTAGCAAACCATGAAGCTGGTATTTCTAATTTATCATCCTGAAATTGATTGATTAACATCCATATTGCAATACTCCATACAATAACAAAACTTAGACTTAAAACTAAATTAGCCCATTTATATTTCCCAAAAGTCTGCCTAAAAAGAAGATACAGAACCCATGTTATTATTACTAGAGGAATAACGACCATACAAGAATTAACTAATCTAAATATATTCGCCGATGTACCGCTTAAACTTCTATCCGTGTAATCATTCGCAAAAATGGTCAAAGTCCCAGGTGATTGCTCAAAAATCGCCCAAAAGAAAACTGATAACAGCGAAAAAAAAGTTACTGCAATTAGCCTATCTCTTGTTATTTTAGAATATTGAGTAAATCGATAAACAAGTAATACAACAAACATTGTTAATGCGGTTAGAATTGCAATAGTGTTACCTTGGCTTCCCAAAAAATCAAAAATATTTACACCCCCTCCTGTAATTGTTGCAGCTGGCGCATTAACTATCCATAATAATCCCAAGGTTACCATAACTATTATTAATCCCAACTGCCAACTAGTAAATGGCACTCGCTTATCCTTATCCAAAGCTTCAATAGAATTTGAATCACTTTTTTTAGGCTTTAAACCAATAGTTCCAAATATGCCTTGAGCCAACCAAAACTGCACCAATCCAAAAAGCATAAAAATTCCTGCAAGACCAAATCCTAAGCTCCACCCCACTTGTTCTCCTAAATAACCACAAAGTATAATCCCTATAAATGCCCCTGCGTTTACGCCCATATAAAAAATAGTATAAGCACCATCCTTTTTTTCGGGTCTATCTTTATACATTTCAGAAATTATGGATGTCATATTCGGTTTAAAAAACCCATTCCCTATAACCAACAGACTAAGTCCCAAATATATTGACCATTGTGTTTCAAACGCCATAGATGCATGCCCTATAGTCATCAATAAAGCACCAACCAAAACAGCATATCTAAAACCAATAATTTTATCTGCAAAATAACCACCCATCATTGTTGAGAGATATACTAAACCTACATAAGATCCAAATAGTGCCATAGCGTGTTCCCTTGGCCATCCCCATCCTTCATCCATAATTGATGCTGTTAGAAATAAAACCAAAAGAGCCCTCATCCCATAATACGAGAAGCGCTCCCACATCTCGGTAAAAAACAACACGAACAATCCTGAAGGATGCCCTAAAACAGTGCTTTTAAAAAATTGATCTGTTGAGTTCGCTGCCATAGTTAATCTATTAAAAAATCAGATAATTTACCTGATTCCTTTCATCAATTTTTTCAGTAACGGTACTAAGCATAAAAGTATTAGTGCACATCCTAAAACAACGTATACACCCCAATTAAGATACACATCTACATACGGACTAATTTGTTCTGCCATAGAAGCGTTATCCTCTAAATCTCCTATGCTAATCAATTTACCTATTTCCGTGGCCACCTTATTTCCGACAGAATAGGACAAAAACCAAGCCCCCATTGTAAACCCTACTATGTGGGGTGGGGATAATTTTGTAATCATTGAAAGTCCTACAGGAGATAGACACAATTCCCCTAGGGTATGGAAGAGGTACATAAAAATGATAGCCCAAATTACAATTTTTCCGCCAGTTGCAATTGCTGATTGCGCCCCAAAAACGATTATTAAAAAGCCTATCGCTAACAATAGTAAAGAATAGACAAACTTTAAAGGTGTAGTCGGTTCCAGCTTAAGCTTATTTAATTTTATCCATAACCACGCAAATATAGGTGCAAAGACAATTATAAAAAATGCATTTAATGCTTGAAATTGGGATGCTGGAATTTCTGAATCACCCACGCTACGATTCACAAATCTATCTGTAATTAAAGTGAGAGACCCTCCTGCTTGCTCAAAAAGCGCCCAAAAAACAGCATGAAAAATAAACAATACCAGAACTACTAATAAGCGCGAGCCATTTTCATATTGTGTACTTAGATAAATAAGGTATGCTAGTACAGCAATTGTAATCCCTGTAAGACCATATTTAAAAACAGCATCAAAATTAAATAATACCGCCCATAATGGCACAGCGACAAAACTTAAAATGATAATTAATTTATTAAGACTAAATCCTGCAAAAACACTATCATTATCATATTTAATATCAGGAACAAGGCCTTGGTCTCCAAAATTTTTAAGATTAATCCAAAAGACAATTAATCCAATAAACATTCCTATACCTGCCAATCCAAACCCCCAGTGCCATCCTACTTCTTCACCTAGGTAACCACAAGTCAAAGCAGAGAGAAAAGCGCCAACATTAATACCCATGTAAAAAATATTATAAGCTGGATCTTTTCTAGGATCGTCCTGTTCATAAAACTTACCTAAAAAACTAGATATATTGGGTTTAAAATAACCTGTACCAATGACTATAAAGGATAATGCAATAAAGAAGAACATCTCATTGGTTTCGGCTATTAAACCTTGAGCTGCCAGCACAAGGTGCCCTATACTTATTAAAATCCCTCCCAACAAAATGGCTTTTCTAAAACCCAAATACTTATCGGCCATCATGCCTCCAATAATTGGCCCAAGATAAATAGAGGCAGTGTATGTGCCATAAATAGCTAAACTTTTAATGTCTGCCTCTCCAGAAGAAATTTGTTGAAAAACTATTTTCACCATGTAAAGCGTCAGTAAGGCGCGCATACCATAATAGGAAAAACGCTCCCACATTTCCGCAAAAAAGCAAACAAAAAGAGCTCTTGGGTGAATTTTCCAGTTTAATTTAATCACAAGAGGTATCCATATTAAACAAAAAAGCCATCCAACAATTATTAATCCTAATGAAAAATCCATATTTACGTTTTTAGCGTTTCTAACAAATCCATTAATTTCAAAATCATCCTTTAATCTTAGATGAAATTACCTTTTCTTTATTGCCTTGTATTTTATCACCTAAAGTTTCATTAATAAACTTAGTCATTTTCTTATACAGATGTAATCTTGTATTCCCACCATAAATTCCGTGGTTTTTATCTGGGTACACCGCCCAATCAAATTCTTTATCGGCTTGAACTAAAGCCTCAACCAAGCGCATTGTATTTTGAACATGCACATTATCATCTGCGGTACCATGCACTAATAAAAAATCGCCTCTTAACTTTTCAACATGATTAATTGGCGAGTTCTCGTCATAGCCATCAGGATTATTTTGAGGCGTACCTAAATAACGTTCTGTATAAATGGTATCGTAAAAACGCCAACTAGTTACCGGTGCAACTGCTATCGCCATTTTAAAGACATCATTTCCCTTAAACAAACAATTACTGCTCATAAATCCGCCATAACTCCATCCCCAAATACCTATTCTGGTTGCATCAATATAAGGTAATTCTCCTAATTGTTTTGCAGCTTGAATTTGATCTTCTACTTCATATTTCCCTAAATCGTTCTGTGTAATCTTTTTAAATTCAGCTCCTTTTAAACCCGTGCCTCTTCCATCAACACACACCACAATATAACCTTCTTGGGCTAACATTTGAAACCAATAATCGTTTATTCCATTCCAACTATTAGCAACAGACTGAGAGCCCGGACCCGAATATTGTGTCATAAAAAGTGGGTACTCTTTAGAGGCGTCAAAATTTGCAGGCTTAAGCATCCACATATTCAAATCATTACCATTAACATTTATGGTACTAAATTCTTTCTTGGATGTAGTAAACTCTGAAACTTTTTCAGCCAACTTATCATTATCCTTTATACTCTTAATAAGATTTCCCGAAGCTGCACTATTAAGTGAAAATTCTGGTGGAACAGTAGCACTTGAAAATGAATTGATAAAATATGAAAAATCAGCACTAAAATCGGCACTATTTGTACCTTCACTCTTCGTTAAACGCTTTTTATCTCTACCATTAAGTTTTATGGAATACACGTCTCTATTTATAGAGCCATTTTCAACAGATTGGTAAAAAATGCGTTTGGTATTCTCATCATAACCATAATAGTCTGTTACCTCCCAGTTTCCTTTTGTTACCTGGTTTTTAAGCTCACCTGTTTTTGTGTAATGATAAATATGGTTAAACCCGTCTTTCTCGCTCGTCCATATAAAACTGTTATCCTTCAAAAATGTTAAATTATCAGTTATATCAATGTAAGCCTTATCTGTTTCTGCTAACACTAAATTACTTGAGTTATCTTCAGCATTAATAAACCATAAGTCAAGCTCGTTCTGTGAACGATTCATAAACTGCGCACTTAGTATATCTGCCTCGTTTGTCCATTTAATTCTTGGAATATAAAAATCAGTATATGCTTTACCAACATTTACAGTTTCTAACGTTTCGTTGGATAGATCGAAAATATGAAGAGATACTTCAGAATTCTTCTCACCCGCCTTTGGATATTTAAATACCTGTTGTGTTTGATACAATGCTTCCCCATAAACATCCATAGAAAATTCTGGAACCTCAGTTTCATCAAAACGAATAAAAGCAATTTTATCACCTGTTGTATTCCAATCAAATGCTCTCACTATGGAAAATTCTTCTTCATAAACCCAGTCGGCAATACCATTTATAATTTTATTTTTTTCACCATCAAAAGTAAGCTGCTTTGTTTCACCTGAAACTAAATCTTTAACATATAAATTGTTATCAAATCCGTAGGCTACTTTTGAACCATCTGGTGAAAAGGTTAGCTCCTGAATTTTCTCTTCAGACACTTTTGCCAAAGTACTAGTTGTTACATCATAAACATAGTAATACGCCAAACTTGAGCGTCTATAAATTGACACTTCCTCTGTTGCCAAAAGTATTTTTTGCTCATCATCACTAAAACTGTAATCTGTAAAATAATTTAATTCTGAAAGATCAGCAGATGACACCAATGTTTTCACCTTTTTTAGCGTTTTATAATCGTAAATATCTACAGATGTAGTGCGTGTAGCAGCATCATAATTAAACACCGAATATTGCTGACCGTTTTTCATTGAATGCAATACATCCATACGCTCTGTTCTAAAACCACCACTCCAAATATCTTTTAGCGTTATGCTTTTTGTTTGGGCGACTGATGAAAAGGCAATGAATAAAGAAATGTACAAGGAAAATTTATAATATTTCATATATCGTTTTCGTATAAGATGTAGCGTTTCTTAACTTCCAATTACAACCAGTTTTAGCGAAATGAAATAATAAATTATAGACATTTTTAAGAAAACACTACTCATTTTATAAAGAGATGTCAAGTTTACTAAAAATTATGTAATTAACCGAACTTATTAACACATAAATAACGGGTATTTTGGCAAAGTTCTATTTTAAGACGAACTGCCCTATCTTTGCATTTTAAAAAACGTAGGCTAGCATGAATAAGACAGTTTCTGGTTTTTCTAAACTATCTAAATCTGAAAAAATTAATTGGATCGTAGATACCTATTTACCGCATAACACTAGCGCTAAAGAGGTATTGATGCAGTACTGGAATACTGATGTAAAATTACAACAACTGCATGACGAATTCATAGAAAACACCATAACCAATTATTATTTACCTTTTGGAGTAGCTCCCAATTTTTTAATTAATGGCAAAACCTATACCATACCAATGGCTATAGAAGAAAGTTCGGTTGTTGCGGCAGCAAGTAAAGCTGCAAAATTTTGGTTGGATCGTGGCGGGTTTAAAACAGAAGTACTTTCCACCACAAAAATTGGTCAAGTTCATTTTAAGTTTAACGGAAGTTTTGAAACACTAAGTGGTTACTTCAACCATATTAAGCCTAAGCTTTTTGAAGACACTAATGCCATTACCACCAATATGGAGAAACGCGGAGGCGGTATTTTAGATATTGAATTACGTGATAAAACTGCCGAAATTGACGGGTATTACCAATTGCATGTGTCGTTTGAAACCCTAGATGCCATGGGTGCCAATTTTATAAATTCTTGTTTAGAGCAATTTGCAAAAACCTTTAAATCGCACGCCTCAGATTACGAAGGTTTTTCTGAAGAGGAACGTGATATTGATTTAATCATGAGTATTTTATCGAATTACGTTCCTGAATGCATTGTACGAGCTGAAGTTAGTTGTGCTATTGAGGACTTGAAAGAAAGCGAGCAGATTTCTGGTGAAGACTTTGCTACAAAATTTGTGCAAGCTGTTAATATTGCCGAAATAGAACCTTATAGAGCCGTAACGCATAATAAAGGTATCATGAACGGTATAGACGCAGTGGTTTTGGCCACTGGAAATGATTTTAGAGCTATAGAAGCAGGCGTACATGCCTACGCTGCGAGAAATGGCAGATACAGCAGTCTATCACATGCTAAAATTGAAAATGGCGTTTTTAGATTCTGGATGGATATACCTCTGGCTTTAGGAACCGTTGGCGGACTAACAGGATTACACCCATTAGTAAAACTAGCTTTAGAAATACTGGATAATCCTTCAGCTAAAGAATTAATGCAAATAACTGCCGTAGCAGGACTAGCACAAAACTTTGCTGCATTACGCTCATTAACCACCACTGGTATTCAACAAGGACATATGAAAATGCACTTGATGAATATTTTAAATCAGTTCAATGCCAATAATGAGGAGAAACAAGCACTTACAGAACACTTTAAGACTACTACGGTAACACATACTGCTGTAGTTGAAGCCCTGAGTGCTCTAAGAAGATAGAATTTTATTAAACCTATTAAAACAATCTCTACTTAACAATTTAAAAGTGAAGACATTTAAAAGTAACGGAAAACTACTACTAACCGGAGAGTACGTGGTGTTGGACGGCGCTTTGGCTCTCGCTGTACCAACAACATACGGGCAAACTCTTAATATTAGCGATTCTAATGACGGAATTCTAAGATGGAAAAGCTATAATGAAAAAGGTGTGGTGTGGTTTGAGACAGTATTTAATTTAAACCGAGATGCTCTTGTATCTCCATCAGATGATCCTGTATCACAACGTTTACTGGAAATATTAAAGGTTGCAAGAGAATTAAATCCATCATTTTTAAATAAAACAAATGGAATTGAAGTAAGCACTCATCTGGAATTCCCAAGACAATGGGGGCTGGGTACATCGTCAACTTTAATCGACAATATTGCAACATGGGCTCAAGTTGATCCATATAAACTTCTAGAACTTACTTTTGGAGGAAGTGGCTACGATATTGCTTGTGCAAAACATAACAAGCCTATTACCTACCGAATTGAAAGGAATAAAAATCAAATTTCTAGAAAGGTTGAGGAACTAGAATTTAACCCCGTTTTTAAAGAACACCTATATTTTGTTTATCTTAATAAGAAGCAAAATAGTAGAGATGGTATTGCCTACTACAAATCTGTTAGACACAATTTAAGAGATCCAATTAAGGAAATCAATACCATTACCAAAGGTATAATTGATTGCAATACACTTATGGAGTTTCAAGAATTAATCACTTCTCATGAAGCATTAATTTCAAAAATTACGAGACAAGAAACAATACAATCAAAATTGTTTGGCGATTTTAAAGGTGCAATTAAAAGCTTAGGAGCATGGGGCGGAGATTTTATTTTGGTGGCTTCAGAAAATAATCCAAATCCCTATTTCCAGGCAAAAGGATTCGACACCATCATCCCTTATGACAAAATGATAAAATAAAAAAACCACAGCCATAAAGACTGCGGTTTTTTCTCAGTTAGTTTATTTATTTAACTTACTGAATTTGAAGTTTAGCTCTGTTATCTTCAATTTCAGCAGCATCTTTAAGTGCATTGTAAAGCTTAGAGTTTACTACACTAGATTTTTGAGTCTCTACTCTATTAGCAAAAGACTGATAATTATCTAATTCTACGGCTGGTGTTTTCTTAGTAACCTGAACCATATAAACACCCTTTTCTCCAGTTAATAAACCAGATGTTTCGCCTTCTTCTAATCCAAAGGCTGCCCCTACCACTATTGGCTCACTTCCTGCTCCAGAAATAGTTGGACTTTTCATATTGATCGCGGAAGCGGTTCTAACAGAAGTACTTTCTGCATTAGCTACATCTTCTATAGTATTGGCAGTTACACGTTCTTTTATAATTTCCGCTTTACGTTCTTTTCTAATTTTTGGCAATACTGTTGCTGAAGCATCCTCAACAGCCATTAAGCCTTCCTCATGCTTCACTACTATTTGAGCAATAGCATAGCCATCAGGTATGCTAAAACGCTTTACATCGCCTTCTTTTGCCTCATCCTCAAAAGCCCATCGTACAATTTGTCTTTGATTACCAATACCCGGAATATTTTCGTCTAATGCTTTAATACCATTTACAGGACGAACAGCATAATTACTCTCTTTTGCAACTGCTTCAAAATCTTTACTCTCTACAGCAATTTCAAAGTTTGAAGCATCTCTAAATATAGCATTTATAGTTTCCTCCGACGGCTCAATTTTCCTGGCAATTGTTCCTACTTTAATTGCCTTTTGTTTGTCTTTTAAACCCTCTAATTCAATAACATGAAAACCGAAAATTGTTTTAACAACACCCATATCTCCAACCTTTCCTTCAAATTCAAATGTATTAAATTCTGGAACCATAGTACCATAGGCGTGCCAATCATAACGGCCTTCATTTGCTATACTTCCTCTATCAGAAGAAAATTCTTTTACTAATTCTGGAAACTTAGATTTGTCTCGCTTAATAACACCTAAAAGACTATCTGCAAGAGTTTTTGCCTGCTCTTCTGTTCTAGTTACATCAGGCGTTGCACTTTGCGCTCCTAAATATGGTACCAAAATGTGTCTTACCTTTGCGGAATCTGGTATTTGCTTTGTTTCAATTAGTTTGGTCAACTTGAAAAACGTCCCATCTCTATAGGGTCCAAAAGTTTCACCCTCAGATAAATTATAAATACTATCGGCAATTTGCGCTGGTAAACTAGCTTTGAATATCAATCTATCATCAAACTTAACACCAGAATCTGCGATTAAATTAATATAAGTCTCGTTATCTTCAGTTTTACTAAAAGGTGCAATTGTATCAGTCGCTCCACTACTCTGGTTATACTCAGTGTATCCATTTTTAAACTTTTCTAATTCAGTCTTAATCGCATCTTCATCAGCCACGGTAGCAGTTTCTTTAAACTCAACGTACCTAATATCTCTTGTAGCTTCAACTTCAAACTCATTTTTATGTTCGTTAATGTAATTTGAAATATCAGATTTTGAAATAGTTATTGTACTATCTGCTATTTTGCTATAAGGAATTTGCACATATTTGATATCTACTTTATTCCCTTGTAGTTTATGCTCTAATTCTCCTTCTGCTAAAGTACCAACTAAACCAGCTTTTACTAAGTTAAAGTAATTCTGTTGTAAGGCATTTGAAGCAATATTTTGCTCATAATCTACCCAACTTTGAAAGGCTTGTTCTGAAGTATTTTTAAGGTTAGCAATGTACTCGTTAAGCTTATTTTCATCAAATAAACCTGCTGAATTTTGAAATTCCGGACTACTAGACAATGCCTCTTTTAACAAATCGCGCATTTGGTCTTGCTCAACGGTAATACCTAGCTTTTCGTATTGTGTTGAAAGCACCGCTTTTCTTACTTCTTGATCCCAAACACGATTCATTACTTGAGTGCTTGTTGCGTTTGGCCCCATTTGGCGCTGCATTACTTCTACTTTTTGCAGAAAATCTTCACGAGTGATATCCTCCCCATTAATAGTCGCCACTGTATTTTGCGATCGTGCAGATAATGCATCACTGTTTCTAAACAAATCGGCTAATACGAAAGAGAACAATGCTAAAGCAATAATTAGTATTAAGAATAATGAACGTTGTCTTATTTTATTTAAAACTGCCATGTGCTATTTTAATTTTTAACCTTTAAAGGGTTTAGTTAGTCTAATTGTCATCCATTTAAGCCTTTAAGAGACTTCAACTCCATTTACTGACAAAAATATCGTGCGCGAAAATACCATTTTCTATTTAATAATAAAAGTAGATTATAGCTTTAATTAGAAGGAAAACAAAATACAAGTTGATGACCATTAATCAATATCCAATAGTTTTAATTCCACCAAATCAATTTTAGTATTTGAAACTTCTAAAATGGTAAACTGAAACGCATCTATAGTAATTACCTCTGCTTGCTGTGGGATCTCTTCTGTATGGTTTACTATTAAACCTCCTAATGTTTCGTAAGTTTCGTCTTCCGGCAGGTTTAACTTGTATGTTTCGTTAATATAATCTACTTCCATTCTTGCAGAGAACTGAAATGTCTCAGGGTCTATTTGAACTTCTTTAAACACAACATTGTCATGTTCATCCTCAATTTCACCAAACAATTCCTCCACAATATCTTCAACCGTCATTATACCAGAAGTCCCACCATACTCATCTAAAACCACAGCAATACTTTTACGTTTTTTTATTAGAATATTAAGCACATCATTAATAAGAACTGTTTCAGGAACATATTCAACAGGAAGTAAAATTGACTTTATAGTTTTGGGCTTTTTAAACAATTCAAAAGAATGCACATAGCCCAAAATATCATCAATACTTTCTTTATACACCAAAATTTTAGAACAACCTGTTTCCGTAAAAAGCGCGCTTAAAGTCTTTACTGTTTCGTTTATCTCTACAGCTATAATTTCGGTTCTGGGCACCATTACCTCTCTAGCCTTAACTTCTGAAAATTCTAAAGCATTTTGAAAAATTTGTATTTCAGAATCTACCTCATCGTGTTCCTCAACAGACTCCATCTGTTCGCTGATATAGTTCCCTAGCTCTACCTTAGTGAATGCATTTTGAATATTATCACCTTCAGTTTTAAAAAAATATTTTAGAACCAAATCTGAAATCCAAATAACAAAATCGGAAACCCAAGTAAATAAAACATAAAAAATATAAGCAGGAACAGCCAAAAATTTTATGAGGCTGTTGGCATAAATTTGAAAAAACACCTTAGGCAAAAACTCTGCTGTAATTAAAATTACAAATGTTGAAATTATAGTTTGCGAGAGTAAACTTAAATCAACCAATAAATAGTTTACAATAGTACTATTTGAAGGTAAAAACGACTGAAACCATTTTACCAAAATGTCTCCCATAAAGAAGCCATAAACCACCAATGCTATGTTATTTCCAATAAGCATTGTAGTTATAAACTTTGATGGTTTTGCCGTTAGCCTTCTTAATACTACGGCCAATATACCTTCTTGCTTCTTTTCAATTTCTATATGTATTTTATTGGAAGACACATAGGCAATTTCCATTCCAGAGAAAAATGCTGAAAGCATTAAGGACAGAATAATGATAACAACATAAAGTGTCATTTATCTTTCTTTATTATCAAATTTTTTAGAAAATTTTCTTCTGAAGAAAAACATGAAAATTGCAGTTGCACCCAGTAATATTGAAGGATAGGCAACCTCTCTATTGGTATTGTATTTCGAAATAGCATCGTATATGAATAAAGCTCCGAAAACCAAGTAAACAAACTGAAAGAACTTAGCGTATCTCATATCAAAATAATTAGTTTACAAATATACTTAAAATTGAAGTCTGGCTTTCAAGCCTGAATTGAAGTTATTCACTATCAACAGTCAAAATTGCATTGATTTCTAGCACCTCGGTGTTTTTAAAACCTTTGTCTGAATCAAACCCATTCCCATAAGTAACATCAGAACCCGTTCTAAATTTCACTGGTTTATTGGTAAACAACCATTCTTTCCTTTCGTCAAAATACAACTGTTCAGCAAAAAGGGTATCGTTTTCGTGCGTAGTAATTTTTACATTACCTTGAAGATCTATAATACTTGTTTTATTATAAACGATGCCATAGTCAGCAACTACAATATTCTTTTTGCCATCTTCTATTAATTCTAAATACACACCATCAGGAAACTCATTATAAGCAAACTCTCTATTGCTGTAATCATACATAATAGGGCTTTTTAAAATCGCCTTTACCTTACCCGAATCTGTATATTTTAAGTGGATATTTTCTGCAACACCAATAGGTTCATTCTTAGTAATACTAGTATCTTGCATTTCCTTTAAGTTGTTGTTGCATGAAAAGAACATAGCCATAACAAATAATGTTATGGCTATATTTAAAATAATATATTTTGATATTCCTATCATTAATTCTTTGAGATGCTTGGTACCTTAACTGAAGCCCCAATCCAGCATCCAATTTTAATAACTTGACCAGCATTACCTTCTGTAAAAATCTCAGATTTTTGAGGAGCCTTAGCCTCGTAGTTAGCTGCACTTTGTGATGCTGCTTTCTTTAAAGTTGGGTCTACGCGCGATGCTTTTCTAGCCTCTTGTGCTGCGTACCAATACACAGCTCTTTTGTTAAAGTTTGTATCTCCACAATTCTTAGCACTTGCTGCATACATGGCAGCTATAGATAAATGTGGTCGACCATTTGAAGGATTTAGCTTTAATGAATTTCTAAAGTAACCTCTAGCTTGACCATATCTTCCTTTTTTCTTAAGAATCAACCCAATTCTATTAGCCAATTTCGCTTTCTTAAAAGTATCATCTTCTAAATCATAAGCCTCTTTAAGATAAGTTTCTGCTTCTGAGGTTTTTCCATTTTTCAACAAAATAGTAGCAACAAAGTACTTTGTGTCTGCAGAAGGAGCAGTGGCATCATAAGCTTTTACCAATTTCTCATATAATGGGTCATCAGTACACTCTTTATTAAACATTCTGCTTACCGCACGTTTTAACCAAACACCATCATTCGCATGCGCATCAAAGTCTTTAGTATATAATGGAATTAAGTTTTCGCAGTTTGCACGTCCTCCCAATTGAGAATCTATACTTCCCGAAATCTTATCATACGCGGTTAATACTTGTCCGTAATATTTCTTATATTTTCCATCTCTTGAAGTTAATGGCGTTCCTGACTCTTCTTTTTCCACCAGCTTATTCAACTTCTGAGACGCTATTTGTACTTCATCTTCTATCTTTTCAACAATATCGTCATATTTGTTAAATAAATCTTTTGCGGGCTTTTTACCAGCATCATAAAGCTTTACCATTAAATAGAAATAAGTATATAAACTCTTTGGTTTTTTGAATGTTTTCTTATCGGCATTGTAAGCAGCATCAAAACACTCATATAACTCTTCATCCGATTTTCCTAAAACCGCCTTATTATCAAATAATAACTGGCACGCTTTAGCAGCATACTCACCTTTTGGCGTTTTACTTGGGTAATGCTCTATTCTTTCTTCCCAAAGTTTTGCTAAATCATTTATAAAATCTACTTGTTCAGTCCCAGTAGAATTTTCAATTTTATGATCTAGTATTTTTTCGCCATACACATAAATAGCGCGGTTAAACTTTGGATTTTCCGCCCTAAGTTCCATAAAAGGTGTATAAGCAGCCTCATAGTTTTTCGCCTTAGCATATTCTGTCATGATCGACAATTTTGCCATTTGCTCTTCGTTTTGAGCACTCACACCATTTACTCCTGCAATCAAAAAAGTTAACACAAAGGTTAGTAATGTAATTTTTGTTTTCATCTCTTCAAATTTTATTTTCTACTAGGTCTGTTGTAATCTTGCTGCAAGATATCATCTAAATTGCAAAAGCTTATTTCAAAATTATCCTATTTTTAAGTTAGTCGTATTTTCGTTTCTGAAACCATCTATCGTTCAAAGATAAACTAATCTGAAAATTTATAAAGTTCTCTTGGATTAAATTATTGTTAGTGGTACCGCGTCTTCCAATTTCTGCACCCAAGTTTACATTAGAGAAAAACTCTCCAACTGGAACACCTACTCCAAAAGATATGCCAAACTCGTCAATAGATTCTTGCTCTATTACCAAACCTGTTTTTTCAAAACGCACTCCTGCCCTGTAAACCAATCTTTTAAAGTAACCGGAAAACGCGTTATATTCTGGAATAAAAAAGCCTCCTAATGAAAAACGATAAGCATCTTCATAATTAGTGGCAGATGTTTGGTAAAGAATGTTTTCAAAATTGCTTATCTGTTGCGATTCGTATTCGGCACCAACGAACCATTTTCTTGGTTGACCAATACCCGCTCCAATTGAAAATTTTGCTGGTAGTACTAAGTCTGTCTCCTGTAACCCTTGAGCTTCTAAATCAGACTCAACTGTATTTCTAACAATTTCTTGCCCAGAATTAGCAATGGCCACAGTAGAAAACGTTCTTTCATTTTGTGAGGTAAGATTACTCTCGGGTGTATAGGTAATACCAGATACAAACTCTAGCGACTCGCTTATCATTGTTTTATAAGATACGCCAATATCAACATTCAGGCCACTTAAATCAGATCTATTATTCTCTCTAGACTGAGTTAGCAAAGGCACTTCATCTTCATCAAAACGAAATTCTATTACACTATTCTGTATATTTCCAAAATTATATTGCACATTTATGCCAACACTTAAATTATCTGAAATTTGATATGCCGCTCCTAAAAATGCCTTGTTTAAACCGCCCTGTCCATTAAATCTATTCGTGGTTAAACCATCCGCATTCTCTGTTTCTAATTGATAGCCCACCGCGGTATAGGGTGTTAAACCAAGACCAACCCCAAACTTACCCACTGGAAATGCTAATGCTAAATAATCAAATGTAGTGGTAGACACATTCGCTGTACCAGAATCATCATTTTTAAGCGTTCCGGAAGTATAACTACCTGCAACTGTATATTTTACTGGTCTACTCTCATTATTAAGGCTTAATAAATCATTACCGGTAAAAGATGCTGGATTTCTTAAATTTACATGTATACTATCGGTATATATACTTAAGCCTCCCATACTTCTATTTTCAACCGTTCCTTTAAGCTTTAAGCTCCCAATACCGTAAAATGAGTATGGAGATGCAGTACCTTCCTGAGAAAAAGAAGATATAGAAAGAAGTGCAATAAAAACTATAATGAGTTTTCTTATCATTCGTTTGAATTATATTTCAAAATAAAATTTAGACCCTCTAAAAGAAAATTTGAGTTGGCAAATATGCTACTTTTTAATTGTTCTGACAAAAATTCGGCATCGCCCCCTGTTAAAATTACTGTTAAATCGGAAAATTCATTTAAATAGTTACTTATAAAGCCATCTATTTCATTTACAACACCATTAACCACTCCTGAGTGCATTGAACTATTTGTTGAACTACCAATAAAGGACATAGGTTTTTCCGTATCTAAAAACGGAAGATTAGCCGTAAAATTATGCATAGCTTTATAACGCATTTTTATTCCGGGTGAAATAGCACCGCCCAAATATTCGTTTTTATCTGTTACAAAATCGTACGTTATACAAGAACCAGCATCAATAATTAAGGTATTCACTTTAGGGTATTGAAAAACTGAAGCCGCTACTAGAGCAATTCTATCAATTCCTAAAGTTGTAGGGGTATCATATTCGTTTTTAAAAGGCAATTTGCTTTTATGAGTAAGCTCAAATAATTCTATCTTACTTCTGATAGCTTTTATCTGGGTATTTTTAAGCTTACCTACCGACGAAACTATAGCTCTATTAAGCGAAGGAAACTTGAGCATAAACTGTTCTATTTCTTCTTCTACTTCAGATAATTTAACTGTTGTTTTAAAAATGAGTTCATCTTTTTTAAAAACAGCTAGCTTAACTGAAGAATTACCGACATCTATTACTAAATTCATTGCCAAGAATAAGGGCGTAAAACTACAAAACCATGAGAATTAAAATCTTAAATATTTTATAATTATTGAATAAGAAAATAAGATATCTTTTTACCTTTTTATTTTGGCAAATAATAAAATTGCATATATATTTGCATCCGCTTTGGCGAGGTACCTTAGCTCAGTTGGTAGAGCAAAGGACTGAAAATCCTTGTGTCCCTGGTTCGATTCCTGGAGGTACCACTTTTTAAGCTTAAAAAACCCTTGTAAATGAATATTTTACAAGGGTTTTGTTTTTTCAAGGGAGGAATGAAGCGACAATTCGCTTAATATATTTCCTGTTTTCCAAACGTTATTTGATTGGCAATCAAAAAATGTTACTTCTAGACTAAGATTTATCTTCTAGCTATTAACTATCTAAGCTTCTTTCAAAATTCAGTTTTAAACAAATACTTAAAAGTATTGAAAAAGTTCGTAAAAAATCTTCCACAGAAAAATAACACAAATATGAAAAGCTATGATTAAGTGAAGAAACAAAATGGATGACATATTTTATTGAACAAAAAACAGAGACTTTAAAAACAGAAATTCAAAAAACAGACGAAAATATAGACCAATTGGTTTATGAATTATATGGTTTAACTACGGAAGAAATTGCTGTTGTTCAGGAGGCCGCACAATAATTAAAAGCCATAGGTATACAATATTACCTATGGCTATATGCAAAACATTACTAATCTTCCATAGCTTTTTGAAAACCAAAAGATAAATCTCCTCTTATTGAACCTCTTATGTCTCTTCCAGTTGGAAAAACATCATCTTCATTTGAAGGACTACTAATACTACTTAAAATTTTGATGTTATTGACTCTTACTGGAAATAAATCGGCAAATGGTTGAAGACTAATCCGTCTATAGAAATCATCCGAAGTCATTGTAATGGCGTATTTTTCGTTTGCAAGTAATGGAATGGCATCAATTTCAAAAGTTAATGTCTCATTTGCTTTATTAATATTCACAAACTCAGTTCTTATTATACTTCCATCACTTTGCTTCCAAACCGTAACTCTCAAAGTTTCATTAACGTCAGGAATTCGGACAGATATGTTTTTAATTACACCATCCACAACAGGAGAAAAATTAAGTCCGATCTCGAACATGCCCTGATTAGAAATTGGAATTTCACCAATATTTAATTCACCAGTTATCAAAAGGGCTTCGAAGAAATTCTCTATTGGGTTAGTATTAATAATAACTTCTTCTTCTATAGTATCAATATCGTCTTTTGAACATGAATATATAGAGACAAATAGCACAGAAAATGTTAGAACTGAAATAGTTTTAATAATTGATTTCATAACTTAAAGATTTAAATAATAATTTTTGATTCTTATTCAAATCTCAGGCATTCTTACTTTTTGAGTGTCCCAAATAATCCATGAAAGAAAAACTAGGACAAGCATAGTTTTCTACAACTGTACAATGTTTATAGCAAGACTATAATACATTGAGTGTGTATTTCTATTTAAATGCGCGCTCTATTCTTACTTTGGTGTTAGGGAGGTACCACAAAAAAATCCCGAAACGTTTATGTTTACGGGATTTTTTGTTTTAAATACTTCTGCAAGCTCAAAATCTACCCAGAAATAGAGTTGCCACAATAATAATCTAAAACCTTAACCAATAACAAATATTCATATTTTGCATTAGCTAAATTTACCTTGGCGTTATCTAAATTATTTTTGCTTGTAATGTAATTTAAAAAGTTTGACACACCATTGTTAAAGCGAATTTCATTAATGCGATAGGACTCTGCATAGGCTTTCACCTGATTTTCTATACTCTGGTAACGGTTGTATACGGCCAACATATCAAAATGCACTTGGGCAATGGTATTTTTTATATCTACATGGGTACGCTCTAATTCTAAAATAGATTCTTCAACTCTAATCTTTTCTTGAGCTACATTGTTTTTAGCTCTAAAACCGTTGAACAAAGGTACATTTACAGCAACACCAACTACGGTATTTAAGTTGTTATCTAACTGATCTTGATAGCTAATCTTTTCAGGACTAAAAACAGTCTGCTCAGTCATTACCGGTAAATCCTGATTATCTACTGTTACAAATTCTCCCGTTTCTACAACGTTAGTACCCATTGCAGTAAATATCTCTGCGGCACTAGAGTAATTGGTATTAACACCACTAAAAACAGAAATTTCTGGTGTAAATTGGGACTTTGCAACGCTAACCCCCTTTTGGGCCGCATCAATTCTTAATTCATTCGCTTTAAAAGTAGCAAGACTTTCTAAGGCAAGATTATATACCTCATCTGCTGATAGCTTATATTTTTCTAAATCCAAAATTACACCTTCAATCTCTAAATCACTTACCTGCTTCAAATTCATAACCCTTGACAGGTTGAGTTTAGCATTGTTTAAATTAGATTCTGAAACTAAAATACTTGTTTCATCATTAGCTATTTGCCCTAAAATATCAGCATAATCTGCAGGATTACCAGACTCATTTTCATAAAAACCCTTTTGAACCTCCAATTGCTGATTTGTCGCCGTTAAGCGCTGCTTAGTTAGATTCAAAATTGCCTGATTGTTTAGCACTTGTAAATAAGCCAATGTCACATCCAATACTAAATCCTGTTTTGCGACTTCAATTTCAAGTTCTGCAGCTTCCCGATTTAAACGATTTTGCTTTGCGGCATTCAAAAGTCTAAAACCATTAAAAACGGTCATATTAAGGCTTAAGCCCATATTAGAAAATGTAAGTTCCTGATTGATGAAATCATTGGTAAAAGGATCAATACTTCTACCGTCATTTACTCCCAAATTAAAATTTCCATTTATACTTGGTAGTAAGCTTGCTTTTGACTGTTGATGACTAATTTTAGCTGAGTTAGCTCTTAAATTACTAGATTTTAAATCAAGATTATTTTCTAAAGCAATAGAAATACACTCATCTAAAGAAAAACTTTTTGTATTTAAATCTTGAGTATTTCCTACGAATTTCAATAGTAATGTAAATGCAAGAATTAATCGATTAAGTTTCATATCTTCTTTATTAATCTGAGACTATTTTTCCGTCCAGTAGATTTATAATTCGCGAACCATAAGAGGCATTTTTTTCAGAATGTGTAGCTTGAATTATAGTAACCCCTTCTTTATTCAAATCTGAAAACAACTCCATAATTTCAGTGCTTTGTTTTGAGTTGAGATTGCCAGTAGGTTCATCAGCAAGTAATAGCTTTGGTTTTCCAATTAGAGCTCTTGCGATACCTACCAATTGTTGTTGTCCACCACTTAATTGCATGGGAAATAAATCTTTTTTACCCACAATATTAAAACGATCTAACATATCCGCCACAAGAGCTTTACGTTCAGAAGACTTAATATTTTTATATAGCAAAGGTGTTTCAATATTCTCCCATACATTCAACTCGTCAATTAAGTGGTACGCTTGAAATACAAAGCCTATATATTCTTTATATAATTTTGATCTGTTGCGTTCTTTCATACTGTGCACAGGCTGATTTAAAAACACATAACCACCGCCAGTAAAATTATCTAGCATTCCAATACAGTTTAACAAGGTAGACTTACCAGAGCCCGAAGGCCCCATGAGTGATATAAATTCGCCTTCCTTTACTTCAAAGTTTAGGTTGTCAAGTAATGCTATTTTATTACTTCCAGAATTAACTTCTTTCGTTGCTTGACTTAATTTTAAAATTGTTTCTGTCATTTTAATTTATTTGACTAATTCTTGATTCTCCAAAGCTTAAACCTCTATCGATATCTGGATTTCCTTTATAAAACACTTCTGCTTCTCCATAAGCAGTAAATTTTATGAGATCGGAAGTCATTACTTTAAATTCTGCTTCCCCATAAGCTTTAAGTTTTGATACTGAATTATCAACACCTACAAGGTTTATTTCACTTTCACCATAAGATGTTATATTTTGCTGCTCCACCTTACCTTTCAAAACGGTTAATTTACTCTCGCCATAAATGTCAACATCAAATTCTTTAAAGTTAACATTATTAAAAGTCACCTGTGATTCGCCATAGATCTTAAGATAAAAGTTATCCGTATTAATAAGATTAGTACATAAAGTCTTCTGCTCACCTCTAAGTGATAAATTATCCAAATTTTTATAAGTAATTCTTATAGTTAAAACTTTGCCTTTATAAATAGGCTCTTTAATTTTCATGCCATTTCTAACTACTTTTTTGTGCTTCGTTGTTACTTTGGCATCATCAAGGTATACTCTAAGCGTTCCACTTTTTACTTCAATATTTACTTTGTCATTGGATAATCTATTTTCAAGAATGGTAACCGATTCTTCTTCACCTTGAACAAAGGTCGTTTCAATGTGTGGACTTATAATTACCTTATTAAATGATCCTACAGTTGTCTTTGTTTGCCCTAATACAACTTGACTTATTAAGATTAAAGCCGCTACAATAAGTTTTACTAAATGTGTCATAATATTATTTCTTTTGAAAGATGATTGATTCACTTATGTCTATTTGACAGATATATAGTGAAGATGATGCCAAAAAATTAAAATATTGATTTTCAGTATTTTAATTTTTTAACAACAACCAAAAGTGTTCGGTTTTGAAACACATTTTGTTCAAAACCGAACACTTCCAATACCTAAGATTTATTCTGTGCGAAGAAAATCAGAAGGGTTCGTAATTGCAGTTTTTAGAGTTTGTAGTATTGCTAACAGTATTGTAACACCTCCAATCAACAAAATGCCAACTAAAAACGGTCCAAAACCTATGGTAATTTTATGTGAATAGTTTGCCAACCATTGGCTGGTTAAAAAGTAAGCAACGGGGCAAGCTATACATATTGAAATACCGAAAACAATTAAAAAATCTTTAATAAACAGAAAACTAATGTGAGGTAGTGAAGCTCCTAATACTTTGCGCACTCCTATTTCCTTCAACCTTCTAGAAATAGTTAAAGATACCATCCCGAATATACCTAAAAGCGCAACAACTAAAGATAGTATAGAAGCTGTGTATGTGGCATTTTTTAGTTGAAGTTCGCGCTCATATAAACTCGCTAAAGTTTCATCTATAAATTCGTAATCAAAAGGTGCGTTAGGAATAAGTGCTTGCCATTTTTCTTGAATCTCTGTTATACTTTCATTTATATTCCCTGGTATCAATTTAAAGGATAAATATCTATAATTATGAAGCGCGCTAACACTAAAAAAGAGCTGAGGTTTAATGACGCTTTGCATAGATTCAAAATAAAAATCTGCAGTAACCCCTTTTATAGTGAGCATCTCCTCTTCTCCTGCAACCTTTAAATTTTGTCCGATAGCATCTTTTGCGTTCACGAAACCATAGGTTGAAAGAGCCTTTTCATTAATAAGTACATAATTGGGATTTTGTTCTCCTGAGGCTAAAAAATCACCAGCGATTATAGGAATACCGTACGTTTCAAAATAAGCCTCATCTCCTACTAATCCTTGAGAGGCAAAAAAATCCTGATGATTTTCACCTATTCTATTGACTGCGAGTTGAAAACCATTGTTCCCATTAGGAATTTCATATGAAAGACTAACATTTTCAACTGATGGTAATTTTGAGAGCTCATCCCTGTATGTTAGCATTTTTTGAACACCTTCCAAACTCCAATCCCTTGGAACAGGTGTGGTAAGCACAAACTCTTTATCGTAACCCAAACCTTTACCAAAAAAATTATTGACTTGTTGCGTTACCAAAATAGCAACTATCAATACCACAAGTGCTGTGACATACTGAAAGCACAATAAAGATTTACGAAGAAACTGTCCTTTAACACCAATCTTAAATCTACCCTGAAGTGCGTCAATGGATTTAAATGAAGACAGCACAAACGCTGGATAAAATCCAGAAAGTAAGCCTATTACTAGAATGAACAAAAATGGAATAAAAAGAAAATATAGAGGAAGCTCTGAAAGTGATAGTAACTGTTTCCCTACCAAACTTGAAAACCAACCACTAAAAACAGGATAAGCCATACAAGATAACACCGTTGCAATGCCTACTAATACAACAGATTCTGATAAAAACTGAAAGATTAGTTGTTTTTGTTGTCCACCTAAAACCTTACGCACACCAATTTCTTTGGTTCTACTTCCAGAATGTCCAATCGCAATATTTATAAAATTTATAATCGCCATCAGGATAATAAAAACACCGACAAAAGACAAGGTGTATAACATCTGCTTTAAACCTCCATCGTTTCTATTTAAATAATAATCAGTAAGTTTTACAGGAACTACTTCAAGATTGGTCTGAATCGTTTCTGAAGTATGCTTTTCTATTAGACTTTTAATAGGAATTTGTAAATCTTGGGTACTCAAGTTAGGTTGCAGTTGTACATAACAGCAAAATATAGGCAAGTTCCAGTCTTGAAAATTGGCCCTATTGAAAAAATCAGCTGAATTTTTAGCAATAAAAACTCCGTTACTTTGTTTGTTTATAATAGGTGCAACAGAGTTTTCAGGCATTTTTTCTAAAACACCTGTAACTGTGAATTCCTGATAATTGCCTTCAAAATTCTTAATTGACAAAGTCTCACCAACAACATCAGTTTTCCCAAAAAACTTTAAAGCCTTTTCTTCTTTTATTACAGCACTATTTGGATTGTTAAAGGCCGTTTTTGCATTACCTTGAGATAATCTAAAACCATACATACTAAGCAAACTCTCATCACCCAATTGAATGCCTTCTCTAAAATTTTCGGTGCCCTTTTTAATGATGCAAGTTATACCATCCCATCTGTAGAAGTCTTTAACCAAATGAGGATATTCTTCTTTAAGTCTCTCAGCTAAAGGACCAATAGTTGCAAAATCTACCCCCATGTTCGGATCCTTCCAATTGCTGGTAAGAATGTATTGTGCGTTAGCGTTTTTTAGGGTTTTATTGCCTTGTAATTCCTGCCAAACAAAAACCGCAATTAATAATGCAAAACTTATTCCTGCAAATAAACCTACAACATTTATAATCGTATAAAGGCGGTTCTTCTTTAAATTTCGCCATGCGATTTTGAAGTAGGTTTTTAGCATAGTATTTTCCTTATTTAATGCATTTATTCTGACCGTAAACTATTTACAGGATTTGCTATTGCAGCTTTAACAGCCTGAAAACTTAAAGTTCCTAAAGCAATTATTAATGCAATTACACCTGTTGCCGCGAAAATCCACCAACTTAAGTTTATCTTGTATGCAAAATCTTCTAGCCATTTGGACATAAACCACCAAGCTATAGGGGTTGCTATTATAAATGATAGTAAAACCAATTTTACAAAATCTATAGAGAGCATTTTAACAATATTAGTTACCGAAGCACCCAATACTTTTCTAACACCTATTTCTTTGGTACGTTGTTCTGCAATATAAGTTGCCAAACCAAATAAGCCTAAACATGCAATTATTATGGCAAGAATTGCAAACGACAATGCTACCTTACCTACCCGCATTTCTTGACGGTACATATTATCAAAAGCTTCATCTAAAAACTCATACTCAAAAGGCATTCCTGGTGCTATTGCCTTGTACTTATCTTCAATTATATTGATCAATCCGCTTATATCAGTAGTATTAAACCGGTAGGCAGACGCCCAACTATTATTTCCAAGAGTAAAACTTAAAGCAGCTACATCTTCACGTAGCGATTCAAAATTAAAATTCTTAACCACACCTATAATTGTTTTGGTAATGTTATTACCACTACCATCTGTAGTATAAATTTTCTTCCCAATAGGGTTGTCAAAACCTGCAAGTTTTACAGCTGTTTCATTTAAAATAATTGCCGTAGAGTCGGAACCAAACTCCCTAGAAAAATTTCGCCCCTCTTTAATCTCCATCCCAATTGTACTTAAATATTCATAATCTACATTCCAATATTGCATATTAAAACCATTCTCTTGTGTCATAACTACATCTGTAGAAAAGGTGGTGTCGGATCTTGAAGAACTGGATACGGGTATATATCCTGCAAATGAGGCTGATTTAACTTCCGCCAATTTCTTAATTTCATTCTGCAACGATATTCTGGAATTAAAAGGAACTCCTGTATTGGTCACAACTAAAACGCGATCTTTATTAAAACCTATATTTGCCGCTTGAATATGTGCTATTTGCTTGTATATAACAATAGTTCCTACAATAAGAATAATTGAAGTTGCAAACTGAAAAACAACTAAAAAATTTCGAAGCGTATTCTTTTTATGTCCTATTGAAAGCTTTCCTTTTAGCACCTTTATAGGCGTAAAAGCAGATAAGAAAAAAGCCGGATAAATACCCGCTAGAAGACCTACACCTAGCGGCAACAACAATAAAAACAAAAGAAATTTTGAACTATAAAGACTAGAGAACACAAGTGACTTACCTGAAACACTATTAAACATTCCTAAAGTTGCCCATACAAGCACCAATGCTAATGCTATAGACAGGTATGAAATTAATGTAGATTCGGTTAAAAACTGACTAATAAGGGCTTTCTTCTCCGAACCCAAAACTTTTCGGATTCCAACTTCTTTTGCCCTTCCAGAAGATTTAGCCGTTGTTAAATTCATAAAATTTATACAAGCAATTAGCAAGATGAATAGTGCAATAGCCGAAAACACATAGACGTATTGAATATTACCATTTACTCCTAGCTCCGCATCCTGTTTAGAATGTAAATGAATGTCTGTTAATGGTATTAATGAATACTCTAGTTTATTACCACTTGCTTCAAACTCATCTAGTGTTTTTATCTGCATGAATTGCGCCGCTTGTGGTATCAAATATTTATCTATAACCTCAGCAAATTTCTCATCAACTTTTTTATAATCCGTACCTTCTCTTAACAAAATGAAGGTATAAAAGTTATGACTAAGAAAATTACCCATTGTATAATTTATATTGGACATGGAAAAGAAAAAATCGAAATTGAAATGGGAATTCTTTGGAATATCTTCAATAACCGCAGTTACATTATAAAGTGTTTTAGAATTGTCATTTGTCTCTATAGTTTGCCCAATTGCCATACTAGCGCTACCAAAATAACGTTTGGCGGCGCTTTCGGTTAATACTACAGAATTGGGCGCTTTTAATGCAATTTTCGTGTCTCCTACTATAGCGGGAAGAGTAAATACATCAAAAAGTGTAGAATCTGCATGAGCCACAGCCCTTTCATTTATAAAATCATTTCCTTTCTTAACAAGTTTTGAACCATTAGCAGCATATAGCCTAGTAAAATTTTCTACCTCAGCATAATCATTCTTAAGCGTTTCTCCCATGGGGTCTGAAGTAACTGCGATGTTCAACTCTGTTCCTCCAAAAAGAATATCAGAATTAATGCGATAAATTCTACTGGCTTTTTCATGAAATCTGTCATAGCTTAATTCATCTACTACATACATAGAAATCATAATAAAACAGCCAATTCCAAGAGATAAGCCTATAATATTTATTGCCGTAAAACCTTTATTCTTAATTAAGTTTCGCCATGCGATTTTAAAATAATTCCTTAGCATAATGATTTATTTTTGATACTGAAACGAGTTCAGCACAGGTTGATTATTGATGAAATTTATTCAGACCTTAAACTATTTACAGGGTTAGTAAGTGCCGTTTTAACTGTTTTAAAACTTATGGACAACAGTACTAAAAGGAATACTAAAAGCACTGGTAGCAAAAACATCCATATGCTTAAATCTACTTTGTAAGCAAAATTATCCAACCAATTGTTAAGTAATAAATAAGTGATAGGTATACTTATAATTACAGAAATAAGCACAGTTTTTAGAGAATCTTTAGATAACAACATCAAAATCGTAGCTGTACTTGCACCAACCACCTTTCTTATTCCAATTTCCTTTCTTCTTTTAGCTACTGAAAATGAAGCTAAACCGAGTAATCCTAAACATGCAATCAGTATTGAAAAAGCCGTTAAAACCATAAACACACTTTTAAAACGATCTTCAGCTTTAAACTGCTTATCGTATTCTTGATCCATAAAGAAATAGGAAAAAGGTGCTCCTGGATAAATTGCCTTAAATTCCTTCTCTACTTGTTGAAGATTATCACTTGGTGATCCTCCAACAAATTGTACAATGGCTAAACTCCTAAAATAATTGTTATAAATATGAATCATAGGAAGCATAGGCGTTTTTGGTGATTGTTGATGATAGTTTTTAACTACGCCTTTTATGTTCCATTGATTTCCCCAAAAAGATAGCTTCTTGCCTATTGCCGATTCTGGGTCGGTTATGTTCCACTTTTCAAGAGACTTTTCATTAACAAGAACATCTAGTTTCTGCGGTGTAGTACTTTCATCAAAGTTTGAACCTGTCACCATTTCAACACCTAATAGTGGCACATAATCTTTATCTACAAATGTAAGATAGAAGTTATGATAGGCATCTGGTGTTGTTCCGGTTATGTGAATATCTGCCGTGGTTGTTAACGCTCCCGAAGGTTGCCCTGGAACAGTATGCGACAATGCTACAGCTTTCACATTGGAGTTTGCCAATAAGTTTTGTTTGAAAGCTGTGTAATTTTGAGCTGCATTTTTCGCTGGCGCTTCCACAACTATACTTTGTTGCACATTAACGCCACGGTCTAAACCACGCAAAAAGTCTATTTGTTGATTCACTGTAAATGTTTGAATCAATAAAATCGTAGTTATAGCGAATTGAAAAACCACTAAACCTTTGCGTAATAGGTTCCCTTTAATTGAATGCGAAAAATCACCTTTTAAAATTGTTGAAGGTTTAAATGATGATAAAACGAACGCAGGGTACAATCCTGATAGAATACCCCCAATTACAATAAAAGAAAGGAGCAACAACCAAAATGACATATTCGTAAATAAGCCAAAACCATCTGGTAATCCTGCCAAAGCAATAAATTTAGGTTTTACTAGCGCAATTAATCCTATTGCTAAACCTCCAGCAAGAATATTTAAAATTATAGACTCCACTAAAAATTGAAGTCGCAGTTGACTCTTAGTAGAACCTAAAACTTTCTTCACTCCAACTTCTTTTGCTCTATCCAGTGCTTGAGAGGTGGTTAAATTGATATAATTTACAAACGCACTTATTATAATTAACACGGCTACCGCAAAAAGAAAATACACAGAACTGGCATCTCCATTAGGTTCTGGTTCAAAAGTTTTTTTAGAGTATAGGTGTATATCTGTTATTTTTTGGCCTATTATAGCTTCACTCTTTATCTTCTCTTCGGTAATTAGCCGTTTTGTAAAGTCGTCTAAAGACGAGGTAAAATGATTGAAATCAGCCCCTTCAACTAGTTGCACATACATGTATGAATTATTCCCATTCCAATTATCCTTCTTTTCCCCATGCCGCCTAAGCATTTCAGCATCAGAAAGCATGGTTGGATAAGACACCAACATATCGACTTTAAGATGTGTATTTGGTGGGCTATCGTGTGTTACACCAACTATGTTATACAAAATATCACCGTTGGCTCCAGGTGATTTTAAAACCTCTCCAACAACATTAGTTCTATTAAAATATTTTAAGGCGATAGACTCTGTAACTACCGCTTCATTTGGTTTTTCAAAGAGCTTATTTTTATCGCCATGCATAAGCTCATAATTAAACATATTAAAGAAGTCGGCGTCTACAGCGTAAAGCTCTTTCATTAAAAACTGTTGCTCTCCTATCTGCATGGGAGAATTAGGCTCTCCAATAGCATAAACTCTTGAGTAAAACTCAACTTCTGGCACCTCTGCTTTAAGTTTTGGACCTACCGCTGGATACATTTCACTATCTTGTGTAGTTACAGTATTTCCAGTAAGATAATCCAGCGTAAGGCGTACTATCCTGTCCGCATTAGAATGCGAACTCTCATAACTTCTTTCAAATTGAACATACTGCGCTATAAGCAATGTTATCGCAAAACCTGTCGCGAGACCCACGAGATTTATAAAAGTTAAACTTTTACGCCTCAAAAGGTTTCTTAATGCTATTTTGATATAATTTTTAAACATAACTATTCATTTTTTGACACTGAAATAAGTTCAGCATGTGTTGATGATTATTCCGTACGAAGGGACTTGACTGGATTTGTCACAGCAGCCGAAATCGCCTGAAAACTTACGGTAAATAGTGCAATAACAATGGCCACTAAACCAGCCAAGGCTATCATCCACCACTCAATATTTATCTTATAAGCAAAATCTTCTAACCAACTTTGCATCGCGTACCATGCAATTGGTGCAGCTACTAAAAATGAGATTCCAACTAATTTTAAAAAATCTTTTGAAAGCAGGTTTACTATACTGCCTACAGAAGCTCCTATTATTTTGCGAATACCTATTTCCTTTCTTCGCTGAATAGTACTGTAAGCAGCCAGACCAAGCAACCCTAAACAAGAAATAAAAATTGCCAACAACGCGAAGCTTAAAAAGAGATTTCCAAAGTCATCTTCTGCTTCATATTGTGCATCAAAAAGCTCATCTAAAAAGTAATACTCAAAAGGATCTGCAGGCTTCATTGATTTCCAAACATCTTCTATAGCACTTAAGGCCTTGGGAATGTTCTGCCCTTGTATTTTTACCGTAACAAGACCTGTACTTCTAGGATCTAAACGCATGGTTAATGGGCTAATATCTTGTTGTAACGACCTAAAATTAAAATCCTTAACCACGCCAATCACTTGTCCATTACTACCCCATTGATCGTAACGTGCCCCAATAGCATCTTCAGGATTTGAATACCCAAGTAGTGCTACAGTCTTCTCATTAATAACCATAGCTTTTGAAGAATCTGAAGGAAAATCTCTTGAAAAACCTCTACCTGCTATTACCTCCATGCCCAATTCATCAATAAAATCTTCATTAACAAAATACAAGTCTAAATTAGCAATTTGCATATCGCCATTTTGATTCTCAACTTCAGAATATGCCGCTGGGTTACCCGTTCCTGGCACGCTAGATGTTAATGCCGTACCTTCTACCTCTGCAATTTGTTCAAAGCTATTTCGCAATGCTTCTTGAGAACTTCCAGTTTCGGTTGGAATAATCAAAGTATGCTCTTTATTAAAACCTAATTCTTGGTTTCGCATAAAATGCATTTGCTTATAAATAACTATTGTGCCAATAATTAAAGCTATTGATATTGTAAACTGCACAACAACAAGGCTCTTTCTTAATAAAATACCTTTAGTGCCTTTTGAAAAACTACCCTTAAGAACACTTACTGGTTTAAATGCCGAAAGCACTATAGCTGGGTAAATGCCAGCAATGGATCCTATTAAAAGCGCTATTAGAAAAAGATAAAGTATGTTAATAGGCTCAATAAATATTCCAGTACTTACTGTTTTACCAGCCAACTCATTAAAATATGGTAAGCTTAATGACGCTAAACCAAGCGCTACCAAAAATGAGAGCAAGCAGATTATTATAGATTCACCAATAAATTGAAAAGCCAGTTGATTTTTACCTGCACCAATTACTTTTCGAATTCCAACTTCTCTTGCTCTTTCAACGGAGCGTGCAGTAGATAAATTAATAAAATTAATACTTGCAATAAGCAATATAAATATGCCTATTATTGAGAATATATAAACATTGTTAATATTACCTGTAATATCACCACCTCTATCTGATCTTAAATACACGTCGGAAAAGGGTTCTAAAAAAAGTGTCACAAACATTTGAAGTTCGCGCATCTGATCTCCATTTTTTTCTTCTAAAAATTCTGGAAATTTAGATTCCAATAGCTTTGGATCAGTACCATCGGCAAGAAGAATATAACTGAAGGGATTGTAATTACTCCAGTGCTCATCACGGTCGTCTGGCGGTGCTGTGAAGGTTATCATTGACATTATTATATCCGCTTGAATATGCGAGTTTTCTGGAATTTCTTCCATAACCCCAGTAATTAATCCAGGATCATCAAACCCTTCCAACTCTAATTGTTTCCCTATAGGATTGGTACTTCCAAAATACTTTTCAGCGATCTCTTCCGAAATTACTAGATCATGTGGATTCTTAAATAAAGCCCTTTTATCACCTTTAATTAGTTTAAAATCGAAAATATCCAGAAAAGCAGAATCAACACCTATAGCGTTCTCTTCGATGATTTTTTTATCATCTTTTACAACCACCAAGTTTAAATTTGTGATACGAGCCGCTTTTAACACCTCTGGAAACTCCCTTTCTAAGTTTGGTGCTACCGCCCATGCCGCTTTATTAGCATTTATTGTCTCTGAAGGTGTTTTTATATCTGCAACAACCCTGTATATATTATCTGATTTACTATGCATGGTATCATAGCTTAATTCAAATCCTACGTACATTAATACCAAAAATCCAGCAGTCATTCCTATAGCTAAACCACTAATATTTAATGCTGCAAATCCTTTATGTTTTAATAGATTTCTTAGTGCTATTTTGAAATAATTTTTAATCATGACTTTTGTTTTTTTAATTGATGGTGATTACTCTGTTCTAAGAGATTTTATTGGATTTGACGTTGCAGCTTGTAACGTTTTAATACTTATTACTAATAATGCGAATACTATCATTACACTACCACTTAGTAAAAACACCCAAAAACTAATATTAGTTTTGTAAGCAAAATCTTGGAGCCAATTACTAACACCATAAAAGGCTATTGGTGATGCCACTAGAAATGCTATAGCAACAAGAATTAAAAACTCTTTACACAATAAAACATTTAATTGTGTAATAGACGCACCTAGAACTTTTCGTACCCCAATTTCTTTTACTCTTCTATTTGTGGTATATATAACTAATCCTAACAATCCCAAGCAACTAATAAGTATCGAAAGACCTGTTGACCAGTTTAAAAGTTTTGATATTTTCTCTTCTTGATGGTAGAATTGTTCAATTGTTTCATCCATGAAAACCAAGTTATAATCTTCAACTTCCGTATAAATGGTTTTATATTCATCCTCAATTTTACGAAGAGTACTCTTTAAATCTTCTCCAGAGCTACTATTAAGAGCTATATGAACACCTTGAAATTGACTAAAATTAGGACGATACCAATCTCCAATCAGCGCCATTGGTTCTATACCTAATTTTAGTGATCTTTGATGAAAATCGGCCATTACTCCAACAATAGGTATACTTTCATCACTAAGAATAACCCTTTTACCAACTGCGTCTACTGGATTGGTAAATCCTATTTTTTTTGCAAAAGTTTCATTTACCACTAACTCTTTTATAGTATCATTTCTGCGAGTTCTACCGGCTAGTAAATTAAGTTCAAAAACGTTTAAATAATTAGTATCTCCATGCAAAAATTGTAAACCAGACTGAATTTCTTTTTCCCCATCTTTAAAAGTAGCATTAGTTGAACTGGTCGAAAAAGAAGCGGGTGGATTGCCCCCAATACTAACCTTCTTTATTTGAGGTATAGCTCTCAATTTTTGAGCATATAGTTCTTTTTTTAGAAGTTCACTTTCACTTCTTGGACTAGAAACAGAGACAATAGCGTCTGTTTTAAACCCCATATCCTTCTGCAACAAATAGTTTATTTGTCTACCTACTAATAATGTGGCTATAATAAATACTTGAGCTATAGTAAATTGAAAAATTGTTAAAAACTTGCGAAATCCTGCTTTAGTATCCCCAATTGTTAGTTGGTTTTTTAACACTTTAACAGTGTTAAATTTAGATAAAACGAATGCAGGATAAAATCCAGAAAAAAGTGTTACCACAATAATAAGTATCAAAACACCAAAGACCACTACCGGCGATTTAAACAGCTCTAAACTTACATCTTCCGGAACAAATTCAGAGAAAATAGTAATAAGCCAGTTAGAAAGAAACAGTGAGATTACCATAGATATAATTACCAAAAGAAAAGTTTCTCCAATGAACTGACCAATTAGCTGTTTTCTCGAACTTCCTAAAGTTTTACGAATACCTATCTCCTTTGCGCGTTGTGTAGCTTGTGCTGTATTGAGGTTTATAAAATTAATACACCCCAAAAGCAATAGAAAAACAGCAACTAGGGCCAAATTTCTTAATAACGGTCTACTTGCCTGACCTCTGGACCAGTCGTAAATACCATATTTCTCATTAAAATGAATATCGCTTAGAGGTTGTAAAACAAACTGCCTCGATTGTCCATATTCTAGCATTTCTGCATCAAGGTGTTTTTCTGCCAAGGCATCAAACTCTTTTTGTATTAAATCTGGATTAGCAACATCCGCTACTTTTACAAATAGTTGAGAGGAGGAATTCGTATTATTCCAATTTTTTTCTTTGAAATCCTCATGTAATCTTGTTTGTAAAATTGTAGAGTGAGAAATAAACTCTTGAAAAATAAAGTCGGATCGTTGCTTAAAATTCTCCACAACCCCTGTTACACTAATATTTATAGAATCATTGTAAACAAGAGTTTTGCCTATTATTTCTGATGGTAGCATTTTAGGAAAATACTCTTCAGCTCTTTCTCTGGTTAGAATAACACTATTGGGGTTAGATAAAGCCTCAAACTTATCTCCTGCCAAAAATTCATATTCAAAAAGATTAAAATAATCAATAGACGTATAGATAACATGGTTTGGCCATTTTACAATATTATCTATTTCTTTATTTTCAACTTTTGAAGGTCTTTCAATGTAAAAACCATTTACCAATTCAAAATTCACGTTATCCTTAATAGACTCTTCCAAAGCCAGTGTAACTCCTGAGTTAAAAAATTCACCCTCCGGCGTTTTAAAATTGGTTACAACTCTATAAATACGATCTCCATCCTCATGAAAATCATCAAAAGTGTAGTCATAGTAAATCATTAACCCAATTACAAATGAAGCACTCAAACCAATGGTAAGGCCGATAACATTTATAAATGAAAACACCCTATGCTTCATGATATTTCTCAAAGCTATTTTGAAATAATTTTTAATCATGACTGTTGTTGTTTTAATTTGATGATTCTTTTATTCTGTTCTTAAAGATTTTACTGGATTTGCAGCGGCTGCTCTTACCGCCTGAAAACTAACTGTAATGAGCGTTATAATAATAGCGCCGAAACAAGCAATAGCCAATACCTCCCAACCTACAGCCGTTCTATAGGTAAACTTTTGCAACCATTGCCCCATGATATAATATGCCAATGGAGACGCAACTAAAATGGCAATAACAACAAGTGTGATAAAATCTTTAGAAAGCAATACCCATAATTGGCTGATAGATGCTCCCAGTACTTTTCTAACGCCTATTTCTTTAGTGCGCTGTTCTGCAACAAATGATGCCAAACCAAATAAACCTAGACAGCTAATAAAGATGGCCAAAAGCGTGAAGACTTTAGCTAAACTTGCTACACGTTCCTCTGCTCTAAATTTTCTCCCATACTCTTCATCTACAAACTGGTAATCAAAAGGAATACTAGGAAAGTTATTTTTAAACGTAGTTTCAATTAGGCTTAAACTTTCAGCAACACTCTTTTCTGGATTTAAACGTAGGTTATAAAAGCTTACATTATTATCTGCATCAAACACATACATTGCTTGCTTTACAGGTTCGTATGGAGATCGTACAATCATATCTTTAATAACGCCCACAATTTTTAAAGGTGGAGAAGGATTTTCTGTATCTGAATCCCGTATTAACTTCCCTATAGGATCCTTTAAACCCATATACTCTACCGCTGTTTCATTCAATATCACTGCGCTACTATCTGTTGCAAATTCTCTAGAAAACCCACGACCTGCTATAATTTCAACATCCATTGTTTCAGCGAATTCATGAGATACTGTTGTGAACGCCAAATCTTCTTGAAAACCCTCTGGTTTACCTTCCCAAGTGTATCCGCTTCTATTAGACCATACTTGGGTAGTTGGACTGCTTGATGTGGACATATTTGTAATAGCACCAGACTCTAAAAACTGATTACGCATAATATCGGCTTTACCTTCAAATTCTGGACTCATTACTGGAAGTTGTATCAATCCATTTTTATTGTAGCCTACAGGTCTATTTTTACTAAATTCAATCTGATTCATTACAACCATGGTACCTATAATTAGTGCCACCGAAAAGGTAAATTGTAGTACCACTAAAATTTTTCTCGGTAACGCAGAATAGCGTCCAGCCTTAAAAGTGCCTTTTAAAACCGAAACTGGATTAAAAGAAGACAAATAAAGTGCTGGATAACTTCCTGAAACCAATGCGGTAAATAAAATAAATACTAATGCTAAAGACCAAAAACCTATATTCGACCATGGAAAGACTATGGATTTACTAGCTAGGGTATTGAAGCCATTTAAAAACAACAACACGATACCTATTGCCAAAGCAAAAGCGAATACAACAATTAAAAATGACTCGCTTAAAAATTGAATTATTAATTGGCTACGCTTTGAACCTATTGATTTTCTTATCCCAACCTCGGTCGCTCTTTTTTCAGAACGAGCAGTACTTAAATTAATAAAATTAATGCATGCTAAAAGCAAAACAAATATCCCAATAATCCCAAATAGCCATACGTTTTCTATTCTTCCCCCAGTTTGTACGCCATCCTCAAAATTGCTTCTTAAATGCCAATCATCCATTGGCAATAACATTAATTGTGGATTAAACTGCTCTATATCTTCTCCTGCGGCTTTCAACTTAGCATCTTTAATTATTTCTGAAACTGATTTTACAGTAGCATTATCATGAACCTGTACAAATAGTTGAAATGAATTATTTCCCCATTGATCTTTTGCATTTCGCATCCACTCATAAGTTTGCACCATCATCTCCCAATTGCCTATGTACTGCAAATCTGAAAACGACGTGGTTTCTGGAATATCCTCATAGACTCCTGTTACCATTAAATCGCCTTCATAATTAACCGTTACAGGTTTGCCAATAGGGTCTTCATCTCCAAATAAATCTTTTGCTAAAGTCTCAGAAAGTAATATTGAGTTTACTTCCTTTAATGAAGCATGATCACCTTTAATCATTTTCAAATCTAGCAATGCAGGCGCCTCTTCTTGCATAAAGTTTCCATCTCTAGATATACTTTTATCGCCTACTTTTAAATACACAGAGTTGTTCCATGAAGACATAACTATATGCTTAAAATAATCAGCATAGTTCTCTCTTAATTCAAATTCCAAAGGTCTAGGTATTGCAGGACCAGTTCCCGTTTTTCCATTAAACGTTTGACTCTGTATCATTTGAGCCACGGTGCTTTTATTCGTAAAGTAATCGTTCCAACTTACCTCATCATGAATCCAAAGTCCTATTATAATGGCCACGGCCATACCTATTGCCAAACCAGAAATGTTGATAATAGAATATATTTTATTCTTTAAAAGGTTTCTAAAGGCTATTTTGAAATAATTTTTAAGCATCGTTTTTAAAAATTTACTGTTCGTTTTTTGATACTGAAACAAGTTCAGCACTTGTTGATATGGTGGCAACACTTCGGTACAACAGATTTAGCGGATTATAATACCGAAGTGCATTCACCTGCTTGATTGGTTTGATTGATTTTGATTGATGAAATCTTTTATGCTAAAATGTTTTCTGTTACTTTTTGACCATCTAACATTCTTATAATTCTGTGACTGTATTTTGCATCGTGCTCACTATGTGTCACCATTATTATTGTGGTTCCAGCTTCGTTTAAATCGATAAGTAAATCCATTACTTCATTACCATTGGTACTATCTAGATTACCAGTAGGCTCATCTGCCAAGATTAATTTTGGATTGTTAACTACCGCACGTGCTACTGCCACACGTTGCTGCTGACCTCCAGATAATTGCTGCGGAAAGTGGTTTCTCCTGTGCATAATTTGCATTTTTTCGAGTACTTCTTCAACCTTCTTTTTGCGTTCAGCTGGTTTAACACCCGTGTAGATTAATGGTAGCTCTACGTTTTCAAAAACCGTAAGTTCATCTATAAGATTAAAACTTTGGAATACGAAACCTATATTGTGTTTTCTTAAATTAGAACGTTTACGCTCGTTGTATCCAGCAACTTCTTCACCATTAAATTTGAAACTTCCGCCGTCAGGATCATCCAATAATCCTAAAATATTTAGTAATGTTGATTTGCCGCAACCCGAAGGCCCCATAATGGCAACGAATTCGCCTTCTTTAACCTGAAATGACAATTTGTTAAGTGCAATAGTTTGAACCTCCTCGGTACTGTAAAATTTCTCTAAATCTGTAATTTGTATCATTGTATTTGAATTTTCTTTGCTTTTAGCTCTTAGCCTAGTTATTTACTGTTATCTATGTATTCTATTTGAACAAAAATTTATTTTAAAATGAGTTCTTCAACATCACCAAATGAATCGTAGCTAGATGTTACTACTTTATCTCCAGGATTTAACCCTTCCAGCACCTCAAAATATTCAGTATTTTGAGTACCAAGTCTTACGTCAACTTTGTAAGCTGTATTTCCATCTTCACTAACTTTAAACATCCAGTTACCACCTGTTTTTTGGAAAAATCCACCTTTAGCAACAAGTAACGCCTCTTTTTCGGCACTAAGCGCTAGACGAATTTGAAGATTTTGTCCTCTTCTAATCCCTTCTGGTGTTTCGCCTTCAAAAGTCATATCTACCTGAAAGCGTCCATTGGTAACTTGGGTGAATACCTTTTTTATTACCAAGTTGTAACTTTTATTATTGAACTTAAATGAGCCTATTTGCCCATTATAAATTCGAGAAATGTAATGCTCATCAATATCAACTCTAACTTTATATCCACTTGTTACATCTACTTGTCCAAGTCGTGTACCTTTAGTAATAGATTGCCCAATTTCGGCATCCAACGATGTTAATTGTCCATCAATTGGCGCTCTCACTACCAAATCGCCCACCTTTTTACGCATCAACTCTAAAGCACTTTGTGTTCTGGAATATGAATCTCTAGCTTGTTGTAATTCCAATTTTGAGGAAATGGAATCCTCTGTCAACACTTGTTCCGCAAGCTTCATACGCTCTTGTTGATAGGTATAATTATTTTTAGAAGACTCATAATCTTGTCTACCAATAGCACCTTTATCGTATAATTTTTTATTCAATTCATAAACACGTTTTGCTTCAATAAGACTATTCTCCACATCAGTAAATTGATTTTGGCGGTTAATCGTATTTTGACGCGCCGCATTCTGTGAAATCTGCATTTGTGTCAACAGATTATAAACTGAAGTTTCTTGATTAATCAAACTCAATTCTAAATCGGTGTTAGATAACCTTAAAATAGGTTCACCCTTTTTCATCATCGCACCATCTTCAACAAATTTTTCTTCAACGCGCCCACCTTCTAAAGCATCCAAGTAAATGGTTGTTATAGGCAATACAACACCGTTTACAGGAATATTCTCCTGAAATACATTTCTTGAAACAGTATGAATTGAAATGCGCTCTTTCTCAACATTTAATTTGGCTCCTCCTGAAGTTTGAATTATTACATAAATTATAAAAGCCACTAAGGCCACAACACCAGCAATTAACCAAAGTTTTTGCTTAGAAAATTTCTTTTTTTGAATTGGTACGTCCATTTTTATTTTTTTATGACACTTTATACATAGTGAAGATGATGCCAAAAAAACAAATATCTATATATCAGATACTTACGTATTTTATTCAAAATAAAAGTGTTCGCTTTTGATACACTTTATGTTCGATTGTGTACACTTCTGAAGCTGATATTTTTTTGATTTAAGAAGCTTTATCAGATGAAGATAAAATCGTAATATTGTATGAATGGTTATAAAAAACGCTAACATACTTGTTGTTGACGACGATGCCGACGTACTTACCGCTTTACGTCTACTTTTAAAACCGCTTGTAAAAGAAGTGGTTACCGAAAAAAACCCGAATAACATTAACGCTTTAATTGACCGCGCTAATTTTGACATCGTCATTTTAGACATGAATTTTAGTGGTTTGGTAAATACGGGTAACGAAGGTATTTTTTGGCTCAATAAAATAAGAAAGTCAAAACCTGAGATAGCCGTTATACTTATGACAGCTTATGCCGACATTGATTTGGCTATAAAAGGACTTAAAGAAGGCGCTTCAGATTTTTTAATGAAACCTTGGAAGAATGATAAAATTATCGATACCATCACTTCCATTCTTAGCAATAAAAAGACAAAGCCTTCAAAAGAGAAAACACTAAATTCTAGTAGTGTAGAAATTATTGGCAATAGCGAAGTGATGCAAGACGTTTTCGTAAAACTTAAAAAGGTAGCACCAACGGATGCTAACGTTTTAATTCTTGGTGAAAACGGCACAGGAAAAGATTTGATTGCTAGAGCGCTTCATGATAATTCCAACAGAAAGGACAAACCTTTTATAAAAGTTGATGTAGGTGCATTAACCGCCTCGTTATTTGAAAGTGAATTATTTGGTTACAAAAAAGGTGCATTTACCGATGCACGGGAAGATAGAGAAGGGCGTTTTGAAGCTGCCAATGGTGGTACTCTGTTTTTGGATGAAATAGGAAATATTACACTTGGGCAACAGGTACGTTTATTGACCGTTTTACAAAATAGGCAGGTTACCCCTTTAGGTTCTAACACCGCAATTCCTATTGATATTCGTTTAATCTGCGCTACTAATGTTGAGCCTATTGTTCTTGCGGATGAGAAAAAGTTTAGAAAAGATTTAATTTATCGTATAAACACAGTCGATATTGTGGTGCCTCCATTACGAGATAGAGGTACTGATATTACAGAACTTTCCAGATACTTTGTGGGCTTATATGCAGAGAAATACAACAAAAACGCTTTTACGTTTGACAGCGGCTTCATTTCAAAACTTAAGAAACACAGTTTCCCTGGAAATGTTAGGGAATTGCAATACGTTTTAGAACGTGCGGTTATCATGACAGACGGAAACGCCTTAAAACCTGAGGATTTAGTATTTTCTACCATAGAACACGCGCCAACCATCAACCGCAATACATCTACAAGTTTAAATTTAGATGATGTTGAGAAAAACACCATCAAAACAGTTTTAGAGAAATATAAAGGCAACGTTTCTAAATCTGCTAAGGAACTAGGAATAACCAGAGCTGCACTTTACAGGCGATTGGATAAGTATGAACTATAGAAGTTACATACTTAGGCTGTTTTTTAGAATTTTACTCCTTGTAATTGCAATTCTTGGTTTGACATATTTCGTTTACACGGAAAAGACTTCGTACGTTGTTATCCTTGGCTTGGTTATCATCTTTCTTATTGCCGATACTTATAATTTTGTAAAACGCAGGTTCGTTGCTATGGACGATTTCTTCGAAGCGGTGAAATACCGTGATTTTTCGCGTTGGTTTCCAGAAGATAGAGGGCCAAAAGATATCCGTTTTTTGTATACAGGGTTTAACGAAATTAATCGCACCATAAAAGAAATCAACGTCAAAAATCAGGCGCAATATGTTTACCTGCAAAAGATTTTGGAAATGGTGGATATCGGCATTATTGCCTATAATTTAGAAACTGGAGATGTACTATGGAGTAATGATTCCTTCGGAGAAATTTTAGATGTGCCCTCATTTAAAAATATACGATTTATTGAAAGTAGGAAACCAAAATTGTTCAACACTATTTTTGAAACCTACCACAGAGAACCCAATTCCATATCTATTGCTTTACAAAATGAAAGCATTAAAATACTAATCTCGGACACGGTATTTCAGGTTGATGAAGAGGCGTTTAAGCTAATAGTCATTCAAGATATAGATAACACCTTAAACAAAAATGAATCTGAATCGTGGAAGAAATTATTGAGTGTAATGACGCATGAAATTATGAATTCCATTACACCTATTTCATCACTTGCTGATACCTTACAGAAAAGTGCGCAACTCGCTATAGAACAGCCTGAAAATAGTCACTTGGAGTTAGAGGATATAAACGCGGGTATCAAAACCATCAAAAACCGAAGCGAAGGCCTTTTAAAATTTGCCAAAACCTATCGTAGTTTGAGTAAGGTTACAAATTTGAATTTACAACGTGTAAAGGTTTCAGAAATCTTCAATAATATTCAACTTTTGATGGAACCCTCAATTAAAGCAAAAAACATCGATGTTGTCTTTAAAATATCTGGAGCCAAATTGGAGTTTGATATTGATATACATTTAATTGAACAGGTACTTATCAATCTTATCCTTAACGCTATTGATGCTTGTATTAGCAGTGATAATCCTCAAATAAAAGTACTGGCATCGCAAAATCCTAATAGAGATATTGTTATCAAAGTTTATGATAATGGTGCTGGTATTCCGCAAGATATTCTAGAAAATATTTTTGTACCATTTTTTACCAGTAAAGCTACAGGAAGCGGTATTGGTTTAAGTTTGTGTAAGCAAATTATGCTGTTGCATAAAGGTAAAATTATGGTAAAAAGTGCCGAGGGCGAAGGCTCTGTTTTTAGTCTTGTATTTTAAATATGCCAGATAATTTACTTCTTAATAATTCTGTTTTAAATAAAGGATTAATTTTTTAGATTTATACATTGTCTTAAAAAACACCATTCTATCGCACGCACGCATCAGATAGCACTCTTCAAATTAGCTTTAATTTCTAAAGCACGAGCAATAAAAGTTTTGCTGTTATTGTTATTCCTGTTTTTAATGATATCTAGCTGTAAGCCAAAGGAAAAAGATGTGTATTTATTACGCGCCAGTCTTTTAGTTAACGAAGATCACACCGTTTTTAAAGGCTTTCAATATTTTAGTGAGATTTTGGAAGAACGCTCTCAAGGCAGAATGAAACTTCAAGTTTACCCATCAGAGCAATTGGCGAAAGAAATTGAGGCTATTAGACTAATTCAGTCTGAAGTTATTGACATGACCGTTACAAGTTCTCTATTAAACAATTGGTTTGAAATGGCAGCATTGTGCGAGCTTCCGTTTTTCTTTAAAGACACGGTTGAAGTACAAAAATTTATTAATGGTCCGTTTGGTAAGCAGATGGAAGACCAGATGATACAAGTTACTGGTTTGAGACCTTTGGGATATTTTCAACGCGGTGCAAGACACTTAACCTCTAACAAACCCATAAAGCATCCAGATGATTTACAAGGGCTTATTGTTCGCGTACCCAATGTACCATCTTTTGTTACTACTTGGGAAGCCCTAGGAGCTAAACCCACACCTATGGCATTTTCTGAAGTGTTTACCTCTTTACAACAAGGCACCATAGCGGCACAAGAAAATCCTTTTGCCTTTATTAAAAATGCTGGGTTTTATGAAGTACAACAGTACCTTAATCTTACAGGACATGTTTTGGGTTGGGGCTATCCCGTAATTGGAGAAAAGCAATTTCAAAAACTACCAGATGACTTAAAAAAGATATTACTAGAAGCCGCTAAAGACATGCAAGCCTATGAACACAAACTGTTCTTAGAAAACGAATCTAAGATTATCCAAGAGCTTAAAGATAAAGGGATGATTTTTGTTGAAGTTGATAAACAAGCTTTTATTAAAAAAAGTGAAAAGGCCATTTATAATAGTTTATCAAAAGACATGCAAAAGGTTTACAAAACATTTAAAGGAATAGAATGAAACATTACATAGAAAAGGTACTAAAGTTTGCAACGGTGTGGAGTGTATTTTTATTAATAGCCTCTGTTATGCTGCAAATATTTGCGCGGTTTTTCTTGGAAAAAGCACCACCCTGGACCGAGGAGGTCTCTCGCTTATTTTTTATTTTTTCTGTGGCCTTTGCGGCACCATTAGCCTTAAAATCCAACTATTACATCCAGTTAGACGTGTTTTATAATAGGTTGAAAACGCAATGGCAAAAGCGTATCAATACTACCATACTTGCGGTTGTATTGGTATTATTTATAGTATTTACCATTGGTGCTTTTAAATTTACCGTTATGGGGTTTGCGGAGCACTCTCCAAGTATGGGCATTAAAATGGGTATTGCATTTTCTAGTATGCTAATTCTTGGGTTAGCCATGTGTTATTTTTTAAGCTTGAAATTGATACGTCAAATTGAAAACCCAAAAGCATGATATTGGTTTTATTTCTTGTATTTGTGGTATGCCTTGTTTTAAGATTCCCTATTGCTTTTTCTTTGGGCTTATCTTGTTTTGTGTACATTTTGTTAGGTGGTATTCCTATTATTGTAATACCAATGAAACTCTATTCTGGTATTGATGTTTTTGTACTTTTAAGCATACCAGGTTTTATTATTGCAGGTAATTTGATGAATTATGGCGGGTTAACCGAAAAAATTGTCGCCTTCTGCAACCATCTTATGGGCCACATTACTGGAGGTTTATCTCTTGTAAATATTGGCGCCTCTATGCTTTTTGCTGGTATTTCTGGTACTGCAGTATCCGATACGGCAAGTATGGGTTCAATAATGATACCAGCGATGAAGAAAGAAGGCTATGACGCCGATTTTTCGTGTGCGGTAACAGCAGCTTCGTCTACCATGGGCCCAATTATTCCTCCAAGTATACCTATGATTATAGCCGCTACTTTAAGCGGACTTTCTGTAGGCAGACTTTTTTTAGCAGGTGCCTTACCTGGACTTTTATTAGGTGGTGGATTAGCCGCTACTGCCTATGTAATTTCTAAAAGAAAAAAATACCCAAAGCACCCAAAGAGTAGCTTTAAACAGGTGATGTATAGTTTTAAGGACACGTTCTGGTCGCTTTTAATGACGTTTATTATTCTTTTTGGTATTATTGGTGGTGTTTTTACGCCCACCGAGGCTTCTATTATAGCTGTTATTTATGCGCTGGTTATAGGCAGTTTGGTATACAAAAAACTAAATTTTAAAAAGGTACAGGTTATTGTTTTAGACTCGATGAAAACCTCGGCATCCCTTATGCTGCTTGTTGGTTTTGCTAATTTATTTGGTTGGATTTTAATTACAGAACAGGTGCCTCAGCTTATTTCATCCGAGATATTGGGCATTTCTACAAATAAGTATATGGTGCTGTTAATGGTAAATATTCTTTTAATTTTTGTTGGCACGTTTATGGAGACTATCGCTGCTTTATTAATACTATTCCCAATACTTTTAAAGCTAGCCATTTCGGTAGATATAGACCCCATTCATTTTGCTGTAATTGCTGTTTTAAACCTTATTATTGGTTTAACTACACCACCTGTTGGTGTTTGCTTGTTTATTTCGTCTAGCATAGGAAAAGTATCTATAGCTAAGGTAAGTAAAGCTGGATTTCCGTTTTTAATCGTTAGCTTTGTGGTATTAGCTTTGGTTACATTATTTCCAAGTATTTCGTTGGCGCTTCCTAGTTGGATTTTAGACTAAAAATTGCGTAAGTAAGGTAGCCAGACATTTAGGGTGTTGCACTACTTTGGCGGATATGCCCGCGTTAGGGATTGCAGAGGAAAGCCCACAGTTACGCCATAAAGCGTAACGAGGACTTGGAACGAAAAGCCCGACCGAAGCCTTGGCGAAGGTAACGCCCAAATAAAATTACCAACTAAATAGACTATTTTAATTTTTTATGCCCAAACGCATTACATTAAAGCACATTGCCGAAACTTTTGGTGTTTCTATTGCTACGGTATCGAAGGCCTTGAGTGATAGCTATGAAATTAGCACAAGTACAAAGGAAAAAATTGTGGCTTACGCTAGGGAAAATAACTATAAATCTAAAAGTGTAGATTTAAGCCTACTGCATAAAAAAACAAAAACTATTGGTGTAATTATACCCAATATAATGAACAGTTTTTTCGCTAAGGTTTTTGTGGGTATAGAGGCTAAGGCCAATGCACATGGGTATCATCTTATTTCGTGCATATCGAACGAGTCTTACGAAAAGGAGGTAAAAACCATGGAACTTTTAAAGAGTGACACCTTAGATGGTATTATTATTTCTTTAGCGGAAGAAACACAGGTAAAACAACAGTATGCGCATTTAAAAAATGTGATTAATGAAGGCGTGCCTATAGTGATGTTTGATCGCGTTTCTGATGCTATTGATTGCGATAAAGTTGTGGTTAACGATTTGGAGGGCGCGTTTGAGGCCACTACACACTTAATAAAAACAGGTTGTAAGCGGGTAGCGTTAATTTCGGTTATTGATAACTTAAGCGTAGGTAAATTGCGTGTTGAAGGTTATAAAAAGGCGCTTAATAATTCCAGTATTCCTATAGAAGAAAAACTAATTGTAAGACTAGGTAAACATGAAGATTTTGATACTGCTTTAAAGATAGTACTTGCCGATAAAACGATTGACGGCTTGCTATGTTTAGAACAAAGTGCTGCTGTTAATGCGTTACGCCTTGTAAAGCATATGGGTTATAAAATACCTGAAGAGATGTCGATAGCCTGTTTTACTAATGGTAAAATGTTACAACATTTAACACCATCAATATCGGCTATAAGCCAACATGGAAAATATATTGGCGAAACTGCAGCTAGTATTTTAATAGATCGTATTGAAAACGAGGATGTGCAAAAACCCTTTATAAAGAAAGTAGTAAAAACGAGTTTGATTGAGCGCGAGAGTACAAAGAACTTTAATTAATATTAAAAATTTGAACACCTAAAAAGGTACGCATTTTGTATATCAAAGTTGGTAAATATAAAATTTTGATATACAAAATGTACTACTCTCTAATCTCTGTTATGATAGATATAGTAATAAATTAGGAGAATACGTTCTTATTTTATAACTTCGAATTAACTGTAGAAAAATACGTGATGGTATGTAATTACTTGCGGCACGTGGAACCCGTCACGCTAAGGCGTGACTCCCATTCCACTAATTACATACCATCGTCCACTGTTTGTTGCACCCCTAGCCAATTTAAGGTATATTTATACGGGTCCTCGTGAACTCCACAGTAACTAACTTCACACATCAGCGTGTATAACGAATGGGGCGCAAAAATGACTCTCCGTGGGGCGCGCCCCACTACGCCATACACAGTGGACGTTGTGGTTAATTTAAAAACAATGCAGTTAACATTCATATTTATCGGAATAATTGGAATTCTACTGCTGATTTACTCAATCCGAATTTTAATTAAATCGAGTAAAAACAAATTGGTGGCGGAATTTACTCTTGACTCTGAAAGCAAAGAAATTCAGTTGAATTCGACTGGACTTTATTCACTTTGTTTTTTAGGTGCTGGATTTGTTGATAATCGAGGAAAGTTTGACGCTAAACTAAAAGCGGAAAACGGAAATCTGATAAAACTGAATAAAACTTTTCCAAATTATCGGTTCCGAAAAAATGGGAAACTTGGATTAGAATATTGGAATTTTGAGATAGATAAAAGCGGAAAATACATTCTGACTTTTGAGAACTTAAATGATTTGATTGCCAAACATTCAATGCTAATTTCGAAAAGAATGTTTCAGAAAGAAATAAGTCCTAATAATCTTAAAATACTCTTGAAAGAGACTATTTTGACTAAAAATAGATTTTTCTCAATAGTTGGTTTGGTTATCGGAGTAAACGCTTTGATTTGGGGAATTTTAATTGGATTGACAAATGCATTTGGATAAAAAACTAACAACAACAATGTATAACCGCAATTACGGCGGATTCGACTACGTCCGAATCCACTCGGAATTGC
>DIYI01000009.1:364489-549304 GCA_002428965.1 Jejuia sp. UBA6058 | reverse complement strand
GGTTCGAGTCCCGTCCAGACCGCTAAAATTGCAAAAAGGCTCTTAGAATAAGAGCTTTTTTAGTTTAAAGACGTTGTGTTGTTTCCTGAGTAATCGGGAAATGTAGTTGATACCAAAGTTATTTGGTATTCCAATGAGAAGCTTTCCTTTTTTCTGAAAAGAAAATTGTGAAGCTTTTTTGTTTTAAGGATCTTCTGAAATTATTGTCCTGTTTTAATTGCAGTAATATTACTTCAATCAAACTATTTTTTTCAAATTCTTGCCGTAATAGGAGTTTATTCTGAAAACTTGCAGAATAAAAAAATATTTATATATTTGGAAAACCAAATTGGTTAACCAGATTGGAAAACCAAAAATAAAATAGATATTATGAAAAAAACATTACTCTTTATTCAATGGCAGGTATTTGCATTAATTATGTTTTTCTTTTGCATTAATAATACCATGGGGCAGAATCTCATGTTAAATCCTACTTGCGACGAACATGGTACAGCATCGGGTAGCACATCAGATAATGCAGATGCGTATGATATGACGCCTAATAATACTATATTGGATGAGTCTGGCACTGAAATAGCTAGTCCTTATCAAGCTACATGGGATAATGATGCATTAGAAGATTGGCTTGAAGTATTTTATCTTGGTGCTGCAGGTTCTTTAGATGAGCAACCAGGTTCTACTGGTAGCGGAACTAATGGCACAAGAGGTGTAAAATTGTATATGGATACTAGTCCAAATCTTCCAGGAAAATCTTCCAGACGTTTGTATCAAAAGGTGAATGGGCTAACTATTGGTGTTAATTATACTTTTAGTGTAGATTCTCGTTCTGAAGCTATGAATACACCATCGGAGGTTTATGTTTTAAATAATGAGATTACGAGTGAAGAAGGCATAAATACTAGCGGTGCTTCAGATTCTAGTGTAGATGGTTTTATGAATATTACAAACGACTATGATTCTTGGGTTACCAACACATTTACATTTACGGCAACCACAACTTCTGTTGTTATTTATGTTAGGTCTTTAAATTCTGTTGATGGTGATACTGAGGTATTCTATGATAATTTTTCATTGGTTGATACTGCTTCACTATCTGTTAATGAGTTTGTGGGTTCAAACTTTAAATTATTTCCTAATCCTTCTTCTGGTATAATAAATGTGGAATCTACAATCGGTTTTGATGCAATTTCCATACATAATACTATGGGGCAAGAAGTATATTATTCCACTTCACTTGCTAAAAGTATCGATATTTCCAATTTGAGAAGTGGGGTATACTTTGTTAAGTTATTCTCTAACGGGAAAAGTGTGATTAAAAAAATAATTAAAGCGTAATTTTCTACCTTAAGAAAAAATCAAGCGGGTAAAATCTTCTTATTTTAAAAGAAGGCGCACATAGAGTTTCTATAAAAATTATAAAATATTATGAGCTTTAACATATTAAAACCAGGTTTCATTCATTTTTCTTCACTCGTAATTGTTTTATTAATATTTGTGAGTTGCGCTAAGAAGAAAAACGAAAGTTCTATTGATAGTTCTGAAAATAAATCTGCCAATACAACTGCAAATGATGTAATTCCTTTTTTCCAACATTGGAATTTAATTTTAGGAAATGGCTCTAATATTGGGCAGGCAACGACATACGTAAACAAAGATTTCTTTTACACAAAGCAAGAAAACAAAGAAAATTGGGTAGTATTTAAATCTCCTAATGCTGGCAACACTCATGGTACATCCAACAATACAAGAACAGAATTAGCACAACTTAAAAAATGGACACCAATTACTGATGCTAAAATGAATGCCACACTTAAAGTTACGAATGTATCAACTACCGGAGATGCTCGTGTAGCCTCTACGTATTCTGTTGTTGTAGGACAGATTCATAGTGCAGATGGCCATGAGAATGAACCTTTCAAAGTATTTTATAAAAAATTCCCAGGGCATACCAAGGGTTCTGTATTTTGGAATTACGAAATCAATACAAAAGGAGATAACAACTCTAAACGATGGGATTATTCATATCCTGTTTGGGGTTATGATTTTTCTGTTGTAGGCGATGCTAAAAACAGTTACCCTTCTGAACCTGAAGATGGTATTATGTTAGGGGAAGAATTTAGTTACGAAGTAGAAGTAAAAGAAGGTATAATGTATTTAACATTCACTAGTGAAGGGCATGAAACCAAAACATTTACAAAAAGCCTTATTAAATCTGAGTATTTAAAGTATTCGGATATTCCAAAACAAACTCAGAACCTATTTATACCAATTGGTCAAGATGGAGTTGAACAAGAACATGCATACGCAGGGGAAGGTCTGTTTTTCAAATTAGGATGCTATAATCAAACTAATGGAAAAGATCCTAAGGTTAACAAAGTGTGGTGTTCTGGGGCAGAAACTCATGGTGGAGATCTTCAAAAACAATATGCCGATGGTAATTATGCTGAAGTTTGGTTTAAAAAGGCAAGTTTAGAAATTAGTGATAAAGCTATCTCAAATTCAGGTTATTTTGAAGCTAACGATGGTTTAAGTAAAAAAGTAGTTTATCCACATGAGGTAATCCCTTTTATGGATAAGTTTAAAATATTGACAGGAGATGGTACTAATGTAAGCGATATTACTAAATATGAAGATAAAAACTTTTTTTACACGGTAATAGATGGTACAAGACGTTGGGTGGTATATAAAACACCAAACTCTGGTGTAACATCCAAAAACTCGAGCAACACAAGGACGGAGTTGCAAGAAAAAAGAGAATGGACGCCTGAGGAAGGGGGTAAGCTAACTGGAACATGTAAGGTAATGCAGGTTTCGGTTTCGGGTGATGCAAGAGTTGCTGCATCTTATGCGACTGTAGTTGGGCAAATTCATAGTGGAGAAGGGCATGAAAACGAACCATTAAAAATATTTTACAAAAAATTCCCTGGCCATACAAAAGGATCTGTGTTTTGGAACTATGAAATTAACACAGCTGGAGATGATAATTCAGGTAGATGGGATTTCTCAACTGCAATTTGGGGACATGATATGTCTATAGTTGGAAAAACTAAAGATGATTTTCCTGTAGAACCTAATGATGGAATAGAATTAGGAGAGGAGTTTAGTTATGAAGTTAATGTGTACAAAGGAATTATGTATTTAACTTTTACTAGTGAAGGACATGAAACCAAAACATTTGTAAAAAATCTTATAAAATCTGAATATGTGAGAGAATCAGATATTCCAAAACAGACAGAAAAGCTCTTTGTTTCGATAGGTCAAGATGGTACAGAACGTCCAGAAGCTTATAGCAACGAACTGGGATATTTTAAACAAGGAGCTTACAATCAGACTAACGGAAAAAGTCCTGAGAAGAATATGGTATGGTGTGCGGGTGCAGAAACCTATGGAGGAGATATAGCTAAACAATATGAAAATGGTTGCTATACCGAAGTTTGGTTTAGAGTAGCTACTGTGGGGCCTGGTGAAAAGCCAGAATAATTAAAATACAAACAAAACATAATTAAAATGGAATCATTTGGAGCAAGTAAAGAGTTTTTATTAGATGCGAATCAAGACTGGGAGTCAGTAGGAGAAGGTGTGAAACGTAAAATAATGGGGTATGATGATAAGATAATGCTGGTAAAAGTGCATTTTGAAGCTGGTGGTATTGGTTATGAGCATAAACATTATCATTCTCAAGTAACTTACTGTATAGATGGAGAATGGGAGTTTACAATTGGAGGAGTTACGCAAATAGTAAAAGATGGTGATTCCGTTTATATACCGCCAAATGTAATGCATGGTGCAAAATGCACTAAATCAGGTGTTTTGATAGACGTTTTTAGTCCTATAAGAGAGGATTTTATGCAATAAGGGTGTTAAAACACAGGATTAATTTGATTTAACCAAAAATTAACATATATTTGGTAAACCAATTTGGTAAACCAATATGGTTAACCAAAAAACTAACTAAATGTACAATTCTTCTAAAACCTTACAACTCATATGATGCAAAAATAAAAAAGGACAGGTGCACGCCTATCCTTTTTAAACGATTTACTTCTTTTTGGAGGGAAGTAAAATTTACACACGAATTGCTTAACAAAACATGCTTATTCAAAATTACAAAAATTTGTTGGAAGAATGTGTTTTTATAGTGATTAGTGTTGATTGATTATAAAATGAATTGATACAATTCGTATCAGTCATACTAGCGATTAAAACTAAAAAGACAAATTATGAATTTAAAAATTAAACTAACTCTTATTACAATATTGTTTTTCAATCTTGTACTAATTGCACAAAATGGAATTACCATTAAGGGTACGGTTGTTTCGGCTTCTGATAATATCCCAATTCCAGGTGTAAATGTTATTGTATTAAATACTTCTAATGGCACATCCACAGATTTCGATGGAAATTATCAAATAGAGGCGAGTAAAGGAGATGTTTTACAGTTTACCTATGTTGGCTATAAATCTCAAACTACTATAATTGGTGAGCATACTACAATCAATATAACATTGTCTGAAGACCTTGCAAAACTGGATGAAGTTGTAGTTATTGGTTACGGTACGCAAAGAAAGTCAACTGTAACCGGTTCTATTTCTAAAGTTGTGAATGAAACTTTAGATCAAATTGCTGTCTCAAGGGTAGATGATGCTCTTATTGGTCAGGTCTCGGGTGTTAATATTCAAGCAACCAATGCTGAGGCCGGTGGTGCTCCAACCATAAATATTAGAGGTGTTGGTTCTGTAAGTGCAGACACGGGGCCTGCTTTAGTGATTGATGGTATAGTTGTAAGTTCAGAATTCCTCGCTAATATAGATATGAATGATGTTGAATCTTTTGAAGTTTTAAAGGATGCAGCTTCGGCTTCTATTTATGGTAGTGAAGGCGCAAACGGTGTTATCCTCATAACCACTAAAAGCGGTAAATCTGGGAAGGCTAAATTCAGCTATCAAACATATACAGGGTATAAACAAGCTCATGGAAGCGATGATTACAGAAAGGATCTGAATGAATGGGCGGACATAGAAAGAGCTGCAACTGGTACGCTTTCGGGTGAAACTTTATATGCTCTTGATTTGGCGAGTATATCTGGTGTGAATAGAGACTGGCAAGATGTGTTCTTTGATGGTGGAATTGTGACTAGTCATTCACTTTCAGCAAGAGGAGGAACAGAAAATTCAACATATAGTGCTTCCTTAAGAACATTAAGCGATGAAGGTGTTGTAATTACTGATGATTACAAATTATACACTGCTAATTTAAAGTTTGACACAAAAGTTGGAAAAAAATTAAAGTTTGGCTTAAGAGCATCTCCTTCATACACGAAGCAAAGAAGGTTGCCTACATCAATTCATAACCCAACGCGTCAATCACCTTGGTTACCAATTTATCATACCGAGGAAACGTTAGAATTTATTGATCGCAGTCGCTATCCAGACGTTGGTGTTGGCGATTATTTTTGGGAAAACCACTTAGAAAATAGAGACTATGATAACGATGGTAATACAGAAAGACCGAGAACTTCTGGAGACTCAAATCCTTATCAACAGTATGTTGAGCGTCAACATTACGAGTTTAATACAAAGCTCTTTGGTTCAACATATTTAAGCTACAAGCTGGCCAAAGGTCTAACGGCTAAAACGTCTTTAGGTATTACACTGGAACAACGCAAGCGAGATAGATATGATGGCGTGAATTATCATGCTTCAGGTGCATCAAGATCTAACTATTATTTACAAAACAGGAATCGTACAAGACTCGTTTCAGATAACACCTTGAATTATAGTCGAACATTTGGTAATCATGATCTTAATGTGTTAGGAGGTCTTACCGTGCAACAACGAAAAAGTGAAATTAGCGAAGTGAATGCTAATGGTTTTAGTGACGATCGACTTAGAAATGTACAAGGCGCAAATCCTGATAATACAACTGTTTTTCAGTCTAATATTGAGCGTAAAAAGATAGGTTATTTTGCAAGGGTAAATTATGCATATAAAAATAAATATCTGTTCAATGCTTCTTTTAGACGTGATGGTAGTTCTGTTTTTGGTCTAGACTCTAAATGGGGTAATTTTCCTGCTGTATCTGTTGGTTGGAATGTTGCCAAAGAAAATTTCCTTCTAGATAATGAAGTTATAAGCAATTTAAAGTTTAGAGCTAGTTATGGTTTTACGGGTTCCGAAAATTTCAATGTAGGATCTGATGTTGAAAACACATGGCCTTATTTGGCGTTGTTGCAAAATACTAATGCAGTTGTTGATGGAAGTCTGGCGTCTGGTATTTCTCCTTTAAATATTGCAAATAACTTGTTGCAATGGGAAGCTTCCGAAGAATTAACTGTTGGTTTAGATTATGGTTTTTGGAATAATAGAATCTCAGGTTCAATTGATTTCTATCAAAGAAACAGTGATGAATTACTATTAGAAAACCCTGTGTCTTATGTTACTGGTTTTAATACAGGAATTGTAAACTTGGGTGAAGTTCAAAACAGGGGTATTGAATTTGAATTAAGAACAAGAAATATTACTAAGGAGAATTTTAGATGGAATTCTACATTGATAGCGTCAACTAATCAAAATGAATTACTGAGTTTTGGCAATTCTAATAACGCACTTATAGAAGATACCTATGGAAGAAATTCTCAATGGATAAACCGAATTGGAGAACCTATTTCGTCGTTTTGGGGATTTGTAGTAGACACAGAAAAATATGATGAGACGTCTTTTAGAACCTCTTATGTAGACAACCCTTGGAATAGAATTAATGGTCAAGCAGATGATACTATTGTTAAAGATTTAAATGGTGATGGTATTATTACAGAAGACGATAAAACAATTTTAGGAGATCCTTACCCAGATTTGATTTATAGTTTCACCAATGAGTTTCAAATAGGTCAATTTGATGTTTCTTTTATGATTCAAGGTAGTTTAGGTGCTCAGGTAAATAATATTGGAGACCAGTATTTTTATAATTGGTTTGGTAATAGAACAAGAAGCGGCGGAGAAGCTCAAGCAGTAGCTGATGGTTTAGTGCCTCACGAATCCTTTATACAAGAAAAGGTTTTAACCAGTGAGGTAATTGCAAGTGCAGATTATTTTTCTTTAAGAAATGTTAATATAGGATACAATTTTAAAGAAGATACACTAGCAAAAATTGGTTTAGAAGGTTTAAGAGTTTACGCTACTGCCCAAAATCTACTTTACATTACTGCCGATGATTACCATGGTTTTAATCCAGAGCATGATGATAATGGTAATATTAGAGCATTTGGCTCTCAAAGGGCAGGCACGCCCATATTTAGCACACTAACATTAGGTTTAAACATTGATTTCTAAAAACAGAATTATTATGAAATATATAAAATATATAGCATTCACAGTAATAGCGTTCTTGACGTCATGTGATGCCGACGAATTTTTAAACCCTTTACCTGATACGGTAGTAGTAGAGGAGTCGTTTTTTCAAACTGACGCTGATGTTGAGGCAGGAGTTTTGGGGATTTATGATGCCTTACAAGGGGTAAACGAGAATACCGAAACGAATATTGGTAACTTTAATAGAGGTGTTCAGTTTGAGCATCTTTTGACAGAACACAGAACTGATAATACTAGAAATGCTACTCTAGAAGGGTCTAAATCTGATTTTCATAGGTATGTTGTCGATGCAAATAATGTAGAATCTGAGGATTTTTATGCATCAATGTACGAGGTTATTTTTAGAGCAAATAATGTGCTTAGGTTTATTGATAAAGCGGATGAAGATAATAGAGCACGATATACAGCTGAAGCTAAATTTTTAAGAGCATATGCTTATTTTAAATTGGTAAGGCTTTTTAGCGATGTTCCATTGGTAACAGAGGTGGTTGGTCCTACTAACAACGAAGCACTTTTTACCAGAATTGCTGAGGAACAAATTTATAATCAGATTGTTCAAGATTTTCAAGAAGCTATAAATGTATTGGATAATACTTCTAAAGCTCGAGCCTCTAAAGCAGCTGCACAAGGAATTTTGTCTAAAGTGTATTTGTCTCAACCTAGTCCTGATTATTCTGCAGCAGAACAACTATGCGAAGCTATAATAAATAGTAACGAATTCAGTTTACAGAATAATTTTTCGGATGTGTTTTACAATGAGTTGAACGACGAGATTATTTTCGCTATTCAATATCAGTTTGGTAATACTTTGGAAAGCCAAAGTTTCTCATCAGAGTTTACGTCTTTTTCGCGACAGGGTAGAGAAGATGGTCAAAATATAGTTAATGATAATTTGGTTGCAGCTTTTAATGCCTTTGGAGGTGTTCGTGGGCCTCAATCATTTATAAATCTAGGAAGTTCTATCGAGGTAATTAAATATTTACCAGAAGGATCAGATATTACTGTTTCTCCGCCTACTTATGGAGATAATGCACGTAATGCAGGTAATGATTATATAGCTCTTCGGTATGCCGATGTTTTATTAATGCATGTTGAAGCTACAATTGGTTCTGGTAATAGCACAACGGATATAGGTGCTTTACAATCTTTTCAACAAGTAAGAGATAGAGCTTTTCCAGATACAGCTCCAAATGCTATATCGAGTATTTCTAAAAGTGAGCTTTTAGTTGAAAGACGCGTAGAGCTAGCATTTGAGAACCAACGTTGGTTCGATTTACTTAGGTTTGGCGTTGCCGCAGAAGTTTTGAGTGATCATGCTGATGAGATGGGATACGTTTTCTCAACAAGAGATTTGTTATTGCCAATTCCTGCAAGAGAAATTAATCTCAGCGCTAATCTTTTAACGCAAAACCCTGGTTATAATTAATAATATAAAACTATGAAATATAAAGTAAACATATTCAAGAAAGCAAAATTATTGTTTGCAGCTTTTATTGTGACTAGTATTGTTGCAAGCTGTGTTGGCGATGAGTTTTTTAGAGACGAACTGCCAGGAGCTAATTCAAAGGAAGATACTGTGTTTCCAGGAGCTAATTTTTCGTATGCGTCCTCTTCGGATGATTTTAGAACGATTAATTTTACTAATCTTTCGACAGAAGCATTATCTTTTAGTTGGGATTTTGGTAATGGAAATACTTCAGATGAACAAGATCCATCATTTACATTTGAAGATGGTGAGGGAACGTACCCAGTTTCATTAACCGCTACTGACGGCAATGGTGTAACAGGAACTACAACTATTGATGTTATTGTTGCAGAAGGTCCTTTTCAGCCAATTATTGTAGAAGCAGGATTCGAAGATGGTACGCTACCTAGTGGTGGTGGTGATGGTCGCGATTCTTGGAGAAATAATGATTTAGGAGGGGTTATTCAAATTACAGGAAGTCCAGTGACTTTTGGAGACCAAGGAGCAAAGTTGCCTTTGCCTGCTAGAGATCGTATAGGCTATCAAGAAATTACAGTAGATCCAGATCAGAATTACGATTTAAGTTTCTGGTATACTATGTTAGCTGGTTCTTCAGATCCCACATTAGTAGTTTCCGTATTAGGAGTAACCCAAAATGGAGGTACATTTACAACTTTAGAAGAGGTTGCCAATGGAACCATCGCTTCTGTTACAGTAACTAATGATGAAGAACCAGATGTTTACGTACAGCAAAAGTTATCTTTTAATTCAGGGAATAATAACACTATTGCTATTTTCTTTACAAATGGTGGAGTTGAAGCGAGATTAGATGATTTTACCATAGATGTTGGTGCTGAGGGCGCAGTACCTCCTTCTGTAGGATTCAGTACCCTGCAAAGTGATCTTAACTTTTTAGAGTATGTGTTTACAAATTCCTCAACTGGTGCTGTGAGTTACGAGTGGGATTTTGGGGATGGCAATACATCAACAGAAGAATCACCAACACATATATATGCCGAAGCTAATATTTACACTGTATCACTCAAAGCTACTAACGAGTCTGGTTTATCAAGTACTTTAGAGCAAACCATAGAAATTTTAGCGCCAGTTACTGCAGGTTTTACTTTTGAGGTAGATGCAGATGATTATAAAACATATAATTTCATGGATGCTTCTGTTGGAGCAGTAACACTTCTATGGGAATTTGGTGATGGATTTCAGTTTACAGGAATGAACCCATCGCACACGTATGCAGAGGATGGTATTTATACTGTAACTCTAACTGCAACTAGTATTACTGGTAATACGAGTACCGCTACTGAGCAACTTACCATAGCCGAAGGATTTGTTGTTGAGGTGTTAAATGGAGATTTTACCGATGGTACTTCCAATTGGAAACCATCTAGTTTTACGGGTAGTAGTACTAGTGCTTTTAACTCTAGTTCAGATGGAGATCCTGTAGATTACAGCGGTGTTGATACTGGTTCTAAAACAAGAGGAGCTAAGTACACCAGTAGCACTACAATGGTTGGTCCATTGGCAACTTTATCAAGAACTTCATCTACCAGAGCAGCTTATCAAGCAATAACGGTTGAGCCAAATAAACAATATACGCTAGAATTTAGTCATGCAATAATTGGTGATGGTAATACGGTGTATGTTGAAGTATTAGATGGATGGTTTAATGATGGTGCTGATGCCTTTACTAGTTCTACAGTTAATGGTCCGTTGGCAAGAGGTATAGGTAGTGTTGCAAATGGAAAAGGTAGTTTTTCGGTGGTTACTGATACATTTACTTCAAATGCTAGTGGAGAAGTGTCTATTTGGATTTATGCAATAACAGATGCTGATGTATGGGTAGATAACGTAAAAATTATACCAGTAGATTAATTAAATGATAAGCTTTTAAAGCCACCTAGGTTTTAATAAAAACTGGGTGGTTCTAAAAACCGAACGATAAAAACAATTTTAATGAAAAGCTTCCAAAAAAAAATATTAGTACTTGTATTAATAGCATTTTTTTCCGCCAATACTAATTCTCAAACGGATGAGAGTAGTATGGAATCTAATGTGGAAGTATCAAATAAAAAGAAAAAAAAGAAGAAAAAAAGAAAGAAAGTAAAACTCCCCAAAATTGATTTAAGTCATTGGAAAGTAACGTTACCAGTTACAAATGATAAAGGGAAACCATATGAAATAGAGCCTCCTGAGATATTAAATTTCTCAGAAAATAAAATAGCACAGCCATATATGTATATAGATTCTACAGCAGGAGCAATCGTTTTTCATGCAATGCCCACAGCCTCTAAAACGAGAAACACGAAATATACAAGAAGCGAATTAAGAGAACAGATGGTGCCAGGAGATAATAATGTGAATTGGACGTTTGCTCAAGGAGGAAAACTTAAAGCAAAATTAGCCATGGATGAAACCACTAAGGATTCTAATGGAAAATATCATAGGACAATAATATTGCAGATTCATGGAAGACTTACAAACGAACAAAGAGATCTTATAGGGGCAGACGATAATAATGCACCTCCTATTTTGAAGATTTATTGGGATAAAGGTAAGGTTCGTATTAAGACTAAAATACTTAAGAACCCTAATGCTTCAGATATAGCCCTTTTACATGAAGAAGCTTGGGATAATGATAAGGGTTTTAATTTTGAACAAGAAGTTGGATTTAGAAAATTTACTATTGAAGTAGAGGTTTCAGAAGGAAAAATGGTTGTTATTCTTAATGGCAATGAGTATAAGGTTTATGAAAACATTCATATGAGGCGTTGGGGAATTTTCGAAAATTACTTTAAGGCTGGAAACTATTTTCAGTCTAGAGATAAAGGGTCTTATTCAAAAGTTAAGTTTTACGAATTAGAAGTAAGTCATTAACATGCAAATTGAATTAAATAATATGGTAATGCGAAATCTGCTAAAATTTGTTTGGATTTTATCCCTAAGTATTGGGTTTGTTTCTTGTACTAAAAGTTCAGAAGGCAATGTCACCGTTAAGGAAGACGTGATTCCTCCTCCTGATTCTGATGAAGAAAACAATAGCTCTAATGAAGAAGAGGCAACTTATAAGTTACCCAATATTAATTTAAGCAATTGGAAAGTAACTTTACCCATAGGAAACCCTACAGAGGTGCATCCTCCAGAAATTTTAGAATATGGGACAAATACTATGTTGAAGCCTTTTTTCTATAACGATTCTGTAAATGGTGCATTAGTTTTTCATACTTATCCTGGTGCTACAACAACCAATACCTCTTACTCAAGGACTGAATTAAGAGAGCTAATTAATCCATCAGATAGAGGTAAGACAAATTGGACTTTTAAAGAAGGCGGTAATATGAAAGGTACTTTGCAAATGGGTGATGTTTCAAAAGATAGCGAAGGAAAGTATCATAGAGCTATCATAATGCAAATTCACGGTAGATTGACAGATGCTCAAAGAGACCTAATTGGAGAAGATGACAATAACGCACCTCCAATGTTGAAGATTTATTGGAATTATGGTTATGTAAGAGTGAAGACAAAAATTTTGAAAGATTTAAATGCATCTGATACAGAAATATTACGCACAAGTGCTTGGGGAGATGATAACGGGCATACTTTTGAAGAATATGTGGGTTTTGAACCATTTAGTCTAGAAGTAAAAGTGCAAGAAGGACGTATGGAAGTGATATTGAATAATAAAGAATCTATAGTTTATAATGATATTCACATTCAAAAATGGGGAATCTTTGAAAACTATTTTAAGGCCGGTAATTATCTTATAACCAAAGATAATGGAGCGTTTTCTAATGTGAAATATTACGAGTTAGAAATATCACATTAGTAAAATTTAGAGGAAAAAGAATATGTTTAGTTTGAGTTTGTTACAGTTCGGGTTTTACTGGTTGTTAAAAAGACCAGTAAAACTTGGCTAAAAAATAAAATTCAGTTAAAGCATTTTTTATAAATTAGCTAAATTGGTTAACCACCATAAAAGAAAGAGGTTGTGAGATTTAAAACCAAAAACAATAAAGTAATAATTAGAGGAATAATAGTGTAGGATCTTTATTATAAAGATAGCTCATTTTGCAAAATTTCAGGTTATGAAGATAGAAGCCATTACATCTAGCTATAGTCAAAAAATAGAGAATATAATAATAGCTAAAATTAGAGATTTAATTAATTATAAAAATCTTGAACCTGGAGATAAACTGCCTTCAGAAAGAATGTTGGCCGAAAAATTTGAGGTAACCAGAAGTAATGTTAGAGATGCCATTCAGAAATTAGAGTTTTATGGGCTTTTAAAATCTATACCACAAAGTGGAACTTTCGTAGCAAATATTGGTGTTATTGCATTAAACGGAATGATTGAAGATATTTTAAGGTTAGATGAGCCTGATTTCAAATCGCTAGTAGAAACAAGAATTCTATTGGAATTAAAAACCGCAAGTTTAGCAGCGATAAGAAGAACTGAGGCAGATTTAGAGCACATGAAAGCAACTTTGGATGCATATGAAAAAAGGGTTGTAAATGGTGAAGATGCTGTGCAAGAAGATTTGTTGTTTCACTTAGCTATAGCAAAGGCAAGTGGTAATAGTACTATGAATACGCTAATGTTATCTATAACACCAGAAATTCTTATCAATTTTGAAAAATATCATGTATGTGACGAAAATCAAGCATTCATTGGTATTCAGGAGCATAAAGATATTTTTGAAGCCATTAAAAACCAAGAACCAGCTTTGGCAAAAGAAAAAATGAAAGTACATTTTAAAGCGTTATATCAATTTTGTTATAGTGCAGATGAAAATTAAAACCCATCTAAAGTTGGGAGTGCACGCCTTAACTTTAGTGTAAATAAAATTTGGAGGGAAGTAAATACTCAAGAGTATTTCTTCATAAAAACAAGTAGTTCTTTAGGGCTATATATTTAGTAAATAACATGTTTTGGTAAAACGTTGATTTTAATCAGCGCATCACAGTTGTTATCTAAATTTAAGTAATCAAAAACAATAATTATATGAAACTAAAAGGGTTACGTTGGTGGATTATTGGGCTAATTTTTTTAGCTACAGTTATCAATTACATTGATAGAACAGCATTTGCGCTCTTATGGCCAGAGATGGGTAAAGACTTGGGAATGGATAATTCAGATTATGCCATTATGCTCAACGTCTTTATGGCTACATATGCCGTTGGTAAGTTTGCATCGGGTAAACTGTATGATGTTATTGGCACTCGTTTAGGTTTTACAGTTTCAATAATCTTATGGTCTTTGGCCTCAGTATTTCATGCGTTTGCAAAAGGATTGGTATCGCTCTCAATAGTAAGAGGGCTTTTAGGATTAGGAGAGGCTGGTAATTGGCCAGGAGCTGTTAAAAGTAATGGCGAATGGTTTCCAATAAAAGAGAGAGCAACTGCTCAAGGTATATTCAATGCAGGCGCCTCAATCGGTAATGTAATTGCACCTTTTGTTATTGTATTTCTGTATTCACAATTCGGATGGAAAACCACATATATAATTCTAGGTTTAGTGGGAATGCTATGGGTAATACCTTGGTTATTTGTTAATAAGGCAAAACCTGAAAATCATTCTTGGATTACAGATAAAGAAAGAGCATTAATATTAAATGATAGAATTGAAAAAGTAGATACTAACACAACTAAGTCTAAAGGTTTAAGCACAGGTCAAATACTAAATCATAGAGAATCTTGGGGTGTTTTGTTTTGTAGATTTTTTATAGAACCTATTTGGTGGTTTTTTGTTGGGTGGATGCCAATTTACTTAGCTGATAAGTTTGGATTAAATATAAAAGAGACGCAAACCATCTGGATTTCATATTTAATGGCTGCAGTTGGCAGTATACTAGGAGGAATGTTTACTGGTGCTTTAATGAAAACGAAGTCTGTTGATGCTTCTAGAAAGATAACAATATCAGTAGGAGGTATATTGATTCTTATTGCTTTTGTTGGGATTATCACTTTAGTAAGAGAAGATAATTTTATGACCTTCATATATCTAGCAGGTCTCGCTTTATTCGGTTTTCAATTTGCCATTGGAAACATTCAAACTATATCCAGTGATTTGTTTAGAGGCCCTTCTGTGGGGACACTTGCGGGTATGGCAGGCACTGTTGCTGCGGTATCCCCAATGATTATGAATTGGTTCGTGGGTAAAATAACAACCAACTCCTACACTCCAGCGTTTATAGCTATTTGCGTGTCGGTAGTATTAGGAGTGCTGTCTATTTTCATTTTTATCAAAACAATAGAACCAGTAAGAAAAATATAAAAAACAATAATTAAATAAGAAAAATAAGGAATATGAGTGTAATAAATAATAAGATAGCTATTATTACAGGAGCTACAGGAGGTATTGGTTTTCAAGTGGCCAAACGACTTGGGAAAGATGGTTATAAAGTAATTTTAAATGGCATAGATGCTGCTGCTGGAGCAAAAAGAATTGCTCAACTTAATGAAGAAGGCATTGATGCTGAATATTACGGATTTGATGTTACTAATGAAGAAGAAGTAACTTCAAATATTAAGACAATTGGTGAGAAATATGGAAAGATAGATGTGCTAGTAAATAATGCCGGCGGATTGGGAGGAAGATCCAGATTTGAGGATATGACTACAGAATTTTATAGGTTTGTAATGGCACTCAATTTAGATTCTACATTTTTTGCGTCAAGAGCGGCAATACCTTATTTAAAAAAGAGTAGTAATCCTTCAATTATTAATTACACATCAAATGCCGGTTGGAATGCTGGCGGGCCAGGAGCTGGTGTCTATGGTACTTCGAAAGCGGCAGTACATACAATAACAAGGGCATTGGCTAAAGATTTGGCGGAGTATGGTATCAGAGTAAATGCCGTATCTCCTGGGACAATTGACACAGATTTTCATAAGCAAATTAAATCTACCAAGCCAGAGGTTTTTGCATCTTGGAAAAACAATATTATGCTTGGTAGATTAGGACAACCTGAAGAAGTTGCCTCTGTTGTTTCATTTTTAGTTAGTAAAGATGCGTCTTTTATGACTGCTGAAACCGTTCAAATTGGTGGTGGTCAAGGTTTAGGGATTTAGGGTTATTTGAGTTTTTTAAATATTAAAAAGCTGTTTTGTGAATTTACAAGGCAGCTTTTTTTTATTATTGATGTATGAAAGGAAATAGTGCAATAACATTCATGATTATAAGTGTGTTGGCATTTACAGTAATGAATACCATTGTGAAATATCTTGTAGGCTATAATGTATATCAAATTGTGTTTTTTAGATCTTTGGGTACTTTGTTTTTTACTATTCCACTACTTTTAAAGCTAAATATTTCGGTCTTAGGGAAGAACAAAAACCTTTTATTGCTAAGAGGTGTTTTAGGAGTGTTATCGCTCACCTGTTTTTTTAAATCATTAAATTTTTTGCCTTTAGGAACGGCAGTATCATTAAGATATACAGCGCCAATATTTGCCATACTTTTTGCTGCTATATTTTTAAAAGAAAAAGTAAAAAATGTGCAATGGATATTATTTTTATTGGCTTTTGTAGGCGTACTATTTATAAAAAACTTTGGATTGGAGGGAAATAGTATTGGACTCACTTTAGTATTTATATCTGCAGTTTGTTTGGGGTTAATATTTGTAGTTATAAGAAAGTTAGGCGTATCAGAACATCCTTTAGTAATCATAAACTACTTTATGGTATTAACCTGCATATTTGGTGGATTTATGTGTGTTCCTTACTGGGTAACTCCAAGTTTAATGGATACATTGTTATTTCTTAGCATTGGTGTTTTTGGATACGTAGGACAATTGTATATGACAAAAGCATTTCAGCAAAATAAAACAAGTTTAGTGTCTTCCATAAAATATCTTGAGGTTGTTTTTTCATTGTTTGTTGGGTTTCTGTTTTTTCAAGAGGCATATAGTGTACTTACTTTAATAGGAATTGCTCTGGTTTTGTTTAGTGTGGTAGCGAATGTTTATTTGAGTAGGAAATGATATTAATATTTCTGTCAATTCCCGATAAGCTCGTCTACTTGGTAAAGATATTTTTTTTGTTTCCCAACTAGTTGTCGGATAGTTGCTGTTACAAGGTTCAGTCTGTTATTCACATGGAAAGTTTTCCTTTTTTTCTTTAGAGAAAATTGTGAAGCTTTTTTGTTTTAGGTATGGTTTTTCTATTTCTACAATATTTCTAAAGATTAAGGATTTATTTTAATTGAAAGCTTAATTGAGCTATATTCACGTATAATTTATGAGTAATGAAAAAAGTATCTTTTATAATATTATGTATAGTATTGTTTGGTTGTGATAGTAGTGATACAAACTTTCAAACTTTTTTGAAGAAATATAATGGAACTGTATGGTTAGCAGATGATTCTCCTTACTACTGGAGATTTAGAAATAATGAAATTTCACCAATAGAGCAATGGTCCAAAGGAGTGCCAGATTGCTATGATTATGGAATGTTTAATTTACCCGAACTTAATTTGAAAGTTGATGAGAATAGTAATAATAGGCTTGTTCTAAGAGCCATTCAAGAACCAGAAGGGAGTAGCTATACTATTACTTATATTATTGATGGAAATTCTATGGAAATGGAAAGAGTAAATGAAACTCTTGATGAAGTTGATATTGATACTTTTACTTTTACGCAAGCATTTGATGAATTAGATACTTTTACTTTATGTGAATAAAGAGTATTCAGAATACTAGCATTTCTGCAAAAATTTGACCTTTTAGTTTTTTAAGCTGATTTCGTTGTCAACTCCCGATAAGCCCTTCTACTTGGTAAAGATATTTTTTGTTGTTCTGTACGTTTAGGTGTTTCCCCACTAAAACGTGGATCTGGCACGTAGGCCATACGTTCTTGTTTGATGGTTTCAATACTTAAGAAATTAAATTCTTCAACTACTTTTCCTGTAATACGATAAATACCCTTTCCTTTAAAAGGATATTTTTTTGCTACTGGTGGAAAAATAACAGTGTCTATCCATTGTCCATCTTGGTCTAAAAACGTACCAAAGTGCATGCGTTCTCCTTTAGAGGTTTTAGTATTTTTGGCTGTGATTAAATAGCCATAAATAGTAATGACTTTTCCAAGATGTTTTTGTAAATCAGCATTTACCAAATTGTTTGTAGGTGCTTCTTCTAATAATAAAAAGTTAGGATACAATGTAAAGCCTAAAAGCTCCAATTGGTCAAAGGCATTTTCTAAATCTGTAATGGTGAATTCTGGTAGTATAAAACTTTTAGTTTCTGGCTTGAAAAGCTGCTGCTGAACAGTATCAAGCTTCACATGATTACAATGATAATAAGCCTCCCAAAGTAATGTGCGTTTGTCTTTGCCAAAACTTCTAAAGGCATCAATACGAATGAGAATATCAAGTTGCTCAATACCTAGAGGTACGCGCTCCATAAAATCTTGTAGTGAGCTGAAAGGTTGAGATGCACGAGTTTCTATGATAGCAATCATACTTCGTTTTTCTAACCCTTGCAGGTGTTGAAAGCCTAAAAAGATATCCTTTCCCTTAATTGTGGTTATAATGTCACTTTTGCTAATACAAGGTGGGTGCACATTGCCACCATGTAGTTTCGCTTCATGCACATATAATTCTACACGGTAAAAACCCCCACCATTATTTATAGTAGCCACCATATATTCTAACGGATAGTAACACTTTAAGAATAAACTTTGGTAGGATTCTACTGCGTAAGAAGCTGAATGTCCTTTAGCAAAAGCATAGCCTGCAAAACTTTCAATTTGTCTCCAAACATCAAATATGGTGTCATCGTTTTCGCCTCGTTTACGACAGTTGTCTATAAACTTTTGTTTTACAGCCTGAAATTCTTCGCGAGAGCGGTATTTACCACTCATACCACGGCGCAATACATCGGCTTCACCTAAATCTAAACCAGCATAGTGGTGTGCTACTTTAATTACATCTTCTTGATATACCATAACGCCATACGTATCTGGCATAATGTCCCAAAGAATAGGGTGTGCTTTTTTACGGCGCTCTGGATTTTTATGGCGTAAGATGTATTCTCGCATCATACCACTTTGGGCAACGCCTGGGCGAATGATAGAACTTGCAGCCACTAAGGTGAGATAATCATTAACACCTAGTTTTTTAAGTAGCATACGCATAGCAGGAGATTCTACATAAAAGCAACCGATACACTCCGCACGCGCTACCATAGCATTAATGTTGTCGTCCTCAAAAAAAGGTTTTGCAATATGAATATTAGGGAGTTGCACTTCAGGGTGATTGTTTTTAATAATTGCGATAGCATCTTTAATCTTCCCTAAACCACGTTGGCCTAAAATATCGAATTTGTACAGGCCAACATCTTCAGCAATATGCATATCAAATTGAACGGTTGGGAATCCTTTAGGGGGTAAATGCGTTGCAGAATAGTATTGAATAGGTTTTTCCGCAATTAAAATACCACCAGCGTGAATACTTAAATAGTTAGGTCTGCCTTCTAAATATTTGGCATAACGTAATACCAATTTAGATAATTTGTCCAGCTGATTATAATTGAATTTACCACCACTCAATTTATCAATTTCATGTTTTGGTAAACCAAACACTTTGCCTAATTCTCGAACTGCACCACTGTGTTTAAAAGTGACATACGTACCTAATAAAGCGGTTTGGGCTTCTGCACCAAAGGTTTCAAAAATAAATTGAGTAACACCCTCACGATCCCATGTAGAAAAGTCGATGTCAAAATCAGGAGGAGATGACCTGTAGAGGTTCATAAAACGTTCAAAATAAAGATCTAGTTCTATCGGATCAACATCAGTAATTTCTAAAAGGTAAGCTACAATACTATTGGCGCCACTACCACGCCCTACGTAAAAATAACCTTTAGATTGTGCGTACTGTATAATCTTCCAATTTATCAGAAAGAAACTCACAAAATCTTGTTGTTTAATAAGTGTTAATTCTTTTTCTAGGCGTCTTTTGATAATATCATCTACGGCTTCATAGCGCTTTGGTAATCCTTTATGGCACAGTTCCACAAGTTTTTCGTAGTCTGCTTTGGTACTGCCATAAACTGTTTTTAAATTTTGATTTTTTCTAGCTTTAGAAAAGTCGAAATGAATATGGCATTCGTTAAGCAATTTTTTGGTGTTCTCTAGAATATGAGGAAAGCTTTTAAATACTTCTTCTAAATTTTCCTTCGGAAGTATTTGTTGCGAAAAACTACCTTGTTGCTCCAAAGGGAGTTTGCTCAGAAGTACATTATTGTCAATGGCACGAAGTAAACGATGTGTATTAAAATCGCGTTTACTTCTGAAACTTACAGTTTGTAGAACTACCAATTGTTCTTTATGCTGCTGTAATTTTGAAAAGGTAAGTTTGTTAATTTCATCTGGACGAATACCAATATATTCATAAGTTTTAAAGGTGTGATTTTCTAAAGCTAAAGCCTTTTCAAACGGATAAATTATGGCAACATCTTGTAAGTTCGGAGCAACTTCAGCAAATGGAATATCTTTATGCAAGTGTTTGGATAATAACGTATTTAACTCTTGAAAGCCGTTATTGTTTTTTGCTAAACCAACATAGCATTGCTGTGCATCATTTCTAAAATCTATCCCAACTACGGGTTTTATGTTGTATTCAGGTGCTTTTCTGATGAAATTTAAACACCCAGACGTATTGTTGATGTCTGTCAATGTAAATGTATTACAACCATATTGTTGCGCTATTTCCAAAAGCTCCTCTTCTGAAATAGTGCCGTAGCGCAAGCTGTAATGTGAATGGTTGTTTAAAAACATAATTATTGATGTCTGTGAGCCAATACAATAGGTGGTTCGCCATTAAAAGGATTGGTGAAATTGCCAATAGTGCGAGATCCTTCACCTAATGTAGATGCTCGCATGATGCTTCTATCACCAAAACGAATACGAATAGTATCCATAGCATTATAGAGGCTCACAGTTTTCTTCTCATCATCAAAGAGATTGATTTGATAGGTTCCAGAAGTCAGACCGCCATATCTCACTCCAACGAGTCTAATTAACAATCTGCGTTGATATAGTTTATTGAACAATTCATGCACTACAGGCACCAAATGATGGTCTGCTGAGGTATATGAGATTTTAATTTGTTTAGAAAACGTCTGAAAATCTGAATAGCGAATCTTAACGGTTACCACAGATGCTAATTTACCACCACGACGCAGTTGAAATGCCAAATTTTCTGCCATAGCTGTTATGGTGGTTTTTAGTTTTATAACGTCAATAGTGTCTTGACCGTAAGTACGCTCGCTAGATATGGATTTGCGTTCGTGGTATTCTACAATTGGTGAGTTATCTATACCGTTGGCACGTTGCCAAATGGTACGTCCGTTTTTACCAAATACCGAAGTCATCATTTCTACAGGCATTTGCTGTACAGTACGTACTTTTTTAATACCCATATTACAAAAGGTCCGGAAGGTTTTTTCACCAACCATAGGTATTTTTTTAATAGATAGTGGTGCGAGAAACGGTTTTTCATAGCCATCATCTATTCGCAACTGGTTATTAGGTTTAGCTTCGTTAGTAGCTACTTTTGAAACGGTTTTATTTCCTGATAATCCAAATGAAATAGGTAATCCAGATTCTTTAATGATTTTTCGGCGTAATTCTGAAGCAAATTTATAGCAGCCAAAAAAACGATCCATACCAGAAAGATCTGCATAAAACTCATCTACACTGGCTTTTTCTAATACAGGTACTTCACTTTGTATAATCTCGGTAACTTGTTTTGAAAATTTAGTGTATGTGCCAGCATTACCTCTTATTACAATGGCTTGTGGACAGAGTTGTCGTGCCATCTTCATGGGCATGCCTGAGTGTACGCCATAAGGTCGTGTTTCATAGCTCGCAGCACTTACTACACCACGGTCTCCAGTGCCGCCAATAATTACAGGCTTGTTTAGTAAACTACGATCTAAAAGGCGTTCACAAGAGACAAAAAAAGTATCTAAATCTAGATGTAGAATTTTCTTTTCCATGTTTCAAAATTAGCTTAAATTTGTAGTAAGTTTGACTCAAAAATGTAGTTTTATGAATTTTATAAGTTCAAATATTAGATATATTAGAAGCGCCCGAAAGCTTACCCAAGAGCAATTTGCAGACGATTTGGGTTGGAGCAAATCTATGGTAGGTGCTTATGAGGAGAGTCGTTCTGAGCCTTCCATTGAGAAATTGATAAGACTATCTATGTATAGCAATATTCCTATAGATATATTGGTAAAAAACGATTTGCGATTGGCTAAGGATACCTCGTTTATAGAGGTAGGAAATAAAAGGGTATTATTCCCTATTGCTGTAAATGATGAGAATGAGAACTTGATAGAGGTTGTTCCTGCAAAAGCATCTGCAGGATATCTTAACGGATATGATGATCCTGAATACATTCAACAGCTTGAGAATATCAAATTACCTTTTATTCCAACGGGAAAACATCGTGCGTTTCCTATAAAAGGTGATTCTATGTTGCCCTTAAAAGATGGCTCGTATGTGATAGGAGAGTTTGTGGAGAGTAGAACTGATATTCGTTCTAACTCCACTTACGTATTGCTAACTTTAAATGAAGGAATGGTATATAAGAGAGTCATAAATAATATAGGCGAAAATAACACGTTACGTCTTGTTTCTGATAATCCAACTTATCCTGCTTACGATGTAAATATTGATGAGGTCGTGGAGTTGTGGAAATTTACTTGTGCCATTAATACACAAGAATATACGCCTGAAGAATTGAAAATAAGTAGTATTACAACTATGTTTAATGCACTTGGAGTAGAACTAAAAGCGTTAAAGACATCTTTAGAATAATTGTAGAGTTATTCAATAAGGTAAAAAGTTATTGATTGTTGAAAGCAATTAAAAGGTATAATTATTCAAATTTTATAATTTTTTTGATGACATTTTAAACCACTCTCGATGTACTAGTGTAATCCATTAAAAAGTACATCATGAAACCAACAATTTTATTCCTAGCACTATCTCTTTTAGTTCTTGTTTTTGGTTGTAAACAAAGCAATCAAAACGAAGATGAAAATTATTATAGCGATTCCTATTACGACGAGTATGAATCAGAAATTAGAGAGGACGATTATTATGAAGAAGCTCCAAACTATCCAAATCAACAATATCAACAAACAGCTCAAGCAAATTATAAAGAAGAGGAATCTTCCAGCTACGGTTTTTTTAGCGGTGGTAAAAGGAAGCACCAGTTTATAGATGCACGCACAGGTCTAGTTGTAAATAGTACTAGCTACCCATCAAATTGGCAAGTTATTTCAAAACCTATCTATACAATGGATCAAAAGATGCCATTATTCTTAATGCAAATTCAGGGGCCAAATAATTTAAAGACGTTTAACACGCCAATGAAATTTCACATTCATTATACTAACCCTCAAACTGCACAATGGATGCAACAATATAGTAGCACCGCTAGAATGATGCGTCCTATGATGAATAATCAACAAATTATGCATGAAGAGGTTAATAGTAGAATGGCTAAAAGTGGTTTTCAGCTTGTTGGGCAAAAGCGAATTCCTAGGGCAGAACGCTATATGCGAAATGAATTAAATAAATCTGGAGCAGGACAAGCCCAGTTAGATATGTATTCTACAGAATGGACCAATAATAAAGGGCAAAAGGCTCTAGTTAATTTAGTAAAAATAGCAATGCAACAACCATTAGCCTTTGGAGATTCTATGGTGATGTGGTTTTACAGTTTGGATTACATGTTTGTAGATGATCATAAGTTTGACGCTACTATTGATGAACTTTTAACTGCGGCAGAAGCTACTAAAGAGAACCCGCAATGGAAACAATATATAGCACAACTTAACAGAATGCGACAACAGAAGGCAGCACAACAGCACCGTCTGAATATGCAAAATCGTCAAGCAGCGTTTGATGCGCATCAACAAAAAATGAAAGGTATTTGGGCAGCACAAGATGCAAATCATGCCTCGTTTATGAATAGAAATTTTGGTTCAGGCAGCGACATTAGCCAAAAGCGATTTATCAATATGATAAACGAGGAAGAAACGGTATATAATCCTTCAACAGGTCAAAACTATCAAGTGCAAGCAGGATCGACAGAATATTGGATGGATAGCGATAGAAATTATATTAAAAATGATGATTATTTCTATAACCCCAACGGTGATATTAATTTGAATAACAGAGAGTGGACCAGGGTAAGACGCGCATATTAAAAACTATAAAAATGAAAAGATTAAGTATTAAAATTAGTTCAGTTCTTCTATTGATAATGGTTAACTTTTTTGGTTGCAGTAAGAGTGAGATTACTAGTGAGGAGCAAAAAGAAGAAATGGAAAGGAATCAATTTGGTTTAACTTTAGTTGATCAGGTTAGTTTAAATGATAATGATGATGAGTTTGGTATTGATATTGTTGCCACAAGTAATGGTTATATAATTTGTGGAATAGCTGATGGAGAGCGTCCATATCTCATTGCAATAGACAATGGTTTGAGTGTGTTGTGGGAAAAAACTTTGGGTGTTACTGGTGTTGGTGGCTTTGAAAAAATAATAAGAACTACAGATGGTAACTATGTGGCTGCTGGTTTTACCGAGATAGACGATACTGATAACTTAGATGTCTATGCAGTTAAGATTGATGAACTTGGGCAAATATTATGGGAAAAGACTTTTGGATTCAATTATATTATGGATACAACTATGGATTTGATTGAGACTTCAAATGGAGATCTTCTAATAGCAGGAAGTAAATTAACAGAACCTCTGCCTTCTAATATATTAGATACAAAACAGGATATTTTAGTAGTTCGAGTTGATTCTGATGGAGGTATAATATGGTCTAATACCTATGGAGGTATTGAAGACAAAGAAAGTTTCGCGTCAATACTTGAAGAAGGGAATGGAAACATTTTAATTGGAGGTTCTAAAATAGTTGAAAAGCCTAGTAATAATGGCAGCATTGTTACCACTCAAAAAAGTGATGCGCTTATTTATAGAATTACTTCTGAAGGTCAAATTTTAAATGAAAAAACATTTGGTTCATCAGAAAATGATGGTTCGGCAATATTGCATAAATTGAATAATGGCCAAATAGTTGTAGTAAGTTCCACGAGTGGTTCGGATGGTGATGTTACAAATCCTAACTCGGGTGAATGGGATGTTTGGTTATTTGCCTTAGACAATAATTTTAATATTACTAATCAAGTTAATATTGGGGGTTTTGGTCGGGATAGTGCGGTTCAACTAATAGAGAAAGATAGTGATAGTGATGGGTTTTTCTTGGTTGGCGATACAAATTCCCATTTGGTTTCTTCAACTAATACTTTTTCATCTTCAGATTTTTGGGTGGTGAGTTTGTCTTCTTCATTTACAGTTTTAGATGAAGTTACTTTAGGGGGTAGTGATTATGATGGTGCGAGTGGAGCAATATTGCAAGATGATAAATTGGTTGTGGTTGGAAGTACAAATTCTAACGATGGCGATATAGAAAATAGTAAAGGTGAATGGGATATTTGGGTGACTTTTATTGAGGATATAGAATAATAAATTACGACACTAAAAATGAAAGTTTTAGTGTCGTAATTAGTTTATAGAATTATCAGGTACGGTATGTGTAGGTATTGTTTGTTTTTATTTCAATCCAAATAAGCGCGGTAAAACCATCGATATTTCAGGAATATAACTGATAAGCATCAACACCGCAACCATTATACCTAGGAATGGTAACAATGGTTTTATTACTTGTGTAACGGAAACTTTCGCTACACCACTACCAACAAAAAGCAAAGTGCCCACTGGTGGTGTACAAATACCAATACATAAATTAAGAACTATAACAATTCCAAAATGAACGGGATCCATTCCTAAAGTGGTTACTACTGGTAAAAATATTGGTGTGAAGATTAAAACCGCTGGAGTCATATCCATGAAAGTACCAATAACCAGTAAAATAAGATTAATTGCCAAAAAGATGAGGAACTTATTACTTAAAGAATCTAGTAAAAAACCACTTATCATTTCAGGAATGCCTTCAAAAGAAAACAACCACGACATAGCCATTGAAGTACAAATTAAAAACATTACTACAGCCGTTGTTTTCGCACTAGATAATAATACTTCAGGAAAGTTTTTTACTTTCATATCGCCATAAATAAGCGATAATACTGCAGCATATAAAACAGCTATTACTGATGCTTCGGTTGCTGTAAATATGCCAGCTACAATCCCGCCAACTACAATAACTAATAACAGTAAACTAAAAAATGCTTTTCTAAAAAAGGTCCAAACTTCAAGAAGTGTTGCACGTTTGTCTCTGGTAAAATTTCTATTAATAGCAATAAAGGCAATATAACCCATGATTGCTAAACCTAAGAGAATACCAGGCAGATAGCCCGCAATAAATAACGCCGCAACAGATGCTGTACCACCACTGGCTAAAGCGTAAACAATTAGAATATTACTTGGTGGAATTAACAAACCCGTTGTTGATGCTGTAATGTTTACCGAAGCACTAAGTGTTCTTGGATAACCTTCCTCTTCCATCCTGTCTGTCATGATAGATCCAATAGCTGAGGCAGCTGCCACGGCCGACCCTGAAATGGCTCCAAATAACATGGAAGCTAATACATTTACATAGGCTAAGCCTCCAGGGAGACTAGCTACTAAGGATTTAGCGAAATTAATAAGGCGGTTAGCGATACCACCGCGTTTCATAATTTCTCCAGCTAACACAAAAAACGGAATGGCCAGTAGCGCAAAACTATCAATTCCTGTAGTCATGCGTTGTGCTATCGTAGTGATGCCTGGTAATTTATCAATATTAAGTAATAAACTTAAGGTGGTTGCAATTCCAATACTGTAAGCTACCGGAACTTTTAAAAGCAAAAGCCCAAAGAAACTCACGAACAAAACAATAATACTTATAACTTCTATACTCATAATTAATTGGTGATTTTGTTCTTGTAAATATTAGAAATATGATACACGGAAAAGCACATAATAAGCAAACCACTAAAAGGTAAAATCGCATAAATATATCCTAGAGGGATGCGCAGTGTTCCTGATAGTTGTTCCAGATGGAGGGTAGTGTAAACTAAGTTTGAACCCCCTATAAACATAACAACTAAAGCAAATAGAAAAACTAATATTTCTATTAAAATTGATACTTTTCTTTGATTTTTGGGAGATAATTTGTCGTAGAGAAAATCCATTGATAAATGTTCTCTTCTTGCGTTAAGATATGCAGCACCCAACACAGTCATCCAAATTAATGAAAACCGCGCGAGTTCTTCGGTCCAGGTAAAAGATGTCCCTATAATGTATCTTGAAAATACTTGGAATAAAACATCGATAACCAAAAGCGCAAAAATAGAAATTAGGAATACCTCTAGAATTCTATTTATTTTATTGAATATACGTTTGGATGTACTCATTTATTGCTTTTTTATCTGTTCAACAATAGGTGCCATTTTGGGGTGTTCTTTTATGAAATTTTCTAGAACAGATTTAGATTTTTCTGCAAACAATGACTTTTCTGGAATTATAATTTCCACGCCCGATTTTTTAGCAATGGCCATACATTCTTCAACAGATTCGTTCCAAAATACCTTTTGTGCCTGAGCAGATTCATCTGCAGCTTCTTGAACCCAAGTCTTTTCTTGGTCTGATAGTTGATCCCAATATTTCGTGCCAATTAATAAAACATCTGGAACTGAAGAATGCTGATCTAGAGTATAATATTTACTAATTTCATAGTGATTTGAAGACACAAACGAAGGAGGGTTATTCTCAGCACCATCAACCACACCCTGTTGAATAGCAGTGTAAAGTTCACCATAAGCTAAAGGCGTTGCAGAACCACCCATAGAGTTTACCATGTTAATAGCCATTTGGTTATTCATAACTCTAATTTTAAGTCCCTCAAGATCCTCTGGTGTTCTTATAGCTTTTTCACTAGTATAAAAACTTCTACTACCCGCATCATAATAACATAGACCTCTTAACCAAAATTTAGAGCCTTTTTCTAAAATAGATTTTCCAATGTCTCCTTCTAAAACATCAAATTGATGTTGTTTGTCTCTAAATAAATAGGGGATTCCTAAAATATGATATTCGGGTACAAAATTAGATAGGGTAGCGGCACTTACTTTTGTTGCTGCAACACTGCCTATTTGAAGCAATTCTAAAACCTCACGTTCTGACCCTAATTGACCATCTGGAAAAATTTTAACCTTTAAAGTACCGTTGGATTTTTCCTCAAGAGCTTTTTGAAATTCTACAATGCCTTTATGTACAGGATGGGTCTGTGGTAACGTATGCCCTAAATATAGCATTTTTGTACCATCCGCTTTTTTACAAGATACGAATCCCGTAAATAGCAATATACCTAGTATTAGTTTGTAATTCATAAGCTGCTTTAGTTAAACTTAAAATAGTTTTTGGCGTTGTAATAGCAAATGTTTTGAATCATTTTCCCGAGAAAATCAATATCATCTGGTACAAGGCCTTTTTTAACATCCTCAGCAATTAAATTACATAAAATGCGTCTGAAATATTCATGTCTTGGAAAGGAAAGAAAACTTCTGCTGTCGGTCAACATACCAACAAACCGACTTAATAAACCTAGGTTTGATAGGGTGTTTAATTGCTTTTCCATCCCGTCTTTTTGGTCTAAAAACCACCATGCAGAACCCCATTGCATCTTTCCCGCAATGTCGCTATTGTTGAAATTACCTAGCATGGTTACAAATACTTCGTTTTGCGAAGGGTTGAGGTTGTAAGCAATAGTTTTGGCCAGTTGGTTGGTGGCATCTAACTCACTAAATAGTTTAGACATTGATTCGGCCATAGCATAATCTCCGATAGAATCACAGCCTGCATCGGCACCGAATAATTGTTGAAGCCGTTTGTTATTGTTTCTAATTGGGCCTAAATGAAATTGTTGCACCCAATTTTTTTCATGATATTTTTTGCCTAAATAGATAAAAATACTTGACTTGTATTTATCAATTTCTACATCTGAAAGTGCTTCATTATTTAATTTCTTTTTGAAAATTAAAGCAACTTCCTCATTGGAAAAATCTACAATTGTGAATGCACCACTTACTCCAAAGTCTGATAATCTACATCCATTTAGATGGAAAAAATGGATTCTTTCATCAATAGCCCTTAGAAGACTTTCAAAAGAATTTATTTCAATATCTGCGGACTTTCCAAGTTTTTCCATATAGTTGAAGAAGTCGTCTTGCTGAATAAAAAACAAATTATCAGAGCGAAATGTTGGGAATACTTTGGTGTAAAAATTGAGTACTCTTATTTGTTGATGGTATTCTAAGCTATCCGAAGGGTCATCAGTAGTACAAACCACTTCTACCTTCATTTGCTCTAGTAATTGCGCTGGAGTTTTGTCTTTTAAGATTGAATTGGCTTCTTTGTATATAGATGCAGCAGATGAAGTTTGCAAAATAGAATCAATATCAAAATAACGTTTAAGCTCCAACTGTGTCCAATGGAATAACGGATTTCTTAAGGTAAAAGGTACAGTTTCTGCCCACTTTAAGAACTTGTCTTCCAATGATGCATCGCCCGTAATATAATGTTCGTCAATACCATTAGCGCGCATACCGCGCCATTTATAATGATCTTCGTTTAACCAAGCTTCGGTAATGTTGGCAATGGGTTTGTTTTCTGCAATTAATTGAGGTGACAAGTGGTTATGGTAATCAATAATCGGTAAGTCTTCTGCAAAACTATGATATAATTCTTCCGCAATTTTACTTTCCAATAGGAAATTATCGGTTATGAAAGCCTTAGATTTTATTTCTAACGAACTCATAGTACATTACTCTTTAAAATTCCAAGCTCCAACCCTCTCAATTCTGCTAACCCTCTCAATCTCCCTATGGCAGTATAACCTGCATAGGCATTGTCGTTTTTTAAATCATCCAACATTTGATGCCCATGATCTGGACGCATTGGGATAGATAAGTCTCGTTCTTTTTCAATTTTTAAAACTGATTTTACGATTTCATACATATCTGATGATCCATCTAAATGATTGTCTTCATAAAAACTGCCATCAGGTTCTCTTTTTACATTTCTAAGGTGAAGAAAGTGAATTTTATCTTTAAACTTTTCAATCATTTTGGGTAAATCATTCTTAGGATTTGCGCCTAAAGATCCTGTGCAAAATGTAATGCCATTGGAAGGACTGTCAATAAAATTCACCAAATCTTCTAAATCAGTTTCAGAGGTAATGATTCTAGGTAAGCCCATAATATCAAAAGGAGGATCGTCTGGATGAATTGCCATTTTAATACCTAACTTTTCACAAACTGGAATTACTTCGTTTAAAAAGTAACTTAGGTTTTCTTTTAAATCGTCATGAGATATGTTTTTGTATTGCGCAATCATTTCTTTAAAAACAGGGATGGAAAGATCATCAACCGTTCCTGGCAAACCTTTTAGGATGCTATCTTCTAAACGTTGTTTTTCGGCCTGAGTCATTTCATTAAATCGGACTTCAGCTTTTTTTAAAATAATTTCATCATAATTACTAGCAACATCGTCTCGTTTCATTATAAATGCTTCAAAAGCAGCCATTTCAACTTTGTCAAATCGTAGTGCTGTACTACTATCTTCTAGTTGCCAAAATAAGTGTGTACGGGTCCAATCTAAAACAGGCATAAAGTTGTAGCAAACATTTTTAATACCACATTGTGCTACGTTTTTTAAACTTTGTTTGTAATTTTCAATTCGCTGTAAATAATCACCTTGTTTTAGTTTTATGTTTTCATGAATGGGAATACTCTCAATAAATGTCCATTCTAAACCAGCATTTTCAATGGTGTTTTTTACTTTTTGAATTTCATCTATCTCCCAAACTTCGCCATTTGAAATATGATGTAGAGCAGTAACAACGCCAGTTGCACCTGCTTGTTTAATATCGGATAATTTTACAGAGTCCGTTTCACCGAACCATCTAAATGTTTGCTTCATTTTAATTAATGAATAGCCTCCTTTTTATTAAGAAGGATTTCTAATTCTTTTATGATTTCAGGGTTTGAATGCGCTATGTTGCTCACTTCATCTGGATCTTCAATGTGATTATACAATTCATAATCTCCACTTTTTAATTTTGTAAATCTATAGGTTTCTGTTCTAATAGTTTTGCCTCCACCGTTGTACGAATACGCATAGTGTCCTTTACTATTTGGATTGTCTAAAATAGGCTTAAGTGAAACACCGTCTACAAAATCTGGAGTCTCTATTTTAGTCAGATCACAAAGGGTTGGAAATAGGTCTACAGTTTCCACAATGGCGTTCGTTTTCTTACCTGCATGCTCTAAACTAGGGTCTATAATAATTAATGGCGATCGTAACGCTTCTTCAAACAAATTATGTTTCCCCCATATATTATGTTCTCCCAGATTCCAACCATGATCTCCCCAAAGTACAATAACCGTATTTTTATCAATGTTCAGTGCTCTTAATTTTGAGATTATTTTACCCACATTGGCATCTACATAACTCACACAAGACGCGTAGTGGGAACGAACCTCTTTAGCAAAATCTTTATCAGTTCTGGGATCTTTTCTCCATGTATTATAACGAAAGAATTCTCCCGATTTATGCCAAGTAGAAGGATGTTGAGGTTTGTCAGTATTTTGAGGTTCTGGGATATCTACATTGTCATAAAAAGACATATATTTCTTTGGAGAACCAAAAGGCAGATGTGGCTTTATGAGTCCAACTGCTAAAAAAAATGGCTTTTCTAAAGTAGATAAAGACTTAAGTTGATTAAGTGCTTCATTGGTAATATGGCCATCGGGATAAATGGTGTCTTCGCCTTCAACGGATTGAAATACATCCATTGTGCTTTTCACTTTACTTCTAATTTCACCATTAGCTAGCCCATGCATTGAACCTCTTGGGTGCTGCCATTCTGCAACTGGCATTAAGCTCTTATCCCAAGCATTGGGCATTTCAACAATATTTGGATCGTTCCAATCTTGTCCGCCTAAACCACCTGAGTGATGCGATACTTTTCCAACGGAGACAGTAGTATACCCATTTTGTTTAAACCATTCTGGCATACTTACCGTCACAGAATTTGGTTCGCTTTTTAGTTTTTCAGCTCTTTTAAAAATAGCATCATTCTTAAACGTACCGTAGGTGCCTGTAAGTAAGGTGTATCTCGAAGGTCCACAACTAGGAGAGTTTACATAGTGGTTATGGAAGGCCCGTCCTTTTTTGGCAAGCGCATCTATGTTTGGAGAATGTATGTAAGTTTTTCCAAAAGACGCTAATTCGGGTCTTAAATCATCAATACACAATAACAAAATGTTCTTTTTCTTCTGGATTTTAACAGCCTTTTGACAACTTAAGCTTGTTGCCAAAACCAGTACCGTTAAAATACATTTAAGAAAAGTCATTTAATTATATTATCTATTATTAAACCCCACTAAAAGCCCCAAAGCCACCATCAATAGGTATTACAGTTCCTGTCATAAATTTTGAGGCGTTACTACAAAGTAGATGTACTGCTCCGTTTAGTTCTTTAGAATCTCCAAAACGTTTCATAGGGGTGTTATTAATTATAGTATTACCTCTATCAGTTAAAGAGCCATCTTCATTAGTTAATAGTCTTCTGTTTTGATCTGCGATAAAAAACCCAGGAGCAATGGCATTCACTCTAATATTATCACCATATTTTAACGCCATATCTACTGCCATCCAACGGGTGAAATTTTCCATGGCAGCCTTAGATGCGGAGTAACCAACAACCCTAGTTAAAGCCTGTGGCACTGCCATGGAAGACACATTAATAATTGATCCCTCGTTTTCATGCGCCATATGTTTTCCAAAAATTAATGAGGGTATTACCGTACCCATTAAATTTAGATCTGTAACTTTTTTAAAATCGTTCATAGACATATCGAATAATGAATCGCTCGGTGCTATGGTAGCCCCTGGCATATTGCCACCAGCAGCATTAATTAAAACGTCGATTCGATCCCAAGTGTTGAGAATTGTATCTTTAACCGAAGTCAAATTTTCCTTGTCCAAAACATCCGCTTTTAAACCTATAGCATTTGTGGAAGACAATTTATTCGCAAATGTTTTTGCCTTGTCTTCATCTCGACCTAAAATTGCGACTTTGCCACCAGAATCCACCAAGTGTTTTGCAATGCTAGATCCTAATACACCATAACCTCCTGTTATGATGATAACTTTATCTTTTATATCGAATAGATTCATAAACTTTAATTAGCTTCAATAAATGTTTTTTTTAAGGCCATGGAAAGTCTTAGTGGGTCATCAACTTTCTTTGAAAAATCACTCAAATACTTTTCCCATTCATATTGATTTTTAAATTGCTCACTTTTTTGCCATGTGAAGCCAGAATAATATACAGTTATGCCATTAATCACTTTCAAATGCATGAATGCATGACTCAGATCTTTCTTATCTGTTTCATATTTCTCAGAATCGATATGAAATAATGATGAGGTTACAATTGCCGTACCTAATTTAGAATCGGCATGTGGTTGCCAGTAATTTAACCATGTTTCATCTTTATGAGAAGTAACCACACCATCTTTTTCGTGTAAGGTTAAACCAGCTGAAATTGTATCAACGCCATTAATGGAGAGTTCAATTTTTGAAAGATTATTACCATAGTCTAAACTTATTTTTTTGGATTCTGTAATCATTGTTCCATTGGCATCCCAAGTACCATAGTCCAGAATAAAACTAGTTCTGATAGGGCCGTTGCAAATGGTTTTGTAGTTTATGAAGTTTTTCGAAGTATAGTAGATGCTATCTTTTTTGAAAGCAATTCCTCCAACTCCACGACTTTTACCCACATGAAAATTATCTAAACCTTCTCCTGTGTCTTTATGATACGATCCTGTTTTATCAGTGTACTTTTTGTACCATTTGTCAATAATAGAATACTCTACACGTTTCAACCAAGCATCAATTCCACTAGTTAAGGTGGCTTCTTTTAATTTATTTTCAAATCTATATTGGGCGTTGGGGCCAAATGTTCTAAAGGCCACTTTGTTGTTTTCCCAAGTATAATCGTCGGTACGTTCTGGTACAAAACGGGAATAGCATATTTTTTCTTCAGAAGTAGTACTGTCTTCAGGAATTGAAATGAGTTGGAAAGTTTTTTCAGAATTCGCCTTTATTTCAGGTTGAAATAAAAGAAGATCGATAATATCATCACCATTTTCATCAACCAATTGAGAGACTAACGTGTCTCCACTTTCAACGTCTATTATTCCGAAACTATTCAAACTTTCAATACCCAAAAACGATTTTGAAATTTCTACAGTTTCAAATTGTCTGTCCAAATCTAATGTGTTAGTTACAACAACGGCAAAAGATTCTTCTTTTTGAAAACAGGAAAAGGCTAAGAGGCAAGAAACAAAAGTTAAAAAAAGTTTAGCTGGTTTCATGATTTTATTTTAAATCGGTGATTTTCGCAATATCCATATCTGAATAGTCTAAATTCTCGCCAGCCATTCCCCAAATAAACGTGTAGTTACTGGTGCCCGCACCTGAGTGAATAGACCATGGTGGAGAAATTACAGCTTCTTCATTTTGCATCCAAATATGACGCGTTTCATCAGGTTGCCCCATAAAATGGCATACCGATTGTCCTTCTGGAACATCTGTATAACAATACACTTCCATGCGTCTATCATGCACATGTGCAGGCATGGTGTTCCAACAACTGCCAGATTTGATAGTAGTCATTCCCATTTGAAGCTGACATACATCTACAACGCTATTCACTATGTATTTTCTAAGCGTTCTTGCATTTACAGTTTCAGGGGCACCAAGTTCTACAACTTCAACATCTTCAATACCAATTTTTTTTATAGGATATGATTTATGCGAAGGTGTAGAGTTAATGTAAAATTTCGCTGGCTGATCTTCAGAATTACTGGAAAAAACAACCTCTTTATTGCCTTGTCCAACATATAAAGCTTCTTTGTGTTCTAAATTATATGTTGTGCCATCAACTAGAATAGAACCAGAACCGCCAATATTAATAACACCTAATTCACGTCGTTCTAAAAAGTAATCTGCCTTTAAAGGATCGATGGTTTCAAGTGATATGCTTTTTTTCACAGGTACAACACCAGCAACAATATATCTGTCGTAATGAGAATACACAAAGTTGAGTTTATCAATTTCAAAAATACTTTGAACTAAAAATTCATCTCTTAGTTGTTGGGTATCCATGCACTTTACCTCTCTAGGAGAAGCGGCGTATCTCACTTCAAAATTTGATTCCATTCGTTGTTTAAATTGTGGTTTTCTAAAAGTGGAGTAAAAATAATCATTTTATTCAAAAATACAATCGATTGTATTTTTTGTTTTTTTAATATATTTACAAGGTTATAAAACACGACTAAATATATTGAAATGAGACTTAAGTTGAGCAACGCTAATACAATTGTAATACTGATAGCTGCATTATTATTGCTGAATTTGAATGTTGTACATGGGCAAAAGATAAAACCAAGACGAGTTAAAAAGGAAATGAAACGCGTTGCTGATTGGCAAATGGTGCACTTTAGGGATACATACAGTGGTAGAAAACACCCTCATCATCCTGCGGCGTGGACTAACGGAGCACTTTATGTGGGTATGTTGAAACTTGCAGAAATGACTGGGGATGAAAAGTATTATAACTGGTTGCGCAATATAGGAGATGAACAAGAATGGAAATTGCATAAACGTCAGTATCATGCGGATGATCATACTATTGGGCAACTTTACTGCGAGTTGTATAGAAAATACGGGGATAGTGTAATGATTGAACCGACATTAAAACAGTTTGATTTTATAATGTATCATCCTTCTAAAAGTATTTTAAACTGGAGAACCCCTTTTCATCAAGACCGTTGGAATTGGTGTGATGCTTTATTTATGTCTCCACCTGTATGGGCAAAATTGTATAACATTACTGGAGAAAAGAAATATTTGGATTTTATGGTGGAAGAGTTTAAAGCCACTACCGATTTTTTATTTGATACAGAGGAATATTTGTACTACAGAGACGAACGTTTTAAAACCAAACTAGACAATGGCACAAAAGTATTTTGGGCAAGAGGTAATGGTTGGGTGTTTGCAGGTTTGGTAAACATACTTAATGAATTAAATAAGGACACCGACGAGTATCGTTACTTCCTCGATATTTATAAAAACATGGCGAATAAACTGAAAGATATTCAAACAGATAAGGGGCATTGGGCAATGAGCTTATTAGGAGACAAATTTTATCCAACCCCAGAAACTAGCGGCACCTCGTTTTTTACATTTGGAATTGCATGGGGAATAAATCAAGGTATTTTGGATGCCGAAGGTTTTGAACCGGTAGTGTATAAAGCGTGGAATGCCCTAACATCTTATATTACCGAAGATGGAATGTTAGGTTATGTACAACCCATTGGTGCTGCTCCAGGTAAAGCATGGGCGGATAAAACAGAAGTGTATGGTACAGGTGCATTTTTAGCAGCAGGTTCTGAGGTTTATAAACTTTATAAATAAGTTTACTAAATTGGCTGAATGAATTCTGGGAAAATTACCATTCACGACATATCCAAAGCTTTAAATATTGATAGTTCTACGGTATCAAGGGCATTAAATGATAGTCCGAGGGTTTCAGAAAAAACCAAAGAAAGGATTCTTGCCAAAGCTTCTGAACTGGGATATCAACGTAATAGTTTAGCATCGAATTTAAGGACTAATAAAACATATACTATTGGAGTGGTGGTACCTAGATTGTCCCGAAATTTTTTCTCCAATGTAATCTCAGGAATTGAAGAAACAGCCTATGAAAAAGGTTATAGTGTTATTATTTGTCAGTCCCTTGAAAGTTTAGAGCGCGAAAAAAAAATTATGGCGACGTTATTCTCAAATCGCGTTGATGGGATTTTAATTTCAACGTCAATGCAAACTGAAAGTCTAGATCATCTTAGGCCTTATTTAAATCATGGAGGTTCTATTGTGTTTTATGATAGGCCTCGTTATTTTGAAGGCTGTACAAGTATCAGTATCAACGATTATAAAGCAAGTTTTAAGGCAACAGAACATCTCATACAAAATGGGTGTAAGCGTATAGTTCATTTTGCAGGCCCTCAATTAGTCGATTTATATAAAAACAGAAAACAAGGGTACTTAGACGCTCTTCAGAAATATAATATACAATTCGATGCATCTCTTATTATAGAATCCAAATTATCGGAAGCGGATGGTATTGCCTCCACAAAAAGAGCCTTAGAATTAGGAAATATTGATGGTATATATTCTTCGAATGATACTGCTGCCATTGGTGCTATAAAGCATCTTAAAATGGAAGGAATTAACATTCCAAATGATATTGCCGTGGTTGGATTTAATAACGATCCTATTTCTTCTGTTATTGAACCAAGTTTAACCACAATTAATCAACCTGATTTTGATATGGGAAAAATGGCATCACACATGCTTATTTCTCAGATTGAAGATAAAACTAAGGTAAAAGATTCGCAGGTTTTGGATATTGATTTGATTATAAGAGCTTCATCTCTAAAGTTTTAGTGCTTTTAGTGAAATTATTAAAACAATTTTTCTAGCTTTTAGGTTGATAAGTTGCTTTAAAAAGAAGTATAACTATTCTTTTTTGTTAAATAAATTGTATTATTGTATTTTGTATACAAAATACATATTATGATAGAATATACAGACCTAAGTCAGCCTATATATAAGCGCCTTAAAGAAATGATTCGCAATGGTGAATTAAAACAAGGCGAAAAAATAATTCAAGAAAAAATAGCCGAAGAACTTGGCGTAAGCAGAACGCCTTTAATGAAGGCACTTTTAGCTTTAGAGAATGAATATTTGGTAGAAAGTATACCAAGGAGAGGTATGTATATTAGAGCCTTGAATTACGATGAAATTATTGATATTTATGTGTGCAGAGAGGCGTTAGAAGGAATGGCTGCAAGACTACTAGCTAACAAAAAAGATCCTTCAATAGTAAAAAAATTAAAAGGCTGTTTTACACCATTTTTGTCAAATGATAATATAGACGAGAATGATTATGCCGAGGCTGATGAAGTATTCCACTCATTGCTAATAAAACTAACAGGTAATAAACCATTGGATAATGTTTACTTTTTTAGCAACATCCACGATAAAGTTGTAGGACATGGTTTGGTGAGAACGCCAGAAGAAACATTGGAAGAACACTTTAATATAATTAGTGCTATTGAAAATGGAGATGCTGAAGAAGCCGAAAGATTAACAAGATTACATATTAACAAATCAAAAGAATTATTAATAAACCAAAACAAAAAATAGTAAAGTGAGTAATTACAAAATTGCAGTTGTACCAGGAGATGGCATAGGAAATGAGATAGTGCCAGAAGGATTAAGAGTGGTTAAGGCGGTAGCTGAAAAACATAATTTTTCAATTGAAACAGAAGAGTTCGATTGGGGAGCCGGTTATTATCAAAAACACAATAAATTTTTACCAGACGATGGCATTGATACGTTAAAAGCTTTTGATGCAGTATACTTTGGTTCGGTTGGATTGCCTGCTGTAGATGATACCCTTCCCGCTAAAGATTACACGTTTAAGGTAAGAACACATTTCAATCAATATGTAAATCACAGACCTGTAAGAACATATCCTGGCGTTACAAGACCAATCCGATCTGAAAAACATATCGATTTTGTTATTGTAAGAGAGAATAATGAGGGAGAGTTTGTGCAAATGGGAGGTCAATATTTACCAGATTTTGAAAATGGAATGGGTATAGATACCAGTGTTTTTACGCGTAAAGGTATAGAACGTGTTGCGCATTATGCATTTAAATTGGCGCGTACAAGACGTAATAAAGTAACACATATCACAAAATCTAATACGCTTATTAACAGTTTGTCTTATTGGGATAGAGTAATTGGTGAGGTTGCAGAACAATACCCGGATGTAGAACATCAACAAATGTATATTGATAACTCTACAGCAATGTTTGTATTAAAGCCAGAACAGTTTGATGTGGTTTTAACTACTAACTTATTTGGTGATATTTTAAGTGATTTAGGAGGTGCAATCATGGGAAGCCTTGGTTTAGGTGGTAGTGGAAACATCAATCCAGAAAAGGAATTTCCATCAATGTTTGAGCCTATTCACGGATCAGCTCCAGATATTGCAGGGCAAAATATTGCAAATCCTTATGGGCAAATATGGTCTGCAGCAATTATGTTAGAGCATTTGGGTGAAGTTGAAGCGGCAAATAGTATTATGGAAGCTATTGATAAATCTACTTCTGAAGGTGTTTTAACTGTAGATTTAGGTGGTAGTGCAAGTACTTCAGACGTAGCTGATGCTGTAATCAAAAATTTATAGGAATAAAGGATGAGTCGTGTTGTAGATCTTACAATGTCTTATCATAATGATGTTAATGGTTTTTCAAAAGAAATAGCAAAAACCAAAGATAAAGATGGTTGGAACGCTACAACCTTAACGTTCTATTCTCATTGTGGCACACACATGGATGCTCCTTCTCATTTTAATGTAAGCAATCAAACCATTGATGAGATTGATGTTTCAAATTTTGTAGGTTGCGCATGGGTTATTGATGCAAGAGATGTTGGTTCTAAGGGATTGGTTACAGTTAATCACATTTCAGAGAAAATATTAAACAAATTTGTTGCTGGCGATAGTTTAATAATTTGGACTGGGTGGTCGCAATTTGCTGGCACACAAAAATACCGAGATGAATTACCAAGAATTAGCGAAGAATTAGCCTATTGGTGTGTTGATAATAAAGTTAAAATGATTGCGGTAGAACCACCTTCTGTTGCCGATGTCAATAATTTACAAGAGGTTACAAAAATTCATGAAATTCTCTTAAAGGGAGTTGTTATTATTGAGGGGTTAACCAATATCGACAAATTAAAATCTGATTGTGTAGAGCTTGTAGCATTGCCTTTAAAAATAAAAGATGGCGATGGAGCTCCAGCACGCGTTATAGCTTTAGAAATATATTAGTGGGAATCAGTTTAGAACATATAACCAAAAACCTTCAAAATGAAGATACTAAAGACTATCGATCTTTAAATAGTTCATTGTTTTTAAATTCTGATAAAGCCTGTATCGTTATTGATGATGATCCTACAGGAAATCAAACAGTATACGATATTCCGCTTTTAAGCTCTTGGAGCATTGATGTTTTTGTGAAGGAGTTCATTGAAGGTACACCTGTTTTTTTTGTACTTACCAATTCCCGGAGTTTAACCGCGGAAGCTACTTCAAAAATTTATAAAGAAATAGCTGAAAACATTTTAAAAGCTTCTGAATTAACGCAGAGGAAATATACTATTATAAGTAGAAGTGATTCCACTCTAAGGGGGCATTTTCCTCTAGAACCCGAAGTCCTTAAGCTTAACTTAGGATTAGAAGATGCCATTACAGCCTTTATACCTGTAATGTTTGAAGGTAAAAGAGTTACTATTAATGGTACGCATTATATTAGGGGTGAAGATACATTAACGCCAGTAAATGAAACGCCTTTTGCTCAGGATCATACCTTTAAATATTCGAAAGCAAATTTGAAGGCTTATATTGAAGAAAAATCTTCTGGTAGAATTAATTCTGAAGAAGTATTTTCTTTTTCACTTGACGATATCAGGAAGGATGATGTGAATGTTTTGGCTGAAAATATTCTTGAAATTCCTGCAAAGTCTTATTGTGTATTTGATAGCTTAAACTATAAAGATTTAGACAAGGTTGTCCATACATTATTATTGGCCGAAAAATTAGGGAAACAAATAGTGTATAGAACCTCAAGTTCTTTTGTGCCATCTTATATCGGATTACCTCCAAAAGGATTATTGTCATCGGTAGAAGTTATTGACAAAAATAACACGAATGGTGGCTTGACTATTGTGGGTTCTTATGTAAAAAAATCTTCTGAACAATTGCGCAATGCTCTTGAGTTATACGCTGAACATCAAATTATTGAAGTTGATGTAAAAAAAGTGCTCTCAGATGAAACATCCAATTATATCACTGAAGTAATTACCCATATTGATGCTGCTTTAGAAAACGGGGAAGATGTTATTGTATTTACCAGTAGAGATTTAGTTACGGGGAAAGACAGCAATTCCACCATTAATATTGGTAATAAAATCTCTGTGAGTTTGGTCAATATATTAGAAGGGATTCATCGCAGACCTCGCTATCTTATTGTCAAAGGTGGTATCACATCGCACGATTTAGCGACCAAAGGTTTGGGTATGCGACGTTCTAAAGTTTTGGGGCAAATTCAACCTGGAATTCCAATATGGGAAATGGGTGAAGAAACCAAGTTTCCTAGACTGCCCTATGTAGTATTTCCTGGAAATGTAGGAGATAAAAGTACGCTACAAACCATAATAACTAAACTAAAACACCATGATCAATAATTCAAAACGTTATCGCTTCTTCCTAGGCTCTTTCTTAATTACCCTCTTATTGTATATAGATCGAGTGTGCATTTCTTCGGCCAAGGATGCTATTTCGGGAGATCTAAGTTTAACAGATATTGAAATGGGATGGGTGCTAAGTGCATTTGCTTTAGGTTATGCATTATTTCAAGTCCCTGGTGGTGCTTTGGGGGATAAATATGGTGTTAGAAAAGTAATGACCTGGATTATGGTCTTATGGTCCATCTTTACGTCATTAACTGGAGCGGCTTGGAATTATATTTCAATGCTATTTTTTCGTTTTATTTTTGGTGCTGGAGAGGCGGGAGCGTTCCCAAATATTTCCCGGGCGGCTTTCTCTTGGGTTCCTACTAAAGAACGTGGTGCTTTTCAAGGGATAAATTTTTCTGGCTCTAGACTTGGAGCCGCTTTTGCGTTGCCACTTGTTGCTTATTTGATTGATGCATGGGGATGGAGGAATATTTTCTATTTTTTTGGAGCCATTGGAATTTTATTTGCCATAATGTTCTATTCTTTTTTTAGAAATAAACCAGAGGAACATTCCGGTCTTTCGCAAACTGAAAAGGATTACATCGTTAAAAATAGGCAGCAAAAAGTTGAAAAAAAAGGAGGCAATTTATCGTTGTCAAAAATTTTGGGATCCAAGAATGTTATTTTAGCCATGATACAATATATTGGGAGTAATTTTATTTTCTTTTTTATGCTAACATGGTTGTTTCCATATATAAAAGCGAAGTATGAATTGAGTTTGGTTGCTACAGGGTTTTATGCAAGTTTACCTTTGTTAGCTGGGGCGGTTGGCAACTGGACTTCAGGGTTTATGGTAGATGCTATTTACAAGAAGGGAAAATGGAAGTTGTCTAGACAAATTCCTGCTACAATTGGTTTTATTTTAGTGGTAATTGGTATATTGTCCAGCCTATATATGGATACCGCATTAGGTGCTGTTCTATGTTTGTCTCTAGCCATTTTTGGAGCTGATATGACGTTGAGCCCGTCATGGTCATTTTGTATGGATATTGGTGAAGAGAACTCTGGGAAAGTATCAGGTATGATGAATATGGCAGGAAATATAGGTTCGTTTACTACAGCTTTGGCATTTCCATATTTAAGAGAATGGACTGGTGCAGACGAACCATTCTTCTATCTAGCCGCAGCACTCGGTTTTGTGGCTATATTTTGTTGGTATTTTATGAATCCAAATAAAAAATTAAGTGAAGCATAAATTAAAGGGAGTAGCGATAGGTGCAGGATATTTTAGTCAGTTTCAATACGAGGCATGGACAAGAATTCCTGAGGTAGAAATTACTGCTTTGTGTAACTCAAATAAAGAGAGAGCAGAAGGTATAATGAATGCTTATGGTGTTAGGAAGCATTATACGGACTATAAAGAAATGATACTTCAAGAAAAACCTGATTTTGTTGATATTATAACGCCTCCAGAAACACATTTTGAGATGTGTAAGTTTGCCGCAGATCATGAGGTTCATATCATTTGTCAAAAACCACTGGCGCCGACTTTTGAAGAGTCTCAAAAAATTGTGGATTACGTTGCAACAAAAAATGTACGATTTGTGGTTCATGAAAATTTCAGGTTTCAACCATGGCACAGGGAAATAAAGAACTTAATTGATAGTGATGAGGTTGGAGAGCTTTTCAATTTAAATTTCAGATCTAGAATGGGTGACGGTTGGGGAGAAGATGCTTATCTATCCAGACAACCTTATTTCAGAGATTATAAAAAATTACTCATTTACGAAACAGGGGTTCATTTTATAGATACATTTAGATATCATGCAGGGGAGGTGAAGAATGTATTTGCGATTTTAAAGCGATTAAATCCCGTTATAAAAGGAGAAGATGCAGGATTAATGCTGTTGAATTTTGAATCGAATGCCACTGCTCTTTGGGATGCCAATAGGTACAATGAAAGTAATATTGAGAACTTTAGATATACATTTGGTGAGTACTTGGTCGAGGGTTCTAAAGGAGCTATTAGATTGTATAATAATGGTAAAATAACTATTCAACATTTAGGGCAGTCTGAAAAAGAACATCACTACACACATAATAATATTGGTTTCGCAGGCGATTGTTGCTACATTTTTCAAAGGCATTTTATTGATAATTTAATTTCTGGAAAGGCCTTTGAGACCAACGGCACAAACTACCTTAAAACTTTAAAGGTTCAGGAGGCGGTCTATAAATCTTCCGAAACTAGCTTACCAGTTCAAATAGAATAAGCGTCTAAAATAAAAACTTAGGAGTTTAGCATGCTATTTTCGTAAATTGCAAATCAGTTTTAACGAGTTAAACTTCTATGGTAACCTTAAAGCAACTTGCAAAAGAGTTGGGCGTTTCAATTTCAACGGTGTCAAAAGCATTAAATGACAGTGAGGAAATTGGTGAAGAAACTAGAAAACGTGTAAAAGAATTGGCTACGCAATATAATTATAAGCCCAATAAAGTTGCATTAAGTCTTAAACAAAATAAAACCAAAACCATTGGTGTTATAATCCCAGATATTCTTAATTACTTTTTGGCAAAAGTACTTTTTGGAATTGAAAGAGAGGCTAATTTGCATGGTTACAATATAATTACATGTATCTCAAACGAATCTTTAGATAAGGAAAAAGAAAGTTTACAATTATTGGCAAACGGGAGTGTTGATGGTTTTATTTTAAGTATAGCTGAAGAAACGCAAACGAAAAATGAAATAAATCATTTTAAAGAAACCATAGGTCAAGGGCTACCTATAGTCATGTTTGATCGAGTGGCAAACGATGTTAAATGTGATAAGGTGATTGTGGATGATTTTGAAGCAACCTATAACGCTACAAAAAGCTTGATAGCAGAAGGACGTAAAAATATTGCATTTATAAGCTCAATAGATAAACTAAGCGTAGGCAAGCTAAGAGAGAGAGGTTATAATAAGGCGTTATTGGAGGAAGGTATAAAACCCTTGTTACTAAACATAAAGAAGGGTGATGATATGCATCAAAAAATTAGACAATTCTTTAAAAAGAATGATGCCTTAGATGGTATAATTTCTGCCGACAGCACTTCAGGTGTAGTAGCCATTAATATGGCTAGAAGTTTTAAATTAAAAGTACCTAAGGACATTTCAGTAGTTGGGTTTTCTAGTAAATCGGTATCATTACATTCTGTTCCAAAACTTACTATTATACGGCAGCATGCAAAAAAAATCGGTGCAAAAGCTGCAGAATTACTAATACATAGGTTAGAAAGTCCGACTGAGAACCCTGATGATTTTACGACAAAAGTGGTGAAAACCACCCTTGTAAAGAGTAAATCTACACTATAGAGGGCATGATTTTTATTGACTTTTGACCCCAATGGAAAGCTGCATCATACCGATATAGCGTATTTAATCGATTAAAATTGCATTTCATCGATTTTATTGTATTTGAATGAGCTTCACGTGTACTTTAGCGATGCTTTAGAGCATTTAATCCCTCCGCTCATTAAAAAGCTTAATTAATCCTTATAACCTTTTTGGTTTTTTATCCCTCAAAACAATGTCGCGTGTTTTAGCATTCGATTTTAATTAATTATTCCATTTCCCTCTGCAGCGTATCTTTTTTTGATACCAGCAACTAAGTATGTTTTTAGAGAGAAATAGTTTAACCGTAAAATCGAAACACATATGAAAGCCCTAAAAATTACACTATTGCTAGCAGTATTATTCGCGTCATTCACATCTTGCGTTGAGCAAGATTTAAATGAAGATGATTTATTAGAAGCAAAAACTAGTGAAACGCCAACACCATTTACTGGAGGCAGTGGACATGACGACTAGATAGCAATATTTTAAATGTATATTCAAGGCTCTAGGCTATATTTATAGTTTAGAGTCTTTTTTTATTTAATCAATTATAAATACATTTGATAATATCCTAAATTTTACAACAATATTTTGTTTAGAAAGATTTGTTTGTTTTTATATCTTCTATCTTTTTCTTTTTGGGTCGATGCTCAAGAAGTCAAATTTCAAAATACTATAGATTCGCTTCAAATTGTACTTTCTAGTTTGGAGAGCACGGATTCTTTAAAAATAGCAAGGGAACATTATTTTATTGGCAGGACTTATAGAAAGGCATTAATTAGTGATAGTGCCTATTTTTATTGTCAAAAGGCGGAAAAAGTATTTCGGAATTCTAATTTGAAACTTGAAACAGCAAGAACTTTATACGAAATAGCAGTTACACAGGCTAATGATAAGGATTATACTGGCAGTGAAGTAACCTGTTTTGAGGCAATCGTCCTACTGGAAGAAATTCCACAAACCAATGAAGTTAAAAAGTATAAAGCATATACTTATAATTGCCTAGGTATAGTATTTGACGAGTTAGATTTATATGAAGATGCTATAAAGTACTTTGAAAAGTCTCTATCTATTAAAAATACTTTAGAGGGTGATTTTGAAAGAAGTATAGGTTTATCCTTAAATAATATGCTTAAAGTATATAGACGTTCTGGAGAATATGAATTAGCCTTTAAAAAGTATAAAGAAATTGTAGATAATAAGACATTAGTCAATAGATATCCCGATGTCCACGTTCTTGCATTGGGAAATTATGCAAATACCCTATTTTTATCTGATGAACGAGATCAATTACCTGGTTTGTACCTAAAAGCTCTCAAAATTTGTGATAGTACTAATGATAGCTATAATTCCATAATTATTAATCAGCACCTAGCGGAATTTTACAATTCTAAAAAGGATTTAGATTCCGCCAAACATTATGCTTACAAAGCAAAATCATTATCTGAAAAATACTCCAATGACGATCTACTTAAATCACTTTTACTATTATCTAAAATAGAAAGAGGAGAAAAAGCTGCAGAATTTTTAGAGGCATACATTAAACTTAATGATAGTGTTCAAAAAGCAGAACGTAAAACAAGGAATAAATTTGCCCGTATACGTTTTGAAACACAACAGATAGAGCAGGAAAATGAACAAATAGCCAGAGAACGGATGTGGCTTATTATCATTTCTATTATATTGCTTATCTCCGCATTACTTATTTATATCATTATTTCGCAAAGAGCTAAAAACAAGGAGCTGAAGTTTGCCAAACAACAGCAAGAGGCTAATGAGGAAATTTACAATTTAATGCTTAACGAAAATGAAAAAATTGAAGAAGCCAGAACTATTGAAAAGCAACGCATCTCTCAAGAATTGCATGATGGCGTCTTAGGTAGGCTTTTTGGTACACGGCTTAGTTTAGATAGTTTGAATATGAATAATTCTGATCAGGCCGTTAAAACAAGATCTCAATACATCAGCGAGCTCAAAACTATCGAAGATGACATTAGAAAAGTCTCCCATGAGCTGAATACGGATTTTATTTCCGGTTCAGGTTTTATTGATATGACAAAAACCATGGTAGAAACTCAGACTACGGCATATAAACTGAACTATAGTTTTAAGGATGACGATATTATCCATTGGGATGCGGTTTCTAACAAGGATAAAATTCATATTTATAGAATGTTACAGGAAACGCTTCATAATATTCATAAACATGCCCAAGCTTCTCATGTAAATATTAGTATAAGATTAAAAAATGACGTAATTTGTTTAACAATTGAAGACAATGGTCAAGGTTTTGATGTGGCCAAGGCAAGATCTGGTATTGGAATAAAGAATATGAATGCTAGAATTGCCGAAGTTGAGGGAATATTTGAAATAGAATCTGAGAAAAATAAAGGAACAATAGTAAGGATAGAGGTCCCAACCAAATACCTGTAACTTATGATTGAAAGTGTAAAAATTTTAATGATTGATGATCATCCCATGATCATCGAAGGGTACCAAAACACCCTTCAATTTACAAAGAAAGAAAACCAAGAGTTACAAATAGACATAGCAAATAATTGTGATGAGGCAATTAGATATATTGATAGATCGGTTACTGCCAAGTTACCTTATGATATGTTATTTGTGGATATAAGTTTACCTTCTTCTAGTGATGGTAGAATGAGCTCCGGTGAAGATTTGGCAGAATATGCGCGTAAGGTATTACCTAAGGCAAAAATAGTGATTTTAACAATGTTTAATGAATCGTTCAGAATTCATAATATTATTAAAAATATTGACCCTGAAGGATTCTTAATAAAAAGCGATTTGACATCAAGCGAGCTTGCTAGCGCTTTTCAAGCGGTCTTAAGTAATCCGCCGTTTTACAGTGGTACGGTAAACAGTTTTATTCGTAAATCAATTACAAGTGATATTGTGATAGATGATAAAAACCGCAAAATTTTATATTTACTTTCCCAAGGGATAAAAACCAAAAATTTGGCTTCTCATTTGGATATTTCTTTAAGCGCTGTTGAAAAAAGAAAAAAACAGTTGAAAGAGCTATTTGAGATTGAGGATGGACAAGACGAAACTTTACTTGAACAAGCGAGAAGAAAGGGGTTTATTTAGTTTCTAAAAGGCGACTTGTAATATTTTTTCTACTTTTCAACCTCTGTAAACCCCCGTAAATATTGATATTTTTAAAAAACCGTAATTTTTTTACGGTTTTACCACAGCTACATGAAAAAAGTTATATCTATCTTTGTAACGTCAACATATCAGATTAATTAATCCCTCGATTTTTTTGTTGATAATAGCAATTTACAGGCCCTGTGGAGGTGAGAGACCCACAGGGCTACTTCATTTTATAAACTTATACACGCTCCTTTTCTGTTGCTTATATCCAAAAGATAAAGTTCTTGAAAGCGAGTAATGTTAGTCTCCTGTTAAGCAAGAAGCATTCTACAGGTCGCTGGGGTCTTATAGTTATTTAAGAGGTAACAATTGAATTTAAAAGAAGATTTTAGCCAAATAGGGCATCACTGTATTCCATAAGTTTACCAACGAATAGTCCCAAGAAAATTATAGCAACGATAAACTTTAGGAAAGTGGAGGTTATAAAACCGATAAAGGACCCAAAAGCTGCTTTAACAGCGGTTTTAGAGTCATTTTTATTGATTAATTCTCCAATTAGTGCTCCAAAAAAAGGGCCTATAATAATACCTCCAGGAATTGGTGCTAAGATGCCTACTATTAAACCTATCGTAGTACCAACCATTCCGTATTTACTACCACCAAAACGTTTGGTGCCTATGGCAGGTATAATATAATCTAATATCCAAATTAAAGCAGCCACAATAAATGTAATTACAAGAAAAGCGGCGTTCATCGGAATAGCATCTGTAAAATGCACTATGAGCAAGCCCACCCAACTGGTTATTGGTCCTGGCAATATGGGCAAAAAACTTCCCAAAATACCCAAGATGATAAAAAGGGCAGCAATTAGTATTAAAATAATATCCATAAGTAAGTATTAAATTCAATATTTAGACGTAATGGAGCTATAATTGTTACATTTTAAACTAAAAAATTAGTTTTAACTAATTTTTTAGTTATATTTGTTGAACTAAAAGTTTAGTTTAAATAGAAAATAATGAAACAACTTACTAAGGCAGAGGAAGATATCATGCAAATTTTATGGCAGTTAGAAAAAGCCAATGTTAAATCTATAATAGAGCATTTACCAAACCCTAAACCAGCCTATAATACTGTTTCTACAATAGTAAGAATTTTGGAGAATAAGGGCTTTGTTGATTATGAAAAGCAAGGTAAAGGACATATTTATTTTCCTGTTGTTGCAAAGCAAGACTATAGCAATCAGTCTATAAACAAGCTTGTAGATAATTATTTTCAAGGCTCTTTTAAAAGTATGGTTTCGTTTTTTGTAAAGAAGAACGATATGGATATTAAAGATTTAGAATCTGTTTTAAAAGCAATCAATAAAAAGGAGGACTAATATGTTTCAGTACGTTATTCAAACCATAATATTTCAGTGCTTGTTCCTAATTATTTATGACGTGTTCTTAAAACGTGAAACATTTTTTAACTGGAATCGATTATATTTATTAGTTACGCCTATTATAGCATTTATTATTCCATTCATAAAATTAGAATTGTTTCAAAATGTAATTTCAAAAGAATTTGTAGTTGGTCTCCCTGAAATTTTTATTGGCGACGCATTGGAAATTTCCCCTAATATTGTATTTAATTTAGCTCTACAAAATGAAACTTCAAGTTTCACCTGGGAGTCTGTATTTTATATTGGTATGTTCATAGTAGCATTTTTGTTTACTTATAAACTATGGCACATCTTAAATATGCTTCTTAAAAGCCCTAAAATTAAGAGCGGATCTTTCATTATCGTTAAGTTATTAAATAGTACATCGGCATTTTCCTTTTTAAACTACATTTTCTTGGGAGATAAAATTAGTCGGGAAGAAAAAGATGCCATTTTAAAGCATGAAACCATACATGTAAAGCAAAAACATAGTTGGGACTTATTATATTACGAAATTTTAAAAATAATTTTTTGGTTTAATCCGCTTATCTACATATTTCAAAATAGGCTTCAAACGCTTCATGAATTTATTGCAGATGCAGAGGCGATTAAATTTCAAAATAAAACTAATTATTATCAGAATTTATTGGCTCAAGTTTTTGAGACTAATAAGCTGTCTTTCGTCAATTCATTTTTCAAAACATCATTAATCAAAAAACGAATCATTATGTTACAAAAATCAAAATCAAAAAAAATCAATTTATTTAAGTATTTAATGCTTTTCCCTGTTGTCTTAGGAATGCTTATTCTTACTTCTAGTATGAAATCTAAGGTTGAGTTAGACCATACAACTGCGGTCTCTCAGAATAGCAGTATTACAACCCCATTAATTAAAAAAATTAATGCTGTTCGTCATCAAATTCAAAGACAGGGAAACATTAGTAATACTGAAGAAGAAGGTTTAGAACTACTTTTACAAATAGTAAAGGGCAAAGAGTTAAATGAAACTTATATAAACAAGGTAAATGCTTTTATATCTAGAACAAGTAAGTCTGATTTAGAACAAAAAATAGCTGATGTTTTTGAACAAATTCAAAAACAAGGTAATCTTAACAATAACGAGGAAAAGACCCTTAAAGCCTTACTAATATTAACAAGCGATAATGGGTTTAAAGATCCATTTTTGAAAGACGCTATGGAATTTGTTGATATTCCATTTGCACTTATAGAAGAAGTACCTATTTTTCCAGGATGTGAATCTCTGAAAACCAATGCTGAGAGAGCTAAATGTTTTTCTCAAAATGTTGCAATGCATGTAAATCGCAATTTCAACATAAAATTGGCGGATAGTCTTGGATTAAAGGGACGTCAACGCATCAACGTAATTTTTAAAGTAAGTAACACGGGAGATATTACTGATGTGCGTTCTCGAGCTGAAAGTGTCTTTTTAGAAGCTGAGGCTGAAAGAGTAGTAAAATCTCTACCTAAAATGTTACCTGGAAGTATGAAAGGGGAAAATGTTAATGTGCCCTACTCTCTCCCTATAATTTTTGAGGTTGTAGGCAAATGAGAATAACGCTATTTATTTTTCTAACTATCATTTTTAAAACCGAAGCTCAAACTTCGGTTTTAAACATTGCAGATAGTTTGTTTCAAAACGGAAATTACTCTAAAGCCATTATTCAATATAAATTTTATGAAAACCAATCTGAAGTTTATGATAAAATAGCAAAGGCCTGCAGCGCCATTGGAAATTATGATGAGGCACTTCACTATTATAAACTTAGTATTGATACTCATCCAGATAACGCCCTTGTAAAATATAGTTATGCGAGGCTACTTTACAGAACTAAGGACTTTGCTGAAGCTAAGGATGTATTCAATAATTTGATTGAAATAGATGATAGCAATCCTAACTATCATTATGAATTAGGATTAATTTTAGAGAAGCAAAAGGATTCTACCGCTCGTGATAAATTCAAAAAAGCCTTTATGCTTGATAATTCACATCAAAAAGCAATTTTTAAAAATGCGAAATATCATCTTATAAAGCGCCACCATGATAGCGTAAACTATTATTTGGATATCGGCTTTAAAAGCTATGAAAACAATGTAGAACTTATCAGTTTAAAAGCACAAAATTTTTATTGGGAACAAGAATACGAAAAAGCGGCTGTATGGTTCGAGAAACTTATAGCGTTTAATGAAACTTCCGAATTTATTTATGAAAAATTAAGCTTGTGCTATGCTCAAATTTATGAATTTGAGAAAGCTATAAAATATCGAGGTTTAGCGTTACAGTATAATCCTTTAGATGCTGTTGGTATTTATGTTATTGGTACCTATTATGAAAAAATTCAAGATTTTGAAAAGGCAGAAGAATACATCGTAAAAGCTTTAAAAATGATGGATACACCATTAAATGGTGAATACAGGAAACTGGCAACCATATACAATCAACAAAAGAAATATAAAGAGGCTTTAGAGGCTTTAAAAAAAGCGGTTAAAGAAGATCCAAAGGATGAGTTTTCCCATTTTTTTATAGCGACTACTAAATCTAAATATTATGAAGATTATGACGCTAGAATAAAAGCTTTTGAGGATTTTAAAACTAAGTTTCCCGAAAGTGTAATGCACGGTATAGCAGACCAATTTATAAAAAGACTTAAGGAGGAGCAGTTTCAAAACCAAGAAGAAACTACGGATAAATAAACCTTAGTAGTAAAACCTTTCTATAAATTTTAAAAAATCGTACTTTTCGGTTTCAGAAGTAATCTATGAGACAATTTTGTGCGACTCTCTTAATTCTATTGGTTTGTTCTTGTGAGTATTTCAATGTGAAAAAAACAACACCCGAGGCAATTTTAGAAGAAGATCTAAGAACTTTTAATTGGGATGATGTGGATACATATCCGAGTTTTAGAGGTTGCGATAGTTTGTTGTTAAAGGAAGAAAAAAAAGCATGTTTTGAGAGTACATTATATTCTGAAATAAATGAATATCTTCAAAGCCAGAAGATTGTTGTTACACAGCACATTAATGATACGGTATTACTTAAATTAAGGGTGTCTAAAAATGGACAATTATCATTGTTAGATGCCAAAATAGATTCGCTTACGAAACAAGAAATTCCTGAGATAGAAGAAATTATTCTAAAAGGGATTGAGGCTCTTCCAGAAATTAAATCGGCAATAAAAAAGGCACAACCCGTAAGGACCGAGTTTGAACTGCCCTTAATTATTAAGGTAAACTAAAACCTAATAGCTAACTTTCGCATTAATCTTAGAACTTCAACGTATAGCCAAACGAGAGTAACCAAAAGTCCCCAAGTGGCTAACCATTCTTTATATTTTGGTGATTTATTCTTATGGCGTTCAATAAAGTCAAAATCAAGTAACAATGAGAGTGCTGCAAATGTTGCCGCAGCAACATTGAAAATTATTGCTGGCCACGAAGTGCCCCAGATAAATACCTTAATGCCGAAAAACCCCAGTATCCAAGAGACAATATAAATAATAAAGATACTTGTCGCAGCAGTAATAATAACACTTCTGAGTTTTTTGGTGACTATGATTATTCTTGTTTGGTAGAGTATAAGTACCACAAAAAAAGTTACCATGGTAATCCCAATAGCTTGGTATGGAAAGTTGGGAAATTTTGCATGTACATAGGCCGTTGTGGCCCCTAAAAAGAACCCTTTGGCTATAGCATAAAGAGGTACTAAAATATGTGCCCAATGTTGCCTAACGGAAATAACAATGCTAATTATGATAGCTGCCAACATCCCTCCCATAGAGTACCATTTTATAACGGCACCTTCTTTGTAAAGTTTCCAAATACCTACGGAAATTATGATCATGATGATTATAGATAACATGGATTTTATGAAAATTCCAGTTACAGTCATTTTTTTTGTTGAAGGCGAGTCGCTATTGAAAAAATAACTGGTAAATGCAGGATTGGTGGTTTTATCTAGTAATTTCATTTAGCTAAATCTAATAAAATTATTTTTTGAACTGGCGTCCTTTCCATTGGTAACCTTTAAAAAGGGACAAAAAGGCTACGTAAACGGAAAAGATAGGATAAATAACAAAGCTTGAAAGGAAGCTTATAAAGGCTTGTCTTTGATTAAAAAACGTAGAAGTTTTATAAAGCAATATGAAATCAACATTCAATTTAATGATAAAAATATACGCCCAAATTTTAATATTAAAAAAACCAAAAAATGACAAAAATGGTAGTAATAAAATAAGAACGTTCATACCAAGAACAACAAGTCCGGTTAATTTTCCAAACCAGTTATTATAGCTACTTGTTTTGGCTGCCCAACGAATGCGTTGGGAAATAAGTTGATGCCAATTAGCTTGAGCATTTGTGTAAACTACGGCGTTATCACACTTAAGATAGTGTACAGATTTTGGGTGTTTTTTTACAATCTTTTCTAAAAGAAAGATATCATCTCCACTTGCAATGGCAGTATTGCCTTTAAATCCGCCTACTTCTAGAAATACAGATTTCCTATATCCAAAATTTGCGCCGTTACACAAAAACGGTAAGTCGATACCAAAACTTCCTATAGTAGTACCTTGCAGACTAAACAAGTCTAAAGTTTGAAAACGGTTTAAAAAGGTATGCTCGTTAATATAAGTTATTGGGGCAACTATACACATTGGGTTTTTAAATTGAATAAAGGCATCAAAACTATCTAACCAAAATTTTGGTAATATACAATCGGCATCTGTAGTAATTATCCATTCGTGTTTTGCTTGTTCTAAAGCCAAGGCAATGACGTCTTTTTTTGGAGAATTGCAAGTTCTTACGTTTTCAATAACCCTGAGTTCAATTTGCTTATTTTGAGTTTCAATATGTGTATTTATAATTTCTACGGAATTATCTTCTGAAGCATCATTCACCAAAATCACCTCGAATAAATTATTCGAGTAATTTAATGCAAATAAAGATTTTAAGAGTTTTGGCAAATTATTGGCTTCATTTCTAAAAGGAATAATTATAGAAAATTTGGTTTTTGCAGGAATATCTTTTAAAATAAACCGATCAACCTTATCAAAACCGAAAATAAAGCTTCCAATTAAGAATAAATATGATGCTGAAATGATGAGACTTATAACAACCATTTACTCCTGTTTGGATAATTTAAAATTGAGGACATAAAAACTACCAAAGCAACTCGGGATAGCAAAATTAAGTAACCACATAAGTGTAATGGTGCATAATGTAATTAATGGGTTTATATCTAAGAATGAAAATAAATAAACCGCAATACTGCCTTTGATGATAACATCAAAAATAAAAATTGAAGGAATTATTGAAGCTAAAAGATACATTGATGTAATAACGACCATGGCATCTAGATAACCAATATTTACATTAAAAAGATGAAGGATATAGTAGAACTGAAATGAAAATATACCGTATCGTAGGAAAGACAATAAAGCTCCCAAAATTAATTTTCTGCTTGAGAAATCAATTATAAATGTTTTAATGCTGCTGATAGAAAAACCTTTTATTTTGAAACGGTTTTGAGCTATACCAAAGCCAAAAAACACAATTATAAGTAAAGCTAAAATCACCAACCTACCTATTTTATAATAATCTACTGTAATGTCATAGGTGCTTACAAAGATTATAAACCCAATACTTCCCAAAATAAGTGTTGTAGTCATTTGAAGCATATTGCTTATTAAATTTATGAGCATTACTTTTTTTCTGTAGTTAGAATCATAAAAGATAGCTTTGGCACCATATTCGCCTATTCTATTGGGTGTAAATAATGAAGCTGTAAGTGCGCCCAAACTTTGTTCCATAGCATTTTTAAAACTTATATTTTGGACGATTGAGATTAGTTTTTGCCATTTCAAAATTTCAAAAAACCAATTAAAAATGGTGAAAATCAATAAAAAAGTGATATTTTTTGGTGCAAATACATTGTTTTTTCCTGTAAATTGAACAAAATTAGAAAAACTCAATTCTGAGTTATTTGCCAGTTTTTCATAAATAAAATATCCAGCTCCAAACACAATACTTAATTTAACAAGTACAAGAAAGAATTGTTTAGTTTTGTATGGTAGTGAGCCTAACTTCATTTGCATTTGCAAAGTAATCATTAAAGTAATTATGAACCCAAAAACCGTTTTATTTAAATTTATTGGTTTCATAGTGTTCTTCCTTTTTTGTTGGTCTAGTGGCTTTTCGCAAGGAGATACAAGTAAAATTAAAACTCAAATAGGGTTGGGTATTAATAGTCCGTCATCAAATGGGTTTGTAACTTCTTTTAAAGGGAAATCGATTAATTTTCCAACCGTAAATTTAGGTTTACAATATATGCTTAAACCAAAATTAGGAGTTAAATTGGATTACGGATTTAACCGAATTTCAAATGAGAATAACTTTCCAGAGTTCAAATTAAACTATTCTCGTATAAATTTGCAAGCTGTTTATGATGCCTCAAGGCTTTTAAGTATATCTCATCGGATGGGTACATTTATTCATGCTGGTCCGGGGATTTCTATGATAAAGCCTTTGGGTAATTACGGTAATAATACCACCTCATTTTTTAATGCCCTTGGCGGTGTTGAATGGCATTATGGTATATCTGATAGTCTAACTGTTTTTGTAGATACTTCTTATGTGTGGGGTTTGGGTGAAGATTTTAATCCTGTTGCATCAGGTTTTGGTAGTTTTAATGGTAATTTATTTACAGCAACCTTTGGTATTTCTATTTCATTAAGTGGTTGTTATTTTTGCGGAAAAATATGAATAAAGAGCGTATTATCTTAGGAATAGATCCAGGAACAACGATTATGGGGTTTGGGCTCATAAAAGTTGTTGGGAAAACTATGACCTTTTTACAATTAAATGAGTTGAATCTTCAAAAATATGATGATCACTATATAAAGTTAAAGCTCATCTTTGAGCGCACTATTGAACTGATTGACACGCATCATCCTGATGAAATCGCTATTGAAGCACCATTTTATGGTAAAAATGTGCAAAGTATGCTTAAATTAGGTCGTGCCCAAGGAGTAGCCATGGCAGCAGGTTTAAGCAGGCAAATACCTATAACGGAATATCTTCCTAAGAAAATAAAAATGGCGATAACTGGCAATGGAAATGCTAGTAAAGAGCAAGTTGCAAAAATGTTACAAGGGCTTTTAGGGTTGAAAACCTTACCTAAAAATTTAGATGCTACAGATGGTTTAGCAGCTGCAGTTTGTCACTTTTATAATTCAGGTAGAATTGAAGTTGGCAAAAGCTATTCTGGATGGGCTAGTTTTGTGAAGCAAAATCCAGAAAGAACAATTACAAGCCCCCTAACCCCCAAAGGGGGAATAAAAAAATAAAAGTTAAACCCTACTTCTTGTATCACTTTAATTTACTTCAAATAATATCTATTTTAAGAGTTGGCTTCTTGTTTTATTTTGGTCGAGAACTTTATTTGACAAAATTTAAACTAAAAAGAGATAAATTTATCTGGTTTTTTATTGTGTTTGCCTTTGGTGTCTATGGATATTCAGTTTACTTAGCTTTCCAAAGAAGACTAGTGGTTAAAAGAAAATTTAATCCAAACTTTAGAAGGGTTACAAATGACTGAAAAAATTAAGGGCTTGAGTAGAAGTTCCTCCCCTTTGGGGAGGTTAGGAGGGGCTGCTGGGATCTACATCCATATACCTTTCTGCAAGCAAGCTTGCCATTATTGTGATTTTCACTTTTCCACCTCTTTGAAAAAGAAAGACGAATTATTGCAATGTTTAACTAAAGAATTAGAACTGCGAAAAGATGAACTTCAAAACACAACTGTAGAAACCATATATTTTGGAGGCGGCACACCTTCTCTTTTAACTAAAAGTGAAATACAATTATTGATTGATGCTGTTTATAACAATTTTAAGGTAGTTGAAAACCCCGAAATTACTTTAGAAGCTAATCCTGACGATTTATCCTTAAAACAAATAAACGATTTAGCAAACACACTAATAAACAGATTAAGTATAGGTGTACAGTCCTTTTTTGAGAGAGATTTAAAACTGATGAATCGTGCTCATAATGCTGAAGAAGCAAAATCCTGTTTGAAAGAAGCTATAAAACATTTTGATAATATTTCAATAGACTTAATTTATGGTATTCCTGGACTTTCAAATAAAGAATGGATTGAGAATATTGAAACGGCGTTAAGTTTTGAAGTATCCCACATTTCATGTTATGCGCTAACTGTAGAACCTAAAACAGCTTTAGAGTCGTTTATAAAAAAAGGAATCGTTGATAATGTAGATGATGATTTGGCGGAAGAACAGTTTCATATTTTGGTGGATAAACTTGAAGAAGAAGGATTTGTTAACTATGAGTTGTCTAATTTTGGAAAACCAAACTATTTCAGCAAAAATAATTCGGCTTATTGGCAGGGGAAGCCTTATTTGGGTATTGGACCTTCAGCACATTCCTATAATGGTGACCAGCGTAGTTGGAATGTGTCTAACAATACGAAATATGCTAAGAGTATTCAACAAAATAAGCTTCCTTCAGAAATAGAAACACTTACAGTAACAGATAGGTTTAATGAGTACATCATGACCGGTTTAAGAACGATTTGGGGTGTATCTCTAGAAAAGGTTAAGGCTGATTTTGGGAGTAACTATAAAAAATACCTTTTACAACAGGCTGAAGTTTTTATAAATGAACATTTGTTGTATATTGATGATGACACACTGTTAACCACTAAAAAGGGTAAATTTTTAAGCGATGGTATTGCTTCAAATCTCTTTAAAATAAATCTATCTTGATAGCAACAATACAATACAATTCTAGAAAGTTACAGATTGATTTATCACAACCTTTAGATATTTCAATTCCTGTTAAGGCTTCAAAAGATACCGTAAATGCTTGGTATATCGGCGAGCCCAAAATCGAGCCTGAAAAAGATGGTGATTGGATAGCGACCGTAAAGGATGGTGCTTGTATTAATTTTAATTCTATTGAATTTAATCCGCACGCCCATGGAACACATACAGAATGTGTAGGTCATATAACAGAGGAAATACATTCCATAAATCAAAATCTAAAAGAGTTCTTTTTTTTAGCCGAGGTAGTTACCGTGGCACCTGAGAAAATGGGTGACGATTTTGTGATTTCAAAAAAGCAGATTCAATTTGCTATTGGCAATAAAAAGAGAGATGCTATTGTAATACGAACAATCCCAAATACAAGAGAAAAATTTACAAAGCAGTATTCCAATACCAATTGGCCATATTTCAAAAAAGAGGCGGTAGAATTGTTGGTTAAAAAAGGGGTAAAGCACCTTTTAATAGATTTACCAAGTGTTGATAAAGAAAAAGATGAATGTCAATTATTGGCACACAATGCGTTTTGGAATACTTCAAAGGAAATAAGGTTGGATGCAACAATTACTGAGTTTATTTATGTGTCAAATAAAATAGAGGATGGGACGTATTTCCTAAATTTACAGCTAGCCCCTTTTGAGAATGATGCAGCTCCAAGTAGACCTGTTTTATATAAAATTATCAATTAGATGGAAATCTTTATTGCCATAGTTATTGCTGTTTTGGTGACGCTTGGAATCGTTACTATCCTTAAATCTTTTAAGAAAAAGCAGCTTGTGAATTCACAATCCACCATTCTTTTAAACAAGATTAAAAAGGTGTGTAAGTTTATTACCGTGGAAGGTGATTTTGCTGAGATTTATCATTATGAAGATGTAAAGCAAAAGTTTTTAAAACTAATTTCTAGTAAGAAAAAAGCTCTAGTTGTTATAAATGCAAAAGCACATGTTGGGTACGATTTGTCTAAAATTCAATTGACTTCGGATAAGGATAAAAAACAAATTATTTTAGAACATTTTCCGCAACCAGAGGTGTTATCCATAGAAACAAATTTGAATTATTATGACAAATCTGACGGCTATTTTAATAAGTTTGAAGCTAGTGATTTAACCGATTTACACAACGAAGCTAAGGTGCATATTAAAGATAAAATACCTGAGAGTGGACTCATTCAAATAGCACAACAGGAAGCTTTGGAAACTATTTTATTGATTGAAACCATTGTTGAAACTATTGGATGGACTTTAGATTATTCGGCTTTAAAAATAGAAAATCAAGATGTCAAGAAGTTAGAATAATTAAAGGTTAATTAAATTTTATGGGAAGGTTTTCTGCTTATGATATATTTAAAACAATAGTCTATTTAATTGGTTTAATCTTTACTATTTATTCAATACTGAAATTTGGATTGATTAATAGCCATACGCCACCATTGGGATTTGTTATTCCTTTCTTTACGATTTTTATTGCTCTGTTATGGGAGCTATTAGATTGGATTCTGAAAAAAATTGTTTCGGATAAAGTAAGAATTAACAAATTGATCAATATCTGGACATTAGTAATTAATTCTGCTATAGTTTTATTTATTTTATCAGGCCTACTATGGATATAGAACAACTAAGAGCATATTGCCTAAGCAAAAAGGGGAGTTCTGAAAGCTTTCCTTTTGATGAAAGTACTTTGGTGTTTAAGGTGCTAACCAAAATGTTCGCACTAGCGCCATTACGCTCATGGGATAAGGGAGAAGATACTATTATGCTTAAGTGCGACCCTGAGTATACCGACGAACTTCGTGAAAGGTATGAGAGTATTTATGCAGGACCTTATGTTAGTAATAAACATTGGAATACCGTTGATATTTATAAAGGCGAATTATCTTCTCAGTTTGTGAAAGAGTTGATAGATCATTCTTACGATATGGTTGTAAAAGGGATGACCAAAAAAATGCGAGAAGAATTAGAGGTACTTTAAGTCTATTCCTGCTTTTTCCTATTAAATAATCCAAGACCAAGCGGAAACATAAAAACCAAAAACAGAAACTTCCCAGTTACCAATCCATAAATTGTAATGCATGCAAGAACAATCATTAGCACTACTTTATAGCTGTATTTCATATAGCTAAGTAATATTTTAAGCTGAAGTATCGGCAATGATTTTCCACTCACCGTTAATCTTTTTAAAGACCAGCATAAAAATACCGTCTGCATTTCCAATATCTCTTTTTATGTGGAATTCTCCTAAAACATAATAACAGTCTGGAGCAATGTTATTGATAGCGTTTATTTTAAAACTTAACGTGCCAGTATATGCAGCTGTGGGATAGTATGTAAGGTAATTGTCTAAGGTGTTTTCCCAACCATAAGTAACGCCTTTTTTTCCGTAAAATGCCAGCGAATCACTTTTCCAGTAGCTGTCCATAAATCCCTCAATATCATTTTTAGACCAAGCTATACGGGCTTTTTTTAGTACTTTATTTATGGCTTTAACATCAGCTTCTTTATTAGCAATTTGTGCGTATGTTGCAAAAGAGATTGTAAAGCAAATAAGTAAGGCTAAAGTTCTCATTAAGTAGGAGTTTTAAAAATTATTTACTGTAAATGTAGTTAAAATTAGACTTAAAAAATGTTAGTTATCGATTAAATTGACATCAGGATAATTTTAATCTGATCTTACTTTCATCTGGTCGAAAACTTAAAAATAGTTCATTTTTACTTTTTATATTGCTTTCATAATCAGAAGATTAATAGCCCAGATTTATCGTTAAATTAAAAAATTTATGTTTATGGATTTAAGAATTACCTCGTACAATAATTTCTTCAAATTAAAAGGTGCTCTGAACAAGAAAACTGTTCATGTTTTGCAATCTGAATTTAGAGACGTATTTCAAACACACTCCACAATTACACTTAGTATAGAAGATTTAAATCATGTAGATCGTTCTGGGGTTAATGCCCTTGCTAATCTTCATAAGTTGTCACTAGAGAAGAAAGTTAATTTCTCTATTGTCGGATTGGGTTGTAAAGAGTTATATGATCACTTTAGATCCACTAATGAAGCAGCGTAGAGTTGAATTGTCTTGACAACTAAACTCTTTCAATGAATCTAAAATACTACTTTATATACAAAAAAGTAAGAATTTTAATTAATTTTTGTATATTTATCCACTAATTTATCGATAAAACCCAAATTTTATCGTTCAAAAACCACTTTTAATATGGAATTAAGAATTACTGTTCGTAACAATTATTACAAACTTATTGGTGCTTTAAAAGACGAAAATGTATTATTCTTTAAAGAAAGAATTGCTGAGGCACTACAATCTCTAGAAACCCTTACGATAGATATTGATGAAGTTCAGGCTATTGATGCAAAAGGTGTTGAGGCGTTAAAAGAGCTTCACAATTTGGCGATGGATCAACAAAAAAAGCTTAGCATTATTGGTTTAGGATGTAAAGAACTTTATGATCATTTCAATACATCAGAAGCTGCTTAATTATAAAATAGATTTCTGTTTTTTATAAAACGCATCGGCCTGCATTTGTAGCAATTCGCGGGCTTTTTTGCTTTTATAGGTAAATAACTCTTCATCAGTTTCAATATCACCATATACATTATCATTTATGGTGTTTTCAGTTTTAAGAATTACAGATCTCTGGTGCTTATTTTGCAGAATCAAGTGTTTTATTGTCTCTTCCTCGTCTTCCAATTTATAATCATAAACGCCTTTGGGTGATATTAACTTTGCAAAAATTGGTGCTGTTTCTATTGCCAGAAATAGTAAGAATATGAAAAAAGATGGTAACCAGGGCAATTTGTCTAAAGCATTAACACGAGCCATTAAGCCATCAAAATTTGAAATTATTGGCTGGGTGTCCATTACTTGTGTACTATAGCCTTTTTGTAATTCCACAATTTTGGTCTCCGCCACTTGGATTTTATCTCTATTTTCAGCTTTGAGTGTTTGTAAGTCTGAAAGAGCCGCATCGTGTTTATCTCGTTTTTCTTTATAAACCGGACCTTTTCCTAAAAGTTTAGTGCCCGCAGTTCCTTCGGCTTCAGAAATATATATATCATATAAATTATTGACTTCAGTTTCTTTATCCGCAATTTGTTTTTCTAGAGATGCGATGTCATTTTGGAGTGAAGTAATTTCAGGTGTAAATTGTTCTGCTATTTGATTTTTATTAGCCAAAGTCATAGCATTTTTCTCTTCTAGAAGGACTTGATTAATTTCCTTCTCAAAAATCTTTAACTCCAAGGGTTTTGCGATTACTATGGCAATAATTACGGCTAAGATAATTCTTGGAGAAGCCTTAATAAACTCATCCAAAGCACTGCCTGTTTTTTTTATTGTGGATACGATGTAGCGGTCTAAATTAAAAATTAGAAGCCCCCAAATTAAACCAAAAAATATAGCTGCAAATATATTGTCAAAAACTGTGTAAAGTGCATAACCCGCAGCAATAAATGCCATTGCTGCAGTAAAAAATACAGTGGCACCAATACCTGCATATTTATTTTGCTCCCCAGAAGAGCATTTGTCAAGAATATCGGTATCTGCTCCAGAACAGATAATAAAAAAGCGCTTTAACATACTGATAGGTTTTTGATTGATTGACTATTAGAACGTTAAAGCAGTTGTTTTGTTACATTTTTTTAGAAAAAGGTCGGCATATTTTACTTATACCAACCTTAAATTGGCTATGTAGATCTATAATGTTATAGGTTTATTTTGAATTTTCACAACCGCTTTTCCATTTTGCGATTTGGAAGAAATATGTAGATTCTTATCATTTTTAAGTAAATCGATGGCTTTGTCTGATGTGATTTTTTTGTCATTATAATAGAACGATGCACCTTCTTTGGCCTTTTCAATCACATAGTCTAACGGAGCTTTTGGTTTTGGCGGAGGTGGTGGTGGGATCTGATTAAATTCTTTATCATCCCAAGTTTTTTTGAATTCAGCAACTACTTTATTGTTTTTATAGACTTTTGATATTTTTTGTCCTTCAACAACATTTTTGCCATCAGTTTGTTTCGTTGATAATTTATTTCCTTGTTTGTCTACTTCAATTCCCCAGCGGTTATAATATTTCGTTTTTCCATCTTTTATTGCATAGAAATAATCTTCACCATTTATTTCAATAAATCCAGTTTTAGACGAATCAGGCGTTTGAATTGCTCTTTTTATTCTTGGTTTAGGTGGTTTGGGTACAGTCATTTCAGCATTCGTATTTGGAGCCTTTGGAGGTTTAGGGGCAGTTGGTGACTTTGGTGCTTTTGGCGGAGGGGGAAAATTAGGAAAGGGTTCAGCTTTCTTACGTTGCTTTTCCGTCATTAAACTATAAATATATTTTAGTTGCTCCACATCTTGCATCAGAATGCGTGTATTCTCTTTGTTGGTGAGCATTTTATTATAATAAACAGCTAACTTGTTATACTCAGCCAGTTGTTTTTTGGTCGCTTTTTGTTGTTTAGGAAATTTAGGGAATGGTTCCGCATTAGCTTTTTGTGGCGCGCTCATTTTATTGTAGATGTTCTGAAGGCGCTCTACAACCTTTTGTTTAAATATTCTGCTATTTTCGGGGTAAGAATTCACTTTTTGTATTATCTGGTTATATTCATTAATTTCCTGTATTGTTGCTTTTTGTTGATATTTTTTATTGTCAGAGTTATTAATAGCAAAAGGTGTATTCCCTTTACTGCGAATTATTTCTTGATTGTAGGTTACAATACGATAAAAGCCATAGTCAATAACCGCATTATAAATAAACCATACTTCCTCATCCGCTACCTTTTTTTGGTCATTAATATGGATGTTTATAATTCGATTGCGTATTTCGGTAGAAATGTCTTGATGCAATGTATTAATTGTCTCTACAAATGAAGCCTTGGTAGCCGAAATACCATCTATCTTATAGGTTCCATTTTTCAATACTTCAATTTCAATGCTTCTTGCTGTATGATTTTGAATAGAGTTTTCTTGAGTATTGTCTTTTACTATCGTTTTATGCGAACTTAAACCATAAATTAGAATGACTAATAAGGGAAGCAGAACCAAACTCGTGCTCCATAATTTTGTTTTTGATGTTTTTGTTTTCATAACTGTTAATCGTTTTTTAATTGATGAATAATTTATGGCATTTGCCAATTGTGGTTCTAAAGCATTTGATGAGAATGCCAGTAATAAGTTTTGATATTCAGTGGGAGTACCTCCTTGACTAATTACATATTGATCTGCTAAAAACTCATGATTAAGTTTAATAGAGCGTTTCAAAATATATATTAAAGGATTAAACCAAAGGAGTATCTGAGCAACTTCAAGAATTAACGTATCGAGTGCGTGCAGTTGGGTTGCATGTGTTTGTTCGTGCAAAAGCACTTCTTTAGGAATCAAGTTTTGTTCAAACTTGTGTTTATTTAAAAAGATATATCGAAAAAAGCTGTGAGGATTTATTTTTTCTCGTAACAAAACATTTATAAAACGATGATTCTTATGGTGTGTATTAGATTTTATTGTATTTGAAATCTGGTAGAGGTTTTTAACAAATCGAAAACCGAAAATTGTACTGCCCAAGAGATAAATACACCATAATATCATAGGTAGATAATTTTTAGAAGGACTGTTATTTTCGGTGATTTGCTGGTTGGTGGTGAGGATTAAATCTGAAACAGTCTCATTATTAAAGGGTGCGGGTTCAATATATTCGGTAAAAGTTATTAGAGGGATAAAGAAAGATAGCGTTAAAGCCCCTAAAAGATAGAAGCGCTTAAATTTATGTACGCTTTCACGCTCTAAAAAGAGTTTATAGAAACAAATAAATGCTAATAAACAAAGGCTGGATTTCAGAATATATAACCACATGGTGCTTATTTGTTTTTAATTTCTTGATCAATTATAGATTTCAAGTCTTCTAACTCTTCTTTGGTTAGATTAGTTTCTTTAGTGAAAAATGAGGCAAACTGAGATGCACTGTCATTAAAAAAGTTTTTTATCAAGCCGTTTACATGCTTAGAAAAATAATCTTGTTTTTTTACTAAAGGATAATACTGTCTCGATTTTCCAAAAAGCTCGTAGTTAATGAAGCCTTTATCCGTCATGCGTTTCAATAATGTTGCAACTGTTGTATTTGCAGGTTTTGGGTCTGGATAAGCCTCTAATAAATCTTTCATGAAAGCTTTTTTAAGCTTCCAAAGGCGATTCATTAATTCCTCTTCTGATTTTGATAATTGCATTTCTACAAATTTAGAATTGTTTCTACAAATGTAGAATAAAAATTCAATTCTACAAGTGTAGAATTTGTTTTTTTTGAAAGTTTTAGTTATTTCTTAGACCTGATACTTTCAATAATTACTGTTGAAATAATGAGAGCGCCTCCTATAAATGTATTTGATGTTGGGATTTCGTTCAAGAACAAATAGGCAAGAATAATTCCAAAAATAGGCTGCGTACTTAAAATGATACTAGCTGTGCTTGCAGAAAAATGTTTGAAGCTTTTTATTAACAATGAATGACCAACGGCAGTTGCTAAAAGAGCTAGCATAATTACATACGGATATTGCGTTTTAATATTTGAGGTATCAAAAAGAAACATAACTGGGATTAACAAGATTGTAACTATGAGTAGTTGATAGAGCATAACAACAACACCATTATATCCAGTAGTGCCTTTTTTTAAGATAATATTACGTAGAGAGAATAAAATAGCCGAAATAATACCCCAGACCACGCCCATAAAATCTGAATTTTCAATATTAAATTCGGGTGCTAAAATGTAAACACCCAGCATAACTAGTACGGCCAATAACAAATGCACTAAATTAAATTTTGTTCTTGTAATGATAGGTTCTAAAATTGATGTTATTGCTGGAAAAGTAAAGAGCGAAAGCATCCCAATTGATACATTGGAAGTTTTAATGGCATAGAAATAAGTGATCCAATGCGCAGCTAACAATATGGCGCTAAATAATATGGTACTCTTATCTTTTGAGGTTTTTAATCTTAGATTTATCTTTTGAAAACTACAAAATAGATAGAGAAAAATAAGAGCCAAAGCAGCGCGCCACCAAATAATAACTGCTGCTGGTAAATCGATGTACTTTCCTAGAACTGCCGATGTGCTTATTAAAAAGGTAGCAAAACTGAGTTCTAATATGTTTTTAAAGTGCTGGTTATGCATAAATAAATCTGTTTATCTATTAAAAGGCGATTCATTTATCCAGTTAAAGCCTCTGGATTTCAAAAGAAATTCATCTTTCTTCTTTAAAGTAATATGGAGACTATCATTATCAATTTTACCCTTTAGTTCCATAAAGTTTGGTTTAATACTGGTATATTTCAAGATTGAATTATTCTTATCTTCAAAGCTTCTAAAACTTATTTTTTCACTAATGGTATCGACAGAGAAATAAAAGGATTCAGTCTTATCATTCATATATTTTACTAGAGCTTTATCTTTCTTCTGTATAATGAGATAGCGCCATCTTTTCCCATCTGTAATTAATGGTAGAAGTGTGTCTTTGTTTTTGATGAAGTACTCAGTTTCCCAAACACCATAGAAAACTGGTTTTTTGTAATTATTTAATTTTCGTTCTGCTTGGAACATAAATATAGATGCACCTAATATGATAATTGATAATCCAACGATTTTTAATATTCTGATGATTTTGAGGTACTTTTTATTGTTTATAGGTTGGTAGTACTTGTAAGCTCCAACCGATTTATTCATGATAAAAACATTAATAAAACGCTTAATGTCTGTTAAAAAGATGACTAAACTCATCAAAACCAAATGTGCTGAGAAAAGTTTAACAGGAATGTCAAAGCACAAATTCATTATAAGTACATGGGTCATAACTCCCGTAACGATAAATGACCCTATTGTTTGGGTGCGTCTAGGTATTAGTAATAAACCACCTAATACTTCCATGGCGCCGACGAAAACATTAAACATTTTGGAATGCCCCATATACGTCCAAGCTAGTCCCATTGGTGAAAAATCTCCTAAAGGTTGCATAAGTTTTGATAAAGATGGGTCTGGAAATTGAACCTTAAAGATTTTTACAAAACCATACAATAACATGGCGCATATTAAAAAGATACGTAAAACAACAATAAACCAATAAAAGAGTTTATTGTAACTTTTTTTATTACAATCAGTTAAAATCCAAATGGTACTAACTAGTATAGATAATACTATAGTTGTGTAAAATGTAACAAACGCATAAGTATTGTCCCCACTTCCATTTCCACTAACACTATATTCGTAGGTAAACCCTAATAGAGATCCAAACCACCTAAATGGTGTCTCGAAAAAAGATGAGAAAAACATCAAGAAAATATAAAAGCAGAAATATGTAAATACAGCTTTGAAAACAATTATTTCTTTCTTAGTCCATTCTTTGGAAAATTCTTGTGATTTTATCATTGCAATTTTTTGTTAGCGTTAGGGATTGAACGGCATGTTGGAGCTCCTGACAAAGGAGGAGCGACTAGTGAAAGCCCGGCCACGACGCAAGCGTGGTAACGCCCAAAATTTATTTAAATAATTCAGTAAAATATTTATAAAAATAGGGGATGGTTTCAATGCCCTTAAGGTAGTTCCAAATACCAAAGTGTTCGTTTGGCGAATGTATAGCATCACTATCTAAACCAAAGCCCATAAGTATGGTTTTACTTTTCAATTCTTGCTCAAAAAGTGCGACTATGGGTATGCTTCCACCACTGCGTTGCGGAATAGGTATTTTACCAAAAGTAGTTTGGTAGGCCCTACTAGCGGCTTGATAGCCAATATTATCAATTGGTGTTACGTAGCCTTGACCACCATGATGCGGTGTTACTTTTACTTTTACAGCTTTTGGAGCTATATTTTTAAAATGGGTTGTAAAAAGCTTGGTAATTTCTTCCCAATCTTGATTTGGTACTAAGCGCATCGATATTTTAGCATAAGCTTTACTGGCAATGACCGTTTTAGCACCTTCGCCAATATAACCACCCCAAATACCATTAACATCTAGTGTGGGGCGAATGGAATTACGTTCGTTGGTGGTGTAGCCTGTTTCTCCATAAACTTCATCTATATCAAGTGCATCTTTATAATCCTCTAGATTAAAAGGTGCTTTTGCCATTTCAGCACGGTCTTCTTTTGAAGGTTCTTCTACCTTCTCATAAAACCCAGGAATGGTAATACGGTTGTTTTCGTCATGCAGTGAGGCTATCATTTTACTAAGAATATTAATAGGATTGGCTACTGCACCTCCGTATAGCCCTGAATGCAAATCACGATTTGGTCCTGTAACTTCTACCTCTACATAGCTTAAACCTCGTAAGCCTGTCGTAATGGAAGGCGCGTCTTTGGCAATCATTCCAGTATCTGATATAAGAATTACATCATTCTTTAGTTTGTCACTATTGTTTTTTACAAAAGTGGATAAGCTTTTACTACCAACTTCTTCTTCGCCTTCAATCATAAATTTTACGTTGCACGGCAGTTGATTGGTTGCAGTCATAAATTCTACCGCTTTTACATGCATGTACAATTGGCCTTTATCATCACAAGCACCTCTGGCAAAAATAGCGCCTTCGGGATGAATATCGGTTTTTTCAATAACAGGTTCAAAAGGGGCAGAATTCCATAATTCTAAAGGGTCTGGTGGTTGCACATCGTAATGTCCGTAGACTAAAACGGTAGGCAAACTGTCATCAATAATTTTTTCGCCATAAATTATGGGGTAGCCTTCGGTTTTGCAGATTTCAACAGTTTCGCATCCAGCATCTTCCAAACTAACCTTAATAACTTCTGCGGTTTTTATGACATCCTTTTCATAAGCAGAATCTGCACTAATAGAAGGAATTTTTAAAAGTTCTATAAGTTCATTCAAAAAACGGTCTTTGTGCTCTTTTAGATAAGATTGTATGCTATTCATAACAAAATATAAAGTAGATTAAAAATATGGTTGGTTTATATCGAAATAATGTTTAATAGTGGTAAAAATAACGAATTTAACACGCATTATTTTCGGTGGCTGTTGTAATTTTGACCTAGAATAAAAGTAAAAAGTATTTTATGAATATTCCTAGAACAGAATTACCTCGAGTAGTAGTTATTGGAGGTGGATTTGCAGGCCTGAACTTGGTGAAAAAATTAAAAAAATTACCTATTCAGCTCGTAATGCTTAATAAGCACAACTATCATACATTTCAGCCTTTGTTGTATCAAGTTTCTACAAGTGGTATTGAACCAGATTCTATTGTATACCCTTTAAGGATGTTTATTAAGCGGCAACAGAATTTTTATTTTAGGTTGGCTGATGTTGAACATATAAATCCTAAAACGCAAACCATTACCGCTGATATAGGAGATCTACATTATGATTACGTGATCATCAATACGGGTACGCGAACTAATTTCTTCGGAAATCATGAGATTCAAAAATATGCAATGCCCATGAAGACCATTCCGCAGGCATTGAATTTACGTAGCTTGATTCTTCAAAATTTTGAAAAAAGTACTATTGCAATTACTGAGGAAGATAAAAAGTTTTTACTGAATTTTGTGATTGTTGGAGCGGGGCCAACTGGTGTTGAACTGGCAGGAGCCATTGCTGAATTTAAGCATAATGTATTGCCTTTAGATTTTCCAGATTTAGATCCGGAATTGATGCAAATCCATATTTTGGAAGGCGCTCCAAGAGTTTTACCACCCATGAGTGAGAAGTCTTCCGAAAAATCTGCTGATGCTCTAAGGGCTTTGGGTGTTGACATTCATACAAATACGATTGTAACAGATTATGACGGAGAGGTAGTAAAAACCAAAGATGGAAAAACTTTTAAAACGCGCACAGTAATTTGGTCTGCTGGAGTCATCGGTAATTTAATTGAAGGATTTCCAGAAGATTGCTATAACCCTAGAAATAAACGTTATTATGTGGATGAGTATAATAAAGTTAAGGGGTTTGAGAATGTATTTGCTCTTGGGGATATAGCGCAAATGAATTGCGAGGATTATCCAAATGGACATCCACAGGTAGCGCAACCTGCTATTCAACAAGCCATGAATCTTTCAAAAAACTTTCCAAAAATTCTAAACGGTAAAAATAACTTGAAGCCTTTTAAATATGTAGATAAAGGTTCTATGGCTACTATTGGAAGGAATAAAGCGGTTGCTGATATTGGGAAATTAAAATTAAGCGGTTTTTTCGCTTGGTTAGTTTGGATGTTTATTCATTTAATGGCTTTGGTTGGATTTCGAAATAGACTTGTGGTATTCTTAAATTGGGTATATAATTACGCCAATTTTAATAAAGCTTCAAGGTTGATTATAAGACGTTTTAGTGTTAGTGAACGTAAAGTAAGAACAGATGCGGAACTATAGTGCTGTTCAATTTTTACTTTAATATGATTTTTATACTGTAAGTATTTGCAATTTCAAAGTATTGATTATATTTGCAGTCCTTTTGCGGGCGTGGTGGAATTGGTAGACACGCTAGACTTAGGACTTAGACAAGAAAAAGTCTAAAAAATTTTCAAAAAGCGGGTGTGGTGGAATTGGTAGACACGCCAGACTTAGGATCTGGTGCCGCGAGGTGTGGGAGTTCGAGTCTCCCCACCCGCACAAAAAGTCGGAGATTTATCTCCGACTTTTTTCTTTTAAAACTAGCCTTATTTTTACTCGGGTACAACATAGGTACAACATTTTGCGCTTTTTCATGGCGTAATTCGAATTGATGTCGTTTGAATTTAATTGGTATTAAATAATCAGTATATAAAAACTGCTACCTTGTTTTTAATAAAGTTCAGTTCCCTCCAGTAGCTTGTACTTTTACACTTGTAAGTATACTAGGATCTCTCTACATACAGTAGATGTATTTTTTAATTTGAAATTGAACTTGTTTACACTTATATACTATTGAGTGTTCAAGAGCATATTTGAGATTGTAGCATTATTTTTGACTATTGCGAGTGGATTCGGACGTAGTCGAATCCGGCGTATTTTAATCAATTCAATTCATACCAATTAATGCTCTATTTTTTGAAATTGTAATCGTTAACTTTGTAATCATTTAAAGTTTGGAAATGAAAAATAACTGTAAAGTAAGGTTCTTATCAAACATTGTATTATTTGTAATTTTTTTAATCTTAGGTTCTAGATGTCTTGTTTGTCAAACCATTAATGTTGGGTTTGAACATATAGGTACAAAAGACGGTTTGTCACAGAATGATATTAACTGTATTTATCAGGATAATAGAGGTTTTATGTGGTTTGGTACCTATGATGGTCTGAATAGGTATGATGGCTATAGTTTCAAAAAGTATTTACCTTCAGATAACGACAGTCAAAGCATAAGTAGTAATATCATTTTTTGTATAGCTGGCGGTAAAGAGGATATTCTTTGGATTGGTACAACTGGCGGCGGATTAAATAGATTTGATCCTAAACAAGAAAAATTTATAACCTTCAGGAATAATCCGCTTCAAGAAAATTCGATAGACAGTGATGTCATTAAATGTGTTTTCAGAGATAAGAGTAATCTTTTATGGATTGGTACAAATGAAGGTCTTAATATCTTGAATTTAGAACAATCCCCTGATAATTATAATTTTCAACATGTTCTTACCGAAAAAATCACACCAATTAGTGAAGTGTATGAGGATTCTAAGGGTAATATATATGCTATAGGTTCAGGATCAATTTATGAGGTCATTAAAAATAGTAATGGGGATTATGAATTAAATAGAATAGATTTTGACAAAGATTTTATCGGAAATATTTTTGGTATTAAGGAAGCTGATAATGGAGATTTATTTATTGGTACAAACCAAGGTCTTTTTAAAATAAGCAAAAATCGACGCAATGAACCTGATCCGAAAATATTGGGTTTAAAAGTAAAAGATTTTCTAATCAATAAAGGTAAAGTTTGGTTGGGAACTAGCACTGGTTTGCATTATTACGAGTTGGGTGAAGATGGGAAAACAGAAATCTCAAATCAATTTAAATACGACCCCGTTGATCCCGAAAGTATAAGTAAAAATATTATAAATGTACTTTACGAAGATCGTTCTGGAATTATCTGGATTGGAACAAATGGTGGTGGAATTAATAAGCTTAATCCAAGAAAAAAGAAATTTCAACACGTCAGGCATAACTCGACAGCTGGCAGTTTGAGTTATGACAAAATACGTTCAATTCATCAAGATAGTTATGATAACTTATGGATTGGTACTGAAGGAGGAGGTTTGAATCTACTTACCAAAAAGGATATTGAGAATAACCAGTTTAATCGTTTTAGAAAATTTGAAAAAATAAGTAAGGTTTATGCTATGAATGAAGTTAAGCTTAAATCAAAAAGTTTACTGCTTTTAGGCAATGGAGATAAAATGGGAATATATGCTTTAGATTTAGAGAATATTCAAAAGAATAAAGATGTTAATATTTACAGATTGCTACCTACAAAAGGCTCTGTTTTTTCTATTTACCAAGATAGCCAGAATATAATTTGGGTTGGTACATACAATGGTGGACTTTATAGATTAATTGAGACTGAAAATGAAGATTTAAAAATAAGCCGGTTTATTAATCAAGTGGATAATGATTTTAGTATTTCTGGGAATATCATTAGAAATATTTATGAAGATGATGATAAGAATATTTGGATTGGCACAGAAAATGGAATTTCAATGTTATCTGTAAATGAAAGAACGAAGAATAAACCAAAATTTAGTGTTTACAGAAATGAAACGAATAACAATTACTCCTTAAGCAATAACTATGTAATGCCCATATATGAAGCTTCAACGGGAGATCTTTTTATTGGCACTTTTGGCGGTGGACTTAATAAATATATTCCTGCAAAAAATAAAGAAAAGGGTAAATTTACCCGCTTTGGGTTAAATGAAGGTTTACCTAATAATGTTGTGAAATCAATATTAGAGGATAATAATAAAAATCTTTGGCTTTCTACAAATAGTGGTCTTTCTAAATTTAATCTTGAAACTGAATCTTTTGTGAACTATAATATGAATGATGGCTTACAGGATAATGAATTTCAAGAGTTAACGGCTACAAAATTAAATGACGGGTCTTTGATATTTGGTGGTGTAAATGGGTTAAATGTTTTTTTACCAGAAATGATAAAAACGGACGATCTGGCTCCTGAAACATTGGTTACTAATTTTTCTTTATTCAATAAAAAAGTTGAAACTGGAAAGAAGTATGAAGGAAACATATTATTAGATAAGACTATTGGTTATACCCATAATATTTCCTTAAACCATAATCAAAATAGTTTTGCTTTTGAATTTACCAGTTTACAGTACGGTACGCCTTTAAAAAATAGATTTTCTTACCAATTGCTTGGATATGATGAGGATTGGATTTTTACAAATGCTAACAAGCGATTAGCGAATTACACCAATATACCACCAGGAAATTATACATTCTTAGTTAAATCTTCAAATGGTGATGATGTATGGGATGATACTCCAATTAGTATAGATATTAAAGTAGCATATCCCTTTTGGCGAACAAATATTGCTTATGTTTTGTATGGAATAATAACGCTTCTACTACTTCTCGCTTTCAGGCGATATACCATTATAAGAACCACTAAAAAACACCAATTTGAGCTGGAGCATATAAATAAGTCTAAGCAGGAAGAGTTGCAACAAGCCAAACTACAGTTTTTTACAAATATTTCTCATGAATTAAGAACGCCGTTAACTTTAATAAAAGGTCCTCTTCAATTTATTCAAGAGTTTGATGAATTGAAAAAACACCCTGAGCTAAAGGAGCAAACGAGTATAATGGGCAAAAATGTAGATTATTTGTTAAAGTTGGTAAATCAACTACTAGACTTTAGAAAAATTAATCAAGGCAAAATGCACTTAGTAGTGAGAAGAGGTGATATTATTAAGTTTATTGAAGATATTGGTCAACCATTTCAGTTTGTGGCTCACAATAAGAATATCAATTTTAGTATTACTTCAAAGCATAAAATAATTAAAACATGGTTTGATCATGATGCCATCGAAAAAATATTAAAAAACCTACTTTCCAATGCTTTTAAATTCACACCAAATGGAGGAAAGATATTAGTCAAGATTTCAAAACAGAACACCGCTGCTGCTAAAAATTCGGACCGCGTGATAATTGAAGTTAAAAATTCTGGTAGTTCAATTACAGAAGATGAAGTAAACAATATTTTTGAGAGATTTTATTCGAAATCTAAGGAAAACGGTACTTCCCAAAAAGGCACTGGTATAGGTTTGGCGTTTACAAAAAGTCTTATTGATTTACATCGCGGATCGATCAAAGTAAGAAAAGAAAGTGAGGATATCATTAACTTCCTAGTAAGTCTTCCAAGTAAAAGAGATGCCTATGAAGGGGTTAATGAAATAAGCATTAAAGAAAAAAATGAAAGTGATTATTTAATTCGAACCTCGGAATCCGAAGCTATTGCAATTGATATGAACGATGAAATTGAAGATTCTAAGTTTGAGAAAAAGCGTTCAAAATTGCCAATGCTTCTAATTGTTGATGATAATAAAGACATACGAACTTTAATTAAGAGCGCTTTTAAGCAGTCATTTAAAATATTAGAAGCTAGTGATGGTAAAGAAGGTTTAGAAATGGTAGATACTCATTTGCCGAACATAATAATTACAGACCTTATTATGCCAAATATAGATGGTATTGAATTCTGCAATATTTTGAAAGGGAATAGTCAAACAAGTCATATTCCTATAATTATGCTTACCGCCAAAACGTCTAAAGAAAGTGAATTAGAAGGTTTGAGAATTGGTGCTGATGGTTATGTTAAAAAGCCATTTGATTTAAACCTCCTGAGATTGAAACTTGAAAATATTTTAAAATTTAGAGAAGAATTAAGAAGAAAATTTAATAGAGAAGTTGTTTTAACCCCCGAAGAGGTTACTGTAACATCAATGGACGAAACATTTTTACAACGCGCCATAGCGATAGTAGAAAAACATATGATGAATACAGATTTTAATGTAGAACTTTTGGTAAATGAATTAGGACTCAGTAGAAGCCATGTTTTTATAAAAATTAAAGAATTGACTGGGCTGTCCTCAAGTGCTTTTATTAGAAATATTAGATTGAAGCGCGCCGTTCAATTATTAGAACAAAATAACTATCCCGTGAAAGAAATCATGTATATGACAGGCTTTAACACATCTTCCTATTTTTCTCAGTGCTTCAAAAAGCAATTTGGTATGCTTCCCAGAGATTATATTAAAAAATTGAAATTGGAAAATAAAGATAAATCAACCAAAATATTTGATTGATGCTAGAAAATAAGTTTCTCATTAAAAATTATTAGAACACAGGCTTAAAAAACTAAATATAGACGATGTAAAATCATTTGTAACAAAACGAAAAACATATCAGAAGTTTAATTCTTTATTGTATTCCTAATTTTGTTAGGTTAATTGAGATGAAAGATATATTCTGAGACTTCACTTTACAACCAAAGGGTGGTTTTGAGTCTCAAACAAAAGTTAGTCTCTCTAAATTACAATTTTGATATGAAAAATTTTTGTTCTGTAGTAGTTGCTATTGCAACTATTTTTTTTACTACCTTTTTAAATGCTCAGGTCTTCTCAAGTGGATTTGAAGATGAAATATCGAATAATTGGGACGTTATAAATGGAGGAGCATTACCAATCTTTGAAAGATCTATGAGTTCTAAAAGAACTGGCGAATATGGTTTTCATATGGCATTTAGTACTTCAACACAAAAGGGGAATTTATTCACAAAAAGAATAATAAATTGGGAAGCTGGAAAGCAATATAAAGTGTCGATTTATTATAAGGTTGTTACGCCAGCAAGCGGTAATGATACCCATGTAAAATTTCATTATTCCGATGGGGCTAAATTTATTCAAATTAATATTAATGGAATAAGAAATGCCACTACATCTAGCGATTGGCAATTATTTGAAACTACAGTAACCCCAGATAGAGATGATACTGGAGGTTATGTGCTTTTTACTATTAGACCATCTGCTACTGGTGGTGGGGAATATTATTTTGATGATGCTTTGGTTGAGGAGATTGTTCCACCTTCTGGCTTTTTCTTGGATATAAAAACAAAAGATATTGATTCGGACCCTTCTATCACATGGGCGCAATTTGGACCAGGAATGAGTGGGAATAATAGATGTTTTTTTACACATCCAACAGATCCGGATACGCATTATACAAGTCCTAATATGGGTAATTCATATAGGTCTACGGATCGTGGTTTTACCTACGAAACTACAATGATGGAGGATGCACCAGCTTACAATTCGAGCATGCGCGGACCATTTGAAACCTATTCAATGGATTTTTCTAGACAAGATGAAAATTTTGGATTTTCTACTGGAAAAAATAAAGGGAATCTTTACAAAACTAATGATAAGGGTAAAACATGGGAATTGCAAACAGTGCTTCAAAGTGTAATTGGAGGAAATTATCTTGCCTGTGTTAGCGTAGACCCTACAGATGAGAATGTATGGTTTTTGGGTGCCGGTAGAATGAGAGATTTAGGGAGATTATTGTACCCACAATCAGATCCTAAAGGAACTTACGTAGATCCTAATGCGAATGGTAGATTATGGAAAAGTACAAATAAAGGGCAAACATGGGCACTTTCAAATTCTGGTATTAACCCTAATGCAGAATTCGAAAGTATTTTGGTAGATCCTGTTGATAATTCTATAGTTTACGCCAGTACGAACTATGGTTTTTATAAAAGTACTGATAGTGGTGCTACTTGGAATTTAAAATCTAATGGTATAGATCATGATATGATTCGATCTCTAGATATGCACCATGATACAAATACAAATCAAGTTACCTTATATGCCTTAAGTAATATAACATGGAAGGCTAAATCTACGCCTTCTGGAATGTCTGTTGAGAATGATCAAGGCGGTGTTTTTAAAAGCACCGATAAGGGTGAAACTTGGATTAATGTAAGTAGTAATCTGCATATAGATTTAAGTTTTTTTCAGGGTAATTCTACTATGGAACTAGATTATTATCGTTCTATTGCTCATTATTTTGGACTTGCCTCTTCGCAAGATGCCGAAATTGCTTATCCAGTTCTGCCATCAGAGATTACAACAAGATTTAATACCATAACCGTAGATCCTAATGATGTGAACAATGTGTATTTGGTTAATGATTATTCAAATGCATCAAAAAACAATTTTAAACCGGGTCAAATATGGAGAACCACAAATGGGGGTGCCTCTTGGTTTATTACATTTAGAAATGGTAAAAAATGGAACAATGGAGCGGACGACGCATATTGGGTTACACAGCGCAATAATCCAATGGGAACTAATGTGTCGTTTAAATACAAGAACGATTGGTTAAATAGAGATGATTACGAGCGTAAAGGTTGTAATTTTGTTCATTTTAATGCAGATGGCTCTGTACTATATACCCAGTTGGCAAAAATTGGTTTTGTGTCTTACGATAAAGGGAATACTTGGGTAGATATAGATGATGAAGAAGCAAGAGAACCTGGTTCCACTCTAGATGGTTGGGTAGGAGCTGGAAACAGTAATTTACCTGGACATGGATTGTACCAGTCTGCACTTTGGCCAGGGAAAGTATTTTGTCCTTCAGGAGAGAATAGCCTTTGGATTACCAATGATGAAGGCGAATCTGTTAGAACCGGAGCTCAAGGTGGTTCTGTTATGCATTTAGTTTTTAATAACAAAGGTATTCGTCAAGAACATTCGGTGAGTTCAGTTGCTATTCATCCAACAGATAAATATACGTGGTTCGCTACGTTTTTTAGGCAAACAGGACGCGGTAAGTTATATAAAACTACAAATGCTGGAGCTAGCTGGTCTGCAATTTCAACGCCGTTACCTCAGCCATGGGCACCTGCACCAGCAGGTAGTGGAGACCAAGCAATTCACCAATTAAGTTTAATAATTGATGAGAATAACCCTAATAATATGTATTTCTGTGTTCCAAGGTCTTCTAAGGACTTAGAATGGGTAGGCGATAGTTGTCAAGATTGGGGTGTACATAAAAGTTCAAATGGTGGCGTAACATGGAGTAAAATTAACACAGGTTTACCTAGTTCTCTAGACGTTGCAAGATTAGCTTTTGATCCTAATGATTCTAATACGCTATATGCTGCAGTTATTGATAATGGTGGTGGACTATTTAAAACAACAAATGGTGGTGCAAGTTGGAGTGAAGTAGCTTCAACAGTTCCAATATCGGGAACTTCAGGTATTAATGATATACATTTTGATGAAGATGGAAAGGTTTACATCACCGCAGGTTTCAAAAACGTGGCTGCCGATAATGGCGGGCTTTGGGTTAGTGAAGATAATATGGCCACTTGGACAAAATTATTTGATTATCCATGGGTAAATAGGGTAGAGGTTTCTAAATTAGATACTAAAACCATTATGCTATCAACATTACCAAATGTGCAAGTAGGGAGAAGAAATGGTGGCACTTATCTCTCAAAAGATTCAGGAGAAACATGGATTAAATTCAATAAAGGAAATGGGCAATCTGATAGAGTAAACGATATAGCTATTGATTACACTGTTCCGGGAAAATACTACGCATCAACTCGCGGTAGTGGTTGGTACATGGCTATGGATCCAAATCCAAACTCTTTAAGTATTGACGATATTAGTTACGAAGATAAAATCATATTGTACCCAAATCCAACAAGTAACTCCTTAACAATTGCAGGTTATAATTCTACTATGAAATTGGAGTTATATACTGTTGAAGGGAAGTTGGTTTTAAAATCTCACACTTCAAAAAATAATACCATTGATGTTTCATCTCTCAATTCAGGGCTTTACATTTATGTGCTAAAAGATGAAAGTAATGTGAGATTAAAATCAGGAAAAATCATTAAGAATTAAGTTTGAAAATTACATTTGCTTTTATTGTTCTAAGTCTCTGTGGTTTATTTTTAACTGCTCAAGAAAATTCAAAGACAAAACCTAATATTATAGTTGTTTTGGCTGATGATGTTGGTGTTGGTGATATTTCTAAATATAGAAGATTGCATAGCGCAAAAATTGTTAGTGAAACTCCAAATATAGATAAGTTGGCAGACCATGGCCTAATGTTTACTAATGCCCATGCTCCTGCCGCTTTATGCGCCACATCTAGATATTCTATTATGACGGGAAACTATAATTATAGAAGTCCGTTACCGTGGGGTGTTTGGGGTGGATATTCTAAAGGTGTTTTTACTAAGGAGACTTTAACTCTTGGTAGGTTAATGCAAAAAGCTAATTATAAAACTGCATTTATTGGCAAGTGGCATTTAGGCACGGGTTTTAGAGATAAAAAAAATCCAAAAAAGATATACGATCCTAAATCTGAAAAAAAGCAAATGAGCTTTAATGTAGATATTACAGAGATAGTTAGTGATGGTCCTAAACAAAACGGTTTTGAGTATAGTTTTACCTTACCTTCCGGAATTCAAAATGTACCATATGCTGCTTATGAAAACGATAAATGGTATCCATTACACAAACACTCTTTAGTTGGTATTATAGACTCGGCTTACTATAAAAAACTTGGTTTTATTTTGGATAAAAAATCAGGACTGGGAGATTCTAAATGGAAACCTAGCCAAATAGGACCTTTAATAGCTGAAAAGGCGGTAAACTTCATAAAAAGTAATGCTAAAAAGGACAAACCATTTTTTATGTATTACTGTTCTCAAGCAGTGCATACACCTCATGACCCACCTGCTGAAATTGGAGGTGTAAAAATAAAGGGAACCACACCTTCAAAACATTTGGATATGGTAAAAGAACTAGATGTTCAAATTAAAATGATGGTAGATGAATTGAAGAGACAAGGTATTTATGAAAATACCGTTTTCATTTTCACATCTGATAACGGTGGCTTACATATTGATGGCGATACTTGGAATGCAAGGCATAACCCCAGCGATATTTATAGAGGTTGCAAAAATGACCCGTATGAAGGAGGTAGTAGAGTGCCATTTATTATTTCTTGGCCTGAGCACATTACCTCAAAACAATCATCGTTACCGGTTTTAGGTACAGATATTATGGCTACTATTGCCGCAATTTCAAAAGTAAAAATTCAAGACGGACAAGCTTTAGATTCGTATAACTTGTTACCTTTAACAACAGAACAAAGCAATACCAAAAAGTTACGAAACCATATAATGCTTCAAGGTGGTTCTGACCATGAGGTTATGATTGTTAAAGATGGCTGGAAACTTATCATAAATGTAGATAAAAAAGATAGAAGTGATGCTACTAGAACTCCCATTGCGCTTTTTAATTTAAACGATAATGTATGGGAGCATGAGGAGTTTAACTATATTGATAATCCGCGTTATAAAAAGAAAGTAAACAGTCTTTTAAAATTATATAATACTACTAGAGATTCTGGCATTCCCACTGGTAAACATTTTTAGTTAATTGATTCTTAATAGTCTAAGCACTCAATTGATGATATATTGCTAGTCAAAATATTAAGATTTTGGTTTGAAAATGCTGCTCGAATTTCCGATGATGGGTGTAAGCATTCAAATACTGTGGGAGTTCTAATTATTCTATATGGCTTTATCCAAATGATACATCATTTTATGTCTGGAGTTTTTCATGCATATGGAATTTGATTTCAAATAAAAATCAACTTTCAAAAGAAAAAGCTTCTTTTACTACAAGATTAAAAACCATTGCAATAAAAGAAGCTAAAACTTAAATTCTACTTTAAGTATTAGATTATCTACTTAATACTATTTTTCTAGAATGTTTAACCGAACCTTCGTCAATATTTAAAACATAAATACCGTTTGAGATACTTGCGTCCAACTTAAACCCGAACTCCTTATCAGATTTAAATTCTTGAGTACTTACAACCTGCCCTCGTATACTAATTAATGAAATATTGGTTTTATCGCTAGCTAAAGAACTTGAAGTTCTTGTAATAATTAGTTTTGATTTGTCTGCATTCGGATACACCAACCAATTATTTTCTGCGCTATTAACATCTTTTGTGTTTAAAATATCTGCATTAGTTTTACCATTGTAAGCACCAATATTTGTGGAGCCATTGGTTAAATCTATAGGGTTTCCATAAAAATCAACGCTTGGATAAGCTGTTAAATTTTGAAATACTCCAGTACCAGCTCCAGGTAAAATAGGACTTTGAATGTTTAAACCATTGTTTATAGCAGTACTACTTTCATCTAATTGATAAGAGATTTTTTGCTCACCAGAACCATAGAATTGAGGTGAACCAGATATTGGATTAGCATCGTAATTTTTGAAATCTGGATTTACATTACCTTCAAAAAAGTTATTGGAGATAAACTCGTCTGTACCAGTTTTAGATTTTGGTTGTATGGATAACGAACCTCCCATTGAAGGCCCTCCACCAGTTGATGAAAATATGTTGTTATATACAAATAGGTTAGTGGCATCCATTTTAATCGATGTAAACGTTCTGTTCACAAAAGGTTTGTTTATTACAACTGTATTATTGTGAATGTATATGTGATTATTTGGTTGAAAAGTTGTAGGATTGTGTCTCACTGCATTCACCCAAATAGTATGGTTACTGGTATCCCAAGTTGGGTTAACACGCCACCCATCATTAACACTTACATTAAAGCGATATACAGCATTGGTGTTACCTCTTAAAATCTCAACAAAACCGCCTTCACAATCTTCCATGTAGTTATACTGCACAAAAGTATTTGTGTTGAAGTTATCAATATGAATACCATGAGAATCTAAATAGCCTCTTGTACTTAAACAGGTATTGTACTGCATTACCGTATTAATACAGTTTATGTTCCAGATTGAGCTACCACGCCCGGGCATTCTAGGGTCTGTAGTTGCACCTGGATGGTCAAAAAGGTTGTTTTCAATTAAGCAATTATAGGTTCCGTTAGGTAAAACACCTGTACCCCCGTTGTAATAGAATTCATTGTTTCTTACGGTAATGTCTTTTAATCTATTTATTTCATCATTTCCAACGCCTGTATCTCCACCGTTATGCCTAAAGTTGATACCAAACCTTTGTATATTGGCAAAGTAAGAGTCCTCAATTAGAATATTTTCTATGTTTTTTTCTTTACCTACTTCTGTGTTTTTAGTAGCTCTAAATCTAATACCAGAAACCGCAATAGCATCAAAATCGTCTCTATCTAAAATAGGCTGAACAGCAAAAACATCTTTTACAGTTACATTTCTGATGATGAAGTTACGGAGTACTTTTTCACCATCATTAAGTATGTTTATCCCATAAGCGTCGGTATCGTCTACACCGTTTCTAGTAACTGTTCTATCGTTTCGTACTTCTATGTCTTCAATAGTAATATTATCTTGATTTGAAATTAGTATAGCTTCTTCATAGTCACCACCACCCGAAGCTCCAACCGCGCCGTTTAGTATAGGTTGATTCCCTGTGCCATATGAGGTTATAACTATTGGGTTATTTGCAATCCCTGAACCATTTACAACAAAACGACCAATAAATTCGTCCCCTTTATTAAAATAAACCTTATCTCCAGGGAAAAGTGAAGTATTACTTATTTTATTTAAAGTTTGAAAAGGCGCATCAATTTTTCCTGAATTAGAATCGTCTCCAGAGCTACTCACGTAGTATTCTGATTGTCTTTCTATTTCAAATACCTTAAAATTATCTAAATCTATAGTTCCAGACCAGTAGTGATAAAATGCAATTTTTACTTGGGTTGTTCCATAAGGCACATAGAAAGAAACAGTCATTTCTTTCCATTCATTGTTTTCTTGTGTTGTAGAAGGCTTGTAATCTGCCGAAGTTTGCAATATCTCATCAGTGGTAGAATAAATTCTAAGTTGTCTCTTAAATGGGCCTTTAGATTCTGCTGTAAAAGAATAACTTTTACCTTCTGTTACAGTAATTGTTTTAGCAATTTGCATTCTCGCCGCACCTCCAGGGTTTCCTATCATTCTTCCAAACTTATTCCCTGAAGCTTCGTTTACAGTGGCGGTAACCGTTCCTGTATAAGTAGATGATTGCGACAATACATAACCATCTGTCGTTAAATTTAATCCTGTTGTTTTACTTTCAAAGTTTTCTTCAAAAGCCGCTTGCCCTGTCATTATTAAGGACAATAGCAAACATAAAGAAGTAATAGTAATTTTCATTTTCTCGAATTTTTATTTAGTTGAAATTTTTAATTTGTACTCCATCCTTTGGTGGTGTTTTTTAGATAACCAATAGCCCAACCACTTCCTTTTTGAGATGCCCAAAACACATCTTCTCTAAAAGGGTCAGGTTTAATATCTACAATTCTATCATGTTGGCCTAAACCCATATTTACTTTATGCCAAGATTTAGCGCCATCCATAGAAATGTAAATCCCTGGATTTAATTTGGCATTTTTAATCTTTGTTTTAGGCGGTAATGCGGCACTAATCATAATAATATCTGGATTAATAGGAGAGGTTTCGCATTGCCAAACAAAAGGTAAATCAAAAATCTTTTCCCAAGATTTACCTTTGTTTTTGCTTCTCCAAACACCACTGCCAGTATCTGTACCTTGTTCATTTCCAGAAGAGAGGTACATATATTTGTTGTTTCTGTCGATAAAAATGTTATTAACATACTTTATTTCCGCAGGTGTTTTTTCCTTCTTCCAATTACTGCCTTTATCTGTAGATTTATAAAGCCCTCCATTAGTATCATTCACAGCAGCGTATAATGTTTCAGGATTGTCGGGGTCTAGAATAACACGTCTTACGCTCGCATTTTTGTTAAATCCAGTATTGCTTAGTTCCCAAGTATACCCCTCATCAAAAGAGCGATAAAAACCATAATCACCTTTAGTTAATTGTTTTGCATACGGTCCTGCTACTTGAGACAATGGTTGTTTTGTAGCACAGAAATACATGTTCTTTGTATTCACAGGGTCAAAAATTAGTGAATTCATAAAGACGAGTCTTTCATGTAAAGAGGTGTTAGCTGCAAAAATGGTAGAAATATTTTCCCAAGTTTTACCACCATCTGTAGAACGTCTTAACTCACCTCTGTGACTTTGTCTGTATGGCAAAAAGTAAATTTTATTGGGGTCTTTTGGATGTACCGCCATTGGCCCTGTTGAATGCGCTCCATGATGATATTTTTGACCTTCAAGTTGCTCTACAGCCACTGCCATTTTATCTGGATAATTACCTAAAGGCGCTGTTTGCCATAAACCATGTTCTCCGCTGCCTAATAGGTATCTGTCTTTTATGCCTGTTTCTAAAAGCATATATCTACCAGGTAAATTACTGCCACCGCGTCCTACCCAATGATTACTGTTTTTAGCTGTTTCATTATCGTCTATTTGTTGCCAAGTTTCACCACCGTTTTTAGATTCTAAAACCTGTTGGTCTAGACATATATATACATTACCATTTGCACTAATTTCTAAAAAACGATTGCCCCAAGCGTCTTCTCTTCTGTCCATTTCTGGTTGTAAATGCGCAAAGAACGTGTTTGCTCCTAAGGGATTATTTCTAGATTTCCAATAGGCTTTATCTGTATTGTTTATCCAATATTTTCCTGTACGTGCTGTTGCTAGCCAAGTTTCACCTCCATCATTAGATTTCCAAACATCTCCCGTTAAAAAAGCCCTATCGTGCTTGGTGTTGTGCGATAAGTAGATTTCATTTTTGTTAAGTGGATTTACTTGAATACGATGCCAAACATCCAATACATTTTCGGAGTATTCGGGGTGTTTTGTTTTCAATTGTTTTTCATCAGTTTGAAACCAAAACCCCATGGCTTTCCAATATCGGTTTTTTAGAAGTTTGCTACTGATTTTATTGAGGTTAACACCTAAATTACCAGTAACATCCTCCCAAGTTTTACCACTATCATAACTTTTGAATATCCCTCCTTTTGAAACAATTGATTTTCCTTTAGTTTCATAAGTAGATTGTTCTAAGAGAAATATTATAAACTCTTTACTGGTTTTATCATAATAAACGTCTATATCGCGAGGGCGATTCACAGGAAGCCCCTTTGCACTAGACAGCCATGTTTTACCAGAATCATTACTTCTAAATACACCTTTATTTGTTGCGGCTATAACAATTTTAGAATTATTTGGATTTACAATAATTCTACCAACATCTAAATCGGTATAGTTGCCTATGTTGATGCGTTCCCAAGTTTTTCCGCCATCATAACTTTTTAGAATACCACTATTTTTAAAACTTCTAGTTTGTCCATTAATATGGCGTTTATTGGCCTTTACATTCCAAAAATCTCCAGGACCAGCGTACCAAACTTTGTCGTTATTTGGGTCTACAGTTAACTCACTATAACGGCCTTTAAGGTTGCAAATTTCTTTCCAAGTATGTCCTTTGTCATGGGTTTCGTACACTTTTCCTCCTGCGCCCGTAATGGCTAAACCGAAATCTCCGTTTTGTCTCGAAAATTCAAATTTTCTAACTCTTGCCAAATCTTTACCATCTCCATCAGGATTTTTAACGGAAGACCAAGATTTACCTCCATCCCAAGAACCATAGGTGTTAAACATGTCTGGAGACATCATAATGACGTTTTCATCTGTTGGATGACACCAAAACTCTTCACAGTACCCAGACATCCCCGGTCCAACTTGCCTCCAAGTAACTAAATCTGAAGATGGTATCGTTTCAGAATTAAGTCTTTTAAAATATGCTTTATCTAGTTGTGCATATGAGCCATAAACAATAGACAGAAATGTAAAAAGAGTAACTAATTGTCTCATTAGTTTTTAGTTTAAGTCTAAGTTATAATCATGTGCATTTGGCGTGCTGTTATTTCGGTACACCTTAGTGCCAATGGCTTTTGGGTTTTTACCATAATTATCTCCACCCCAGTTTATTTCTGCTCTTCCGTCGCCAATAACAATATCTAAAAGTTTCTTTTGCAACTTTTTAGCAATGTTTTTGTACTCAGGATTGTATGCTAGATTATTAATTTCATTAGGGTCTATTTTGGTGTTAAACAAAGCAGGGTCTAGTTCTTTATAGGTTGTGTTAAGCGCCCATTGCATGTTTTCTCCACGTGTAGAATTTGGTCTTGTTCTAACAGAAAACATGTAATCTTTGGTTCGTATGTAGGCTCTTGGTCCTATACTATGATGACTTTCTCCAATTACATAATCTCTAACAGGAGCTGTTCCCTTTTCTATTTTAGCTAAATCTAAACCATCTAAATGTTTGTATTTGTTTGAAGTCACATCTGCTCCAGCAATACTTAAAATTGTAGGCGAAATATCAACAAACTCTGTAAGGTCTCTCACAACTTTACCAGCAGGGAACTTGGTTTTATCTGAAGAAACCACAATAATTGGATTATGGCTATCAATTTCCCAAGGGGTGTTTTTTGCAATAGAACCATGTTCATTGAGTTTCCAACCATGGTCTCCACAAACGTAAACTATTGTCCAAGGTTGTTTTTGCTTTTCACTGTATTTAATAAAAGCATCAACAGCTTCACCTATAAGTGCATCGCCATAGGCACAAAATGCATAATAATCTTGAACCATTTTTTGCTTTTCTTCATCTGTAAAGTCATCAGAATAGCTTGTAGTCACTCTTTTTTTGAATGCCTTAGCCATGGATTTAAATTCCTCTTTTGTCAATTCCGGAATGTTATACTTTATTTTAGCAAACCTATCGCGGTAATTTTTTGGAGGTAGGACAGGAGTGTGTGGGAAATCATAGCCTATATGAGCAAACAAAGGTTTCGTAGTGTCTACACCATTAAACTTGCCACTTCCCATTTTAAATGTTGTATTCTCGCTTTTCAGAAAATCAACAAAGGCTGTAGTATAAAGACCATCTCTTGTTTTACCAGCAGGTTGAGGACTTACGCCAGATAGAACCCCTTTATTGAAAACACTCTGCGGTTGATTTTTCTTGTCGTTGTATTTATAAAATAAGTCATACTTCTCGAACGCCTCTTTAGCCATACCCGCAAACTGAGGGTTGTCTCTTTCCAATTCTTCAGATTTGTAATATACCGTTCCATCGGCATCCTTAAAATAAGTGATATTGCGTAGAGGTTTTTTAAGTTTAATACCATTTATTTCTTCTAATACAGGTGTTTTTCCCCATTCGGGTAACATATCATCCCTTAATTGCTTAAAACTTATGTCGTTTTCATAAATGTCATAGTTAACAGCCTTACCTTCTTTTAAGGTTTTAATTCTAACACCTAATTTACCTACGTGCATGGTTTGATATCCTAAGGAAGCCATTTCCTCTGGTAATAAAGGATAAGAATTGTCGGTGTTATTATTAAAGTATTCAAATTGATAAATACCAGACCTAAAAGGATAGCGCCCCGTATGCATTGATGCTCTAGAGGGTGCGCAACCTTGTGCTTGACAATAAGTATTAATAAAAGTAGTACCCATATCTGCCAACTTATCTACATTGGGAGATTCTACATAGCCTAAGGCACTGTTTTCTCTATCATGTAGCATTTTATTAAATGCAGGTATGGCATCATAACGCTGGTCGTCTGTTAAAACCCAAAGTACATTTGGTTGTTGTTCTTGCGCAAAGGTTACTTTGTTCGATAAACATATTAGTACTAGAAGAAGTAATTTTATATGTTTTGAGTTCAATTTGATATTCATTTATTTTTTAAGTTTAGTTTATTCAATTGTTTTCCATGTAAGTTTATCAACGCTTACGCCTATATTGGGCCATACCACACTAGAGATGTACCATTGTCCTTCTTCATCTTGAAAAATTTCGGGAGCATGAGCGTTAAGCACAGTAATTTCTTTTTCATTATTTGTGCCAAAATTTTCTATGTCTTTTGAGGCATATACATGAGTCTCATGAGTATAAGCACCTTGCAATTCTTTACCACCCCAAGGACCAACCCAAGCACAAACAAACAGATAAAACGTGTTGTTGTGATATATTAATGAAGGTGATTCTGGGTCGAAATTTTCTGTTTTTAGAATGATTTTTGCATCGCTCCAATGTTTTAAATCATCAGAAGTTCTCATCATCACACACTTCTCAGAGCAGTAGATGATGTAATATTTATCTTTGAAAAAAAGAAGGTTGGGGTCTCTTGCGCCCTTTGCTTCTTCAAATAAATTACCCTGTGGTTGCCACGTTTTAAGATTTGTAGATGTAGCGAGTCTTATTGGGCTATGACCATAAATCATGTGATAAATACCATCCTTCTTTACAATATATGGTGCATGATTTGCATTAATTTCGCCGGGTCTGTCGCTAGGAGGTAATACTTTTGGTAAATCTTTATAGTGATGTTGTTTGGTTGAATTTTTAAAACCTTTTTCTGAAGCTATAGCATGAAAGGAAGCAAACTCACCTTCATGAATGGGCTGTGTTGGAACGTACGGATGCGTAATACCGAAAATATGCCAGTAACCTAAGGTGTCTTTAACAAACGTATGGTCGTTTGGAATCCATTTATCATACCATTCACCTTCTTTAAGTCTTGGTGTGTCTGGTCCGAAGAAATAATCTCCAGAAGGTTTATAAATCTCAACAAATGCATTGTTTTGAACAGGAATCAATATATCTTCATTCGCCTTTGTTTTACATTGGAAAACAAAGCATGTTATGCCAATAGCGAATAATGAATATATAGTGTTCTTATTCATAAAATTAGAGCTTGTTTTTACTTAACTATTAGCGGTTCTGGTTTGCCATAACCGTTTTTAGGGGCGTCGTGCTGTGTAGCGTGTACATTATATTTAGGAACTACTTTGTTCAATACATCTCTCTCTTTTCGATGCGCTTCGGAAACTTTGTTCCAATCTTCAATTTTAGGAAAGCTTACCAAATCCTCTGGGTATGCGCTAACATCATACCATATATCATTGCCATCTTTCATAACCAAGTTGCCTCTAGCAAGGGTTTTATCTTGGTGGTAGCTATAAATCCAATCTCTATGTTTGGGTTTATCGGTAGTTAAAAAGGAGACTAAACTTTCACCATTTATTTCATAAGAATCTGGTATTTCAACACCCCCTAATTCTGCAATTGTTGGAATAATATCTGATAAATTGGCCAATACATTTTGCTTTCCTTTTTTTGTAAGATTCATACCAGGCGCATAAATAATAAGCGGAACGTGTGTACCTTTTTGAGAAATAGGACTTGATTTTCCATAACCGCTGGTGCCATTATCTGCACAAAAAATGAAAATGGTATTATTTTCTACTCCTAGTTCCTTAAACTTATTTAGGTACTGCCACACCTGATAGTCTAGGTAATTTACGTGATGATGAATACCACTTTTTGTAACTGTACTGTGTGTGTCATACGCACCATTATCTCCGGTTACATTAGGTGTTGTACGGGTGTAAGATGTCCCATCCCAACTAATTTTTGGAGTCCCTGGCCATTTGTTACCAGAATAAGGATGTAAAAAATCCCAAGCATCATGACCTAAATGGCTAGTATGGTATACAAAGAAGGGTTTTTTTTCTTTAACCTTTCGTTCCATAAAATCGAAAGTGAATTCTAATTCTACGTCTGGTCCGAAAGTGTTTAGGCTAATTTGTTTTTTTGAGCCTTTATCATTCGGCCACCAAACTAATTTTTTATTGGTATCAGGATGATTCATTAGTTGAACATGGGGCTTCCAGTACCAACCAGATTGCACATAACTTTTTTTATGAACAGGTTTATCAATATCTGCATTAAATATTACTTTTTTACCATTAACCCATTTCGATTCTAGTCTAAAATCTGTAGTATGAATTGGTGTATTGTATGACCCTTCACCAGGAGTAAAACAACCTTCATCAAAAGGGAAGCCTGCAATTTTCATTTGTGTTTTACCTGCCCAAAATGTTTCATAACCACCAGCTTTTGCTATATGCGCAATAGAGTGGGGAGAACTGTCATACAGATTCCAAGAGTTTTTACCATTGGGTGCTTTTCCTTTATCCTTATTATGCCACCATTTGTGCAGGTGTGCATACCTTCCCGTCATCATCATCGCTCTACTAGGGCCGCATATGGTTGATGCCCAAGCTGTATTTATATAACAACCTTCATTAGCTATTTTATCTAAAACTGGTGTTTGCGCTTTGTAGTTAATATCAGTGGTTGTGCCACCTCTAGGTGGGCTCCAAACATTAGAGCCATATATGGGTAATTCTCTAGCACTAATATCATCAGCAAATAATACCACTATATTGGGTTTTTGTGTATCAAGTTTTGGATTGCCGGATTTTTGTAAATCAGATGCTTGATGTTTGCATCCAAAGTGTACGCATAAAAACAGGAATAATATTATTGTAGATATTTGTCTTAGTTTCATTTTGAAGTACGTTTTAGTCAATAACTAAAGGTTTTTCTTTTTTAGCCTGTTCGTCAAGTTTTTCTCTTAGTTCTTTATAAAAATTAAGACGAACCTTTTGATAGTCGTTAGCTTGAAGATATTTATTAGGTTCGTTTTTTGCATTCCATTCATTCCATAATTTTACAAGTTTCTTGCGTAACTCGGGGTTTTCATCAATAATATTCTTGCTCTCGTAAGGGTCCTTAACCATATTTACTAAAAAAGGACCTTCTAACCCTGTTTCATTTCTAGGCAAGAAGTATTTAGCATCTGGTGTTCTTACAGCCCATTTATTGCCGCTATCCATTCGCCAAAACAAAGCTTCATGTGGAGCATTTTTATTAGTGCCGTTAATGTATGGTAGTAAATCTTTACCTTCTAAAGCATGACCTGAAGTATCTCCTTTACCTTGAGCTACGAAAGTAGCAGCTATATCTAAAGCAGAGACTGGATAGTCGTACGTTTTGCCTCCTTTAATTTGCTTAGGCCAGTGTGCAATAAAGGGTACATTATTACCTCCTTCAAACATACTTCCTTTACCACCTCTATATGGCGTATTGTCGCCCCAATCTTTATTGGCTCTTCTAGGTTCTGATGCTTTTCGAGATTTATCTACGATACCACCGTTATCCGATATAAAGAAAATCAAAGTATTATCTAATTTACCAGATTCTTCTAGAGCTTTAATTACAATGCCTATACCTTCATCCATGGCATCAATCATAGCCGCGTATATTCTACGTTGTTTGTTTTCTATATGAGCGTATTTGTCAATAAGGTGTTTAGGTGCTTCCAGAGGTGCATGAGGAGCATTGTATGCCAAATACAAACAAAAAGGGTCTTTGCTGTCTTTTACAAATTTGGCCGCATCTCTACTTAAAGCAGTGGTAAGGTATTCGTTAAATTCCGCTGCATTATTGTTTCTTAATAAAGGCCAATAACCACCTTCATTTGCTGTATAATGCAATCTTCCAGATTCCTGATAGAGTGGGTGTGTAGTCGTTACTTTTTCTGGCCAGTAGGTGTGCCCTCCTGATAAAAACCCATAAAAATAATCAAAACCTCGGTTATTCGGGTGAAATACATGAGAAGCCCCCAAATGCCATTTTCCAATAATACCTGTACTATAGCCAGCAGTTTTTAGTCTGTCGGCAAATGTTTTTTCTGAAGTTGGTAACCCGTTATGTACATCAAAATGAGAATTCGTTAAATTAATCTCTAAGCCAAATCTAGCCTGATACCTCCCAGTTATAAGTCCTGCTCTTGAAGGGCCGCAGTAAGGATGGGTAACATACCCGTTATTAAAAATCACACCATTTTTAGCTAGTTTGTCTAAATTAGGTGTTTCAATTTCTTTAGAACCTGTAAAACCAACGTCGTTATAGCCTAAATCGTCTGCTACAATTATAAGAAAGTTGGGCTTATCCTGAGTAAATCCAATAAAACTGTAGGTAAGAAACACCGTCAATATTGTGTATAACTGTATTTTCATAGTCTTGCTCTTTTAGCCGTAATCCATTTTGTTAATGAAAATATTAAATATGTAACACACAAAAATAGCTTAGAAAAGTATAAGCAGAAGCTTCATATGATTTCTAAATCAAAAGAAATGTTTGTTTTTCAACTAAGATGGATGTTCGCTAGTTGAGTTGTGGTTTTAATGGATTGAACGAAAAAATTACTTTTAGAAAAGCATATATTCAATGAGATATTTCTCTTATAGAATGTATAGCTGGGACTTATTCGCTTTTAAGAGTTTCAAGCTTGACCAACTCACAAGTTAAGCTGGTTCTTTCGGCGCCAGTTACTTTAAATAATGCGTTAAAAGAAGAATTAGAAGAAGGGAGTCGGCTGTAGAAATCTTTTAGCTGTGTATCATTCGTAAACATTTGAATTGTAGCCATAGTTCCCATATCATGATTAGAAACGAAATAAATTGCCTTATTATTAGAATCTAATGAAAAGAATGAAACCATAGCATATTCGGCAGTAATAATACCATTATTGAATACGGTGTTATACTTGGTTTTTTTATTTTTCTCTGTAACTACAAAACGATTTTTTTCAATAGAAAATATATTACTATTCCTTAAGAATAAATCCTTTGAAACATTCATAGTTTTACTTTGTCCAATGTAAATAAGATTAGAGCTTTTAGTGTCTTCGTAACTTAAATCACTTTCAGGAACAATATTAAAAACACCTTCGTTTAAGACGAAAAATTGTGTTAGTTTATGAATAGAATATGGTATTGCTTTTGTGTAAAACGAATAGTCTAATAATTCTAAAGAGTCATTGGGATTTTGATTTTTATGATAAATGAAATCTTCTAAACTATTAATACTCTCTTTGGTAAGTATATTTCCCTTGTCACTTCCTTTTTTACGCAACATAATTTGGTTAGCTAGAATACACAAATTATGTTTTTTGTTAGCTAGAAAATGATTCCAACAGTATTGTTCTTTCGGGTTAAAAATATAAAAGGATAAAATCGCCAGAAACACCATAATTAATCCTAGAACTATAGTTTTTTTTGAAGTAAATAATTTTTTAGCGGTATTTTGATTGTTGTTACGGTTAGTTTCTCCAGAAGTTTGAAATTTAAGATTATAGCTACCCTTTTTTAACTCAAACAATATAGGGTCTTCTTTTCCTATATCACTGTAATAATTGTCGAGCTTCTTTCTTAGGTTATACATATAAACCCTTACTATGCCGTCATTCTTTTTTATACTGTAACTATCCTTAAACAAATCCACACCAATTGTATGCTCTTTAAGGTCGATACCAGCAAGGGACTGCTCCACCAAATATTTCAAGAATTGGGTGTATCTAGCAGACTTCAGAAAAGTATCGCTAGAAACAATTTTATTGTATTGTATATGGATTTCTTCGTTTGTCATTAAACTATTGTGTCATGCAATAATAGGTACTAAACTAATATATTTCACCTATTTAACGGTGAAATTAACCGTTCAAAAAACGGTTTTAGTGTTTAAATAGATGGTACAGGTTTAAGTGTTTGGTAATTTTATATGTTGGATTATTGGATTTTGACATAATTTAATATGATTTTTTGATGAAATATAAAATTAAGATACTAATAGGCTTATTATTTGTTTTTACTTTTTTGGGGCTGAGTTGTAAGGAGGATAATATTCAACAAAGTGAAAATGGCATAACTATAAAGTCTGATAGTTTAATAACACAGTTGTCAGTTGTTAGCAATAATATTATTCATGTTACCAAAAAGAGAGTAGGAGAAGTAGATAGAAGTGAAAAACCAGATTTTGTTACTGTTTTGAAACCTCAAAATGTGGATTGGAAATTTGAAAAGCGGAATGAAGGGTGTGCTTTAGAAACCGATAGTATTAAGGTGTTGGTTTACAATGATGGCAGAATTGTTTACACAGATAAAAACAATAAACTACTCTTACGGGAAATCAATCATAACACATTTGTTAAAACGGATACTACGTCGCTTCATAAGGTATCTCAGTCTTTCGATGTAAAGGATGAAGGGTTATATGGTCTTGGGCAATTTCAAAGTAACCGAATGAACTGGAAAAATGTACCTGTGCGTTTACAACAGTTTAATCAAGAAATAGCCATTCCATTTTTAGTTTCTACAAATCAATATGGTTTGTATTGGCATAATTATGGCGTAACCGATTTTAATTTCCCAAAGAATGAAATTGAATTCACCGACGTAGTTAATGAAAAATTAAATATTTGTCAAGCAAAATTTACACCTCAAAAAACTGGGAATTATAACTTTTTCGTCATTAGTGAAACACCATACACAGGAAAAAACAAAAAGAAAAATAAAAATAGAAGGTTGGGTCCTGTTGAAGTAACTATTGATAATGATGCCGTTATTCACTACAATACTATGTGGTATCCTGATAGTTTTTCTGGTGAGAAATATTTAGAAGCTGGAAAAGAGTATGACATTGTATTTCGCGATACGCATGCTGAAACTGAGAGTAGATTGTTATTTAATGAGCCCGATTTTAATCAAACCGTTTTTAGCAGTCACCATGGTTGTGCTATCGATTATTATTTTATTCATGGTAAAAACCCATCACAAATACTATCGCATTACAACGATTTAACAGGTAAAGCGCCTATGTTTAAAAAATCGTCTTACGGATTTTGGCAATGTAGAGAAGCATATCCTACTCAAGAAGCCTTATTAACCAGTGCTAAAGAATATAGAAAAAGAAAAATTCCTTTTGACAATATTGTACAAGATTGGGATTACTGGCCAAAAGGTGTAAAAGGGCCAGAGTGGGATAAAACGCGATATCCAAATCCAAAGAAAATGACGCAAGAATTGGATAGTATGCATCTTAATTTGATGGTTTCGGTTTGGCCCACGGTAACGCATGAAGCGCTTTGCAATCGATACGATTTAGAGAACTACAAATTAGGCGGGTCTGATTTTATAAACTTTTATGACGAAACCACTCACGAAAAATACTATAGAATGCTTAGTGATAGTATGTTTCATGTTGGAGTGCAATCTATATGGTTAGATGGTAGCGAGCCTATTTTTCATCCTAATCCTGAACATCAAACGGGCATAGGAAAATTTAAAGAGGTTGAAAACTCCTATGCGCTGCATGTTACCAAAGCTATGTACGAAGGCAGAAGAAAAGAATTTCCAAATGAGCGGGTTTTCAACTTGACGCGTTCTGCATTTGCGGGTCAACAGCGTTATGGTAACACTGTTTGGTCTGGAGATGTTGACGGTAATTGGGAACAGTTTGAAGAACAAATTGCAGCTGGTATCAATTTTACAATGACTGGTTTCCCATATTGGACTACCGATATAGGTGGTTTTTTTAGAGGGAATATGGGTGCAGATAAAAAATGGAAAGACCAGTATACCAATCCAGATTTTATTGAACTGCTTACACGCTGGTTTCAGTATGGTGCTTTTAGTCCTATATTCAGAATTCACGGATACAGAACCCATACCGAAATATGGAACTATAATCAAGAGTTTGAAGATATTGCCAGAAAGTTTATAGATGTACGATATCAATTAATGCCTTACATCTACTCACAAGCTTGGGAAATCACTCAAAATGGTAAACAGCTAATGACACCTTTGGTATATCATTATCCAAATGATAAAAATGTATGGGCCGTAAAAGACCAATTCTTTTTTGGCGAATCTATGATGGTTTGCCCTGTTTTAGGTTATCAAACTAGAGAAAGAGAGGTGTATTTGCCAGAAGGCGATTGGTACGACTATTGGACAGGAGAGAAGTTACAAGGAGCTAAAACCATTAAAGCACCTGCACCTTTAAATGCTTTACCTGTTTACGTGAAAGCAGGTTCTATTTTACCCATTGGGCCGAAAGTGCAATATGCTACAGAGCCTACAGATAAACCTTTACTGTTAAAAGTATATCCCGGAAAGGATGCTAATTTCAAGTTGTACTATGACGATAATGAAAGTTATGCATATGAAAATGGTACATATTCTGAAATTAAAGTGTCATACTCCGAAACTACAAAATCTCTTAAAGTAGAAACGGGACACAATGCGTTTTTAGATTTAAAAAATCAACCTAAAGCATTTAGAATAGAATTAGTAGGAACAAAGCAATCGAAAGACATTAAGTTCAATGGGGAAACACTAGAAGTTAAGTTAAACTAAAAAGCTTTCTGTTTTAAGAACAACTAAATAAAATTAAAATATAATTAAAAGCATCATATGAAATTCAACATAATACGCTACGGTCTAATACTAGTGTTACAGCTAAGTGTAACTTTAGTTTCAGCACAAAATTCAAAAGAAAAAAAGAAAGTGAAACTTCCTAATCCTGATGGGATGTTACACCTAGTAGTGGCACCTGAAACTGTTTTTGAAGGCCAAATCTTTTTTCAGAACGATTGGGATGGTGGTGATAAGGATAATCAAAATGCAGGTGAAGAACTTAATAGAAACTCGCCAATTGCAAAAGATGTCATTATCCTTTCTGATGTGCCAGGGCATATGCCTAAAAAGGTGACTGTAGATAATTTGGTAACAGATGCTTCTGTGCTTGCCAAAGCCAGTAAAAAAGGTAAAATAGTAATTGCCATGGGTGCACATTCAAGACACGCTTTAAAATGGTTGACGAAGTTACCCAAATCTGCCTATAACTATCAAAATATAATTTTATTAACCCATAGTAACTGGAACGAACTTGATGGTAGAAAAGGGTATAATGAAAACAAAAAAGAAGGGGATATAGACCTTATAGATACCCATGGAGATGATTTAAGAAGAGGTTTGTATGCTAATCTTTCTCGTATTAGTGATTTGGGTGTGACAATTTGGGAAATCCCGAGAACCGATTCAGGTCCAGGAGGATGGGGTGGAAAAGTTTCTAAAGGTAAAAGAGATGCTAGTATAAAAGCATTAGATATTAGTGATTTAGGAATGATTCATTATTTAAAAACAGGCATTTTACAAGCTACGAGAGCGCAACGTAATGCCTATATCTCTAAAACTTTGAGAAAACCAGCATCGCTAGATAAACTTGATAGAGAACTCATATTGAGATATTGGGATAATAATAGAGGAGTTCCAGGAAAAAAAGAAGATTATTAAAGGTATTGAAGTACTATGAAATTCGTTAAAACCCTCTGTATTGCAATATTGGTATTGGTCTCCTGCAAAGAAAAGGCAGAACAAAAGGTAGTTCAAGAACAACCTAATATATTATGGCTTTTAACAGATGACCAAAGGTACGATGCAGTATCAGCATTTAACCAAATACTTCATGGTAGAAAAAATAGTGCACTTGGGTATGTAGAGTCACCAAATGTAGACCGTTTAGCCACTATGGGAACCACATTTATAAATACCTATTGTCAAGCGCAAGTATGTGCTCCTTCTAGAGCATCAATGCATCTTGGGCGATATCCTTTTAGGTCTGGGGTATACCAGTTTGAATATTATAATAATGTTGCGGAACATACCAAACCTACGCTTCCTGAAAGCATGAAAGATTTGGGCTATCAAACACTTCATGTTGGTAAACTAGGAGTAAGATTGAGAAGTTTTATAGGCGATTCTATTTTCTCACCACAAATATATCAAACAGATATTACAGATACAGCCTTGGCGGGTGAAGGTTTATGCGAGTGGGCAAAAGAAACGGTTTACGATATTAATGGTGAAACCCTTGATACACCAACCAGAATGGAGTTTATGGTAGATTCTACGGGCAAATACTATTATTTTTCAAAAGAATTAGAAGATAGAGATGTTAGGTATAAAGGAATGGCGCAGGAAGCTCATGATAAATTCCAACTATTAAGGTACTATAATCATGAAAGACCGCATTCTATTTACCAAGATAGAATATTGGCAGGAGCAAGCCCTCAACCAGCAGGTAAAACAAAGGATGGCTATTATAACAGAGCAATGTTGAAGTTTCTAGATAACGAGAACAAGATGTTTAATATGGGAAGCCTATCTTTTAAAGGTGCAGACCCTTCTAAACCGTTATTTTGTCATTTAGGTTACGATTTACCTCATGCACCAGTATTACCACCTTCAGAATATAGAGAACGCTTCAAAAAGCATAATTATAAAATACCAGAGTTAACAGATGAAGAGTGGCAGACCATGCCAGCACAATTAAAACACGCAGCATATAACATGCACTCTAACCATATGACAGATGAAGAAAAGCATAGTATGATTCAAGATTATTTTGCTTTATGTGCTTATGGTGATAGGTTAATTGGCGAAGCAACAGATGCATTTATTACATATAGTGAAAAGCATAATCAACCATGGGTAATTGTATATGTATGTGGAGACCATGGATGGAAATTGAATGACCATGGCGCTATTACTAAAACAACCCCTTGGGAAGTTGATAGTCATAACCCAATAATAGTAGTGTCTTCAGATAAAACTAAGTTTCCTGAAGGAAAGGTGGTTAAAGATTATACCGAGTTTGTTGATATTTCGCCAACAATATTGGCAGCTGGTGGTGCTGATATTGCATCAGAAAAATTCACCTATTTAGATGGAATGGATTTGTCTAAAGTGGCCAATGGAAAAGCACCGGTTAGAGATTATGTTATTGGAGAAAGTCATACGCTTACAGGTCCTAGAGCATACATTAGAACAAAAGATTATGTGTTGTCTATTAAAACAAGACCAAATATAGAACGTGGTGTAGATATGAATTGGGCGCTAAACGCCAGTTATGAAGATTTAGACCCAGGTTTGTATCACACTACCAAAGACCCCAATGAAATAAAAAACGTTGCTTTTGATAAAGATTATGAAGCCATTGCGATGAAAATGAAAGATAAGTTGCTCAATATAGTACTTGGAGATAATCGCGTTGAAATTATGTGGGCTGGGGATGAATATGGAAAAAGTACAAAAGCAATTGGTACGAAAGTGCATAGAAGCAATTTTGCTCCTGGGGCACATGATTATAAATTGACACTTTAAGTTTTCGGTACCGAAAAAATCTTCAGCAAATGTAAAGTATAGTAAAGTATTGAAAATAAAAGTAATGATAAATAAATCAATTATAATAGTAGGGTTATGTTCTTTTTTTCTTGAAATTAATGCACAGGAATCTAAAAGTTATGAACCCACATGGCGTTCTGTAAGACAGCATCAAATTCCTGAATGGTTGTTAGATGCAAAATTCGGTATTTATACACATTGGGGACTAAAATCTTTTCCAAATTACAGAAGGTCTAAATACAAGGTAGACGAACCTCAGGTGCCTTTAAGTGATTTGGTGCCAAAATTCACAGCAAAAAAGTTTGATGCCTCTAAATGGGCAAAATTGTTTAAAGATTCAGGAGCTCGTTTTGCAGGTCCTACAGCACAACATAGTCATGGGTTTTTGTTGTGGGATAGTGAGTTTACAGAGTGGGACAGTATGGATAAAGGGCCAAAAAAAGATATTACTGGAGAGCTGGCAATTGCACTTCGAGCAGAGGGTTTAAAACTTTTAGTGTCCTATCATTTTACGGAATGGTACAGGTATCCACATTGGTCTGGTGACCCAGAATATACAGACGAATCGAAAACTGGTATTTATGGTCCTATTCATGATACACATTTGCCACCAGAATTTGGGGTGAAAAATAAAGACGCTAAATATCAAGCAAAAAGAAGTGATACTTTTCAGCAACTGTGGTTAAATAGAATGGACGAGTTATGCCGAAAATACAATCCAGATGTGATATGGTTCGATTATCAATTTGGAGGCACACTAGCACAAGAGAATGCTGGTATTCTAAAAGGCGGAAAATTGATGAAATACGATGATATTTATTTAAGAGGTTTTAGTGAGCAAACACAATTGTCTTTCATTACTAACTATTACAATCAAGCTAAAAATTTGGGAAAAGATGTAGAGTTTGTTTACAAAACTTTTGATGTGCCACCAGGTGTTGGTATGCGCAATATTGAAAATGGGATTTTGGATGAGTTGACTTATGACCCTTGGATGACAGACATAACCATGTACGAAGGCGGAAGTTGGTTTTACAGAGAAGGAGTTAAGTATCGTTCTGCAAATGAAATGATAGACCTTTTAGCAGATGTAGTTAGCAAAAACGGAGTAATGTTACTAAATGTACCGCCAAAACCCGATGGTTCTTTTGATGCTGAAGCAGAAGAAATTCTGCTAGAAGTTGGCAAATGGCTTGAAGTTAATGGTGAAGCAATTTACAACACAAGACCTTGGGTTATTTATGGTGAAGGACCAACAGAACTAGAGGCTGTAGGGCATTATTCTGAACAAAAGGCAGCAGCAAAATTTGGAGAAGGAGATATACGCTTTACCCTTGGCAATGACAATACCATTTACGCCATTTTCTTGTCTTGGCCTGGGCAACATTTACGTATAAATGCTTTGGGTACTAGAGGTAGATTATTTCCTGGAGAAATAAAAAATGTGGAGCTAATTGGAGCAAAACAACCAGTGCAATGGCACTCAAATCCTTTCGATTTACAGGTTACGTTGCCCAATGAACGTCCTTGTAATCATGCTTATGTTTTAAAAATAACAAGATAGTTTTAATAAAATAAAAATAAAGAATATGCAGGAATTTAAACATTTTATAGTTTTAATACTACTACTTTCAATAGGGAAAACAACAGCGCAAGGCACAATAACTATTGAACATAAAACCAAGCGTTTTATTGGCGATATTTCTATGTTTGATAGAGGTAAATATGTTAATGCGCACATTTCTGAATTTAATAGCAATTCAGCATTCGAAAGTTTTAAAGCAGCTTACAATATTAGTGCAGACTACCCTGGAGGTAGACAATTTTGGTATCCAATAAGTAAAGTGAAAGATGGTGTTATCCCGAGTGTGAGCAATAAATTTAATGGCGTAAGAACAGTATTTCCACAGATGATTGCGACTCAAAAGGAAACCAAACTATTTTATGATGATAATTTAAACTATGCGGTAGATGATATTTCGCAGTTTAGTATTGACTTGGCAGACTATGTTGCAAGGTCTTTAAAAGACGATTGGGCTAGGGTGGCAAAATATTTGGAGCCTCTTAACGAACCAATGATACACGCTAAAAACTATATAAAAGATGGTTTTAGCACTGCAAAGGTAAATGCTATCAATGTCAAAATATGTAACTTTTATAGAGATTTAGGACAAGCCGTTCATGCTACTCCAGAATTAGCAAATGTAAAGATGATGGGGTATGCGGCAGCTTTCCCAGAATACGAGAGTGGCGATTTTCAACTTTGGAATGACCGCTTCAAAATGTTTATAGATATTGCAGGTGAAGATATGGATGTGTTTTCTATTCACCTTTATGATGGTGTAGGTGGTGTTAATAATAAGTCAGGTAGAAGGTCTGGGTCTAATTCAGAAGCTATTTTAGATTTAATAGAAACCTACAGTTTTATAAGATTGGGCGTAGTAAAACCCTTGGCTGTAAGTGAATTTGGGCGTTTGGTGCCAAATCAACCTGGGTGGACTGCAAATAATGGTACTTCAAATTACGAACCAATAACAAATTCTCAAGCGGTAAGGTCGCAACTTCATATGATTATGAATTTTATGGAGCGTACAGATAAGTTTGAAATAGCAACACCGTTTAACACTGAATTACCAGATTTTACAAGTCAGTTCTCTAAATCATCAATATGGATAAACGATACAAATGGCGTGCCCCAACTTACTATGCGTAAGTATTTTTATGAAATGATGAAAGATTTAGAAGGATACAGAGTTTGGATAGAATCTGATAACATCGATGTACAAACACAAGCTTTTGTAAAAGATAATAAGCTTGTGGTGATGTTAAATAATTTGAATGACATTACACAAACAATAGACCTTAATTTAGTTGATGCTACAGATTTAGCGAGTGTGGATATTAAGACACTAAAAATCTTTGAAGATAAAGTGCCAGAATTAACAGAAACAACAGTAACCCAAGTACCTAATGATATAAGTTTAGTATATGGAGAGACAGCTGTTTTAACTTATAACTTTAACAATCCGGTTCAATTTGATGATGCCATACAAAGCAAAAAATATCACTGTGCAGAGTATCTTAAACCAATAAATGCCAATACCGATGTAGCATTTCCTTTTACAGGTGTTGTTAAAACACAAGGTAAAGCTACACTTAGATTGGGTGTTGCTAGAGCGCATGGACTTTCTTTAACTCCAGAAGTTCGCATTAACGGTACACAAATTACTTATCCTAGTGATGTGGTAAGAGGTTATGACCAATTGAATAGAGGTCAGTTTTTTGGGTTAATGGAAATTCCATTCAATATAGATTTATTAAATAATGGTCAGAATACGGTTTCAGTAAGATTTAATGATGGCGGTGGGCGTGCTGTTTCCGCAATTCTTCAAGTGCACGATTCTGCAACGTCGCTATCTACTGAAGATAATCAGTTTAAGAACTTAGATATTACAATGTTTCCTAATCCTGTAAAGCAAGGTGTAAGTGCTAAATTTAATGATGGTAAAGCTTATCAATATGAATTGTATACGATAACCGGACAAAAAATAACAAAAGCTACCGGAGATGAAATAAACACATCAGGTCTTGGAAGCGGAATTTATATCATTCACATAAAGGATGAAAATCATTCAAAAGCTATAAAACTTGTTGTTGAATAGACTTTTAACCAACCATCAAAAGTAAAATGAAACATTTAAGATTAAAAACCCTCCTTTTTATACTCATGGTGGTTGCAGAAGTATCTGCTCAGAAAAAAATTACTCCTGTAATGGAAGATGGTTGGCACGTACATGACTATGAAAGAACCATACCAACAAAAATTGAAGCAGGTAAAACAAATGCGCATGCACCATCTGATGCTACAGTGCTTTTTAATGGTGAAGGATTACAAGAATGGGAAAGTATTAGAGGCAAAGAAATACAATGGACGCTTAAAAAGGATTACATGGAAATAATCCCTAAAACGGGAACTATTCAAACCAAAAAAGCTTTTGGAGATATGCAATTGCATGTGGAGTGGGCAACACCATGTAAAATTGAAGGTAAAGCACAAAAAAGAGGAAACAGTGGTATTTTTATAATGGGGCGCTACGAAATTCAAGTGCTAGATACTTGGGAAAACCCAACGTATGCCGATGGTATGGCAGGAGCAGTTTACGGACAAAATCCCCCGATGGTGAATGCGGGAAAAAAACCAGGAGAATGGCAATCTTATGATATTATTTTTACTGCACCAAGATTTGAAGGAGACAAGCTAGTATCTCCTGCTTATGTTACTGTTTTTCATAATGGTGTTTTAGTGCAAAATCATACAGAGCTAGAGGGTCCTACTTCTCACAGAAAATTGGCTGTTTATAAAACTCATGCCGAAAAATTACCATTAAAACTTCAAGACCACGGTCAAGTAGTGCGTTACAGAAATATTTGGGTTCGTGAGTTGGGTGCGCCTAAAGACGAGATTTCATTGTTTGATGGAAAAACATTCAAAGGATGGAATTCTGCTAGAAATTCTAAAAATGGTAATTATGGTCCTTTTTCAATAAATGAAGCAGAAAAAGCCATTCATGTTTACCAAGGTGAAGAAAACGGTTCTAAACAAGAAACAGATTTGTTGTACACAGATGTTGCGTATAGTAACTATATTTTAAAGTTTGAATACAAATGGGGAGAGAAAAAATTCAAACCAAGACATGAAGCAGACCGCGATGCGGGTTTACTATTTCATGTTACAGAAGATGTTACCAAAGGTTGGAAGGGTTGGCCAAATTCTATTGAGTACCAAATGGGCGATAGCGAACCATACAAGAAAGTGGGCAAGCGTTGGTGTACAGGAGATGCTTGGGTAATTGGTTTAGACCATACTGCAGATATTGCGCATACGGCAAAATACTATGATACAAGTGTGGCACCAACAAAGGTTGGTGTGGATAAAAATTTTCAAGGTATTTGGACGGCTTTAGGAAAAGAAAAACCTCTTGGAGAATGGAATGAAGCCATGATTAAGGTTGAAGGAGGTAAGCACGCTTATTTCTTTTTAAACGGCAAACAGGTAAACGAATTATCTAACATCCAAACCAAAATAGATGGTAAAATAGTGCCTTTAAGTACTGGCCGTATTGGGTTGCAAGCAGAATGGTCGGAGGTATTGTATAGAAATTTTAGACTTATTGAAATTAAAAAATAGAACGCAATAATTTTTTAAATGATAAACGATAATTTACAGCAAAAACTACTTTCTGTAGTGGGCATATTTTTTTTGTGTTGCGTAGTTTCTCTTAAACTATATGGGCAAAAACAACCTAATATTTTGTTTATAAGTATTGACGATTTAAGGCCTCAGTTAGGTGCTTATGGAGAGCAGCAAATGATTACACCCAATCTTGATGCTCTAGCTGCTTCTGGACGTTTATTTGAAAGACACTACGTTCAAGTGCCAACATGCGGGCCTTCAAGAGCCTGTTTGCTTACAGGTAAAAATGTAATCAAAAAAAGTGATATCAATCATCACCATTTAGCACTCAGTTTAGCGGGTACGGAAGAACCTGAGTATCCTGAAACATTTATTCATCATTTAAAAAGAAATGGCTACTACACTGTGGGTATGGGTAAAATAAGCCATAACGATAATGGACATAGAAAGCACGAGGGAAAAACAGTTTTAGAACTTCCACACAGTTGGGACAAATTTGTGAACGATACAAGTAGTCCCTGGGGTGGCGGTGGTCTTCATGCTTATGCTAATGGCAAAAGAAGAACAAAAGATGGTGATAATCCGCCATTTGAGTTTTTAGATGTGCCAGACGAAGGATATCCAGATGGATGGATAGCCAATGCAGCTACCCAACAATTAGAGACCTTAGCCGAACAAAAGCACCCGTTTTTTATGGCAGTAGGATTTTATAAACCACATTTACCATTTTGTGCCCCAAAAAAGTATTGGGATATGTACGACCATAGTAAAATTAACATATCTCCAAACCCTGAGGCACCAAGAGGAGTTTCAGATGTGTTTTTGCATAACAGCACAGAGTTTTTTGGGCAATACAATCATCCAGAACAAGGCGGTGCAGGTAAAAGATTATCAGATGATTATGCTAAAGATATTGTTCACGCAAATTATGCGGCAACAACTTATACAGATGCTCAGGTGGGTAAAGTTTTAAATAAGTTGAAAGCGTTAAACCTTGATAAAAATACGATTGTAATTGTTTGGGGAGACCATGGTTGGCACTTGGGAGACCATACTATTTGGGGAAAGCACAGTACGTTTGATAAAGCACTAAATAGTTCCTTAATTATTAAAACTCCACAAATGAAAAAGTCTGGTATACAGACAGATGGATTGGTTGCCACAGTAGATTTGTATCCTACAATTTGCGAATTGGCAGGAGTATCTGTACCAAAACATCTTGATGGTAAAAGTATGGTGCCTTTATTGAATAACCCAAATGGTAAAGGAAAGAAATCTGTAATGAGTTATTGGCGGAATATATTGAGTATGCGAACGGATAAGTACCGTATGGCTGTTTTTAATACTGAAAATAGACAAGAGATAATGTTGTTTGACCATAGAGTTGACCCTAATGAAACTGAAAATTTAGCTTCTAAACGCCCTAAGATAGTTAGACGATTACTCAAAAAGATAAAGCGGGACAATCAAAGGTTTTTACCATTTTTAAAACAAAAAGAATAGTCACAACTAAATAAAAAAACTTAAAAAAATCAAATTTAGATAAATGAAACACTTAATTACAGGACTAATACTAGCCTTTTTTACACTTATAGCTTCAGCACAATATAATGCTGAAGAAAACTTCGACAAAGACTGGTTATTTTGTAAAGGAGAAGCCGAAGGCGCAGAAAAAGTAATGTTTAACGACGAGAGTTGGCGAAATTTAAATTTACCACACGATTGGGCCATTGAAGGGCCATTTGATAGAAAATACGATTTAAGAATGGGAGGGCTACCAGTTGTTGGAACAGGGTGGTACAGAAAACATTTTGTTTTGCCAAAGTCGGCAAAAAATAAAGTGGTTCGTATTGAGTTTGAAGGTGCCATGTATAACACCAACGTTTGGGTAAATGGACAAAAAGTAGGCTACAGACCTTATGGTTACATTGGTTTTGAGTTTGATATAACCAAATATTTAAAGTTTGATGGTTCTGAAAATGTTATAGCTGTAAAATTAGCTCCAGAAGACTATTCTTCGCGCTGGTATCCTGGTGCTGGCTTATACCGTTCAGTATGGTTGAAGGTTGATGAGCCTATTTATGTTGATAATTGGGGTACATTCGTTACTACACCAACGGTAACCAAAGCTTTGGCTGTTGTTCAGCACGAAACTACCATAGTAAATACTTCAAATAAACCAAAAACTATAAAAGTGCATCATGAGTATTTTAATGCTAATGGAACAAGTGTTGCAAAAACAACAGACTCTTTAGTAGTTGATGCCAATACAAAAACATGGTCTGGTACCTTTATAGATATAAAAAACCCACAAATATGGGATTTACAATCACCTACATTATATAGTGCTATAACAACGCTTTATGATGGTGATAATCTATTGGATACATTTAAAAGTACCTTCGGAATTAGGTCCATAAGTTATGATAAGGATGGCTTTTATTTAAATAACGAAAAAGTAAGATTTAATGGGGTGTGTTTACACCATGATAATGGCGCTTTAGGAGCAGCAGTGTATAAGAGAGCAGATGAAAGAAAACTTCAAATTATGAAAGATATGGGGGTGAATGCAGTACGTTCAAGTCACAACCCTCCATCGCGTGAGTTTCTAGAAGTTTGTGATGAAATGGGAATACTTGTTATAGATGAAGCTTTTGATATTTGGAAAATAGAAAAAGTTAAAAATGGATATCAGAAATTTTTTGAAGAATGGTGGCAACAAGATTTAGGAGATATGGTGAAGAGAGACCGAAATCATCCCTCTGTAATTATGTGGAGTTTAGGTAATGAAATAAAGGAACAGTGGAAAAGAGATATAGGTTGGAAAATGGCTAAAGAACTCAATGCGTTTTGTAAAAGCTTGGATAGAACAAGACCCACAACTATTGGCTTTAACTCTTATCCTGCTGCTTATCAGTTTAATATGGCGCAACAGGTAGATATTGTAGGGGCAAATTATAAGGCTATTCATTATGCTGAATTTCGGGAAAAGTACCCAGATTTAGCAATTTATGGTTCTGAAACGGCAAGTGCTTACAGTACCAGAGGAGTTTATCATTTTCCTGTGGAAGATTATAATAAACATGAGTCATTACAAACTACAAGCTATGATTTTGTTGCACCGCCATGGGGTTATGCACCAGATATTGAGTTTAAATTCTTAGAAGAGAATCCGCATGTAATGGGAGAATTTGTTTGGACAGGTTTTGATTATTTAGGTGAAACCAGTCCTTATGGTGGACTCGATAATATCGACAATACAGGGCATTGGAATGCCGACTGGCCATCGAGAAGTTCCTATTTCGGAATTGTAGATTTAGCAGGTTTCCCTAAAGACAGGTATTATAATTACCAAAGCCAATGGACAAATAAACCAGTGCTTCATCTGTTACCTCATTGGAATTTGGATGATGAACGTATTGAAGGTATTCGAGTAAAAGCTGGATTAAAAATTGGAGATATGGTACCTGTATACTGCTATACCAACGCCGATGAAGCTGAACTATTTGTTAATGGTAAGTCTTATGGTAAACGAGTAAAAGGAAAAGATTTTACAACTATAGGTGTAGATATAAGGCGCTATGAGCCCAAAACATATAATTCGCCTTACAGATTAAGTTGGGAAGTGCCATATCAACCTGGGAACATTAAAGTTGTTAGCTATAAAGATGGCAAACAAGTTGGCGAAAAACGGATTAATACGGCAGGTAAACCAGCAAAAATTGCCTTATCTGTAGATAGAAAAACTATTGATGCTGATGGTAAAGATTTGGCCTACGTTACTGTTAAGATACTAGATAAACAGGGTAATTTATGTCCTTTAGCCAATAATCTGGTGTTTTTTAAACTAAAAGGAGCAGGTAAAATCGTGGGGGTAGATAATGGTAACCCTATTTCTTTAGAGTCTTTTAAAGACAGTAAAAGAAAAGCTTTTAATGGTTTAGCACTGGCGATTATAAATTCAAACGAAGGGGAAGTTGGCACTATCAAATTGACAGCTAAAGCTAAGGGGTTGAAAGGTTCTGAATTAAAGATTAATACAGAACTATAGTGCGTTTATAATTGTTTTCAATTAATTGTATTTGTAGCGTAATAAATTAGACTAATAAAAATGAATAAAATAGCTTGTATCATTATAGCCCTGATATATTCAAGTTTTGGATTAGCACAAGAGAAACCCAATATTTTATGGCTTAGCGCCGAGGATATTAGTCCTCAAATAGGTTGTTTTAAAGACCCATATGCCATTACACCAAACTTAGACGAATTAGCAGAAGAAGGTGTGCGCTATTTAAATGCGTTTACCACCGCTGGGGTTTGTGCGCCTAGTAGAAGCAGTATTGTTATGTCTATGTACCAAACAACTTTAGGTACACAGCATATGCGCGGAAACGTACTTCTGCCAGAAGCCATAAAGCCCTTTCCGTACTATTTAAGAAAGGCTGGATATTACTGCACTAATACTGCAAAAGAGGATTATCAATTTATTACTCCCGAAGGTGTTTGGGATGCGTCTAGCAATAAGGCGCATTGGCGCAATAGAAAAGATAAAAATCAACCATTCTTTGCTGTTTTTAACTATGGAGGTTGTCATGCTAGTGGTATTAAAAATGATGAAAAATACCTTAAAGTTACTTCGGTTTTAACGCCAGAGCAACGACAAGATCCACAGGCTTTTGATAATATTCCTCCATATTATCCAGATACACAAACAACTCGTGAAAATTGGAAACGAAATTACGAACTGATTACGGCGCTAGATATATGGATAGGAAATAAAATAAAGCAACTAAAAGACGATGGTTTGTATGATAATACGATTATTATGTTTTGGTCAGACCATGGTATTGGATTACCTAGAGCTAAACGTTGGTTGTATGATTCTGGTACGAGAATACCTTTAATTGTTCATATTCCGGAAAAATTTCGAGTAAACCATCAAGCAGCTCCAAATACAATTTCAGAGCAATTGGTAAGTGCTGTAGATTTTGGAGCTACCGTTCTTAGTTTAGCTGGTGTTGAGATTCCAAGTCATATGCAAGGAAAGGCGTTTCTTGGCGATAATACTGATAAACCGCGTGAATACGTTTTTGGAGCACGGGATAGAATGGATGAAAGGTATGATATTATTAGAATGACTCGTGATAAGCGTTATAAATACATTAGAAATTATGAACCATTAAAGGCGTATTACCAATATATGAATTCGTCTGAAAGTGGAAAGACAATGAAGGAGCTAAGAACACTGCATGAAGCGGGTAAATTACATCCAGAAGCAGAAATTTTCTTTTCTGAAACAAAACCAATTGAAGAACTGTATGATACATGGGGAGACCCTCATGAGGTGAACAATATTGCAGATAACCCAAAATATGAAGAAGTACTTAGCAGACTTAGAGAAACCCATTTAGATTGGGTGAAACTTACCCGAGATAGTGGTTTAATTCCAGAACCAATTTTGGTGGAGAATGAGAAAAAAACAGGAAGTAGATATGCCATTTTAAAAGAAATATCAGATGCAGGTTATCCAAATAGACTTGCAGACATTGCAGTTAAAGCATCAGAAGGTATTTCGGCTTTACCATACTTTGAAAACGCATTAAAAGATAAAGATCCATCCATTCGCTATTGGGCAGCTACTGGTATTGGTAACATTGGAAAACCTGCGATAGCGTTAAAGAAAAAAGTGCAAAAGTTATTAAAAGATAAGTCTTCCGTAGTGAGAACCGCTGCGGCGCGTGCATTATGTAGAATGGATAAACCAAGTAAGGCGTTGCCTGTACTGACAAGCGAACTGAAGAATGGGGAACAATGGGAACGTTTATATGCAGCTAATGTACTAGATGAAATTGATGAAATGGCGTTACCTGTTATTAAAGAGATGCATGATGCACTAGTGCCAAAAGAAGAACTGTATCAAAAAGGAAAATATGTGGTAAGGGTAATTAATCGAGCGCTTAATCAATTAGAGGGTACCGATAAAAAAGTTAGGTAAAAGACTTTTATTATTTTGGGTCTTATAGAATATGATATCTACTAATTTATATTATTTTAATAGAAAAGTTTATAATCTTAGTCTATGTCCAGAACCATCATAAAAAATATAGTCATACAACATTATGATGAAGCACAAGATTTTACATTTTGCGAATACACCAGTATTAGATTTTTTGAGATTGTATATTTCCATACAGGAGAGGGAACTATAAAAGTGAACGATAGAATTGTACCGTATAAAGCAAAAAGTCTATTTGTTTTCGTTCCAGGCGATATTTATATAGTTTCGGCTAACCAGGTAACTACTGTAACTACAATTAAATTTTTAAAAAGCTTCTTTTACAACTTAAATACTAGTCACGACTGGTTTAGAAAGATTGAAGAAATCTTGCTTAGCAACAATTATTTACTTCCTGAAGTGAGTTTTAAAGAGGAAGAGGATATGATGCATTTAGCATCACTGGTAAAAATGTTAGTGAAAGAATATGAAAAAAGTCAATCCTATGATATTTTTATTATAGAAAATTCACTTACTATTATTTTGCATCTAATTGCTCGGAATATTGAGTTCTTGTGGAATAGTGAATCAAAATTTCAGAAGCATTCAAAAATTCAAGATATAGTAAACTTTATTCATTTAAATGTCTATGATTCATCTTTAATATCCAGCACTTATTTGGCCAAAAAATTTTCCGTATCTGAAAATTATATTAGTGAATATTTCAAAAGGAATATGGGTATTGGTCTCAAAAAATATGTTCTAAATCATAAATTGAAAATTGTAGAAACAAAACTTGAGTATTCCAAGATGCATTACTCAGAAATTGCTAACGAACTGGGGTTTACAGATACAAGTCACTTAAATAAAGTTTTTAAATCTTACAAGGGAGTTTCGTTGAGCGATTTTAGAAAACAGTTGTCTTAGTTTTATCTTCTTATTTTACTACTAATTCTCATTTTTTTACTCGTTTAGAAGTGAAATCAGTAATAATTTTGTTCTGAATTTAACTTAAAAAAGTAATTGAAATGTATTATTCAGTATTAGATGTTACACCAACAGACGACAAATGGATTCCAGCCTATATTGCAGAAACTGGTGAGATTGTAAAAAAACATGGAGGGAAGTATCTATCAAGAACGGCATCACATGAGCAGATAGAGGGTGACGATCAACCTGCCGCATTGAGAATTATTTTAGAGTGGCCAAGTAAAGAAGCTGCTTTAAATTTTATGAAAGACCCGGCTTATATTCCGCATTTAGAAGCTCGTACAGCAGGATCTAATAGTCATCATTATTTGATTGAAGCCAAGGATGATTTGGCTTAACACTATGTTTGGTTGTATAATTATCAATATATAATTATTAAAAACTTAAAAGGCTAAACATAAAACTTGTTTAGCTTTTTTAATACAGAGAAATTCAAGATGAAATCAATTCAGTTTTATTCGGTGATAATTTGTTGCTTACCTTTTCTAAGTTGTAATGGTGATAAGAGTAAGAAGTCAATCCCAAAAGATAATACAATTACTATTTTTGAAGATGTTGAATTAACTTCTAAACTACTTTTAGATTTACCAGAAACCTTCAATTCGCCTGCAAGTGGAGCAAAAGATAAAGAGGGTAATGTCTATTTTACATCACCCAATTTTCATAACGAAGTATTGATAAAAGCTGGTGATATGGAGAAACCAGCATTACCAACTATTGGTAAGATTGATAAAAACAATAAATTATCCACTTGGTACACGTTTACAGCAGAAGATATGGACAAAACAAGTGGAAAGTTAGCGCCTTTTGGTGTCGCTTTTGGTCCTGATGGTAATTTGTATGTGGTAGATATGCAATTGTGGTTTGGTGGTACTTCTAGAATTCTAAGAATTATTGTTGAAAATGGAGAAGCTAAAAAGGTAGAAACTGTTTTACTAGGAATGTCTTTCCCTAATGCAATTGCTTGGAAAGGTAATGACTTGTTTATTACAGATACAGTTTTAGGAGAAACAGAAGATGGCAAACAAATAAGTGGTATATACAAGGTCAGCTTCTCCGAGTTGAATACTGAAAATCCAATAACCATAAAACCTTATAAAGGTAAGGAGGATAATGATGTGCATTTATTTAAAACATTCATATCTAATGCTTCTTTAAAGTTTGGTGCTAATGGTTTAACCTTTGACAATGAAGGTAATATGTACACAGGCATTATGGAAGAAGGTTCTGTGCATAAAACAACTTTAGATAAAGATAATAACATCCTTAACTCTTCTTTATTCGTTGATGGTATGATTGCCACTGATGGTATGAAATATGATGGCAACACCAATAAAATCTACATTACAGATTTGTTTGCAAATGCAGTCTATTCTATTGATATGAAAGGCAAGCTAGAATTATTGGTTAAAAACGAAAATACAAATGGCGAAAACGGACTTTTAGACGCACCAGGAGAAGTGGTTGTAAGAGAGAAAGATATTATTGTTTTAAACTTTGATGCCGCTTTTGACAACCCAAAAATGGTAAATAAAACACCAGATAAACCTTATACAATTTCTGTTATTGGCCTACCTTAAAGTAGTTTTTAGAATTGAAAAAAGTTAGTTTATAAGTAAATGATTGATTTAATTCTATATCGATTAAAACCAGATAATTACGTTTAAAATTAATTTGATAGATGTTGGTGATTTAAATTAATCATATCTTACTTTTTCAAAATCATACCTGACCAAATAATCATTTTTTGAAGTATAACTTTGTTTAGAATAGCTAAACGAGATAACTCATAAAGAATGATTATGAAAAAAAAATACCTTAAAGCATTCCTTACAGGAATAATCATGACACCGTTTTTTGGCGGTGCTCAAACCGATCCTGGAATAGAGATAGGAGACAATTTTATTGTTTTTGAAGCCGAAGCAGTAGGATTTCCATCAGGCTCATGGAAGTTGCTAACGCCAACAGATGCAGATTATCAGATGTATGTAACTTCTTCATCTGCTAGTGGTATAGCGCCCGTTAATGATACGTATTTAGAGTACAAAGGCCCTTGGCAAGATCCATCGGAAGCTTCAAAAATTGAATTTACCTTTGTGGCTCCAAAAACTGGTGATTATCAGTTAGCAGGTCGTTTACATCAGCCTTTGGAGGCAGGAGAAGCTGGCGATGCAGCCAACGATTTTTTTGTTAAAATGACGGGTAACTTTGAAAGCGCAACTGCTGCACTTTCTACAAGTCAGTTAAAATCTAAACAAAAGTTTTGGGGTAGAGGCGTGAATTTATGGGGGACGTCTCAATTTTTAATCCATTCGTATCTACCTACATATAAATTAATAGGTGGAGAACAATATACATTAACATTGTTTGGTAGATCGCCAAAAGCGTGTTTGGATTACATTATTTTATTTGACACAGAATTGCGTTTAAACGTTAGTGGAGATTTAGCATCCAATCCAGCACTGTATAGACCTGGAGGATGGGACGCCTTAAATGATAAAGTTGCTAAGATTGTTTTTAATAGTAGTAAAACAGGAATAGAACAAATTGGAGATAGCCAAACATTGACTTATAAAGTTTTTCCTTCAACGGCTGTGGATAAATCAATAACATGGACTTCCAATAACGAGAGTGTGGCAACAGTAGATGCTAATGGAGTAGTTACAGGAGTTAGTGAAGGAAAGGCAACTATTACCGCAACCTCTAATGATGGTGGAGCAGTAGCAACCAATGAGGTTAATGTGGGTAAGTATATAGTGACTTTTGATGATTACACGACTTCAAACTTTGATATGAATACTTATGTGGGAGATAATGGCAACGAATGGCAAATGAGAGCTAAAAGCACAACTAGGTTTGGAAATACGAATGCGATTCAAATCAACAGAGGCTTAACTGGCGTAAAAGGAACGGATATTAAGGGTGGAATTTCAAGTTTCACGATTAGAGTTAAGCACTTGTTTCAGCCCGATTTACCTCATATTACACAATTGTTAATTAATGATAATGAAGTAGGATCAATTACAAGAACACAAACAGGAGCTTATGATTTTACAGTTGAAAATATTAATGTAGCAGGTGATTTTTCACTAGAGCTTAAAAATGCATCTGACGGTACTAAAACGTTCGCAACCTTGTACGATGATTTAAGCTGGACGCCATTTCAGGCTACGGCAAGTATTGAAGATAAGTTAAAAAAAACGTTAAGCCTTAGTCCAAATCCAGTTTCAGAAGGTCTTTTGAGTATAAGCGGCCTTTACTCAACTCAGAATGTTCAAATAAATATTTTTGATATTTCAGGAAGGGCACTAAATTTAAACAATAGTATAAAAGATTATGGAGAGCAACTGGATGTTGATGTGTCTCACTTAAAAAATGGTATTTACCTTATTGTTATAAATGAGGAGTCACAAAAAATTTATTCCAATAAGTTTATTGTAAAAAATTAAACCAATAAGCGTTAATTTTTGGTAAAATAAAATGCAAAAGTAAAGGCCTTGAATTATTAAATTCAAGGCCTTTACTTTTAAAAGAAATAAGATTGTTTTTTAATACTTCACAAATTTTGCCATTCCCTCATCTGTCACTAAAACATATATTCCGCTGGAAAGACTAGATACGTCAAGAGAGCCTTTAGCCTCAGCAACTTTAACTTCTTTACCTAATAAGTTAACTACTTTATAAGATTTTGTTTCTAAAGCGCTATCAATATATAAAGTGGTCGATACTGGATTAGGATAAATTTTTGAGGAGATATTAAATCTTTTGACAGATAATAACTCACCATCTGCAACAACTGTACTGGTTAAATTACCTGAAGTATTGCCAGCTTCGGCATCATTATCCTCCACACCACTAGGGCCTCCAACAATTCGCACACGTGCACTAAAAACATCAGCTAGAGTGTATTCTGGAGCGGTTCCTGCTCTGGGAGGTACCTTTGCTGCTACGAAAGTTCTATTAAAAGTTCCATCCATATTATCTGCATCAGCCCCATCCTGTAAAATTGCATTTTTAGGACCGCTTTGATCACCAAATATATCAAACGTAATCTGAGCATGTCTTGCCTGTGATGCTGAGAAATATCTAAAATTTGCAGTTAAAGCTAAATTATTATTTGGTATGTTGTTAACTGTGAAACGCAATAAATCGCTTGGATCAAGATCACCATCAATTTCAACTTCTGTAGGTACGTTCGCAAAGGTTACTGTAATCCCAGTTGTTTGAGCATTTGTTGTATGGCAAATGGCTACAAATGCCAAGGCGAACGTAATTTTTTTAAGTAGTTTTTTCATCATAATTAATTTATTTTAGTTAATAATGGTCTAAACTACTTATCATTACCGAAACCTAGGCCTTCGTATGTTTTTGAGTTTATAGTATATGTTTTTAGGGTTGTTTTTTATTACCATAACTTTAAATTTTACCTATTTATTCGACATAAATAGTATAAAATGTATAATATGGATTCCCTTTCTAAACTATTTGAAACTTTACTTTTTAAAAAACATCTAAGATCAGTAATTAATTATATTAAAGAATACTATGCTAAAATGGTTCTGATTACTTCTGTCATTTAGGCGGGTAGCTTTCTCAAAGTAAGGTTCTGATAAAATCCTAACTTAACTAAGATCTAAAAGATGTATAAGCTATAATAATTAAGTAGATTAAAATATGCTTTGTATCTTTAAAGTATAAAAGGCAAACAAATTTAATCCCTTAATAGTTCTTTTAGGATTTAGTGTGCAATTAGGTGAACAACCAAAATGATTATTGTACAATTATCAGTGATAATAATACATGGCAGACTAATAATTTAGGTCCTGCCGTGATTCTAACGCATTGTTTTTAGGTTTCCTCGTTTCCAATGAAATTATAATATAAATAAATTAAGTTAGACCATATTTTAGAGCTACCTTTAAAGGGTTAATAATAATTACTTAAAATAAAAGGAAATAACAAAATGGATTGAGGTTCTAATAGGAACTCTTGATATTGAGACTAAATAGTAAACATTTCTTATTATAGTATAACAAGTAGATTGTATATCTAGCGTGTTTTTCATGTCAAAAATTATGGAAAGTGTTAAATTCATTGTGTTTTCATTAATAATTTCAATGGAGATTCTTTTTTAGGTACAACATAGGTACAACAAATGCTTATTTTAGATGGTTATAATAGGCTATGAATGGAATTAAACAAAATGTAATTCGTTGAAAATCATATTGTTTATATTCAAAACAGATTAAAACGCTAGCCTTAGGATGTAGTGCCGCGAGGTGTGAGAGTTCGAGTCTCTCCGCCCGCACGAGTTACAAAGCTTCTCAATTTATGAGAGGCTTTTTTTTTGGGTTATTATTCTTTGGTCATTGGTTTTTCCATTTGTTATACTTAGCAATTACTTTACAATAGAGTTTAAATTGCTATAATACAGCTGTTAGCAGCATTTAAGTGTGGTTGTAGTTTTCTTAAAAAAGATCATTTTTTACTGACGTATATCTAAAAAAATGATAATTTTTGAAGACAAGAAGTACTCCATTTTCGTTACAGATATATAATGCAAGAATTTGGGTGTGAAATTTACAACCAAACTATATTATGACGTTTTTAAAAATTATTAAAATTCTCAAGAAGGCTATGCAACTGTTTGCTTTAGCCTTAATATGTAATGGTGTTTTTGCTCAAAGTATCCCAAATTATAATGACAATAGAATAGCCATTAGTGCAGACGGAAATAATCAACCAGATTTAGGATATGCGGGTAAGTACAACACTGCCGACCCTGACGATTGGGGCGCTACACCCGCAACGCTTATTATGTTGGCAAAAAGGCAACTTCAAGATAAGTTAGTACACTTTTCATTTAATAATTTTATGCCATCACCACCGCATACCACTGTAAAAAATTATATGAAAGAGGCGACGGATCAGGGTATTGAACGCTTACAGTTTAATCCTGATGTTTTCTTCGATGTGGGGACACGGAAGCAGGAAGCTATTCAAAGTTTGAAAAATGAAATTATCAAATCAACAGCTTCAAATCCATTGTATTTCCTCAATATGGGGCCATCAGAGTTTTTTTATCAAGCTATAAAGGTTGTTGTTGACGAAGGGTCGAAATTGGAATCATTGTCCCACGTTTATATTATTTCTCATTCTGGATACAATGACAACCACTTGAGGCGAGATGACCATCATACAACGAAAGAAGCTATTACGCTGAGCGGGAATAGGTTAAAATATGTAAAAATTAAAGACCAAAATAATAAGGAAGTAGGGTATTTAGGCTGGAATTCGCTTAAAAACACTTTTCCATGGAAAGGGATTAGAGATCATAAAGATGCGCATGTGCAGTGGCTATGGGAGCGTATGCAATACCATAAGCACGGTAAACTCGATATTTCCGATGCGGGATTGATGTATTATCTTTTAACGGGTGATGAAGATGGTAGCCCTTCCAAATTTGTGGAATTTCTAGGATACGGTATTATGTTGCCGGACGATGTTGTTGCAGAATCTGTGTATATTAAGGAGGAAGCAATCACAGTGCAGTCACACAAAAGTTACCAATTGAATTTTGGTTTTATACCCAATAAACCTTGGGATGACTATTATACTTTCAAGACAGATAATGGTGCAGTGGTTTATGTTTCGCCCACTGGGAAAGTAGTTGGGGTAGCCCCTGGGAAAGCAACCATAACAATATCGGCAGGAATGGGCAATTTTCAAGATACTGTTGAAGTTGTTGTAGCTCCATTAAAACATTCAAAAAAGTGTAATGTAGTTGAGAAAGATGGTTTGTTAGTTGTGGAAGCAGAACGTTTTAACTTAAATGGCGATTGGGTTATTAGGGAAGATAATTTGGCGTCAGGAGGTAAATACATTCAATTTGCAGGCCCCAATAGTTACAAACAGGTAAACCCAAAAGATGTGATAAGTTACACGGTAAATATTAAAACACCAGGAAAGTATGCTGTAAGATGGTTTATGCGTCAACCGGACGAAGCGGAAGGTGATAAATCCAATGACGCTTGGGTGAAAATGGAGGGCGATGTTGGATTATTTGGTAATGAAGAATTTACAGATTACAGGAAATTTGTTGGTAGAAGTAAGGGGGTTTTTGCTATGAACGGTAAATTAGAAGCGCATCATAGTTTTGCGAATTTCAGTTGCAATTTTGAAAAACCTGGGGAATATACCATCAAAATGGCAGGAAGATCTACCTTACTTGAGATTGATAGAGTTGTATTTTATAAAGACAATATTAATGATAAAGACGCTATTTTTAAGGCTTCTGAAATTACCGAAACAACTTCTTGTTCCGAGTAATTTAAAATCTAAAATTAACAACAAACTAAACAAATGATAAATAAATTAATAGCAACCTTATGTGTGTTTTTGGTTGCAAACGTAGCACTTGGGCAAATAAAATCATGGAACTCTCCAAAATCGAGTAAAGCCATAGAACTAGCGCAGTGGGAAATAGGAGATATTGTTTATAAAGTCAGGGCAAAAGTTAAGTTGCCTTTAAGTAAGAGTGTTTATGCTATTGTAAAAGATGGTGATAAAGTTCAGAAAATACCAATGTTTTACAAGGGTAATAAAGAATGGGTGTTTCGTTATTCTAGTGGTGCTTTAGGAGATAAATCTTTTATGATTGATTCTGAGATTAAAGGACTGGATGGAAAAAAAGGAATAATCAAAATTACCCAAAACCAAAGGCAGAGGCGTCATGGTGGTATCGTTCTAAAAGAAGAAAATCCACAACATTTCTTTTATGAAGATGGTTCACATTACTTCAATTTGGCTTTTGAATGTGATTGGTTATTTGCTTTAGATTATGGAAATAAAGATTTACCTAAAACCAACCATTTACTCTCGTTGATTGAAGCCAATGGTTTTAATCAAATAGTTATGAACGCATATTCTTATGATGTGAAATGGAAGAAAGATCCAAAATTAAAGGAACACCCAGAGCACGAATACGGTGGTAGAGAGGATATTTTTCCTTTTCTAGGATCTAATTCTAATCCAGATTTTAGTAATCTTAATTTTGAGTTTTTTGAACATTTGGATAGAGTGCTACTAACCATGCATGATAAAGAAATCGTGAGTCATCTAATGATTTATGTATGGAACAAGTTGGTGAATTGGCCAGAAATGCAGTCTGAAGAAGATAATATGTATTACGATTATGTAATTAAACGATACCAAGCCTTTCCAAATATAGTGTGGGATGTTTCAAAAGAAGCGTTGAGTTACGGCAGAGCAACCGAAGACTATATTTTAGAACGTGCAGAGTGTGCTAGAAAGTTAGATTCTTATAATCGTTTAATATCTGTTCATGATTGGGGTTTCTGCAAACGAAACCCAGAAAGTGTAGATTTTATTTCGTTACAGAACTGGGATTATACACTTTACAATATTATGTTTGAGGCGAAGAAAAAATTCCCTAATAAACCAATTTTCAATATAGAGCATGGTGGCTACGAAGAGTCACCATATTGGGTGTTTCCAGGTGCTTATATTAATGCGGAAACCTGTTTAAGACGAAATTATAAGTGCGTGTTTTCTGGAGGCTACTCGACCTACTATTGGCAGGGAACATCTTGGAATGCTATTATTCATAACCCATTTGAGCAACCTGATGATTTCATTAAACCCAAGTTTGAATATTTTAAACACATGCGAACCCTTATGGATTCTGTAAATTTCGAAAATTGCGAAACGTGGCCTCAGTTTAATTCTAGTGGATATAGTCTGGCTAATGTAAAAGATGGTATTTACCTAATGTACGTTCCAAAGGAGAGTCATTACGCGGCTACAAGAATTGCTATGCGCAAGTTTAATACCGATAATGCTACCATCCAATGGTTTAATACCTGGACAGGGGAGTTTACAGAATTGAAACCCTACTCGGAAGGCAAGCCAACGGCTTGGGATCAGTTCAATCCTCGTCCTTTTCGATACGAGGCAGATGCGGTTATCATCATTAGAGGGTTAGAGTATTTGGATAAATAAATTCTCCTTTAAATTAACATTAATTTCTGTAACATTTTTTGTGTTAGTAAGTCTACTATAAAACGACTAACGCAATAATTCGTAAATTTGTTACTCACCGAATTACATAAGATTATGGATATTAATGATAATATCGAATCGCCAATGCTTCTTAATGTTAGCTTTAACAAGCTATTGGAACATTACGAAAGGTTAGCTGAAAGTAAAGATGAGTTTCTCTCGGCTAAGGCAAAACGTGTTTTAAAAACTGCTGCTCCATATCCTGAACTTAGGGACGGATTTAGCAATATGCAGATATTAACGGATAGGGAGGAAGAAATAAGTGTTATTCTTCAAGATTCTTTTGCTCCCGTTTTAACGAGAAATGAAATTAAGACAGCTTCTGTACCGTTTCATAATCTAATTTTTAATTCTTCAGAAAGATTTAAAAGTATAATTAAAACTGCAGGGGATGATTTTGAATTGAATATCAAAAACATGCCAGATGATCACAGGTATATCATTGCGTGTACGGTGATTTTAAATTTTTGCTATGGTTATAACCTGAATTTTAAACGTCCGTTTTATTATGAAATCCCTGATGCTAATGGAATCGTTAGATTTTATAAAATATTGTATAATGCAGATTTCTGCGAAATAATACCAACAGACAAGGCGAAAAAAATTACTGAAGACGATTACAAAAGACTTCTGGATAATTTTGAGAATTTAGACTTGTGGAAAGAATTATTTCCACCTGATAGCTATATTTTTAAAGGCTTCGTAATCTCAAATATTTTTGATGTAACTGAAGATCAGTCTATTTCAAATATAAAGTCTAACCTTATTGGTGAAGACAAAAGAAAGGATGAGAACTTTATTCACGAATTTCATGATGTTTTCAGATCATTGTTGGGAATTAATGATTTGCAGGTTGGTTTTTCAATCTATAACGAAGAGGAAAGTGCTTTTGAACGTGTTTATGGTGTAGGGATAAATAGCTTCCTTTTAGGAGATGAAGAACGTTTAGAATGCGATAGTTCTTTATGCCAATGGTCGTATAACAGATTGATTGTCGAAAATAAATATTTTTCAATTTCTGATGTCGACAGCATCTATGAAAAAAGTAAAGGAGGTTTTGCACCTCAAGTTGAAGTGCTTCACAAGCAAGGATTTAAGAGTGCTATTTTTGCACCAATCGCTGGAGATGAAGGTCTTATGGGGGTGTTGGAAATAGTGTCGAAAACACCACACGTCTTAAACAGCATCAACGCCAATAAGTTAATTGATATTATGCCTTTTATAGTTTCAGCTGTAGAACGTTCTAAAAAAGACGAAGAAAATTTGATTGAGGCAATTATTCAAAAGGAATGTACTTCAATACATCCTAGCGTACATTGGCGTTTTGCCAAAGAAGCCAAAAATTATATTAAGGCAGAATTAGAAGGAGAGGAAGCGGCTTTTAAAAAGATAGCTTTTGAAAACGTTTACCCACTTTATGGTCAAATAGATATAAAAGGATCTTCTGAAGCTAGAAATTATGCAACACGCGAAGATTTAACGCTACAATTAAGAGCTGCTAAGCAAATTTTAGATAAAGCTTTTGAACTAAATCAATTGCCTATTTATGAGCAATTCATGTATCAGATCAATGATTTTCAGAAGGGTTTAAATGAGAATTTTCAAGTAGATAGTGAGCAACAAATTACGGCGTTTTTTAAGCATGATGTGGAGCCTTTAATAGATCACCTTAAGACTGATTCAGCATTGAGCGAGTTAGTTGAAACGTACTACAGTAATATTGATGAAAAAGTTAATGTATTGTACAGACACAGAAAAGATTATGATGAAACCATCGCAAAAATAAATATTGAAATGGCTTCTTTATTGGATAAGAAGCAGGTAGAAGCGCAACAGATGTATCCTCATTATTTTGAACGTTTTAAGACAGATGGCGTTGAGCATAATATGTACATAGGTGAATCTATAACTAAGGAAGATAGTTTTAATCCCATTTATCTTTACAATTTACGTTTGTGGCAACTACAGGTAATGTGCGAGATGGAAAACGCTTATTACCAAATGCAATCTGATTTCCCCGTAGCACTAGATGTAGCATCTATGGTATTGGTGTTTAATCAGCCATTATCTATTAGTTTTAGAATGGATGAAAAGCATTTTGATGTGGATGGTACCTACAATGCGCGTTACGAAATTGTAAAAAAGCGAGTAGATAAGGCTTATATTAAAGGTACGACTGAGCGTGTAACACAAAAGGGCAAAATTAGTATAGTGTATTCTCAAAAACAGGATGAGATTGAATACTTAAGCTATATTAAGTTTTTACAATCTAAAAATTATTTGGATGATGATCTTGAGATCGTAGAATTGCAAGATTTACAGGCGGTTACTGGTCTTAAAGCTATACGTGTAAGTGTGCTGTATCATAAAAATGAAGATGATAAGGCTTTTTATACTTATGATGATTTAATGAAGGAAATAAAAGCTTAGCTTTTAAACAGAACCACTAGTAGCAAAAGCAACACCAAATGCAATTACGCTGGTTACAATACCAATCATAAAAACGGTATATGTAGTTCGTAACAGATTATATTTTCTATTTAATACTAATCCTAAAAAGTACAAGTCTTTGGTTAAAGATCCGTATAAATAATCTTTGTCTTGCATCATTTCGCCCATAGCCCATTCAAAATCTTTTAAACTCATTTGGTGGAAATTACCAAAGAATAATAAGTTTACTTTTTTGTTAGCTACATCTTCTTTGGTAAATTTTCCTTTGGTTACATTTGGTCTTGTTGCCAAAACAGATAAGACAATTGACACCATTGTAAAAGCAAGAAAAATAAGTGTTGGATAAATAAGATAGGTGTTTGAAGGATTATCTAGTTTTGGTAGTAAATTGGATAAGGCTACCGAAATGATAATTGCATTTACCGAAAGCAAAATATTGGCCTTTGTATCGGCAATATCACTTAGAGTAATATGGTTTTTTAATGCTACCCTAAACATAGTTTCAATACCTCTATCTGGTAATTCAACTTTGTTCTTTTTAAAATTAAGTTCTTCTTTTTTCTGTTTTAACTTTGTAGTATCGGCATCAATTTTTTTCCTCATTTTAATTAATTCAGAGAGGTTTTTGCCTTTTCTTTTTTCCCAAATACTTGAAGCCTCAGTGGAATGAAAACGATGCTTAGTCGATAGAAAATTAATGTTTTCATCAAGCCACTCTATTTCAGAATAAGTCTTATCACACTGTATTTCCCATTCTTTTCTAAGCAACTCAGAAATCTCTAAATAATTTTTACTCCCAATATGTGATGCATCTGCATCTCTAATAATGTTTTCTAATTGATTGCTTGGAGTAGCCTCCATTTTGGTAATCAAAATTAAATCACAAATTGTTTTAATGTCGCTTTCAGAGCATTTGTGTTCCTTCAAAAATTCCTTAGCTATGGCAACGCTTTCTTCTTCGTGCTTGTCTATACTCTTTGTATAACCTGTATCGTGTAACCAAGCTGCAATCAGTAGCAAATTCTTATCGGTTTCTTCAATACCAGCTAAATCTGCCAACTCTGTGGCGCTTTCTACAACACGTTGTGTATGTGGTATATTGTGATAGGTGAACGAAGTGTCTAACTTTTCGTTAAGTAAATTAAGTGTGAATTTTTTTGCTTCGGCAATCAACATAGTGTAACAATAAATGATAATGAGTAAAAATACTAAACTTTAATAACATAAAATTAAGTATGATAACGTCTTAATTTGTCGTAAATTTCACTTATGCTTTCAAGAGAGAAGTAGAGATGCAAAAAGTAAGTTTTTTGGCTTCTTTTCGACAGAATGTCTATTTGAAAGCATATAAATTTAAAAAAGAAAGGAAAAGAAATATGCTAACTTGGAAAGAAGTGATTAGTTTTTCTGTAAGCGGAAATCCTACTCCAGACAAACGTGTTGAAAAAACACCAGCCGAATGGCAAACCCTATTGACACCAGAACAATATAGAATTACCAGATTAAAAGGTACTGAACGACCGCATAGTGGAGCCTTATGCAGTATTCACGAGGCAGGAAAATATAACTGCGTATGTTGTGGAGCACCTTTATTCGATTCTACCATAAAATTTGAATCGGGTACAGGATGGCCAAGTTTTACGCAGCCTATAAAGGATAATGCTATTAAATACGAAAGAGATACTACTTTTGGAATGGTGCGTGTGGAGGTAATGTGTAATACCTGTGATGCACATTTGGGACATGTATTTCCCGATGGTCCAGAACCAAGTGGATTGCGTTATTGTATCAATTCTGAATCTATGACATTACAAAAGGAGATAGCAAATGAGCAGTAAAAATTTACAATTAGCAACTGTTGGAGGTGGTTGCTTTTGGTGCACTGAAGCAATTTTTAGAGAGCTAAAAGGAATAGAAAGAGTGGTTTCCGGATATTCTGGAGGAACAGCTCCTGGAAAACCAACGTATCGTGAAGTGTGTTCTGGATTAACAGGACACGCCGAGGTAGTGCAAATTACCTTTGATGCTGATGTGATTTCTTATGAGGAGATTTTACTCATTTTTATGACTACTCACGATCCTACCACTTTAAACAGGCAAGGTGCGGATAGAGGTACTCAATATCGTTCGGTAATTTATTATCATGATGAAACTCAAAAGGATATTGCAGAGGCTGTCTTAAAGGAGGTTGCCAAATATTTTGATGATCCTATCGTCACAGAGATTACAGCATTGGATATTTTTTATGATGCCGAAGATTATCATCAAGATTACTATCGAAATAACTCGCAACAAGGGTATTGTAATGCAGTTATTACCCCCAAACTGGCAAAGTTTAGAAAGCTTTATGCTGAAAAATTAAAGTAATCAACAAACCATAAATAAGATGTCAAAAGTAGAAATCGCTAAAATTTCAGAATTAAAAGAAAAGGAACCTGCATGCGCTTTGGTGAGTAATACCGACTTGGTAGTAGTTAAACATGAAAAGGGGATTTCTGTGATGTACGGAAGGTGTCACCATCGTGGTGCGCTATTAGCAGATGGTTATATTGAAGGACAAAATCTTATTTGTGGTGTTCATGGTTGGGATTACAGATATGATACTGGCGTAAGCGAATATAATAACACGGAGCAGCTTCATAAATTTCAAGAATATATTGAAGGTGATAAGTTATTAGTTGATGAAAATGAAATTTTAGAATTTGAAAAAAAGCATCCGCAACCTTTCAATAGAAACGACTATTTAGGTACTTATGCCGATACACATCCTGAAGATACCGAGCCATATACGGGTTATATCAAAGAATTGGCTAAAAATGGTTTGAAAAATGTTGGGCATCATGGGTTTTCAGCGTCAATGGGAGTTGATAGAAACACATTGCCAAGGTGGAATGATATTCAATTTTTACCAGCGCAATTAGCTTCTAGACCCCTTTTAGATCATGAAGAAGTGACTACAAAAGTAGTTATTGGTACAAGAGCTAAAAAGCCAATGACTTTGGATATTCCACTTTTTGTAAGTGATATGAGTTTTGGGGCCTTATCTCGAGAAGCTAAAATTGCATTGTCAAAAGGCGCTGAAATGGCAGGAACTGGAATTTGTTCGGGAGAAGGAGGAATGTTACCTCAAGAACAGGCTAATAATTCCAAATATTTTTATGAATTAGCATCGGCAGAATTTGGATTTTCTTGGGATAAGTTAGATAATGTTCAAGCCTTTCATTTTAAAGGTGGGCAAGGTGCAAAAACAGGAACTGGAGGACATTTACCTGGAATAAAAGTGAGCAAAGAAATTGCTGAGGTTAGAGGTTTAAAGGAAGGCGAAACAGCGATTTCTCCGGCAGCGAATCCAAACTTAAAAACGGTTGAAGACTTTAAAAATTTTGCTAATAAAGTAAGAGAACGAACAGGAGGTATTCCAGTTGGATTTAAAATTGCCGCTAGTCATATTGAAAAAGATATTCAATTTGCTTTAGATGTTGGAGTAGACTATATTATTTTAGATGGACGAGGTGGTGGCACAGGTTCTGCACCTACGATTTTAAGAGATCATATTAATGTGCCAACCATTCCAGCATTGGTAAGAGCCAGAACTTATTTGGATAAAGTGGGAGCTAAGGACATAACTTTGATTATTACTGGTGGTTTAAGAGTAGCTGAAGATTTTTCAAAAGCGCTTATGCTTGGTGCGGATGCGGTTGCTATTTCTAACTCAGCTTTACAGGCTATTGGTTGTTTAGGTATGCGTGCTTGCGGAACAAACAATTGTCCAGTTGGTATTGCTACACAAAAAGAAACTTTAAGAAGTAGGTTAATTATTGAGTCATCAGCAAAACAACTTTTTAACTTTTTTGATGCCACGAATGATTTGATAAAGGTAGTTGCAAGAGCATGTGGATATGATGATATTTCAAAATTTAACAAAGAGGATTTGTCAACATTTAGTTATGATATGCATCGTTTAACTGGTATTAATTACGCCGGCATAAACCCATAATTTAGAGAGGTTGGTGTTTTTTAATGAAAACAAAAATTATACTCTATGGTGCTACAAGATGCCATAAAAGTCAATACTACAAATCGTATTTAGATAGCTTAAATTTAGATTATGAGTTTTTAGATGTAGAATTAAACGAAGCGCATGCCGAAGCATTGAGAAGTTTATACGAAAACAGAAAACTTAATTTTCCAACCATTATTATTGGTAAAAAGAAATTGCAAAATCCTTCTGAGAAGGACTTAAAAAAGTGGATTGAAAAATTGATATGAAGCTCAACAAAAAAGATAAATTCAACAAAGAACTACCTTCAGATCCTGTTCTGGAAAATTCTCGAAGACAGGTGTCCGAAGCATGTTTTTCATACGTAACACCAAAGCAAACTTCAAAACCCAAATTACTGCATGTGTCACCCCAAATGTTAGAAAATTTAGGACTTTCCGAAGATGACGCAAAAAGTGAAGACTTCTTAAAAGTGTTTACAGGAAATTCAGTTCTGGAAAAAACGAAGCCATATGCCATGTGTTATGGAGGACATCAATTCGGGAATTGGGCTGGACAATTAGGTGACGGACGCGCTATCAATTTATGCGAAGTGGAGCATAATGGTAAAAACTGGGCATTACAATTAAAGGGCGCGGGTGAAACACCCTATTCCAGAACTGCGGATGGGTTGGCGGTGTTACGATCATCCATTAGAGAGTATTTATGTAGTGAAGCTATGTTTCATTTAGGTGTACCTACAACACGAGCTTTGTCCTTAGCCTTATCAGGAGATCAAGTACTGCGAGACGTAATGTATGATGGGAATCCTGCCTACGAAAAAGGCGCTATAGTTTGTAGAACTGCAGAATCGTTTTTGCGCTTTGGGAACTACCAAATTTTTGCGGCAAGACAGGATGATAACAATTTAAAAGTTCTGGTGGATTATACCATAAAACATCATTTTTCGCATTTAGGTGAGCCTTCTAAAGAGACATATCTGGCATTTTTTGAAGAAGTAACCAACCGGACCTTAGACATGATTATCGATTGGCAACGTGTTGGTTTTGTGCATGGTGTTATGAATACCGATAATATGTCAATTTTAGGTTTAACCATTGATTTTGGGCCTTATGGCTGGTTAGAAGGTTACGATTATGGTTGGACGCCAAATACTACAGATAGGCTACACAAGCGCTACCGTTATGGAAATCAACCAAATATCGGGTTATGGAATTTGTTGCAACTTGCCAATGCTATTTATCCCTTAATAGAAGACGCTGAGCCTTTGGAAGTGATTCTAAATCAATATAAAACCGATTTTGAAAGTGGACGTTTAGATATGCTTCGCGCTAAACTAGGATTGCAAAATAAAGATGAAAATGATGCGTCATTTTTTCTTGAATTAGAGGATGTGCTGCATCTTACTGAAACAGATATGACCATTTTCTTTAGAAGTTTGGCTGACTTCAAAAAGGAATCCACATCAAATGGATTGGAAGTTATTGCGGATGCATTTTATAAACCCGATGAAATAGTTGGTAATATAGAAAAGCGCTGGAAAGATTGGTTTGTAAACTATAGTAAACGTTTGCAAAAGGAGTCACTTTCAGATGAACATCGAAAGGAAAAAATGAATCTCGTAAACCCTAAATATATATTGCGAAATTACATGGCACAATTAGCCATTGATGATGCCGACGAAGGGAAGTATGAACTTATTGATGAGCTATTTCAAATGTTGAAAAAGCCTTACGATGAACAACCTGAATACGAAAAATGGTTTGCAAAACGACCAGATTGGGCGAGACATAAAGTGGGGTGTTCTATGTTGTCTTGTAGTTCTTGATGAGGTTGCTGAAAAGAATACTGTTGCTACCCTTGGGATACTCTGAGGTATTATACAAGAATAAAAAATATGGAGTAACACGTGCCGATTTCAATAAAGGGAAAAGCTTTAAAGTTTATGCCGAGGAATTAGGAGGTTCAGACTTTATAAGTCTAAATTATTACATAACTAACTCTGGGGAAAAGCTAAAACCCTGTGAGATGCCAGATAAAAAGGTAATTGATTTTTTAAACTATTTTATTCTTTTAGATGAAATGTAAAATAGCATTTGGTGGTGGCTGCCATTGGTGTACAGAGGCGGTGTTCCAATCTATAATTGGAGTTTCAAAAGTGGAACAAGGTTTTGTGGCTTCAATAGGAGAAAATGATGCGTTTTCTGAAGCGGTTATTGTTCATTTTGATGATGTTTTTATTCCGTTATCAGTTCTTATGGAAATTCATCTACATACACATAAAAGCACCTCAAATCATTCAATGCGTAGCAAATACCGTTCTGCAATTTACACCTTTTCGGTCCAGCAAAATCAGGAGGTTATTTCTGTTTTAGAATTATTGCAGTTTCAGTTTCGAGATAAATTGATAACACAAGTACTACCTTTCAAAAGCTTCAAAGCTTCAAGAAAGCAAATTCAAAATTACTATTACAGTAATCCTGAAAAGTCATTTTGTGAAAGTTTTATCAATCCTAAACTACAAATACTATTGAATAAATTTTCAAAGTATACAGATCAGAATAAATTAAAACATCTAAAGCATGAATCGGGAGAGATTAACCATACGGAATTCCAAGGGTCATAATTTACAGGCATATCTAGAACTTCCAGCAGACAAAAAGCCACGTTACTTTGCCATTTTTGCACATTGTTTTACCTGTAATAGTAATTTAACTGCGGTAAAAAATATTAGTCGTTCCTTAACGACTCATGGTTTTGGTGTAGTGCGTTTTGATTTTACAGGGTTAGGAAGAAGTGAAGGTGAGTTTGCAGAGAGTTATTTTTCTGCTAATGTAGATGATTTGATTGCTGTAAATAACTATATCACAGAACATTATAAAGCACCAGGGTTGTTGGTAGGACATTCTTTGGGCGGAGCAGCTATAATTGTTGCCGCTTCAAAGTTGAAGAACATAGAAGCGGTTGCGACCATTGGTGCACCTTCAACGGTTGGTCATGTTACGCATTTGTTTTCGCACGGTATTGAGGAGGTAAAACAAAAAGGTGAAGTTGAGGTAAATATTGGGGGGAGACCCTTCAAAATAAATGAAGATTTTGTAAAAGATTTTGGAAAAACAAATCTCCCTGAAATCACAAAAAATCTTCGGAAACCTTTACTAATCATGCATGCTCCTTTTGATAAAATTGTAGGTATAAACAATGCACAAGAGTTATATGTCAACGCGCACCATCCTAAGAGTTTTGTGAGTTTGGACGATGCAGATCATTTATTGACCAACTCAAAAGACAGTAGTTATGCAGGCAACGTGATTGGTACTTGGGACAGATCGCTATTTTGAGCCACAGGATAGTACAATTTTGGACACCAAAGGTGAACAATTAGTTGCGCATTTAAGTTTAGTTGAAGATAAGTTTACAACATCAATTCAAACTAAAAAACACAACTTTATTGGGGACGAACCCGAATCTGTTGGAGGTGATGATTTTGGGCCTTCGCCCTATGATTTTTTAAGTGCCGCATTGGCTTCTTGTACCGTAATGACTTTAAAAATGTATGCGGAACGCAAAAAATGGGATTTACAAGAAGTGTATGCTTACATCACTTATTCTAAAAAGCACAGTGATGATTTAATGTTGGATTTAGATGAGCCAAAACGTATTGATCATTTACAAAAGCGATTGAAATTTGTTGGTGATTTAGATGATACTCAAAAGGCCAAATTGAAGGAAATAGCATCAAAATGTCCTGTACATAGAACCTTACTTTCTGAAACAATCATTAAAACAGAAGTTATAGATTAGGAAATAATCCTTAACCTAAAATTGTATTTGTTATCTTTATTCTATTAATCCATTAGAGAATGAAGATTCAAAAAATTACAATTTTATTTATAGTTATTACCTTTCTTAATGCTTGTGCCACTTATAAACCACAGTACAAGGATAAATCAACACAGCCTCAGTCTCCAGATAAAAAAATAGCCCATACCTTTTATTTAATTGGTGATGCTGGAATTTCTGCCGAATCAGAATCCGACAAGGCAGTAAAAAGTTTTAAGGCTGAATTATCCAAAGCTTCAAAAAATAGCACTGTCATTTTTTTAGGAGATAATATTTACCCTAAAGGACTTCCAAGAAAAAGTGAAGAAGGTCGTGCTTTAGGAGAAGCGCAACTAAACGCTCAAATTGATGCTGTAAAGAACTTTAAAGGAGAAACAGTGTTTATTCCAGGAAATCATGATTGGTATAGTGATGGTTTGAAAGGGCTTAAAAGACAAGAAAAATATATTGAAGACGCTTTGGGTAAGGATACTTTTTTACCTGAAAACGGTTGCCCATTAGAGCGCATAAAAATCGGGGATGATATAGTTTTAATTCTTGTAGATTCAGAATGGTATGTTACCGACTGGGATAAACATCCCACAATTAATGATGATTGCGATATTAAAACAAGAACTAAGTTTTTTGACGAGCTAGAAGGTGAAATTAAAAAGGCAAGAGGTAAGACCGCCATTATTGCAGTGCATCATCCTTTGTTTACTAATGGCTCTCATGGAGGACAATACTCGTTTGGTAGTCATATGTCACCGTTACCAATTTTAGGAACTTTAAAAAATCTTATAAGAAAAACGGGAGGGGTTATTAATGTTGATAACCAAAATAAATTATACAACGAGTTTAGAAAACGTGTAATAACCTTAGCTCAAGAAAATGATAAAACCATTTTTGTGTCGGGTCATGATCATAATTTACAATACATAATTGAAGATAATTTACCTCAAATTGTGAGCGGATCTGGTTCGAAAGAAACGCCAACGCGAAATGTAGGTGGAGGACAGTTTTCTTATGGTGCAATGGGATATGCCAGATTAGATGTTTTTAAAGATGGCTCTTCTTATGTGCGTTTTTATGTGGATGACAAAGTTGTGTATCAAACAGAAGTCTTAAAGCCCAACGATAAAAAAGTATTTACAACATACCCAAAATCGTATCCAACAGATAAAGTAGCTTCAATTTATACCGAAAAAGAAACCACTAAAGGTGGTGCGTATAAATTCTTTTGGGGAGATCGTTATCGTGAGGATTTCAGTCAAAACGTAAAGGCGCCAACTGTTGATTTAGATACCTTATTTGGAGGCTTAAAAGTAATTAGAAAAGGTGGAGGGCATCAATCTATGTCCTTACGATTAGAGGATAAAAAGGGTAGGCAATATGTAATGCGGGCACTTAGGAAAAATGCAGTTCAGTATTTGCAAGCCGTTGCTTTTAAAGATCAATATATTGAAGGACAGTTTGATGACACCTATACAGAAGGTTTACTGCTAGATGTGTTTACAGGGTCGCACCCTTACGCGCCCTTTGTAGTTGGAGATTTGGCAGATGCCATTGATATATATCACACTAATCCCGTGATGTATTATGTGCCAAAGCAAAATGCTTTGGGTCATTTTGCGGACGAGTTTGGTGATGCACTTTATATGATTGAAGAGCGTACGGATTCTGGACATGGAGATAAAGCTAGTTTTGGGTTCTCCAATAAAATGATAAGTACAGATGATGTATTAAAAAAGATAAATAAAGACGAAGATTTTATCATTGATGAGGAAGCCTATGTAAGAGCAAGACTATTTGATATGTTGCTTGGAGATTGGGATAGACACGAAGATCAATGGCGTTGGGCAGAGTTTAAAATAGATGATAAAAAAGTATATCGTCCAGTACCTAGAGACCGCGATCAAGCATTTTCAATTATGGCAGATGGTGCCCTTTTAAGTGTAGCAACTAAAATTGTACCAGCTCTTCGTTTAATGCAAAGCTACGATGAAGAGTTAAAGAGCCCAAAATGGTTCAATTTAGAGCCTTATCCATTAGATATGGCACTTATCAATCAATCAGGTAAAGCCGTTTGGGATGCTCAAGTGAAACGTATTGTGGATAATATTACAGAAGATGTTATTGACAAGGCATTTAAAAATTTCCCACCAGAGGTAAATCAAAATACGCTTCAGGAAATAAAGCAAAAATTGATTGGAAGACGCTCTAATCTTCAGAAGATATCTGATGCTTACTATCATCATGTTAATAAATATGGAGTAATCAAAGGCACTAATAAAGATGATTGGTTTGATGTTGAACGTTTACCTAATGGAAAAACTAAGGTTGTCGCTTACAGAATAAAAAAAGGTAAAAAGAAAGATAAGTTTCATGAACGTACGTATTCGTCTAATGAAACAAAAGAAATCTGGATTTATGGATTAGATGATGATGATCATTTTGAGGTATTTGGAGAAGGAGATGATTTAATTAAAGTTCGTATTATTGGTGGTCAGAATAACGATGTCTACAATGTTTTAAATGGTAAACGTTTAAAAATCTATGACCATAAAACCAAGGATAATACATTTTTAACAAATAAGGGAAGCAAGAAGTTAACGGATGATTATGAAACCAATGTATATGATTATAAGAAATTAAAAAATAGTTCTAATCAATTTATACCGTCAATTGGATCAAATCCTGATGATGGTTTAAGTATTGGTTTTGCTAACACAATAACTGCCTATGGTTTTGAGCGTAACCCATTTAGTTCACAACACATTATTTCTGCTGGATATTATTTTGCTACAAATGGTTTTAATTTGGGCTATCATGCCGAATTTGCGAACGTAATAGGGCACTGGAATTTGGCTTTTGACACTAAATTCACAAGCCCAAATTATGCAATTAATTTCTTTGGATTTGGTAATGAAACGATTAATAAAAATGCAGATGATGAAGATATGTTCGACTTAGATTACAACCGCGTAAAATTAAGAACCTTTAAAGTGGCTCCGGCACTTACATGGCGTGGAAAGTTGGGAGCAAGCTTGAAAATTGGCGTGTCTTATGAATCGAACGAAGTTGATAAAACAACAGGTAGATTTGTTGCTGAACCAGGAGAATTACCTGATTCTGTTTTTGATCAACAAGACTTTTTCGGCGCCGATGCTAAATACCAATATGCTAATGTTGATAATGCAGCATTCCCAACATTGGGCATGTTGTTTGCGGTTCAAGCGGGGTATAGAAATAATGTAAGCACCAGTAGAGGATTTGGATATATCATTCCAGAATTGGGATTTGATTATAAGTTGGTTCCAAGTGGGCAGATAGTTTTAGCCAGCAAATCTAGAGCACATTTTAATTTAGGTGATGATTTTGAGTTTTACCAAGCTGCTAGTTTAGGAAGAAATAATGGTTTGAGAGGTTATAGAGATGAGCGTTTTATTGGGAATTCTGCTTTTGTGCAAACCACAGATGTACGCGTTAATCTTAGAAAAGTAAAAACAGGCTTACTACCATTAAACATTGGTTTTTATGGCGGTTTAGATTATGGTCGCGTATGGTTAGATGGCGAAGACTCAAATACCTGGAATAACTCTTTTGGTGGTGGTATTTTTGCCAATGCTGCAGATATGATGACTTTAAATATTTCTGCCTTTAATAGCGATGACGGATTGTTGTTTGCCTTTAAAATAGGATTTGGATTCTGATAAGGCGTGTTGCCCTGAACTTGTTTCAAAGTCGATAGTTTTGAATGTAATTTTCACCCAATTTCAGCGTCTAAAAGGTTATCAAATTAAGTAAAACATGAAAAGCAGTTTTAACGATATCATAAATTCTGAAAAAGTAGTTCTAGTAGATTTTTTTGCAACATGGTGTGGGCCTTGTCAAACATTGTTGCCCATTCTTAAAGAGGTGAAAGATGAGATTGGAGATGCTGTTAAAATCATTAAGATAGATATTGATAAAAATAACCCCTTAGCCGTAAAATATCAGGTAAAAAGTGTGCCAACTATGATTTTATTTGTGGATGGTGTTCCAAAATGGAGACAATCTGGTGTGCTTCAAAAGAAAGACATTTTAAATGTTCTGGAAACGCATACGGGTACTAAGGTTTAATTTTAAATTCGTATAAGTTTCCTCCTCTACCATGATCATTTTCATCTGTAACTACTAGTGTAGTATCATCTTTGTAACAAACACCTTCTTTTTGAGTTGAATGTTTAAATGAAATTTTGGAACGTGTTCCATTAAAAAAATTATCACCTTTAAAGTCGGTAAAGAGCCAAATGTTTTTTTGTGTAAGAATAGCTATTTGTTTGCCATCGTCTCTAATATCTGCTCCAGTTACCCAATGGTAAAACTCGTTTCCAAAATTAAAGGAACCAATTTTTTTTGCTTTATGTTTGCCCTCAACGGCGGGGATTCTATAAACGTTTGTAGTGCCATGTTTCTCCTTTACCCTTGATTTTGTAAAAAGATAGAGATTACCATTAAAGTGAAAAAAAGCTTCGCAGTCAAAAAACAACTTTTTCTTTTTTGGAGGAAAATCCTTTTGATCTTCATACTTAAACTTTATCTTTTTCGCTTTAACTTCCTCGTCGGAATTTAGTTTTGAAGAGGGCACTAAATAAATTTTCAAGTCTTCACGATCATTGTTGTTATTGCCAAAATCGCCTATATACAAATTCCCTTTTTTATCAGATGTTATATCTTCCCAATCTTCATTTTTAGCTTTTAAGTAGAGCTTTTTGATTAATTTACCATTGTAATTTACACAATAAATTCTAGCTTCATCTCCACTATCGTTGTGCATCCAGATTTGATTGGAGTTTTTAATAATTTCGTTTCCAGAAACCTCATTTAGAACTTTAGGTAAATCTATACCAGTGTGAACATCTGGCTTTTGGCAAGACACTGTAAGAACAAAAAGAAATAAGTAGGTGTATTTAATCATGAACAACTTTTATGGCTTAAATTTACATTGATTTTTTTACCTATGAATCAATTTGATATTATTATAATTGGAGGCGGTGCTGCAGGCTTTTTTGGGGCCATAAATATTACAGAACAAAATCCAAATTTAAAAGTGGCCATCCTTGAGCGAGGAAAAGAGGGATTAACAAAAGTGAAAGTTTCTGGCGGTGGAAGATGCAATGTAACTCATGCCGAATTTGTTCCTAAAGCACTTGTTTTAAATTATCCAAGAGGAGAAAAAGAATTACTCGGGCCTTTTCATCAATTCATGACTGGTGATACCATTGAATGGTTTGAAAAACGAGGTGTTGCTCTTAAAATTGAAGATGATGGAAGAATGTTTCCAATAAGTAATTCGTCACAAACAATTATTGATTGCTTTTTAGCTGAAGCGGAAAAGTTTAATGTTGAGGTGCTTTATAATCATCCTGTTAGAAATATTGAAAAAGCAGAACTCAATTTTAAAATTGAAACTACACAAGCTACATTTCTAACTGAAAAGGTGCTCGTAGCTACTGGTAGTAATACAAAAGTTTGGAATCTACTAGAAAATTTAGGCCACAACATTCTAGAACCTGTACCTTCTTTATTTACCTTCAATATAAAAGATAAACGTATTAATGACATTCCTGGAGTGGTTGCCAATAATGTAGAAATTAAAGTATTGGGGACGGATTTATTTAGTGAAGGGCCATTATTAATAACACATTGGGGTTTGAGTGCGCCATCTATTTTAAAACTATCTGCTTTTGGCGCTTTAGAATTAGCAAGACTTAAATATAAATTCCAAATTGAAATTAATTTCATTAAGCAATCTTATGCAGATTGTTCAAATAATTTGAAGGGGATAAAGGAGGTTGCTGGTAAGAAAACGGTTTTTAAATCGCCGCAGTTTAATCTCCCAAAGCGCTTATGGTATAAACTGGTTGTGGCTTCTAAAATTACCTCTGAATTGCGATGGGCAGATGTGAATAAAACTCAATTGGAAAATTTGGCAACTCAACTTACCCAAGCAGTGTTTCAAGTAGATGGAAAAAGTACTTTTAAGGAGGAGTTTGTTACTGCGGGAGGAGTGAATTTAAAAGAAGTGAATTTTAAAACCTTTGAAAGTAGGAAAGTGGAAAATCTGTATTTTGCGGGAGAGGTTTTAAATATTGATGCGGTTACAGGTGGATTTAATTTTCAAAATGCTTGGACAGGAGCATACATCGCCTCTAAGGCTATTGTGAATTCATTATCAAAATGAAGTATTTAATTGTTTTTATTCTGTTTTCAAATATGTTATGGGCTCAAAACTTAAGTTCTCATCAGTGGAAAGAGCGCGTCATTTTAATATATGCTGACAACTTAAGTTCTAAAATGGCAAATCAACAGTTCGATGCGCTTGAAAAAGAGAAGGCTAAACTATTAGATAGAAAAATTGTTATTTATAAATGTATTGCAGATTCATGTGTGTATTATGATTGGAAAAAGAGTCCTAAGCGCTTTCAAATTACTAAGACTAAACAAGGATTTAGTATAATGCTTTTAGGTTTAGATGGTAATAAAAAGTATGAATCGAATAAATTGGAAGATCCAGCTGTTTTCTTCAATTTAATAGATAAAATGCCAATGCGCAGACAAAAATTTAGAAACAAGGATAATGACTAAATATATTGCTTTACTAAGAGGGATAAACGTAAGTGGGCAAAAGAAAATACCCATGGCTGAATTGCGTGAATTATTCACGAAAGTGGGGTTAGAAAATGTACAAACCTATATTCAAAGTGGTAATGTGATTTTTGAGTCTCTTGAAAAAAGTAAAGCAGCTTTAGAACCTATACTTCATGAGGCTATTAAATCTCACTTTGGTTTTGATGTTCCAGTTTTAGTCCTTAAACCAGAAGAACTAAAGCAAATTTTTGACAATTCTCCATTCCGGCAGGAGGAGAAAGAAAAGAGTTATTTTATGATGTTGTATTCTAAAGCTGATGAAGCTTTAGTTGAAGAACTTTCTAAAATATCTTATCCTAACGAATCGTTCTTAATCAAAGATACTGCCATATATTTTTATTGTTCTACTGGCTATGGAAAAGCCAAATGTAGCAACAACTTCTTCGAACGAAAATTAAAAGTTGTAGCTACCGCCAGAAATTATAGGACAATGGTAAAGTTGTTATCTTTGTCAGAATAAAAATGGCTAATGACAGAGCAAAGTTTTATTCCAGAAACATACAATCAGAGTGTTGAAAACGGGAAATTTTCTTGGGAATCACCGAGTAATATTGCCTTGGTAAAATACTGGGGAAAGAAAAAAAATCAAATTCCTGAAAATCCATCTATTAGTTTTACACTTAGTAACTGCAAGACAATAACATCGTTGAGTTTTTCAAAAAAAGAAAATAAAGAAGATTATTCGTTTGAAGTGTTGTTAGATGGAGAACCAAAAGATGATTTCAAACCAAAAATTGAAACGTTTTTCAAAAGGGTTGAAGACTATTTGCCTTTTTTGAAAGACTACCATTTTAAAATTGAAACTTCAAATACGTTTCCACATAGTTCTGGAATTGCATCTTCAGCCTCGGGTATGAGTGCTTTAGCGTTGTGCTTAATGAGCGTTGAAAATGAATTAAATCCAAATATTTCACAAGAAGATTTTATAAAAAAAGCCTCGTTTTTAGCACGTTTAGGCTCTGGTAGTGCTTCGAGAAGTATTGAAGGAGACTTGGTGGTTTGGGGGACGCATCCAAAAATAGAAGGAAGTTCAGATTTATATGGAGTAAAATACCCTTACGAAGTTCATGAGAATTTTAAAAACTATCAAGATACCATCCTGCTTGTGGATAAGGGTGAAAAACAAGTAAGTAGTACAGTTGGTCATAATTTAATGCACGGTCATCCTTTCGCTCAAGAACGTTTTAGGCAAGCTGATAAAAATCTTTCAAATATTATCTCAATACTAAAAGAAGGTGATTTGGATCAATTTATTGCTTTAGTGGAGAGTGAAGCATTGACTTTGCATGCGATGATGATGACAAGTATGCCTTACTTCATTTTAATGAAGCCAAAAACTTTGGAGATTATTAATAAAATTTGGGAATACAGAAAGGCTACGAATTCTAAAGTTTGTTTCACTTTAGACGCTGGAGCGAATGTGCATGTGCTTTATCCGGAGAAAGAGTCTAATTCTGTTTTGGAATTCATTAAGTCTGAATTAGTTGCATATTGTCAAAACGGACAGTATATTTGCGACATTATTGGTTTGGGGGCTAATAAATTATAGAATTATTAATAATTTTTGTTTAAAAAATTTGTATTTTTATTAAACAAAGTCGTCAAGCCAAAATAGCTGTTATGAAAGGACCCCTATTTTACTCAAAAATTCTACTGTTTGGAGAATACGGTATCATCAAAGACTCTAAAGGCTTATCAATTCCGTATAGCTTTTATAATGGTGCTTTAAAGAAAGATAATAACACTTCTGAAAATGCACTAAAATCAAACGAAAGTCTGAAACAATTTGCTCAGTATCTGCAAGATGTTGATAGTACATTGGTTTCGTTTGATATGGATGCATTATTCGATGATGTGAACTCAGGTATGTATTTTGATTCTTCTATCCCTCAAGGTTATGGGGTAGGTAGTAGTGGAGCCTTAGTTGCTTCTATTTACGATAAATACGCTTTTGATAAAATTACGGTTCTTGAAAATTTAACACGTGATAAGCTGTTCAAGCTAAAGTCTATTTTCTCAGCAATGGAATCGTTCTTTCATGGTAGTTCTTCAGGTTTAGATCCACTAAATAGTTATTTAAGTATTCCAATACTAATAAATTCTAAAGATAATATTGAAGCCACTGGTATCCCTGCACAACAAAGCGATGGTAAAGGAGCTGTGTTTCTTTTAGATAGTGGAATAACAGGTGAAACTGCTCCTATGGTACACCTTTTTATGGAAAAGATGAAGCATGAAGGTTTCCGTAATATGTTGAAAAATCAGTTTATAAAACATACAGATGCTTGTGTAGATAACTTTTTGAAGGGAGACATCAAGTCATTGTTCAGAAATACCAAACAATTATCTAAAATAGTATTGAATCATTTCAAACCTATGATTCCTCAACAATTCCACGAGCTTTGGCAAAAAGGGCTGGAAACCAATGACTATTACTTGAAACTTTGTGGTTCTGGCGGTGGCGGTTATATACTTGGGTTTACCGAAGATTTTGAAAAGGCGAAACAATCACTTTCAGGTCATAAATTAGAAGTGGTTTATAACTTCTAAAATTCACTTATCTTTATTTCAAATTATTTTATCATCCTGAACTTGGTCCAGGATCTTATTTATTTAGATCTATGCTTTCCAGAAGACAGAAACATATTTTGCTTAAGTTTTTTAGCATGTTTTCTGTCGTGCGCGGTTACAATATTTTAGTTGTAGTTATCGGGCAATATTTAACTTCAATCTATATTTTAGCTCCTGAAAAACCACTTAAAGACGTTCTCTTTGATATTAATTTATTGATGCTAGTTTTGGCTTCTGCAGCGACAATTGCGGGAGGTTATATCATCAATAATTTTTACGATTCTGAAAAGGATTTAATCAATCGCCCGTTAAAGTCCCGTCTTGACAGACTTGTTAGTCAAAACACAAAATTATCATTCTACTTTGTGCTTAATTTTTTGGCAGCTATTATGGCTAGTTATGTATCTTTTAATGCAGTATTATTTTTCGCTGTTTATATTTTTAGTATCTGGTTGTACTCGCATAAGCTGAAAAAAATGCCTTTTATAGGTAACTTAACTTCAGCAATACTAACTATTACTCCTTTCTTCGCTATCTTCTTATACTACAAAAATTTAGACACGGTTATTTTTGTACACGCCATTTTCTTATTTCTCATGATTTCAATGCGAGAACTCACCAAAGACTTAGAAAATATAAAAGGTGATATAGCTCAAAATTATATTACGATACCTGTAGCATATGGGGAAAAAGCTTCAAAAAAGATGCTTACAATATTAGCTTTGGCTACTTCAATTCCCATGTACTTATTACTATTTCGCTACGAAGTTGGTTATATGTTTCTTTTTTTTTATTTGAGTTTATTTTTATTGGTAATTTTTCTGTTTTTGCTTTGGAGATCTTCCACGAAGATCCATTATTTGATATTGCATAACATTCTAAAATTTATAATTCTAGCGGGTGTTTTTTGCATTTTGTTAATTGATGTGAGTGTGATACTTAATCGTATTTAATACTCTGTTAAAGAGATTGATTTCAAAGAGATTACAATATCCAATAGATTTTCTAATGTTTAAGTATATCTTTGCAAAAAATTAGGGTAATGAACAGACATAAGGGCAAAGGAAATTTTTCTAAGGGCAAGCAGGATGATAGACGTTATATGAATAAAGCCGGGAATAAATCAACTTCGGGAAAGATGGCGAAAAATTCAGATGAGATTCGTTTAAATAAATATGTGGCTAATGCTGGTGTTTGTTCGCGCAGGGAAGCAGATGTGCATATTGCTACTGGTTTGGTTTCGGTAAACGGAAAAGTAATTACTGAAATGGGCTATAAAGTAAAACCTGGTGATGAGGTGCGTTATGATGGTTCAAGAATCAGCCCAGAGAAAAAAGCTTATGTACTTTTAAACAAGCCCAAAGGATTTGCTACCACAACTAGCGAAGGTAAAGGTAGAACTGTAATGGATTTGGTGGCTAATGCTACTAATTCCAAGATAAAACCGATAGGTCGTTTAGGGAGAAATTCCAAAGGTCTATTGCTGTTCACAAACGATGATACTATTCATAAAAAATTTACAAATTCTAAGAATGGGGTTGCACGTTTATTCCATATTGAACTTGACAAAAATCTGAAACTAGAGGATCTTAAAAAGATTCAGAATGGTTTTAAGATTGATGGTAAATTAATAGAAGTTGAGGAGATAAGCTATATTGATGGCGCCACTAAAAAAGAAGTGGGTTTAAAAATTAAAAATACTGGTAACACTATTATCCGTACTATTTTGGAGTTTTTTAATTACGATATTTTAAGTTTAGACTGTGTTGCTATTGGACACCTCACTAAAAAGGACATTCCTCGCGGACATTGGAAACATTTAACAGAACAAGAGTTGAATACACTTAGAATGTTATAAGCAGACGGAAAGCTTGTGTCCATAGGCAATTTACTCCTTTTTCTTTAGGGCATATTCACTTTTTTTTTCCAGTGCTTGTTTGGATGTGAATCGATTTTAAGATTCTTCATCCTCCAATGAGTATCATTAAGAAATAAGATAAAATGTAAATTTATTCGATAAAATGAATAAATTGTAAAAAAATATATATATTTACGGGTATTTTTTTCAAATTTTAGTGAAACCGACTAACATAATATTTTTTATAATTTTCTTTCTCATTAATTTGGGTCTTTCTGGGCAACAAGAAAATTTAGGTTTTGAAGCTGAAGAGCACCCACTGAATTCTGTAATTGAAAGAATGCCCAAAATATCTATCGATTCTACTGACAAAGAGATTACAGACCATGTCGAGGCTATGATGCATTGGATGACCGAGGAATTTTATAAATCCAATTATGCACCAATTTTGATATACGCCGATAAAGGACTGCCATTGGCCAAAAAAAGTGCTAATAAGGAGCACATTCATCAAGTAAGATCAATTGTTGGGAATACGCTTATAAGAATTAAGGATACGCTTGGTGCTAAAAATTTGTTTTTGAAGTCGTTAGACGAGGCTGTAAAAACAAATGACAGCTCTCTTTTATTACGATTTAAAAGTAACATTTCTAATATTTATTACTATACCAAAGGTTATAAGGGTAGAACAATAAGAGCTTATCTGGAAAGCATAGAAATTGCAGAAAAGCTAAAAGATACTCTTAGGTTATTCAAGCTTCATCATAATTTGTGTAGAGCTTTTAATGAAACTAAGCAACCGAAAAAATCTGAATTTCATCTTAAAAAAACGGAGCACTATTTAAATCTTTTAGGGAATCCACCGCATTTTGCAGCAAGTCATTATCACAATATAGGAAGATGGCACCTTTTACTAAATCATCCTGATGAAGCAATTACATACTTTAATAAGACCATTGCCCTTTGTGAAAATACAGATTTTAAGGATGCTTTACTAGAGGGGTATGATGGCTATAAAGATGCTATGGAGATGAGAGGGGATTATGAAGGTTTCTATAACATAAGCAAAACTCTAGAAGTCTATGAAGAGGAAAAAAAGACTAATGAGGCCAAAAGTATTATTGAATCAGTAAGTGCAAAGCTTAATGTAGAACGTTTTAAGGAACAAATAAAGTCTAAAGAGCTTGAAAAAAAGCTATTACTAGAGCAAGCAGATCGCAAAAACATACTACTGATACTAGGATTTGGTGCGGGTATATGTCTAATAATTGTTTTATGTATATTTTTCATGGCTTATCAAAAAAGAAAGGTTTTGATAAGAAATTTACAAGAGAAAAATGAGCAGTACATAATTGAAAAACAAAAAAGTGATGAGCTAACTAAAGCAAAAACCAAATTTTTCGCCACTGTAAGCCATGAATTAAGAACACCCTTATATGGCGTTATTGGCTTGAGTTCTATTTTGTTAGAAAATAAAGATTTAAAAGAACATGAAAAAGATCTGAACTCGCTAAAATTTTCGGCAAATTATTTATTGGCATTAATTAATGATTTACTGCAGATTAACAAAATAGAAAGTAATAGTGTTAAGGAAGAAGATTCTATATTTAGTTTAGATACTCTAATTGGCAATATGGTGTCTACTTTTGAATATATTAGAGTTCAGCATCAAAATGAAATTAATGTAAATATAGATGAAGATGTTCCTAGTTTACTTAAAGGAAATTCTGTTAGGCTTTCACAGATTTTAATGAATTTGGTTGGTAATGCTTGCAAGTTCACTGAAAAAGGTGAAATCAATTTACTAGTTAGTACATTCGGTACATTTGAGGATAAGGTAAAACTTCAATTCGTTGTTCAAGACACAGGACCTGGAATTCCAACGAATAAACTGGATCAAATATTTAATGAATTTACTCAAATTGATGCCTCATCCAATGAATATCAAGGTACAGGATTAGGGTTGCCAATTGTAAAAAAACTGGTCGAACAAGCAGGAGGAACCATTAATGTAGAAAGTAAGTTAGGACAGGGTACAATATTTAAATTTACCTTAGAGATTGGAGCCGAAATTACAGATAGTGAAACAATCACATCCCCCATATTAGATTTCAAACAGTTATCTAATAAGAAGATATTAATAGTCGAAGACAACCGTATTAACCAAACAGTTACTAAACGAATTTTAGAGGGTGAAGATGTGGTATGTGATATTGCCCAAAATGGAGAAGTGGCTATTAATATGGTTAAAGAAAGCAACTTTGATTTGGTCTTGATGGACATTAATATGCCCGTAAAAAATGGTATAGAAGCAACTAGAGAAATCAGATTTTTCAATAAATTTATACCAATAATCGCCTTAACAGCAGTTGAAATAGAAGAACAAAAGTATCAGATATTTGAATGTGGTATGAATGATATCATCTTGAAACCCTATGACATTGACCAATTTAAAAAAACCATAATTCTTAATTTATTTCCAACTGAAATGGGAGCAAGAAGAAAAATGGCATAAAATTTCCGTCTCCAAGTTTTATTGAAGAGCCTATTAATAACTTAATATTTTTAGTGTTAATTTTTTATTCTCATAACCTAAAATTAACGTATCAATTTTAGCTTCGTTATTTAGAATTTGAAAAAATTGCTCAAAAATTGGACAAAATATAATTTGATATTGTTGTCATTTTATTTTTTCCGTATCTTTTTGCAAGTAAAATAGCCAAATCAAAATAATTTAACCAACCATGAAACCAAAACATGATAACTTAAAGCGGGTTATTGTAGATTTCAAAAAATTAACCCCCGAGATTCTTGCCTTATTAGTTGAAAAATATCCAGATGGATATGATGACGACCATATTATATCCTTTAGAAATCAGCATAACGACATGATTGAAGCTGTTGAAGTAACTACTTCTGATACTAAGTATTTAGTAAAAGTAAGTTCTAAGCTAGCGGTAACAATGCAAAATTATGATGAGGATGATTACGAAAATCTTGATAGTGATGATTCCAATGCAGTACAATCTCCTAAAATGGATGCTGAAACGATTGAAGATAGAGAATAATACCCTTTACTTTTTATATTATGAGAACAGCTGTTTTTAAATCCTATAAAAACGGTTATTTTACTTTTTGGTTTGAAAATGGCGAGGAATTGGCCTTTGAAGAAGTACATCCTCGTGTTTTAAAGCAATTTGATTTAAAGAATAACAAAGATTTAATTGATAAGGATTTTAAAATAACCTTTGTTGAAGACTTTGATGGTGAGGATGAAATTTACCGCGTGCAAAGTTTAAAATTGCTTTAAAGCACGTATTTTTTTGTGTTTTTTTTCACGAAAACTTCCCATATGAAAACTGCGTATACTATGCTATATTCTAGGGTGATAATCCATAAATTTTCAGATTTGTCTGCTTTATTTAAATTGATGTAAGCCAGATAACTTAAGATGATTACAAAGCTCCATACTAATGGGAATTTATATTTCGTAAATATTGATAGAACTAATAATGTTGCAACATACCAAGGGTGTACTGTTGTAGCAGTAAAATAATAAAAAGAAAGTACAAGTAACATTGCCGTAATAAGTTTAGCCATGCTAGAATTTCTTCTAAAAAAAGTAATACTTACAGTAAATAGCACAACCACAATAGCAATTATTTTTCCAATGGTGGCAATTTCATTATAACCTCTAAAGGTGTACCCAATTTCTCTCGCTAAATAATAAATGCTTGCATTGAACTCAAAGTTTTGAAACCAAAGAGCAACTGTTGCAGAATAGTTATTTATAAAATCTGAAGAGTAAAACGGTAGAAATAAAAGAATGACTGTCCCTAGAATGATAAGGTAGAAACATATTAATCTGCCTAATCCTTTAAAAATATGCATTTTTGTTTTTTCATGCTGAACTTGATTCAGTGTCTCATCTTCACGTTTGATAAACCATTGAAAAAACAATGGTAGAAAAATTAAAGGTATAAGTTTTACGGAAATTGAAAATGCTAAAACTACAGCACTCCACTGCCATCTACCAATATAAAGTAAATATAAACTCCATACTAAAAAGAAAATCATTACACCTTCAAAGTGTAAATTTCCAGTAAGTTCAATGATGATAAAAGGATTTAAAATATACCAAAAGATATTATAAGTTGAAATATTAAGTTTCTCCAATAATTTTTTTCCAAAATAAAGTGTGCCAAAATCAGCGGCAATAATTAAAAGTCGCATTACTATAACTGATCCCAAGATGCTATTACTTGAAAATATATTAGCAATTGTAAAACAGAGTTGATTTAGAGGTGGGTAATTGGTATAATGACCAGCATTTAAGGCTCCCATGCCTTCTCTCAATTCTTTAGCTTGAGCAATTGGTAATTCTCCTTGAGACATAAAGAATTCAACAGTATACAAATAAGGGTTAAAACCTTCCAAAATCATCCGTCCATCCCAAATAAATCGATAAAAATCTTGAGAGAGATTTGGTATTGCAAAAATAAAAATAGCTCTAAAGCCAAAGGCTAAATAAGTTAAAAGTTTGGTGTTATTTTTAAAACTGTTTAGTAATTTAAAGAAGAGAAAGAATAAACCTGTATACAGTAAAACTAGCTTTAAATATTCTATACGCACTAAATTATAAGCGAAAAGCCAGTAAAAAATAATACTTAGCAAAATAAGAAGAACAGGTGTTTTAAATGTTTTGAAAAGCAAAGTTTTTAAAGGCATAAACAAATATAACTTGATTTTCTCAGGATCTGCGTTAGCGATTGTAATGGTTAGCTTTTGGTGAGGCGCGCATCGAGCCAAAACTATTAATGGAAAGCGCGACCCCTTGTGGGTAACGCCCAAAATATATTAAACCTTAGAAGCCAAAGACTTAAAAAACACATATCCAAAACCAACAAATAACATTAGGTGGAATGGGAATAGTCCGAAATCGCCTCCTTGATCACCCACAATAAACGCACTGTACATTCCAAAGCCAAAGTATGCCATTAAAAGCCCCTCGAAGATAACATGTACAGATACGGTTTTCTTGATGTATTTATTGTTTTTCCAATTGTCTTTATACTTTTTTAAATTGAATTTTGGTGTACGTACAAACTCGCTTTTCTTTCCTAAATGTCCTTCTAAAACCGCTATAGAATTATGAAGTGAAAAGCCCATGGCGATGGAGAAGAACACGAAAAACATACCAATGTAATTTACAAAGTTCTTTATCCCACTACCATATGTTCTGCGGTACATCATCCAATAACACACAAAGAAAATAATGGTGCTTATCACGAAAAAACTCATTACATAAAAGTAGGGTTTTAAATGCGCGTATTCGTTTTTAATATAAAGCATAGGAATACTTAAAATAGCCACAATAAGAATGTTTAAAAACATAGTGCTATTTAGTAAATGCAACAAACCATGAACTTTAGTTTTGGCTGAAATAGTTTCACTTTTTAAAACACGCCATAACATTTTTCTAAAGTTTTCGGCACCACCCTTATTCCATCTAAATTGTTGAGAACGCGCAGCGCTTATAACCACTGGTAATTCTGCTGGAGTTTCAACATCCTCTAAATATTTAAATTTCCAATTTTTTAGTTGAGCACGATAGCTTAAATCTAAATCTTCGGTTAATGTGTCACCTTCCCAATTACCTGCATCTATAATGCATTCTTTTCTCCAAATACCAGCGGTTCCATTAAAATTAATAAAGTGTCCTTTACTATTTCGTCCAACCTGTTCTAAGGTAAAATGCGCATCTAGAGCAAAGGCTTGAATTTTTGTGAGTACTGAAAAATTACGATTAATGTGCCCCCATTTGGTTTGAACAACGCCAACCTCTTCATCTTTAAAATAAGGAATAGTTCGTTTTAACCAATCCGACTTAGGAAGGAAATCAGAATCGAAAATTGCAATAAATTCACCTTTTGCTATTTTTAAACCTTCTTTTAATGCCCCAGCTTTAAATCCTGTTCTTACTTTTCTGGTAATATGTTGAATGTCTAGTCCTGTTTTTTGAAGTTCAAGTATCTGGGCTTTTGTGCTTTTTACAGTTTCATCGGTAGAGTCGTCCAGTACTTGGATTTCTAATTTGTTTTTTGGATAATCTACTTTGGCAATATTATCCAACAAACGCTCCATAACATACATTTCATTGTAAACAGGCAGCTGAATTGTAACATAAGGTACCTCATCGGGATTTGATAAATCAAAAGTATCACAAGAAGTGTCTTTTTTTTGAGCTGACAAATAGTTAAACAGGAGGTTTAATTGAGCCAAAGCATACATAAATATGAGCAGTAGCGCAATAGTGTAGATGATAATAATGGTAGTTTCTATATACATTATTTAAGACTGTATTTAAAAATCCAACCTAGTATCTTTATGCCTGCAAATATAGCACCTTTTATGGTTCCAGAAACTTTTGAGACACCAATTCTATTTCTATAGTTTACAGGGACTTCCACATAACTAAGCTTCTGTTTTAGTGCTTTTAATTGCATTTCTACAGTCCACCCATAAGTTTTGTCTTCCATGTTTAGCGCTATTAGTTTATTGTATTTTATAGCTCTAAACGGACCAAGGTCTGAAAACTTCGCATTAAAAAAGAGTTTCATTAAAAAGGTAGCCAACCAATTCCCAAAAATTTGCGGGGTGGTCATAGCTCCTTTTTCCCTCAGTTGTTTTACACGTGCTCCTACAACAAAATCGACGTCCTTTTCAAGAATTGGTGATACAAGTTTAGTAAGTTCTTCGGGGTAATCGCTATAATCCCCATCTAGAAAAGCAATGATATCTGGTTTGTGAGGTTTTTTAGAGATATAATCAATGCCTCGTAAGCATGCATAACCATAACCTTTTTGGCTTTCGGTTAAAACAGTAGCTCCAGCTTGTTTTGCATTGGCTTCGGTAGCATCGGTGGAGTTATTGTTTACCACGATAGTCTCGTCAACTATTGGGGGAATATCCCTAATAACCTTGGCTATAGAATCTGCTTCATTATACGCAGGTATAATGACATTTATTTTGGTCATTGATTAGTGTTAGGCTGTAAAAATACAATAAGCTTTGTCGTTCATCAAATTCTTTACTAACAAGATTTTTAATCATTTCACAAAAAAAGGAGTTCCAAAGAACTCCCAATCATATGCACCGGTTATGAAAATATCACAACACATGTTTGCAAATGGACTTTATATGTGAGGTGTCGGTGCCGCAACAACCGCCAAAAACATTAAGATTCGGGAGGTGCTCTTTTAAATGGATATGTAATTGTCCAAGCTCCTCTTTATTGCCTATATCCAATTCGGTGGATTGATCTAATTCCGCATGGCTTTTACAGGATGCATTAGCGCGAATTCCTTTAATTCTTGACTTCCATTTTGAATTTGATTTAATTTTTTCTGAAAAATGAGTTGGGTGCGCACAGTTTATCATATAATAAGATGGATAGTTATCTGAAAAACTATCAATAGCAGTAATGGCTTCTTCAAGTGATTCGCCACTAGGTAAATTACCATCAGTTTCAACAGTAAATGAAATAACTACAGGCATATTGTTTGATTGGGCAGACAGTACTATGCCAAAGGCCTCATCTACATAGTTCATTGTTATAGCCGTTATCAAATCTGCTCCCGCTTCCTTAAATGCTTTAATTTGTAAGTCGTGGTATGCTTTGGCATTTGCCGCTTTCATAGCATCTTCAACTTGATAGCCATCTCCTCGAGGACCAATTTGACCGCTTACCAAAATAGAATTTATATCATTTTTAAAAAGCGTTTTCAACGATTGAAGTTCCTTTATAGCCAATTTGTTTAGTCTTATCAAATCGGTTTTAGAATAGCCTAACGTATAACCCCAGTCTTCGTTGGCACGCCAGGTTGGGCTTTCTAAAATAAAGTTGGTCTTGAAGCTTCTAGCTAGTTCTAAATATTCTAAATAATATTTTCTTAGGATTTCCATTTGTTGCGGATTTTCTAAAAGAGGGAATGCAGCAAAGTGTGGTAAATCAATTTTTTTGTTAAATATTAAATCAGTTTCTAATCCACCATCGGTCAGATAGATGGTGGATGAATTGCTATTAACTTTATACATGACTACTATTTTTTTCTGTTGATATCCTGAAATGTCAGCATTTCTATAATTTTTGACGAAGCGCCATCATAAAAACCTGTTTCATGCTCATAACTTTTTGGATTTGTAAACGAACCAAACATCATATCAAATATTGGTAAATCAGAATAGTTGTGCATATGAATACCTTTGGCGTGATGAACTGTATGACTTTCAGGACGTTGAATGACATATCCTAGCCAATGTGGTGTTTTAATATTCGTATGCTGAAAAATTCCTAAGAACATAGTGCCCAAAAGCATAATAGTTACGGCCTGTGGTGTTACGCCAATTAAAAGTGCTAAACAGATACTACCTAAAAAGGTAAAACCAACCATGTCAAATAGACTGAAATAGAAGGCACCATAGGTATCCATGCGCTCTGCGCTATGATGCATTTGATGAAAGGTTCTCCATAAAAGATCTGATTTGTGCATTGCTCTGTGCCAAATAAATACTCCAAATTCATAAACTAAAATGGCTACAATTCCGCCACCAATATTTCCCAAACTTGTTAAATCAAAAATTTGATATTGGGATAAAAACGGATCTGTAAGTAAAGGTAGATACGATGATAAAAAAAAGAAAACTGCAAAGGACGTTAATCCTTTTAGCTTCCAATTTTTAACTTTTGGTAATGGTCTTGCAGGGAATAGACCTTCCCAAAGCATTAAAAAAAGATACATTCCAAGGGCAATAAGTGATATGGGGTCTAACAAAATTTCTAAAGGTGTCGGCATAGTACAATATTTTTTGATTAATAATTTTTGCTCTCACAATTAAAGGCGTAAGTTTTCACCTTACGATGTAAGTTTTACAAAATGAAAATGTGAGTTTTAGAAAAATTAAAGATTCCAATCCACCAGAACTTCTGGTTTGTAGGAACAAAATGTACCTGTTTTTATGGATTTTGAAAGATGGTTGGCCAATTCAGGATTATGGTGTTCTATTTTCTTTATGCTATTCCGAATGCGCCAAGTTACGGCAGACCGGGCTTTTTCTAAGGTTGAACTTACCTTTCTTGTTTTTCCTGCAAGCCCTAAAGATTTTGTAAGCTCCTCCAAAAGAGTATCATATTCTTCTCTTAAGGTTGATACTTTGGCGGTTTGATTAAAACTTTCCGCTTCATGAAGTTCAATTTGAAGTTCTTGAATTCGTTTTTGGTAGTCAGACTTTGCCTTACTGTCAATTACGTTTTCGGTATTAGATTCATCCACTCCAGCTTGCATAAGATCTAAGCAATGAAATTCCTGGTTAGGTTGTTCCAGAAGTTTTTTAATGTCATGCAACCCCTTTGCATCCTTTAAAATTATAGCAGTTTTTTTAAAAGAAATCTCCCAAACATTTCCAGTTAAGTAGAAAGAGTTGCTTGTATTTGAAGACTTTTTTGCTGGTTTTAAAACGATTCGCTTTTCGTTTTTAATGTAATCAACAAGTACGTTAAGATAGGATTTGTTCTTGAAAGGATTTACAATCAACAACCATTCTAAAGCCTCTTCTTCAAAGGGCTTTTTTTCTGAATATACTTCATGTTTAAAAAGTTCTAAGTATTTATCCCAGTGCATCCACATATTAGAATAATCTTCGATTTGAAGATAAGCTGCTGCGACAAAAGCTGGAAAATCAGTCCAATTATCTATTGGGGCTTTTTTTATTAATTCAATACTCTTTTTAAAGTTCCCAGCTTCTAAATTATAGATTGCACCATGAGCGTAATAACTATTGGAATGAAATGGGTTGAGGTCTATAGCTTTTTGATATAGTTTTAAAGCTTCTTCGGAGTATCCTAAGAACATTAATGAAAATGCAACCCGTAATAAATGCGAACAATCATTAGAGTTCATTCTTAATGACTTCCTTAAATAGTGCTCAGCTTTTTCGTATTCACCAAAATACACAAACGTTCTACCCAAAATGCCCAATGCTGTATAATCGTTCTCATCCAATTCAACAGCTTTTAGAGCGTGTTCATGCGCGCCTTTCATACTTTCATCCCATCTACTCCATAACAAGCAAGACCAAAAGTTAAAATAACTTAAGGATAATCCAGTATAAGCTAAGGAGTAATTTGAATCAATACTCAGGGCAGCATTGAAGAATGTTCTAGACTTTTTATCATTGTCTCCTGACCCTTTTTTAAGTGTATGCATACCCATAAGGTAGTTCTCGTATGCTGCAAGTTCTACGGCATTTTTTTTGTAAGAATGTGATAAAAGGTTATAGTTGATTTTTTCTTCAAGTATTGCTGTTATTTGTTGAACAATTGCATCTTGGGTTTCCAAAAGAGTATCCAGAGATTCATCATATTGATTTCCAAAAACTAAACTTTGATTCTCGTTTTTTATGAGTTGAATTGAGACACGAAGTTTTGTTTGGCGCTCACTAACAGTTCCGTAAATAAAATAATCAGCACCTAGTTTATCAATTTCATTTTGATTTGAAATGTCTTTTATTCTGTTTGTTGAGAATGAAGAAATTACCGAAAGACCAACAAACTTGGAGAAATTGTTTATAAGATCTTCTGTAAAACCAAGAAAAATATTTGAGATTCGAACATCATTACTTACTACCTGAAATGGTAAAATAGCAATAGTGATATTCTTTTGTTTAGCGGACATTTAGAAAAGAACTGTTAGGGTCGCTGACGTATTTCAAAAGTAAGAATTTTGTTCTGAAATATAGGTTTAAAGAAATATTATCAACTCTAAACTATTTCAAATCACTAAGGTTATTCTCTTTTTTAAAAGCGCTGAAATCTGTCCATTCTTTAAACTGTTTTCCATTTTTGAATCGCTTCGCAGATATTAATTGCTCGTTAGAATACATCAAACAATATCCATTTTTCACACCATCTTTTAACTGGCATTTGTGATTAACTTTATTCATGTCATCATAAAATAACCACCATTTGTTTTTCTTCCCATTTATGAAATGACCCTCACTAGCTTTTGTGCCATTGCTGTTATAGAAATACCAATAGTTTATTTTAATACCATTTTGAAGCCAACCTTTTGCCTTTAAGTTGCCGTTGGGGTAGTATTGTTTTTGATAGGACTTTTGAGCGTATCCCAAAGTAACGAGAAACAGAAAAATAATAGAGAGACGCATTAGTTTTTGTTTACCAAATCCAATAAATCCACATCATTACCAAGTAGTACTTGATTTGCATCGATTCTACCTTCTAATGGGCCATTTTCTAATTTTAAAACTCCCCTTGGGCAAACCGCAGAACAAATACCACAACCTACACAACTAGCACGCACAATATTTTCACCTTTTTGAGCATAAGCGCGAACATCTATCCCCATTTCGCAATAGGTAGAACAATTACCACAGGAAATACACTGTCCGCCGTTAGTTGTAATTCTGAATTTGGAAAATAAACGTTGTTGTAATCCTAAGATGCCTGCCATAGGGCAACCCATTCGGCACCAAACTCGACTACCAAAAATAGGATAGAACCCAGTACCAATTACTCCAGAAAAAACAGCACCTATTAAAAAGGCATAGAAACTTCTCAAATCACTGGATTTAAAAATGAAAATTTCACTATTTGCAGTATCAGAAAAATAATGAATACTAATAAGGGCAAGTACAATTACTAAATATCCAATAGCACCATAGCGTGCATCCTTTTTCAGTTCGTCTCTTTTAAAGAACCAAATAATTGCAAAAAGTAATCCTAGAAAAACAGCAACTCCAATCAAAAACACATCTTTTGTTAACCAATATCCTTTCGATTCGTAGCCTAAATAAGTACTAATGACCGCAGTGGTCATAACCACAGAAAACACCAATACAGAATGAATCACCCAACGTTCTACTTTCCAAGCAGTCATACTTTTATCGCTTAACTGTCTAAAGGCATCACCAGCAGTTTCAGCTAAACCGCCACAACCACAAACCCATGAACAATACCAACGTTTACCATATTTATAGGTAAGAAATGGAGAGATTACAAATACTGATAATATCGCAAATACTAAAAAGACAATTCCAATAGTTTCGGCATTGATAAATTGATCAATACGCCAACCATCAAAGGCATAATAGTTTAACGGCCACATATTTTTCAAATCATTATATGGCAACGAAAAATCATCACTATTCAAACGCGCCATTAACTCAGGAATTAAAAACGCAAAAGCCGTTTGAAAAAACATGACACTAATGGTTCTTAGCTGCTCGTAACGGTTATGTCTGTATTTCCAGATAAACTTAATCCCGAAAGCCAAAATAGCAATAGTGTACAGTGTGCCATATACAAACCATTGGCTTGCAGGATTACCACTTAAAAATTTGCTTAACGGATCGAACAATGCAATAATACCGGTATTACTATCAGGACTAGCACCTAACAGACCTTCATAGAAATACAATATGATGTAAAAACCAGTAAGGGTAACACCAGCAACCCATCCCCAGAAACCTCTACTTGAAACACTCTTAAACCAGACGCCATGATTTTTAATACCTTCTAATCTATCAGAATAAGAGCCTTTAGCAAAAAGCAAAATACCTCCTGTCAAGGCAACCAGGGCTACGGTTAGCCAGAGCGCTTTATTTTCAAAATCTGTGAATAATGAAAATACAATTATTGCTAATCCTCCTAAACCAATTACAGTTCCAATTTTTTGAAAAGGATTTAGGTAATTTGATGCGTCTCCGGTAAGAGACATATTGCGTTGTATCGTTGCCATATTATACAGTAATAAGATTGTTTTTAAATGCTGAAAGAATATCTTTTTCAAAACGTTTGAAAAATTCAGGATCAAAATTTGCTTCTGATAAATGTTGCATTACATAGTCAACATCGCGTTTTTCTGTGAGCCATGTATCAAATATTTCATGACGCATACGAATACCAAACGTATTAATGCCTAAAAACTGGTTGGTATTTTTATCGTAGCAAACAGTAATACATTTTGTGTCATCCTTATGTTTCCAATGAAAATGAGTTTCATTTTCTCTAGGTTTTGAAAATACCCAACCGTAGGTTTGGTACTCAATATCAAAGAATTTCGCAGAGTTAAACCAATATCCTGGTTTATACTGAATGTGGTTTCCACAAATAGTTTGCGCCACAGTTTCTCCCATCATCCGTCCTGTATACCAAACCGCCTCAATGGGTCTGCGTTGGTCTATGGCTTCATGCTGTTCTGCACAATCACCAATGGCATAAACATCCTCAATATTTGTTTCTAAATACCTGTTCACTTTTACACCACGCCCTGTTTCAATAACCGAATCTTTTATAAAATCAATATTTGGAGATACACCGGCAGTTAATCCCACAACATTGCAAGCGATTTCCTCTCCTGTTTCGGCAATAATAACCGATTTAACCTTGCCGTTTTCATCGGCTTTAATCTCTTGTAAGTTTGCTCCCAATCGTAAATCTATATGATGATTTTTAATGTGGCGATTAATCATAGCACTCTCGCCATCAGGTAAAACACCATTCCAAAAACTTTTTTCGCGCACCAAAAATGTCACAGGAATTCCTCTGGAGCTTAACATTTCAGCCAACTCAATACCAATCAGTCCACCGCCTACAATTACCCCACGCTTACATACTTTATTGTTAGGCGCGTATGTCTCAAGGTTCTCTAAATCTTGCTTATGGTACATACCCATAACACCATCCAAATCCTGCCCTGGCCATCCAAATTTATTAGGTTTACTGCCAGTAGCAATTATCAATTTATTGTAAGCTAACTTATCACCTTCCGCAAAATATAGTGTCTTACTTTTAGTATCAACCTGCTTCACATACCCCTTTTTCAGATCAATTCTGTTTTTCTTCCAAAACCATTTTTCATAAGGTTGTGTATGCTCAAACTTCATATGCCCCATATACACATACATCAACGCGGTACGCGAAAAAAAGTAGTCTGTCTCAGCAGAAACAATGGTGATTTTCTTATCAGAAAGTTTTCTAATATGTCTGGCCGCAGTAACGCCAGAAATTCCGTTTCCTATAATAACTACGTGCTCCATAATTGGGTTGTTAGTTTTATTATTTTTACTTGGGCGTTACCCTGTCGGGTCGGGCTTTCCGTTAAAAGTTTTGGTTCGATGCGTACCTCACCAAAAGCTACCACTGCAATCCCTAACGCGGGCCTGTTTGCTAGTAAAAGATTTTACATATTTGCCATAGGCTTCCCTACATAGGTCGAACCTAAAGATAAGAACTTAACATGTCATCCTAATTTAGAAACGCTTTAAATTGATGTTGCTTTGTAAGGAATTGCAAAACATGAAGACACGAAAAAATTGTAACTTTTTTTGAAAGTTTCTTGAAATATGGCAGACTTAGGTTGCAGGAATTTAAAGATCAAACCATTTAATTATGAAAAAATATATTTCTTTTTTAGTAGTTGCCACACTTACTTTTTCGGTTAGCGCACAAGACTTAAATGCATTTCTTAACAAAGCAGATGCTTTTTTCAAAACAAATGTGGCAAACGGAAGAGTAGCCTATGATGACATTCATAAAGATCAATCACAATTAAACGAAGTTTTAAAAATTGCGGAAGGCATTTCAGTCTCTAAAGATGATGCTAAGAACTATCAAGCTTTTTGGATAAACGCCTATAATTTATCAGTAATTAAGGGGTTAATTGATAACTATCCTACAAAAAACCCTTTAGACAATGCTGGTTTTTTTGACAAAACAAAACACGGTATTGGTGGCAAAAACATAACTTTAAATGATATTGAACACAAATTACTAAGAGGTAATTTCAAGGAACCAAGATTTCACTTTGTATTGGTTTGTGGCGCCGTGGGATGCCCACCGCTTATCAGTCAAGCATATTTGCCTGATACTTTAGAAAATCAGTTGGAAGCCCAAACTAAAAAAGCAATTAATGGCGATTTTATTAAAGTAAATTCTAAAAAAAATAGAGTACAAGTCTCAAAAATTATGGAATGGTACAAAGAGGACTTCACTATGAATGGAAAGGATGAAATCGACTTTATAAACATATATAGAACAGAGAAATTAGAAGGAAAATGGAAGTTAAGTTACTTCGAGTACAATTGGACAATAAACAAGCAATAAACCAAAAATCAATAATAAAAAAATCATGAAAAGAATACTAACACTAGCAACTCTAATAGCAATCTCGTTTTCGGGGTTTGCACAAGAAGACGACGAAAACCAAGGGAGTGTAATTCAAACTTATACACCGTCAATTCTATTGAAAAAGGGGCAATGGGACATCAAATGGTTTAATAATTTATATACAGAAACTAAAGATTTATTTGGAAACGCAGAAGGCACTCAAAAAAGAGATATTCCAAGAAATACATTTTTTACCTCGTCTGTAGATATTTTCACAGGAGTTTCAGACAATAATAATATTAATGTTGGACTATTGTTTGAAGTGCGTTCAAATGTTATTGGAGGCAGAGATGCTTTGGATGTATTTTCATTTGATGGAGAAAGAGGTTCTGCACGCTCAGGTTTAACATCTTTTGCACCGGCTATTAAATTTAACCCAATTAAAAGTATTGGTAACTTCACCATCCAAACTGCATTTCATATTCCATTAGTAGATAATGAGACAGAAGACGGTGTGTTTTTAGATCAAGACGGCTTCATATTTCAAAATAGATTTTTCTATGATTATAGTTTTGCGGGTGGCGATTGGCAATTATTTACAGAGCTAAATACCGAGTATAATTTTGGCGAACAGGCTAGTTTTGCATATAACAGTTTGCGCCTAACACCAGGTGTGTTTTTAAGTTACTTTCCAAGTTCTAAATTTACAGTTTTGGGATTAGTACAACATTTACAACTCATCTCTTTTAGCGGAAACGACCAAGGAGCCAACGATTTTAGTCAAAATGCCACGATTCTTGGTGGTGGAGCAAAATATCAGCTAACAAATGAATTGAATGTTGAATTTCTATACTCAAATTTCTTTAGAGGTAAAAATACCGGTTTAGGGCAAACATTTAACATCGGTTTAAGAGCGCTATTCTAAAATTGAAAAAAATATAATAGTACATTAGGAGTTTAAAGATTCATCAATGAAATTTTTTAAACTCCTTTTTTTAGTTCTACTAATTGGATTGCAATCTTGTACTGGGCAAATTCCCAAAATTAATGGTGTAAGTTTTGTGTCGGCAAATACAAAAGTTACCGATGTACACGTAAACCCTGTTGTTAATGTAAATGCAAACTACGCTGCTGTTATGCCGTTTGGGTTTATTCGTAATTTAAAACATCCCGAAGTTATTTATAATACGCAACGCCAGTGGTTCGGTGAAACTTCAGATGGAGCTAAACAGTATATTGGTGAACTTCGAAAGAAGGACATCAAAATTATGCTAAAACCACAAATTTGGGTGTGGCGTGGTGAGTTTACAGGCTTTATTGAAATGGACAATGAAGAAGATTGGAAACAATTAGAAACCTCTTATTCCAAATTTATTTTAGACTATGCGCTGTTAGGGGAGCAACTTAATGTCGACATACTTTGTATTGGTACCGAATTAGAGCGTTTTATCGCAAATAGACCAACCTTTTGGCATGATTTAATTAAAAAAATAAAAGCTATTTATAAAGGAAAGTTAACGTACGCGGCTAATTGGGATGAGTTTAAACGAACGCCTTTTTGGAATGAATTAGATTTTATAGGGGTTGATGCATATTTTCCTGTAAGTGAGAGCAAAACTCCAACTTTTGAAGAATGCATGCAAGGGTTGAATACTCATAAAAATACAATTGAAGGGCTATCGTTAAAACATGATAAACCTATTTTGTTTACCGAGTTTGGGTATAGAAGTGTAGACTATGCGGGTAAAGAACCTTGGAAGAGTGATAGAAGTATGAATCAAGTTAACTTGGAAGCACAAACCAATACAACAAAAGCATTGTTTGAGACCTTTTGGAAAGAAGATTGGTTTGCGGGAGGATTTGTTTGGAAATGGTTTATAAATCATGAAAATAGTGGCGGCGAGGAAAACTCAAGGTTTACACCACAAAATAAACCTGCTGAAGAAATTATAAAACAATATTATAAAACGAACTAATTGAAAAAACTGCTCTACATCTTGCTTTTCTTCGTGTTTACATCTTGTGTTAATGATGATAACCCAGAGATACTTTTCGATAACGAAATTGTTCTTTCTAATTTTATAGCTAATAAAACATTTGTAGAAAACGAAGTTATTGCTTGTGCTGCGAGTGACAATGTAATACCAGAAACTGTAAATGTTTATTTCTATCCAGAGGAAGGCGCCTCTAATTTTAAACTATATCAGTCTTTTGACGATGATGCAAAAGATTTCTCAAAGTACCAATTAATTCCTGAGAACTCTGATCCTTTTTTTCAAGGTGCACTTCGAGTCTTTAAAGTACATTCAGATTGTAAATGGTTTGTTGTACTCTTTGAAAAAAATAATCAAATAGAAATCTCAACCCCAATTCGTTCTAAAGTTACAACAAGACCTACAGTTTGGAGTTTGGATACCTTCAACATAAATCAAGAAGAATCTTTAATGCCTAAATTTACTTGGGATGTGAATTCAGCCGAGGAAAATGCTATTTTCTTTCAGGTGTTATCAACCGAAGATTTAAGTCTCATTTCTGGAACCTATACCAACGAAAATAATTTTCAATATTATAAATTAAATAATGTAGTTTTGAATATTACCCAAGGTACACCGCCAGATTTGGTAAAAGGTGAAACTTATGTGTTCACCGTTATGGATGTAAGTTTAGATAATTGGGTAAACGAAGTTATAATGTCATCCTTTGTGGTTGAATGATGAAGTACCTATTTCTGCTTATTGGTTTGCTAAGTGTTTTTGTTCGAGCAAATGCGCAAGAACCTGTAGTTGCAGATTTAAAAGTTCAGGGTAACGAAAAACTCAAATCGTCTTTCATTATAAAAATTTCGGCTGTAAAACCTGGGCAGCCTTTAGATTCATTAAAAATTCAAGAAGATATCAAACTGATTAAGCGCTTGCCTTCAGTGTCTCATGCCTATTTTCAAGTATTTCATTCTAAGGATAACGAGTATAATGTATTTTATAATATTGAAGAGAATTTTACCCTAATACCATCAGTAAATTTTTTCACTACTGATAATGATGAATTTGCTTACCGTATTGGGCTTTATGAATTTAATACGCTTGGGCAAAATATCATCTTCGGCGGTTTTTATCAAAAAGATGTGTTCGATTCGCACGCCATTAATTTTAGAGCGCCTTTTTTGTTTTCACGCCATTGGGGTTTGGCGGCAAATTATCAGGATCTTACTACCCAGGAGCCTGTGTTTTTTGAGAATGAGACCGCACAGTACAAGTACAATAATAAAAGTTATGAAGTTTTAGGGTTATACCGTTTCAATTTTCATAATAGGATGGAGTTGGGTATTAACTATTTTACTGAAGATTATAAGTTTATCGGTGAAAATATAAATAATAGACCAGAATTGGTGGTGCACAAATGGTTAGCAAAAGGAATTTATGAGCATAATAATTTGAATTACGATTACCAGTATATTGATGGATTTAGAAGCGTTCTTAATTTACAATATGTCACATCAACTGATAACATGCTCCCCGATTTCTTTATCGGTTGGAATGATTTGTTCTATTTCAAACGCGTTGGAGATAAAGGAAATTGGGCCAATAGATTAAGAATGGGATTATCTTCAAATGACGAAACGCCTTTTGCGCCTTTTTCTGTGGATAACAATTTAAATATAAGAGGTGTTGGTAATACTATTGATAGGGGTACAGGTGTTATTCTCTTAAATACGGAATATCGCCATACTTTATATGAAAAAGACTGGTTTGTCTTGCAAGGTAATGCCTTTGTTGATGCTGGTACATGGCGAAACCCCGGAGGCGATTTTGGTGACTTCAGCCGTAGAGATAATGTGAAAATATATCCAGGATTGGGATTGCGCTTCATTCATAAAAAAATATACAATGCCATTTTTAGAATAGATTATGGCTATGGTATTTCAGAAAATGCTACTAAAGGATTTGTGTTTGGTATTGGGCAGTATTTTTAGTCCAGAACATAAATTTAATTAATCCTACCAACGGTAGGATTAGAACTAGAAGCTATTGTTTTTTGATGTATTATAGAATACTTAAACCTCTTATTTAAATACAACCTTTCCATTAATCTGAAATTCATCGGCAATGGCGTTCTGTTTTAGCTTTTTGAAGAAATTAGGCGAATTAAAAGTTACACCATATTTTGTTCTGTCCAAAGAAGTATTGAAATTTAAAATAGCTTCTTTTTCATCGTAGCTCACAGTTATGGATTCCTCAAAAGTCTTCTCCTTAATATTCATGGTGCCGTCAAGAACAAATTCACTTTCATTAATCTTTACGGGAGCTTTTAGTTTGAAAGTAGCAGTAGTATATTTTTTCACCTCAAAAAAATCTTCGCTTCTCAAATGTTTTTTTAAATCCGAGTTTTCATGATCCAGACTTTTCATATCTATGATAATGAAGAGCTCTGTAATGCTATCGTTTTTCACGCTGATATAGCCTTCTTTTGTTTTAAGTGTTCCAGTGAGACTGTAAGCACTAAAGGCCGCTTTTCCAGTCCAATTAATTATACTGCTTTTTGTGTCTATTGTTCTTTTTTGAGCACTTATTGTGCTTATTGCGATAAGTAAAATTAATGCGATCTTTTTCATAGTATTTATTTTAATAGATTATCAGTTGTGTGAATGGTTTCATAACCACATATAAGTTTACCTTCTGAAGTTTGTCCAATAAAATACCACATGGCCCAACCTCCAAAAAGGCGGCTATCGGTTCTCCAGTTATTGCTCCAAACATAGGGCTGCCCTTGCAAAAGCTTTTGGTTTTTGGTTTTAAAGGTTTTATCAAGTTCTTTAATATTGTAGGTTTTACGTAAGTTCCATTTGCCGTTATAGAATAAATATGCACCGTATTCAATAATGGTAATATCTGTTTCTTCAGTGAAGATGCCAGTAGCATGTTTCCAATAATATCTGTCTTTAATTTTTACAGGATTATTAACTTTTGGAAAGTGATTTACACGAATTTTCCGTTTTAAGGATGTCAGTTTTTCAGGGAGTTTGGTGCTTTCATTGGGCGTACCATAATTAATTTTGGTTTGTGAAAAACTTAATTGAAAAGTAACTAAGGCAAATAAAAATAGTGTTCTCATCGTTTTTGTGTTTTGATGAAACAAAGGTGCGATGAAACCTATCGAAAATCGACTCAATTGGAGAAATGAGACCTTTTTTCAACATGCAAAACGTATCAATTTTATAATTGATACCTAGTTTAGTTTGTTTTTAATGCACTTGGAGATTGTCCAGTAATTTTTTTAACTGCACGATTAAAAGACGCTTTAGAATTGAATCCAGATTCGTATGCCAAAGCCAGAAGTGTATATTGTTGATCGTTTCCTTCTTCCAGTAAACGCTTTACTTCTTCAATGCGATATTCATTTACAAAATCGTTGAATTTCTTTTTAAAAATGATATTCAAACATTTGGTAATTAAATAAGGTTTTACGTCAAAATGTTCTGAAAAATTGGTGAGATTCAAATCTGGATTTTTAAATAATTTTTCGTCTTGCATAGAAGCACTAATATTTTTTGCTAAAGATTTTAGTTGCTGTTTTTCTTTATCTGAAAGTTGTACCGATGGTTTATAAGCTAAAGTATATCTTCTGTTAAATCCTTCTATCCCTAACCAATATGTTATGGCTGCCAAACCAATAAAAAGAGGGTAATTGTACCAGCGGTTAAAGGCATAATCAAAAAATATTAAATCAGTCATCACGATTATTACAATGAAAATGGCAAATAGTTTCAATACTTTGACTAAGCGTGCAATCCATTTGGTGTTTTCTCGTATAATTTCATGTTTTTGATAAGCATTTTTTAAAAGGTGTTCTGCTTTTATGCAGTAAAAGATAATGAGTAATGTTGATACTACATACATTGTTGGATAATGCATCCAAGCGATGTAACCATAATACCCTAGCCATGATAAGCTTTCCTTTGTACCATCCCAATAAAAATTTTGAGTTTTAATGAAGTTACTCCAAATAAACTCTATGATAACTGGCAAAAAATGAATCCAATCTTTTTTAAGTTCTAGTTTGAAATTTGGCGTTACATATGCTTTTACAAACAAGAAAATAAGTGCCCCATAAATCCAGTTATATTCTAATAAAATGTGATACCAAAAATCGTAAAAACCAATATCAAAGAACTTTAGAATTTCTACAACTAGACGATATGCGAAAAAGCATAAAATAGTAGCAAGAAATTTATTGGCTAGACGATTTTGACTGTGTGTTCGCCATAAGATAATACCGTAAATTAAACCTTGAATTGCACCAAGAGAAAGGAGTACTACCAATAAAACATCAATAGATGTCATGCAAAGATTATTTAGGCGTTAAGATTTAATATAAACCTAACAGAATTTTAAAGTAAAATAATAGTTTTGCCAAAAACAAATTTTACATGCGAACTTTTGCAATTGGTGATATTCATGGCGGACTTAAAGCCTTAATTCAATTATTAAATACATTACAATTAACCGAGGAGGATAGACTCATTTTTATGGGAGATTATGTTGATGGTTGGAGTGAATCTGCTCAGGTTATTCAGTTTTTAATAGAGCTTTCTGAAAAATTTAAATGTACTTTTATTAAAGGCAACCATGATGTTTGGGCCGAAGATTGGTTACGAAGTGGAGAAGTAAACCCAACCTGGTATATGCACGGTGGTAAGGAGACCATGGAGAGCTATGAAGGATTTACCGATGAAGATAAAAGTCGGCATCTTCGCTTTTTTGAAAATTTAACGATGTATTATATAGATGATAACAACCGATTGTTTTTGCATGCCGGTTTTACATCGATGCATGGGGTAAAAAAAGAGGTATTTTTAACAACGCTCTATTTTGATAGAACGCTTTGGGAAATGGCATTAACTATGGATAAACGTATTCAGAAAAATTCAGAGTTATATCCAAAAAGACTTAAGCATTATGATGAAATTTATATTGGTCATACACCAACTATAAATTATGGGGAATATGAACCTATGAATGCTATAAATGTCTGGGATATTGATACAGGTGCCGCTTTTTTCGGAAAGCTATCTGCGGTAAATATTGATACTAAAGAGGTGTTTCAAAGTGATGTAGTGAAAGATTTATATCCTGACGAAAAGGGAAGAAATAAGAACTAAGCTTCAGCCAAGTTTTCAATGTAGTAAGCCTTCAATTCTTTTGGTGAAGCTCCCAAACGACTTTTAAGATGAATGCGCCAAAAGTGAAATTGCGTTTTCCAAATTCCATGTTTTTCATAGCATCTTGCTGAGGTTTTTAGCCATTTTGGGATGACTACAAATTCATTTAACGCATATAATTTTTTAATAAGATCGTTATCCTCATAAATAGCAAAAGATTCGTCATAACCTCCAATTTTATTAAAAAGTCTTTTTGTGATAAACTGACTTTGATCACCTCCACGACTCGCCCTTAATGGTAAAGCGGTTAACCAACTAGACAATTTCAGCCACCAATGGCCGCTATCAAATCGCATTCTAAAACAACCTGCGTTGTTCCTTTTTTGAACCTCTTTAATTATATGCTCATCAAAACGTTTTGGTGGATAAGAGTCCGCATGCAAAAAATAAAGAATGTCTCCCTTTGCATATTTAGCACCACTATTCATCTGTTTAGCACGTCCTTTTGCTGAAGATACTAGCTGAATATTTAAAGAAGTATCAAAAGCTTGAACCACATAGTTTGTACCATCGGTACTTCCACCATCAACTACAATAATATCCGTAATATTTTCTCTTGATGAATTTTTAATTAGATAATTGAGCAGCTTGTGAATGTTTTCTACTTCATTTAAAACGGGTATGATAATTGAAATTTTATTCATTCAAATCCCAGTTATAATCTTTAAAACTGATTTTAGCTTTATTAGAAATTTGTATATCAGAATATTGATTTAAAAAATCTATTAAAGAACCATTTTGCTTAAAATCTTTACTAAACCATTGGAATATTTTAGATAATTCTAAACTATTTTCAGAGACGGAGTTTCTTTCGGTGTCACTTAAAAATTCTTTTGTAGCATCTGCTAATTGAGTATCTAAATCTGAAGCTGTAAATGCTTTGTTATGTAGTTTTGGACAAGAATAAGACGCACAAACAATAGCGAAATGAATGCGTGGTTCATCCATTTTACGTAAAATTTGATGCTCAATTTCATCTAAGCTATACCATTTTTCGCCTAATTTCCAATGAAGTTGCTTCCAAGGGTTTTTAATGTCTTTGATGCTTTCTATTGGATAATGGCGTAGAATTAAATCAATGGTCATAGCGTTATAGGCGTTTATCCAATAAGCTAGTTTTTGATTTTTGGACCAATTATCTGTAGGTAAGTTAGTACTAAGTTCAGCTACATAATCGCCAAGCTCACTCCAATTCGTTTTTAGTGATTTGTAATTTACATTCCCTTTTTCAGAAACATACTTTTGAAGAATATTATCAAATTCATTATGATTAAACATTTTTGAACTTGGTCCTTCCTTAAATAAAGGTTCGTTTATAATTTCTATCTCTTCTTTTGAATCTGGGACATAAAGAGAATCCGTCATCTTAATAACCTCTTTCGTGGTTGTATTTGTTGTGTCAGAAGTAGTTTGTTTTTGACTCGTCTTAGTTTCATTAATAACATTTTTACTTCCCGAGCAGGAAAAAACCAAACAGGTAAATAATAAAATGAGGCACCAAGATTTCATAATCAATATAACGTTTCTCTAACAGCAACCACCACCATCATAGTGGTAGGTAGATTCACTTATGAAAATATCATGCCGATTTAAATTTGCTAACGCTCCAGCGGTTTTATCACAAATTGCTAAAGGTTGATTTTTAAGTAGTACATGTCCTTTTTTATCATCAAAATAGTCATCTTCTCCATAATAGATCGCTGCCTTTCCTGTAAAAATACATGGGCCATCTTCGGGCATTGGATCTTTAATTGCTGCTACTTCTATCGACTCGATGTAAATCAATTCGTCGGTTGGATAATGTTTTGGGCCTAAAATTCTATAGGGTTTACGCGCTCTTATTTCAATAGTTCCAAAACCTGCATCGGTTAAGGCTTTTACGTATTCAGCAATAGGTAAACTGCCACTTAAACATAAAGCTCTTAAACGTTCATCATTACGCAAGGTGTCGTTCATAGGTTGCTCACAAGTTGGGTCGCTCATTACTAAACGTCCATGTGGCTTTAAAACGCGGTACATTTCTGCAATTGCCTTTTTTAAATCGTCTGCTTTAAAAATATTGAATAAGCAATTTTGTGCCGCAACATCAATAGTATTGTCTTCAACAGGTAAGTTTAAAGCGTCTCCTTTTTTGAGCTCTACGAATTCACTTTTAAACCAATCGTTTTGAGCTTCAGCTTCTTTAAAATTCTTTCTTGAGGCTTCTAACATTTCATCTACCACATCAACACCAATCACACCTCCTTTTTGACGATTAAAATAAGAGAATTGTAATAACTCCATGCCACCACCAACACCAACATAAAGCATTTTGGGATTATTGGTCAAATCTCGGGCATGCACAGTAGAACCACAGCCGTAATTCATCTCTTGCATAATTTTTGGAATTTTTAATCCTGGTAGTTCCCAAATAGGGTTTGTGGTGCAACATAAACCAATATCTGGGGTTAAAGCTGCTTCTTTGTATACGTCGTGGGTAGTTTCTAAGTATGTGCTCATTCTTTTAGTTTTCAGTCTCAGTCTCAGTGCGCAGTTTTACTGTATACTGCGACTGCGACTGCCTACTTATAAAAATTTAATCAATTCTTTAAAAAGGGTTACCATATCAGGTTCGGCTTTTCCTGCCATAGCAATAATTTCGGCAATGTTTACAGGTTCTAGGTTATCTGGGTCGCATTCATCTGTTAAAACTGACACTGCAGCCACTTTTAATTTTAAATGATTAGCTACAATAACTTCAGGAACCGTACTCATACCTACGGCATCCGCACCCATAATTTTCAGCATCCGGTACTCTGCTCTAGTCTCTAATTGTGGGCCAACAACACTAACATAAACGCCTTCATGTAGTTTTATATTATTGGTTTGGGCTATGTTTTTGAAAGCAGTGTTTAAAGCTGTGTTATAAGGTGCACTCATATCTACAAAGCGTTCTCCTAATTGTTCAACACCTTTAAAAGCCAACGGCGAACTTCCTTGAAGATTTATATGATCTTCAATCAACATTAATTCTCCTTTTTTGAAATTGAGATTTATTGCACCTGCTGCGTTGGAAACAAGTAAGGTGTGAATACCTAATTGTTCCATAATACGAACTGGGTAAGTCACATCTTGCAAGCTGTAACCCTCATACAAATGAAAACGCCCTTGCATAACGATTACTTTTTTACCTGCAAGTTTGCCAAAAATGAGTTTTCCCTTATGGAATTCTACAGTGGCTGTTGGAAAATTTGGAATGTGATTATAACTTACCTCTTTTAGAATTTCGACTTCATTGATGAGCTGACCAAGACCAGTACCTAAAATAATACCAATTTCTGGATTTTCGAACCCTTTTTCTTTAAGGTAATCAACCGTTTCGTTTATAAATTTTATCATGGATTATTGCTTAATGATACGTTTTGTAAATGTAACGTCCTTGTGTTTTGTCTGTAACAAATATACGCCAGCTTTTAGAGTTGATAAATTTATTTCTATAAATGTATTGTTGGTATTTTTTGTTTTTAAAACTTCCTTTCCTAAAACATTGAAAATTGAAGCAGAAAGGTCTAATTGTCTGTTGTTTTCAATAGTTAATACATCATTTACAGGATTAGGATATGTTTTGAAATCCTCTGGTTTAAAGATATTGTTTATATTGAGTAGGGCACAATTAGATTCTGAAAAGGAGTTGAACTCACCAACATCCCAAAACGCATTAAACTCTAAACAATAAAAGAATACTTTATCATAATCTCTAATATCTTGTCCATTCGGAATTGCAACGGTAAAAGATTTAGCACCGTTAGGCGAAATTTCGGGGTTACATCGTCCAAATCCACAGCCTACCAAACCAAATAATATATTATCCAATATCAGCTATTTTAGTGCCTTGTAGTTGGGTATTTGATAAACCATTAGAATTTACTAGATATGCTCTAATATCAGGACCATCTGCTGTTTGAAAATTAGCACCTAAATCTAACGTAACAGTATTATCGGCATTTAAGGTGACCGATACATCACCAGAAACATTATACGAAGGTGTATTTGTATTATTGCCAAAGTTACTTGCTGAAGTGGTGCATTGTGAGTAACCTAAAAAGGAAGTTATTAGTGATACTATAAAAAGTAAAATTTTTTGCATAAGCCTTAAGATTCATTTATGTGCAAATGAGTCGGAAAAACTTATGAGTAATTTCACGTCTACCTTAAAAGTTTAATTTTTTCCTGAAGTTCTGAGTTATCTTGATAGAATTTTGAAGCTTCTAAATCTTCGATGGTGTCAATATCATTTAAAGTTTCTAATATATCGAAAGTAATGTTATGCTCATTTAACCTTTGAAATGTAGTCTCTAATAAGTTAGATGCACTCCAGGGCATATTGTCAAAAATACAATCATGAATTTTGGTTTGTCCTACAAGATAATAACCACCATCAACCGCTGGTCCAAAAACAACGTCTTTATTCTTTAAAACTTCTAATCCTTTTTCAATATGAGGTGCAGTAATGTCTGGTAAATCTGAACCAATCAAAACAATACGTTCATAGCCATCTTCAAAACCTTTTTTGAAAGCGTTTTTCATGCGTGCGCCAAGGTCTTCACCTTGTTGTACAAACTTCTCAAAACCTTGCCACTTTTCTTCAATTATAACATCAGAAAAATAAATGCGTTTATCTGCCATAACTTCACTAGTGGCAATTTCAGTAATTTCTACTAACTCTTTGTAAACCTCAAATGCTCCTTGATTACCAATAGTTTTTGCAAGTCGCGTTTTAACTTTTCCCAATTTTATGTTCTTTACAAAAACTATTACCAGCGCTTTACTCATATACCTTTAGCCCTTTTTTTAACCACTTACTCCATTCTTTAGAAAATGTATGAACAGAGTCTGTGGGTTTTTCATTAACGTTTACCACTTCCAAGTCATTATTTTTCCATTCAAAAATGCCACCATATAAGTTTAAAACATTTTTATAACCTGCTTTCTTGAGTTTTTCAGCAATATCTTCAGAACGAATGCCTAAGGAACAATAAACAACAATATTGGTATTTTTATTTGGTAGTTTTGCTACAGTCTTTTTTAAGTTGAAACTATCATAACCTACACATATGGCATCTTTTAAATGACTGGTTTTAAATTCTCTTTCTTCTCTAGAGTCCAAAAGCACAACTTCATTTTGAATTTGACGTAATGAATCTACCGAAATATATGGAATAGACTCTGTGTTTTGTTGCTTCAATAATTTGGCTAATTTCTTTTGAGAAAAACTAGGAATTGAAGCAAAAACACAAAAAATTAGGAATAAAAATTTCATAGTTTCTAATTATGCCACGGTTCCTTGGCAACTACTGCCAGCTCCCGCAGTACAACCATAGCAGTGTTGAGAAATAACAATATTTCGTCCTTCAAGGAGGTCTTCATTATATTCTGAAATGTGCTTTACTTTACTATTTACAGGTAACTCCAACATTTGATTAAAATCGCAATCGTATAAATAGCCATCCCAACTTACAGAGAGTGTGTTTGTACACATAACATTAGCCACTGCCGCTGGATTATAGGCTTCCACGAGTTGATACATGTAATCTTCGTAGTTTTCAGAAGCAATCAGATAGTCCAAAAATCTTGAAATTGGCAGGTTGGTAATAGCAAACAAATTGTGAAACTGAATACCAAAATCTTCGATCAACGCCTTTTTAAAATCTTTTTCCATTGACCTTTGATCACCTGGTAAAAAAGCTCCTGATGGGTTGTAAACCAAATCCAACCGTAAAGTACTATCTGGCATACCGTAACCAACGGCATTTAATTCTTGTAATGCCTTTATGGAAGCATCAAAAACACCATCACCACGCTGTTTGTCTGTTTTTCCACGTGTCCAATGTGGCATCGAACTTACAACATGTACGTTATGTTTTTTGAAGAACTCTGGTAAGTCGTAATACTTTTTGTTTGCTCTTATTATGGTGAGATTAGAACGTACTATAAAATCTTTAATGCCTGCTTTTGACGATTCTTCAACAAACCATCTGAAATCAGGATTCATCTCGGGAGCACCGCCTGTTAAATCTAAAGTATGCGCTCCAGTGTTTTTAATGACCTCCAAACATTGTTGCATGGTCTCACGAGTCATAATTTCCTTTCGATCTGGACCTGCATCTACATGACAATGTTCACAAACTTGATTGCACATATAGCCTACATTAATTTGAAGAATTTCTAGTTTTTTGGCTTTTAGAGGAAACTGGTTAGTTTCCGCTATTTTTTTACCAAATGTGGGTAGTTCTCCATTTTGAAACATGCCATTAGATAAGATTTCTAATTGCTTTTTACTTTTTGCTAAAGCACTTTCTCGTTTGTGTAGGGATTGCGTTTTTATTTTCGTCATATGGTTTTTAAAGTTTGTGTATAATTCCTTCCCAGCTAGGGTAGGTTAGGGGGGCTTACCCATCCAATTTATTCACTTTATTCATCATCTGTACCCCATGCACAAGTGTTGCGCCACTTTTTATTGCTGCTCCTACATGTATGGCTTCCATCATCTCTTCTTTCGTTACCCCGCGTTGCAAACCATCTTTGGTGTAAGCATCGATGCAATAGGGGCATTGTTCGGTATGAGCCACCGCAAGTGCAATCAAAGATTTTTCCCTAGCCGTAAGCGCTCCTTCTTCAAAAACCTTACCATAATACTCAAAAAATTTGTTGCCTAATTCTTCACTCCATTCTGTGATTTTTCCAAATTTTCTAAGGTCTGCGGGGTCGTAATATGTTTTCTGCATTCTAAAAATTTTAAACGTAAAGATAAACAACTGGGGTGTTAAGTCGGTAAAATTAACGGGACTTAACATAATTTATAGGCAAATTATATTACTTAAAATTTTCGTAGAAAAGCTTGTGTTATTTGAAGGAATTAAATTGAAAATGAATCCCGTTTTCATAACTTTCAAAACCAAAATTCTGCAAACTAACTAAAAATTATAGCGTGTATTATATTGGATACGATTTAGGAAGCTCTTCTATTAAAGTAGCTATTGTTGATGCTGAAACGGGAGCAAATGTTATCGCCTTAAACGAGCCAGAAACAGAAATGGAGATTGTAGCGCCACAGCAACATTGGGCAGAACAAGATCCTGAAATGTGGTGGAACTATATTTGTGTGGCTACCAAAAGGGCTATTAAGGAAAGTGGAGTAGATGCCTCTAAAATCTCTGGAATTGGTATATCTTATCAAATGCACGGATTGGTTGTGGTTGATAAAGCGGGAACACCTTTGCGAAATTCAATCATCTGGTGCGATAGTCGCGCGGTGGAAATTGGAGACGTAGCTTTTAAAGGTTTGGGTGAAAAATTTTGCGCAGACCATCTATTAAATTCTCCAGGAAACTTTACCGCTTCTAAATTAAAGTGGGTAAAAGATAACGAGCCAGATATTTATAATAGAATCCATAAGTATATGCTTCCGGGAGATTACATAGCCTACAAGCTTACTGGTGAAATGACAACTACGAAAAATGGACTTTCTGAAGGTATTCTTTGGGATTATATAAATGATGCTCTAGCAGAATCTTTGTTGTTCTTTTATGGCATAGATAAAGACTTAACACCCATTACAGTTGATAATTTTTCAAACCAGTGTGAGGTAAATAACGCAGGGGCAGAAGCTACAGGGTTACCAGTAGGTATTCCAATCACCTATCGAGCCGGAGATCAACCAAACAATGCATTGGCGTTAAATGTGTTTAATAGTGGAGAAGTTGCCGCTACCGGTGGGACTTCTGGCGTGGTATATGCGGTTTCAGATGTTTTAAAATCTAAAGAATCCTCAAGAATTAATCATTTTGCTCACGTTAATTACTCAAGCTCTCAAAAAATTGTTGGAAAGCTGCTGTGTATTAATGGAGCAGGCATTCAATACCGTTGGTTAAAGGATAATTTGGCTTCAAATACCTACGAAGAAATGAATGCAAAGGCAGAGGAAGTACCCGTAGGTTCAGAAGGGGTTTGCGTAATTCCTTATGGCAATGGCGCAGAGCGCATGTTCAACAATAAAATTGTGGGGACGCACATCAGTAATTTGAACTTGAACACTCATGGCGAAGGGCATTTATGTCGTGCCGCGCTTGAAGGTATCGCCTTTTCATTCGTTTACGGCATGGATATTTTAAAAGAGGATAATGCTGAAATAAAAGTAATTCGAGCGGGGAATGATAATTTGTTCCGATCGGAAATTTTTTCAAAAACAGTGGCTACATTAATAGGACATGATATTGAGATATATAATACGACCGGAGCGGTTGGTGCCGCAAGAGCGGTTGGATTAACAGATGGCGATTTTAAGAAATTTGGAGATCATATTTCGGCAAACGATCATGTTATGACGTATAAGCCTTTAGGCAATAAAGCCCCATATCAAGCGGCTTATAATAATTGGAAAAAACAATTGGAGTTAATTTTAAATAATTAGGGCGTTACCCACAAGGGGTCGGGCTATCACTACTCGCTCTCTGCGAGGAGCTCAAACAGACCGTTCAATTCCTAACGCAGGTGCAGAATTTAAAAAAATAATTAAGTAAAATAAAGAAACAACAATCAGCTTAAGGCGAAGAGCCAAAGCTAAAAGCAAAAACACTTATGGCAATTTTAGGAGACAAAGAATATTTTAAGGGTATTGGAGATATTAAATTCGAAGGGAAAGAATCAAATAATCCATTAGCGTTTAAATACTATAACCCAGACCAAATAGTGGCAGGCAAAACTATGAAAGAGCACTTCAAGTTTGCCATAGCTTATTGGCATACATTCTGCGGACAAGGTTCAGATCCGTTTGGTCCAGGAACTCAAAATTTTGAATGGGATCAGTCCTCTGACCCTATGCAGGCGGCAAAGGATAAAGCTGATGCAGCGTTTGAGTTTATAAGTAAAATGGGCTTTGATTATTTCTGTTTTCATGATTATGATTTGGTTGCTGAAGGTGCGACCTTAGGCGAGTCAGAACAACGTTTAGCTACTATTACAGATTACATTAAGGAAAAGAAAGCAGCATCTGGAATTAAGTTACTTTGGGGGACAGCCAATTGTTTTTCAAACCCTAGATATATGAATGGTGCGGCAACAAATCCGGAGTTTGATGTTGTTGCAAGAGCAGGTGCACAAGTAAAATTAGCATTGGACGCCACCATTAAATTAGATGGTGAAAATTATGTGTTCTGGGGCGGACGTGAAGGTTACATGTCGCTCTTAAATACTGATATGGGTCGTGAGTTAGATCATATGGCGCAATTCTTAACCATGGCTAGAGATTATGCAAGAGGCCAAGGGTTTAAAGGTACATTCTTTATTGAGCCAAAGCCAATGGAGCCCATGAAACATCAATACGATTTTGATGCGGCCACGGCAATTGGTTTCTTAAAGAATTATGGATTAGAGAATGACTTCAAAATGAATATTGAAGTAAATCATGCCACTTTAGCACAACACACATTCCAACATGAATTAGAGGTGTCCGCTAAAGCCGGAATGCTTGGAAGTATTGATGCTAACCGAGGGGATTATCAAAACGGCTGGGATACTGACCAATTTCCTAATAACATTCAAGAGACTACAGAGGCAATGTTAGTGTTTTTGAAAGCAGGCGGACTTCAAGGTGGTGGCGTTAATTTTGATGCTAAAATCAGAAGAAATTCAACTGATTTAGAAGATGTGTTTTTAGCACATATAGGTGGTGCAGATACCTTTGCTCGTGCTTTAATAACAGCAGATAAGATTATTTCATCTTCAGCCTACGAAAAATTAAGAGAGGCGCGTTATAGTTCTTTTGATGCTGGTAATGGTAGCGCTTTTGAAAACGGTAAACTTAGCTTAGGTGATTTATATAAAATTGCACAAGGAAATGGTGAGTTGTCTTTAAAAAGTGGTAAGCAAGAATTATTTGAAAATATTATTAATCAATACATCTAGTTGATATAATTTCCTTTATCAAATATAGAAACCCCCAAAGCGATATTACAAACTTTTAAAACTAATTATTTTGACAACAGAAGAAAATGTAAACAAATTATATGTCATCGGAATAACCTTAGTAGCGACTTTGGGAGGATTTCTTTTTGGATTTGATAGTGGTGTTATAAACGGTACCGTAAAAGGATTGGAAATAGCTTTTGAAGCTCAAAATATTGGTAGCGGATTTAACGTGGCCTCAATGTTATTAGGTTGTGCGGTAGGCGCTTTTTTTGCAGGTAAAATGGCTGACTTATATGGAAGAAGATCTATGTTAATTGTTGCTTCTATTTTGTTTATAGTGTCTGCATGGGGTTCTGGAATTGCTACATCATCATTAGAATTTATAATATATAGGATTCTTGGTGGTTTAGGTGTTGGTGCTGCCTCGGTTATGGCTCCAGCCTATATTAGCGAGATTGCCCCTGCAAAATATCGTGGCGCATTGGCAACCACTCAGCAAATAGCCATTATTGCAGGTTTGTTTTTTTCATTCCTTAGTAACTATAAATTAGCTGATATTTCAGGGTCTGCATTAAACCTGTTTTGGTGGGATTATGAAACGTGGCGTTGGATGTTCTGGATAGAATTAATTCCAGCAACTATTTTCTTCATTTCATTATTATTTATTCCTGAAAGTCCCAGATATCTCGTTGCAAAAAACGAAAAAAGTAAAGCGCAAAAAATATTAAGTAAACTTTATGGGGCGCTTTCTGGTGAAAAAAAGGTACAAGAAATAGATGCATCCCTATCTTCAGATCACAAACCAAGGTTTTCAGATTTGTATGATAAAACTTTAGGTCGCATAAAACCAATTGTTTGGGTAGGTATTGGGCTTGCCGCATTTCAACAATTTGTTGGTATAAATGTAGTGTTCTACTACGGAGCTGTACTATGGCAAGCCGTTGGTTTTGATGAGGGAGATTCTTTATTAATTAATGTGATTTCTGGAGCCTTAAGTATTGCTGGTGTTGTATTGTCCTTATTTCTGGTTGATAGAATTGGAAGAAAGCCAATACTTATGATTGGGTCAATAGGTATGAGTATTACTTTGGCTCTTGTTGTTTATGCCTTTTCAACAGGTTCTTTAGAACTTAATACTGCTACGGGACAAGAAACATTACAGCTAAGTGATGGTATGGGTATACTTGCGCTTATTGCAGCTAACGCCTATGTAATGTTGTTTAACTTTTCTTGGGGTCCTGTGATGTGGGTGATGTTAGGCGAAATGTTCCCGAATCAAATAAGAGGTGTGGGACTCGCAATTGCTGGCTTATCGCAATGGATAGCTAATTTTATAGTAACACTATCCTTCCCAATGTTACTTGGATCAATGGGACTAGCTTTTGCTTATAGCTTGTATACACTTGGGGCTATACTCTCGGTATATTTTGTCTTTAAAAAAGTTCCCGAAACCAAAGGAAAAACCCTCGAAGAAATGGAAAGTATATGGGAGAAATAATAACTTATTAAAAATATTTATCAGCATATTTAGTGGATACCGTAATCTATTTATATGGATGATTCTGATTAATATAGCAACTGCAAAGCCCTTATTTATTAAGGGTTTTTTTATTCTTTCAGAATAACATTTAGGGTGTTTTGAAGCTCAGTTTTGGCTGTTTCTTGAACATCACTAAGTGTTTCATCTAGCAGATTGTTTAACTCAAACGGATCTGTTTTCAGATTGTATAATTCTTGGGAATCTCCTAAGTTTAGTAATTTATATTCTTTATTGCGTATTGCATATATGGTATTGTTAATGCGTCGGTTTGCACCCAAGACCATAAAATTGTGAATTCGGTTATGCTTTTTAGAACTGGAAAGTAAATGTTTGAAACTTACACCGTCATTGTGAATGCCAGAAGAAAACGCTTTAGGATTTACAATTTGAGAAAATGTGGTATAAAAATCACTAATGTTTATTAGCGCATCTTCGTTTTCATCTTTTCGCGTAACGCCTTTACCTGAAATAATCAAAGGTACAGTAATACCACCTTGAAAAATAGTTTGTTTGCCTCGTCTAGATGGAAACCCTGAAACCATTCTTCCAGGAGAGCCATTATCTCCAAGAAAAATAACGATTGTATTCTTGAGTGTTTGTTTTGGTATACTTTTGAGTAGTCTTCCAATTTCATAGTCAAGAGACTCTATCATGGCAATATACTTATCACGGTTTGTATCAGTGTTTGTTAAGGTGTAGGTGCCTTTCGGTGGTGTTTGAAATGGCGCATGAGGTGCTACATGTGCTAGCCACATAAACCAGGGGTTTTCTTGATTTTTAATCCAATCAATGGCGTAGTTTGTAAAATATTCGGTTGCGTAAGTATTGCAAGTTTCAACCTTGCCGTTTTCATATTTTTCCCATTGGTAATAATTTTTAACTCCCGAATTTAAAATACCCATAAACTCGTCCACGCCATGTTCAAAAGGATGATCGTAATTATTTCTTCTGCCTAAATGCCATTTTCCAACAACACAAGTTGCATAAGTGTTATTACTTTGTTCTTTAATCTCTTTGAATATAGACTTATGGCTAGAACTCAAGTTTCCAGGTACCGAAGGTACTCCATTGTGAATACCGTATTTTCCAGTAATTAAAGAGGCTCTTGTAGCAGAACATACGGGTGCTGCCCAAGTGTTGGTAAATGTTATTCCAGAAGCACTAAGACTGTCCAAATTGGGCGTATTTGCATTTAAATCTCCAATATTATATTTATTCAAAGTATCAACTCCCATGTCATCTCCTATAATAAATAGAATATTGGATTGATTGTTGTTTTGACCAAAACCAAGGACGCAGATTAATAAAAAAAATGTCTTCTGAAGAAGAAGGACTACATTGCTGGATGGAAATTTTGGCATAATTTGAGTGTTAGATAATACCTTTTGGAGTATTTATTTTTTATATGATAAATAAAAGTCAAAATGGTTTAATTGGGGTGAAGGAAAAAACTTGACATATGGTCTTGAATTATGGCTTCCAAATTATTTTTTATTGCGATTAAGTTGCACTAAATTTGTCTAATGGGAATGGTACGACAGACTAAATCAGTAAAATCGATACTTAAAGTTTTTGAGGCTAGAAATACCCCGATATCTGCAGTAGAATTGATTGAGCTATTTAGTAATCAAATGAATAAGTCTACTGTTTATCGTATTCTGGAGCGATTACAGGAAGCGAGTACACTGCATTCATTTATTGGAAAGGATGGTGTAAAATGGTACGCTGTTTGTCATTGCTTAGATTCGTCTAATCATCAAATTCATCCACATTTTCAGTGCAACAATTGTGGAAAGATAGAATGTTTGCCTATTAATATTTCTGTTCCCCAAGTTGCTAAATACAATATTGAATCTGCATCACTTTTATTATCTGGTAAGTGCACAAACTGTACGTCTTAAGTTTCAAGGGGTAAGAAAAAAAATTATGGTACAGGATCATAACCAGAACCGCCCCATGGATGGCAGCTAAAAATACGCTTAATGGCTAGCCAGCCGCCTTTAAATAGACCATGTTTTCTAAGAGCTTTTTTTGAATAGTGGGAACAAGTTGGCTGATATCTGCATGTTGCCGGTGTTATAGGCGATATGAATGTTTGATACAGCTTAATCAAAAACAAAAATGGCGCTATAAGTATTTTTTTGAGCATTTTTGATATTAGCCTCAGAGCAAGAATCTAATTAACACGATATTTTTTAAGATGTGCTACCACTCTTGTTGGAAAGGTAAGTACAAATATTAATTTATAGAAAACGTTGTTCCGTCTTTACCGTCTTTGAGAACGATACCTACTGTAGCAAGTTCATCACGAATTTTATCCGAGAGAGCAAAATCTTTATTGGCTCTCGCTTCCTGTCTTAATTTAATTAGTACTTCTACTGCACCAGCAAGTTTGTCACTGCTGGAATTGGTTTCTTCGTCATTTTCCAGACCTAAGACTTCAAAAACAAAAGCATTCATTGTATTTTTCAATGTCTTTAAGTCATCAGCAGAAATACTAGCCTTCCCCTCTTTGATTTGATTGATGTATTTAACCGCTTCAAATAAATGTGAAATTAAAATTGGCGAATTAAAATCATCATTCATAGCATCATAACACTTTTGTCTCCATTCAGAAACATTTAAGCTTGAGTTACCAGATGCATTTATGGACTTCAAAACTTTTATGCCATCCATCAATCTGTAAAAACCCTTTTCACTTGCAAGAAGGCCATCATTAGTTAGATCTAATACGCTGCGATATGATGATTGTGCATTAAAGAACCTAACAACTCCTGGGGTAAAGGCTTTACTGAAAAAATTATTTTCCCCTGAGAGTAGCTCATGAGGATTTACTGTGTTACCTGTAGACTTAGACATTCTGGCGCCATTCAATTCAAGCATATTTGCGTGCATCCAATAGTTTACAGGAGAGCAACCCTTTGCAGCCTCATTTTGAGCAATTTCACATTCGTGATGCGGAAACTTTAAATCCATACCACCACCGTGTATATCAAACTTATCACCCAAATATTTAGTGCTCATTGCCGTACATTCTAGATGCCAACCTGGAAAACCATCGCCCCAAGGTGAAGGCCAGCGCATAATATGCTGAGGTTCTGCTTTTTTCCACAGTGCGAAATCTTGCGGATTTTTTTTGTCACTTTGTCCGTCCAAAGTACGAGTATTATGTATTAAATCTTCAAGTACTCTTTTGCTTAACTTGCCATAGGAACTAGTCTTATTAAATGTATGTACATCAAAATATACAGAGCCATTTACTTCATAGGCAAAACCATTTTCAATTATTTTACTTATGAGTTCAATTTGCTCTATAATATGTCCCGTAGCAGTGGGTTCTATACTTGGAGGAAGAAAATTGAAGTTATTCAAAACATTATGGAAATCTACAGTGTATTTTTGCACGACTTCCATAGGTTCAATTTGTTCTAATCTAGCTTTTTTTGCCACCTTATCTTCTCCTGCGTCTTCGTCATTTTCAAGGTGTCCGGCATCGGTTATATTTCTAACATAACGTACTTTGTACCCTAAGTGTTTAAGGTAACGGAATACCATGTCAAAAGACATAAAAGTTCTTACATTTCCTAAATGAACATAGCTGTAAACTGTAGGACCGCAAACGTACATACCAACATAACCTTCGTTAATTGGTTGAAATACTTCTTTTTTGCCAGTTAGAGAGTTGTATATTTTTATCTGGTTGGATTGGTATAGCGGCATTTTGGGTTGACGTATGAGTTGTAAACAGATTTTGTTTTAAAATTGAGTATCGAGCTTTATATAATCCAAAAATTCGCGACGTGTAGCCATATCTTTGAATTTTCCGCCAAATTCAGAAGTTACTGTACTGCTCTCAATATCTCTAATTCCTCTTGAGTTAACACATAAATGTTTAGCATCAATTATACAAGCTACATCTTTAGTGCCTAAAACTTCTTGAAGTTCTTTTACAATTTGAATCGTTAAACGCTCTTGAACTTGAGGTCGTTTTGCATAATAGTCTACAATTCGGTTCATTTTGGATAATCCGACCACTGTACCGTTAGAAATATAAGCTACATGAGCTCTACCAACAATTGGTAATAAGTGATGTTCGCAAGTTGAGTAAACTGTTATGTTTTTCTCAACGAGCATTTCGCCATATTTATATTTATTATCAAATGTTGATGCATTTGGTTTATTTTTAGGGTTTAAGCCTGAAAAAATCTCATTTATAAACATTTTAGCTACACGCTTAGGCGTACCTCTTAAGCTATCATCGGTTAAATCTAATCCTAAGGTTTCCATGATGTGACGCACATCATCCTGTATAATTTCAATTTTCTCTTCATCATTTAATTTAAAAGCATCACCCCTTAGTGGCGTATCGTCTGAAGTGCCAATATGATTATCTCCTATAGCGTCAAAATCTTCTAAATTGTTAAATTCCATAATATTAAATGAAAAATTAGTTTGCAAAGATAAGAATTTAAGGCGTTAAATGCTTACCTGCATTATTAATATGAAATGTTAGTCTGCTTAAAGTTTTGTTAATTACAAAAAAAGCTTGGAATTCATATCAAACTCCAAGCTTTTCAATTAAATGTGAGCTTTCTTATATATTAAACCCAAGTGTTAATGTAATGTTAGAGTTTTGTCTATCAATTGTAGCTGTATCAATCAAGCCAATATTATAAAGTGGTGTTTCATCAGTACGTTCCCATTGATCATACGTAATATCCAATCTAGTGTTTCCAAAATTGTACCCAAAACCTAAAGAGAATCCGGTTAAGTCTCCAATAGTTACCCCATCTGTATACGGGCTTTCTTCGAACCTGTAGCCGCCTCTAAAACTAAATTGTTTATGCTTGTATTCTCCCCCTAGTCTGTATGTGTCTGCTACGGTCAGTACATTACTAATATCTGCATTTAATACGCTAAAATCATTATCAGGTCTAAGTTTAGTAGCACCATAGTCTTTTCTAGAATAGTCAAAACTTATTAAACCTTTTTTTGCAAAAACATAAGCAGCACTTCCTGTTAACCTTGCAGGTGTTTGAAGCCTGTAAGAAGGATAAATGTTTGTAACTTGTGGGTTTATATTCTGTGCAAAAGGCACGTCATTTTCCTCTCTAATTGTGCCTAGAAACTGTGAGGTCTCTTCTTCTATGGTGTACCAAGTTGGAGAGTCGTATGTTGCTCCAATTCTGAATTCTTCCGATAGTTTTAAAATAGCTCCTAATTGAAATGAGAAACCAGTGCCACGGGTTGAAAGGTTGTTTTCAAATTCAACATCAGTAATTAAAGAGCCGACATTATTATTACTTTCAAATAATAACGTTGATCTGTCATAATCTATAAAATGTGAATTGAAATTGGCACCAATATATAGATCATCGCCGTATTGTGCTGCTATATTTACGCCGATTTTCCCATTATATCCAGTTGATAAATATGTGTAATCGTGATTAAAGTTTCCTTCAGCTACATTTAACAAATAGCTGGTATTGTCATCTGCATCCACTTCCGGATCTAATATAAATGACTCAAAACCTAAAAATCCTTGTTGGTTTGCAAAGCCAAGATCTGTGCCAATGTTAAAATAAGCTTGTTCTAGGCTCTCATTTGGGAAGGCAGATATTTCATCTAGTCTTAGCCCATTGGCATAATCAAAGAAATAGCTACCAATGGTATTGTTAAAATTATTACTATTTGTATTGGTGCCAACGGCAAACCAACTATCATCATGGTTGTTCGTTCTATCGTACGCCACACCAATACTGAATTTTCTCCATGGAGAGTTGTTGTTTGTGTTTTTGAATACAAAAGAAGCACCTCCTTGGGTTAAATCGAAATTGGAATCATTTATACTTCCTAAACCACCAAAATAATTAGTATTGTTATTCATCTCTGTATTACCTACAGAAAAAGAGGCGTGACTCTGGCTAAATACGGCTGAACTAGCTGGGTTTAAATTAACTGCACTCATATCGCCACCAAGAGCACCAAACGCGCCACTTAAGGCTCTAAAGCGAGCGCTTCCTTGAATATTACTTTGCGAATATCGTAAAGCATCACTTATGTCTTGCGCATATATTGTGGATATAGAAAGTAATCCTATGCATAATAATTTAACCTTTTTCATATGTATGTTTTTTGATTTTGTGAGTAAGACTAACCCTAGGTGTTTAAAAAATCACGAACTAAAGATCATGATTTTTTAAGCACTTTGTAAGGTTTTATTATTGTTCTGTAAGTTTATGATTAACGTCTTCTTCCGCCTGATGAACTGCTTCTGCTGCCACTAGAACTTCTTGAGCTTCCTGAAGACCTAGAATAAGATCCAGAGCTTCTTGAAGAAGATGATGATCTCGAGTAAGAGCTATTACTACTGCTCCTACTAGAGCTGCGACTGTAGCTAGAATTGCTATTTCCTGAACTACCTCTTGAGTAGGAAGAAGAATTGCTTCTTACAGGAGTAGAGTATCTATTGTTTGACGATGACGATCTACTTGTTGAATATGAGGGTTGTCTTGAACTGCTTCTTCTAACTGTTGAGTTTCTGTTTATTGCTGTTGGCGAAGTAGATCTTCGCACCACAGTTGGAGATGAAGATCTTCTTACCGTCGAGGAATTTCTATTTACTGAAGCGTCATTTGCACTTCTTCTTACCGTCGAGCTATATCTGCTAGAGTTATTATTATTTGTTCTTGCTGTTACTCTATTGGTGCTTGCAACACTTGATCTTCTAGATGTACTATTATATCTCTGTGAGTCTGACCTTGAGGAGGTTGAAGAGCGTCGTGTACTTGCGATGCTACTTCTATTTAAAGTATTAGCAGTGCTATTTCTTCCATATAATGAACTTGAACCTCTTCGAGAATTGTTAAAAGCTAACCTGTTTCCAAATCTATTAACTCCATAAAAACCTCTATTCAACCAAGGATCATTCCAACCCCATCCAAAGCCACCGCCCCAGCGATTCCAACCCCAGTTATTCCAGCCCCAACCGAAGCCGCCTCCCCAGCCCCAGCCAGCGTTAAACCAAGGATCGTTCCATCCCCAGCCCCAACGGTTCCATCTATTCCAGCCCCAGTTGTTCCATCCCCAACCGAAGCCAGGTCCCCATCCAGCATTAAACCAAGGATCCCATCCCCAACCCCAATTGTTCCAACCGTTGTCTATAAAGTTTATTGTTACATTATCATTTGTTTGTCCCCAACCACCATAGCCTTGATAATCGTTATTAAAACCTTGGTAATCGTTATAAATACTGTCATTTACGGCAATATCGGTTTCACTGCTATAACTGTCTATATCTGTAAATATCGAACCATTATCTGTAGCAATTTCATACTCTTGCGCTTTATTTCTGAAATAATTCTGATAATACCCATTATCCTCAGCATTTTTAGTAGCGTCAACAACTTCTTCTTGATTTTGCGAATTTTCATTGGTTCCGCCATAAATACCATCATTATCAACACCTACATATTGGTAAGAACCACATGATGCTAATCCGAAGAACAATCCAAGGATTGTAGCGAATTGCATACTGGATTTTACATAGTTATAAATTTGCATATCTCTAGAATTTTATTGTTGAACATAACAAAAATAGTTAGTTTTGCGCTACTATTTTTTTATTTAACATAGTCACAATATTTGTGCCAAAGAAGCGATATGGGCAAAAAACTTACGAGTAGGGAAGAAGATTATTCAAAATGGTATAACGAACTGGTAGTTAAGGCAGACCTAGCTGAGAATTCAGCGGTTAGAGGGTGCATGGTGATTAAACCTTATGGTTATGCTATTTGGGAAAAAATGCAAGCTAAACTGGATAGAATGTTTAAAGAAACAGGGCATCAGAACGCTTATTTTCCATTATTCGTACCTAAGAGCTTGTTTGAGGCCGAGGAGAAAAATGCCGAAGGTTTCGCCAAAGAATGCGCAGTTGTAACACATTATAGATTACAAACTGATCCTGATAAGGAAGGTAAATTACGTGTAGACCCTGAGGCTAAATTGGAAGAAGAATTGGTGGTAAGACCAACGAGTGAGGCTATTATTTGGAATACTTATAGAAATTGGATTCAATCGTACAGAGATTTACCATTATTAATTAATCAATGGGCAAATGTAGTAAGATGGGAAATGCGTACACGGTTGTTTTTAAGAACAGCTGAATTTTTGTGGCAAGAGGGTCATACAGCTCATGCAACAAAAGAAGAAGCTATTGAGGAAACAAAGTTGATGAACAGTGTATATGCAAAATTTGTCGAAAATTTTATGGCTATACCAGTAATACAGGGTATTAAATCTGAAAGCGAGCGTTTTGCTGGTGCAGAAGACACCTATTGCATTGAGGCTTTAATGCAAGATGGAAAGGCATTACAGGCAGGAACTTCTCATTTTTTAGGACAGAATTTTGCAAAAGCCTTTGACGTAAAATATGCAAATAAAGAAGGGAAGCAAGATTATGTATGGGCAACTTCCTGGGGTGTTTCTACAAGACTTATGGGAGCGCTTATTATGACACACAGTGATGATAATGGATTGGTTTTGCCACCAAATTTAGCACCGTATCAAGTTGTTATTGTTCCTATTTATAGAAATGAAGAACAATTTGATGCCATTGCAAAAGTTGCGGAGGATGTTATGAGCGATTTGCGAGAGAGAGGAGTAAGTGTGAAGTTTGATAAACGAGATACTTTAAGGCCTGGAGCAAAATTTGCACAACATGAATTGCAAGGTGTACCTTTGCGAATAGCTATCGGACCAAAAGATTTGGAGGACGGAACTGTTGAGCTAGCAAGAAGAGATACTCTAAACAAGGAAACCGTTATATTGGATAGAATTACAGTGGTAATTGAGGATTTACTTGAAGAGATTCAAGATAATTTGTTTAATAAGGCTCTTGAATATAGAAATGAGCATATCACCCAAGTAGATTCTTTTGATGAATTTAAAGAAGTCCTTGAGAAAAAGGGTGGTTTTATTTCTGCGCATTGGGATGGTACAGGAACAACAGAAGATAAAATTAAAGAGCTAACAAAGGCAACTATTAGATGTATTCCGCTAGAAGGAAAGGAAGAGGAGGGCGTTTGTGTGTATTCTGGAAAGCCTTCAGGTAAACGTGTTTTATTTGCAAAAGCGTATTAGATAAAATTTTTTTAAAAAAAATTAATCTACTGTTGCAACATTTAAAAATAGTTGTATTTTTGCATCCGCAATGGAAACATTGTAGGTTCATTTAAATAAAATAACCAAAAATGGCCCGTTCGTCTATCGGCTAGGACGCCAGGTTTTCATCCTGGTAAGAGGGGTTCGATTCCCCTACGG
>DIYI01000009.1:205531-364417 GCA_002428965.1 Jejuia sp. UBA6058 | reverse complement strand
TCGATTCCCCTACGGGCTACAATATTTAAAATATAAAAGCAAATGGCAAATCATAAGTCAGCCTTAAAAAGAATTAGAAGTAACGAATCAAAGCGCGTGTTGAATAGATATCAACATAAAACGACACGTAATGCGATTAAGAAGTTACGTGAATTAAAGGATAAGAAAGAAGCAGAGGCTATGTTCCCTTCAGTAGTTTCCATGTTGGATAAACTGGCAAAGAAAAATGTGATTCACTCGAATAAGGCGGCAAACCTAAAATCTGGTTTGGCTAAACACATTGCTGCGCTATAATAGAAAGTATTAGTTATATAATAAAAAAAACCACTCACACGAGTGGTTTTTTTATTGGCTTTTGTTTTTACTTAATTCACTTCTACCTTACCTTAAAGTGCATTCTGTTAAATCAATACCCAATACGTTTTTAGATATTTGGTTTAAGTTATCGTCGCTATCAGAGAAATGGTAAATCCTCTGCCAATGTGATGTTACTTCATTTGGTTTCAATGCCTTTAATGCTCCATTCGATTCTAGTTCATAGAAGTTTTCAGAATGATTATATATTGGTATAGCTTCTCCTTTGTATGGATGATCTAAAATATCCACAAAAGAGTTGGAGTAAAGGCTGTCATTTTCTTTCTTATATTGTATAATTGTAAGTCGTTGTTTCGTTTTAGAGAAGCAACCATAAATATTTGGAGCAATTTCAGGAGGAATACCAATTTTACTTCTGAATTTGCCATCTGCTTTAAATAAAAGAGTATTGTTTTTTACATATAAACGGGAGCTATCAATAGAGGCTAAATAGGTTAAAATGTTGGATGAGTTTCCATTTTTTATAAGAGGAATTATTACGATGGTATCATCTGTTCCTTGATACATGCCAGCACTCCATAATCCCACTAAACCTTTTTCTTCGGTCCATGCTATCGAGTCTAAATTAGTAAGAAGGTGTTTCGTTTCAAAAGCTACATAATTACTAGACTCTAATATTTTAAAATGGAGATTTTCTTGAATCTCGTTACTTGACAGAATGTTGATTTTTCTATTTACCAGAAAATTAAATTCAGTACCAATATGGTTTACAAGTCGCATATCTTTAGAAAGCTCAATACTACTCTTATTCTTGCTAATAACTGTGTAAGATTCTTTATTTATGACATCAGGGACTTTCCAATTGTCGTCATGAAGTGGTGTTACCTGTTGGAAGTAAAAGGAAAATTGACTTCCCAGTGGACCAATCCATAAACGTTCTTCTCCACCAATATTTTTAGAACTATCTTCAATAGCAGAAATATTTACCCAACCATTATAATTAGCGTCCAACCCGTCATAGGTAGTAGCGATAATTTTACCTTGATGCCAAGGAGAAACTATTAGTCTCGATCTGCCTTCGTTTGAAGTGAGTTCAATGACATCCTTTGCTTTTAGTGCATTTAAAAGGTAGCGGTATTCATTTTCTTTTGAAGGAGAGCATGCGCATACGAACAATACAAATACAATTAAGAAACACGTTATTCGCATGACTAGTGGATGCTATTTACGATATAAAAAATACTGATTTACTAAATCTATGTAAGCTTGTTTAGCGTCGTCCTCACTAACATCTTTCACCTGAAAAAGAGCGTTGGTTTTAAAAGCATTAATTATGGGTTTTTTACTTCTGGGTCTGCCATAATCGTTAGTGGCTTTTTTATAGTAGGCATATAATTTGAGTAAAGTGTCTGCAGGAAAAGGGTCTGTGTGAGCATTTACTCTCTCTACAGCTTCTTCAAATGCTTTATCCAACGCTTGGTTACTCATTGATCTCTGCAATAATACTTTCTCCTCCTCTTACCTTTTGGTTAAGTTCTACCCTTATTTTAGTATCTAAAGGTAGGAATAGGTCTACTCTAGATCCAAACTTAATAAATCCAGAATCTGCACCTTGTTTAGCATTGTCATCTACTTTAGCATAGTTCACAATGCGCTTAGCTAAGGCGCCTGCAATTTGTCTATACAGCACTTTACCGTACGTCTCGTTCTCAACAACAACTGTTGTTCTTTCATTTTCTTCACTGGCTTTTGGATGCCATGCGACTAAATATTTACCTGGGTGGTATTTGCTAAAAAGTACCTTTCCACTAATTGGATATCTTGTTACATGAACATTTAAAGGAGACATAAAAACACTAACTTGTAAACGTTTTTCCTTAAAGTATTCTTTTTCAAATACCTCCTCAATTACAACAACTTTACCGTCAACAGGTGAAATTACTGTTTGATCGTTTTGTTGGGTGTGCCTTTTAGGATTTCTAAAAAACTGAAGAATTAAAATTAATAATGCCAATAGGCTTATTAAAATCAGTGTCCTTAACCAATTTAAAGTAACAAAGCTGTCTACCAACAAAAAGCAAGCAACAACAATTATTAATGTGAATAAGATTATTTTATGACCTTCTTTGTGAAACATAATTAATGTAAAATTCTTAAAAATAAATAAATAAAAGGGGAAGCGAAAATTATACTGTCCAAACGATCAAGCAAGCCACCATGCCCTGGCATAATATTACCACTATCTTTTACATTGGCTTGTCTTTTAAATTTTGATTCTATTAAATCTCCGAAAGTTCCAAAAACAGTAATTAAAATGCTGAGATAAAGCCAATAGGTAAAATTGAGCGTACTTGTAAAATTTGAAATGAAATAACTAGTTATACAAGCGAAAAGTAAACCGCCCAAAAAGCCTTCAACTGTTTTCTTTGGAGATATTTTTTCAAACAACTTTTGTCTTCCAAAGTTTTTGCCAATTAAATATGCAAATGAATCATTTACCCAAACTAAAATAAAGCAACCCAAGAGAATTTTTGGACTGAAAATGCTAGCAATCAGTATTGAAAAAACGAATCCGCTAGAAAGATAAAAGGTTGTGATGATAAAGCGTTTCGTATGAAACAACGGAATTATTTTTTTTGAAAATAGATCTCTAATTAAAAATAGATTTACAAAAATGGTGAGTACCATAAGAATTTGTGTAGCTTCATCTAAACCTTTCCCAGAAGCAATAACAGTTTGCCAATATCCAAAAATGACATAAAGTAGAATAAATATGATAAATGGAATAGCGCTTTTTAGTTGGATTAATTTATTAAACTCAAAAAGTGAAATGATACCAAAAACGAAGAAAAGAATTATAAAAGCATGTGGATTACCTAAGCTTAGACAGGTAACTAACAATGCAACATAAAGCAAACCAGATAGCGACCGTAACAGCAAGTCTTTCATAAATATTGTAGCTACTTAAATTATAAATCCTCTAGGAGTAGCAAATATAGATTTTTTGAGCTACTGCCATAACTTAAGAAGTCTTTTTCGTCGTCAGATTTAAAGTGCTTAATGGTTGTGATATTTGAAGGTATTTGTTTTCGGTTTTTAGACTTTATACCTTGAAGTCCTTCTCCAATTGTATCAACTATTTGACTAGTCGTGGCGAAAACCACAAAATTAACTGGCAAATCAGTAAGTTTTTTAGCAGCAATTTGATGAGAGCAAATAAGTAAAGAGCCGTCTGTGGCAATTAGATTTTCGCAAGTAGTTAAGAAATATATCGCGGCACTGGAATGCTTTGTGCTAGTAAAACCAACAGATTTGAATTTTTTTATGAGATTATCGTCTATAACTAATGCTGGTTTATCTTCCCAAGAATTTTCAGTTAGGATATTATTGAAATTTGAGAAAACCTCATTCAAATCATCACAATACAAGAATTTACCCCCATTAGCCTTAAAATTTATTGTAAATTTTTCGTCTATTGGCAATTTGAGTTCCGGCATATACTTGCCACGGTCATCAGATTTTATTTCTTTTCCAGATTGTTGTTTCGATCCGAAAATTTTCTTAAAAAAATTCATCCAGATGCTTGCTATTAACCTTAATTGTTGAGATTTTACTGAGGGTTTTCCAAATATAAAAAATCTTAAACTATTCGTTAGAGTAATTTAAGATTTTTACAAAAAGCTTAACGCCTATATGCTATTCTTCGGTTTTTTCCTTAGTTTTATTCTCTTCAACCTCTTCTGTCTTTTCTGCATTTTCGAAGGGGCGCTTTCCAAAGATTTTTTCAAGGTTATCTTTAAAGATAACTTCTTTCTCCAATAAAACTTCGGCGAGCTCCGTTAGTTTGTCCTTATTTTTCTCAAGAATTTTAATGGCTCTTTGGTATTGCTCTTCAATAATATCTGAGATCTCTTTATCTATCAATTCTGCAGTTTTTTCACTGTAAGGTTTTGTAAAACCATATTCACTTTGTCCTGTAGAATCGTAGTAAGTCAAGTTGCCAATTTTATCACTCAAACCATAAATAGTTACCATAGCCCGAGCCTGTTTCGTTACTTTTTCCAAATCGCTTAAAGCTCCTGTAGAAATATTATCGAAAATAACCTTCTCTGCAGCTCGACCACCCATTGTGGCACACATTTCGTCCAACATCTGTTCTGGTCTCACAATTAAACGTTCCTCAGGTAAATACCAAGCGGCACCAAGAGATCTTCCGCGGGGAACGATAGTAACTTTAATTAGTGGTGCGGCATGTTCTAACATCCAACTAACTACAGCATGACCAGCTTCATGAAAGGCGACAGCCCGTTTTTCACCGGGAGTAATAATTTTATTTTTCTTTTCTAGACCGCCAATAATTCTGTCAACAGCATCTAAAAAATCCTGTCTATCAACTTCCTTTTTACCATTTCTAGCAGCTATCAAAGCAGCTTCATTACATACATTTGCAATATCAGCACCCGAAAAACCAGGTGTTTGTTTAGATAAAAAATCTGTATCTAAATCCTTGGTTTTTTTCAGAGGTCTTAGATGTACCTCAAAAATTTCTTTACGCTCTCTTACGTCTGGTAGATCTACGAAAATCTGACGATCGAAACGACCTGCACGCATAAGTGCTTTATCCAAGATATCTGCTCTATTGGTAGCGGCCATCACAATTACATTCGTATTTGTGCCAAAACCATCCATTTCTGTAAGTAATTGATTAAGAGTATTTTCGCGCTCGTCATTACTGCCAGACATGGCGTTTTTACCTCTAGCTCTACCTATTGCATCAATTTCATCAATAAATATAATTGAAGGCGATTTTTCTTTGGCTTGTTTGAACAGATCACGAACTCTGGAAGCTCCAACTCCTACAAACATTTCGACAAAATCTGAACCGGAAAGTGAAAAGAAAGGTACTTTGGCTTCTCCAGCAACAGCCTTTGCCAATAACGTTTTACCTGTTCCTGGAGGTCCTACTAATAAAGCACCTTTAGGAATTTTTCCTCCTAAAGTGGTATATTTTTCAGGGTATTTTAAGAAGTCTACAATTTCTTGTACTTCTTCTTTAGCACCTTCTAGACCAGCTACATCTTTAAATGATGTTTTAACTTCAGTATTTTGATCAAATAATTTTGCTTTAGATTTTCCAATATTGAAAATTTGCCCACCAGCGCCGCCACCAGCGCCACCTGACATTCTTCTCATAATAAATATCCAAACTCCAATAAGCAGCACAAATGGCAAAATACCAATAAGAAAATCTGCTAGATGATTTTCTTCTGTAACATAAACTGGCTCAAGTTCCAGATCATTTTGCTCAATAATTTCGTTTAACCTATTCTGAAAAATTTCCAGCTCACCAAACTCAAATTTGTAGTTTGGGGCGGCAGTAGAAGAAGGTATAAAACTTGTTGATTTGGTTTTTTTATGAATTTCTTTTTGCGCCGCCTCACGCGTTAAATAAACTTTTGCCAATCGTCTATTTACAATCTCTACTTTATCTACATCTCCGTCTTGAACAAATTTGAAAAACTGGGTAGGATTGGTAGAATTTCCGCTTTCTAAGCCAGAGTTATTAAATAAGGTAAAAACCAAGAATAATGATAAAATAATACCGTAAATCCAATACGGGCTAAACTTTGGTTTCTTATCCTTAATATTTTTATTGTTGTTTGCCATATTTTTTTCTTAGTAGCTCGTTTCTATTATTGTTGTTTTTGCATCTCCCCAAAGACTCTCAATATCATAATATTCCCTAATATGCTTTTGAAATACGTGAACAGCAATATTTACATAATCTAACAGAACCCACTCTGCATTATCGGCACCTTCTACGTGCCACGGATGGTCTTTAAGCTCTTTACTTACTTTTTTTTGTATGGAATTAACTATGGCGTTTACTTGAGTATTAGAAGTACCTTCACATATGATGAAATAATCGCAAACTGTGTTTTCAATATCTCTTAAATCTAAAACACTTATCTCTTTTCCTTTTACATCTTCAATCCCACTAATGATTACTGATATTAACTGATCTGCGCTTACTTTTTCTTTCGCCATTAATTTTAATTAATTTGTGCAAAGTTATTATTTTTTTTAGTTCTTTAAACCCTAAAATTTTCACAAGATTTAAACCAACATCTTTTCCTCGCAAATGCATATAATCAAACTTAATGCCACTGATTCTACCAATACGTATTTAAGAAATATGATTGGGGCAAAAGTTGTTGAGGATTTTACGGTGGTAACTGCTAAATACCAAACAAAAGGTCGAGGTCAAAGGGGCAGCACATGGGACTCAGAGCCATCAAAAAACCTTATGTTTAGCGTGTTTGTTGATACTACAAGGATAAAATTAGATTACCCTTTTTACTTAAGTATGGCTACTGCTTTAGCAATTAGGCGATCTTTAAATACATTTGTTATTCCTCAATTACATATTAAATGGCCTAACGACATTTTGTCACATCACAAAAAAGTTTGCGGTGTTTTAATAGAAAATGTCATAAAACAAGCTCAAGTTTCGGCATCCATCATTGGCATAGGTTTAAATGTTAACCAAACCGAGTTTAAAGGATTGCCTAATGCATCATCACTAAAAAATATAACTGGTCGCTATTATAATTTAGACGAAATTTTGAATAGCATTATTATCAATTTGAAACAGTATGTTTCTCTTTTGAAGCAAGGTGAATTTCATGGGGTATTGCAGGAATACAACGATTATTTATTTAGAAAAAATAAACCCTCAACATTCAAAGATGCTGAGGGCAATATGTTTATGGGTTATATAAAATCTGTTTTAGAATCAGGCGATTTACAAGTATTGTTGGAAGACGATGTAGTTAAGCTGTTCGAACTAAAAGATGTTAGTCTGCTGTATTAAACTGCTTTTGGTAGATTGGTAGCCAGAGTTTCAATAAATTTAGAAATTGGGCCTTTTACCATCATGCTCATCATTGGGTTAAAGTCTCCACTAAACTCCAATTTAATATCACTATTTTCCTCATCAACTTTAATGATGTTAGCTGTAAGAAAAAAATCTATTTTTCCACCTGCTGCACCAAAAACAATTTTATTTGGCGGTACTTCTTCTTTCTTTTTTAGAATTATTTCTGGCATTCCCTTTAATGCAAAGAGAAATTTGTCATCTCCTAAAACTTCAAATTTGCTAATATTTTCAGGCATTAAAGATTCAAAATTTTCAATATTCGAAATAAAAGAAAAGATATTTTCTTGAGTTTTAGATACTCTAACTTGTGGAGATTCTAATGTCATAATTTTTATTTGTTTTGTTTAGTGCTTATATATCAAATAGCATTCCATTCACTAGGATTGGAATTCCATTGTGCAAGAAGCCCGAGCTCCTCTTCTTTAATATAGTTGGTTTGAAGTGCTTGATCCAGAAGGCTTTCGTAATTGCCTAAAGTATGAAGAGTGATACCTTCTTTTTCGAAGTTTTCTTTTGAAATTTCAAAACCGTAAGTAAAAATAGCAACCATTCCTTTTACAAGAACTCCAGCATCTCTTAAGGCATTTACAGCGTTAAGACTACTTTTCCCAGTACTTATTAAATCTTCTACTACAACTACATTTTGTCCTTTTTCAATAAAACCTTCAATTTGGTTTTGTCTGCCATGTCCCTTAGCATTTGGTCGTACATAAATAAAAGGCAAGTTTAAATAATCTGCAACGAGCATGCCTATACCAATAGCCCCTGTGGCTACACCAGCTATAGCATCTGGCTTACCATAGTGCTGTTCAATATATTTTGCCATAGTTTCACGAACATAATTTCTAATTAAAGGAAAAGAAAGTATAATACGATTATCACAATAAATTGGCGATTTCCAGCCTGAAGCCCAAGTAAAAGGAGCTTTAGGATTAAGTTTTATAGCGTTAATTTGTAATAAAACTTCGGCGGTTTTTTTGGCAATATCTTTATCAAAAATCATAGCGCAAAATTAAACATATATTTAGGAAGGCGAACAGAACTATCTTAACAATAAAATATTTTTTTCAACAATTGGTATTAATATTTAAAATGATATTTTTACCACTATCAAATAGAGAACAATCACTTTATGTATAAAATATTTGTTGGTGATAAGCCTATTATTCTTTCTACCACAACTGTTAACAAACCTGGAGTTAAAAGTTACAAATTAAAAAAAGTCTTTCTTAGAAATATAGTTAGAAAACTGAATAATTCATCCCTTGAGAAAGTATACTTAGTGCATAAAAATGAAGAAAAGCTATTAAAGAAATTCTTGAAAAAAGCTCCTAATGTTATTGCGGGAGGAGGAAAAGTATATAATACCAAGGGCAAAGTCTTGTTTATTTTTAGAAATGGAAAATGGGATTTACCAAAAGGAAAGATTGAAAAAGGAGAAAGTATTGAGGAAACCGCAGTTCGAGAAGTTGAAGAAGAAACAGGAGTAAAGAGACTAAAAATAGTTAAGCCTTTAGAAACCACATATCATATCTTTAAAAGGCGAGGTCGGTATCGTATCAAAATTACCTATTGGTTTGAAATGCAAACCAAATTTGAAGGAAAGCTTTATCCGCAAGAAAAGGAGGGTATTACCAAGGTAAAGTGGTTGGGAAAGAAAAAAACTCAAAAAGCGCTCCAAAATTCTTACTCTAATATTAAAATATTGATGAAGTAGTTGATTTGTAGAGGTTTAGTATTTTGGTTATTTCAAAAAATAAGCCCTCAGATTATGCCGATACTGCAATTCTAGCTGAAAATTAACATATGTTATTTTCAATTCATCAAAAAAAGTATTAATTTACCGTAATTGCTATTCGAGGTAACGTTTAATTCTCTCACCAAATTAACTTACTTACTATGAAAGAATACGAATTCTCGTTTGGCGAAATTATAATTTTGCGCGATGACCTAGCAGAAATTATTGTAAAAAAAGGTGTGGTAATGAATGAAGATATCATTAAGGAATGCCACAGCTTTTTGGTGAAACATCTTAAAACACCTTTTTCTCTTCTCATTAATAAAAAATACGAGCACTCTTATACAGGAGAAGCACAGACTATGATCTCTAATTTAAAGGAGCTTAAAGTTATGGGCGTTGTTGTTGGTGCAAAACGAAGCATTATTCCTTCGGATATTTTGAGCAAGATCAATCAATTTAACGATTCCAGTATTAAGCTTTTCAACAAGCGAAATCAGGCACTTGAATGGTTGGAAACTGCTTAGTGTATTGGCGTAACTGAAATATATTTTCCCTAAACAAATTAATTGCGGGTACTTCCTTAAAGGAAGCGTGAGTTTGCTATTATAATTCTCTCTCCAAATTTATAATTAATGAAAGAATATAAGCTTGCGTTTGGCACTATAATTATATTGGAAGAACAATTGGCCGAAGTTATTATTGATGAAGGGGTGGTGATTGATGAGGTTGTGCTTGATATATGCCACGACTTTCTATTAAGTTACTTTAAAGCATCTTTTTCAATATTATTGAATAAGAAAAACTCTTATTCCTATACATTTGAAGCTCAAAAAATTCTTTTTAATTTAAAAGAAGTCCATCGGGTTGCTGTTCTGGCGGCAACCAGTGGTGCTTACATGTCTGCAGAGACTTTGATTAAAATGAATGAATCAAATCATTTGAATATGCAATTATTTGAAAAGCGTGAGTATGCGCTAGAATGGCTTGAAAGTAAGTGCAATATTTCTGCTTAGGTTATATTAAATCATTTTTATAGATTTTGCCAAGGCAATTCTGAAAACGTTTATTTGTTCTAAAAGGTATAAGACAATCATTCTAGTCTATTCTATTCTGAAAACAGGATATCTTAAATGCGCTTTTTCATAGTGTTTACTTTTTTTATGTAACCAATCCAATTGCGCATACCAATTATTGCGAAATTCAGGGTTGTTGGTTTTTCGCTGTATAAATTCCATATTAAGTTTTGGATTATTTTGCAAAAGCTCCAGAGCTTTATCTTCCCAAACATAAGGAGAAAACCCTTCTTTTTGTTGGAGTATGGTGTCAAAGAAATTCCAGTTGAAAAATGAATCTGGAGCTTGAGGTTCCAATGTTGCTATTATGTATCTAAACGCATCTTGGTTTGTGGGTACTATTAAGTCACCTTTAGAGAATTCGATGTTTTCATATGATTTTGAAATCTTAACATCGTAATGTAAATAATGCCCTTCGTAAGGTGAACTACGTGTTTCATAATCTTCAATTTTATATGTTTCAACGTTTATGATGGTGTCAGATTTCAAAGGTTGCAGTTCTACTTGATTCAACTTTAGTAATTCTACAGCATTATACCAACTTTTAGGAATGATATAGGCTTGTGGTATTTTAACCTCAAGTTTGGGCGTGAAATAGTTCTGATATTTAATCTTTTTTGTGAAGGGTTTGGTTGAATCGTATTTTATTCTTTTAAAATTGGTAATGCTACTAGTAACTACTTTAGCTTCAAAACCTTTAAAATTTAGTGTCGTAAACTTTGTAGTATCAATTTCCCAATCTAAAACGTATTTTTCTCTTTTGTGCGTTAGCAATGGTATTTCTTTACGCAAGTTTTTTATTTTCTCCGAGTCTGCCTCTGCAATTTCTATCATACTTTTCATAAGCTCATAGGTGCCTTCAACTCTTTGTTTATATGGTTTTAGCATGTGTGTTTCAACCATCATTCCCAATGTGTTAAATAGTGTGGTATAGCCCGTTGAGTATCTTGGGTAGTCTATAAATTGTGAAAACCCTTTTTCAGGAACTTGATTAAAAATATTTACATAAGGGGTGATATCCCAATTTTTATCGGCTAATTTCTTTTCCAAGGTGGGAACCATTTCTTTGTGCAAATACGCGCCCAATTTATCGCCTAATTTGTTATGTTGGGTGAATAAATGAGTTAAGGTGTATTGGTAATTTGCACCGTTACTAACGTGATTGTCAATAAAAACATCAGGCTTAACTTTATGAAAAATTTTAGTAAACGTTTTAGCGTTTCTAGTATCGCACTTTATAAAATCTCGGTTTAAATCATAGTTTTGTGAGTTGCCTCTAAACCCATAAGCTATTGGTCCGTTTTGATTAGTGCGACTTGTAGAATTTCTATTTAAACTACCCCCTATATTATAAATGGGAATGGTTACCAGTGCCACTTGCTTTGGAATATCAATCTTGCCTTGAACCAAATCTCTATACAGAAGCATTGTAGCATCGATACCATCTGGTTCACCAGGGTGAATTCCATTATTTATAAATACAATACGTTTTTCCTCCCGTATTTTGTTAAAGTCAAATTCTTTATCAGGATTGAAGGTTACAATATGCAATGGTTTGCTAGCATCGGTTTCTCCAATACTGTCAATTGAAATTTCATTATAGACTTCGGCTAAATTTTTGTAAAACGTTATGGTTTCTTGATAAGTTGCTGTTTCAAGCCCATTGGATGTCTCAAAATGAGTTTCAAAATTATAGTTTGCTGGGTTTTTAGGTTTTTCACAGGCAACTATTATTAGAACCAATAAAATGTAATTTTTCATCTTTAACATAATGTTGTAACACAGCTAAAGATATTATTTATTGCCAATCCATGTTAATTTATGCCAGAGTTTTTCAAGTGGACCTTGTTTAAACTTTTTCATCCAAAACGTACAAAATGCAATCTGGATGATTACCAGAATAATACCAACTCCTAGGCTAATGGTGTGCCTAATAGAAGGGCCTAACCCCAATCCATAGCCATAAAATACAAGACTAGCCAATACAGATTGAAACACATATGCTGTTAAGCTCATTTTTCCACAATATCGTAAAGCGTTCGTTGCTTTTCTGAAAAATTTCTTTTTGTATAGTAGGATAAATGAAGATATAAGCACTAAGGTAAAAGCAAAATTCCCATACATTTTAACAGCCTTAAAAATAGTGAGCTTTTCAATGTTCGAGGTAAAAATAGTGTCGGCATTTAATTCAATACTATAAAAAGGTATAAAGGCTAATGCCGAAATAATTAAAACTGATTTCCAAAATGACCTGCTTCTTTCAGAACTTAAAAATAGTTGCTGCTTTCCTATCCAAAACCCAAGAATAAAGAGGCCTGCTGTTTGAACTAATCTACCAACTTTAAAAGCCCAAATTAAACCCGCCTTATGTCCATAAAGGGTATTGCTTTTTATGAGATTTAAAAAGGAATCGCCTCTTTGTCCTTCTGCAATTAATCCCCATAATTTTCCTGCTCTAAAATTTGGATAGGTGTGTGTGTTGTCGAGAAGATAGTATATGTAATGTCCCCATTCAACAGGTTGCAATAAAAATATAAATGCAACAAATACAAGTGTTTTCGTTTTACATTTTCTAAAAACTAAAAGAATCGGCCCTACAAGAGCATACATTAATAAAACTTCGCCAGGAAAAAAGAGACCATTAATAAATGCAAAACCAGCCAACAGCAACATACGCCATAAAAACCGATAACTAAAATCTTTTCCTTTTTGTAGTTGTTTGTTTAACATTAAATAAAATGTAAAACCAAAGAGGATAGAAAAAATAGCGTAGGCTTTACCAGAAAAAAGAAAAAACAGAGTATCCCAAACACCCTCGTCAATAGAATTTAACCATGCTGGTTGTGTGCTTTCGTCTGGAAATACATAAAAGTTAAAATGCTCAATACTATGTAATAATAAAATACCAATAATAGCAAAACCCCTTAAAGCGTCTACAACATCTATTCTTTTTTTTATGTTTGAAATCATGGTTATGTTTAGTTTAGTTAAAGAACTAAATTACTTTTTTTGTTATTGTGTTGGACTATTGTAACTTGAATAGAACTCAACACCATCAATAACATGACTTTACTTTTTATTAGCAATTCTTGGTCATCCTGAATTAAACTTTAAATTTGCAGCTTCAAAAAGCAAACCATGACAGCATTTTTTAGAAAACGCGCCAAAAACGCTAAGAACGATATTTTAAGTGGATTAACAGTGGCATTGGCTCTAGTGCCAGAAGCTGTAGCTTTCGCTTTTGTTGCGGGCGTAGATCCTTTAGTAGGATTATATGCGGCATTTATGATCGGACTGATTACCTCAATTTTTGGCGGTAGGCCAGGAATGATTAGCGGAGCAACAGGAGCTTTAGCGGTTGTAATGGTGCACTTAGTAGCAGAAGGAAATGACATGGGAGAACCTTCAGAACAATTGGGCTTATACTATTTGTTTGCAACGGTAATCCTTATGGGGGTCATCCAGATGCTGGCAGGAGTTTTGAAATTGGGGAAGTTTGTACGCTTGATACCACACCCAGTTATGATGGGGTTTGTTAATGGATTGGCAATTGTTATTTTCCTATCTCAACTTAATCTTTTTAAGGATGCTAACGGCGATTGGTTTACAGGACAGCCTATGTATATAATGTTAGGGCTTGTGGCTTTAACTATGGGAATTATGTTTGGTTTGCCTAAACTTACTAAGAAATTACCCGAAGCTTTAATAGCAATTTTAGTGGTGTCTGCCATAGTTATTTTCGGAAACTTAGACGTTGCAACTGTGGGTAGTTTTATTCGTGATGGCGGTGGAGAAGGACTAAAAGGTGGTTTGCCACAATTTCAAACAGATATATTTTCTAAAGTGCCTTTTACTTTAAAGACATTATGGTTTATAGGTCCATATGCCTTAATCCTTGCGGCAATTGGGCTTATTGAGTCATTGATGACGCTAAATTTAGTAGACGAAATTACCGAAACCAGAGGAAATGCCAATCGCGAATGTATGGCACAAGGAGGTGCGAATATTGTAACTGGTTTCTTTGGTGGAATGGGTGGTTGCGCTATGATTGGGCAATCTTTAATTAATATAAAAGGTGGTGGACGTGGTCGCTTATCAGGAATTGTTGCAGCGGTAGCGTTACTCATATTTATCCTTTTCGCATCAGGACTCATAGAGCAAGTGCCTATTGCAGCACTTGTGGGTGTAATGTTTATGGTAGTTATCGGTACGTTTGCTTGGAGTAGTTTCAGGATTTTAAGAAAAATTCCATTAACCGATGCTATCGTTCTAATTGCTGTTTCTCTAATAACCGTTTGGAAAGATTTGGCTGTTGCCGTAATAGCGGGAGTAATTATCAGTGCTTTGGTGTTCTCTTGGGAAAATGCTAAACGCATTCGTGCGCGTAAGCGTATGAAAGAGGATGGTACTAAAGTCTATGAAATTTGGGGGCCATTGTTCTTCGGGTCTATCAAGGCGTTTAACGAAAAGTTTGATGTGAAAAACGATCCAGAAAATGTGGAGATAGATTTCGTGGAATCTCGTATAAGCGATCATTCTGCGTTAGAAGCTATTTTCAATTTGGTAGAAAAGTACAAAGCTGCTGGTAAAACCATTAAGTTGAAACATTTAAGCGAAGACTGCAAAATTTTACTGTATAAGGCTAATCCAAAATTTAGGGAAGTAATTGTAGAAGATATTGACGATCCGCGTTATCACCTAGCCGAAAACCCTGAAGCCTTCACAAAACCATTATCGGAATATAAACTTTAGGAGTTTAAAAAATTTCATTTGGGCGTTCCCCAAGGGTCGGGCTTTCGGCAGTCGCTCTCTCCTGCGTCGAGGAGCTTCAACAAATGCCTCAATCCCTAACGCGCTTGTCAGCTAACCCTGGTTTTAGCAAAAATGTATTTGTTTTTTGGGGAGGTTCGTTTAACGGTTGTGCTATGATTTCGGCGTGGATAAATCCGCAGGAATTGTCCTGTAGTTGAAATCATGATTAAAAGTAAGAAAAGTTCTTTAGATTAACCACGAAACTGCGCTGAATTATAGCCGTTATTGTACATAGTTGTTTTACATATTTTCAAATTGATTTTTTCTTTTAATAAAATCGGTTAATTCGGTTTCATTTAACCGCAATATTTGGCGAGAGTAAATAATGTAATCTGGACCAGCATTATCTTTAAGAAAGTCCAATATTCTGTGCTGGTAAAACGGATTGTTCAAAATGTCCATCGTTAGTTTAGAGTATGAGTTTTTTGATTTAGGATATTCTTTTCTACAATCCTTATAATATGCGTAAAGCAAATCGGTCAGATATTCGCTTAGTTCCGTTATTGTTTTTTGGGGAATATTGTCCTCCGCTAAATCCGAAAAGTACTTTTCGATTTTAAAGAAGAACTCTTTTTTAGATTCAAGACTATTTTTAGTTTTCCAGAACATTTCTCTAATTATGGACAACGTGATCACGGATATGCGCCGTAAGTTAATAGCTTATATCCGCCGCTAAACGAAGGTAGGCGAAAATTTTACAAAGTCAAGTTTGTGACATTACAATATATGCCCTTTTTAAAACTTCAAAAATAATATTACCACATCCGTGGTTTCAATTATTTATTAAGATACTCAAAGCGTTTATAAAAAATCGTTAACCTAAAAAATAAGCTCATAAGTATTAACAGAGGGAGCATGCAAAAAAAAGATCACCTAGATATTTATAATCTAAGTGATCGCTATATTTCAAGTGTATTCAAACACGTTTTGTTACTTTGCAAGTGCCTATTCGCAGTTTATCTACAAAAGGCTAGTTTTAATGCATTTTTAAAACGGAGCAAAAGTATCTTTAGGTGCGTTTGGTATACTCCAACGTTCACGAGCCGTTACTTTTTCTTTTACATCAACTGCAGTTGCCGAGGAGCCAAAACTACCGTAACTACTTGCACCACCACGAGGTATTTGCATGCGTTCGCCATATAACCACACTACCAAATTACTACGCTGTCCACTTGTAATTGGATGTGTAGCGTGTGGTACCCTACCACGGTGCAGCATAGCTTTACCAGATTCAAAAACAGTTTGCACTACCTTTCCTGTAGTTTTATCATGGAAATCAACTTGAGATCCTGTAAATTTTTCATCAGGTAAATTGATGTTGATATTCAATGTAGCTGCAGAAGCATCGGTATGCGCATGTAAATCTCTGTCCTTATCAGGATTGTACTGAATGGAAAATCCAAATGTCTGATTATCATAACCATAAGTATCCAATAACAAACGAGAGATTGGACGCATATATCTATCCATGATATCATTATAAAATGCCTGAAAATTAGGTGCTGCCAAATGTCCTTCCGAACGTTGGTCTAGCATCACTCCATGACGATTTAATTGAATACCATATGGTGGTCGTGCAGGAATTTGCGAATTCGCCACTTCCTCTAAATACTTACGGAAATCTGCCAAACGCTCAGGATCAAAAAACTGTGCTACATAAACCCCTGGAATAATTTCGTCCCATAAATCGGCAACAGCATTTTCTTTTTCTGGGTTTTCCCAAGCGTCTTTAATAGCTTGTCGCAAACGTGGGTCTAGTAGCGTTTCATCAGGAATTAATAAATCCCCTTTATTTTCAATTTCCCATTCTGCCCAAGCGTCTTCTAATAATTTTCTGTTATTATTCCAAAATTGAGACACAGAGTGATCTCTAGTTAACATAGCTTCTCTAGATGGTAATTCTAAAGAACGGGCTTGTTCGAGTGCATTATTATTTTTCATTTTTTCTATTTTTTTATTGTTAAACTATTTTTGTGTTGTAATTATAGTACAAAGATAGTATGACAGAAAGCCTGTTTTTTGGTAAGAAAAAGGTGGTTTTTAGTAAAAAACAAAGTTTTGGCTATTTTCTGCTGATAAAATCTGTGTAGAAGAGTCCAAAAGTCTTATTTGAAAGGGTAATTACTTTCAACGTATTGGTCGCTTCAATTGTTCTTTAATACGCTCAAAAGATTTTTTACTGGCGCGTTCCCAACGGTAAATAGTATATTTTTTGTCTTTGTTGGCTTCTTGTTTAGCGGCTCTATCTCTTGCTTCTTTTACCCAATTAAAACGTTTTCTGGTAATAGAAATTACTAAATCATCGCCACAGCCTAAAGCCTCTAGAGTGTTTAATGCAGCAATTGACACATTCTGTACTTTATCATTAATAGCATGCAGTAAAACAGGGACGGAGGAACATTGGCCAGTATACGCCAACGCCTCGGCAGCTAACTTTCGGGTTTTATAGTTCCCATGTTTCAGTGCATATTCTATTTTCTGTACCTCTTTGGTGTCTGTCCAATAGTTGATGCTATTTTCAGATGGCTGAAGTATATTCAATTTAAAAAGCAAATATGAAATATTATGTAACACAGTGTTTTGAGAATTAACTACTTATGTGTAGTAAATTCTTATAAAATGTTACAGCTATTTTTGTTTTTTAACCCTGACGCTATCGGGAACTAACTTAGTGTAATCTCCATTATTTCGAATTACATCTCGAACTATCGAAGATGCAATGTAAGAGGTATCTGCTGAGGTTAATAAAAAGATGGTTTCAATTGGCGCCAAATCTCTATTGGTATGCGCAATGGCTTTTTCAAATTCAAAATCCGCTGGATTTCGTAAACCTCTTAATATAAATTCTACATCGTTTTTTAAGCAAAAATCAACTGTTAAGCCTTCATAGGTGACCACCTTAACTTTAGGTTCGTTTTTAAAGGCTTCAACGATGAATTGTTGGCGTTCTTCTAAGGAAAACATATACTTTTTTGAAGCATTTACGCCAATGGCAACAATAATTTCGTCAAACAAGCGAACCCCACGTTTGATGATATCGTAATGTCCTAAAGTCAACGGATCAAAAGATCCTGGAAAAATTGCACGTTTCATAGAAGCCCCTCTTAATCTCCCTATTTCGACTGCGCTCAATACAGGCTCAGGGAGAATTGAATACTCAAATATACAAATCTTTACTTAGGAGTTTTGGTTCCCCTCCTTTGGAGGGGCTAGGGGAGGCATTCTTGTATTGCATTATCAAATAAATCCGAAAGTGAAATTCCAGCCGCAGCAGCCTGTTGAGGTAAAATACTTTCTTTTGTAAGTCCAGGAACGGTATTCATTTCTAGCATATGTGGTTCGCCATCTTTAAAAATAAATTCACTTCTAGAAAAGCCTTTCATTTTTAGGATTTCATATACTTTCTTAGCCACTCGATTTACTTTGTCTTCTTGTTCGGGAGTTAATCTTGCAGGTGTGATTTCCTGAGATTTCCCTAAGTACTTTGCCTCATAATCAAAGAAGTCATTTTCTGAAACAATTTCGGTAATAGGCAACACTTTAACTTCTCCTTTATAGGTAATCACGCCAACGGATACCTCGGTGCCATCTAAAAAGGATTCAATGATTATTTCATCATCTTCTTTAAATGCTACATCAATTGCATTTTGTAAATCTTCTTGTTTGTGTACTTTGGAAACGCCAAAACTGCTTCCTGCTTTATTAGCTTTAACAAAACATGGCAAACCTACTGTTTCAATAATGGCAGATTCGTCAACAGTATCACCTAAGTTTAAATAATAAGATTCCGCAGTTTTGATGCCATAAGGTTTTAAGATGCTTAAACAATCGCGTTTGTTAAAAGTAACTTGAGCTTGATACATTGGGCAGCTGGTATGTGAAATTCCCAAAAGTTCAAAATACCCTTGCATATAACCATCCTCACCAGGAGAACCGTGAATGGCATTAAATACGCAATCGAAAGTGATTTTAAAACTATCAACGTTTATAGAAAAGTCGTTTTTATCAATAGGGAATTCCAAATCATTATCATCCACATACACCCATTTATCTTTAAAAATATGAATGCGATAGGGGTTGTATTTTGTGCGATTTAAAGTTTCATAGACTACGTTTCCACTGGTTAATGAAATCTCATATTCGCTGGAGTAGCCTCCCATAATGATGGCTATGTTTTTCTTCATCTAATAAATAGGTTTTTCGAATTCATCTAAACACCACAATAATTCGTATCTATAATAGTTAAGCTAAATTAATGATATAAACTGCAAAACAAAATATTATATATTTGTGTCACCGAAAAACCTGCAAATGAGTTTCTTTAAGTTTCTTTTCAGTAAAACATTTTTAAAGCAATTAATATTAGCCATAATAGCTGTTGTTGTGTTGTGTTTTATCATTTTAAGATGGTTGAAATCTACTACCAATCATGGTGAATTTGAAACTGTTCCAGATTTGAAGGGGAAATCTATTAGTGTAGCGCAAATGGAGTTAAAAGAGAATAATTTGGTAATGCAAATTCAAGATTCTGCAAATTTTAATCCAGATTATCCCAAGTTTGCTGTTATAGATCAAGAACCTGCTTCAGGAACCAAGGTAAAAGAAGACAGAAAGATATATTTGACACTGAATCCATCTGGATATAGAAAAGTTGAGGTGCCAGATTTAAGAGAACGCACCTTTAGGCAAGCAGAACCCAATTTAGAAGCGCTGGGTTTTAAGGTTGGAAATATTAGTTATGTGGATAACCTTGGAAAGGATATTGTACTGGAATTGAAGTATAAGGGAAAAACACTGAAACCTGGTGAAAAGCTACCAAAAACATCTAAAATAGATTTGGTTTTGGGGAATGGTAATCGTCCTTAGTACTGTATTGTTTTAAGCTATGGAAACTGTTGGACCAGAATTACCCGAAGAAGACAACCTTCATGAACATTATACGTTTACTGTAGATAAAGGACAAGCACCGCTTCGGATCGATAAATACCTTTTAAATTACATTGAAAACATCACCCGCAGTAAAATTCAGAATGCTGCAAAGAACGAAGGTATTTTGGTGAATGATACACCTGTAAAATCTAATTACAAGGTGCGACCTAATGATAAAATTCGCGTAATGTTTGCACATCCAACTTATGAAGCCTTATTGGTTGGTGAGGATATACCTTTAGATGTTGTTTATGAAGATGACGAGTTGGTTGTGGTAAATAAACCTGCTGGTATGGTAGTGCATCCAGGGCATGGTAACTATTCTGGTACTTTAATTAACGCTTTGATTTACCGTTTTGAGAATTTACCTAATAATAGCAGTGATAGACCAGGTTTGGTACACCGTATTGATAAAGATACAAGTGGGCTTTTAGTTGTGGCAAAAACCGAACAAGCCATGGCGCATTTATCCTTACAATTTGCTGAAAAGACTAGTGAGCGCGAATATGTAGCCTTAGTTTGGGGTAATATTGAAGCGGATGAAGGCACGGTAGAAGGTAATATTGGTCGCCATCCTAAAAATAGATTGCAAAACACAGTTTTTTTAGACGATGAAGCCGAAAAAGGGAAGCCTGCAGTAACACATTATAAAGCATTGGAACGTTTGGGTTATGTCACTTTAGTGTCTTGTAAATTAGAAACAGGACGTACGCATCAAATACGCGTACATATGAAACATATTGGGCATACACTTTTTAATGATGAGCGCTATGGTGGTAATGCGATTTTAAAAGGTACTACGTTTACCAAATACAAGCAGTTTGTTGAAAATTGTTTTAAGGTGCTGCCGAGACAAGCACTACACGCTAAAACACTTGGTTTTGAGCACCCAAAAACAGGCGAATTTATGCGTTTTGAAACTCCAGTTCCAGATGATATGGTGGGGTGTATTGAGAAGTGGCGTGGTTATGCTAGGCATCAGGATATGTGAATTCTTATTTTCAATTTTCAAGCAATATTTCTAGCATATAAAAAAGCAGCTCAAAACTTGTTCAAGCTGCTCTTCATCATCAATCAAACTTACAGTAGCCAACCATTCTACTGTATTTCAAATGACTCAGACCTTATTAAGCCAAATGCGTTTTAGTGTGTTTTCTCTCTTTTGAATGAGATGTATTAAAAAACCTGCTACATGGAATATCAATAATAGAAAAACTAGTTTAGCAATGATATGATGCGATAGCATTATAGGATGAAACCCATCTGTATTTATTTCGGGCAAATCCTTCCAGTTTCCCGACTGTAAAGCTGGGAGAATACCTTCTAATGAAAGTGAAATTATTCCAGAAATACACATCCAAAGTAGAACAATGTAAAAGCCATAGTAGACAAATGTTCTAAATTTTTCTCTAAACGATGTTTTTGGGTACAAAGGTTTTGGCTTTTCATCTTTAAATAGAGCTATTACTCTTATAATAGTGAGAATAAAAACAATATTACCCATAATAAAATGCGATTGATACAGCATGAATTTGGATGCGCCCACAGTTTGATGTTCCATAGTTATACCAGTGTAAATCAATCCGAAAATCAATAATGCCGATAACCAGTGTATCCAAACTGTTCTGTTGCTATATTTCTCCATAGTTATTTCGTTACTTTATAGAAGCAATATTCTCAATATGCTACTACAAAAGGTTTTCTACATTAAAATAGAACTTGTTATTTCAAGGTTATTAGTACAACTTTACCACCGTAAAGCGATTGCAAGTTGTATCTGGTGTTACCTGCTACCGTTTTTAAGAATGCCTGTGTATCTCCCATATCAGCATTATCTACATAAATAATAGAGCCCTCATGGAAATTAGGTTCCAGCATTTGGAATAAAGGCAAATACAAATCTTTCCAGCCATCTAAGAGTAATAAATCTATAGAGCTGTCATGATCTTTCAGGGTTTCCATGGCATCACCTGTTCTTACTTCAATAAGATCTTTGACGCCTGCTCTTTCAAAGTTTTCTGTGGCTTTTTTCGCTTTGGACTCAATCAATTCAGTAGTTACAATATATCCACCAGTTTCTAAAATCCCTTGCGCTAAAAACAATGTGGAAATTCCAAAAGAGGTCCCAAATTCCACAATATTCTTAATATTTTTCTTTACTATAAGCGCTCTTAAATCTTCACCTTGCTCTCTAGAAATTGATAGGTAGACATCTTTGAAATTTGATGGTTTAAAGCCTCCAAATACACTTTTTGCAGCACTCTTCATCATCTTTAAGTGATCGTATTTCGAATCTTCAAAAAGATTGTCAATAACTTCATTTATATTTTTTTCTTTTACAATTGCCATAATTTTTTTGTTTAAAAAAGGAATACCAACATTGTTGATATTCCTAGTTGTTATTCATTAATCTTGTTCTTCTATCTAGAACTTTCCATTATCGTTTTTCCATTCCGATTTTGGTAGAATAGGTTCGATAACATCCCAGTGTTCTACTATTTGACCATTCTCTAATCTGAATAAATCATAGAATGAAGTATGCTCACCTTTTCCAAATTTTCCTTCGCTTAGGGTAAGCACAAAATTACCTTGTCCTAATACTTTATGAAGTTTATCGTATTCCATTACCATTCCATTTTCAGCGAAATATTTCATAGCTGCACCAAAACCTTCCAAACCATCGGCAACTGCTGGGTTATGCTGTACATAATTTGTTGGGTTAATGTATGTTGTTAATTTATCCATTTCATGACCGAGTAATACTTTTTCGATAAAGTCTTTAACCGTCTTTTTATTGGCTTCTGTTTTGTCTAAATCAGTCAACTCAGTTGTACCGTCAAATTGTGTATGACCACTAGGGTTTGGTTGCTGTACAGGTAGTAGGTTATCCCAGTGTTCTACAATTAAGCCGTCTTCAAAACGGAATACATCAAAACCTGCTTTTGGGCCAAAAAAATCGTATTCTGTATGTGTAAATACATAATCACCATCTTCAAAAGCCCTTACTACGTTCGCCTTAAAACCTCCTTCTGGAGCATGGTGCATAATTTCTCCAAAACCTGCTAAACCATCACCTACAGCTAAGTTGTGTTGGATATATTTATTAGGATTAATGTATGATATTGGAGTTTGATCTCCTGTATTAAAACTGTTCAATAGTGCTACTACTTTGTCTTTGTTTGATAGTTCCATGTTCGTATTATTTAATGAATTAATTGTTTGATATCGTCCCATTTGGATACTGGATTGATCCATCATACCCATGAACTCTTTAGAAATAGGATTTTCCATAAATGGTTGAAGTGCCTTATCAGAATTAGCTTTAGTATCCCAGTATACAGCTACAACTTGATCACCCGTTTCATTAACTCCTGTGATGCGTTGCACAAAACCTTGTTTGGGAGCTGTAACTTTGGTCGCTACCTCATTATTCACTGTGTCAAAAGCATTAACATCACTACCTTCCTTAAGATCGAAAGACATCACTTCAACAAATTGCGCGCTGTCTGCATCAAATTTATCAGTTATATCGTATCGCGCCATTTTCATTGTTGAAGCATCAATCATTGACGCGTAATCAGCAACCGAGGCGTCACCCATAAATTTTTGCATCGAAGCGTCGGCATCCGCTGTTGTTTTCCAGTAAACTAAAACGGTATATTCTCCATTTTCGGTTACACCACTTTGGCGTTTTATAAACCCAGGTTGTTTAATGGTAAAGTTATTTTCTACATCGGTATCTAAAGTGTTAAAAGTTGATGCATTAGCAGTAGTTTTCAATTTAAAGGTAGTAACCTCTAAAACTGAAGGCTCAACTGGTTTTTCATTTTTACATCCTGTAGTTATTATTGCAATAATTACCAGACTTAATAGTTTGAATTTCATTTTGATGATTTTTAAGTAAATTATGCTGCAAAGTTAAAAGCGCGGTGTGCTATTTACGTTATCAAAATGATGACAAAAATGGTAAAAGTATAACCAGAGTATTTATTGTTGTCTAAATTTATTTGGTGTGGTGTTAGTGTTTTTCTTAAAGAACTTAACTAAATTAGATGGCTCATCAAACCCCGTTTCATAACTAATTTCCTTAACCGATAGAGAGGAAGCGGCTAGTAGACGCTTAATTTCCATGGTTACAAAATTATCAATAAAGGCTTTTGCTGTTTTACCACTTAATTTTTTAACAATATCATTTAAAAGTTTATAAGAGATAAATAGTTTAGAAGCATAGTCCTTAGAGTTTCTTGTTTTGGTATAGTTCTTTTCTAATAGACTTTTAAAAGCACTAAATATTTCAACCCAATGCGGTTTAATATAACTTATAGATCTTAAACTTTTTGCGCGTTCTGCTTTTAAAAACAGTACTTGTAGAAGCGCTCGTAATATTTCTAGTTTGCCAAAATTATTATTGAAGTTGAATTCGTCATATAGTTTAGCCGAAATATTGACTAGAGTATCGGCACCCATTTCACTTTGATGAATAATTGGAGACTCAATATGGTAATTGAATAACCTATTTATTTTGAACTTAGCGGAAATTGAATGTAGTTTCTCCGTAAACAAGCTGCTAAAAATTATAGCGAAACCTTCTGTGTTTTTAAGGCCTTCTGAAAAATGGTGTATTTGGTTCTTAGCTATAAAAATAGCACTACCTGGGGTTAATTTATAGGACTTAAAATCTGCGAAATGAGTATATGTATGTTTAGTAACAACTAGAATAAGATAAAATTCAATTTTATGAACAGCAAAAGGGTTATGGTCTTTTTTAGATTGTAGAAGTCTTCCGTAAAGCTCTTCAAAATTCAAAACCTCTATACGGAGACTTTGATTTTCATTATAAGCTATTTCAGGAACGCTCTTTTCCATAACACAACCAATTTTTTCTATCTGTGCGTTGCACAACGAATATAATAAAAAGTAAATCGATAGTATTATTGTAAATTTCTATGGTGCAATTATTATTAAATCTGATGGTAAATATTAAAAATAAATAATGAATTGTACTTTTGAGTAATTAAAAAAACTGCATTTATGAAACTTGTAATTTCTCCAGCCAAGTCTTTAGATTTTGAAAGTGAACTACCAACAGATAGATCTTCTGAGCCTCAATTTTTAAAGCAGTCTGAACGCTTAAATAAGTTATTGAAGAAGAAATCTGCAAGAAGTTTATCCAAACTTATGGGTATTTCGGATGCTTTAGGGCAATTGAATTACGAGCGTAATCAAACTTGGGAATTGCCATTTACCAAAGAGAATGCGAGACCCGCAGTTTATGCTTTTAATGGCGATGTTTATCGCGGTTTAGATGCTTATACTATTCCTGAAGAAAAATTAGACGTTATGGAGGATAGTGTTCGCATTCTTTCTGGACTTTACGGATTGTTAAAGCCAACCGATTTAATACAACCGTATCGTTTAGAGATGGGTACAAAAATGCCAGTTGGTGTGAAGAAAAATCTTTATGAGTTTTGGAAAAAGGATATTGTTAAGGCTTTAAATGAAGAATTAGAAGATGATGAATTGTTTTTGAATTTGGCAAGTAACGAATACTTTAAAGCGGTTGATACTAAATCTTTGAAAGTGCCCGTGATAACAGCTAATTTTAAAGACTTTAAGAATGGTGAATATAAGATGATCTCCTTCTTTGCAAAAGCTGCTCGCGGAATGATGGCACGTTACGTTATCGATACAAATGCAGAAACTGTGAACGATCTCAAAGGGTTTAATTATGAAGGCTACGGCTTTAGCGAAAATATGTCTACCGATACCGATTTAGTTTTTATTAGGTAATTAATTTTCAATAGGTTTATGTTTTAATCAAAATGGAAAAAGTTTGATCTGGTACTACTTAGTCATTGCGCTTCAGGGATTTTGTATTTATCACGCCATTAAGAACAGGGCACCATATTACTGGATTTTTATTATATTTTTCCTTTCAGGTATTGGTTGTATCATATACTTAATTGCTCAAGTTTATAACAAGCGCGATGCTGAAAAAATAACTTCTGAGATAACCCATATTATCAACCCAACGAAGAGGATTCGGGATTTAGAAAAGCAGTTGGCGTTTTCAGAATCCTATCAAAACAGGGTGAATCTCGCCGATGCCTATTTAGAAAATAAGGATTACAAAAATGCTATAAAACATTACAAGGAAGCTTTAGATGGCAATTTTCAAAATGATTTTTATGTGATTAAAAATATGATAGAAGCTTACCATCCTCTAGAAGATTATAAAAGTGTTGTAGAATATGGTAATCAAATTAAAACGCATTCAGAATTTAAAAAGTCCAGAACGCAGTTTTTATATGGTTTGGCTTTAGAAAACGAAGGAGATTGGGAGCAGGCAGAAATCAATTTAAAAGCTATTGATGTTAGATTTTCGTTTTATGAGGAACGACTGATTTATACAAAATTCTTAATTAAGCATGGAAGAACAGAAGTAGCTAAAGATATTTTAAAATCTTTGGTGGTTGAAGGTCAACAAATGACGAAATCCAATAAAAGATTGTACCGTTCTACTATTTTGGAAGCTCAAAAACAACTGGAAAATCTTTAGTTTATCCACTTCAATTTAAATACATACAAATCAGATTTGTAAAAAATATCGGATTTGTACATAAAAAGCACGTCTATTTAGAACTCAAAAATGACAACTGTCATCTAATTTTGCATACGCAGTCTATAATTTTGGATTGAGATAAAAATTAGAAATATGAATGCACTTGCTAAACTAAAGTTGGCAGCGATATTAATTTTAATAAACACCGCTGTTTTTGCGCAACCCAACACCGTTATTTCACATGAAGAAAACAGTCAGTTAATCCGCGATTTGAGTGGTGTAAAATGGACAATGAAAATGATGCTTCCTGGTGAAGGGGTTAAAAAAGGTCTGCATCAAATACCACCTGAAGATATTGAAACCCATGTTTGGAATCATGCTAAAGTACCAGGTGATGTATATACAGATCTATGGAAAGCAGGTGTTATTGAGGATCCATATTTTGGAAGAAATAGTGTGAAGGCCCAATGGGTGCAGCAATATGAGTGGTGGTATTCCTATCAATTTAACGTGACCGAACCTGTTGATGATAAGGTAGTGAAAATTGTTTTTGAAGGTGTAGATTACGCCTGTGACGTTTGGTTGAATGGGCATCATTTAGGAAGGCATGAAGGAGCCTTTTCTGGTTTTTCTTTTGATGTAACAAACTATTTGCGCATAGCCAAAAAACGATTGCCTAGTACGAATATGTTAATGGTTAAGTTGGATCCGCCACCACAAGTTAATGCCTTAGTTGCTGGTACAAAAACACCTTGGTTTGGTGATTATTGGCGAGATTTGGCACCTTTTGGTATTCATAGAAAGGTTAAAATGGTATCCTCTGGAAAAGTACGTTTTGAAGATGTATATGCTAATACTTCATTAAACGAAGATGGTTCTGCGGATGTGGATTTAGAGCTAACTGTGGAAAATACTACAACCAAAGGGAAGAACATGAATTTTATTGCAACGCTAGAAGGGAAGAACTTTGATTCAGGTGTGCAAACTGTAAAGTTTACTGGAGTTGTAAGACCTGGTACCCATAAAGTGAAACATAAAATACACGTAAAGAATCCAAAACTTTGGTGGCCCTGGGATATGGGAAAACCCAATTTATATAAGTTAAGGGTTTCTTTAAAAGACGGTGAAGTTAATCAGGATTTTAATGAAACAACATTTGGTATACGCGAAGTAACATCAAAATGGAATCCTGGATTTGTAAAAGATGTAGATGTTAGTTTCCCAAGGTCAACTTACATTAATGGAAAATTTCACTTTATACGTTCAGCGTGTTGGGGAGGACCACCAGATATTTTTGTTGGTAGAACCAATATTAATGAGTATAAGAAATTGATCAAAATGGCTAAGGAAGCTAATATGAATAACATTAGAATCTTTGGTTGGCATCCACCCGAAATTCCAGAATTTTACCAATACTGCGATGAAATGGGAATCACAGTTTGGCAGGATATCATTCCTCTAGGTACAGGTAATATTCCTAATGATGAAAAAAAGCTGTCTGAGATTTTCAATGAGGGCGTTCGGGTAATAAAGGAACGGAGAAACCATCCATCATTAATTATGATGGAAGGAGGAGAGGAAATGTTACTAAGGACTAGAGATGCGCACTTTGGAAGAGCCTTTCTAGAGCGTTTAGGGGATTCATTACAAGCATATGCCAATTTACCATATGTTCCTGATTCACCCTTAACGTGTGAAGTTTCGCAAGAAGCTGGCTTCAAACCAAAAGAGGCGATTCATGCTTTAAAGTACTTTTATGGAATGGGTACGAACCTGCATGAAGATTGGTTGCAAACTTTAAAATATCCAATCATTCCAGAATTTGCTATTACTTCCGTTCCATCGGTGAAAAGTTTAAAGAAATTTATTCCAGGGGATGAGCTTTGGGAGCCAGGTTTAAGCTGGGGACATCATTGGGCAGATTTAGTGCGCTTGCGCATGCAGAATTGGGATGTTTTTGGTGATGAAATGACGGGGTCTTTAGAAGAATTTGTAAATGCGTCACAGGATACTCAAGGTATAATTTTCCAAAACGGCATCGAGTATTTTAGACGTCAGAAACCCAATTTAAGTGGTATTGCGTTATGCCATTATATCACTTATTGGCCAGATATGAAATGGGGAATTGTGGATAACTATCAAGAGCCGAAACGTTCCTACTATCTGGTGAAAAAGGCTTACCAACCCTTATTAATCAACCTAGAATTTAAAAAAAGAAGATGGTCAAAAGAAGAACCATTCGTTGGGGAGTTATGGGTTGTTAACGATTTATTCAAAGATTATCAAGGTTGTGAAGCAAGTATTGTTTTTAAAGATGATAATGGTAAACAACTAAAATCTCAGACTTTTAAAATTGAAAATGTTGAGGAAAACAGGGCTCAAAAATTTGAGGATATTTCTGCTGATATTTTAAGCAAAGTAGATAAACGTTTTTTTGTAGAGCTGGAATTAAAGGATGCTTCTGGAGAAGTAGTTTCCAAAAACGATTATTTCTTTTTAATAGGCGACCAAAAAGAAGCCAGCAAGAAGTTTCTTGAGTGGAGAAATAAACGACACAAATTAGAAGCAGAATATGGTTATCCCAACTACTATCGTTTCTTTGATGAGTATACAGATGAAAGCTATCAAAGTGAAACACAAACACCAAGAGCTAGAGGATTCGGTAAATAGTTTTTAAAAAGACAAAGTTGTTTTAAGTATATTCAGCATAAATATAACAGCTTGTTTTTACATAAACATCCATATCCACCATTTATCAAAAATGATACTGAAAGATTGATTGTTGGAACATTACCACCACCAAGATTTTCAACAGGACAACTTTTGGAAAAAGATGTGGATTTTTGCTATGGTAGTTATTACAATTCACTGTGGTTGTATATTAACAAAATCCATGAGTTGAATTTGCGCTTTGATAATTCAGAAGAAGCCATTCAACAGCGAAAAGAGTTTTTAATAAAACATAGAATTGGTGTTTGTGATATTGTAGATAGTGCCGAACGACATAAGATTGATGCGTCCGATTTAGGAATGACCAATATTAAACTGCGTGATGTTGTGGGATATCTTGAAAAGTATCAGAGTATTAAGACTATTTTATTTACTGGAGGAAATAGTAAAAACGGACCAGAATATTTTTTTAGAAGACATCTTAAAGACTATGAATTAAAGTTGGAGTTAGTTTCCAATGAAATTCCTAGAATTCATCAATTTCAATTATGTCATTCAGAACAAAGTGAAGAATCTCGACTTATAAAAACTGTATCCCTAATCTCACCATCAGGATCGGCAAATCGAGCCATTGGCAGTATTCCTCTTTATAAACAATTAAAAGCTAAACACCCGAAATTCAGTACATTTGATTTTCGGGTGATGCAGTATCGAGAGTTCTTTTAGTTTAATATAGATTTTACAAAAGTATTTAAACTTTCAGCGCCATTTTTTGTAATGTGTTTTACAAAAGCACTTCCAATAATAGCACCTTTAGCATGTTTGGTAGCCTGTGTAAAGGTGTCATTATTGCTAATACCAAAACCGATGACTTGAGGGTTTTTTAAATTCATTTTGGCAATGCGCTCGAAGTATTCAGTTTGCTCATCACCAAAACCAGATTTAGCGCCAGTTGTGCTCGCGCTACTTACCATATAAATAAATCCGCCCGAAATGGAATCAATATATCGAATGCGTTCTTCGCTAGTTTGCGGCGTAATTAAAAATACATTAATCAAGCCGTACTTTTCAAAAATAGCTTGATACTGTTCATGATATACATCCACAGGTAAATCAGGTATAATTAGTCCATCAATACCTAATTCTTGACATTTTTGGCAGAAAGGTTCAACACCATATTGAAACATCGGGTTGAAATAGCCCATAATTATTAATGGAATAGTTACAGTTTCACGAATGCCTTTTAGTTGATTAAAGAGCAATTCGGTGGTCATGCCATTCTTTAAAGCTGCTGTGGAACTATCCTGAATGGTTGGTCCGTCGGCTAATGGATCACTAAAAGGCAAGCCAATTTCAATCATATCCACACCGTTTTTTTCTAAATCTTGAATTATTGAAACGGTATCGTCAATTTTTGGATAACCGGCTGTAAAATATATTGATAGTAGCTTTTTGTCCTCCTGAAGTTTTTGATTAATTCTGTTCACAACTTATATTTTAAAATAATCAATATAATTTTCTAAATCTTTATCGCCACGACCTGATAAGCTAACTACCACAACGTCATCTTGCTGAAACTCTTTTTGTCCGAAAATAGCAAGCGCATGCGATGTTTCAATAGCAGGAATAATACCTTCTAGTTTGCAAAGTTCTAGTCCAGCGGTCATTGCTTCATCGTCCGTAATAGACATAAATTCTGCACGACCTGTTTTACATAAATGCGCATGCATAGGGCCAACACCTGGATAATCTAAACCTGCCGAAATAGAGTAGGGCTCTGTGATTTGGCCATCTTTAGTTTGCATTAACAACGTTTTACAACCATGGATAATACCTTCTTTTCCTAGTACTGAAGTTGCCGCACTTTCACCAGAGTCCACGCCTAAACCAGCTGCCTCAACGGCGATGATACCAACATCAGGTTCGTGTAGATAATGGTAATAGGTGCCAGCTGCATTACTACCTCCACCAATACAAGCTACAACATAATCAGGGTTTTCACGTCCTTCTTGTTCTCTAAGTTGCCATTTAATTTCTTCTGAAACTACAGCCTGAAAACGTGTTACCATATCTGGATAAGGGTGAGGTCCAATTGCGGAACCAATAATATAATGCGTATTTACAGGGTTATTAATCCAGTCTCGAATGGCTTCGTTAGTGGCATCTTTTAAGGTGCGACTTCCTGAAAGTGCGGGCACTACTGTCGTCCCCAACATTTTCATTCTGGCTACGTTAGGCGCTTGTCTTGCTATATCAATTTCACCCATATAAACAATACATTCTAGCCCCATCAAAGCACAAACAGTGGCTGTAGCTACACCATGTTGACCCGCCCCAGTTTCTGCAATAATTCTGGTTTTACCCAAACGTTTCGCCATTAAAATCTGGCCAATGGTATTGTTGATTTTGTGCGCACCTGTGTGGTTCAAATCTTCTCTCTTAAGATAGATTTTAGCATTGTATTTTTCTGATAGGCGTTTTGCGAAATAAAGCGGAGAAGGTCTCCCCACGTAATCTTTTAAAAGCTGATTGAATTCATTTTGAAAATCTGGCTCTGCCATTACCTTAAGATAATTTTGGCGCAACTCTTCTACATTTGGATATAGCATTTCTGGGATAAATGCGCCTCCAAATTCGCCATAATATCCTTTTTCATCTACATTATAATTCATCGTTTTTTTACCTTTAAGTTTATTAATGAATTCTCTTAATATCGAGGTGTTTTTTAATCCAGGTTCGCTTTCAAATTTGCTGTTAACATCAATGGCGTAGCAGTATTTTGAAGCATCACTATCTTTAAATTTTTTAATATCGTCAAGCTGATCTAAACCTATGCCTCCACTTAAAAAGAAGGGTTTTGTTGAAGAATAATCATTTAAAAGACTCCAATCAAAAGTATAACCGTTTCCTCCCGGTAATTTGCCTTTAGTGTCAAATAAATAATAATCGCATACATTTTCGTATTGTTCTAAAACCTCAAAATTAAATCCTTCCTGAACAGAAAAAACCTTAATAAGTTCAATAGGTCTAGTAACCAAACTTGTGGAGCGAAGTATACTACAGAAATAAGGTGATTCCTCACCATGAAGTTGAACAGCATCTAACTTAAACTCATTTACTTTTTCTACAATTGTGCCTATTTCAGCATTAACAAAAACCCCAACTTTTTTAATGTCTTCTGAAATTTCAGGTATTTTAGTGTCGAAGTGACGTGGTGTATCTTCATAAAATATAAATCCAAGATAATCGGGTTGTAATGACGCAGTTTGTGCGATATTATCTTCGTATTTCATTCCGCAAATCTTAAGGGCAAGCCCCTCCCTAACCCTCCCCGTGGGGGAGGGAACTTGTTGCGCCGTATTTTTAATTTCTTTATTCATAATATTTTCTTTTTTCATTTGAGTAAGCATCCTCACCCTTTGGGGGAGTTAGAGGGGGCTTAAGTTAGAGGAGGCCTATAAACTCCTTCGCACTTTCCCCAGGATTATCCGTTTTCATAAAGTTTTCACCAATTAAAAACCCTTCATATCCGTAAGGTTGTAATTCTTTAATGGCTTCAATATTACTAATACCGCTTTCAGAAACCTTTACAAAATCATTAGGGATAATACTACTTAAACTTTTGCTGGTCTCTAAACTAACTTCAAACGTTTTTAAGTTTCTATTATTTACACCCAACATATCTAGACTTGGCATTATAGATTTATGCAGCTCTTCTTCATTATGCACTTCTAAAAGCACATTTAAATTCAAACTTTGGGCAAATTGTGAAAATTGTTTGATTTCATCTCTGGAAAGTATAGCGGCAATAAGTAAAATAACATCTGCGCCGTAAGCTTTGGCTTCCAGTATCTGATATTCATCAATAATGAATTCTTTTCTAAGTAGAGGTAAATTGCAACTTGCTCTAGCAGTCAGTAAATCGTCCAACGAGCCACCAAAATATTTGCCATCGGTTAAAACGGACATACCACAAACCCCGGCTTCTTCGTATCCTTTGGCTACGTCTTCGACATTCAATCCATTATTAATAACAGATTTGGATGGTGAACGACGCTTATGTTCTGCGATAATACCTGTTTTGCTATTTTTTAGATTGTTAGCTAAAGAAATGGTTGGCCTATTAAACAAAACGGACTGTTCTAGTTGTGAAACCGGAATTAAGTTTTTTCTTAGTGAAACCTCTTTTCGTTTGTCTAATGTTATTTTGTCTAAGATATTCATTACTTACTCAATTCTATCAATTTATCTAAACTAGCTTTTGCCTTTCCTGAGACTAATGATTCTTTGGCCATTTCAAAGCCTTCCTGATGCGAAATTTGTTTGGCCGTTGAAATCGCTAATCCTGCATTGGCACAAACTACATTATTTTGAGCTTCGGTACCATTTCCAGAAATAATATCAACGAATATTTTGGCTGCATCTTCAACCGTATCACCACCAAAAATAGTGTCTTGCTTTATAGTTTGAAGTCCTAAGTCTTCTGGAGAAAATAGCCTTTCTGAATGATTGGAGATGATTTTAGCTTTTCCTGTCAATGAAATTTCGTCATAACCGTCCAATGCATAAACAATGCTATAATTCATATCTGTATTCTGATAAATGAAACTATACAGACGCAACAATTTTAAACTAAAAACACCTAAGGATTGATGCTTGGGAAATGAAGGGTTTACCATAGGGCCCAACATGTTAAAAAACGTTTTTACTCCTAACTCACGACGAATAGGAGCCACATTTTTCATGGCAGGATGAAACAAGGGCGCGTGTAAAATACAAATACCAGCTTTATCCAAGCAACGTCTTAAAAAGGATTCATCGTTAGAAAATTTAACCCCTAAGTTTTCCATCACATTTGAAGAACCTGAAGTAGAAGACACACCATAATTACCATGTTTTGATACGTTAACTCCAGCACCTGCTGTAATAAAAGAGGACAGTGTAGAAATGTTGAAGGTATTTTTGCCATCTCCTCCTGTGCCTACAATATCAATGGCGTTAAAGTCTTCTAAATCTACAGCAACACAAAGTTCTAAAAGAGCATTTCTGAATCCAGTTAATTCTTCAATGGTAATGCTTCGCATCATATAAACCGAGAGAAAACATGCAATTTGACTAGGGTTGTACATATCGTTTGATATGTTTACGATAACCTGTTTTGCCTCCTCTTTTGAGATGGTTTCGTGGTTAATTAATCTGTTTAATATATCCTTCATTTTTGTCATCCTGAAGTTGTTTCAGGATCTCATTTTGGTTTTACTTTTTTTTATGTTCATTTTGCCTTGATGCAAAACGAACCAAAAAATCAAATCAATCTGAGGAAATTCCTGCGGACCATTCGCTTTCGAAACTCCATGCCTTAATCTACGCTTCGCACTTCCGTTTCTTCACTCATTATTTCTGCAGATTGATGATTCGCACTGCGTCCGAACTCGGGACTTGATTTTCTGCTAGTATATTGATTTATCTTAATTTATTTTTTCTTATCTAACTAAGCATTGCCTGCTGCAACTGCTCACTGTGTCTAATTATTTATCCAATTCTCTAAAATCTTCTTCCCATCTGGTGTTAGAACAGATTCGGGATGGTATTGCACACCTCTTACATCATATTCTTTATGTCTTAAAGACATTACTTGTCCATTAGCATCAAAGGAAGTGGCTTCTATACTATCTGGTAAATCAGGGCTTACTACCCAAGAGTGATAACGACCAACTTCAATGTCTTTATTTAAATCATTAAAAATATATTCATCATCAACACTAATAGTAACATTTGTAGCTACTCCGTGATAAACATCATCAAGATTAACAAGCGATCCTCCAAAGACTTCACCAATAGCTTGTTGTCCTAAACACACTCCAAAAATACTTTTAGTAGATGCGTATTTTTCAATAATTGGTTTTAGCAATCCCGCCTCGTCAGGTATTCCCGGACCAGGAGATAGTACAATTTTTTCAAAAGGTTCAACATCTTCCAATGTTAATTTATCGTTTCTTACAACGGTAACATCACAATTTAAATCTTCTAAATAGTGAACCAGGTTGTAGGTAAAACTATCGTAATTGTCTATAACTAGTATTTTCTTCATAATTAAATATCTTCTGCTAGTTGAATTGCTTTAGTTAACGCGCCTAATTTATTATAGACCTCTTGTAATTCGTCTTCTTTATTGGATTTAGAAACTAAGCCAGCGCCCGCTTGCCAATATAATTTGTAATCTTTACTCAAAAAGGTTCGAATCATAATGGCGTGGTTAAAATTACCTTCAAAGTCCATAAAACCTATGGCGCCACCATAATATGCGCGACTTGTTTTTTCGTAATCTTCAATAAGTTGCATAGCTCTATGTTTTGGTGCACCACTTAAAGTACCCGCAGGAAAAGTGTCTGCAACCACTTGCATGGTTGAAGTTGTATCATGCTTTTGTCCGGTCACTTTACTCACCAAATGAATAACGTGAGAAAAGAACTGAACTTCTCGGTAGGTTTCTACTTTTACTTGGCTTCCATGTCGGCTTAAATCGTTTCTAGCTAAATCTACTAGCATTACATGTTCCGCATTTTCCTTATCGTCGTTTTTTAATTTTTCAGCTAGAACTTCATCCTTTTCGTAATCACCGGTTCTTTTGTAGGTTCCAGCTATAGGGTGAATTTCGGCTAATCCATCATCAACAATAAGTTGTGCTTCGGGAGAACTTCCAAAAATCTTAAAATCGCCATAGTCAAAATAGAATAGGTAAGGCGAAGGGTTTATGCTTCTCAAGGCACGATAGATATTAAAATCGTCACCGGTAAATTCTTGTGAAAAACGTCTTGATAAAACTAGTTGAAAAACATCACCACGTTGACAGTGCTTTTTTGCGATTTCTACGTGTTCCTTGAACTCATCATCTGTTAAGTTGGATTGTATGCCGCCTTTCGAGTTGAAGTCAAATGATGCAAAATTTTGAACATTAATCAGTTTATCAATTTCATCAATATTGTTCTCTACCCCTTCATAGCAGTGGGCGAAAATATAAGCTTCACTTTTAAAGTGGTTAATAGCTATAATGTTTTGATAAACTGTATAATACATATCAGGGATTACTACAGAATTATCTTTTTTTCCAATTTCAACATCTTCAAAATAGCGAACCGCGTCATAGGCAGTGTAACCGAAAATACCATTGTTGATGAATTTGAAATTTTCTTCAGAAGATACATCAAATCGTTTAGTGAAGTTATAGATTTCTTCAACTACATCAACGCTAGAATCTATGTTAATTGCTCTTGAACTTCCATCAGGAAAGGTCTCCGAAATTATTTCATTTTCAACCTTAATAGATGCTATAGGGTTGAAACATATATATGAAAAGTTTTTATGATTCCTATGGTAATCACCACTCTCTAATAAGATACTGTTTGGATATTTATCTCTAATCTTATAATATACCGTTACAGGTGTAATAGTATCTGTTAAGATGCGTTTGTGGTGTGTGTGTAAACGAAATTTTTCCATTTTTTCAAAGAAAAAGGCTTGTCGTGAATGACAAGCCTTTTTTGATATTTTAAGTTTAAATATACTAGGTTTTTACTTCACGAATTTTAGTTTCGAAAGCACCACCACCAAGTCTTATTTAAATTTTTGTTCATTTATTTACTTTTGAATGCCAAATATAAAGATGAAAATAGAATTACACAATGCTTTGTCAAATTTTTTAAACAAAAAAACTACCATATAGATATGGTAGTTTAAATTCGATTATCAGGCTCGAGAGACTAGGGAGTATGTGCTATTAACCTAAGTTTGCCTAGTAATCTAATCAACTCGAGAGCCTCATCTTTTGTAATTTGGCTTGCTATTTCAACCTCTTTAGTGTCAATTAGTGCATCAACATCATTTAAGAAGTCTAATCCCTCGGTTGTTATGCGTATATCTATTTTTCTTCTATTTACAGTGTCTGTGCTTTTTTCAACTAAATTCTTTTCGATGAGTTTATCTACCAGTCTTGTGGTATTACTCATCTTATTAATCATTCTATCTTGCACCATTCCAAGGTTTACAGGCTTGCCTTGTTGTCCCCTTAAAATCCTCAAAACATTAAATTGTTGAGAGGAAATATCGAAGGGTTTTAAAACTCTATTTAGTGCTCCATTTATTATCCCATATGTATAAAGTACATTAATTATTATACTTTTAGATAAAGGAATTTTAGAATCTATTTTTAAAACTTCTTCAATTCTCACAATTAACATTTGTATATACAAATGTAGGTAAAATAAACTCTGTTTAATAAGTGTTTTTTAAATATTTGTTAAACGATATTTATCTCAGGAAGTAATGTTTATTTTTAAATAAACTTTTTTGAATGAAATTAAATTGTGCCTTATTGGTAATGCTGATTTTTTTCTCTTGCAAAGAGAAAGTTTCAGAAAAAACAGATGATGTTAGTATTAAGAACGAAGAAATAGCCCTAGCCGAATCTGAAGTAAGTTTGGAAGTTTATGATTTTGATAGATTTCAAAAGTTTTTAAGTACCAAAGATAGTAAAGTACATGTTATTAATTTTTGGGCAACTTGGTGCGGTCCATGTGTTAAAGAATTGCCTTATTTTGAAAGACTGAAAAAAGAGTATCAGGACGACGTTGAAGTAGTATTGGTAAGTTTAGATTTTCCTCATGTTTATGATTCTAAACTTAAACCCTTCATTAAAAAGAAAGATTTAAAAAGTAAGGTTATTGCATTAAATGCACCTAATGAAAATGAATGGATTAATGCTATTGATCCCTCATGGTCTGGATCAATACCTGCCACAATAATTTTCAATAAGGACAAAAGTAAATTTTTCGAGAAGTCCTTTACTTTCGAAGAATTAGAGAAAGAAGTAAAACAATTAAATAACTAAAACATGAAAAAACTATTGAAACTGACGCCTCTTATGGTGTTGTTAATTTTTGCAAGTGCTTTTACAGTAAAAGAATCTATTGAGAGCGAAGGATACGATGTGGGAGATGTAGTTGAGGATTTTTCTTTAAAAAATATTAATGGAAAGATGGTCTCTCTGGCCGACTACCAAGATGCTAAAGGTTTCATACTTACATTTACGTGCAATACATGTCCGTTTGCCATTGCTTATGAAGATAGAATTATAGCATTGGACAAAAAGTATGCTGCCAAAGGTTACCCAGTTATTGCTATAAACCCAAACAACCCTGATGTAAAACCTGGTGATGATTTTAAAGCAATGCAACAAAGAGCAAAAGAAAAAGGTTTCACATTTCCTTATTTAGTGGATGAAGGACAAAAAGTGTATCCTAAATTTGGAGCTACTAAAACACCACATAATTATGTACTGCAGAAAACAAGTAAGGGGTTAGTTGTTAAATATATTGGTGCAATAGACGACAGTTCTAGAAACCCAGCTGCTGTATCAGAAACATATCTTGAAGATGCGGTTGATGCCCTTTTAAACGGTGAAGAAATAAAAATTAAGAAAACTAAAGCCATAGGTTGTACTATTAAGGTGTAACTGTAATGGAATAAATTCAAGAATCCGAGGCGTAATACTTCGGATTTTTTTTCGTCTATAACTTCGAGAAATTTTAAATTTGCAGAAATAACGAAAATAATGGAAGATTTAACACAAGAAGAGTGGGTTGAGCAATTAGAAAATGATGATAATGCTATGGTACTAGATGTAAGAACGGATGATGAAGTTGCTGATGGTATAATTCCAAATGCAATTCATTTAGATATATATAAAGGACAAGAGTTTCTAGATGCTCTAGATGAGCTAGATAAAAATAAAAGCTACTACGTTTACTGTCGTTCAGGAAATCGCAGTGGTCAAGCCTGTCAAATAATGGAAGAGCTAGGTTTTGAAAAGGCCTATAATCTAGAAGGAGGTATGTTGCAATGGGCAGGAGATGTTGTAGATTTTGAAGGGTAATATTCTATTAACAAAATACATCCTTTTAATAGTGCTTCAATTAGTAGGTTTTAGTTGCAGCCCTTCTAAAGATTCTTCATTTGTTTTGAATCCTGGCGCTTTTAAAGCTAAAATTGAGAACGACAATGTGCAACTAATAGATGTTCGAACCTCAGAGGAGTATAATAAAGGTCACATTAAAGGAGCAAAAAATATAGACTATTTTTCCGATAGTTTTGGCGTTAGTATTGGTCTGCTAGATAAAAAATATCCTATATTTATATATTGCAAATCTGGTAAACGAAGCTCAAGAAGTGCGGCATCTTTTAAAGCTGTTGGTTTTGATTCCATTTATCAGTTAAAGGGTGGGTATTTAAATTGGAAAGACCATAATTTAGATTAAGATAACGGACGAATCTCTAATCAGAAATTGCTTTTTTAACGTTTAACTTTTTTTTTAAGCATTTTGCCTTTTTTATTTTACTTCACCCAAGTCTTTTTATAATTTTATCAAAAAATGAACTAATACTGTTTCAAAACAGTAAAAAAATAATTTTCCCTCGATAAAATTATAAATATGGAAAACGGCTTAGTTATTTTAGGTTTAATAGCATTGCTTTTTTTGTGCATGTATGGTTATGCTTATGGTACAGTTGCCATGGAAAGAGCCAAAGAAAAGAAGAAGCAACAAGAATTAGAGCGTTTAGAAGCGATTAAAAAAGAAGCGCGTACTCAAAGAAGAAAGGAACACAATGAAAAGTTGGAGAAGTTAAGGAAGCGTAGTGAAGAGATTCGATTAGAACTCAATAGACTTGAAAAGGTAAACTTTGCAGGAGCTACTTCAGAGCAACAGAAAGTTGAAAAGATGAAAGCTAAAATGTCTGGTCAGCAACAAGCGAGTTAGATTTTTAATAATAATAAATAACAAAAAGCACTTCAAAATGAAGTGCTTTTTGCTTTAATATAAGGTATCTTTAAGACTTTATTAATTTGAGCAATATGCGATGCACTAAACTAGCTGCAACTATTTTTCTTTTTTTTACCACTTTATACTCCTGCAAAAATGAGATAAGGCTCCAAACTGAAGCTGAAACTAAAACCAAAACTATTCCTGTGTTTCAGGCTTTAAAAACCAAGGGGTCTATTACCATAGATGGATTAATGCTAGAAGATGTATGGGGCAGCGCGGAGGTTGGTACCTTTGACTATTTTTATAATACTGAAAAACCGGATGATAAACAGAAATCAAAGTTTAGAGCACTTTGGAGTGAGGAAAGTCTTTTCTTTTTCTTTGAGTTTGAAGATAATTTTCTAACGGCTAGAGAAACCAGACGCGATGGTGTACCATTTTTAGATGATTGTGCTGAAGTATTTCTTATTCCTGTTCCGGAACCTTTAGATACTCACTTTTGTTTTGAAATTAACTTGAATAAGGCAGCAAATGATATTATTTATTTCAATAATTACTATCAAGAAAATCATGTGGGTTTTAAGCCTTTTAATCCTGAATATAAAGTTGAAATAATGTATGATGGTACCATAAACGACAACTCTGATATTGACGGGGGTTGGACTATGGAGTTGGAAATCCCAATAGCCACTTTTGGTTTTTTAGCAGATTTCGAACCTGTGAAAGCAGGAAATAAGTGGATGTTTTTAGCTATGCGTCAAGAGCGCAATGAAGTAGAAGGGGAGCGCAGGGTTACTTCAACCATTTTTCCATTTGAAAATTATAAGAAAGATTTTCATCAACCACAGGAGTTTGGTTTTTTAGAGTTTATTGGTAATTAGATGTCAAAACGCTCAATATTTTGGTTTGCCCTAAAAGCCCTTTAATATTTATCCAGTTAAGATATTTAGAAGAAGCTTATGAACATTTGTTCTGAATTTCTACACATTTGTATTTTGGTTTTTATTAATAAATAAAGAATTTTACTAGCCTTCCATAAGAAGTAATACAACCAAACCAAAAACTAAACTAAAGTATTCGTGAAGATTACTCATTTTGTTTTTATTGCATTTTTCCTTTTTCTCGGATGTTCAAAAAGTACGTCGTTTTGTAATATCAAAGATTTTGGCGCTATAGGAGACAGTAAAACAAATAATACAGGCGCTATTCAAGCAGCAATAGATGCATGCCACGAATCAGGAGGTGGAGAGGTTTTAGTTTCCAATGGTCATTTTATTACAGGAACAATAATCTTAAAAGATAATGTAACGTTGCGAATTGATAAAAATGCGTCTTTAATTGGTAGCGAAAATCCTGAAGATTATAAAAACATAGATAATTTTGTTGATGCCACTGGTCAAGTACGCGGTAAATGTTTAATTGGAGCTATTGATGCAAAAAACATCGGTTTGGTAGGTGAAGGTTTTATTGATGGGAAAGGGCAGAAATTTCGGCAAAAAACGTTACGACAGACACTAAAAGAAAAGGGCTACGAAAAAAATACGATTAATAAACTGGTGTCAAATAGACCGTTTCTTGTTCGCTTTGTTAGAAGTCAAAATATAAGGATGGAAGGACTTTCTCTTAGAAACCCTGCGGCGTGGACATGCCATTTTTATCAAAGTAATGGTATTACAATTAGTGCGTTGAATATCCATAGTCATGCCAATAAAAACAATGATGGTATAGATATAGATTCTAGTTATGACGTTAAGATTACTGACTGCGATATTGATAGTGGTGATGATGCTATTTGTATAAAAACTACCAGCCCTAAACCTACCTACAATGTTACCGTGTCTGATTGTAATTTGAAAAGTGATTGGGGAGCTCTCAAGTTTGGTACAGAATCTATGGGAGATATGCGTAATATTGATATCCGAAGATGTAAAATACACGATACCAAAGGTGGAGGTATTAAAATATTAAGTGTTGATGGTGCAAATATTTCAAATATAGTGATAGATAGTTTGGAGATGAATAATGTGGATATGCCAATTTTTGTAAGGCTTGGGAAAAGACTGCGTACCTATCGTTATGCTGAAAAGCAGAAAGTAGGAACTATTAATGATATTAGTATTTCAAATGTAAATGCAAAGTCTGCCAATCTTCAAGATTCCAGAGTTTCTCCACCAACTGGGATTTTTATCACAGGAACTCCAAACCATAAAATAGGTAAACTTAGTTTTAAAAACATCAATATAGTTTTACCTGGTGGAGGCAAATTAAAACATAAAAATAGTATTGTGCCAGAAGATGTAGAAAGGTACCCAGAGTTTAGCTTTTTTGGCGTATTGCCTTCTTATGGACTAATGGCAAGACATGTAAAAGAACTAAATTTTGAAAACCACAATTTTTGGATAGAAAACGAAGACGAAAGACCTGACATTTTGATTTCGGATGTAGAAGATTTCAATAATAGCGACCCCAAATACGCTCAAAAGTAGACCCCGGTCTTTTTATTTGTTCTTTCATAAAAGTGACCAGTATTTTCTTCTTAATTATCATATTTTTCGAGGAAGAAAAATTTATAAGTGGTACTTTTAAATCAACTAAACAAACTAAATCATGACTCGGTTTTCACCACTCCTTTTCTTTTTATTTACAACAACTTTGTTTTCTCAAAATTTACCGCACGGCTTTCCGGACACAGACCGCACAAAGATAAGACTTAACCAAAATTGGAAATTTTATTTAGGAGCCCCAGAAGCTGAGAACTACAAGAGAGATTTAGATGATTCTGAATGGGCAACCATAAATGTGCCTCATACTCTAAAATTAACTTCCCTTACGTTAGATGGATTACAAGATGAAAAAACACAATTGGTTTTTCATAGAAATGTTGGCTGGTATAGAAAAACGATTTCAGTTGGCCATTCAAATAAAAAAGTGTTTTTGGAGTTTGAAGGTGTCCATCAAGTTACGGACTTATGGGTTAACGGAAAACACGTTGGTCAACATGCTGTTGGTGGTTATACACCGTTTCATTTTGATATCACGGATTATGTTGAAAAAGGAAAAGATAACCAAATCACCATTTTAGCAGATAACAGAAGAAATGAAATGGTACCACCAGACCCTGGTCCGTTTGATTATGTTAAATTTAGTGGACTTTATAGAGATGTTTACCTTGTTGAAACCAATCCTGTACATGTCACATTCAATTGGGAAACTATAAATTCGGGGGTAAATATCACAACGCCAACAATCGATGTTGTCAATAAGAACGCCGTAATTTCCATTAAGACTTCTGTTAAAAATGAAGAGGAAAAATCGGTAAAATGTCAACTACTTACGAGAGTCATTGATAAAGACGGGCTTGTTGTTCTAAAATTAATTGAAGATGCTAATATTTTGTCTGGACAAGAATATCAATTCAATCAAATAGGGAGTTTAGAAGATAATGTTCATTTCTGGGGCATTGATAGTCCTTATTTGTATAGGGTGAATAGTGTTGTTGTGGTAGACGGAAATGAAGTTGACTTTGTAGAAAATAAAATAGGATTAAGAAAATTTGAATTAGATCCTGTTCGTGGTTTTATTTTGAATAACGAGCCTATTGAATTAATAGGGGCCAATCGCCATCAACAATACCCATATTTAGGAGATGCGGTTCCAAATTCGCTACATTATAAAGACATGCTTCAGTTTAAAGAATACGGTTGGAACATTATGAGAACTGCTCATTATCCACAAGATGATGCGCTCATAGATGCTTGTGATGAGTTAGGGATTTTAGTCTATGAAGAAGTACCAACATGGATTTCGATTTCAGATAAAGACCTTTGGTGGGAAAACTTAGAAAAGGCCGGAAGAACGATGGTTCGTAATCACAGAAACCATCCGTCTATAGTCATGTGGGGAGGTGGTGTAAATCATAGAGGATACGTTCCACAGGTTCATAATACGATGAAACAGGAAGACGCAACGCGCTTGACGGCCTCACAAAATTCACGTTGGACGGGGTGGCAAACCTCAGGGTTAACCGATATTAACGCCAATATGATGTATGGCCCAGTGCTTTGGGATAGAAGTGAACCCATTTTTGCTATGGAAGGTGAACGTGGTGCCCATGCTGTAGCTCCTTTTAAGAATGACCCGCTGATGTTAGGGTTAATTTCATGGACTGCCCATGCTTATTACACCTTTCACCCAACACATTCAAGGGCTAATGATAAAAGAGACCGCACAAGGGCTGGTATGATGACCATTTTTAGAGACCCAAGACCGTATTTAGAATGGTACAAATCCGAAATGTTAGAAGCTCCATTTATAAACATTAAAGAAGAATGGGTGCCAGATACTAAAGAAATTACGGTATACAGTAATGCTGATGAAATTGAATTGTCATTAAATGGAGATTTTATTGAACGCATTAAACCAAGTCAGGATAGCATTTATAAAGGGTTGGATCACCCACCATTTCACTTTAAAAATGTTGATTACAAACCAGGAAGATTAACTGCCAAAGGGTATTTTGAAAATGGCGAAACTAAAGAAGTTTCAAAACTAACTCCAGAAAAAGCATATGCAATCCAGTTGAATTTAGATACCAGCGGTAGACAATTTGTTGCTGATGGTTCTGACATTCTGGTTGCATACGCCACCGTGGTTGATAAAAATGGAACACCAGTACATGATACCGACCATTTAATTCAATTTTCAATAAAAGGTGATGCAACCATCATTGGAGATAATATTGATATAAATGCTAATCCGATGTTTACCGAATATGGCGTCGCTCCAGCTTTAATTCGAGCAGGTAATACTGCTGGTAAAATTACGGTTGTAGCAAAATGCAAAGGGTTAAAATCTAATAGTGCAACCGTAGCTTTAGTGTCTTGTAACAATAACATTGTACAAAAAAATGCCAGAGCAATTTATGATTTTAAAAGAGAAAGAGTAGATCTTGGTGCTTCAGACCAATTAGTACAATTTGACTGGCAACCTTGGTATGGTTCTGATAATAAGGTAAATACCTATGGATTTTCAAATTTTAAAGGGAGTTCTGCTAAAATAACTACAGGTTCTAATGACGGTGTGATACGTTGGCTAGGTGAAATGAACGTTATTGGAAAATACAATTACGCCTATGGCGAAGGCGCTTTAGGAATAGATGACAAAGGCATTAATCTAATTTTTGAAAACTTACCAAAAGGCACTTATAAATTAGTCACATGGCACCATGCCCCGAGTAGCAATTCAGACTCAATGGACCCTAATAAGGAGAAACTAAAATCAGTTACCATCCATAAATTACCTTACGAAAAAGAGATTATAATCTCTTCGGAATCTTTCATTGTTGATAAAAGAGTAGAGGTAAATGTTACCGAAGGCAAGCAAATGCAATGGAAAGATCCAGGTATGGGTATTTTAGAATTCACTTCAGACGGACAAAATTCAGTAATTATTAATTTTAATGGTAAAGGAGACAAAGGTATTTGGATAAATGCTTTTGAACTGAGTGAATGGAAGTAAATTAAACTAATTCAAAAATGAAAAAAGTTATAATCATTCTTGGTTTTATTTGTGCTTCGAGTTCTTATTGTCAGAATACTTATCAGACAGATAATCAAAGACTAATCATTTTAGCAGACATGGGTAACGAGCCTGATGAAATGCAACAGATGATACATATGATTACCTGTTCCAATGAATTTGATATTGAAGGATTAATTGCCGTGACAGGTAAATTTATAAGACCAGGTTCTCATCTTGGGGAATACAATTGGGTAACGCACCCCGAATTATATATTGATATTATTGACGCTTACGCAAAAGTTTTACCAAATTTAAAATTGCATGCTACAGGTTGGCCGGAACCAGATTACCTGAAGTCTGTTGTCGTTGCCGGTCAAAAAGGATATGGTATAGAAGATGTTTTTGAAGGTAATTCAAGTGCAGGTTCAAAGCTCATCATTAAAGCGTTAGAAAAAGATGATATACGACCAATTTGGGTTGTAGTCAATGCTGGGTCTAATACTTTAGCACAAGCCATTGTAGATTACAAGGCGAATCATTCTAAACAGGAATTGAATGATTTTATTGCGAAACTGCGCGTATTTGAAAACGGTGCTCAAGATAATGCCGGTGCATGGATTTGTCATAATTTTCCAAAAATTCATTGGATACGAAGTAATTATCAAACCTATGCTTACGGTGGACCTAATAGGAAAAATGTAGGTCCAAACTACTGGCAACCATTTGAAGCTTCAGCTGAAGGTCAATTAAATTGGCTAAAGGAGCATGTCATGAACGGTCACGGAGCTTTAGGTGATATGTATCCAGAACGTCGCTTTCACGCATGGGGAGATGGCGTTGTTAATTTTATGGAAGGTGGCGGAACCATCCCTTGGATGGGTTTGATCAATAAAGGCTTGTTTGATATCAATCAACCGTCTTGGGGTGGTTGGGGTGGCCGTTTTACAGCGGGAAAAACACCTGATTTTTGGTCAAGACATAAAGATATTAAGGAAGATGAAACGAAAGTTGCACCATTTTACACCTATCGAGAAGTAAGCGATTATTGGGTAGATCTCAACGATGGTGAAACCTACAGCAATAATTATGTGCCCATATGGCGATGGAGAAGGGCAATGTTTAATGATCAAATTTGTAGAATGGATTGGTGTGTAAAACCTTTTGAGGAGGCGAATCATCATCCTGTTGCTGTTTTTAATGGAGATGCTTCAAATACTATTGTTAGAATAAATGCTAATGCCGGAGAAATAATAAACTTAGATGCTTCATTATCAAAAGATTCTGATGGTGATGCCTTAAACTATAGTTGGTGGGTGTACAAAGAAGCGGGGACTTACGCAGGCGATATTCATATAGAAAATAGTACTGAAGCTAAAACTCAATTATACATTCCCACGGGTGCAACTGGAAGTCAAATCCATCTTATTTTAGAAATAAATGATGAAAACAAAATAGCGACTCTATTTGATTACAGGCGCATTGTGATTGACGTGGATAATGTGATTACCAACCAATAACCATTTAAATTGAATGATTTCTAAACTAAAATATCTCAAAAGCTTAACATTTGCCTTAATCATATTGGTTGTCTGCTCTTGTGAAAAGAAACCAACTACTATTGGTGTTTTTGTAGATGAAAATATTAAAACAGATTTAGGCTACGGTTTAAATAAACTTAAGTCACATCTTCAAAAATCAGGTGCTGATATTGTAATCGTCGATAATCAGAAGGAAGCTCAGTTATTATTAAAAAGCAATATTCCAGATAAAGATAATGATAGCTATCACTTAACTAATAATCAGAAAAAAACGGTGCTTTCAGCATATAATAAAAGAGGATTCTTATACGGTTTACAGAATATTGTTGAACAACTGCAATCAGGAAAATCTTGGGATAAACTAACAAATAAAACTGTAAATGCACATTACGGATTTAGAGCTATTAAGTTTAATTTACCATGGTACTCTTATAGGAAAGGTAAAAATTTATCCCTTCATTATGATACTTGTAAAGATTTAAAATTTTGGGAATCCTTCTTGGATATGATGGTTGAAAATAAATTCAATGTGTTGTCACTATGGAATTTGCACCCATATATGTTCATGGTACAATCTGAAAAGTTTCCTAAAGCGAAGCCTTTTTCGGACCAAGAACTAAAAGAATGGCGAGCATTATATAAAGGGATTTTTAAAATGGCCAAAGAGCGTGGTATTGACTCCTATATTTTTAACTGGAATATTTTTGTTTCAGACGAATTTAGTGAAGCCTATAATATTGGTGAATATAAAAAGGGGAGTGGTTTTGGTACGTTTTGGGGTGAAGGGCAAACCAATGCTATTTTAGAGGAATATACGCGAGAAATGGTGACTAAAACCATCAATGAATATCCAAATTTAGCAGGAGTAGGCATTACACTTGGAGAGCGTATGGGAGGAATGACTTCGGAAGAGCGCAAGGATTGGATAGATAGAACGTTTGTAAGAGCCATTAAAGAAGCCGATAGAGAAGTGAAACTTTTTTACAGAGCACCGTTATCCGCTGGTTTAACGAGTCACGGTACGGTTAGCAAATCAACAGAACTATTAACCCGTGACGCCATTGAAAATATAGGTTTGGAAAATGAGGTCTATTTAGGGTTTAAGTTTAATTGGTCTCATGGGCATTCGTCCCCAAAACTATCCATAGTTCATGGCGGTATTTTAACCGATACCTATTGGGATCCTAAACCTAAAAATTATAAAGGTATTTATACAGTAAGAAACGAAGATTTCTTTGCCTTAAGATGGGCGCAACCAGATTTTATTAGAGATTTTATATACGAGAATAGTCAAGAGTATATTGGAGGAACCATCATAGGTTCTGAAACCTATATTCCTGCTAAAGATTATATTACTAAAGAGGAGTTTCGTTCTTGGAATTATGTTTTCGAAAGGCAATGGTTATTCTATAAAGTTTGGGGTAATCTGTTGTATGATAACGAAACTTCAGATACCTATTTTGAAAATGCCATGAAGGAAAAATTTAATATTGAAGATGCTTCGGAATTGTTAAAAGGTTGGAAATTAGGTTCGATGAATGCCAACCGTTTAGCAAGTTTTTTCCAAGGCAAATCAGATGGAACGTTATATACTGAAGGCTTTAAGGAGAAAAGAGGGGATTTTATAAATATCAATGAATTTATACAGCACCCTGTATTAGATTCTAGTTATGTAAATATTAAAGATTTTGTGGCTGGCAATTTTGAAGATGCCCAAATAACGCCTATTGCATTAGCTGATGTCGCTGAAAAAGAAAGTAAAGAAGCAATTGCAATCGCTAAGTCCTTGAAAATGGAATATCCGGAAAATGAATTATTGCATATTGAGCTGAATGATATTGAAGCTTGGGGGTATTATGGTTTATATTTAGCTGAAAAGCTTCGAGGTGGTACTTTTTTAGAGGCTTACAGGAAATCTGGAAAAGAAGGCGCACAATTTAAAGCAGTTTTGCATTTAGAAAAAGCACTAGAACATTGGAAAGACTTAACAAAAGCAATGGAACGCTATAACGTTTCTGTTTTGCCTAACCAATTTGACCAACAGTTTTCGTGGCGCAAGCACATAAAAGATGCAGAGCAAGATATTTTGATTGCTAAAGAATAGAATGATAGTTATTAGAACCTGAACTTGTTTCAGGTTCTCACAAGATTCTGAAATAAATTCAGAATGACAGACTACTTTTTCTGCACATAAACCACCCAATCCAAATCTTTATCTTTTGGAGGCATTCCTAAAGATTTTTGACCAGAACCGCTAATAGATTTTACTTTTCCTTTTTGAAGTTTGCCACCTATTCTTGGGTTATACCACATCACAGAATATTCTCCTGAATTATCTTTCAAATCTAGATTAGATTCGCCCCCATTCTTTAAGAAAACAACATAGGTTTCACCTTCATTAGCTAAAACATAATCACCTTTTGAAGAAATTAAACTATCATTGGATACCATGGTTTCAACAGGTACCTCATTATCTTTAAAGAAGTCTAAACAAATTTTACCTTGCTCCCAAAATAAATCTCTGGAGCGGTAGTCTTGACAAGTTAAATCTGAATGCGGATGCGCATAGCCAAAATACCATTCCGTACCCCAAGCACCAGCCATCATCGCACCCCAAAGCCCATTTTTTCTAGCATCATTATGTTCTGGGTCTTCATCATCTGGTAAAAGCGAGTGTTGTGCGTCTCCAGGTTCGTCGCATGCCACTGCCCAAGTTTTTCCTTTGGCTTCAGCCTCATTAAAAATTCTTAATACGCTACCATGAACATTTCTAAAATCTGGTTTGTTGGTTTGTAAAGATGCACCAGTAAACTTGCTGTTTTTTCCATAAATACCCGTATACCAATTCCCATTATGAATCACAATATGGCGATTATAAGGGTCTATGTTAGACACATATTCCGCCAAGGTCAATCGACCTTGAACATCAACAGGAAAAGTTCTAATGTTTTTTTGCCAATCCCCAGTTTCTTCGCATAAATTCCAGTTTAAAGCTAAATGGTGCCCGAAACGAGCCATTAGCTCTCGATAGTACAGTTTAGTGTAAAGACCAGTTCCACCGTTATCTAATAAGCCTTGGTTTTCGGCTTCTAAGGTCTTAAAATGTAAAAACATACCAAGTTTATCAGCATGTTCAAAAACTATTTCCCACTGATCCAGTTTAGACACATCAAATCGATCATAAGTATTGTAATCAACATAAGGAAATACATTTTTATCATCTCCTTGAATATTCATTGTGATGAATGAAAATACATTCATGCCTTTTGAAGCTAAATAGTTAACGGCACCAATAATATCTTTACCCTTTCCATCTTTCCAAATTGGGTCGCCCTCATTCCAATCTTGTTCATGAGCTTCCCAACTTTTAACCAAATCATCTTTTTGTCCGTCATTATGAAACGTGCCGTCAAATTCTTCATAAGCCAAAAAGTTTTCTGGAGCATCGGCACCGCACTTTAAGAAATACTCACCATTACCTGCAAACTTTAAATAGCGCTCTCCAACATATTCTAAACGTCCTTTTGCACGCATATCTCTACCAGTTTTATCAGTAGGAGCGATGGTAAATTCCCCTTCACTATTATCCATAAAACCAGCCGATTTTAATTTTTTAGATTCCCTAACGGCAGCCCACTTGTCTTTTACAAAACGCACTGTGTACGTCCAGTTGCCAATTTCGTCTGGTGCAAAATGCACTTTCCAAATTTTACCTGAAATAGCACTTGTATTGGCTGCATTGCCGTCTGCCGCGAAATAACCAGGAATCTTGTAAGATTTGCCAGAACCATTATGGCTAAATGTAACGTCTAGTTTATAATTTAAAAATGGATTGTTAGTATCACTTTCTGAGGATTCAGGTCCTTCAAACTCTAAAGTTACTTTATGCCATTCTTTTAATTCACCTTTAATTGTAGTATTTGACTCTTGTGAAAAAGAGGCAAGGGTGGTGAAAAGCAATAATAATATAGAAGGTCGTCGGTTTATAATTGAATGGAAGTTCTTCATAATAGGATAATTTTTTAGCTGTCGAAAGTTAATGGTATTATTTGTATTTTGTATACAAAATACAAAATTAATTTTTTAGGCGTGAAAAGATAATTTAAGACTTGAGTTAGTTTATTGATATAATTCTTCCATCGTCCAATACGAATCTCTTTCTCCAATACGATTTTTAATGTTTTTTAAGCGCCATTCAAGAATAGGTGGAGCATCGTTAAGTTCCGTTCTTATGTATGTTAGTACGCTAGCCAGCCATTCGTCATCTTGATGTTTCATGCCCACCATAACGCCTGAGTATTCCTTTCCATCAATTGGACCTGTTAATCCGTTAAGTAAAATTTTAGCAACTATTTGTTGATCTCCTTTAATTCTGGGTGATCCGATTAAAGAAGGTGCCAAATCTCCAATACCTTTTCCATCCTTACCATGGCATGCTGCGCATATACTTTGGTAGTTTTTATACCCCTCAATTATTGCTCTTTTAACTTTACTATTTTGTAAAATATGTTTTTTCTTAAGTTGTTCCAATACAGGAGGTGTGTCTTTTAAAGCCTCTGTACCAACCAAGGTAATTACTTCATTATTAGTATGTTTTTCTGTAACCTCTTTTATTACGGCTTTAGTTTCAGCTGTTTTATACGTAGAAAATGAATTAACTAGTTGTAAGGGTATTTCAATATTACTATCATTTTTTAAATCTGTAATGGCTTTGAAAATTGTTTTATTGTCTTGCTTTAATAAAGGTTCTCCTAATCGTATGGCAGCTTGTTTTACTCTTGGGTCCTTATCTTTCAAGCTCTTTAAAATAATCTCCTCACCTATGGCATCTAAACCTTCTAAAGTCCAGAGTGCATGTAGTCTTCCTATGGCATTGTCATTAGATGTAACCATCTTTTTCAATTTGGGAAGAATAGATGTATCCTCTTTTAAAATGATTAGCTTTTGCGCATTTATTCTGTACCATCCATTGGCATGACTTAAATAGGGTAGTAGTTCTTCTGAAGATTTATCTAGAAGCTTGACAGGTTTTGAAGGCTGCATCTCATTATGAACAATTCTGTAAATTCTACCCTTACCAATATTTTTGTCTAATCCCATCTTTTCAATAACAGGTCTTAAAAAACTGCCTTTTCGTGTCCAATTACCTTCTTGAATTATGCCGCGATACATATCCACTACATACAAACAACCATCTGGACCAGTTTTCATATCTACAGGTCTAAAATTAGCATCTGTAGAGGCTAAAAATTCGGTATCTCCATACTTATTAGTTAAAACAGTTTTACCATTGATGCGTTCTACTTTAGCTCTACGTATGAGTCGCCCAACAGGTTCTGGGATAAACAAATCGCCATACATGGGCAATTTGTCTCCTAAGAATATGGCTTGACCACAGCTAGCAGTAAAGTGGTTTAACGTGCCATCTTCTCTCAAACGTTTAAACCCTCCTTGTACATCAGGAGTTCCAATAATGGGCCATACAGAATCAAAGCTTTTTTCTTTTTGTCCTTCTAACTCTAAATTGCCATAAGTGGGATGTCTTTGGAATCCGAGTGCAGGATTTTCTCCTCCTGCGCTAGAATAATACATTTGCCCAGTTTCATCTTGGGTTAAGCCCCATTGTCCGTCAGGTGCATCGAGCATGGTATCTGTTTCAATCTTGTTATGTGTAAACCTATAGCGCACAGAACCTTTGGACAAATACATATAGTTATCAATATTCCAAAGAATACTTGCTGTTTGGTGCTCTAGGTTACCATTATCTCGTTTAGGAATATCTAAAAGTTTAATTTTTTCGTCAGCAACGTTATCGCCATTGGTATCGCGATAGCTCCAAATATGCCTGTTAAATGTTTCTCCAACAAGTAATCTGTCATCCAGAGGCATAATAATTCTCGGTAAAATTAGGCTATCAATAAAGATCGTGCTTTTATCCATTTTTCCATCGCCATTTGTGTCTTCAAGCACCGAAATTCTACTCCAAGGTTCATTTTCATCAGTTGCGTCCACATCTTGCATGTAGGTTAGCATTTCGGCAACATATAGTTTTCCATTAGCATCCCATTCCATTACTACAGGTTCGTTTATCATGGGTTCGCTGGCCACTAGCTCAATACTATAACCTTCTGGTAAATACATGGTTTTTAAGCTTTCCTCTGGCGATAAAAAATCAACCTTCGGAATTTTGACCAAAGGTGGTTTTTCATAAATAACATCTGTATAAAGTTTTATATGTGCTTTATCGTTTCCACAAGAAAAAAAACAAGCGATTAAAACTATAAGAGCAATTGATGCTAAAAAATGGTTGGTTTTCATCATTTAAAAAGGTGTTTGGGACTTCTTAAGATTTAATGATTTTTTTCGAGCTTCTTGCAATCGGTTCTCTTCTTTAATAACATTTTCTGGATGCGGATCAAACCATTGCGGATCGATGTTTTCCGAATCCCAAACTTTATAGGCCCCATTCAATTCAGCAACAATTTCAGGATGGTTCTCTGCAATATTATTGCGCTCATAACTGTCGGCTTCTAAATCAAAAAGCAATAATTTATCTTTATAAGCACTTTTATAAAGTTTGTATTTCCCTTTTCTAACACCATACTCAAATCCTCCCACAGAACGCCAGAATAGCATATCATGAGGCGCTTCATCCAACTCATTCTTAATGTACGGCAATAAATTTTTACCTTCTAGTTGTGGTTCATTTGTAATGTCTCCACCAGCAGCAGCAAGAAAAGTAGGGAACAGGTCTAAGGCAATAATCGGCTTGTCATAAGTTTGTTTTGGCTTTATAGCTCCTGGCCATCTCATAAAAAATGGCACTTTAATACCGCCTTCAAAAATTTGGCCTTTATGACCGCGATATGGTCTGTTGTCTGCATATTCTTTTCTGCCTCCATTATCACTTAAATAAACAATAATAGTATTGTCTTTGATATTATTGGCAATCAATGTCGAATCAATTTTTCCCATACAATGGTCTACTCCGTTTACCAGTGCACCGTAAACACTTCTGCCAGCATATTCAATATGTTTGGTGTTTTCCAAATATTGTTTTGTAGCATGGTCAGGCGCATGTGGTGCATTATAAGCTAAATACATAAAAAACGGTTTTTCGTCTTTTTTAGTTATGAAATTAATTGCTTCTTGCGTGAAATCATTTGTTAAATACGTCAATTCTTCCTCTGGAACGGGAGTACCATTTCTGTACACCATATGAGATGGGTCCTTTGCAATCCCCCAGTAGTTCATGCCGCCACCAGGAAAACCGAACCAATGATCAAACCCTTGTTTTGTAGGATATAAACTCGGGTGATCGCCTAAATGCCATTTACCTATAGCACTTGTGCGGTATCCCTGTTCTTTTAGTGCTTCGGAAATCATCTTCTCTGAAAGTGGTGTGCCTACAGTATCGTCATTATCTTCTTTATAGGGCATATTGCAATCGTGACCAAAACGTGCTTGATAACGACCTGTCATTATCCCTGCTCGTGAAGGACTGCAATATGGGTGAGTAACGTAACCATTTGAAAAAATAACTCCTTCATTGGCCATCCGATCTAAATTAGGCGTTGGAATGTCAGTACAACCGTTAAAACCTACATCCGCCCATCCTTGATCGTCGGTGAGAACCAATATGATATTTGGTTTTGATGTTGGTCGTTCTTTTATGGCAGAATTGTCTGCGGACAGCGCTTCGTTTTGTTTGCAAGAAACGATGGTGCCGCAAAGCACAATAAAAATGAATAATCTCATCTTAAGCAATGAAGTTTAGTTTATTACTGGCAAGATACTAAACTTATAAATGCGTATAAACTTTCTAGTTCATACCTCCTACAGATATAATCATTTGTAATGTAAATTGCTAAATGAGTGATTGGAAATTACAATAGAGAATTGAAAAACAGAAGTGTGTCTTTAATATGAACTTGCCAGTACTCCCATTCATGAGCACCTTCAAATTCTTCATAAATGTGTGGAATATTGTTGGTTTCTAGTGACTTATGTAACGCTCTGTTATGTTCTATGAGTAAATCGTTTTTGCCGCAATCAAAGCGTAAGGGCGATAAATTGTTCCTGTTATTCAAAATAGATTTAAAAACGGAAACTTCTTCTAAATTGATATTTGGATATAAGTGTTGAGGTTCTTCAACAAAAAGAGGCATTTGATCTATATGCGTAATTGAAGAATGCCCTGAAATACCACTAAAAATATTGGAATATTTTGCTCCTAAATGGAGTGCGCCATAACCTCCCATGGATAGTCCTGAAATGAAGAATTTAGAGGTTTGAGATGATGTTTCTATGTTCTCCAATATCGCATGACGCACATCATCTACAATCCATTGCTCAAAGTTTTTTTGATTATGCGCTAAATAGGCTGAACCGTCGCCCCAAAGTCCGTCTGAAGGCATTGCAATAATAAAAGGTGAAATCTCTTTGGAATTAATCATTTTATCCGCTGTAAAATGAACACCAGCTTTATGCGCCCAAATCCAAGCACTGCCGTAAACTCCATGCATCAAAATAATAACTGGTAAATCTTGTACATCTTCAACTTTTGGCACGTAAACACAAATATCTCCACGACCTTGTAGGTTAGGAGTTTTTACAGTAATAAACCTTAGGTTGTTACTTTCGAACTCAGGATTGGATATTTCAGTTGTTCGGAATTTAGACGACATTTTATTTCTCTTGTTTCTTATTCTTCCTAATTAAAGAGGTAACCGGTATAGAGCTCTTTATTTGATTGTAATTGAATTATTTGTTGCTGAAAAATCTTCAGTATTCACTTTGATAATAATAGTGCCTTTATCAACGGCCTTAACAAACACAACTGCTTTTCCTTTGAAAAAGTCACGTTTTGGGTCTGTTAGCTTCTGTAAATTGGTAGGATCTCCATTTCCCGAAGCTAAGAACTTGCCTGCTCCCGATACTTCGATATTTAACAACTTATCATAGTGAGGTTGCCAGTTTCCATTTTCATCGGTAACGGTAATTCTGTAAACTACCACTTCACCTTCTGAGATATCCGTTATCTCGGGTGTAATTTTGATTTTAGAGGCTGGTTTGGCAGTTTCATAGATAAGTGTTTCCTGTTGTCTTCCTTTTGTATTGTAAGCCACAATTTTAATTTCTCCAGGTTGATATTCTATGTCCTCCCAAATGATGGCATAGGCTTTCATCAACCCAAAGGAAGGGCCACCCGAACCATGAGTGTCAAAACTTGTATTTTGGAATAATGAAGGATCTAATTTAGCTCTAGTTTTGATGCCTTTGCTTACACCATTTACAAAAAGTTCAGCTTTAGGATAATTAGTATAGCAAACCATAGGAAATACAGTGCCTTTTTTTGCTGGATCTGACCAATGAGGAAACGCATGTAATGTTTTCGCCTCTTGATTCCATCGACTTTTATATTGATAGAATTTGTCCTTTTCTAACCCTACAAAATCTACTGGTGCAAAATAAGAACTACGTGATTGTGCAAAATGATAGGGAGATGGTTCGCCTAAATAATCATAACCTGTCCAAACAAATTCACCATATACAAAATCATTCACATCTTGAGAAGCAAATTCTTTGTAAGCAGGATAGCCCCAACGGACGCCTGTAGTTTCATAATTTCCAGGGTAACCATCTGTATATGTAAAGGTGTTGACAGATAAGCCTCTATCATCCCTTATAGAATCGAAAACAACGGGGAATCTATAGGTGTCTCTTAAACTTACCATTCCTCCAGTTTCACTTCCATAAAACTTTAAATTTGGATATTTTTCTCGGAAAATATGATATGATCCTGGTTTGTAATTAAAACCTGCCACATCTACTTTAAAAGCCATTCCATTTGGAATAGAACTAATAGGCCTATTAAATCCACAAGTAGTCGCACGCGTAGTATCTATTTTTTTTACAATAGCATTCAAATATCCTGTGATATTATTAGGGTCATTTCTGTATTGCTCTAAAATTTCATTACCGATACTCCACATAATTACAGACGGATGGTTACGATCTCTAAGTACCATTTCACTCAAATCAATTTCAGCCCATTTATTAAAATCAAGAGAATATCCGTTAATTACCTTACCAATTTGCCATTCATCAAAAGCTTCATCAATGGCCAACAATCCTAACTCATCACAAATATCCAATGCTTCAGGTGCCGGTGGATTATGAGAAAAGCGAATAGCATTCACACCCATTTCCTTCATTTTTAGCATTTGTCTTCTAAATAAATTAGGATAAAACGCCGCTCCAGTTGGTCCTAAATCATGATGCATGTTTACCCCCTTAAAACGTGTTTTCTTACCATTTAAGTAAAAACCATCCAACTCAAAAGCTAAGGATCTAATTCCGAAAGGTGTTATTGTTACATCACTTTCTTCTCCATCAGTGATTATTGTACTTTTTAAAGTATAGAGATAAGGATTTTCAAGAGACCAAAGCGTGATGTTTTTCTTTTTTAGGGTCAGATCCGAAATCGCAATTTTTGTGGTGGATGCATTTATGTCTTGAATATTTGAAGCTAGTATTTCGCCTTCTGTATTGAGGATTTCGTTTTTTATAGATACCAATCCTTCACCTTTAATAGTAATTTCCGCATGAACAGTTGCTTTTCCTTTTTCGATAATAGGAGTAGTGACATAAGTGCCCCAGATAGGAATGTGATTTTTTTCTTTTTGAATAAGGCTTACTTTTCGATATAAGCCCGCTCCAGGATACCACCTGGATTGACTATTGAAATTCTCCAAGCGAACCGCTAGTACATTATCGCCTTCTTTTACATATTTACTAATGTCAAAATGAAATGAAATGTATCCATTTGGTCGCCCTCCTACATAGTTTCCGTTAACGTAAACCTTAGCGTGACTCATAGCGCCATCAAATAGCAAGTCGTAAACTTTACTAGTGTCTTCAATATTGAAATGTGTTCTATACCAACCTACTCCCGTGTATGGTAAAGCCCCTGAACGCCCGCATCTAAATCTTGCTTCGCGTTCGCCATCTTGAACAACCATTGTTAATTGGATGTCGTTTGCGAAATCAAATTCTCCTTCTGCGGCCCAATCATGAGGTACTTCTACCGTTTTCCAAGTAGAGTCATCAAATGATGATTGAAAAGATGCACCGTCATCGTATTGTGTAAATTGCCACTGTTTTAATAGTTCTACCTTTCTTCCTTGGGCATTTACTAGTAATGTAGATGCCACAAGAAAAAGAATAGTCAATATTGTGGTGTATTTCTTCATTTTAATGGCTTTAATTTATGAAATGTTTAGTTTTTTTCAAATTCATATTAAAAGTTCAATTGACATACCAATGTTTTTTTTGCTATCTGTTTTTAAACAAACATATTTTAAAATTGGTTTTTCAGAAAGTGAAGGGGCTGTGAAAATAAAAATGGGTAATCTAACTATAAAACACCCATTTTTAATTTTTTTTATCTACTCAAAAACTATTACACCCTTGGCGTTTCTACCAGCAAGCATATCATCAAAACCTTGTTGAAGATCTTCTAGCTTGTAGGTGCGTGTGATCATTTCTTCTAACTTCAAATCCCCCTTATCGTATAATGCTTCGAACTTTGGGAAATCGATATCAGGCTTTGCTCCTCCATATAATGGGTTCACATAAATTTTATCCCATTCGAATAAACGCATATCTACGGTAATCTCTTCTTCAATACCGCTTACCTGAACTGCTGTACCAGCATTACGAATCATGGCCAATGGCGCTACTCCTAAAGCAGGAACCGCTGTACACTCAAATGCATAATCCGCTCCACGACCATTGGTCATCGACTTTACAATTTCAGCTGCATTTAATAATCCTTTATCCTCTCTATTGGCTAAAATAGTGTCTGTGGCACCAAACTGCTTAGCCATTTTTAAACGCTCTTCGTTAACATCGATAGCAATAATCTTAACCGCACCAGAAATTCTAGCTGCTTGAACTACGTTTAAACCAACTCCTCCTGTGCCCAAAACCACAACAGAACTTCCCCATTCTGGCTTAGCCGTATTGAAAACAGATCCACAACCCGTCATTACACCACAGCTAATTGTTGAAGCCGCTTCCATTGACATTTTAGCAGAGTTTTTCTTTACAACTCCTGAGGATCTTACCAGTGCATATTCAGACATTGTCCCCAAATTAAATGAACGTTCTATCGGCTTATCTTTCCATGTGGTAGATTCGAACGTTGGATGTCCACCTGAAATTTTACCAGCATGACTTGCCATAACCGGGGAGTTACATTCACATATGTTTTGATTGCCAATTTGAGATTGAAAACTATCGTATTTCGGCGTAGCCCAGTTTAAGATAACTTCGTCACCAACTGCAACTTTTGTAACATCAGACCCAATGGCTTCTACAATTCCGGCGCCTTCATGTCCCATTACAATTGGCATGCCCCAATTTAGTGAGTCATGATCTGTATGGCATATCGCAGCAGCTTTAATTTTCACCAATACTTCATCACCTTGTGGTGCGTGAATTTCAGTTTCTTCAATTTTGAAAGTTCCGTCTCCCGGTGCAACCGCCGCTTTACATTTAATCATAATATTTCTTTTGGTTGGAACAAAATTAATTTTATGGATAAAGACTAGATTAATTAATAATGTAAAAGTATTAATCTATACTACCAATGACAATCTTGACACTTCAAATTTTGTTAAATAAATTAAAGGAGTTTTAAAGTTTGAACATATGTTTTAGTTATTTGAACATAAGGTTTACATAAATTAAGTTTAACAAAATAAATTTGTAATAAGATTTGGAGATAGAATTTAATTGGTCATTAAATATATTCCAAAGTTTAACTCAAGACATCAGTTATAATAGTTTTTATTATTCGTTTTGAGAAATATTAAGTGTTTATAGTAATGCAAAAGTAACAGAAGAGATTTTGTTAATTTTGAGTTAGTTAGTTTTTAGTAGAAAAAAGCGAGTTTTACCAAACTCGCTTTTTTATTTTCTTTTTGATGAAGCTCTTATAATTAGTTCTGGCTTTAGTATAATTTTATTCAACGAAACTTCTTCATTCGGTTTAGCTATTCTATTTAAAAAAGTTTTTGCGGCTAGTTCTCCAATTGTTTCACTATGTTGTTCTATAGAAGAAATGGCTGGAGATACAAATTCTGAAAAAGGCTCGTTGCTAAACCCGACAAGTGCTATGTCTTCAGGAATTTTTAGCTTTTTTTGTTTTATAACTTCCAATGCGCCTAAAGCGGCATAATCCCCGGCTACATATACACCATCTGGAGGTTTAGGCAATTGTAAAAGTTTATTCATTATATCTTTACCATCTTGTAGTCTTAAATTGCATTCATACATTAGGTCGTCTTCAAATGGTAAATTATGTTTTTCTAGAGCATCAACATAGCCCTTAATCCTGTTCTTATAAATACGTGTTTGACTATACCCACCAATATGAGCAATCCTTTTACAGCCTTGATCAACGAGATGGTCTATAACCATATGACTACTTTTGTAATCATCAATTCCTATGTAATCAACATTTAAATCGTTTTCACCTCTATCAAATAATATGAGTGGTATTCCCTTTCGCTTTACCTTATTGTAGTAGTCTAGTTTTACAGTTTCATTAGCCATAGATGCAATAATGCCGTCAACTTGTGTAAAAAGCAAAGCCTCGATATTCTTACATTCCTTATTGTAAGACTCGTTGGATTGTGTGATAATTACATTGTAACCTTTTTTATTTAATACATCCTCAATTTTTTCAATAATAGAAGAGAAGAAATTACTATTTGCTTTAGGTATAATTACACCAACCAAATTGCTTTTGCCTTTTCTTAAAGCTGTAGCTATATGATTGGGCTGATAGTTAATATTTTCAGCCACTTGTAAAACAGCATCTTTGGTTTTTTTGCTAATCCGAGGATGATTATTTAAGGCTTTTGAAACAGCCGATGGACTTATGCCTAAAACATTGGCTATATCTTTTATGGTAGATTTTTTTGTATTTGCCAAATTTTATATACTTTTGTTCCAACGTTTGAACAAATATAACATTTTTTTTAAGTTTATTAAGTAAGCCAACTAAAAACAACTTCAGTAAAACTCCTTAAATAACTATTATAATCACAACATTTTAGATTTTAATTGAAATAGGATAACTATGCTTTAATTTTTAGTTTTTATAATTTGTTACAACGTTTGAACAGTTTAAATTATTAGAATGAAATACATAGTTTGCGAAAAACCAGGAGAGTTTCAATTAAAAGAAAAAGAGGCTCCAGTGAGAAAGGAAGGAGAAGCTTTGTTACAGATCAAAAAAGTAGGTATTTGTGGTACAGATTTACACGCCTACGGGGGAAATCAAGCCTTTTTTACCTATCCTAGAATTTTAGGACACGAGCTGGCCTCTGAAGTAATTGACATAGATGATAATCCACAAGGGATTGTTGCCGGGGATAAGGTAGTTATTATGCCGTACATAAGTTGTGGTAAATGTATTGCTTGCCGAAATGGAAAAACAAATTGTTGTACTAATATTACCGTTTTAGGAGTTCATGGTGATGGCGGTATGCAAGAACAAATAACTGTGCCTGCAAACATATTGTTAAAGGCAAACAATTTATCAGACGATGAAATGGCCATTGTAGAGCCTTTAGCTATTGGTGCACACGCAGTGAGAAGAGCAGCTCTTAAGTCCAACGAATTTGTTGTTGTGGTAGGTTGTGGGCCAATTGGTATTGGTATTATGAAGTTGGCTCAAATTGAAGGAGCAAAGGTTATCGCAATAGATATGAATGAAGAACGTCTGGCCTATGCTAAGGACAAAATAGGTGTAGATTATGTGGTGAAAGCTGGAGAGAATGCGGTTAAAGAAGTTGAGAAAATTACTAACGGAGAACTTGCAACTGCCGTTTTTGATGCCTCCGGAAATAAATATGCTTTGGAAGCGTGTCCTGATTACATGGCGCATGGTGGTCGTTTTGTATTGGTTGGTTTATCTAAAGGGGAATTAACTTATGTGCATCCTAAAATTCACGCAAAAGAAATGACATTAATGTGCAGTAGAAATGCAACAACTGAGGATTTTGAGCATGTAATTAGTGTTTTAGATCAATTTCCAACAGAGTCCTTCATTACACATAATGTACCTTACACAGAAATGATAGAAAACTTTGATAGTTGGCTAAAACCTGAAACGGGTGTGATTAAGGCAACTGTAGATTTTAAACTTTAATATAACTAATAAATGAATTTTAATTAAATAGAGCAATGGCAAAAGTAGTAACATTTGGAGAGATCATGTTAAGGTTAGCTCCACACGGATTTTTAAGATTTTCACAGTCTACATCGTTTGATGTGATTTATGGTGGAGGAGAGAGTAATGTAGCAGTATCACTTGCAAACTATGGTGTTCCTGTAGATTTTGTAACTCGTTTACCTAAGAATGATATTGGTGAATGTGCCTTGATGGAAATGCGTAAAAGAGGGGTTGGTACTGATAAAATTATTTACGGTGGCGATCGTTTAGGTATCTACTTTTTAGAAACTGGTGCTGTAAATAGAGGAAGTAAAGTGGTTTATGATAGAGCACATTCTGCTTTGGCTGAAATTGAAGCTGGTATGGTAGATTGGGATGCTGCTTTTGAAGGAGCAACTTGGTTTCACTGGACTGGAATCACTCCGGCAGTTTCTCAAGGTGCTGCGGATGCTTGTCTAGAAGCTGTTAAAGTAGCAAGTGCGAAAGGTTTGACTATTTCAACAGATTTAAATTACCGCCAAAAACTTTGGAAGTATTGTGATGAGGCGCATAGAGAAGAAGTGATGACTGAATTAACTTCCTACTGCGATATTATTTTAGGTAATGAAGAAGATGCTGAAAAGCACTTTGGAATTAAGCCTGAAGGTTTAGATATTACTACCCAGGGCGAGCATGTAAAAGGAGCCGCTTTCTTATCTGTTTGTGATCAAATGTTAAAGAAATTTCCAAGGGCTAAAAAGGTAATTACAACCTTAAGAGGTTCAATTTCTGCGTCTCATAATACTTGGGCAGGTGTTTTATATGATGGTGAAACATTATTCGAATCTCCTCAGTATCAAATTACGGATATCGTTGATCGTGTTGGTGGCGGTGATAGCTTCATGGGTGGTTTAATCTACGGTTTAATTGAATATGAGGGAGACGATCAAAAAGCGTTAAACTTTGCGGTGGCAGCTTCCTGTTTAAAACATACAATTAAAGGAGATGCAAACCTTGCAACTATTGATGAGGTTAAGAAATTAATGAGTGGTGATGCTTCAGGACGCGTAGCAAGATAAATTAAGTGTTTAATTGTTGAACTGTTTAATCGATTAATCCGGTTTTTCAGTTCAACAAATACACAATTCAACGATTAAACATTTAAAAAAATGGCACAATTTTCAAGATTAGAAGTTGCAGCAGCAATGAAAGAAACAGGGATGATTCCTTTGTTTTTTAATCAAGATATAGAGTTAAGTAAAAAAGTATTAAAAGCATGTTATGATGGCGGAGCTCGATTAATGGAGTTTACTGCCCGTGGTGATTTTGCTCATGAAGTTTTTGGTGAGTTAACAAAATACGCCATTGCCGAACTACCTGGTATGATTATGGGAGTGGGATCTGTAACAGATGCTGGTCAAGCTTCGTTATATATGTCTTTGGGCGCAAACTTTGTGGTTACTCCAGTATTGAGAGAAGATATTGCAATTGTTTGTAATCGCAAAAAAGTATTGTGGTCTCCTGGATGTGGTACATTAACCGAAATAACTAGAGCAGAGGAGTTAGGTTGTGAAATCGTAAAGTTATTCCCTGGAGATATTTACGGTCCTCAATTTATAAAGGGTATTAAAGGACCTCAACCCTGGACTTCAATTATGCCAACAGGAGGTGTTTCTCCAACAGAAGAAAACCTTAAATCATGGTTTGATGCAGGTGTAACCTGTGTTGGTATGGGTTCAAAATTAATTTCAAAAGAAATTATTGCTAATAAAGATTATACAAAGTTAGAGCAAGATGTTAAAAATGCTTTAGCTATTGTAAAGGCAGTTAGAAAATAGGTAATTATGTCTGAGAGTTATGTTCAAATAGATCCTAGAGATAATGTAATAGTGGCTATTACGCCTTTAAAAGAAGGTTTGGTAACTTCTGTTGCAGGAAAGGAAGTTGTTTTAAAGCAAAATATTAAGCAAAAGCATAAGTTTACATTGCATGATTTTGCTGTGGGCGATGAGATTTATATGTATGGCGTGTTGATTGGTAAGGCTACTCAACCCATTGAAGAAGGTTGTGCTATTACTACGGAAAATGTGAAACACGCTTCAGCGGAATTTCAAGACACAAAGGAAGCTTACACCTGGACCGCTCCAGATATTTCAAATTTTGAAGGTAGAACTTTTAATGGTTACCATCGTGAAGAGGGGAAAGTGGGTACTGCCAACTATTGGTTAGTAATTCCGCTTACATTTTGTGAAAACCGAAACGTTGATGTTTTAGAAGGTGCCCTTTCAGAAAAATTGGGTTATGAAACCAAGAAAGATTTTGCAGTTGATACCGATGCTTTAATACAGCAGTATAAATCTGGCGCTTCAGACGATGCTATTTTAAATACACCAATTATTACCACAAAAGAGGAAATGTCTAAAAATAGAGTGTTTCCTAATGTTGATGGTATTAAATTTTTGAAGCATGATGGTGGTTGCGGTGGTATTCGTCAAGATTCAGAGGTGCTTTGTAAATTATTAGCAGGATATATCTCAAATCCAAATGTAGCGGGAGCCACAGTATTTAGTTTAGGATGTCAAAATGCACAAATCAGTATGCTTCAAGAAGCTATTGATGCCATTGCACCGAATAACACGAAGCCCGTTCATTATTTAGAACAACAAAAAAGTTCTAGTGAAAGGTCTTTGATAGAGGAAGCTGTGAAGCATACATTTTTAGGGCTCGTTGAAGCAAATAAATTAGAACGTAAACCTGCCCCTTTAAGCAAATTAGTACTTGGTTTAGAATGTGGTGGATCTGATGGATTCTCCGGAATTTCAGCAAACCCTGCGTTAGGATATGCCTCAGATTTACTAGTTGGTTTAGGCGGCTCTCCAGTATTGGCTGAGTTTCCAGAATTAAATGGAGTAGAGCAAGAACTCATTAATAGATGTGAAACCGAAGAGGATGCCAAAAAGTTCTCAGGTTTAATGCGGGCATATTCGGCAGCGGCAGTAGCTGTGGGTTCAGGATTTGAAAATAATCCGTCTCCAGGAAATATCAAGGATGGTTTAATTACTGATGCTATGAAGTCTGCTGGAGCAGCTAAAAAAGGAGGAACATCTCCAGTTGTAAAAGTATTAGATTATACAGAGCAGGTAACAGAATCAGGATTAAATTTATTATGTACTCCGGGTAACGATGTTGAGTCTACTACAGGATTAGTAGGTTCAGGATGTAATGTGGTTGTTTTTACCACAGGTTTGGGTACGCCAACAGGAAACCCTGTAGCACCGGTATTAAAAATGTCAAGTAACACCAATCTGTATGAGCGTATGAATGATATTATTGATATTAATGCAGGTACGGTAATTACAGGTGAAGATACTATAGAGTCTATGGGAGAAAAGATATTAGACCATATCATCAAAGTTGCTAGTGGAGAAGTGCCATCAAAAGCAGTACTTCATGGTAATAACGATTTTATTCCTTGGAAAAGAGGCGTGTCTCTGTAAGCCTTAAGTAAAAAATCATAATAAAGAAGTAATAAAACTTATAAAGTTCGAGGTTAAAAGCCTCTAGCAAAAAGCCAATAATAAATGGATTCATTAAATAGAAATACAGCATCTGTTAATACATACACCGAGAGAATAGTTCAATTTGGAGAAGGTAATTTTTTAAGAGCCTTTGCCAATTGGATGATTCATGAAATGAATAAACAAGCAGAGTTTGATGCTGGTGTGGTTGCAATTCAACCCATTAATCAAGGTCTAATACAAATGTTAAACGATCAAGATGGTTTGTACACACTTTACCTAAATGGAATTAAAAATGGGGAGGCTATAAGTGAACATCAAATTATTGATTGTATTCAAAGAGGTATTAATCCTTATGAAAATTATAATGCGTATTTAGCATTAGCCGATAATCCTAATTTACGTTTTGTAATTTCAAACACTACAGAGGCAGGTATCGCATATAACGCTGATGATAGGTTGAATGATGCGCCACCAAGCAGTTTTCCTGCAAAACTTACAGCATTATTGCATAAACGTTTTCAATACTTTGAGGGTGCTTCAGATAAAGGGTTAATTGTTATTCCGTGCGAATTGATTGATAGAAATGGTGATAACCTCAAGAAAATTATATTGCAATATGCCGATGACTGGAGTTTAGGCGAAGAATTTATAGAGTGGATTAATGAGGATAATATTTTCTGTAATACACTAGTCGATAGAATTGTTCCAGGATATCCAAGAGATAAAATGGATAAGATTACCGAAGAGCTTGGATATAAAGATAACTTAGTGGTAGAAGGTGAGCAATTCCATTTGTGGGTTATTGAAGGGCCAGAAGCTGTTAAAGAAGAGATTCCTGCTGAGGCTTGCGGATTAAATATTGTATTCACAGACAATATGGAACCTTACAGAACACGTAAGGTGAGAATTTTAAATGGAGCACACACCAGTTTAGTGCCAGTTGGATATTTATACGGTATCGATAGGGTAAGAGAGTCTTTAGAGGATGAGGTTGTTGGTGGTTTCTTAAGAGATGCCATTTTTGAAGAAATTTGTCCAACTTTAGATTTGCCAGAAGCAGAATTAAACCAGTTTGCTAATGATGTTATTGATAGGTTTAGAAACCCCTATTTAGAGCATGCTTTAATTAGTATTTCATTAAACTCAACATCAAAATTTAAAACTAGAGTATTGCCTTCCGTTCTAGAATATATAAAAAGAAAAGGAGAGTTGCCACAATGTTTATTATTTTCATTGGCGTCTTTAATTGCTTTTTATAAAGGAGATAGAAACGGAGCTGAAATCCCTTTAAAAGATGACCAATCAGCATTAGATTTCTTTAAAACACAATGGGCGACTGAAGATATTCCAGCTGTAGCAAAAGCTACGCTTGAGAATACAGATTTCTGGGGGCAAGATTTAACGCAATTTGATGGTTTATTAGAAGCTGTAACTCAAAATTTAGAGAATATAGTTTCAAATGGAATGGAATCGTCTCTACGAAATTTTGTAAAGTAAGCCATGATAATAGATTCACATCAACATTTCTGGAATTACGAACCAAAAAAGCACGAATGGATAGATGAATCTATGAAGGTGATTCGTCGTGATTTTTTATCTTCAGATTTAAAAGAAGTTTACAATGAAAATGGAATTGATGGCTGTGTGGCTGTACAAGCAGACCAAACTACCATTGAAACAGATTTTTTAATTAAGCTCTCAAAAGAAAACCCCTTTATTAAAGGCGTTGTTGGTTGGGTTGATTTACGAAGTAAAGCTATTGAATCTAAGCTTGAAGCTTATGCGGATGTTGAGGTTCTTAAAGGTTTTAGGCATGTTGTACAAGGTGAACCAGACCATAATTTCTTGTTAAGACCAGATTTTGTTAATGGTATAAAAGCTTTAGAAAAAAACAATTATGCTTACGATATTTTAATATTTCCGCATCAGTTAGTGGCAACATTAGAATTTGTAAAGCAATTTCCAAATATGCGTTTTGTAATAGACCATAGTGCAAAACCATATATTAAAGATGGTTTTTATGATGGATGGGCGGCTTTAATGAAAGAAGTAGCCAAACAAGAAAACGTGTATTGTAAAGTGTCTGGGATGATTACTGAAGCCGATTTCAATACATGGACACCAGCGCAAATAAACCCATATTTAAGTTTGGTCTTTGAAGCTTTTGGAACAGATAGAGTTATGTTTGGTTCAGATTGGCCAGTATGTTTGGTGGCAGGAAGTTACAGTAAAGTAAAAGAATTAATCACAAGTTTTATAGCGGATTTAAGTTCTGATGAACAAGCAAAAGTCATGGGACAAAATGCTATAAAGTTTTATAACTTATAGATATGGATTTAGGATTAAAAGATAAAGTTGTTGTTGTTACTGGTGCAGCTGGTATAAAAGGAAGTATCGGCGAAACTATTGTTCAAGAATTAGCTAAAGAAGGTGCTACACCAGTAATTGTAGATAGAAATGCCAGAGGTTTTGGTTATGCTGAAGAATTGCAAGCCAAAGGCGTTGATACTATTTTTATTCAAACGGACTTGTCCGATTACAAACAAATTGAAGCCGCTGCTAAAGTCATTGAAGAAAAATACGGAAGAGTAGATGCGTTGATCAATAATGTAGGAGTTAACGATGGTGCAGGATTAGATGCTTCAATGGATGATTTTATGTACTCATTAAAGCTAAATATGGTAAGCTTTTTTGCAATGACTAAGTTCTGTTTACCTATGATTAAAAAGGTAAAAGGAAATATTTTAAACGTTGGTTCTAAAGTGGCATTAACGGGTCAAGGTGGAACCTCTGGATATGCAGCTTCTAAGGGAGGTGTTTTGGGTTTAACTAGAGAATGGGCGGTAGATTTAATTAAAGAAGGTATACGATCTAATGCTATCATTATAGCTGAAAGTTGGACACCAGCTTATGATAACTGGATTAAAACACTGGAAAATGGTGAAGAAAAACTAAAATCTATAGTGAAAAAGATTCCTTTAGAAAATAGAATGACAACACCTGAGGAAATTGCAAACCAATGTTTATTCGCTATTTCTGAAAAATCATCACATACCACTGGGCAATTTATTACGGTTGATGGAGGTTATGTACATTTAGACAGGTCGCTTTTAACCGAGTAAAAAAACATATGTTGTGTAATAAAAGACAAAATGAACATTGGGTTGATTTTGTCTTTTTTATTTTGCAATCACTAAAAATCTAACCAAACTAAAAATTATGAGTACAACAAAAAAAATACCTGTTGTTAGAAAGGAATTACTTTTTCCTTTTATAATAATTACTTCGCTCTTCGCACTTTGGGGAATTGCTAATGATTTAACAAATCCAATGGTATCTGCATTTAAAAAAGTAATGCCAGAATTATCCAATGTGCAGGCATCATTAGTGCAATTTGCGTTTTATTTTGGTTACTTTTTTATGGCGCTTCCAGCTGCATTATTTATTAGAAAGTTTAGTTATAAATCGGGTATTATTTTGGGTTTAACATTATATGCCATAGGCGCTTTTTTATTTTATCCGGCTGCGGCAAACGAAGAGTTTAACTTCTTCTTGATTTCTTTATGGGTGATTACTTGTGGGTTAGCATTTTTAGAGACTACTTCCAATCCTTTAATTTTAGCGTTAGGGGATAGCGAAACTGCTACGCAAAGATTAAATCTGGCTCAAGCGTTTAATCCAATAGGCTCATTAACTGGAATGATAATTGCTCAGGTTTTCGTTATTGGAGCATTACGTTCAGATGATTATACTGAGGAAGCGTATAATGCGCTTACGGGAGAAGAACTAGCGGCAATTCGAGAAAATGATTTAGGAATAATTAGTGTTCCATATATCGCACTTGGTGTTTTAGTATTAATTATTATGGGAATCATTATTGCTACTAAGATGCCCAAAACAGCAGAAGAAGATAAAATGTCTTTATCAGAGTCATTCAGTAAGTTGTTTGCTAATGGCAATTACCTTCAAGGTGTATTAAGTCAGGCATTTTATGTAGGAGCTCAAATTATGTGTTGGACATTTATTTTCCAGTATGTTGATAATTTGAATGATACAAACGGAACAGAATATACAGCAACTTATTTTAATATAGCAGCAATGATTTCCTTTTTAATTGGTCGTTGGATTGGTACAGCTTTAATGAAGAAAGTAAACCCATCTAGACTTTTGATGTTCTTCGGAATCGGCGGAGTAATTATGTGTGCGGGAGCCATTTTGTTACCTGGATTAGCTGGTCTGTTATCGTTAGTAGGTATTTCTGTATTCATGTCTATTATGTTTCCAACCATTTACGGGATTGCTCTTAAAGATATGGGAGATGAAGCCAAAATTGGTTCTGCAGGATTAGTCATGGCAATAGTTGGAGGTGCTTTAATGCCAATTGGGCAAGCGGCTATATTGGATTGGGGAGGAGATGGTTTTAATGATGTTAGTGTTCTAGGGTTTATCCCAGAGGTTAACTTTTCATTTATATTACCATTAATCTGTTTAGCATTAGTGACTTTATATGGGTATGCTAGTTACAAAAGAAATTTAAAAAAGAAATAATGACAAAACGATATTGCTACGCCTGTGATTTAAAGGAAGATTCTAAGCTAATAGAAGAGTATAAGGCGTATCATGCCGAGGGAAAGGCGTGGCCAGAAATAACCAAAAGTATTAAGGATGCTGGTATTGTAGATATGCAAATATACCTTACGGGAAACCGTATGTTTATGATTATGGAAGTTGATGACACTTTCGATCCTCAGAAAAAGGCAGAAATGGATGCGAATAATCCAAAAGTACAAGAGTGGGAAAACCTAATGTGGGATTATCAGCAAGAACTCCCATGGGCCGCAAAAGGTGAAAAATGGATTGCTTTAGATAAAATATTCCAATTGAAATAGATTTTATTATTTGATTATATAGCACGAAGCACTTATTGCAAATTTATATAGCAATAGGTGCTTTTTAATTATAGTAATATGAAAACATTTATCCATATCATATTTTTTAGTTACTCATTATTACTTAGTTCTCAGACTTATCATGTTAAAGAATTTGGAGCAATAAATGACAGCGTAACGCTAAATACTAAAGCAATACAAAATGCCATAGATACTTGCGCCAAAAATGGTGGAGGCAAAGTTGAACTATCAGGGGGTGGAAAGTATTTAACAGGTACCCTGTACTTGAAAAGTAATGTCACCTTGTATATTGGTAATGGAACAGTATTGTTAGGAAGCCCATCTTATGAAGATTATACAGCCGATACCCACAAAAATATGTATAAGAATGAACCGCATATGAATCGTTGTTTAATTTTTGCCAGAGATGCCAAATCTATTGCGATTGAGGGTTATGGTACCATTGATGGGAATGGTTATCGCAAAAATTTTTCCAAAGGTCGTCCCATGTTAATTCGGTTTTTAAATTGTGAAGATATCCATGTTAATAATATTACACTTATTAATCCCGCTTCGTGGACATCGGCATGGTTATACTGTAACAATATTAGTGTTAGTGGTATTTCCATTATCAGTCGAGTGAATAACAATGGTGATGGGTTAGATTTTGATGGGTGTACCAATGTGCGTGTTACGAATAGTAATTTTGACAATAGCGATGATAGTATTTGTTTGCAGGCATCTCAGCCAGATAAACCATGTAAAAATATTACTGTAAGTAACTGTGTCTTCAGTACAAAATGGGGAGGAATGCGTATTGGATTATTGTCTCGTGGAAATATAGAATCTGTTACGGTAACAAGCTGTGTGTTTAGAGATATTCAAGATTCTGGACTAAAAATTCAACAGAATGAAGGCGGTGAGATGAAAAATATGGTGTTTTCTAACTTAGTAATGGAAAACGTTCCAAGGCCAATATTTATGACGTTTTGCCAGCAGCGCGCTTCTGTAGAGACCACAGAGGGAGAGTACGAACCATTAAATCGTATGCATAATTTTTTATTCAACAATATTGTGGTAGATAATTCTAAGGGCGATAAAAATTCAGCATTCTTTTTAACTGGTTTCCCCAATCATTACATTGAAGATATTACTATTAAGGATGTTCAGTTTGTCATTTCAGGCGGTGGTACAAAAGAAGATGCCGCTAAAATAGTAAAAGAGTACACTTTGGATGTGCTTAAAGGATGGTGGCCAGAATTTTCAAAAGTTGGTACATTGCCATCTTGTGGGATTTATGCTAGACATATTGATGGACTTACGCTTGAGAATTTTTCTATCAAAACGGTTGGAGGCGATGATCGCCAACCTATTAAAATAGAAGATGTTAAAAATGTTTCTATTGATAATATAAAGTTTAATGATACTCCATGTATTTTTGAAAAAATACAGGATTAATCTAAAAAATATTTATCATCTCAATGAACCCATTAATTGAGGATAATACAACAAAAAAAGGGGAAGTTGATTTTTCAACTTCCCCTTTTTACTATTTAATAATCTATGGTCTACTTGTTAATTTAAATAGTGTCAAATCATCTATGTAAATTTTCATAGTTTCAGTATTGGTGCTAACCCCCCGAATCATATAACTAGCTTCACCAGAAGCAGAAAAGGACACAATTGCCGAACTATAAACCCATTCTCCGACTGGTGTTGTTCCAGAAAATGTGAAGTTATCTCCTATACCCCAATTTGTTCCAGGTCTCCAATAAAGCCTAATATTAGCTTCACCTGTTACATTACCTAAATCTTCAATATACACCCATATACCCATTTCATAAGTTACTCCTTTCTCAACAGTAAAGTTAATGTTATCGGTAGGGTCTCCGTTATCATCTACTTCTGTGTTGCCAATTATCATACCTCCATCAGGTTCCATTTCAATATACAAGCTTTTTTCTCCCGTTCGGGCTTGATCTCTAGAGACAGTTGTGTCAAATAGTTCAAATCTTCCACCCCATCCTAAATAAGGCCAATTTTTTTCGGTAGTAGTTTCAAAGGAATAGTCAACAGCAGAACTTTCAAGTAGATTTATTTTGATAAAATCTGTCAATTCGGCATCAATAATTGCTTCAGAAGCCACTAAATCTAGAGTAGTTAGAGTTCCTGGAGTATATGATACTTTCACTAGATCATCATTATACATAATTTCATTTGCCAATTCGATAATTACAATGTTGCCTTCGTTTGGATCCACAGTAACACCAGCAATTTCTGGTACAATTGTCGCACCTGCATTGGTTTCAATAGCTACTGAAAAATCTTCCTTTACCACTGTTGCGGGATCTATTTCTCTACTGAACTCAAGTCCTATTTTGGTTTCAGTTTCATATTCATAAACTCTATCTAAAGTTACAGGTTCCGTTGAAGGAATAACTTTTATGAAGTTTTTGATGTAAATGGTATCAGAGTCTGTAGGCCTTGTTCTGGCGGCTACGAACTGTAAATCCCAAGTTCCTAACTTAGTATACCTAACATCAGTTTCGGCATCAGGATCGTCTACGACCTCTAAAAATTCAGTTTTTGCTCCTTGAAGGCTCCATCTAAAATTTGTTGGACTACCATTGCTATTTTGAGTAATTCTTACAAATTTACTTGCTACAATTTCATTCTCAGCATTATCATTAAGAGATAAAGGGGCACCGGTAGTACCGTCTTCATTAATGTAGTTCATTTGAAAACTTGCTTCTACAGGAGCCAGAACAGTAACTACAATTGTAGTATCAAGTTCTCTTCCCTGTATAGGTTCTGTGCTATCTTCATTTGGGTATACATTACCATTAAAGGTTTGATTTAATATCACATCAAATACTCCAGATTTTGTAAAAGTACCTTTAACAACGTCTTTACTTGAAGTATTGCCATTTTCGCCTCCGATTATTGCAGCTTCTGATGGAAAGGTCCATAATCTACTTTGTATACCACGAGATAAATCTGCAAAATCAATGTGCTCACCAATATTAATGGTATTTTCAAAATTCATTTCAGAAGTTACAATCACCCTATGATTTGGCTCAATTAATTGAATTGATTCATCTTCATTACAGCCTAAAAGCAACAATGAAAAAATGAATATAAATTTTAAATATTTTAAATTTTTCATGATGTGCAAATTTTTAATCATTAAGTTTTCCATTCGTTTGTACTTCTCCATTTGGTATAGGGAAATAATTATGCTGTGATGGATTATAATTTTCAGCTGCGATGACGAAGTCAGGTCTTATTCTTTCCACTATAAATAAAGGTTCCAAACCACCACCAGAGGTGTCTAGATTATTCTGCCTCCATATTTCATCAGCACGCAAATCTGTAAACACCTCCTGGACAATACCCCAGCGCACTAAATCTTTCCATCTGTGGCCTTCAAAGCATAATTCAATAGCTCTTTCTACACGTTGTAAATGTGTAAGGACGGTCTCTTTGCTTGGGGTTACCATAGGATGATCACCATTTACCTGTTTACTTACATGAAACTGAGGAAACATACCGGCATTCATGTCCATATATTGCTGCAAAGTATATACACCTGCACGACTTCTAACCATATCAATATATTGTATTGCAGTTGCGAAATCATTATTGGCATTCAATACGGCTTCTGCATACATAAGTAGAACATCAGCATAACGTATGTGTCTAAAATTAATGCCGGATTTACTTAAAGGAGGTTCAGCCTCCAAGTGGTACCAATTAGAATGTTTTTTAACATAGGCACTTTGACCAAAGCCCCATCCTCTTGGTTCACCTTGAGGAAGATTATAGTATAGACCTTCAAAGTTACTTGGAACAATGGTTGAACTCATTCTTCTAGATTCTAGATTGTCGTCATTAATCGGGTTATCTGGATCTACCTCATCATATACTAACATTTCATGAAGGTTATAAGAGGGCAATACTGTATTGAAAGCCCCAAAGTTAAGTTGGCCAACGGCTGTTGCCATGGTTGTTGCTTCTCCACCGGATTCAAAACTATTATCATCAACAGCAGCACCAGGAACACCAGGCGCAATATCAAAAGAGTAATTAACCTCAAAAATAGATTCTTCATTAAACTCGTTAGTGTGCCAGAAATTATCCTCAATATTAGTCGTTAGACTGTAAATTCCAGAATCAATAACATCCTTAAATAGTAAAGCAGCTTCATTCCAGTTCTCATTAAAAAGTTGAACTTTACCTAATAGACTTGTTGCTGCACCCCAAGTTGCTCTACCCACATTTCTTGCGTCCCAAGATTGAGGAAGATTATTCATTGCAAATTCCAAATCTGGAATTATAATAGATGACGTAATCTCATCAATACTTGAAAATGGTTTTTCAAATTCTTCCTCTGATGTAGCCACTCTGTCGTGAATTACTCCTCCACCATAGGTGTGAGCCAATTGAAAGTAGAAAAACGCCCTTAAAAATCTGGCTTGTCCTTCAATTTCCTTTTGCGAATTACCAGAGAAGATACTTGGATCGGCTTCTTGTGAGTATTCTATAACTTGATTCGCTCTAAAAATACCAATGTATAGTTCATCCCATTTATTAGTAACATGATAAATGCCATCGTTAAAAGTAAGATTTCTAAAGGCATTTGGTCGATACCAGGATTCTGTACCCGCTATATCACCTAAAACAAATTCATGTTGTAATAAACCACCACTTACACTTTGAAATTGTAAGGCACTGTAAGCAGCGATAAGTGCCGCATTAAATTGCTGTTCACTTTTCCAAAAAGTATCGGGTGTAATTGCATTTGGGTTTTGTTCTTCAAGGTAAGTACTCTCACTGCAACTACTAAAGATCAGAATAGCTAATAAACTTAGCTTTAAAATTTTGTTTTGTATTGTTTTCATATTCATTTTTTTTAAAAACTTAATTGTGCCCCCAACATAAATTGACGAGTTACTGGATAACTACCAGCATCAACACCTCTGAAGAAGAGACCATCACCACCCACTTCTGGGTCATATCCAGTATAGTTTGTAAATGTGAAGGGGTTTAAAGAGTTTAAATACACTCTTATTTTATCAATACCAATATCTTCCTTTGTATTTGGTATGGTATATCCAATGGATAAAGTTCTTATTCTCAAATACGTCCCATCTTCTAAGAAAAAATCTGAAGCAGCTCTGACATTACTGTGAAAGGCATTTTGCCTAAATGTAGGGATGTCAGAATTTGGATTTTGTGGACTCCACATGTTAATTAGGTCCCGGTGTCTCCCGCCACTATAGGCATAAAGTTTTGCACCATTGTATACTTCTGCTCCATAGGACAGGTAACTTTGAACTGCTAAATCCCAATTTTTATAATTGAGATTTAAATTGAGCCCTGCTTCAAATTCTGGTTGACCAGAACCAGAATAGGCCCTGTCATTATCATCAATTTTACCATCATTGTTAACATCCTTGTATCTCATATCTCCTAATTGAGGCGTACTAACACTAGCTAAGTCTAGCTGATTATACTCATCTAGCTCTTCTTGTGTTTTAATTACGCCGTCATTTTGGAATAAGAAAAAGGCTCCAGCCTCATGTCCTACAGCTAAAAAGGTAGTAAACTCTGTGTTTTGACCTCTAGATGTAACAGGTCTTCCGTTCGCAAAACCTCTTTCTATTCCATTAAGATTCGTGACTTCATTTATGTTTTTGGTAAACGTTCCAGATAAGTCAAATTTAAAATCTGAACCAATTTGACCCTTATATGCTGCTGAAATCTCAATACCTTTATTGGTCATATCACCTGCATTAACTAAGACCGTATTAAATTCTCCTATAGCTCTGGGTTGGGCAGTTCCAGTTGAACGTGGCAAAGGTTGATCAATAAGCATGTCTTGCTTATTGTTTTCATATAAATCTGCAGTAATATTTAATTTATTGTTAAATAAAGCTATGTCAATACCAATATTTTTAGAGACTTGGGTTTCCCATTGAATGCCTTCGTTTACATACTGTCTTTGTATAAGTCCAAAGTTCAAGTCTTCCTCGGTACCTAAAGGATAGTTTACGCCTGCATTAATCACGGCTATAGCAGGATATCCTCCGATACCTTGAAAACCTAATTCTGCCCAACTTCCCCTTATTTTCAATGAACTAATAGCACCTACATTAAACCAATTTTCCTCATGGACGTTCCATCCTGCAGAGAATCCAGGAAATGTACCGTATCTATTCTCTTCGGTAAACAAAGATGAGCCATCGTGCCTAACGCTGGCAGATAATAAGTACTTACCATCATAATTATATTGCAACCTTGCTAATTTTCCTGTTAATGTTCTTCTGAAATTTGTTCCTGTTGGACGAATTCCTTCTGCACCTGCCGATAACACTTGAATATCATTACTGGCATCATCACCAAATTGTACCGCTACTCCAATATTACGGTTAGTTTGTCTTTCATATGAAGCTACACCTAGCAAGTTAAAGTTGTGTTTGCCCAAACTTTTTTGATAACTAAGTATGTGCTCAATAGTTTCACGTTTATTAAAAATGTAGCTTTCCTGAAGTCTTGCGTTGGGTGTCGATGCAGTAGCATTGTATACTCCTGTCCTACTAAAAGCCAGATATTGAGGTTGAAAAAACTTTCTAAAGAAATTCCATTCATTTCTGCCAATGTTTAGCTTATATTTTAAACCTTCTAAAATTTCATATTCCAAGTTTAAAGCTATGTTATTGCTTTTAACTTCTCTATCATCTACGTTTTCAAGCTGTCTAGATAGAAAGCCATAGAAAATCTCATTATCTACATCAAGCTCAAAACTGTTTTCGCCAACACTTGGAATGTCAGAAAGGGGTCTGCTCCATGGTGTTTGCCCAATACCATATTCATATAAAGCGAAAGGTTCTTGCGATCTGTTTTCAGTGGTTAGTGCCATCGTAGCAAATGCTTTAAATTTTCCTTTAGTAAACTGACCTGTAATACGATTCGTTAATCGATCAAAACCTGAATTAAGCAAGACACCATCTTGTTTGAAATAGTTAGTATTGAAGTTAAAAGTCAAGCCTTCAGCACCACCTGATATATTTAAATCTATGTTTTGTATTAGTGCGTTATCTTGCTGCACATCGCCTACAAAATCTGAATCAAAATCTAATGCGTTAGGGTTGAAAAAGAAGGTTAATGGTTCAGTTCCCAATTGTTCCGTTGTAACTTCTAAATTATAAAGTTGTTCTGTAGTATTCATTAAAGGCGTACCAGAAGTAATATTTTGAATTCCGGTATAAGTATTCAAATCCACTTTCATTTTACCTGCTTTACCCTTTTTGGTGGTTATAAGGATAACACCACCTGCTGCTCTAACACCATAAACGGATGCAGATGCTCCATCTTTTAAAATATCTATGGACTCTATTTGTTCTGGAGCTATGTTAGGATTTCCATCCTGCGGGATATTATCAACAACATAAAGAGGTCCTCCGCCGTTTATGGATACCACACCTCTAATTTGAACGTTGGCAGCTTCTCCAGGTCTACCACTTGCTGCCTGAATATTCACCCCTGCAACTTTACCTTGAATTGCGGCTCCGATATCTGATACCGGCGTTTGAAGTAGTTCTTCGGCTTTTACTTGCGCTACAGCTCCTGTAACTTCTTTTTTTCTTTGGGTACCATAACCGACTACTATTACTTCGTCAAGTTCTGATAAATCCGTTTCTAAGGATACATTAATAACATTTCTGTCATTTACTAGAATGTCCTTTGTTTTAAAACCAATAAAACTGAATTCCAAAATATCATTGGCATTCGCTTTAATGTTGTAATTTCCATCAAAATCTGTAGTTGTACCATTGGTTGTTCCCTTCACTATTACGTTTACACCAGGTAATGGAATTCCATCTCCAGTAACTGTTCCTTTAATAGTAATACTTTGGGCATAGATAGATCCCAGCCCAAACAAAAGTAAAGTCATAACATAGTACTTTACTTTTGTTGTCATACAAAAGTTTAATCTCATTGTCTAATTAGTTTAATTTCGAATTCGAAAGGTAAAATTGAACGTTAAGATAATTTTAACATAAAACTACATTTGAACTTGACAGTATAGATATTTGTTTGTTTTATAACTTAATTAAAACTAACACTTAAGAAGATAATCTCTTGTATGTGAGATTTTTACTAAAAAGAATTGATAAACTCTTCTAGGTTTTCATTGCGTTCTAAGCCTAGTTTTTTTCTGAGTCTGTGTCTAGAGGTGTGGACACTTTCTACTGAAATACCCAATAATTTGGCCATATCTTTACTAGGAAAATTTAGTTTTACTAGTGCACAGATTTTTAAATCTGTTTGCTTTAGTCTGGGAAATTTAGATTTTAATTGTTCGTAGAAACTTTGATTAATTGTAGTGAAGCGAGCTTCAAATTCAGACCAGTTACTTTGCGGTGTTCCTTGAATAGACTTAAGGATGCGCTTAATAACACCAACATCAAGATTGTCTTTCTGCTTCTCTAGTCTCGTTTTTATGCTTGCAATAAATTCGTCTTTTTCGATTAACCTTAAGGCCGACTCTGTCAATTCTTTGTTTTTTAATTCAAGTACTTGTCGGTGTCTTTTTAAGCGTTCCTTTTGCCGTTCCTTTATTATGAGTTTCTCATTTTTATGTTTGTTTCGAATATTTCTTATAGTTAAATAACTAAATACAACTATAAAGATGATTGACACCACTAGTATAACGGTTTGCAACATCCAAATTCTATCTTCCTGTTCCAACTGCTTTATTCTCTGTTGTTTAGATATATCCTCTTGTCGTTTTTTCTCAATTCGGTACTTGTCCTTAATCTCAAAAAGGTGTTGGTTATTTTGAATACTATAAAGTTTTTCACTCAAGTTTTTTGCTTTCTCTTGAAATTCAAGAGCTTTTTCAAACTCCTTATTTTCTAGATGGATATCATAAAGCTGTTCGTAAACAAAAAGTCTAAAATCCAAATGACTATTATATGTTTCAGAAACTTCAAGCGACTTGTACAAGTAGTTTTTACTTTTACCAATTTCATTTATATCTTTATATGTTTCAGCAAGCAAAGCGTAAGCGATGACAAGATAAGAGGGGTCACTTTTTTTGAAATACTGAATTGCATTATTTAGATCAGTAATGCCCATTTGAGTTTGCCCTTTTTTAGCAGCTAAATAACCTCTTTCTGTATTGGCATGATAGTTTTCTTTGCGGTCTGTTACACCAATTTTATTGTTTAAAAGATAAAGACTGTCAAGATAGATTTCAGCATTTTTGTATTCGCGATTTAGTCTGTAAAAAGAGGCTATGGCATAATAGTTTTCAAATAGATAACCAATATTTAATTGACGATTATTTACCAAATCTTTCCTAAGCTCTAAAGACTTGAATAAATACTTTTGGGCCTCTTCTTTTCTTTTGTAAAAGCTATACAGCCATCCCAAGCCTACATAAATCTGGGAGGTTGAAGTCGAATCTCCAAATTTATTTGCAAGAAGCAAGGCTTTCCAATAACCATCGTAAGCCTTTCCATAGTTTAGATTATGCGAATAAAGAAATGATGCATCGGTTAAAAACTGAATAGCTTTTAAAGTATCTTGAGTCGTCAAGCTCAATTCATGCCCTTTTTCTAAATAATAAATGGCACTATCAGGATTTTTAAATCTTAATCTGTTTGCTTTTGTAAGCAAACTATCTTTATTTAATATATTCTGAGAAACGCAAACATTACTAAAAATGCAGACGAGCGTTACTAGAATTAAAAGAGAACTTTTAATCAATTTCATTAATGTCAAGTTAGTTAGTGTAGTTAGTATATGCAATTTAAATAAAAAATTAGAAAAAGGCAACTAAACAAAAACAATTAAGATGTTTCATAAAAAACTGAAAACCAATATAATAAACTTAATTGAAGTACTAATAACTTTACTAATTGTATTTATTAGGAGTGAAAGCATTCCGCAAACTATTGATTGTTTTTGTCTTTTTGTTGTGTTATTATGGAGTTTTGAAGTTGTAATATGAGTGTGGTTTTGGTAATTTTGTATGCAACTTAATAAAATAAGATATGAAAAAAATATTCTTTGTGTTCATGTTAATGACAATACAATCGATTGTATTCGCTCAGGTTAACATTGATGTGAATTTAAATGTAAAACACAAAACGGGAGATGTAGAAACTTTTGATCGTGAGAAGTTTGTTAATTTCCATAGCACAGTAAACCAAAACAACTGGAATACTGGGAATGCTATGAATAATGTTATCGAAGATTTCTTGAGAAATAAAGATGTGCATATTGGCCGAAATACTGGCACCATTTCTTGGCATTTAAGAAATAATATTACCGAAGATCCTACACGACCTGGATTTGCGAATCCTACAAGTATAGCGACTTTTGGCCAGCAGAATAGAAATAGTTATGCGTCTAGGACATGGGCCCATCAGTACGAAGATCAGGATGACCAAATACTTTGCACACAGATACATCCGTTTTATCCTGATGGCAAAACCACAAATAGAGGTTGGGCGTTTTCCCAAACGAATACTAGTGAAGAACCGATAGGAACAGCGTCAGGAGAGTTTCTAGCGCTTTATATAAAAGAATTTTACGGTACTGGTGGCATAACGGGTAAACCTAAACCTAATTTTGTGGAGATAACAAATGAGCCTTTATGGGATTTAGTAACTACTGCGGATCAACCGCATGATTTAACAGAAGTTTTTACATTTCATAAAACTGTAGCCCAGGAGATTCATAAAATTCATGATGATGTTCAGGTAGGTGGTTATTGCGCTGCTTTTCCTGATTTTGATCAGAATAATTTTCAAAGATGGCATGAAAGAGATAAGCATTTCATGGATGTTGCAGGAGAAGAAATGGATTTTTGGACGATCCATCTCTATGATTTTCCAGTTTTTGGAGGAAAAGCCAAATACCGCAAAGGGAGCAATATGGAGGCTACTATGGATATGTTAGAGCAGTATAGCATGCTTAAGTTTAATACAGTAAAGCCTTTGATGATCTCAGAATACAATGCTCAAACACATGATTATTTTGGTCAAGGTCATGTACCCTATGCTTATTGGCTTAAGTTGAAATCTTCTGTCTCGATGATGATGCAATTCATGGAGCGAGCAGATAAAATTAATTACGCAATGCCATTTTTCATGCTTAAGGCAGAATGGCAATATAATGCAAGTGTAGGGCCAACTTCGGTGCATGGTTCTCGCATGATGCGTAGGGCAAATGAACCTGATAGTTATACTGGAGATTTTATTTATACTGAAGCGATATTACTTTATGACTTACTGAAAGATATTAACGGTACGCGCACAGATGCTGTAACCGATAATATGGATATTATGGTTGATAGCTATGTTGATGGTAATAAGGCATATGTGCTAATAAATAACCTAGATTTTGTAACTCATCAATTGGACTTAGAACTTTTGGGTGTAACCGAACAACCTACGGATATAGAAGTACGCCATTTGAGACTCAATGGTACAAGTGATACATCACTGCCCGTTTTGGATGTTAATAGTTTCTCAACTTTTGATAATAATTTAACAATAGCGCCAGAGGGTACGTATCTTCTTAGTTTTACTTTTCCTTCTGATATAGAATTAAATGAGCAATCTGAGGAAACAAAGTATTATGCCGATTCTTATCTTAAAGAAATAACGGCTAATACGGCTTCAGTTTTCAAAATTGATGGTATAAATCTTGCAGATGAAGGAGAGGCCATACTAAGAGTAGGTGTTGGAAGAAATCACGGTTTGTCATTATCTCCAACGCTTATGGTGAACGGAACCACTATTGAAATTCCAGAAAATTTCCGTGGCGATGACCAATCGGATAGAGATAATTTCTTCGGAGTCTTGGAAGTACCTGTGCCATATGATATTTTACAGCAAAATAATACTATTGAGATTTCATTTTCTGATACTGGCGGGTACGTGAGTACTGTAACTATGCAGGTGTTTAATTTTAGTTCTGATATTCGTGCAATTGCCCCTTCAAGATTTACATTGAGCAACTATAGAGTTAAGGGGGTTGATGCTTCTTGCTTAAGTGAAAATAATGGTATGATTGATATTCTTACGGAGGTTTCATCTGATTATCAAGCATCAATAACAGGGACAGGCTATAATGAAGATTTTAGCTTTACAGATACCTTAACCGTCGAGAATTTAATTCCTGGTACTTACACAGTTGTTATTACAATACCAGATTTTCCAGACTATCGTGTTGAGTTTACGGTAGATATTGGTGAGCCAGAGGCTTTAAGCGTATTTTCTAAAATTAGCGATTCTAAAAGTACAGTGTCTTTGGATTTGAGCGGAAGCGACAACTATATCATTACAATTAATGATAACGAGATCTTTACAGCGTCAAATGAAATTACACTTCAATTGAATGAAGGTGTTAATACTTTGAAGGTAAAGACCGATAAGGATTGTCAGGGTGTTTATGAAGAAACGCTTTTTATAAATAAATCCTTCTTCTTATATCCAAATCCAGTGGAAAGTGAACTTTCTATAAGTGTCTCTGAGAATTTACTAAATGCGACTGCATCTATTTACAATGTAGTAGGAACACTAATAAAATCGAAACAAATAGCATCAAGAAACGACTTTTTCGATGTGAGTAGTTTTGAAAAAGGTGTTTATATTGTTGTTTTCGAAAAAGATGAAGCACAATTAGGATTTGAAAAATTTGTTGTAAAGTAAAACGAAAATTAAAATGAAAAACATAAAATCAATATATATAGTAATTATAGCATTCGGCATTATGTTGTCTTGCGGAGGTAGTGATGGTGGACCTGCTGAGGTGCAAGATCCTACAAAAGCAATATTGTTGTTTCCGAATAATAATGAAGAATGTACTGCCGGTGTTGTTACTTCAAACGTGTTAGCGAACCTTACGTTTGATTGGATGGAGGCAGATAATGCGACATCTTACACTTTAGTTGTGAAGAACTTAGTTTCAAATACTGAAAATGAGTACTCTTCAAACACCAACGAACTAGAGGTGAGTTTAGAAAGAGGAGCGCCTTATTCGTGGTATGTAATATCAAAAGCAAGTGGAACATCGGTTACTGCAACCTCCGACACTTGGAAATTTTATTTATCAGGTCCAGGTATTGAAAATTATGCCCCTTTTCCTGCTGATTTAAAAAGTCCGTTACATGGTTCAAGTATTTCAGAAACATCGATAACGATGACTTGGGAAGGTGATGATATTGATGGAGACCTTAAGGAATTTGATGTGTATTTAGATACCAATGCAGCTCCCTCTACAAAGATTTTGACGACTACAGATAACAAACTAGAGAATCAAGCTGTTAATGCTGGGACAACGTATTATTGGAAAGTGGTTTCTCATGATATTTATGGTAATACATCCACTTCTCAAGTGTATAGTTTTACTACAGACTAAATATCCATATTGCCTGAGAATATCAGTTTTTATCTAGGTAAAATCAAGTGTAAAACTTATAAAAGTATATTAAAGAGCCTTACTTTTAAGGCTCTTTATTTATTCAATAAACCAACAAACATTTTATTATGAGCCAAACTAAACTTTCTCCTTTTTCACGTCATAAAAGTATTAGGTGTCTAGGGATTTCATTTTTATGCTGCCTATTCCTATGCTGCGGAAATAATATCTCTACGAGTAAAGAAATACATCAAGATTTTAATTTAGGGTGGGAGTTTTATGTATCTAAAGATAGTACAGATGTTACCACAATTAAAAATTGGACAAAGGTAAATCTTCCTCATGATTGGGTAGTGGAACGAGAATTCGATTCTACACTTGCCTATAATGCCATGGCAACTGGTTGGTTAGATGGTGAAGGTTATGGGTATTATAAGAAAACATTTGAAACACCTAATACTGAGGATGAGGTTACGTATGTGCACTTTGATGGCGTTTACAACAACAGTGAAGTTTGGATTAATGGTAAAAAACTTGGTTTTCATCCTTATGGCTATTCACCTTTTTATTTTGACTTAACAACTTATCTAAATCCATTTGGAGAAATGAATGAGTTATTAGTGAAAATTGATCATAGTAGGTATGCGGACAGTCGGTGGTATACAGGTGCTGGTATATATAGAAAAGTAGATTTAATTACTCGGAATAAAATACATATTCCGGTATGGGGAACATTTATTACCACGCCAGTGGTGTCTCAAGAAAAGGCTTTGGTTCAATTGAATATTGATGTAAAAAATGATGACACGATTGATGCTAAGATAGTTGTAAATACCAAATTGGTTGATGCCAGTGATAATGAAGTTGCAAGTGCTTCTACAAAGCTTTCCATGTCTAGCAACTCCAAAGATCAAGTTGTTCAAAAAATAGAAGTTACAAACCCAAAACTGTGGGGAACTAAAAATCCAAATATGTACAAGGCGGTTATTTCACTTTCCAATGGGCAAGAAGAGGTCTTGGATACTTATGAAACACCTTTTGGTATAAGAAGTTTCAAATTTGATGCTGATACTGGTTTCTACCTTAATGGTGAAAACATGAAGATTAAGGGTGTGTGTTTACACCATGATGCTGGTTTGGTGGGGTCTGCAGTACCTAAGGGTGTTTGGAAAAGACGTTTTCAAATTTTAAAAGATGGCGGTTGCAATGCTATTAGGGTATCTCATAATCCAGCGTCTTCTGAATTTCTAGATTTAGCTGATGAAATGGGAATTTTGGTACAAGATGAGTTTTTTGATGAATGGGATAATCCCAAAGACAAGCGTTTCAATAAATGGGAAGAAAAAAGTACAGATTATATAACTCGAGGTTATGGTGAACATTTTCAGGAATGGGCGGAGAGAGACTTGACAAATACCATGTTGAGTCACCGAAATCATCCTTCCATTATCCAATGGAGCATTGGTAATGAAATTGAATGGACCTACCCAAGAAATGCTGAAACCACTGGTTTTTTTGATATGGAATGGGATGGAAATTACTTCTGGTCAGAACCACCACACTCTGTTGAAGAGATTAAACATTTAATGGAAACCCTTCCCAGAGGTAAATATGATATTGGCAAAACTGCCCAAAAACTAGCAGATTGGACAAGAACATTAGATACCACAAGGCCAATTGTAGCCAATTGTATATTACCATCTTCAAGTCATTTATCAGGATATGCGGACGCTTTAGATATTGTAGGTTATAGTTACCGACGTGTGTTATACGATTACGGACATAAAAATTATCCTGATAAGGTGATAATGGGTACAGAAAATTTAGGGCAATATCATGAGTGGAAAGCAATTGAGGAGCGTCCTCATATCTCTGGAACATTTTTATGGACAGGTATTGATTACATGGGAGAAATACGGGCAAATTGGCCAACAAGAGTTCAACCATCTGGCCTCTTAACTACCGCTGGATTTAAAAAAGGCTCTTATCATATGTATAAAACGCTTTGGAACGATGAGCCTCATATTCATATTGCTACTCAAAATATTGAGAAGTCGTTAAATAAGATTGATAAGACAGGGAATATTGTTGCTAAAAATCCTGAACGATGGAAACATGCACTTTGGGAATGGCAAAATGTAAACGAGCATTGGAATTATAATGCAGGTGAAATGATTTCTGTTGAGGTTTATTCGAATCTTGATGAACTGGAGTTATTCTTGAATGAAACCTCTCTCGGGAAAAAGAGACTATCAGATTTTGAAGATCATGTCTATAAATGGGGCGTCCCTTTTGCAGACGGGGCATTAAAAGCTATTGGTTTTAAAGATGGAAAAGAGGTTACCAAAGAGGTTATAACAGTAAGAGAATCTACAGCAATTACTTTAAAAAGGGATGTTGAAACCATAAATGCTAATTATGAAGATGTAGCTCATATTGTTGCTCAATTTACCGATGGAAATGGTAATCCTTCAATGACAGATGATAAAGAAATCACTTTTGAGATAAGCGGACCAGCAAAATTACTAGGGGTAGATAATGGTTGGAAGAACAGTGTTCAAAAGTTTCAAACCAATATTAATACAACTCATAATGGTAAAACACTATTAATTATTCAAGCAACTGGAGAACCTGGAGAAATAAAAGTAACATCTCATGTTGATGGGATGGAAGATGTTTCAGTAATTATTACTTCTGAATAAGAATAGAATTTTAAATTAATTAAATAAAAAAGGGACGTTCTGTGGAACCTCCCTTTTTTTAGTTGAAAGTTTAGTTTAATCATCCCAATGTTCATCAATTACTTTCTGAATATGTGGATAGTTTTTATCAGTTTCGTTTAAATCTTCTCTAAGTTTTATTAATTGTGCTTTTAAATCGGTAATAACATTTTTGTATTCCGGATCAGAATATGCGTTGTTCATTTCCTTTGGGTCTTTCTTTAAATCGTAAAATTCCCAAGCAACAGGGGTGTGGTTTGTAAAATCATTACCCCAGCTCTTTTTGTTGTATTCTGCGCTTGGATCATCAGTGTCTACCCAATATTTTCCATAGAAAAATATAAGTTTATAGTCTTTAGTTCTAATACCAAAATGCGCTGGATTTTGATGCCTGTGCGCCATATGCATCCAATAGCGATAGTAGGTAGATTTTTGCCAGTTCTCAGGTTCTTCTCCTGTTTTCAGAATCTGTTTAAAGCTTTTTCCTTGCATATAATCTGGGGTAGTGCCTCCAGCTAACTCAATCATCGTTGGAGCGAAATCTGTATTATTAATAATGGCGTCTGTTCTTATGCCAGATTTTATACCTTCAGGAAATCTTACAAAAAATGGCATGCGCATAGACTCGTCATACATCCAACGTTTATCAATGTAATCGTGTTCTCCAAGCATGAAGCCTTGGTCTCCAGTGTATATAATAATGGTGTTTTCCAAAAGATTTTCTGCCTCCAAGTAATCCATCAGGCGTTTTACGTTGTCATCAACGCCTTTAACACATCTTAAATAGCGTTTTAAGTAATACTGATATACAGTACTTGCATGTATACTATCAGCCTTACTTAACTTCCATTTAGTGTACTCCTCTGGTTTAATATCTTTTTGATTGCGATATTTTCTATGAATAGAACTGTCTTTGTAAATATTCATAGCTTGATTTCTAATCAAGTTTCTGTGAGATACCGAAGAACCAATAATTCTCGTTAAAGAATCGTTTGCGCCCCTAGTGGCAATCGAACCGTTATTTCCATTGTCGTACATGCTTTCAGGTTCAGGAATAAAAGTGTCTTCTAAATAGCTGTCGTAACGTTTTGCGTTTTCAAAGTCATCATGAGGTGCTTTAAAGTGGTGCATTAAAAAGAAAGGCTTATTGGGATCTCTTTTGTTTTTTAACCAATCTAAAGCAATGTCTGTAATTTTATCTGAAGAATGACCTTCGGTCTTAACAGTATTCCCAGGCCATGGTTTTTCACCTCTTACTCTGAAAGTTGGATTGAAATATTTTCCTTGTACTGGTAATACCTCATAAAAATCGAAAGCTGCTGGTTCTTTATGTAAGTGCCACTTACCGACGATTGCAGTTTGGTATCCTAAAGCCTTCATTTCAGTAGGTAAATATTGATTTTCGGGAGCTAGATCTCCTTCTAAATCTAAAACTCCATTGGCTTGTGAATTTTGACCAGTTATTATAGCTGCTCTACTCGGAACACAAATAGCATTATTTACATAACAATTGTCAAAAATAACCCCTTCATTAGCCAACTTGTCTAATGTTGGTGTAGGGTTTAAGGACGCTAATCTGCTACCATAAATACCAAAACCTTGAGTGGTATGATCATCTGACATGATGTAAATGATATTTGGTTTTTGCTTTGAGGATTCTTCTGTCTCCTTTTTACACGAAAAGGAAAGGAGAATTGCAAAAATGCAAAAGAATTGCATTAGGTTTGATCTGAATTGCATAACTATTTAGTTGTTGAAAATCGTGGTTTATTTAATACGATAAAACTAAACAATTGCCTTGAAATAAAATCTCTTTAATGGTCATTTATGGGTAAGAAATGTCCAAAAATGTCCTTTAAGGCGCTATAACTATTTCTGGAGATTCTTCCTCAGTAAATGATTCTAGGTCTTTTGCGGTAATATTTGTGTCCCAAGCATAAACAGTTTTTAAATTTTTCAATTTTGAAAATGTCTCTAAACCTGACTTTGACACCTCCGTTCCATAAATATTTAAACTTGAAAGGCTTTCCAACTTTGTTAAAGAAGCTAATCCCTCATCAGTTATTGGGTTTCTGTTAATGACTAATTTTTGCAAATTTTTAAAGTTGCTAATGGTTTTAAGTTGGTCGTCTGTTAAACCACCATTTTCAACATAAAGCCAAAGAATATTGTCTTTTAGTTTTGACAGTTTTTCGAGTTTAACTTTCAAATCATTCGATCCCATATTTTTATTATAAGTAGGGAGTGTTACCTCGTAAAGGTTTGATTCAAATACTAATTCTCTAACTGTAAAACCTTCATTCATAATATCTTCAAGAATAGATGCTTCTATCTTAGGAACATCAGGCAAAGAAACATCTCCCTTTTTTGAGGCGCTTTTTATTCCTAACATGTCTGCAGCAATATGCATAACATCTTCAGAAGTTTCAAGAGATGATACCTTTGAACTAAAGTCAGCATTGGCATTGTCAATCCAATATTTTAAGATTGTAATTTCGTCTTCAGTTAGGGGTGTCTTCCCATCTGGTGGCATGAAATCATCATGATGAGGGTCCAGCAATACTCTTTTTATCATTTCAGATTGCATAGCGTTTCCTGCAATTAACGTAGCTCCAGATTTACCGCCTTTAGCAATTGAAAGTGAGTCTTGGAATGATAATCCGCCTTTTTGTTTGCTTTCATTATGACAACTTGCACATTTATTATCTAATATAGGTTGTGCTAAATAATCAAAGACAATAGCGTCTTCAACTTTTTCAAGTTTGGCTAATTGTTTTTCTTCTTTTTTGTTGAAGGGTAAGTACTTTGTTAAATAGTCGCTTCCATGAGTAAGATTACCTCCATAATGTCCAGTAATACTTATTAGTATAACAATTAATGTTAGCGCGGAAATATTGGCTTTTATCTTAAGGTCTGTTTTAAGATTAATTTTATCTGTTCTAATTAACCAAGCAATTAATACAAGAGCAGTGGTGATAACACCGAACCAAAAATGGCTATCGAGCATATCCCCGTCATAATCGCCACTTAGTGATAACATATAACCTAGAATACAGGCCACTAGAGCACTAAGGAACCCTAAAAGTAAGGCTAGTGGAATGGCAATTTTAAGCGCTTCGAATTTTTTGCGTCTGCCCAATATTTCAAGCAGAAAGGCAAATATTAAAAAACCTATAGGTAAATGAACAACTAGAGGGTGGAATCGCCCTAGGAATAAGACAAAATCAGGTGCTTCATTCATAAATTTAAATTCTAAAGAATGATTAAATACGAGTTAATTTATAAGGCGCCGTATTGTTGGCGTTCCATTGGCAGATGTATACATTTTTATCTTCGTCAATACAAACATCATGTCCGTGTAATATTGGCTTTTCTTCAATTTGAAAAGATTTTTGAAGTACACCATCAATATATTCGGGTTCAGTGCCTCCAGGATTAGATACCACTTTATCACCTTCCATAATCGTAACAAAACCCGTATGATCTTTCCAATTTGTTTTTCCAACTTTGGGTTGCGACCAGCAAACACCAGCATATAGATTGTTATCATCAAATACGGCTCTACAAACAGACATGTTTGGCATTTGTACGGTTTTTACATATTTACCGTCAAGCGTGAAGTATTTAAAACATTGTTGAGAGCGAGAAGTGGCTACTACCATTGGGTTGCCTTTTTCTCTATAATCTATGGCTACCCCATGTGCGCTTACAAGTTTGTAATTTGGATCTGGATTATCGCTGCCTCCCCAATGGCGAATGTATCTTCCGTTAGCATCGTACTGAATAATGTAACTCATTCCATAACCATCGGCAACATAAATATCTCCGTTTGGGCCAATTGCAGTTTCAGTAGGGCAGAAGTCATCTCCAGGTTGATAAACCCCTATTGTTTGCGGGTGACCAATATCAAAAATCACTTTGCCATCAACAGTTGTTTTAGAAACACGACCATTATGCTTCACCATTTTGTTGTGTTTACCCAAAGCCCAACCAGAATCGGTGATGTATAACATATCTTCTCCTCCCTCATCATGAAGCGTTAAACCATGTCCACCTTGATAAGCTGTACCCCAAAAGTCAAGAAGTTTACCAGACTTATCGAAAATGAGGATATTATTCTGCGGATGGTCACCAATCATGATAAGTCGTCCTTTACTATCCATGACCATTTCATGGCAATTTAATAACGGAATTCTTGTTGAGCTTATTTGCGCCCAATTCTTGGTCAGTTTATATTGATAGTCGCCATGACCTAGAATAGTGTCTGTCTCATTCAATAATCGATTTGATTTACTTTTTCCAGTAATTATTGAAGTTCCAAATGAAGACGAGGTAGCTGCAATAGCAGCACCTGCCATCCCCGTTTTTTTTAAAAAATTTCTTCTTGTAGACATAGTTTAGTTTTAGGTTAGAAGGTCTTTGACTACGTGACCATGAACATCTGTTAATCGATAACGACGACCTTGATGTTTAAAAGTGAGTCGTTCATGATCAATACCAAGTAAATGTAATAAAGTAGCATGAAAATCATGAACATGCACGGGATCTTTGGTAACGTTATAACTAAAATCATCTGTCTCACCATAAGTAAAACCCGGTTTTACACCCGCACCTGCCATCCACATAGTAAAGGCTTTTGGATGATGATCTCTACCATAATTAGTCTTGGTTAATTGACCTTGCGAGTAAACTGTTCTTCCAAACTCTCCACCCCAAATCACAAGTGTATCATCTAGCATGCCTCTTTGTTTTAGGTCTTTTAAAAGGGCTGCCGTAGCTTGGTCAGTTTGTCTTGCTTTATTTTTAACCCCACCAGGGCAACTAATATGTTGATCCCAACCTTGGTGGTATAATTGTACAAATTTTACACCTTTTTCTAGAAGCTTTCTTGCCATCAAACAATTTGCTGCGTAAGTTCCTGGGTCTTTACTGTCTTTACCATACATATCAAAAATATGCTCTGGTTCATCTTTTGTATCCGTAACCTCTGGAATTGAGGTTTGCATTCTAAAAGCCATTTCATATTGCGTCATTCTCGCCTGAATTTCGGGATCGCCATAGGCATCGTGCTGTATTGTGTTCAATTTGTCAAGATAGTCCAGCATTTTTTTTCGGTCTGTACCATCGTAATTATCTGGATTATTTAAATATAAAACAGGGTCTTTTCCTGATCGAAATTGTACACCTTGATGTTCAGTAGGCAAAAAGCCATTACCCCATAATCCTGCCTTTAAAGGTTGCCCTTTTCCATTTTTAGAAATTAAAGTAATAAAGGTTGGTAGATTTTCATTGTCAGAACCCAAACCATAACTTAACCACGAACCTATTGAAGGTCGTCCTGGAAGTTGATGACCGGTTTGCATAAACGTAACCGCTGGTGTATGATTGATTTGATCCGTTTGCATTGACTTAATAAAGCATATATCGTCTACAACTTCAGAAAGGTGAGGCATTAATTCACTCACCCAAGCTCTGGATTCACCATATTGTTTGAAATTGAATAAGGAGGGTGCAATTGGAAGTGTACTTTGACTACCGCTCATTCCAGTAAGGCGCTGCCCTTGCATTACCGATTCTGGTAAATCTTTTCCAAACATATCTACCAATTTTGGTTTGTAATCAAAGAGGTCTAATTGTGAAGGGCCACCACTTTGAAATAAGTAAATTATACGTTTTGCTTTCGGTAAATGATGTGGTAAGCCTAATCTATTCTGAGTAAAAGCATTAACAGAAGCGTTTCCATTATTACCAATTGAAGCCCACGCCTTTTCCGTACCCAATAAACTACCTAAGGCAATAGCTCCAAGACCTAAAGATGTTTTCTTCAAAAAATGTCTTCGGTCTATTTGATTTTCAACTTTTTGTAAATCCTTATTGTTAGATCTTAAGGTATCATGATGATCACACATAATCTACTGTTTTTATCGTTTTGTTATAAAAGCGTCTGAGTTAATAATAGTAGAAGCTACTACCGCATTCGCAGCAACTAAGGCAATATCGTCTTCAGGGTCAACTTTATGTTCTCCTACACTTATCCAACCTTGTGCTTTTGCTTTATTATTTTGAAATTTTTCTAATTCTGAATTTTGCAAATCTGACAGAATTGCTAGTTCTTCTTGTTTAATGCTTCGTCCCGTTAATTTCTTATAGGTCTTTGAAATACCTTCGTCTATACTGTCATATTCCATCATCTTCTTTCCCAACACTCTCGCAGCTTCAGTAAAAGTTGGGTCATTTAATAGCACTAAGGCTTGCAAAGGTGTATTTGTTTCTTGTCTTCTAGTTGTGCATAAATCCCTAGATGGCACATCAAAAGTGGAAATTGTAGGATGTGGTACTGCACGTTTCCAAACGGTATACATACTTCTTCTGTATAATTCTTCGCCTTCACCTTGAGGATAAGTATCTCCTGTAACACGCCATAATCCAGGTGGTTGGTAGGGATGTACACTTTCTCCGCCAATGGTTTCATTTAATAAACCAGAGGCAAATAATGCATTATCCCGCAACATTTCTCCAGATAAACGTTTTGCAGGCCCTCTAGCTAAAAGTCTATTTTCACCATCAATTTCCATTAGTGCTTTACTAGCTAAACTACTTTGCTGATAGGTGGAAGACATCATAATAAGTTTATGTAAGGCTTTTACATCCCAGCCAGATTCTACAAACTTTATAGCCAACCAATCTAAAAGCTTAGGATGCGATGGTAATTCTCCTTGATTTCCAAAATCTTCAGCTGTCTTAACTATACCTGTTCCGAAAAGATTCTGCCAATAACGATTTACTGTTACCCTTGCTGTTAAAGGATTATTTGGATGCGTAATCCATTTTGCTAATCCAATCCTATTCTTTTCAAATTTTTCTGAGAACTCAAATATATCTTCAGGTGTATTTGGGAAAACCGAATCGGTTGGTGAATCATATTGCCCTCTGTCTAATATATAAGCTTGTCTTGGCTTTGGAGTTTCCTTCATTACCATAATCTGCTTAATATTATCTGTGCTATCTGCTAAGACTAACCTCTCATTCTCTAATTTATTCAGAACTGTATTGTATGATTTTGAATTAACTGATACATAATATTTCGAAAGTAAGTTCTTTTCATCGTCAGATAAATTGGCAAAAGATTTTTGTTTAATCTCGTTTAACTTGGTACTGTTTGATATTTGCATTACCTCGATTTCGGTAAGCTCTTTTTCAAAAACCATTAAGTTATCAACAACTGCTCCTCTAATACCTTTACCTCTCCATACTGCTCCAATACGAAGACCTGGTTCTATTATTGGGCTATTTTCGTACAATTGTAAACCATGAAAAATAATGTCTTTGTATAAATTATCAAATACGGTTTTTGTCTTTAGTTTTTCTCCATCCATAAAGATGGAAACACCATTTGCTTTACTAGAGCCATCATAAGTCATAGTAAGTTGTACCCATTTTTCTTTGGGAATAGACTCTAAAGATTCTATAACAATAGCATTATCGGGCCATACGTGAGCTAGTAATGCCTCTAATTTATTGTCCTTAATCTTTAAATGATATCCTCTGAAGCTATGTAGTTCTGGACTATTCATCTTATGAAAAATAACACCTTCTTCCAAATCTTCAGGAATAAACACCTCAATACCAATAGAGAAAGCTTCGGCTCTTTGATAAATACCTGTCTTATCAAGATCTAGCCATGTGTCACCATCCATATAAAGGCCTTTGCCTTGAGAACCTTTTTTAAATACCGCAGGTTCATTCTTGGCAAATTGTTGGCGCATTCTAACGTTGTTCTCGCCATTGCCACCAACAGAATTTATTAATTTACCATTATCAAAATTGAATGCAGCCACCAATTTTTGAGGTCTGGTTTTCGATGGTATTTTTTTGTAGCTTTCTTTGGCTATCCAATGCTCTGCTTTTTTGCTTTCGTTGTCAAATGTTTCCTTTAAATTAGATTCGGTATTATCAACCAATGTTTCCAAATACTCCAAAACTTGTTCCTGTTCATCAGTAGGAATCATCATTGCAGGCACGGGAGTTGCATTATCCCAGGAGATTAACCCCGTTTCATCAACATTATTAAAGAAACTAAACATTTCGTAATAATTCTTTTGCGATATCGGGTCGTATTTGTGGTCGTGACATTTGGCGCATTCTAGGGTTAATCCAAGAAAACCTTGTCCCATAACGTGTGTTCTGTCTGCCACATATTCAACTCTAAATTCTTCATCGATAATACCACCTTCCATATTTTGAGGGTGCAATCTATTGAAGGTTGTAGCTAACTTTTGTTCTCTAGTTGAATTAGGTAGCATGTCTCCTGCCATTTGCCATAATATAAATTCATCATAGGACATGTTATCATTAAATGCTTCAATTACCCAATCGCGCCATGGTGAAACATCTCTGTAGCGATCGACACTATATCCATGTGTATCAGCGTAACGCGATAAATCCATCCAATCAAGAGCACGTTGTTCACCATATTTCTCAGATGCAAGTAGCCTATCTATTTGTTTTTCAAAAGCATTGGGAGAATCGTCTTTTAGAAATACGTCAATCTCTTCAATTGTTGGTTGCAAACCTGTTAAGTCTAATGAGGCTCTTCTAAGCAAAGTTTCTTTATCGGCTTTTGTTGATAGTTGTAAATCCAATGGTTCAAGTTGCTCCAGAATAAAATTATCAATAGCATTAGCAACTTGAGCGTCATTTTTAACTTTTGGTATGTCGTGATTTTCTGGCTTTAAAAACGCCCAATGATCTTTATATTCTGCACCATCTTCTATCCATTTTACTAAAACCGCTTTTTCATAATCACTTAAAGTTAAATGAGAACTAGGTTCAGGCATGATTAACTTAGGATCATCAGTCATTATACGATGAAAGAATTCACTTTTTTCTAAGTTTTTTGGTTTTATGGCAACTTTTCCAGGGTTTTCAGGTAACTCAGAGTATGCAGCTTCTGCAGAATGCAATTGTAAGCCTCCTTTTATATTACCAGCGTCAGGTCCATGACATAGATAACATTTATCTGAGAGAATGGGTTTTACATGTTGATTGAAATCAAGTTTCTTGGGAAGTTTTTCATATTCCACATAAACAGTTTCTGGTAGATCGGGTCCACCACAGGCGCACAAAAACGTCATCCCAATTAGAAGGAAATAGAATCTCATACCGTAATTTAACTTTAATTGTCTGCTAACCTTACAAAGGTAAAGTTAAAGTTCACTAAAAATTTTATTGGAATCAGACATAAAAATGTACATTTCCGACATAAAAAAATATATTAGCTTCTTAATTTATGTATTTTTGATTATTGTTTTTATTGTTTATGGGTGACATATTTAAATCGGTTAAGCTTAGTTTGTTACATGCTGGATATGATAAATTGGATGATAGTTGGAATTATAAAAATGTAATTAGCCCTTTCGTGAGGCTATTTTTAATTACAGAAGGTACTGCAACACTCAGTTTTATAAATCAGACATTTAATTTGAGTCCAGGTAATATATATCTTATTCCAAGTTATGTGTATAATAATTATAGTTGTCAAAGTTATCACGAGCAATATTACGTTGGGTTTTTTGAAGAAATACAGTTGGGTACATCAATTTTTAATGTAAAGCAGTTTAAGTACCAAGTGCAAGCCTCTAAATTTGATTATCGTCTATTTGAGCGATTGCTTCAGATTCACCCGAATAAAAAGGTTCTAGATAATAGTCCAAAGGCTCACATAAATAATAGGCCATTTGAGATTAATGAGCATGGAAAAGTCGGATTAAATCATGATATTGAAACACAAGGGATTCTATCTATTTTGTTGTCAAGATTTATTCAGAATACCAATGTTTTTGATAAAACCAAGGTCTTTAAAGGTGATTTAAACAAGGTGTTAATTTATATTACTAAACATCTTGAAGATCCGTTGTCTGTTAAGTTTCTGGCAGAGTATTGTAATTTAAGTCCAGATCACTTTACACGAAGTTTTAGAGCAATATTTGGTATAACGCCTAATAAATATATTCAGGTAAAGCGCATTGAAAGGGCACAATTTTTACTATTAACAACTAAGGATTCATTAGAGAAAATAGCTTCCGATATTGGTATGGCAAACATGTCTTACTTTTCAAGAAAGTTTAAGGAAATGATAGGAATTGGTCCTGGTGCTTATAGGAAAAATCAATTTAATAAGCGAGTAACTTATGACTAATCAATTTCAATCCTTAAGACTCAGATTGTTGAATGTTGGATATGAAGAGTTAGATCATAATTGGAACTTTGATAATGTAATTAGTCCTTTTTCTCGTTTGTATTTAATTACTGAAGGAGAGGCTCACGTGTATTATCGAAGTTTAAAGGTAAGATTGAAACCGGGCTATTTGTATCTTATTCCAAGTTTTACCCATAGTAGTTACAAATGTGATATCTATCATAATCAATATTACTTAAGTTTTCTTGAAACACTTGGTAAAGATTTGTCCATTTATAATACGGTTAGTTTTAATTATGAAGCGAAAGCTCAGGAACTTGATAAAGTTTATTTTGACAGGCTTTTAGAATTGCACCCATATAGAAATTTGAAAAATAATGACCCAGAAAAATATGATAATTATCCAACCCTTTTAGAGTTAGAAAAGCGTAATGAAAATATTTCAGCAGAAAAGATGTTAGAGACACAGGGTATTTTGAAAGTATTATTGTCGCGCTTCATACAAGGTAAAATTGAATTTCCGGACAGGAAGAGAATTAAACTTAATGTTGTTTTAAACCATATTTCGGAACATCTTCATGAAAAAATAAGTATTAAAGAACTTGCTGAAATATGTCATTTAAGTAAAGATCATTTTTCAAGAAGTTTTCAGAAAACCTTTGGGCTACGACCTTCAAAATATATACAGCTAAGGCGTGTAGAACGTGCGCAATCACTTTTAATTACAACGGATCATTCATTAAGGAGAATTGCCGAAATTGTTGGTTTTGGAAACGTGTCACATTTCTCAAGAGCTTTTAAAGAAATTAGTGGTAAGACGCCAAATCAATTTAGAAGTGAAAATAAATACTAACTAGTATACTTCTCATAGATGTGTGATATGTCTAAAGTGTCACTCATATCTTTTTGAAGTTGCATCAAATCTTCAAAAAGTGTTTTAGCTTTTTGAAAATGAGTTTTATCATCTGCTAGGTTTTGCATTTCATTGGGATCATTAGTCATATCAAAAAGTAATACTTTTTCAATGTCAGGATAAATAATTAGCTTAAAGCCATTCTTCCTGATCATACGTTGCTTATCTCTGTAGCCATTATAAATAGCTTCATAATTACTTTCTTTTAAAATCCCAGTGGCTAAGCCCATAACACTATTAAAAAACACATAGTCAGGTTTTTCAGCACCTGCAATATCTAAACTTGTTGCCATAGCATCTTGCAGATATATATCTGCAGAAATTTTTTGTCCTTTAGGAATATCTGGACCAAGAATCATGAAAGGTGCGCGAATGCTATGATCAAACTGCGATTGTTTTCCAAGTAGTCCATGGTTACCCATGGCTAAACCATGGTCAGCAGTAAAGATTATGTAGGTGTTATCCATTTTACCTGTTGCTTCAAGTCTATCTAAAATTTTTCCAATTTGAACATCCAAATGCGTAATTATGGCATAATACTCCTGTATATGCTTTTTGGTAGCATATTCAGTCCTTGGGAAAGGCGCAAGAGCTTCATCTCTAACATTTCTTCCTGAGGCCATACCATCTTTAAATGGGTATTCTGGTAGCCAGCTTTTTGGGAGATTAATATTCTCAATAGGGTATTTATCCAAAAATTCTTGAGGCGCTTGTCTTGGATCATGCGGTGCGTTAAAGGCTAAATACATAAAAAATGGATTCTTGCTTTTTTCTGCTTGTTGAATAAAATCTATGGCGTCGTCTTTTAAAACCTCGCTCCAATGTTTACCACCTTCCCAGAATCCTCCAAATTTGGTGTCGCTTGGAGACCAAGTAGTGTCATTTTCATTGAGGGGTCTGTTGTAACCAACAGGCATAAAACTTGCTGGATTTGCATCAGTACCAACAATGTCTTTAAACTTTTTAACCATTTTACCATGTTCCCATGCATCACTCGGCATACCAGGGCGAATATGTCTTACATTTTGGAAAACGCTATCCGCTTGGGCATCCACATGCCATTTTCCTGTCATGTAGGTATCATAGCCTGCGTCTTCCATCAATTTTCCCCAGGTTTTATCCAAGTCTTTGTTTTGTGACCAATTTTTTCTGAATCTATTCACATCCCAAACTGTTCTTCCGGAAATGATCATAGCTCTTGAAGCTGCACATATAGCACCGCTCCATGCGCCCATATTATAGGCGTGGGTAAAAGTTGTGCCATTGTTCACTAGTTTATCAAGGTTGGGAGTTTCAATATCTCTATTGCCCAAAGCGTTAATAGCTGAATAGGTCATGTCATCAGCAAAAATGAAAACCACATTGGGTTTGTTTAGGTTGTCAATGTCTTTTTTACAGCCTAAAACAAATAGGATGACGATTGTTGAAATAAGAAATTTTGTGTTTTGCATGTTGGTTAAAGGTGAGTTCAAATTTAAATTTACTTTCAAATTATATTGTACATATATGGTTCATAAAGCATAACAAATGTGTGGTGATCAATTTAGATTTTTGTTTCAATATTTGTATTTTGTGCAGATAAGGATATAAGATGAAGGTAAAATTTTTAGTCATACTATTTTTTGCAATTTTTATAAAATTTGGTTTTTGTCAAATGGAAGAAATTGTGCTTTGGGAAGATGCTGTGCCAAATGCAAAACAGTCAGATGAAAGGGAAATAATAGACAAGGTAGATATTATTAAAATTTCAAAAGTACAAACACCTTCGCTAAAACCATTTTTAGTACCTAAAAGAATGGCTACAGGTAAAGCCGTTATAATTTGTCCGGGAGGAGGTTATGGTATGTTAGCTTACGATTGGGAAGGCACTGAAATTGCCAAATGGTTTAATACAAGAGGTGTCGCTGCTTTTGTTTTAAAGTACAGATTGCCAAATTCCAAGTCTATTTTAAAACGATACGAAGCTCCTTTACAAGATGCCCAACGAGCAATAAGGATTATAAGATACAATGCAAACAAATGGGGTATTAACAAAGATGAAATTGGTGTAATTGGATTTTCAGCAGGAGGACATCTTGCAGCCACTTTAGGAACACAATTTGATAATGAAATCTATGAGAAGGATAACATGATTGATCTTGAAAGTGCAAAACCAAATTTTATGATGCTCATTTATCCAGTAATATCGATGCGATTTCCGATAACTCATAAAGGTTCTAGGTTAAATTTATTGGGAGACAATCCTAATCAGACGTTAGTTGATCAATTTTCTAATGAGCTACATGTCAACTCCAATACACCAAAAACATTTATTGTGCATTCTACAGATGATAAAGCTGTTCCTGTGGAAAATAGTTTAGCTTTTTATAAAGCTCTGAAAAAGGTTGGTGTTGAAGTAGAAATGCATATTTATGCAACGGGAGGACATGGTTATAGCTTAGCAACAGGAACACCGCATTTGAGTACTTGGACAGACCGACTTGCACAGTGGTTGAACAATTTTTAAATTTACTTACCAAATCATTCATTTTGAAACACCTATTTTTCATCATATTATTCTCTTTTATCACTTGCAATGTTTTTAGTCAAGAAGAAATTTCCACAAGGTTTATTGAAAGTGGAAGTTTAAGACAAGAACCAATCTCCAGTTCTAAGGTTTTAGCTCAGTTTAAAAGGAATCAAAAAGGCAAGGTTTTAGAATATTCAGGACAAAATTTTTATAAAATTCAATATGATGACATCATTGGTTATGTTGGAGATCAATTTCTTGACATCACTGAGGACATGATGGATCTATTCTATGATTATGAGGAGCGCGAAATGCAAAAGCTAATACAAGCGGAGGAAAATAGAAAAAGAAAAATCCAAAACATAATAGATCAAAAGCAACAAAAGATAAATGATTCTATAGCAAAAGTGGAAGCTGAAGAGAAAAGAATAAAAGAATTACAAAAGGAAGAGGAACGAAAACGTCTAGCGGCTGCTTTGATACGCAGACAAGATTCTATTGTTAAAGCAGAAGCTGAAGCGAAAAGATTAAAAGAGTTACAGAAGGAAGAGGAACGAAAACGTCTAGCTACTATTGCTTTAAAACGTAAACAAGATTCTATTGCTGAAGTATTAGCAGAAGCACAAAGATTAAAAGAGTTGAAGGAGCAAGAGGAACGAAAACGTCTAGCTGCTATTGCTTTAAAACGTAAACAAGATTCTATTGCTGAAGTAGTAGTAGAAGCACAAAGGCTAAAAGAGTTACAAGAGGAAGAAGAGCGAAAACGTCTAGCGGCTATTGCTTTGAAACGCAGACAAGATTCTATTGTTAAAGCAGAAGCTGAAGCGAAAAGATTAAAAGAGTTACAAGAGGCAGAAGAACAAAAACGTTTAGAGTCCATTGCTTTAAAGCGTAAACAAGATTCTATTGCTAAGGTAGAAGCTGAAGCTCAAAGATTAAAAGTGTTGCAAGAGGAAGAGGGACGAAAACGTTTAGCGGCCATTGCTTTAAAGCGTAAACAAGATTCTATTGCTGAGGTAGAAGCTGAAGCGCAAAGATTAAAAACATTGCAAGAGGAAGAGGAACGAAACCGTCTAGCGGCCATCACTTTAAAACGTAAACAAGATTCTATTGCTAAGGTAGAAGCAGAAGCGCAAAGATTAAAAGTGCTGCAAGAGGAAGAAGAACGAAAACGTTTAGCGGCCATTGCTTTAAGAAGTAAGCAGGATTCTATTGCTAAGGCTAAAGCCAAAGCACAAACGCTAGATGTTTCTCAAAGCACTGAAGAAGATGGGCAGAAGGGAATGATATCTAAAGTTGATCGAAACACTAAAAGTTCAATGACTATTCAAGAAGCCAATGCAAAATTACTGCATCTGCAAAATGAAGAGGCAAACTTAAAAGTTATAGCTTTAATTGCTCAGGATAAGCAAGATTCTATTACCTCAATCATATGGTCCTTGAATAATGTATTGCAGAATAAAAAAGAAGAAGAAAGTAAAAGGATAAAAGCATATAAACTCAAGAAAAAAGAAGATTCTATTGCTAATAAGAAAGCAGAGGAAGCTGGTTTTTTTGTGGTTAGAAAAGATGAAAATCGTAAACGGCTTGAGGCGCTCAATACCAAACAGCGTCAAGAGTACATATCTAATACTACAGGTTTAGAAAAAAGATTGGAATTTCTAACTAGGCAAAAAAGGCGTTTAAGATATGAAGGGATGCAAGCAGAGCGCAAACAGGACTCCATTTTAGTGTCTATCGAGCAATTGGAAGCTTTTTTGAGTACTCAAAAAGCACATAGTGGCAATAACAATATAAACCCTGTGTCTACTCAAAATGAAAGTAACTCAAATAGTAATAAGATTAAAAAGCCTACTTCAAGTAATACTCAATTAAACGTTACAAACAATACCAATTATGATGATAAATGTAGCTACAAAGTTGATAAGTTTGATAGGTATTACAATATTAGGACTGTACATACAGAATCTTATGATATTGCTGAAGGTTTAACGGCAGAGTTATATAAGAAAGGCAATCAGTCTGAAGTGTTTTTTAGTTTTAACCGGGATGTCGGATGTGCAATTAATAATACAGAAACAAAGTCAACCGTTACGGTTATACTAGAAAATAATAAGAAGATTATTTTTTATCACAATAGTTCTAAACAGTGTAGCCTATTTTTACTTAAGAGTAATTTGTTACAGAACGAGATTTCTAATCTTCTACAATCTCCTGTAAAATCTGTAACAATTATAGGAGATAAGAATATGGTTGAAATTTTCAATATTTCATATCCTAAGTTCTTTATCGACAGATTGAAATGTATAGAATAGAATTTAAAAAATAAACCTCAACGGTTCGCTGTTGAGGTTTAGGGAGTTTTCGAAAACTATTTTTTAATCCAGAATTACTGGTACTCCTGATGCTTCCAATACCTCTTCTAATTTATCTATTTCACTTATAAAAGTTGAAATATTAGGTGCTATTCTACTGAAAAGAGTTTTAGCCATTTCCAAACTTTTTATATGTGTTTTAGTAGGGCCGTAAGTTGTGCTAAACCCTCTTTGAGCAACAGATAGTCTTGAAGAAATAGATTGCACATCTTTTTCTCTAATTTCCTTTTTAGAGGCATTGCCGTTTAAGGATTCTTTTAATTTGTTCATTTCGGTAAATAAATCACTCACGGTTTTATCAATAGCACCAGGTTGTTTTTGAGCATATACTAATGCTTTTTTATAAGCTTCTAGTTTTTTACTAGCCTTGTTAAATTCATTGACTGTTTTTTCATATGTTGATTTAAATCCTTTGAGGTCTTCAATATAATTGTCTAATTGATTAGCCATTGGGTTATCCAAAACATTCTTTCTAATACGAACAACATCAAAAGTTTGAGGAATGGATAGTTCTAGTAGTTCTCCGTTTATTTTTGAAAACATCGAAACCGAATAAGTGCCTTCATCAGCGAATAAATTGTAATAATAGTCAGTTGGTTTGTCAGATATTCGATTAATGTTTAATGAGGTGCGATTGGGTATTTTTAAATTCCAAGCAATCCTATTGAATCCCTTTTTGTAAGGCGCATTAATTCTTGTTATAAAGTTTCCATTTTCATCTTTCACAACCAAAATGATGGATGCTCCTTCTTCGTTTTTTTCTTCATCCAGAGTAGACCATCCTGGGAAAGGAATATTTTTATTCTCCTTTTTTAATTGTTTTTCATTTTTCTGACGTTTCGCTTTTTTACTTTGAAATCCTTCAGGTATATAGTATGTAAACACCGCACCGTATTCAGGATTTTTTGCCGTAAAATAGGATGCGCCTTGACCTGAAGTACCGCCGCTTAAAGGTTTGTATTGTAGTGCTTTTCTAGGTTTGAATAGAGTCGCTTTAGAAAAAGAATCTTCATTTAAAAATCTTAGTGGGCTATAATCATCCAACACATAAAAACCTCTTCCAAAAGAAGCAGCTACTAAATCATTTTCTTGCTTTTGAATTACTAGGTCTCTAAATGATATGGTTGGTAATCCTTCTGAAAATTTAACCCATTTTTTACCTTGATTGAGAGATACGTAAATTCCGTACTCAGTTGCTAAAAACATTAAATTAGGATCCAAATGATCTTGAACAATGCGCCAAACTAGAGTGTTTTCGGGTAGTCCATCAGTAATTGACGTCCAAGTTCTTCCACCGTTTGAGGTCTTCAATAAGTAAGGTTTGTAATCTCCAAACTTATGATTGTCAAGTGCTACGTAAGCTTTGTTAACATCATGTAGATCAGCTTTTATATCATTTACGAAAGCAGAAGCAGGTACATCTGGTAGTTCGTTTACCATTTGTTTTGTCCAAGAAACTCCTGCATCTTTTGTATATTGAATTATACCATCATCAGTTCCTACATATAACACCTTTTCATCCTTGGGAGATTCTGCCAATGAGGTGATTGTGTTATATGTAGACATGGCATAAACATCCCAAACGGCATCCCAACTTTGTTGCTTACCCATAATTGGTAGGGAAAGTCGTTCTTCATTTTTAGTTAAATCATTTGAAATTGGCGCCCAACTATCACCTCTGTCGTCTGATCGCCATACACGTTGTGTTCCAAAATATAAACGTTTAGGGTCATGATTACTAACCAAAATAGGGGAGTCCCAATTATTGCGTTCGTAAGGTTCATCAATACCTTCTTGAGGTCTTATAAAAACTGCTTCACCTGTGGTTCTGTCAATTCTATTAAGATAACCTTGTTGAGATTGAGCATACATTATGTTTGGATTTCCAGGCTCTGTTGCAGGTTGATGACCATCACCACCTAAAACCACAAACCAATCAGAGTTTGTAATACCATTCGTCCTAAAAGTTCTTGAAGGTCCTCCTTGAGAATTGTTGTCCTGTGTGCCTCCATAAATGTAGTAGAATGGTTCTGCATCGTCTACCGCGACTTTGTAAAATTGCGTAAGAGGTAGATTATTGACGTATTTCCATGTTTTAGAACCATCAAAAGATTCGTATATGCCACCATCAGTACCAATTAACATATAATTAGGATCATCAGCTTTAAAGGTTAAAGCATGATTGTCTGAATGCTTGTCTTTTTCATTCATGGTGTAAAAGGTTTTACCACCGTCTTCAGAAACTTTAGTTCTTACATCCATTAAATAAATCTTGTCAAATTTGTGTGGAGATGCTATTAGTTCTTGATAATAATGTGGTCCAGTACCTCCAGAAACAGTATTAGACATCTTAGTCCAACTTCCACCTTGGTTTTCAGATCTATAAATAGCTCCTGTACGTCTTTCCAGTTCTATAGCGGCATATACTACATCTGGATTTATCGGAGAGATAGCTAAACCTATTTTACCCATATCGCCTTTGGGAAGTCCTATTTTTAACTTATCCCATGTCTCACCTCCATCTGTACTTTTATATAGTGCTGTTCCAGGACCACCACCCATGTAAGCTGCGACATTTCGGTGGCGCTGCCAAGTGGCAGCATATAGAATATTTTCGTTCCTCGGATCCATCACTATATCAGTAACACCTGTCCATTCGTTAGCACTTAAAACTAATTTCCAAGTTTCTCCACCGTTTGTAGTTTTGTATAACCCTCGTTCTCCACCAGAACTCCAAAGTGGGCCTTGTGAAGCTACCCAAACTTCGTTTGAGTTTTTGGGATTCACTATAATTTTTGAAATGTGTTCCGATTTTTTTAAACCTTTGTCTTTCCAAGTTTTTCCGCCATCATAACTTACATAGATGCCGTGACCAATGCCAATATGTCTTCCACCAACATTTTCGCCAGTACCTAACCATAGAACACTAGGGCTATTAGGGTCAAGGGTTAAACATCCTGTGGAATAAAATGGTTGTTTGTCTGTAAGAGGCGTCCAAGTTGTTCCTGCATTTTCAGTTTTCCAAACGCCGCCAGAACCCACGGCAACGTACCATATATTTTGGTTATCAGGATGAATAACGATATCTGCTATTCTCCCGGACATAAATGCAGGACCAATACTTCTAAATTTTAATCCTGAAAGGTTGGGGTTTTGTTGTGTTTCATTCTTTTTTTGGGCAATCAAGTCTAGGTTAAGAAATAGACAAAATAAGGCAACTGAGGTAATACTGATTTTTAGGTTAGTCATGTTACAATTTTTTATCAAATTTAGCTATAGAACAACTGATGTATTAAAATTTTAATAAAACAATAACATTTAAAAAGGGTTTATAGTGATTTGATAAAAATGTGTTATATTTTTTTGTAAAAGAGCAGGTTTTCGTACTTGAAAAGTTAGCTTTTACTAGAATTCACAAAAAAGCCTCGAAATATTGCTATTCCAAGGCTGACTTTTATGTTAATTTGGTTTTGTTATAGTTTTACTAACTTAAAAACACGTGAGATACCTGAACCTTTAGCTTTCAAGAAGTATAAACCTTTAGCAATATCTAGATTAAGTTTAAGTGTTGTAATACTTTTAACGTTTTGAGAACTTATTATTTTTCCTCGCACATCTACAATATCTAGAATTGAATATTCGTGAGCTGGGTTTAGCTCAATATTCAGCTCATTTGAAAAGGGGTTTGGGAAAGCTGTTATTTTATTATTAATATCATCAAATTCCTCAACAGATAGTTCAAAATTTGAGTCGACTACAATGTCATCTTCCTGGATTATCTGAATATTACCGCTCCAAGGAGTACCGTTAACTCTAATCATTGCTCTCCAATAGTAGTTGTTTCCATTTCCTGGGAGGGAGCTTAAATTAAGAACAAAGTCTCTTGTATGAGTTCCTGCAGGTAGGTTGTTTACTCGCATTGTCCCTGCATTCCAGCTATTTCGCCTTAATTGCAAAAGAATATCTCTGTTTTTAGAAGAAGTATACTTTATTCTTACCGTGTTACTTGTTTGATACACAGGATCAGGAAAATCAATAAATTCTATTGTATTTAAAGATGGGTCTGCAGTTACTGAAAAGCTACTTAAGGATTCTCTTATAGTAGTATCACCTGCGGCATTCATTAATGAGGTCTTTATAAGAAAAGATTTACCCCAAAGCAATGGGTTGTCTAGGTTAAGTGTTAAACTTGCTTGATCTGTACCAGCAGTAACCTGCGTCGTGGTACTTTTTATTACAGTGCCATTTGTTTCTGTTAATTCTACTTTTATTATTCTAGTTTCAATAGTTTCATAATCTATAGTAAGTGCAATTTCTGTAGCGCTATCATCGAAAGTTGTGAAAGGATTAGCAATTGAAACTTCTTCTCCTGTTGGATTTTCATCATCATCCCCGCAAGTATTGGTTTCTGCAATTAATGCTATGGCTGCGGCAAGACTATCATTGGCAACATCCTTGTTCAGAATAATTCTATCAACTTGAAAACCGTGAGATCTTCCACTCATATTCATGGTATAATTCCCGGCCGAAGGAAAAACTACAGTTACCTGATATGATGTATGACTTATATCTGCTGCACCATTTAATGTAAAATTACCATCGGTATCGCTGCGTCCAACAAATTTTATAAAATCTGTCATCGTGCCATTAGCTCTCCCGATATCATCCGAAAAATAAATCCAAGCATCATTGCCCAAGTCGCCACCAGCTTCCTCCGCTGGTTGTCGCATAGTCCACTTTAGGTTATAGGTTCCTGGGTTATTAATTTTAAATTCATAGGAAATATTATGGCTAGAATTTACATTTTGATAGGAATTTGCACCGTCAAAATAAAGGTACTTGCCGCCAGAAGCCTTTTCGGCGTCTTCACCTATTTTCCAAGCGCCGTTTAATGGGAAACGTTCTGCTTCAAATACCAAAAGGCCATCTACTTCCTCTGGAGGACAATCCGTATCTGTTTGAGCAATAGTTTTACCAGTAGTTAAAATTAAAACAGCACAAGCTATTTTTAGTAATTGTCTTTTCATAATTTTTTAGTTTTAGTTGAGTTGAGAAAATCATAATACGATCACTATCAGTGATTAGTGCTACCCTTTTAAACAGTCTTCGAAATTACGAATACACTTATCTTTTTTATCTTATGATTACTTTACAATAACTATACTAATGGCGGTTTTTCCTTTTAAATAAAGAGTTAGCGTTGTCCGAGATTGCCTTTTGTCTGTATATTTTGCCGTTAATAGAAATGTCTTAAAAGCGACATTTAGTTTATAGAAATCCTAGGTAAAAGCCAGTAATTAATTCCTTAAAAGTTTATGACAAAATTTGAACTTCAAAAATGATGGGGAACGATTAGTACAAGCGGTCGTTTTAATGCCGCTTATACAATGTTGTGTGAAGTTTCTATTTTAAGAGTTCATATGATATAAATTACTTTCAAGGCAATTTTACATTTTTAAATAGGTATCCAAATTTTCCCCATTTCCAAATCAAGAAAGTAATGAATAAAAAGAAGCCATTAGTAATGAGGAGCATCATAAGAAAAGGAGTCCAAGTGTCGAAGTTTACTTTGTCTGAAATGTACAGCAAACTTTCTCTGGAGCCACTATCAGTAATTAAATGCCGTGTTGCCCAATTATTGCCTAAGTGGATTCCAATTGGGAAAAACAGCGTTTTAGATTTTATTAAAGCTGTTGCAAATAATAAGTGCCCAACAGGAATAGTTACAGCAAGTAAAATCATCATGCCTCTATTATTCATTACGTTTTCATCTAAAACATGAATTAACATAAAAAGAATTGAGAAAATTACGTTAGCTATGAATACACTTGAAATGCTTATTGTTTTCTTAAATAAATATCCTCTGAACAAGAATTCTTCGGTAGCCACTTGAGGTAATATAAAATAGAAAGAAAACAATATGGTCGAATAATTTATTGATTCACTTATTTCTATAGGCTCCCCTAAACATAAAGCTCTTAGAATTCGTGCACCTAAAAAGGCAATAGCACCAACCAAAATGCCTAAAGGCAAGAATGAAATATTTTTAAGGCTGAAGTTTAGGCCTATTGAATTTAAAGATTCATTCTCTGTTTTATAAAGCAACCAAGTTGCTATAAATAATAGAATGACGGATGCGTAAGGGAAGTATTCTTTTATAACACCTTTGTTTATAAACCCACTAATAAAAAGGCATAAACCTAAAAGAAAAACACCCAATATGTATCTAGCAATAACAGGGTATTTATTCCATATTTTTTTCATGTTAGTCCTTTGTTAAAATTGATTACAACGTCTCGGCTATGAACAGTTGCGTGTGTTGGCACGGACTTTTGCAGGTACACGATGAGCTGAAAATTCCGTAGGAATTTTTAGGATAAGCCTGTAATAGCAATTGTTTACAGCCATTGTTGGTAGCAGTTTTTATTTTATATAATATATTTTAAATTCTCCATTCCTTATTAGTAAGAGTCCTAACATTTTGTAACCTTCAAGAAATCCAAAATCTGATTTACTCTCATAAGTATACATTTCCAAAATTTGAGTGTTTGTATTGTTGTCTTTGAACCACAATGAAAACCTAAAAGGTTGTCCAAACTTATAAATTGATTTTAACTCACCATTCTTAAGTTTTCCGATATAAGAATTTGTGGAATCTCCGTAAATAACAGACAATTCGTTATTTTTTGAAAACGTTGTGTATAAATCAAAGTCAGATTTGAAAAAAGTTTCAACACCTTGATTTTCTTTATCTAAATAACTTCTGTCAAATTTAATTTGAGATTTATAAAGCTTCTCGGGATTTCTAATTATTAAAATTTCATTTTTATTAGTCAACAAATAGCCCTGATTTGTTTTTTCAAAATTGAAGTTACAAGATGATGAAAACTCATAAACGTTTTTGGTTGTTTTATTTTCAAAATAAGTTGAAGCTCCCCACTCTCCGTTGCAATTAGGATAGATTTTATAGCTTGAATCGTCATAGATGTTCACAACTGTGTCTTGGATTTCATTAAAATCCGCTACATATTTTTCAAGTAAGAAAGTTTTCTCCGTGAATGAATGTTCCTGTTTTAAGTATAATCTTTCATTGTTAACTCTTAAGTCGCAATATGGCATTGAGATAGCTGATTTTGGCAAAAATACATTCTCAATAAATTTTCCATTTAAATCATAAACCTTCATTGTTTTGAAATCAGCAGTTGTATTTTTTCTATCCGTTTGAAAAAGAAAGTAAAAGTTGTCTTTGAAAAATGCAGTTTCAGTCAGTCGTCCATTATCGGAAATTTCCAGAGTGTCAATTTCTATTGATAATTCTTGACTGACACAAAATGTCGGTAAGACTAATATTAATATGTAAAATATGTTTTTCATCAAATTGCTACCAACGGTCTCGTATAACCGTCAGTTACGGGTTAATATGCGTTAATTTTTGGTTTAGCACAGACTTTAGCAATTCCGAGTGGATTCGGACGTAGTCGAATCCGCCGTAATTGCGGTTATACATTGTTGTGCAACGTTTTTTTTAATCTCCGCTCCAATCAGGATATCCAATTTGTCCCCAAAAGTATCCACTATCTTTATTAATTATATAAGTAACTGATTGATGTTCCGTTTCTACAGTTTTTAAATATGTGCTTTGATTTTTGGGAATCTTTTGAATTTTTTCATTCAAATAGGTTTCTACACTTTCAATTAGTTCACTATCATCAATACCAGCGAATTTCCAAAGCGAGTTTTCTAATTTGTCAGAATATTGGTGCATTTCGTTCTCCGTAATGAAGTCTTTTGTGGTTTTTTGGTCAAATTTTAAATTAAGCCATATTAATCCTTCGAGGTCATCTTCACAATCAATTATTTCGACACTTTCTGGGAATTTTATTCCGCTTGAATTTTCAAAGAAATCAAATTCGCAAGTCGATTTGGTTTTTACATTCTTACAAGAAAACACAGAAACAGAAAGTAATAAAACAATTGCCAATTTTCGTAACAATTGAGGTTGAATGGAAATTCCTTTTTCGTTTCGTTTTTCCAATTCAATATTTCTTTTCCTTATACTCAAATTAGCGTTGATTTTCTTTTTTGGTCAAATGTTGCACAACTAGGGGATAAACGCAATTGCGTTTATCCCCATTATGTTTATACCATTAAAAGTAATTATTATTCTTACAAAAGCAATTACTAATGCATTAAAGTTTAACTAAATAGAAAGATAATGCTATTTATTTTTTAAAATTCTAAAATGTCAGGAATAAATAGGTGTTTAGTTTGTTTGCAAAACTGAATAAAAAAAACCTCAACAAATTGAAAAACAATAAGTTGAGGTTTGTTAAAGTGGAGTCGGAGAGAATCGAACTCTCGTCCAAACAAGTAACCAAAGGGCTTTCTACACGCTTATTTTGTTCTTAGTTTTTCGATTATAAGCTGGTTACAAACAACCTACTTACAACTTATCTTCTTTAGTTTCAAAAAAGCGTCAAAGCGCCACCTTTTCTATATTGACATTTACGATGCCTCAAAATAGAACGCCGTCAATCAAGGCTTTCTGGAGACATAAAGCTTGTACACCTTGTGTACCTAGGCTAATCTTACTATAATTCAGATTATGCAGCTAAAGCGTAGTTATTCTCGCCGTTTAAAATTTGGTCTAGCCTTTAACGTGTTTCAATGCCATTACACGACGTGCTTACCGTTCAATTAATCTCGCTGTCAAAACCAGTCGACCCCTTCAATGAGATAGCAAATTTGTTAATTTGCGTAATCGAATTAATCCCGAACTCGTTTCGGGAACTCAATTCAAACAATAAGTTTTTCGGCGTTACCCACAAGGGGTCGGGCTATCCGCTGTATCTTTTTAAAATGTCATTGCGAGTACGAAGGACGTGGCAATCTCCTTAAATCAGGGCCTTACCAAATGTCTATCCATCAAAGGTTTTAAAAAGGATGTCGCTTCTATCCCTAACGCGGACAGCAAATTTAGAAAATTCTTTGCTAATCATGCCAAATCCAACTAATTTAGAGCAAAAATTATTCCAAAGGTTCAATTGGCAGTGCGCAGTTACAGTATGCAGTTAAACGAATCAACGATTAAACAAATAAACACATCCAAATGAAGTTTGCCATTATAAAAGAACGCAAAAACCCACCAGACCGTCGTGTGGTATTTTCACCCACAAAATTGGTAGAAGCTAAAGCAAATTTCCCTAAAGCGGAGTTTAAAGTGGAATCGTCAGGTATTCGTGTGTTCCCCGATGAAGCATATTCAGAAAAAGGTTTTGAAGTTACCGAAGATGTGTCAGACTGTGATGTGATGATCGGCGTAAAAGAAGTACCAATTGAAGCATTAATTCCAAATAAGAAATACTTTTTCTTTTCACATACCATAAAAAAACAGCCATATAATAGAACCTTATTGCAGGCTATTCTTGAGAAAAATATTGAATTATTCGACCATGAAACCATTGTTAGCGACAAAGGATTTCGTTTAATAGGATTTGGAAGATACGCCGGCATTGTTGGAGCATACAACGGATTTAGAGCCTGGGGATTAAAATACGATACTTGGGATTTGCCAAAAGCAGGACCATTACCAAATCAGACCGCTTTAATTGACGAGCTGCATAAAATTGAAGTTCCAAATATTAAAATATTATTGACAGGTAGTGGAAAAGTAGCTAACGGCGCTCAAGAAATGTTGGATGCGATGAACATCAAATCTGTTGCTGTTGATGATTATTTAAATGATGATTTTGACGAACCTGTGTATTGTAAAATTGATGTGCTAGATTACAACAAACGTCTGGACGCAACAGAGGTTACAGACGTATTTGATTTTTTCAATCACCCTGAAAAATACCAGTCCAACTTTATGCGATTCGCCAAAGTAACAGACTTTTATATTGCAGGACATTTTTATGGAGACGGCGCACCATATCTCTACATTAGAGACGATGTGAAATCTCCAGATTTCAATATTAAAGTGGTAGCGGATATCAGTTGTGATGTGGATGGACCAGTAGCAACAACGCTTAGGGCATCAACCATTGCAGATCCTATCTATGGTTACGACCCAGAAACAGAATCTGAAATAGATTTTAAGGATGATAAGGCAATTACAGTTATGGCAGTTGATAACCTCCCGTGCGAATTGCCTCAAGATGCAAGTGAAGGCTTTGGCGAGATGTTTCTAGAACATGTTATTCCAGCATTTTTTGATAGTGATAAAGATGGTGTTCTAGAACGCGCGAAAATTACTGAGAGCGGGAAACTAACAGCATCCTTTAGTTACTTACAAGCTTATGTGGATGGATTTGAGTAAGTTTATGTTTTTAAAAACCTTAGGCTTCTTGTGTTTTTTCCTTCCTCTAAATGTAAAATGTAAAAACCTTTAGAAAGAGAAGAAATATCAATTTTAAATTGGTGTTTTATAGTATTATTTTTGGAATAATAAACCGCCTTACCAGTAACATCAAATATGGAAATTTCCGAAACACTGTTAATCTTTGAACTTTTAACCTTTATGTAATTACTGGCAGGGTTCGGGTATATAGTTGTATTATTGGTGTTTGGTGCTTCAAAACTTAGAGTATTTCCAATTGCCCATAATACTGCATTTTCAAGAAGTTCTCGAAATTTAGTGTTACTAGAATAATCGCTACCATTGTGGCCTAAAGCGGTGTAAAAGGCTCTAATATTATTTATTGTTACCTTTGCCGTACTGTTGCTGCCATCATTATCGTAAGTTATGGATTCCTTGTACCATGTCATGGGTCTTGCTGCTCCATAAGATTGACTGCCAGTGCTTTCCACTTCTAATAATACTACGTTATCTGCACTTAATTGTCCTCCATTTTGTTCCCAATAATAATATTCTTCATTTTTGTTCCATATAGAACCTACTACTGGGGGTGCATCACTTAGAAATGAGACAATGGGATGATCTGCTTTCACCTCCAAGTCAGCATTAAAATTGTTTGCAGTATGATTTGGAGAAGTTTGTACTATAGCACCAACCAGTTCGTTATAGAAATCCCAACTTTTGTCTCTGTAAGTGTCTGTAGCAGCATGTATACCAATAAATCCCATGCCGCTTTTTATGAAATTTTCGAAGGCTGTTTTTTCAGAATCTGTCAGTAGGTTATTACCAGAAGTGTTTAAAAACACAACAGCATTATATTGACTCAAATCGGCCATGTTAAAAACAGAAGAATCGGAAGTGTTGTCTGCAGTCCATTCCCCATTTATATTACCAAGATCTTCAAACATTGTAATGCCATTGGTTATTGCGCTACTATGCCTAAAGCCGTTGGTTTCGTGGTAAACAAGTATTTTTTTTTGTGAAAACAAGTGATTCTGACCTAAAGTAAATATTGAAAAAATCAATAACAGATATTGTATATTGCGGGTATTCATAGTGCTTTTTTAACAAAAATACCCTAATATTTCAAATTTAAAAACACATAATATCTTTTTAACAATCAATAAGACTAAGTATTGTGGAATTCAAAATTAAAATATTTCAAAATGATAGAATGGAAAATAATTAACTGAAAAATGTTAATTTGATAATTTTATCTTAAAAAATAGGTCTTTTACTCCAAAATTGAATAATCATACATTACAGTCAAGGAATATTTATGTGCAAAGTATTTTTTGTAATCCAAAAAATTACCTTATTAAATCTAAGACGAATTTCTAATTAAAAAATAGAAATTGAAGTTCTAGTAGTTCAAAAATATCTTTTTGCACCATTAAATAAAATCGCAATATGGTACTTACTTAAATTAGTAGTAACAGAAAGTAACCTCTTCTTTTTATTACTTAGAAGAATAAGCTGATCATTTTTAACAAAATTAAATATAATTATTTCACAATTTTCTTAACGGTTTTTTCACCTTGGGATCTTATTTCCAATAAGTATACTCCAGACGATAAGGACGATGCATCAATCGTGAGAACTCTTTTTGTGTTAAATTTTTGATTTGAAATTACGCTTCCAGAAATACTTATAAGTTTAAGGTTGATGCTGTCGGCAATCGAACTAAAACTTCTTCCCAAATCAATATTAATTTTAGCATTAACGGGGTTTGGATAAACTTTTATTTCATTTAAACTCGCATCAATAGTATTGGTCGATAAGCTATTATCTGTTGTAAAGGAGTTTTCGTCAAGGTCTGATCCTGCATTAAATACTCTATTTCTTTCGGTGGCTGTTGCACCTTCATAAGCGCCAATGGCAGGGTCAGAATCAGTAGTAATACCAGCTATAAAAGTACCTCCATTGTTATAGGATGAAGAACTTTTTAATCTGAAATCATCACTGGCTAAGTCTTGAAAATGGCTTGTTGGATTTGTTGGTAGTTGGTTGTTTTCAAGTTCAATACCATAACTCAATGGCGCTGCTGCAGCCTGAGTTGCAAACATAGATAAATCTGAAGAGGCAACATTAGGAGCATTTTGAGCATTAATCTCATTAGTTTTTCCTGGCACCAATATGTTGTTTTTCAAATCTAAATCACGAACATGTCCACCAGCATGGTTCCAAAACGTCAAGAAGTAGTCGTAGTTCCAAAACGTATTATTATAATAATTGATAGGTCTTGTAAGATCTCTATTTCTTGGGCCTAAGTACATTACTTGTCCTTTACTTTGCGTGGGTTGAGGTTGTCCATTACTTTGCAATCGCTTACTCGTGTAAGTATCGCCTTTAAGGTTGTATACCAAATTATGATGAGCTGTATAGTTCTCGACGTCCTCAATATAAAAACCAACTACTTTTTGTCTTTTATAACTAGGGCTTGTATCATAGGCGGGTATGCCGTCCATATCATGCAGTTTATTGTATGCGAAAACACTTCCTTGTAAATTTAATGCAGCACTTTTTCCTGTACTAGTGTACATTATAGAGCCAGCATCTTCACCCATTTCCATGGCTTTAAAAAAGTCGTTATCAATAATTTCGGCATATACAGATTCTGTAGTTCTTATATGGAATCTAGACGCTCTACCAAATGTGTTTTTAGTGATTTTTGTATTATTTCCATTATTCTCAAGGGCTACTGTAAACTGCCCCATCCAGCCAATATCTTCGATAATACAGTTGTTGATTTCGGTATTGTCCGATCCTTTTAAAATAATAATACCACTACCCCAAGTGTGACCGATGTAAGAACTTTCGAAGGTGGTGTTGTCTGAATTGTTAAGTACTATACCTTCTCTAAAAACACCATAATTTTGTCTAAAATGATAAGGTAGGGTATAGGTAAACGTACATTTTGTAACATTCAAATTATTAGAACCGACTACATCCATCGTTGCAGCTTTAACATGAATGTTTTCAAGAGTAACATTATTAGCCCTAATACGTAAACCATATTCACGCTTTTTAACTTCAAAAGTTTTATCGTTCATAGTGCCACCTTCTGGCATGTAATAAAGTGTGTTTTCCAGTCTTTTAAAAAACCATTCCCCTGGATAGTCAAGAACAGAAAGGTCTAAAATATAACCAAAACCTTCAGGTTGAGAGTAGGCACCATTTTGTCCCCATTTGTTGCCCTGTGTTTGTTGAGAGGTGAATGATACTGTTCTATCTCCAGTTTTAGTAACATTACCTCCAGCTTGAGAATAACACCAAATATTATTACGTAGTTTTCCAATAAATCCTCGAACAATAGCTTCATTGGTAAATGAACTTGCAGGTATAATTGGTGTGCCTTCATGATCAGAAAAAGTAACTGTACCTGCTTGGTTCGTTCCTGAAGGTTTGCTGGCATTCAATAAAATAGCAAAACCACTTTGCGGATTTAAAGGATCTAACATTTCAGGATTACTTCCAACGATGTAATCTGTAGTTGTTGTAATATTATTAGGATATCTTGCAATTTGCTGCATTTTCCCATCAACGAATAGCTGGGTAAACCCAGTTTGAACCTCATTTCTGTTCAATGTCATTTTATATATACCGCCACCATCAGAAGTCCATGCACTTGCATCAACAATATCCGCTCCAGATATAGTAACCTTATCATTTTCAAAAGGTTTTATTGTAATATTAGCTACATTTACTGTAACTGTTTCTCTGTAGGTGCCTTTGTGAACAATTATTACATCTCCAGAGCTAACAAGATTATTAGTAAAAAGATAATTAATAGTTCTATAAGGGCTAGTACTCGAACCTCTTCCTGTTAAAGCATTAACTCCATCAGTGGAAACATGAATATCAATTGCAAATGCCTTTGATGCCATTAAAAGAATCGAAAGGATTATAAATAAAGTATTTGAATGAAAAGTAATTTTAGTTTTCATAAGCCTTGGAATTTTCAGTAAAATTATTCTATTGATTATGTATTCTACATTACAAATATTCCAAATAGGGCTATAGTTTGATAACTGGCGTATTGAAAAAGAATTATTTCAACTATACAAATATTATACAAGCAGAAGCAGAAGATTATTTTACACTTAAATTAGATTTAATCATTAACTTAAATAGAAAAAATCCAATTAGAATAATAATTAAGATAATACTATTTGGCTCAGACATACGTTGCGCGCGTTCATTTAAATCCAAAGATTTTTTACCTTTTAATACTTGTTGTTGTTTTCTAAGTAAGGCAGCTTTTTGAGCCTCATTTTCCACAACAATATAAGAGGTTAAGGGCGTCATAATTTTAGATTTAAAACTTTCTTGAATAGAGGTTATCCAATCCTTATCTCCATTTTTAGGATAAAAAACATCCGATATCCACTTACCCTGTAATTGTAAGCCTTTGTCCCAACTTGAATTCAAATTGTTATCATTAAATTCAAAATCAAAACCTTTCAAAACTAAACTTGGTTGATTGTTCTTTGGTAAATAGGTGATAGGATTATCGATATTAGGCCATGCTAAAACCTTGTTTTCACTACTAATAGCTGTATCGTCCTCAATAGCTTCTTTTGGGTTTGAACTTAAATTGTGAGAAGCGAGGTAGCCTAATGTATTTAGATGATAGAATATACTGCTTTCAGGATATGCAATTTCAAAATCTGCGAAGTTTTTTTCGATTATAGCATCTAGCATATTATCGGTAACTACCACAATAATGGGATAGCTATCGGACATTTTTGTATATGTATTGAAAAGCACAGTTTTAATAGCTCTCTCTAAATAGAATCCGCCTTCAAATGGTTGATTTTTTAAACTAGTCTTCCATTTTTCGTTAAAATCATGTGTGGAAGTAAATGTGTTTGTGAAACTAATTTTAGCATGTTCAGTTCCTAATTCACTCTTTAATAAAAAGTCAGCAATAGTAGTTTCATAATTCTCAACTAGGGAATCTTTTTCCTTTGAAGTATCCACTATAAAATGATAATAAGGTTGACGTTGAGTGGATTCTAATTTCAATTTTTCTTCAGCGGAAATGTAAACAACATCAATGTTTTGTGAATTTGTATGAGACGTGTCAATAGCTTTTCCTAAGTGAATTTCATGATCATCAATATTAATTGTAATTGCATCTTTGTGAATGAATTGAATTCCTGTTTTTCGCACTTCATTTTTTGCAAAAGGAAAGACTCTAAAGGATACTTTATTTCCTGTTTTATAATGTAATAACCCTGGATCTCTATTAATGTTTCTGATTTCTGAAAATATCCACATTGCCGATTTCTTTTCGGTTAAAAGGCCCATTTCCTTTTTATCACCAACATAGAGGTAGTAATCGTTTATCCAACATCCATGTGGTAAATCTATGGTGGTAGCATACTCTGAAGTGAAATTGTTTGTGTTGGAATTCGTGATTTCTATATCAATCCAGCTGGTCCATGACCCATCGGTTTCATTGTAGGTGCTGTTTGAAGAAATGTTTGAAATGGCGACATCTTGATTCCTGAGTCGTTCCTCTCTTAGTCTAAAATGTGGTTTAGCCTTAAAAAAGATCTTTTCAATAGTATTTATTTTGGCATCCGATAAGGTTAAATTATCTAAAACCAACCAATGAAAATAGCTTGATAAATAAGGTGTGTGTGAACCCATAAAAACATCACGCCGTCTAGATTTTGTGAGTTTTATGGCGTCTAAAGTACGCTCTAAAGAAGCAGTATTAATATTATAGTTTTCCTCGTAATCGGGTGCGTATAAAAAGTCTAAAGTTTTATTTAAAGTGTGTTTATGACTTGCATAATTTATACTGATTAACCCAGGTAGAATCAAAAACCCAATTCCTATAGTTAGGTATAAAATGGAAGTTTTGAAATATGTTTTGAGGTATTTAAAATCCCTTGAAAGTTCTTGTACATGAATTACAAATAAGACAAGTGGAGTAAGCATTAAAAAGCCAGTGCCGATTGCGATTATAGCAATTACTGAAAGTGGTAAATATGGAAGAAATACTATGAAAAAGTAAAAGGTAAACGAAAAAGTAATGCACCTAGCTATAAATAGAATAAGTCTGTGTGTTTTATTCTTTAATGGAGGCACAATTAATAGAATTCCATTTAAAACTGATATTATAAAAAACCATGGGCTTGTAAAATTGCCAAAAACATCATCAAACCCAGCATTAATAGATAAACCCATAATGGGGAAAAGTAACCCAACTAAAAGTTTCATCATGAAGTATAGTTCCTTTCTGTCCTTGCCCTTTTTTAGAGACAACACATAAATACCTCTTATTAAAAAGAACAAGAATATAATAACGCCTACAACACAGAGAATGGTTAAAGCATGTTTCTCATATCTGTAATCTACAGGTTGCCAAAGAGGAAGAATAATTTGTAATAACATATAAGTGAAAATCGGCACAATTAGTGCCGACAAAAAGTTTTTCCAAGCTTTATGCTCTTTTACTTTTGAGGTCAATTTCATTGCAATAACAAAAAGCGCATGTATCAAAGTAGGCATCAAAAATGTACCGGGATAAAGCATAGATTCACTAGATATCATCCACATTGGGATGCTCCGAGGAATGATGTCATCACTATACGTGCTGTACGTGTATAAGAAAGCCGTATATATAATTAAAGCGGTTAGTGCATAGTAAATTGAGATGTCTTTTTTATTCAAAATAGAAAAGAACACATAACCGATGAGCAATATAGAAATTACAAAAAGTGTACTGCCGAAATTAATCCAGAGGTTAACGCTATCTTCCTCTAAGAGGGTTTTAATAACTTGATATTCATTTGAGTAAAGAAGAAACAGTATAGTTACTGGAACAGTATTGATAAAAAGGAGCCACTTTGGGTTAAGTAAGTTTTTCATGATGCTTTAAGATGTTACGTTGAATATGATTGATGACGAAATAAAGTAGAATGAGAAAGGACACGTATATGAATATGCCTTCGGCTTCATGGAGCCAACTGTAATTTAGATTGGTTTGCTTTTCAATAAAGATTGCCGATAGAATTCTAGAGGCATTTACCATAAGTGTAAAAATATATGACACTATAAATGTTATAGGGAGCCCAATAATTTTAAGAACATTTGATTTAAAAACCTTTAAACTTGAACAATAAGTGATTAAAAACGAAAGCAGTAAAAAATTAAAACCAGAACAAGATTTATCAATAGTAATCTTCAATGTTTTATGAAAAAAACCAATATCAGAATAGTAGATTGATGATGAATCTAAAACAAAACCAATGACGGTGTTTAAAGGATTCAAAAGAAAGTATAAATCATTAGTATTGGCACTTGCGTATAAAAACTTTAAAAGCACGAATAGTACAAAAGCCATCAAATAGTATGTTGTGTTTTTGGGTAATTTCATATCAATCTTCAGTTCTTAAGTTATTTAATACCCAAAACCCTAAATTCAAAAATGCGCCAAATAACAACGTAAACAACCAAGCGTCAGGATGGGAAAAAGGTCTCAATAATATTAAGATAATATCTTCAAATAAAAACTTTGGGTTGCTTAAAATCTCCCATGAGTTATAACGCAAAAATCTACCCAGATAAACACCAAAAGCAGATAGAACAAGCAAAGGTGGAATTAGGAATGAAACAACTTTTCTTTTCAGATAATGTCCTAAAGTTGTCATCATATCCAAAAATGAAAAGTAGAAAAGTAGTAACCCAGTAAAGGCAAAAGAGGTTACTATTAAAATATCTAGCCAAATGAGTTTTGTTTCACTTAGTCTTAGGTGAATAAGGTCTGTAACGATATACGGCGCATTTGGTAAAAAAAGCAGCCAAACCCCAAACCAAAGGGCCAGCGACAATTTGTTGACTTTGGGGAGGCTCACCAAATATGTTGTTACGGCGTAGGGAATGACTGCTAAAAATAAATTCCAAACCAAAAACAAGTAATGGAAGGAATGAGTTAGTTTTACTCTAACCATTAATAGAATAATGCTAGAAAGCATAGAAGCTATTAAAACAGATAGCGTTTTAAAGCGATTAAATATGAATAGTTTTATGGTTTGCATTTTGAATAAATTTTAAATCAATAATTAAGAAAGTGATTATGCCTAGAAAGTAGGCCACCAAATCGGTAAACTGAAAGGTGCTACCTAAAATTAGTTTGGCAGTGTAACTGTGTTCCATACCCAGTAGGTTAAGTATATTGAGAAGTTGGAGCAGCTCGATACATAGGGCAAAAAGAAATACGGCTATTGCTAGTTTTATCGAATTCACTTCAAAAAAACTTTTGCAACAACAATAGATTAAAATAACCACCAGAAAGTCGCCAACGGTGTGGCGGATGAATCCGGTTTTTAGGTATATGGCGATTAGGGCTTCAGTTATGAAAAGCACAATTGTTAGTAGTAGGTATGTTTTGTTTATCCTCATACGATTTCAATTCTAGGACCGAGGTATTTGGGTTTTACAGCAAAAAGAATATCTAAAGTGGCTTTAGTTCTAGCTAAATATTCTCTAAGTTTTGTTTTTAATCCATAACTCCCTTTCATGTCTTTTGCATTAAAAGCAATGGCGTCTATATCAAAATTATGGGCAAGAAATAAGGCACGTTCGTTATGAAACTTTTGGGAGATGATAGTGAACTTCGAAAGACCAAAAACTTTTTTGGCGCGTACCATGGAATCTAGTGTTCTAAAACCTGCATAATCCAAATAAATTTTGTTTTCAGGAATGCCTTTTTTTATAAGATCGTTTTTAAAATCAGTAGGTTCGTCATAGTATTTTCTTCCGTTATCTCCACTTACTAAAATGAACTCAATTTTACCTGCTCTGTAAAGTTGTATAGCTGCTTCTAGGCGATATTTATAGTATAAATTAATACCGCCATGTTTGGTGTATTTCCCTGCACCTAAAACTAAACCAACTCTATTAATCGCTAAATCATCAGTATTATCAAAAATGAAAGGCTTCGCCTTTTGAGTTATTACAAGATCGACTACTAAAAGTATCATAATTATTATGATACCCAGTTTTATGAGTTTTTTAAAGAGCTTCATTTAATTCTGTTTTAGATGGTTTGATAATCCAAGTCCAAGATTTTAGCAATGTAAAAAAGGCAGAGGCTGTAAAAGCTACGATGCTCATTTCGAAATTGGATGTTATAAGTACTAATGAGCAAACACCAAAAAGCGCGATAGCATAGAATGGGAAACAGTTGTTATAAATCGTTTTGAAAGCAGTTTTTTCATTTTTAGACCAGTAGAATGGAGCAACAGTTAAGCAGATGGTAAACATGCAACATAAAAAAATTGGGATTAAGGATAGGAACATGTAAGGAATAGCATCAAGAGGTATTTCTTTTTCTGTTAGAATAACGCTCCAAAAGATTACAAAGGATAATATTGTAGATTTTAATAGTGTTGAAGGTGTATCCATGATTATTTAATTCTATAAGTGTCAAATTGAGATTCCTGCCACGAGTTATCTTGTAATGTCATTACGTAGGTTTTATATTTTTGTTCTATAGCTAAGGCTTTTTCCATATCTAAATCATTTTCATCTAGATAATTTTTAAGCATAAAGGTGTTGTTGTTTGATAATTCAATTAGGTAATTAAAATCCATAGATTTAGCATAATTCAAATTGTATTTTGTAATTAAACTATCCCAGTTTAAAGCGCACGATACAATTAGTATAGTGAAAGCACTTATGGTATTAATTCTGAATAAATACCATAAGTTTTTTAGGTGTTTTACCTTAATAAACGTGGTTGTTAAGCCAATAACCGTAAGTAATAAGTAAACCAAAACACCAATGCGCTTGTAGGTTAAACCAAAGTTGTAGATGTATAAAATATCTTTTATAATAATATTTATAACAAGAACTGCATTTAGTAGCATCCAGGTGTAGGCTACCAGCCTTAGATTTTTATTGTTATTATAGAAGTTTAAATCGCCCCTAAAGAAATATAAGATGATAATAATGGCAATAACAATGGAAGCTATCAATGCATTTATGCCATTGTGAACTTGACATGAGAGTTCTGGTGCGCTTGAATTTACAGAGTTGATTAAGTAGCTGACATCTGTAATTAGAAAAAGAACGATTAGAAAATTTAGAGCAGTTATTAAAACAAAACCAAGTTGATTTTCTTTTTTTAAATACTCATTTTCAAAATGAGCTTTAAGGAACAAACTGTTCCCTATTTGCAAATCTTTTGAGGTAGCAGGATTAACAGTAACAGGTTTAGAAATGTTGTAAAATAGATAGTAACCAGAAAGAGCTACTAAAACCCATTGCAAGTTGATAAAGGAAAAATCAATGCCATTGATTAAATTACTAAACATGGGGTTACCATTTTTATATAATGCGATAAAAATGACAAGGACCACTAAGGGAATTCCAATAAGTTTAGTTAGGTGTAAGTAGTCTATCTTTATTTTAGGTTCAACTTTTTGTGATGCTTCATGAATATGAAAATTTCGATGAAAGAAACCTGCAATAAATGAGTATAAACCATTGAGCCAATTCACATAAATAGATGAATTTTGTGTTGAAACTTGACCAACGAGTGTAACGAATGCCATGGCATTAGCTACAATAGCCAAAGTGTTATTATATAAAAATATTGAGATCGCGGTAAGTGCATAAAGTAAAGCATGGGCAATTGTTGTTTTTTGTCTAAATGCTTTTGTATTGTGAATTAAGAGGACAATTATAGCAACCAGACTAAATACCGAAAGATTTAAGCCTATGCTTTGTTTGTGAAAAAGCGTGCTGAATACTAGAGCGCCAATAATTAGTGAAATTTGTTTCATTTGGTTTTTAATTTAAAGTACTTTGAATTTCAAAGTAAAGTGATAAAAAAATTATTTCTGTTTTTTTATTATGGCTTCAAGAGCATCTATGTGTTTTTTAAATGCAGCTCTACCCAATTTAGTAGTGGAGTAGCGGGTGTTAGGTTTTCGTCCAATAAACTGCTTTTCCACCTTTATGTATTCTGCTTTTTCTAAGGCTTTTGTATGGCTTGCTAAATTACCATCCGTAGCACCTAAAAGTTCTTTTAGCATATTAAAATCTGCATACTCATTAACCATAAGAACTGACATGATACCTAATCTTATCCGATGATCAAACAGCTTATTTATATTATTTATAATACTCATTTTTCTAAGCAATTGTTTAGCTTCCCGCTATTGGAGAACCAAAAATGCCCACCGCTAATTCTATCCATAATAAAATGAATAATATTAGTGTAACAATAATTATTGGCACCTTGTATTTTGATTTTGAAAACCTTTGCCAAAGAAAACTAATCATAAGTCCTAAACCAAATAACAAAATAGCAGCGACCCAAAAGTCATAAACATCCCAATTTACTTCATTGGTAAATTTCATTGCAATTAAAGGCACAGACAGAATTATTAATACTACCGATAAAATGAATAAAGCAGTTTTCTTCATAATTTAATTTCTATCATACTTAAAATGCATCCAAGTACCATATACTATATGCATAATACCGAAACCTAATACCCACAACCAAAAGCCATATCCAGGTTTCCATGCACCTATTAGTCCTAATATAATTTGAATGTAACCCAAATATTGAATATCACCTATACTGTATTTGGAAGCGTTTACTAGAGCTAAGCCATAAAAAATTAACATCAAACCCCCAGACTGCCCGTATTTCCCTTGACTTAAAATAATTAAAATGTATAAACCACCTACAGCAAGTGGTACTAGAAAATTAAAAACCAATCGGCGAGAAGTACTATCCCAAATTTTGGAACCATCTTTTTTTGCTTTTCTAGTAGTTAAAAATATACCAGTTAAAATACTCAAGAAGGCCACCATAAATAAAATGAAAAGACAAGTTTCAAAAACCCAGCCATCCAATGTTAATCGGCCATAGCTATAGCTTATAACAAGTGAATAAGCAATCGCAGCACCAATTAGGGCATAAACACCAGCAAGAATTCCGGATAGTCCACTAAGGGAAATAAAGCGCGATGATTTGTTCATCATGTTTTTAATTTCACTTATGTCTTTTAAATAATCTTTTGATTTCATTATAAAGTACTTTGAAATACAAAGTAAATAATTATTTTTGAATTATCACATATAAATTTTTGTTAAGTTTGAAAGGAATAACACTTTGTCATGCTGAACTCGTTTCAGCATCTCATCGAATAAAGCGAGATATATGAATCCTGCTGAAGCCTACATATTAAAACAAGAGGAACCCTATAAAACGATATTACTCCAGTTGCAAGCTATTATTGAAGCAGTGGTGCCAAATTCTGAAATGTTGTACAAATGGCGTATTCCTTTCTTTTATAATGATGGTATACCTATTTGTTTTTTAAATCACTCAAAAAATTACGTGGATTTGGCTTTTTGGCATTTTGATCAAATGGATAAGTATTCCGAATATTTTGTGGATGCAGGAAGAAAGTCTTTAAGATCTCTTCGCTACAAATCTGTGGATGAAATTAATGATGAAGTAATTGTTTATGTGTTGAAAAAGCAACTCGAAATAAATACAAATCCGTTTAAATTAATTCTAAAACCTAAAGGGAAGTAACCAATTTTCTAATTTCTACTAATCGGGTTAATAAACCTTCTAGATTATCTAGGTGCAGCATATTGGCACCATCGCTTTTGGCATTTGCAGGGTCAAAGTGTGTTTCAATAAATAAACCATCAACATTATTTACAATTCCAGCTCGAGCGATGGTTTCGATCATGTTCGGTCTTCCACCTGTGACTCCGGCAGATTGATTGGGTTGTTGCAAAGAATGCGTAACGTCTAAAACTGTTGGCGCATATTGACGCATAGTAGGAATACCACGAAAATCAACAATCATGTCCTGATACCCAAACATTGTGCCTCTATCCGTTATCCAAGCTTTATCGCTGCCTGAATCTTTTACTTTTTGTACGGCATGTTTCATAGCTTCAGGGCTCATAAACTGGCCCTTCTTTAAGTTCACCACTTTGCCGGTTTTTGCCGCAGCAACAACCAAATCAGTTTGTCTTACTAAAAATGCTGGAATTTGTAATACATCCACGTATTCCGCAGCCTTTTCAGCATCAGAAACCTCATGAATATCGGTTACCGTTGGTACATCAAAAGTCTCCGATACTTTTTGAAGAATTTTCAAAGCTTTTTCATCTCCTATGCCAGTAAAACTATCAATTCTACTGCGGTTCGCCTTTTTAAAACTTCCCTTAAAAACATATGGAATTGCTAGCTTATCAGTAATTGAAACTACTTTTTCTGCAATCCTTAAAGCCATATCTTCACCTTCTATGGCACAAGGGCCACATAACAAAAAAAAGTTATTCGAGGTCGTGTGCTTTAACCTAGGAATTTCACTAAGATTCATAAACGATTGTGTTTGTCGAATAAAGGGGTAAAGATAATGCTTTATAAACATAAATAAACGTAACTTTGCACGCTTAAAATTAGAGATAGGAATGGATGCCATCAAGAACATAGCTATTATTGCTCACGTAGACCACGGTAAAACTACTTTGGTTGACAAGATTATGTACCACTGTCAATTATTTCGTGAGAATGAGAACACGGGTGATTTGATTTTGGATAATAACGACTTGGAGCGAGAGCGTGGAATTACCATAACATCAAAAAACGTATCGGTAACCTACAAGGGTACTAAGATAAATATTATTGATACTCCTGGTCACGCGGATTTTGGTGGAGAGGTAGAACGTGTTTTAAATATGGCCGATGGGGTTTTGCTGCTTGTTGATGCTTTTGAAGGGCCAATGCCACAGACGCGTTTTGTCTTGCAAAAAGCAATCGATCTAGGTTTGAAACCTTGTGTGGTAGTGAATAAAGTGGATAAAGAAAATTGTACGCCAGATGAAGTTCATGAAAAGGTATTCGATTTAATGTTCGAACTAGGCGCTGAAGAGTGGCAACTTGATTTTCCAACCGTTTACGGTTCTGCAAAAAACAATTGGATGAGCGAAGATTGGCAGAATCCTACTGAAAATATAGAACCACTTCTAGATATGGTTTTAGAGCACATTCCTTCTCCTAAAATAGATGAGGGTTCAACTCAAATGCTTATTACCTCTTTAGATTTTTCATCCTTTACAGGAAGAATTGCTATCGGTCGTTTAACAAGAGGAGAACTAAAAGCTGGTCAAAATATCTCTTTGGTAAAACGTGATGGTGCCATAGTGAAGTCAAGAATAAAAGAACTGCATACATTTGACGGTTTAGGCCGTAAAAAAGTGGATGAGGTTAAAGCTGGAGATATCTGTGCAATAGTTGGGTTAGAAGGATTTGAAATAGGGGATACTGTTGCTGATTTTGAAAACCCTGAAGGGCTTAAAACCATTGCGATTGATGAGCCAACTATGAGTATGCTCTTCACCATTAACGATTCTCCTTTCTTCGGAAAAGATGGAAAGTATGTAACCTCAAGACATATTAAAGAGCGTTTAACTAAAGAACTAGAGAAAAATTTAGCTTTAAGAGTTGAAGATACGGATAGCGCAGATAAGTTTATGGTTTTTGGAAGAGGCGTATTACACTTATCCGTTTTAATCGAAACGATGCGTCGTGAAGGGTATGAGTTACAAATTGGACAGCCACAAGTTATTATTAAAGAAATTGAGGGTGTAAAATGTGAGCCATTTGAAGAAATGACCATTGATTTACCGGAACACGTCTCTGGAAAAGCTATAGAGATGGTAACCATAAGAAAAGGTGAAATGCTAAGTATGGAGGCCAAAGGCGATCGAATGGTTTGCGAATTTATTATTCCATCAAGAGGGATTATAGGTTTAAGAAACCAATTGTTAACAGCTACGGCAGGAGAGGCAATTATGGCACATTGCTTTAAGGAATACCAACCCATTAAAGGAGGGATTCCAGAGCGCTTAAATGGATCTTTAGTTTCTATGGAAAATGGTACTGCAATCCCATATTCAATAGATAAGTTACAAGAAAGAGGAAAGTTTTTTATCGATCCTGGAGAAGATATTTATGAAGGACAGGTTATTGGCGAAAACTCTCGTGGAGATGATATGACCGTAAATGTTACCAAAACTAAAAAATTAAGTAATGTGCGTTCTGCTGGTGCTGATGATAAGGCTAAAATAGTCCCAGCAATTAAGTTTTCTTTAGAAGAGGCGTTGGAATATATTCAAAAAGATGAGTACGTGGAGGTAACACCAAATCATTTACGCTTAAGAAAAATTTTGTTAACAGAAGTAGAACGTAAACGAAATAAAAGTATTTAATGCTTTTTGGAGAAACATATGTGGAATGGCTCGGTTATATGGCTATGGCTACTGTATTGGTTTCTTTTTTAATGAAATCAATTGTTAAACTAAGAATAGTAAACGGAATAGGGGCATTGTTATTTATAGCTTATGGGTTTTTGTTGCATCCTATTTCTAAGCCTATAATCATCACAAATGTCGCTATCCTTATTATTAATGTGTTTCATGTACTTAAGAAGGTATGATTTTATTCATAGGACTTACAATAATTAACATTTGATTCGTTTTGTATATTTGAGACATTAATTGCCAAACCTAAATCTAGTACCGGAAATAACGCTAGATGAAAATACTCTCTTTTTTTGATAAGCCTAATAAAGTATATTAATAATAAAGTTTTAATTAAAATAGCATCTTTAAAATCGGCTGCTGTTTTTACTCGGATTATTGCTGGTTTATTAACTTCAAAAGTAATTGCCGTTATTATTGGAGCAGAAGGTTTAGCACTCATAGGAAACTTAAGAAGTTTTGTGGCTTCGGCACAAACTTTTGCCACACTTGGTTTTTATAAAGGCATAGTTAAATATGTTAACGATTTTAAAGACGATTTAGAGCAATTGAGTAAAACGCTCTCAACTGCCTATTATATTGGCTTTTTTTCCACTATTATCGTTTCTTTTTTCTGTTATTTTCAAGCGGAATACATAAACAGTTTAATTTTTCCTACTTACAATAACTACGTTTATGTTATAAAGATTTTTTCTATTGTACTACCATTTTATGCGCTCAATATGTTCACCTTTTCAATTATGAATGGGTTTTCAAAGTATAAAATCTTAATTATAATTAACATCATTGGGCAAATACTAAGCTTATGCGTGGCATTATTGCTTATTTATCTTGAGAAGTTGGATGGAGCGTTGATATCGGTTGCTATTTCAGAATCTTTAATATTCTTAATAACCCTCGTAGGGATAATTAATAGAAAAAGTTTAATTCCGCTTTTGGGCGTTGAGCAGGTTAGTTTTTCCCATTTGAAAAAATTGAGTTCTTATTCAGGAATGGCTCTATTTTCAGCAGTTATTTTACCGCTTGTAGTTCTTTCCATACGTTCCTATATAATTGATACTATTGGTTACAAAGATGCTGGGTTTTGGGAGGCGATGTTAAGAATATCAAAGTATTACTTGATGATGGTAAGTTCTCTATTGGGGCTTTACATCATCCCCAGATTTTCTGAAATAAATGATATTAAAGAGTTTAAGAAGGAAATCTTTTCCCTATATAAGAAGATTGTGCCATATTTTGCGATTGGGTTACTGGTAATATACGCATTACGATCTTTTATTGTGTGGTTTGTGTTTTCTGAGGAGTTTCAACCTGTTGAAGATTTATTTATGTGGCAATTGTTGGGTGATTTTGTTAAGGTGCTGTCCATGATTATTGCTTACCAATTTCTGGCTAAGAAAATGTTTTGGCACTACATAATTACCGAAGCCTTTTTGGTAGTTATGTTATATATTACAAGTATTTACTTTATAAAATTGTATGGTGTTGAAGGTGCTGTAATTGGGCATTTTGTAAGTCATTTAATGTATTATGGCGTTATTTTATTAATTTTTGGAAGTTCTCTTTTTGGGGTAGATAGCGGCGCAGTAAAGGATAACTAACTTATATTTAGCTTCACCATAGAGAAATGAAATAAAGACTAATGATTAGCAATCCTGTTTATAAAGTAGAAACGTATACAAACGAGTATTACAATTTATGGAACAGTTTTGTGGAGCGCACTAATAGTACTACTTTTTTGTTTCATAGGGACTTCATGCAGTATCATGCCAGTAGGTTTCAGGATTTTTCCCTTCTTGTTTTTAAAAATGATGTTTTAATATCAATTCTTCCAGCAAATAAAGTTGATGATAAAGTATATTCACATCAGGGACTGACTTATGGTGGCCTTTTTACTTACAAGGAAATTACTAAAGAAGAATTGAAAAGTGCCATAAAAATTGTTGTATCCTTTTTGCGACAATCAGAAATTAATGCAATAGTAATAAAAGAAATTCCACGTATTTATTCAAAAGACAGAGGCGTTATTTGGGATATTTTAAAAGAAAATAACTATGCACAAGAAATTAGTTCTCAAAAGTTACTTTGTGTTGATTATCAAGATTTCAAAATACATAAAACTAAACTAAAACATTATAGGCGAGCATTAAAAAATGGTTTAGAAATTAGATTGGAAAATTCATTTTCAAGTTTTTGGAATGATGTTTTGATACCTAGATTGAAAAACCGTTACAATGCAACACCTGTGCACACCTTAGGTGAAATTGAATATTTGTACAGCTTGTTTCCTAAAAATATATTGCAGTATAATGCTTACTTGGATGAACAGATTGTTGCGGGAATTACGATTTTTGACAAAGGAGACGTTGTTAAATCTCAATATGGCGCGACTACCGATTTAGGAGAAGAAACCTATGCTATGGATTTTTTATTTGTACATTTAGTTAACCTTTTTAAAGAACGAAGGAAATGCTTTTTTTCTATGGGAACTGTTACAGATAGTTCAGATCTTGGTTATAATCCTGGGTTGCTTAAACAAAAAATGGAATTCGGATGCAAAGAGTTTTCGTTTCAATATTTTGAAATTAAATTGAATGATTAAATTTCTTGATTTAAAAAAAGTAAATAAGAAGTATAAGGACGAGTTCTGTACAGCTTTTGGCAATTTTATTGATAACAACCACTATGTGCTAGGAGAGCAAGTATTACAATTTGAGGGTGCCTTTTCTCACTATTGTGGAACTAAGTTTTGTATTGGAGTGAGTTCTGGTCTAGATGCACTTCATTTAATTTTTGACGCCTATAAAATCTTAGGAAAATTATCTGATGGAGATGAGGTCTTGGTACCCGCAAATACTTATATAGCCTCGATTCTTGCTATCTCGCACAATGGATTGGAACCTGTTTTAGTTGAACCCAGTATTGTAGATTATAATATTGATCCAGATGAAATAACAAAGAGTATAACTTCAAAAACTAAGGCGATATTGGGTGTACATTTGTACGGTAAACTATATAATGTAGAAGCTTTGGAGAAGATAGCGAAGGAACATAATTTATTACTTATTGAAGATGCTGCCCAAGCACATGGTGCGCAATGGATAGATGATCGCAAAACAGGAAACGTATCGGATGCCGCTGCCTTTAGTTTTTACCCTACAAAAAATTTAGGAGCGCTAGGAGAGGCTGGCGCTATTACCACAAATGATAAGGAGTTGGCTGAAGTGATTTTTAAGCTTAGGAATTATGGAAGAATATCTTCTTATGAAAATAAATATAAAGGGTATAACTATAGAATTGATGAGCTACAGGCTGCATTCTTAAATATTAAGTTGAAGCATTTAGATGATGAAAATGAAAGTAGGAGAGAAATAGCAAAAATCTACTTGAACGAGATTGTTTCTAAAGATATTGTTTTACCACATTGCAATGATCTTAATCAACACGTATTTCATCTTTTCGTTGTAAGATGCAAAAACCGGGATGCCATAAAAGAGTTTCTTCTTGAAAAGAAAATTGAAACAGCTATACATTATCCAATACCTATACATCAACAAAAAGCATATTCTGAATATCGCTCTGAAACATTGCCGATTACCGAAAGGATACATCGCGAGGTGTTAAGTTTGCCATTAAATACCACTCTACAGTCTAAAGAAATAGAACATATTGTAAATTCAATTAACCTTCGCGGGTAGAGACGTATTGTAGTTTTTGAGATTTCAATTAATTGTTAGTGGTTTTTTGCCACAGTAGTTTTCTAAAATAAATATTCATGACAATAAAATGAATAATATAAGAGAAAAAGTACGCTATAGCTACACCTTTAAATCCATATGTTTTTATAAATAATACACTTGAAACACAGAACACAAATGCCCAATTTACTTGTAAAAAAATAAAAAATTTGGTTTTGGCCTTTGCTAAAATAAGGTTCCCCAACACCCAGCAATTAATTTTGATAACATCTCCCAAAAGTTGAAAAAGTAGTATGGAACTTATTAATAAGAAATTTTCACTCAAAAATAATTTAATGACTGTGTCCTTTAAAAGATAAACTAACAAAACGATTACAATAATTATAGGGGTAACAGTTTTCCACATTTTGAAGACTTCATTTTTTAATTTAGCTCCCTCAAGACCAGAAAATGTTGGTAGCAAATAAATTTTAAAAGTGGTCGTTAAAAATAAAAGATACATATCTGAAATACGCCACATACCTTCCCAGGACCCAGCATGATCAATATCAAAATTAGTTTCTATGTAATTCCTTACGAATAGGGTAGTGGCAATTAAGCAAATAGGTCCTACAATAGCCATCACACTATATTTGGATAGCATTTTAAATTTTGAGATATCGAACTTCTGTAAGAGTAAATTAATATTAAAAGGTTTGTAAATAAGTATTAATCCAAGTGAGGTAATAAAACTCAGTATTTGAATGATACTAAAAGCTAAAAAAGCGCCTTCAATTAACTTATTAACCACTAAAACTATTAAAACGATAGCAGACAATACAGATGTAATAATGCTAATACCTATGTATAGTTTGATCTTTTTTAAACCATTTAATATGGACATCAGCAGTGTGTGTATAGTTACACTAATTAAGGAAAAGGAGAGTATAACTAGGTAAATTGAGTACTTCGAATTGTTGAAAAGAAGCTCTGATAACCAATTACTAAAAAGGAGTGTAAAGATTAATACAAGAACTGAGAAAATAACATGGGTTTTTAATCCAGCGCTTAAAAACTTTCCTAACTCATTTTTTTGATTTTGATATTGGGAAGAGTATTTTATTATGCCATTAGTTATACCGAAGGTTCCAATGGATTGAGAAAATTGTAAAAAATCTTTCAATTGTCCCAGAATAAACATGCCTTGAGTTCCAAGGTAAACGGCAACTATTTTTTGGGTGATAAGCTTTGTAATTATGCTTATGCCAGAACTTATCGCTGAGTAAAATGAAGTTTTAATAAAGTTCATTGTTCTTAATTGAAATCATACCATTCCTCAAAGTTCATTCCTGTCATTTTTTTTAAGTTATGTACGTCTTCAAGATAAAGGTTTTTCAGCCAAATACGCTCTTCAGAAGATAATTTAGGATAAGACTTATTGGTTTTTGTTAAATTCATTATCCAATCCAAAAGATTGCCTCTTATTAGTTCTTTAATTCTTCGAGGAAACACCATTTTAACTATTTTGGGAGTTTTTATTCTCCCCCAAACAAGGAGCTTAATAAATCTATATAGTTTTGGGTATTTGAGTAATTTTGTTTTGTTGGTGTGGGTAAGTTCAATCTCATCTAAATTATTTAACCCCAGAAACAAAAAACAGTTATTTAATGTTTGCAGTTGAGAAGATTGCAATTTTTCACTCGTAATTATTTTTATTTGTGAGGCATCAAAAACCTTATAGTACTTTTTCAGCCATTTATGGTACAGACCAAATTGAAAGTAAAATTTGTAGTTCGATTCAGGTAACTCATCAGCATGATTAGGTTCAATATCTAGATCCCTTAAAACGGCTTCTTTTAAGCTGTAAGACTCACTTCCCAAACCCTTTAGCCACCAGTAGTGTGAATATATCCTGTCAATGGGGTTTCTTAAAACAAATATGAATTTTAAATTTTGTATATCGGTTTGCGTTATCCGTTCTAAAAAACTTGGAAAAACCATGTAGCCTGTACTAGACTCTCCAAAATAAGTAGCGTCTGAAGAATCGGTAAACAAATTTAAATATTTATGAAAATCTTCATCTGTGTAATTGTCGAAATTTGGATGCGTCCAAAAATGTGGTTCTTTTTTAGAAGACATATTAATTTGTGGATGCTGATTTAACAGATTATGTAGTGTCGAGGTGCCTGATTTACCTGCACCTGGGATGAATAAACTTGGAAATTTATTGGGATTTTTTATCGCTAATTGTTTTTTGTTAGGGGTTCTCCAATTGAGAAAATGTTGGTATACTTTTCAAACGTATAATTTTCTTTTTTGATTTTCAGAAATCATACATTTTTATGATTTGATTAATCTAATCTATGGCAAAATAAAGAATATTATTTTATAAGCTTCTTAATTTAGCTTTGGTGGCAATTATTATTATTTTACAAAAGAGCCAAGGTTCTCTGCCATTCAAAAGTTTAATCATTTCGAAACGAATACGCTTCAACATTATTTTATGTTCATCTTTAGAGGTATTTAATAATAGGATTTTTTCAAGAATTTTTAAGGTGGATTTATGGATTTTTTTAGAAAGGTCTCCTTTTGAAAAAAAATGCGTACCCAGAGAGTTGGAGAGTTCCCTTTTATTAACTAAGACTTTAGGGATATATTTGAAATTATATTTTCTTGAAACTCTTACCCATAGGTCTAAATCTTCATAAATTAAATTTTCATCATAACCACCAAGATCTAAAAACACTTTTGTTTCAATCATCGAGCCTACAGAACATATTTTCACCGTTCTTCCTATTACCATTTTATAAATGTCCCCACTTTCAGGGTTATCAGTTTCATCGTAATAAACTGATTTAAACTTTAGGTTTTTATCTACAAGATTTATATTAGAATAAACCATTGCTAGATTAGTCATTTTTGAAGATTCAAAGGTGTTTACTTGCTCCTGTATGCAATTACTTAGCAGTACATCATCCGCTGCGAGATCAACTAAATAGTCTCCTTTTGCATAATTAATAGCATTGTTGAATGAAATTGTATGTCCTAAGTTTGACGTGTTTTTAATAAAAATTGCATCGAGATTTTTTTTGTTCCAATTTTCAATAGTTTGTACAGAATTGTCACTACTGTGGTCATCAACAATAATAATTTGGATATTAGGATATGTCTGGTTCTTTATTGAATCTAATGCTTCAATCACATATTTTTCATGATTAAAACAGGAACAAACTACAGTAACTTTTGGATTGAGAGACATTATTGAACTAAACTTTATATTTGCCTAAAATAAACAAACCTTAAAGTATTGCAAAGCAAAGTCATTAAAATTGCCATAGTAACCTATAATCTAGAATTTGGGGGGCTTTCAAGTGCAACAAAAAGTTTGTGTAAAATGCTGTCAAACAGCGAGTTTGATGTTGAGCTATTATTACTAGATCAGGTGAATAAACCTTTAGGTGTTAAAAAATACACTTGTTTTAAGACTAAGGCACAAGGAGTTCATAAATACTTTGAAAAACTTAGGCGCTACTATAATTTTAATTCTTATTTAAAAGCATCGAAATTTGATTATATAATTGATCAGCGGTACAGAATAAACATCTTTTCAGAGTTTGTAATTCAAAAAGTATTTTACTCAAAGGCGAGCATAATAATAGGGATTCATAGTGCTAGATTAGAAACATATCTACCAAATAATAAAACAGTTGCTAATTTTTTGTTCAAAAACGTTTATAAGATTATTTGTTGCTCTAGTGCAATAAAAGAAAAGATTGAAAATAGATATGGAATGACCAATGCTATATGTATTTACAATGGTGTAGATGTGGCTTCTGCAGGAACCCAGTTTTCGAATCAGTTTGAGTTTGATTATATAATTGCTGCTGGAAGAATAGAGCCATTGAAACAATTTGATAAATTAATTTTAGCATATTCTAAAACAAACTTATCAGAAATAGGGGTAAAGCTGGTAATATTGGGAGAAGGTTCTCAAATGGAAGAATGCAAAACTCTTGTAAAACAACTTAGACTTGAAGAAAATGTTGTTTTTATGGGTTATGTCTCAAACCCAGAAAGGTATTTAGCTAGTGCGCTTTTTTTAGTTTTGTGCAGTAAATATGAAGGGTTTCCTATGGTCATTTTAGAGTCTATGTGTCAATCTACGCCTGTGTTAAGTTTTGATTTAGAATCTGGACCCAATGAAGTAATTGTTTCTGGTGAAAACGGTATATTGGTTGAAAATCAGAACTTTGAGTCCTTAAAGGTGGCTATAGAAAACTTAGCTTCAAATTCAGTGCTAATACAGTATCTTAAAAAAAATACGGCTCACACTGTTGAAAGGTTTTCTTATATTGAGATTCAAAAACAATGGAAGGCGTTACTGGGAAAAAATTAATATGGCATTAGGTAAAAAAATTAAAATACCGAAAATAGAGGATTATCGAGGGAATTTATCTGTAATTGAAAAAGACGTACTTCCCTTTAAATTAAAGCGTGTTTATTATCTATATGATGTTCCGGCGGGAGCAATGCGAGGAGGTCATGCGCACATTGAGCAGAAGGAATTTTTGGTCGCCTTATCTGGGAGTTTTGAGGTAGTTTTAAATAATATTGAAGGAACCCAAACAGTATTATTGAATCGTCCTTTTGAAGGTTTATTGATAGAAAATGGCATATGGAGAGAGCTTAAGAACTTTTCGTCTGGAGCGGTTTGTCTGGTTATTGCTTCAGACGTGTTTGAGGAAGAAGATTATATTAGGGATTTTGAGCTTTATAAGCAATATGTTATTAATGGTAAATTGTAAAATCAATACCCTGTTTTTTTAAAAAATGTTTAATCTGAAGTAATAGTCTTAAGAAAGAAGGAGGTAGTGTAAGAAGTAGTTTTGATTTCAAAGGGATGTTTGAACTAATTTCTTTAATAAAGTAAGCTGATTTTTCTTTATTACCAGCTATTTTATATCGAATAGCATACTCTAAGCGATAAATATCTAAAAAACGTTTAAGACTTTTGTTGGAGATCTCTGGAGTAGCAAACTTTTTAAAATCAATAATTTTCTTTTGTAGAATTGAGGTTTTTGATAACGATTTTGGAATTTCAAATCTATATATAACGGTAGTCTCTTTTGAAATTGCAACTTTATGATGTACGGCTATCCTAATCCATAAATCTAAATCTTGTCCACTAGAAATATTTGCGTCAAAACCACCTATAATCTTCAAAATCCTCTTGGGTATCATAACTGCTGAGGTAAATGCTACTCTATTCACTAAACTTGCTTCAAAAAAGTCTGGAACAACGCCACGAAAATCGTCACTAATGCTATTGTAAAAGCTATTATCTACAAGCCTATTTTTGGAAATTTTCGTCTTATACCGGCTGCAAAACATCCCGCAGTCTGGGAAATCTTCATATAGTCTTTTTAATTCCTCCAAATGATTAGGCATCCATATGTCGTCAGCATCCAAAAAAACTATGAGATTAGATTTAGCATTAGAGATGCCAGTATTTCTTGCAGCAGCAGCACCTTGATTTTTTTGATCTATAAGCTTTAATCTATCGTCTTTGTATTTTTCTAGTCTTGCAAGACTGTTATCGGTAGAGCCATCATTTACAATTATAATTTCAAAATCTGTAAAAGTCTGTTCAAAAACGTTTTTAAGAGTGTTTTCAATAAAAGCCTCTTTGTTGTATAATGGAATAATAATTGAAAATAGAGGCTTCATTTTTTAAGGTTGATATGACAAAAATAGCTAATCCTAAATATATTGAAAATGAATAAGGATGGGTTGTTAGACGTTAAATTAAGCCTAAATAGTGCATTGAATATTTTATAGCCTATGGCAAATAGGTAATTAATTCTAGAGGCACTAATTTTAGAGAAAAATGATAAAAATGTAATAAATTCATTTTCTATTATTTCATTTTTATAGATGTAGTTTAAATTCTCTAGAGCTCTTTGAGTTTTCCGGAAAAAAACTTCGTTCATGTCAACATCATTGTGTAATACGCTATTATCAATATGTAGAACTTTTGCTTTTTTCAAACTTAGTTGATAAGCAAAAATACTGTCTTCATGACCATATTTGGTAATGTTCTTATCGAAATTAATTGTTTCAAAAATTGACTTTTTTATAATAGTATTGTTGAATAGAACAGATTTATAACCTATTTTCCTTCTTTCTATGGCTTTCGAATCTTCATGCTGTTTACCATATTTCCATCTGAGTTTTCGGTTAGGTTCAACTTTATTTGGGTGAACTCGTCCACCATATATCACATCAGGATTTTGGTCTAAAGCAACTAAGTAATTATTGATGTAGTTTTTATTGGTTATTTTAGAGTCTCCATCTATAAAAAGCAAATATTTATACTTAGATAAAGAAACAAGATTATTTCTATTTTGACTTAAGCCTACATTCTCTTTTTTAGCAATGAATCTGCTATTTACAAGTAAATTAATTTTGTCATTTTCAATATTTAAGTTGGAATTTGAGCCGTCGTCAATTGCAATAATTTCAAAATCAATTTTAGCTTTTATGGCCAAATTCTCTAAACATTTGACCAAGGGGTAAATATTGTAGTTATAAGTTGGAATAAGAATTGAAATCATTGATTCTTGTTGTTCTTACTTGAGGAAGGCCACTGGTTTTAATTTTGAAGTTTTAACCTTTACGCTGCACCACCTCATAAACCTGATTCTCGTCACATTTCAATGTTTTACTCGGGTACTTTAATAGTAATGCATAATCGTGTGTTGCCATTAAAATGGTATTACCGTTTTTATTAATGTCTTGTAGTACTTTCATCACCTCCACACTGGTTTGAGGATCTAAGTTGCCAGTAGGCTCATCTGCAAGAATAAGTTCAGGTTCATTTAATAAAGCTCTTGCAATGGCAACACGCTGTTGTTCTCCACCTGATAATTCATGAGGGAATTTAAACCCTTTAGTTTTCATGCCTACCTTATCGAGTACTTCTTCAACGCGGGTATTCATTTTGTCTTTATCCTTCCAACCTGTAGCTTTTAAAACAAAAAGGAGATTATCATTAACCGTTCTATCAATCAGTAATTTGAAATCTTGAAAAACTACACCCAATTTTCTTCTTAGAAATGGAATGTCTTTTTCTTTCAAAGTTTTTAAATCATAATCAACTATAAAACCTTCACCGTCATTTAAAGGTAAATCGCCGTAGAGTGTTTTCATAAAACTACTTTTGCCTGTACCAGTTTTACCAATTAAGTATACAAACTCGCCTTTGTTTATTTCAACATTAACACCAGAAAGCACCAAGTTTTCACCTTGGTAAATAGAAGCATCTTTAAGTTGTAAAATGGTTTCAGACATGTAAAGCGTATTTCAGAATACAAGTTTAAAGTTTAAAGTTCAACGGCGCAAACCAATAACAATATTTCTATGGTTTTATTGCATCCCAATAGTCATAATAAGTATCAATTTCATTCAAAATTTTAACATTTAATACCTCCGTTTATAATTCTAGCACGATTGTTGCGTTATAGCTTTGATATTAAATTATCTTTGAATTTCATCAAACAAAAACCAAACACCTAATGAAGCTAAAACATAGTATTTTTATACTTGTATGTTGCATTGCAATACAAGTTTTTTCACAGGCATCGGCGGTTTACACCAATAGTTTAGCAGATTATAAAAAAGCACTAAGTCTCTATAATAATCAGCAATATTTAGCAGCACAATCTTTGTTTTCTCAAATTAGAAAATCTACAGAAAAAGAGGGTCTAAAAGGAGAGTGTACGTATTACATTGCCAATTGTGCGGTACGCTTAAATCAGCAAAATGCAGATCAATTAATTAATGATTTTGTTGAAGAATATCCTACGAGTACAAAGCGAAATACGGCGTTTGTAGATGTTGCCGATTACTATTTTACCAATGGAAAGTATGCCTATGCTAGAAAGTGGTATAACAGGGTTGATGAGAATGCTTTATCGCGAAAAGAGCGTCAAAAATTTTATTTCAATAATGGTTATACGGCTTTTGTAACCAAACAATATAAGGATGCGAAAAAGTATTTGGGTAGAGTCGAGAACTCGCCAGAATATGGTTCTCAGGCTAAATATTACATCGGGTTTATGGCATATGAAGGTGATGATTACGATAGAGCCAATGAGTATTTTGAACAAGTTGAAGACCAAGAGCGTTACAAAGAGAAACTCTCGTATTATCAGGCAGATTTAAACTTCAAATTAGGAAAATTTGAAAAAGCTATTGAATTGGCGAAAGCTAGGTTAGATTCTAGTGATGAGGATGAGGTTTCAGAGTTATCTAAAATTATTGGCGAAAGTTATTTTAATCTAGAACAATACGCAGAGGCTATTCCATATCTGCAAGCCTACAAAGGAAAAAAGGGCAAACGTGATAGAAATGCAAAATGGAATAATACCGATTTTTACCAATTGGGTTATGCGCATTACAAACAAGGTGATTACGAAAGTGCCATTTCAGAATTCAATAAGATAATTGGAGGAAACAATAGTATCGCTCAAAATGCCTATTATCATTTAGGTGAAAGCTACATCAATTTAGATAAAAAACAGGAGGCGTTAAATGCCTTTAGGAATGCGTCTCAAATGGATTTTGATTTAAAAATTCAAGAAGATGCTTGGTTAAACTACGCAAAAATCAGTTATGAAATAGGGAATCCTTATCAGTCCGTACCACAAGTATTGGCGGGTTACTTAGATAAATATCCGAAGACACAATATAAAGAGGAGATTGAAACGCTTTTGATTGATTCTTACATCACTTCAAAAAATTATGAAGAAGCTTTAACGCTTTTAGAAAAGAAAAAGAGTTTTGAAAACAAAAAAGCGTATCAAAAAGTAGCGTTTTACCGTGGACTGGAATTATATAATGAAAATCAATATTTAGAAGCTGAAAATCTGTTTGATAAATCTTTAGGAGAATCTATTGATGAAACATTTACAGCTAGAGCCACGTTTTGGAAAGCCGAAGCGGATTACAACCTTACAAACTACGAAGATGCTTTGGTAGGATTTAAGCAGTTCATCCAGCAATCTACTGGAATGGATGTTCCCGAGCAAAAAAACATAGATTACAATTTGGCTTATACTTACTTTAAGTTGAAGAATTACGATCAGGCGACTAATTATTTCAATCAATTTATTTCAAAACTAAGCGATGACAAAGTAAGGTTGAATGATGCTTATTTGCGATTGGGTGATGGTCACTTTGTATCAAGTAAATACAATCAAGCCATCAATGCTTATGGGAAAGCCATTAAAATGAATGAAGTAGAGTCCGATTATGCATTCTTCCAAAAAGCTATTAGTACCGGTTATGCTGGAAATCCTTCAAAAAAGATTAAGGAATTGGAAACGTTTATTGGTGAATATCCTAAATCAAAACTACGTGATGATGCGTTGTACGAATTAGGAAATTCATACGTGAAAGCCAATGAAACCGATAAAGCGATGGCGAGATATGACAAGCTGAACTCAGAATATAGAATGAGCTCATTTGTGCCTAAATCATTATTGCGTCAAGGCTTAATTCATTATAACGCTAGTAAAAATGAAGCGGCTTTAAAAAAGTTTAAAAATGTAGCAAGCAACTATCCTGGAACACCAGAGGCGGTTCAAGCAGTATCTACAGCACGATTAATTTATATTGATTTAGGACGTGTAAATGAGTATGCGGCTTGGGTAAAGCAATTGGATTATGTTGAGGTTACCGATGCCGATTTAGACAACACTAGCTATCAAGCGGCCGAAAAACAATATTTAGAAGGTAATACTGATGCGGCGATCAAGCAGTTTAATAATTATTTGAATAGTTTCCCTAACGGAATTCACAGCCTACAATCGCATTTTTATCTAGGGCAATTGTATTATAAAAAGGACTTAATTGCAAATGCAGCACCTCATTATAAATTTGTGGTTGAAGCATCTCAAAGTGAATTTACAGAGGAAGCGTTATCAAGACTATCGCAATACCACTTAGAAAATAAAAATTGGAACGAAGCCATTCCTTTATTACAACGTTTGGAGGCAGAGGCTAACTTCCCGCAGAACGTTGTGTTCGCAAAGTCTAACTTAATGAAAGCGAATTATCAATTAGAGAATTATGATAACGCTGTAGCTTATGCTGAAAAGGTGTTGAAGAGCTCAAAAATTGATAATAAAATTAAGAGTGATGCCCATATTATTATTGCGCGTTCTGCAATAAATACTGGGGATGAGGCAAAAGCAAAAGCAGCTTATAAAAATGTGCAAAAAGTAGCAACTGGAGAAACTGCGGCAGAGGCATTGTATTACGACGCTTACTTCAAGAACAAGGACGGTAAGTATAAATCATCTAATACTGCAGCGCAAAAATTAGCCAAGGATTATTCAGGTTATAAATATTACGGCGCCAAAGGTTTAGTAGTTATGGCGAAAAACTTTTATGCTCTGGATGATGCGTATCAAGCCACTTATATTTTAGAGAGTGTAATCGAAAACTTTGGTCAGTTTGATGATGTTGTGGACGAAGCACAAACGGAATTAAAACGTATAAAACGAGAAGAGGCTAAAACAAATTCATCAATTGTACCACAGGATTAAAAAGTATGCAGTCTCAGTCCCAGTATTCAGTTAAATCCCTCTGTCACACTGAGCGCAGTCGAAGTGCAATTAAGGACTCGAATTAATGAAATTTGAAATCATCAATCATCAATAAAAAATTAAAAATTTAAAATCATGCGAAAGCACATTAAATATATTTTCATTCTAATCATAACACTAAGTTTTTCTGTTTCATTTGCTCAAAAAAAGAAAAATGACACCATAAATACTGGAGTTATAGATGTTGTAAAACCTTATACTCCCTCAATTTCTGATGCCTTTAAGGTGAAGGAAGTACCATCTGTAGAGAACGATTCTGCTATTCAGAAAAAAGAGATTAAGTACAACATATTTTCATTTCCAGTGGCTTCGACTTTTACCCCAGCAAAAGGAAAAGCGGCCACCGTTGAAAAGGCAAAACCAGTGAAATTATTTGATAATTACGCTACTTTAGGGGTTGGTACGTATACAACTTTTTTAGGTGAGGTGTACTTAAACCATGCTATTAGTAGAACTGAAAGTGTGGGCGGTTATTTTAGTCACCATTCTTCCGGTGGTGGTATTGAAGGTGTTCAGTTTGATGATAATTTTTCAAACACAAAATTGAATGCCAACTATTCATCACAGTTGCGAGATTTATCATGGACTGTTGAAGCTGGTTTTCAAAATCAGATTTACAATTGGTATGGTGTACCAACCTCTCAAATTGCACAAGCGCAAACGGATGGGATTGATGTAAGACATTCATTTACTAATGCACACTTTGGTGGAGACATTAATTTTGAAGACACGTATATCAATTCCGGAAGTTTCTTTTTTAGACGTTTTGATGACAATCAAGGTTCGGGCGAAAATAGATTTGTAGCCAAGGCCACCATTGATATTCCAGTAAATGGAGAAGAAATCTCAACCGATTTTACATTTGATTATTTAGGCGGTACTTTTGATAGAAGTTACAATGCATCTAACGAATTGAAGTATGGCAATTTTGTTGTAGGTGTATCGCCGTCATACCAATTAAAGCAGGATGATTTAACGGTGAACCTGGGTGTGTCTCTTAACTATTTAAACGATAGAGAATCCGGAGATAATACACTCTATATATACCCCAATGTTACCGCAACCTATAGGCTAGTTAATGATGTATTGATAGCTTTCGGAGGTATCGAAGGTGGCTTAATTCAGAATTCATATCATGGGTTTGCTTCAGAAAATCCATTTGTATCACCAACATTGTTTGTGATGCCTACAGACGAGCAATACAACGCTTATATTGGTTTAAAGGGGAAATTATCCAGCAATATGAGCTATAGCGTCAACGGATTGTATAAAGCAGATAGAAACCGCGCATTATTTAGAAATAACGAGATTACCTTGATGGCAGACCAACCCTATTCTTACGGAAATTCCTATGGCATTGTGTATGATGATGTGGATACCTTTGGTGTTGCTGGCGAGTTGAATGTAGACGTTAATAGAAACTTTACCTTGGGTATTAAGGCAGAATATTTTACCTATAATACCGATGATGAAGCCGAAGCTTGGAATTTACCAGATATTGTGGGCTCTCTATTTTTAGATTACCAAATCAACGAACATTGGTTTGCAAGCGCAAATTTAATTTATACGGGCGAGCGTAAAGACCAATTCTTTTTAAATGATGGTGTAACGGCAACTACGCCATTTACGGTAACTTTAGAAAGCTTTTTTGATGCCAATGCCCATTTAGGCTATCACATCAACGATCAAATTTCGGTATTTGCAAAAGCCAATAACATTGCGAATAACGAATATCAGCGTTGGCAAAATTTCCCAGTACAAGGCATTCAGTTTTTAGCTGGCGCTACTTTTAAGTTTGATTTCTAGAATGAAAATTTGGCTATCACTTATCCTTCTCAACTGTGTAAACATTGTATTTTGTCAAAGTACTGTTGATATAAAAGAGGTTGAAGGTATTTGGATAGCTGAAGATTTTTATAATTCTTTTGAAAAGACTCATAATATTCACAAATCAAGAAACAGTTTTGACGCCAATTACCCCGTTGCTTTAAGAATTAACTCTATAGATACTTTAAAAGGGAAACTTTATATTGGCTATCAGTCATTGCATGATCATCTCCTTCACTCTGAAGAGTCAGAATATGTAGTAGTTGAAAAAGATACTTTGGGAAAGAAAGGATGTTTTGAAATAGATTTTTCAATAAGAGATAGTCTCAATTATTTTCTCACCTCTGAAATACTTTATTTTAATCATGATTGGAAATCTTATTTAAAATGGAACGAAAATAAAGTAACACTTTACAGACCAAAAAAAGGTGAATGGAAATCAGAAACTATTAAATATAAAAGGGTGTCAAATGAATTTCATAGAAGCTATCCATATCCTAATCCGCTATATTTTTATACAAGAAAGCGGTTATTGGTTGGGAATTATGTTTTAAGAGAATATAAAGGTAAAGCATTGACTAAATCTTTGAAAATTAAACCAAATGGCTTGGTTTCTGGTTATTCAAGATTTAAAAAAATGTATGCTTATTATTCGACTGATATTTATTGTGGACCGCCCACAGAAGATGAACATCTTATGCTTTTTGAAGACGTAAGAAAAGAAGATTCAAAGAGCATTCATTTTGTAATGACAAGGCCTGATTCTGAAACCATATTTTTATATGAAAGCTATCCAAGAAGACCTGAGTATGGACAGGAACTAGAGGAACTTGGAAATCCAAAATATGTTTTAACCAGAAAATAAAACTTAATTCCGTTCCAAATATTCAAGCTTTCTATTTTAAAAAATCATATTTGCATCAAAGTAAATACTAGTTAAAATAAAAGTTAGCCTTAATCTTTAATTCTTTGGTTTCGCCCATATAATCAAAACGGATAAAGGCTTCTTCAAACATCCATATCATTTCTGTTTCAGATACTGATATTCCAAAGTATTCAAAAGCTCCACCACCAGTTCCATTAAGGAGTAAATGAGTGTTTTCTTCCTGTAAAGACCACATAATACCTTCTCCTGTAGAACCTTCGGTGGTAAATGTATTGTCTGCATTAAATGTCACTGCTCTAGCAAAAAATTGATTTAAAGCATTTTGTGCTAAGTTTTGTATCTCAGAATCGTTAGTGTTTAAACCTACTGCATCTATATATTCTACAATTTCAGCCCTTGTTTTTGACCATGGACTTCCATCAATTAATAACTGGCTAACGGATGAGTTATTCCCTTGTTCATCCGTGGAATCCGCGCTACAAGATATAAATAGTGAACCTATAAAGAGGATGAAGAGTTGTTTAATTAAAGATGATTTTATGATGATTGTTTTATGTTTTTACAAAACATCGAACATCATCAAAAATGTCATCAATAAATCTTAATATAAACTAGCCAAATAATCAAAATGATCCCCTTCCAAAACCAATTCACATTGTAAGCCTACAGATTCACAAGCGAATTTTAAAGTCTCAAAATCTAAATACAACCATTTCATGGGAATTTCTTTTTCACCTTTATAGCTAATAAAATAATCTAATTCACCATAATAATTGGCATTGGTATCCATCCAAAATCCACCATCTTCGTCTTCATACATATATTTAATATCGGAAGAATCAATTAAGATTTGTCCATCAGGATTTAATAACGATTTTAAATGCTTCAAGTATTTGGCGGTCTGTCGCAATTCTTGAAAAATGCCTGTGCCATTCATCAAGAGCAGTATCGTGTCAAAAGTTTCGGTTTCATCTAAAATATCCAAAACTTCAGTATGTAGAACACCTCTTTTCTTTGACACTTCAATAGCGCCTTTGGAAATATCAACGGCTTTTACATCAAACCCTTTTTCTTGCAAATACAAACTATGGCTACCCGCACCACATCCCACATCCAAAACGTTTCCTTTAGCCAGTTGCAAGGCGGTTTGTTCTAATTCTGGCATCTCAGAATATGGGCGAAACAAATAGGGAAGAGGTAACCCATCTTCAGAAGAAATATTGGTAGACGTGATGATGTCTTCGGAATAATTTCCGTTATAATAATCTAGTAAGGCTTTTCCAAAAATGTCTCTCATAATTCGTTGTCATTGCGAGGACGAAGGACATGGCAATCTCCTCCTTTTATTAAACAGATTACTTCGGTCGTACCTATCTCGTAATGACGAAAAGTGTTAATTTTACACCATGCAAGACTTCATAAACAATCTTCCAAAGCTCGCCAAAGATAAACATAACGAGAACAAAAAATTCTTTCAGAAATTAAAAAGAAAACCGCCAAAAGATTTGGATTACTTGATGCAAGACTTGCACGATGAAGAATTTGAGCGTACCGATTGTTTGGAGTGTGCCAATTGTTGTAAAACAACAGGGCCTTTATTTACGGATAAAGATATTGAACGTATTTCAAAGTTCTTCAAACTAAAACCGCAACAATTTATTGCACAATACTTAAGAATCGATGAGGATAACGATTATGTGTTGCAAAGTGCGCCTTGTACGTTTTTAAGAGCAGATAACTACTGTTCTATTTATGACGTTCGCCCCAAAGCATGTAGAGAGTTTCCGCACACCGATAGAAAAAAGTTTCAGCAAATATCAAACTTAACACTTAAAAATGTGGCTATTTGTCCTGCGGCATTTAATATTGTTGAGGCTATGAAAGCGAGAATCGCATACTAATCTATCTGTTTTAGTTCTTGATTAGGTGACAATCGGTTCAAATTCAAATAATTATCAAAAAAAGCACATATGTTCTCTTAGGAGTTGTTTTCAGAGGTTAATTTGATGCTTATCAATCAAAAATACCTTCAAAATGATAACCAAACCCTATTTAAACAATTTAACGGCCTTACGCGGAATAGCTGCAATTTTAGTGGCTGTTTTACATTTTCATTTTTTTCTAGGGCCGGTTGTACCCTATAGAGAGGCAAGTGTAATTGATAAGTTTTACCTTATGGTGGATCTGTTTTTTATCTTGAGTGGTTTTATCATGTGCTATGTGTATGAGGATACTTTTAAAATAGGTGTGGTAAAGAAGAGCTACAAGAATTTTTTAATAGCAAGATTAGCGAGAATTTATCCGCTGCACTTCTTAACCTTGATAGCCGAAATTTTAATCTTTATATTCATCGTATCAATTGGTAAGTTTGATTTGCTTACTCCCCCAAATCAACATTTATATCGTCTGGATGCCATTCCTGTACAGTTAGCATTTTTACAAACGGTTGGGATTTACAATTTTGATACATTTAACGCTCCAGCATGGAGTTTAAGTGCAGAGTGGTGGGCTTATGTGTTGTTTCCATTTTTGTTTATTCTTTTTAGGAAGTTGGGGTATAAAAATTGGGGTATTGTTTTTTTAATTGCAGTCGCTGGTTGGCTAAGTATTGAGTTTCTACTTTCCGGTTTGGAACCTTTTATGAATATGTCGCCAAACCCTAATAAGAGAACTTTAGATGTGAATTGGCATTACGGAACACTAAGAGGTATTGTTGGTTTTATTGCCGGTATGGCCATTTGGCAGGTTTATACGCGACGGAAGTTCATAAAGTTACTGGGGAATGGGTGGACTTTATTGACTTTGAGCATAATGGCAATGTTAGCGATGCATTTTGAATGGTATGATACAATTATTGTAGCAATATTTTCCTTCGTTATTTTATCTTCAGCGTATGGCAGTATTCGTATAAATTCCTTATATGCGTTTAAGTTGTTTAGGAAATTAGGAGATTGGTCGTTTTCAATATACATATGGCATATGGTGTTGGTGCATATTATTTTTGTGTTTTTTCTGTGTTATAGAGTAGAACCTATTAAAGGCTTGCTTAGACCTCTAAAAGCTTATAATACAAAACTTTGTTTGGTGCTGTTTTTACTAGCAACTTGTTTTGTGGGCTACTTGTCCTTTAAGTATATTGAAACTCCAACACGGCGTTGGATTCGAAAAAGATTCTCTAGCAACTACTAAACTGTGCGCGCATAGTTTATTTAAGAGTTGTATCTTTATAGACAACAAGATGCGTTATGGAAGCTCTTTTAAATTATTTTGAAACCATTCCATCTCATCATAGAGCGATGATTATAGTGGGCGGGTTAACCTTCTTTTGGTTGCTAGAAGGCATCATGCCATTATTTGGGAAACCATATAAAAAATGGAAGCACGCACTTCCCAATATCTTTTTCACCATTACAACCATTTTAGTGAATCTACCGCTGGCATTTTTATTGCTAAAATCGTCAGACTGGGTTGCAGAAAATAACTTTGGCATTTTAAACTGGTTACCTGAAATGTCCTTATGGTTGTATGCGATAATAGGATTATTTTTGATGGATTTTGTTGGTGCCTACTTACCACACTTAATTGAGCATAAAGTGAAACCATTCTGGATGGTGCATTTAGTACATCATACCGATCATAATGTTGATACTACAACTGCAAATCGCCATCACCCGTTAGAAAGTGTTATTCGTTATACGTTCACCCTTATTGGTTTGTTATCGGCACACCCATTTCCTTGGTCATGTTATATCAGTCCATGTCGGTTGTAGCAACACAGTTTAATCATGCCAATATTAAGTTGCCCAAAAAACTAGATAACATTTTAAGCTATGTTATTGTTTCTCCAGATATGCATAAAGTACACCACCATTACCGCTTGCCTTATACAGATGCTAACTATGGGAATATATTCTCAGTTTGGGACAGACTATGTGGTACCTTCATGAAACTCGATCCTAATAAAATTGTATATGGTGTGGATGTGTTTCCAGATGAAAAAAAGAATGGAAATATAGGGGAATTGCTGAAGCAACCTTTTCAGAAATATGAGAAACCCACCTTTGTACAAGATCAAAATTAAGTATCAGGGGACAAAGGTTTCTATATCGGTATTCAACACTATTTTTTTCTCTTAAAAAACTCATTTGTAACTTGAATATTTAGGTTTTAGAAATAATATTAGGCTATCTAATGTATTATTTATGAAAACTAAATTATTTTTAATTACCATCTCAATTTTATTATTTTCTAGCTTTAACAATTACTGCATAGCTCAAAACTCAGAAGGTTATGATTATTTGAAAACTCGACTAGAAAAAACAAAGTCTTTAACAATTGATGTCATTAATTCTATGCCGGAAAAAGATTTTAAATACAAACCAACGGATGAGGTACGTTCGTTTTCGGCATTGGCGTCTCATGTGGTATATTCTATTGAATGGAATATTGAGTTAATGAAAGGGGCTCCAATTAAATGGGAACCGGGAGATGAGGAACGTTACTCTAAAGAGGAATTAATACAATATGCCAATGTGCAATTTGATCACTTAATTAAGTTTATTGGCAGTGCAAAAGAAACTCCTGAACTAACGGATAAAATTATTGACGTGTTAAATCATAATTCCCTTCATAGAGGACAACTGATAACTTATTTGAGATTAAAGGGGCTTAAGCCAAAATATAGGTAAACATTGATAAAAAGCAGTTTAAATTTTTTTTTGTTCGTTTATAATGAGTCATGAAACTTCCAAGAATAAAGTTATAGATATACAAGGGCATCGTGGATGCCGTGGTTTAATGCCGGAAAATACGATAGAGGCTTTTGAAAAGGCAATTGAACTAGGAGTGCACACATTAGAATTAGATGTAGTTGTTTCAAAAGATAATGTTGTCATTGTATCTCATGAGCCTTTCATCAGTAGAACTTATTGTTTGGATACCCATGGAGAAGAAATTCCACATACTTTAGACAAAACATACAATCTTTATCAAATGACTTTTGATGGTATTAAGAAATTTGATTGCGGTTCTAAAGTGCATTCTAGATTTCCAGAGCAGAAAAAGATAAAAACATATAAGCCTTCCTTGGATGAGGTGATTAAAATTTCAAAAGAGGGAAACCCGAATATAAAGTTCAATATAGAAATTAAATCCAGACCAGAATACGATGATATCTATGCCCCAGTTCCTAAAGAGTTTGTTGGGTTGGTTTTGGATGTTATTAAGAAAAACGAAGTTACCAATCAAACCAATTTACAGAGTTTTGATTTGAGAACTTTAGAAGAAATAAAGAAACAGGCTCCTAAGATGAAAGTTGCTCTTTTGGTTGATGAAGATGAAAATATTCAAGATAAATTATCTCAATTAAGCTATACACCAGAAATTATTAGTCCTTTTTATAAATTATTAAATGCGAAAAATGTTCGGAATCTGCAAGCTGAAGGTTTTAAAGTGATTCCGTGGACTATTAATAGTGTCGAAGATTTACAGAAAATGGTGGATTTTAATGTTGATGGGATTATCACAGACTATCCAGATCGATTAATCAAACTTTTAGAGTAATCTTGTCATTTCGAACACAGTGAGAAATCTCATAAATCAATAGCATTAAAATTTGATGAGATTCTGAAATACTGCAACGAGTTCAGTACAGGCAAGTTGAGCATTACTAATTGATGAGTTAATTGTATATTAAATACTTTGCTCTCACCTTTTTAAAAGCATCTAAACCATCCTGCCATGTCGCTTTAATATCAGCTTCGGTGATTCCAGATTCAATTTGCTTTTGTAGTTCTATAGTACCAGCATGTTTTGTGAAATTATTAGTATTAAAGAATTTCGATTTGTCTGTAGAATTCTGATACGCTTTAATAATCCACTTTAAAGTCATTTCATCTTCAACCGTTTCGTTTTTTAGGTCTTCTCCGTAACAAAGTACACCTTTATGCTTCGGGTACTTGGCTCCAAAATTAGCAGTAGGTATATAATTGAAAGACATTACTTCTTTATTCAAAAAAGGTGCACCATAGCGTTGAAACTGAAATTCTGTACCGCGACCAGCATTAATATTGGTGCCTTCAAATAAACCGAGACTTGGGTATAATTTGATGGATTTGTCATTAGGTAAATTGGGTGAAGGTCTTATCGGTAAACTATAGGAAGTAGCGTGATTGTAATTTTTAACGGGAACTACGGTTATATCACATTTTAAACCATCTGTTAACCAATTTTCGCCATTTATCATTTGTGCATATTCGCCAATGGTCATACCATGCACTAAAGGAATGGGATGTATCCCCAAAAAACTTGTGTTTTCTTTTTCCATTGTAGGGCCATCAACGTAATGCCCGTTAGGATTTGGTCTGTCCAAAATTAAAACAGGAATGTCAGCTTCAGCACAAGCTTCCATTACATTGTGCAAGGTAGAGATGTACGTGTAAAACCTAACACCAACATCTTGAATATCAAAAACTACAATATCCAAATCTTCTAAAGTCTCTTGAGTAGGTTTTCTATGTTTTCCATGAAGTGAAATAATGGGCAGATTAGTTTTAGTATCAAATCCATCTTTAACCAATTCACCAGCATCTGCTTTTCCACGGAAACCATGTTCTGGAGCAAACACTTTTTTAATGTTGATCTTTAAACTTAAAAGAGAATCTACCAAGTGAGTATAACTTTTATTCTCAACTTTTGTACTAGGGTCATCAAAAATCACTGATGTCTGATTCGCAACTATCCCAACACGTTTGCCTTTCAATAGCGACAAATACAATTTTGTTTGGTTCGCCCCAATAATTACGATGCTATCCGCTTGAACTCCTTTTTGTATTTCCATACTCTTTGTTAATTCTGTCAGCGGTTCTTCGCCTCCCGTCCTATTTCCGTTTCCACAAGAAATCAACATAAAAACACTCCCGATTATTATAAGGAAAACCTTATTTTTGAAATAGATAAATCGCATAAATTTAGTTTGAATTACGAGTATTTTATAGCTAAACGCATTATTAGTAGCAAAGCGTATAAAAGTAGCATTTCGGCACCAATAATAAAAATTGGTATTGCAGCTATAGCTATTGGTATGGTGGTGATGATGATTGCCATTGCTACTGGTATTGGGCTTCAAGAAAAAATACGCGATAAGGTAGTGGCTTTTAATGGGCATGCAACCATTACAAACTACGATAGCAACGCTTCTCAAGAAACTTTGGTTCCTATTTCTTTAAATGAAGAAACGGAATTTTTTTATCCAGAATTTAAATCTGTTGCGGGTGTAGAACATGTTCAAGCAGTGGCCACAAAGTTTGGAGTGATTCGCACCGAAACGGAGTTTGAAGGGGCTATTTTAAAAGGAGTTGGTGGCGATTATAATTGGCAATATTTTGAGGAATTTTTGGTGGAAGGACGCATTCCTAATTTTGATGTAAAATGGAGTGAAGAGGTGCTAGTTTCAAGTTATTTGGCTGATCGTTTGGGGTTTAAGCTGAATGACAAATTTCAAATGTATTTTTTAAAGGATGATACTGAAAAACCACCGAATATTATAACTTTTGAAATAGTAGGCATCTATAACTCTAGGTTTCAAGATTTTGATGCGACTTATCTTATTGGGAATTTAAGGCATATTCAACGCATAAATAGGTGGAAAGACAATGAAATAGGGAGTTTTGAAGTGTTTATAGATGATTATGATGATATCGATCGCATGGGAGTTGAAATCTACCAAAACACCCCGTCGAATTTAAATACCTCCACCATAAATGAAAAGTTCTATTCCATAATTGAATGGGTTAAAATTTTTGATAAAAATATTTATGGGATAATTGGTATTATGATTTTGGTAGCGGGAATCAATATGATCACAGCTTTGTTGGTTTTGATTTTAGAGCGTACACAAATGATCGGTATTTTAAAGGCACTTGGAAGTTCTAACTGGAGCATTCGAAAAATGTTTCTTTTTAACGCATCGTATTTAATAATCCTAGGCTTATTTTGGGGAAATATACTTGGTTTGGGATTGCTTTTTATTCAGAAGTATTTCAAACCCATCTCTATGAATCCGAAAACATACTATGTAACTGAAGCACCTGTTTATATTAATTGGTCCTACATTCTAGGACTTAATGTTGGAACACTACTATTGTGTTTATTAATGCTTTTAGTGCCTTCTTATATCATTACTAAAATTTCACCTGTTAAGGCTATTCGCTTTGAATAGAAATTTCAAGTAAACTTTTTAAGATTCCAAATTAAAACTTTTGAAGAATTTCTATTTTGTTTTTGCTCTATGAAGTACGTTGTTTAATATACCCATAGCAACGTAGAGCACAGGAGAAATTAATAATTCTTGTATGGTATGGGCGAAATTTTTGGCAGTTCTGCTTATTTCGAGAATAAACCAATCAAATAAGCCCATTGAAGTGATGATTATTAACCCTCCAATATGTACAATGTGCCATATTTTTGACATCCATGAGTCTTCAAGTTTACCGAGATGAAAGGTCCCTACAAAATAAACAACAACAGTAGTTCCAAATCTAATGAGATGAAAAGTTAGTTTTGGAAGTTCCATCCAACTTTGGTCCTCGGTAATAAAGAAAAGATAATACCAAGAATAAATGGCGACGATAAATATAAGTCCGAAAACAAAACGAACTTTATCTGACTTATACAGTTTCATTTTTAAATGATAGTTTTCGCGAATATACGATCCACATTAAAAATGTAACGCCATAAACAACTATTTTAAAAACATAATGATGAGCAAACTCAAAATACTCAGTTGAGTTTTCATTTATGTATATGAGACCGCAACACCTAAGAATATTAACAACGTCTATTATTATTACGCCAATTATAATATATTTTACTTTACGCCAAAAACTAGATGGCATACAGATTATGAAACCAATATAGAGTACAAATAATTCTAGGGCATTACAGACATCGGCAATAAAAAGTGAAACTTTGTCGTTATGAACAATTAGCATCGCTGAGTTTGATTCGAAGAAGGTGCCGTCTTCCTTTTCAATAACATCTCTCTCTGCTGTGAAACCTGATAAGCCTATATTGTTTAAGACCAAAACGGATGCTTCTGCAACATGGCTGGTAAGTGGGTAATCTAGTAGTTTGGAATGGGAAAGGAAACTTACATAAATAATCTTCCATACAATAAAAAACAATAAGGCTTTTCCTAAGAAAAGCCTTATTGGTAATGGAATATCCTGTAAAGAGGATTTCAATCTGTTCATTAATTTTTTACTTGCGTAACTTTCTTACTCCAAAAGCAGCAGCTCCTAGAACTAAAACGCCCAGTCCTCCATCAATAGGTACTTGAGGACAATTATTGTGTTTTCTGTAACTTCTTCTGGTTCTTCTTACCTTTTTTTTCTTTTTCTTAAAAAACTTAAAAAAACTAGTCGAAGCGGTTAACGTAGTACTGCTTGCATTAGGAGCATTTGTGGCCGCACTTACATTGCTCGATAAAGTAAAAGCAAATACAACAAGCAAAATTTTTACAACGTTCATAATTTTTGAGGTACTTTGTTTCATAAAGATGAATTTTAAATAATGACTAATAGCTCTCCAAAATTAATATCATTTTTAAACTTGCATGGTCCTATTTTAAACTTTTCGATGTACTAAGAGGTTTTTACCGCCAAATACATTGGTGTAAATGATCGTCGATAAATATGACAACTAGTCGAGTTTTGTTGATACGATGTAAAGTTTATTTTCTCGATTATCCGCTTTTCGATATTTAAAACTTCCAAAAACACTTTTTACATTAGCATTTAATTTGGTTAATTATTCGCCTAAAAAGGGATAGCGATAGTCTTCTGGAGTAACAAAAGTTTCTTTAATCATTCTAGGAGATACCCAACGCAATAAGTTTTGCGCACTTCCAGCTTTGTCGTTCGTTCCTGAGGCTCTTGCTCCACCAAATGGTTGTTGGCCAACAACGGCTCCTGTTGGCTTATCATTTATATAGAAGTTACCAGCACTATTTTGTAAAGCTTTAGTAGCTTGGGTAATTGCATATCTGTCCTTAGATATTATAGCTCCAGTTAAAGCGTATTCACTAGTTTCATCTACAAGCTTCAAAGTTTCAGCATAATCATCATCATTATATACATAGATTGTAATAACTGGCCCGAACAACTCTGTGCACATCGTAGTATATTTTGGATTAGATGTAACTAAAACAGTAGGTTCAATAAAATAGCCTTTGCTCTTATCGCAACCACCACCGATAAGAACGTCAACATCGTTATCCGCTTTGGCTTGATCTATATACTTTACCAATTTGTCAAAAGAACCCTCGTGAATTACTGCTGTTATAAAGTTGCTCATGTCTTCTGGTGATCCCATTTTAAACGATTTCACATCTTCAATAACAAAATTTTTGACGTCATTCCATATACTTTCGGGAATGTATGCTCTGGATGCTGCACTACATTTTTGTCCTTGAAATTCGAAAGCACCTCTAGATATTGCTGTAGCAACTTGCTTTGGGTTAGCCGAATTATGAGCAATAATAAAATCCTTTCCGCCAGTTTCTCCAACAATTCTAGGGTAGGTTTTATAATTGTGGATATTGTTTCCAATTTGTTTCCAAAGCTCTTTAAATATAAATGTAGAACCGGTAAAGTGTAATCCAGAAAAATCAGAACTAGCTAAAACGGTATTTGTAATTATAACGGGATCACCAAAAACAACATTAATAACTCCTGCAGGTACACCCGCTTCCTCAAATACATCCATTATAACCTTTGCAGAATATATTTGACTATCACTTGGTTTCCATACTACTACGTTGCCCATAAGCGCCATACACGCCGGTAGATTTCCTGCTATGGCTGTAAAGTTAAATGGTGTTACGGCGTAAGTGAATCCCTCAAGTGGACGATACTCAATACGGTTCCAAGCATCATTAGTACTTTCAGGTTGTTCCATATAGATATCAGACATAAACTGAACATTAAAACGCAAAAAGTCCACAAATTCACAAGCCGCATCAATTTCTGCTTGATGAATGGTTTTAGATTGGGCAATCATGGTAGCTGCGTTTATCTTTGCCCTGTAAGGACCTGCAACCAATTCTGCCGCCTTTAAAAAAATACCAGCTCGTTGTTCCCAAGGAATTTGGCTCCATGATTTTCTTGCTTCTAAAGCCGTGGAGATGGCCGTATCAATATGTTTTTGTTCGGCTAAATGATATGTGCCTAAAATATGTTGATGATCATGAGGTGGTGACATACTTCTTGTTTTTCCAGTAGAAACATGCTCTCCATTTATATATAAAGGTATATCAACTTTACTATTAAACATTGTTTTGTAAGTTGCTAAAACTGCTTCGCGTTCTGGTGTTCCAGGAGCGTAAGACTTAACGGGTTCGTTAACTGCAACAGGTACATTAAAAAAGCCTTTTCCCATGATTATCTTGTTTTTGTTAAAAAATATTCAGTGAACAGGGAGCAAATTTAGGAATTATTAAATTACAAACTGTCACCTGTCAAGCTTAAATTGACGTTAAATTTTAAACGGATTACCCTTTTTTAATTATGAATTTGGAAACGAAAGATGTATTCGTTTTTTATTTATTTTTTGTAAGTTGCTCCATTCATAATAGACTATTGGTTTTATGTGTACTGTAACTCTTGTTCCTAAAGGAGAGATTGATTTCATTTTAACCTCAAATCGTGATGAAGCGCCTAATCGTGTTTCCATTGCTCCGGAATTTTATAGTATTGGTGGTACTGAAGTTTTATTTCCGAAGGATGAACTATCTGGAGGTACATGGATAGGGATAAGCGAAAAAAACCGAGTGGTTTGTATTTTAAATGGTGCTTATGAAATTCATGAACGAAAAGCATCGTATAGATTAAGTAGAGGGGTGGTGGCCAAAGATTTTATGGTTGCTGATGACATTATAGATTCCGTAAGTCAATATAATTTTGAGGGTATTGAACCTTTTACCATGGTTATTGCTGATTGGAATGATGGTTTAAAATTCTTTGAGTTGGTTTGGGATGAAAAACTCATACATTTCACAGAGTTACCATTAGAAGCAAAGATTTGGTCGTCTTCCACATTGTATGATGAATCAATGCGAGGAGAACGTTTGAAATGGTTTGAAACATTTGAAACCGAGAATTTATTAAATAAGGAGACGATACGGCAGTTTCATAAATCTGCAGGATTAGGTAATTTGAATTATGGCGTCATCATGGATAGGGGTTTTGTTAAAACGACAAGTGTTACACAAATTGAAAAGAACAGCACCGAAACAGAAATACATTACGAAAATCTTTTAAGAGGAGAGCAGACTTCTAAATCCTTTAAATTTTCACAACCTATTGATGGCTAGTACTGGATTTATCATAACCATGGCATATCCTGAAACTATTGTTATGGTGGCAGATGAGTGGTATTCTCCATTCTTGAGATATTTAGGCGTTGGAAAGAAAAATTATTTACGTGCTGGTCATGCAGCTTTGGTATTAATAGATAAATCTACAGGTATTTTGGAATACCACGATTTTGGACGCTATATAACTCCCGAACCTAATGGGCGTGTTCGTGGAAAGGATACTGATAATGAATTAGATTTTCCACTTGTTGCTCATATTGAGAACGATAAAATTAATAATTTAGATGCTATTTTAGAATTTTTAGGAACACATCCCAAACTAACCCATGGAGATGGCAAATTGGTGGCATCAATTTGCAACGCAGTTGATTATCATAAAGCTCGCGAACATATTACTAAAATGCAAAATAAACGGTTTATTAGGTATGCTGCATTTATCAAAGACGCCTGCAATTGTGCAAGGTTTGTAACTGATAGTTTAATTGCTGGGGTTATGGATAACAGGATTAAAAAAGCACTGCTAAAATCAAAGTGGTTTACGCCCAGTACAGTTGGTAATGTCTTGCTAGCTGATACCGAAAACTATGTTTATGAAGTTTCAGAAAAAGGAGAGATTTCAGAATTTAGAGGTTCTCAAAAAAGTGAAAATGTACGATATTTTTTAGATAAACTAAAAGATCATAGAGTTAACCTGGTTGGAACTTTAAAGCCAAAACATAATGATGAAAAAGTAGAACATGCCCAATGGCTGTCGGGAATTGCCGCTGGTGCTTGGTTTGAGTTGTATAAAACAGAAAAGCCTTTGGAATATCAATTTAGAAGAATTTCACCATACGGGAATATAGATTGTGATGCTCTTTTCCTTGTTGAGGATTCATCATTCGATTACAGTTTACCTTATGAATTTGTACACTATTCTAATTGCAAATTTTTTCATGTTAAGCAGGAAGAAAAGGTCTTTTTATTTAAAAGGATTTAGAATTGTGTTGACTTTGTTCAGGAATGAGATCATCTTAAAAAAGGCACGAATTTTCTTTTGCGTTAGGGATTGAACGGCA
>DIYI01000009.1:0-205454 GCA_002428965.1 Jejuia sp. UBA6058 | reverse complement strand
CGGCATGTTTGAAATCCCCGACGCAGGAGGGATTGAGTAGTGAAAGCCCGACCCCTTGCGGGTAACGCCCTAATTGATTGCGAAAGGAGCGCTTAACTTAAAGGTAGGAATGGTAACTTTAAATTTTTTGGTAGTAGTGAAATTTACCATTTTGTAATGGCCTTGCATTGCACCAAGTGGAGAGGTAAGTAAGCAGCCCGAAGTGTAAGTATGAGATTCACCAGGTTTTAAAACAGGTTTTTTACCTATTACACCTTCGCCAGTAACCGTTTCAACATTGTTTAAGGCATCTAAAATTTCCCAATGGCGGGCATAAAGCTGAACTGAGTCTTTACTTTGGTTCTCTATGGTTACTGTATACCCAAATGCATATTGAATTTTGTAGTTTTTATAAAACGACCCTTCAAAATTCGTGTCTACTGTAATTTTTATGCCTTTTGTTATTTGTTGAACCATGCTAATGATTGATATACAATGCTTTTGCGAAGCTAAAATAGGAATTTTACCTGTTGCTTCTTTGAAAAAATCGTTAAAAACTGATTAATTGGTAATATTTGTCGATGAAACCTCATTGAATCCAATAATTCTGTCGTATCGCGCACCTAAATCACGATAGTATACCAGTACCTTATAGTTGTTTTCGGTTTGCCAAAAGTTGCCGCTTATTCTTCCTTCATCTAAAGTTCCGTTTGCGTTTACAACTACGTATTTATAGTTGTAAAACCCTTGTTTTAAAGTAAAGTCTGTTTCGTATCTATTGGTTTGTGTATTGAAGGTCATTCTATTATAGTCATCTAGCGCGTAATTGTTATAGTTTCCGAATACATAAATATTCTCGCCGTTTGTTACTTCGGGGTATTTTAAAGAGAAATGCACTTGAACATAATCTGCTTCTACCGAAACGTCATCACGATCTATAGCTGTAATTTTAAATTGTCCGTTAATATCTGGATTATACGTGTATGGCAAATTTGCCCGCGGAATATTGGTAAATAAATAACTGTGATAAATATCATTTAATTCTATATACTGAACCCCCATTGTGGCGGCTCTAACATCTTTGGTTTCAAAAAATAGATACTCATTTCCTCCTGGAAATGCTGTTTCATCCACGTATCTATATATTAGTTTATTTCCGATAGTATACTGCGGTTTAATGTTCCCAATAGCAGTATTTAAATTTCTATTTTGAATAATTAATGCTTTAATTGTTTGCAACGGATTATTTATTTGCGAATTGGTGTTTATCTCTATATCTACAGTTTGCATGTAGTCAATTGTCTGCACATTTCTTGAGCGTTTAATACTAATTCCCGGAGTTAGGATATCTTCATAAATCATTAATTTCCTTGAGAATACCAAATTATCATCTCTATCAAAAACAGAAATCAAATAATTTCCTGAAACTTTCAATGCTCTTGTTTGCGCATTCGGTATGGTTAATCTGTAATGGGAATACAGTTGAAAAGTGTTGAAGGAATTTCGGTAATCTTGAATTCTAAAATTATCCACTCCTAAAAGAAACTCGGTTCTCACCAAAACAGATTCTGTCCAATCGTAATCGTAGTGCTCAATTTTATAATAGAAATCAGGTTCGTTTGAGACAAGGGCGTCAAACTCCAGGTAAAATGTTTCTCCTAATTTTAGTATGGGCAGTTCTCCTAAATCACTACTAGTACTTTTAAATGTGATGGACTTTATGTAATCTGGTGGATTAACTTCTTCTACTTGAGCGCCAAGGGAGAAAATACTTAATAGAGCAACGCAGAGAAGAGAAATTTTATGTTCCATAAACGACAATTTAAGTAAAGATAATCAAAAAATATACCGTTGCTTTAAAATTTATTTAGAATGAATATAAATAAAATATAGGCCAATTATTTAGAGGATTAATTATGTTATTAATTCGTATTTTTGCCCCGATTTTTAGACAATTAAATTCTAATAAAAAAAATATGTCAAAAGACATTCGCATTAAGAAAGGTCTAGATATAAAACTTAAGGGTGAAGCTGAAAAAACTATTGAAACAGCTGTTTTGAGTAACTTTTATGTTTTAAGACCTGAAGACTTCCACGGCGTTATTCCTAAATTAATTTCTAAAGTTGGTACTAAAGTGAAAGCAGGAGAGGCTGTTTTTTACGATAAATCGGATGAAAACATCAAGTTTGTTTCGCCAGTTGCTGGTGAAGTTATTGAGATTTCTCGTGGTGCTAAACGTAAAATTTTAGAAATAAAGATACAAGCCGACAAAACACAAACATTTCAAGAGAATAAAAAGATAGATGTATCTAAAGCAAGTGCTGAAGATATTAAGTCTCTTTTATTGGCATCGGGTTGTTGGCCATTCGTAAAGCAAAGACCTTACGATGTTATTGCCAATCCGGAAGCTTCTCCAAAAGCTATTTTTATTTCTGGTTATGCCAGCGCACCATTAGCTGCAGATTTAGATTTTACACTTCAAGGCAAAGAATCTGAATTACAAGCGGCGGTAACAGCGTTAGGTAAATTAACTGATGGCGCGGTTCATGTTTCTGTAGGGAAAAATACAAGTTCTCCTTTAGCAGGATTGTCTGGGGTTACTTTACATAACGTTTCAGGGCCACATCCTTCTGGTAATGTGGGTACATTGATTAATAAAGTTGATCCGATTAATAAAGGTGAAACTGCGTGGACTGTTGGTGCTCAAGATTTAGTAATTATTGGAGAATTACTGTTAACAGGAAAGTTTAATGCGGAACGTGTTGTCGCCTTAGCAGGTTCTGAAATAAAAGCACCTCGATACTTTGTTACCAAAATTGGTAGTGAAGTTTCTACGATGATTTATGATAAGGGTGTTGAAAAAGATGCTAATGCAAGAATTATTTCTGGTAACGTATTAAGCGGAAAAGAAATAAAGCCTGATGGTTATTTAGATTTTTACAGTAACGTGATTACTGTGATTCCTGAAGGAGATGATTATGAATTCTTTGGGTGGAACAAACCTGTCTTTAATAAAGTTTCTACTTCAAGAGCGTTAACCTTTTCTTGGTTAAGCCCTAAAAAAGTTTACGATTTGAATACAAACACGAATGGTGAACACCGTGCTTTTGTAACTACAGGAACTTATGAAGAAGTATTTCCTCTAGATATCTATCCAATGCAAATTCTTAAAGCGTGTATGTATAAAGATTTAGATGAAATGGAGGCTTTAGGAATGTATGAGGTTGCTCCTGAGGATTTTGCGCTAACGGAATTTGTATGTGTTTCTAAACAACCACATCAAAAAATAATAAGAGAAGGTTTAGACTTAATGCTTAAAGAGATAGGATAATGGGTTTAAAAGAGAAATTACATAAGATTAAAAAGAAATATGAGGGCAAAAAAATGGCGCCAGCCTTTAATGCCATTCATACATTCTTATATCTGCCAAATGAAACTACTCATGGTGGTACACATATTAAGGCGGCAGACGACTTAAAACGTACCATGAATACTGTTATTATGGCTTTAGTGCCATGTTTAGTTTTCGGTATGTTCAATGCTGGTTATCAACACTACTTAGCACTTGGTGAAATTGAAAATGCCAGTGGATTCTTAGGTGCTTCATTTTGGACAATGGATAACTTTATTGTTGGTTTAACTCAGGTTTTACCTTTGGTTGTCGTGTCTTACGGTGTTGGTTTAGCAGTTGAGTTTTTATTTGCTGTTTTAAAAGGGCATGAAGTAGAAGAAGGGTATTTGGTTACAGGAATGCTAGTACCACTTATCGTTCCAGTGGATATTCCTTTATGGATGCTTGCAGTAGCAGTTGTTTTTGGTGTTGTTATTGGTAAAGAAGTGTTTGGAGGTACTGGCATGAATATCCTTAATCCTGCACTAACAATTAGAGCTTTCTTATTCTTCGCATATCCAACTTGGATGTCTGGTGATAAAGTATGGGTTCATGGTGCTGTAGAGCGTGATCAAATGATTGCCGCTGGAGAAAATTTAGATGCTATTTCAGGTGAAACTATTTTAGGAACTTATGCAGCAAATAATCCAGTTGATTACAGTTACTGGGATATGTTTTGGGGTTTAATACCAGGTTCAGTTGGAGAGACTTCAAAATTCTTAATTATAATAGGTGCCTTATTCTTGATATTCACCAAAATAGGAAGTTGGAGAATTATTGTTTCTACTTTAATAGGTGCTTTAGTAATGGGCTTGATATTTAACGGTGTTGTTGACGCTGGTTGGATTGGTGAATCAAGTAAATTCTATGGATTAATGAGTGTTCCATTCTGGCAACACCTAATCATTGGTAGTATTTTATTTGGTGCTGTTTATATGGCCACAGACCCTGTTACGGCTTCACAAACAAATAAAGGAAAATGGATTTATGGTTTCTTAATTGGATTTATTTCAATTATGATTCGTGTATTTAATCCTGCTTATCCTGAAGGTGTATTTTTAGCAATTCTATTAATGAATGTATTTGCTCCAACTATTGATCACTATGTGGTTCAGGGTAACGTTAAGAAAAGAATGAAACGTTTAAAAGTTAAAACTGCTTAGTTATGGCAATGGATACAGATAAAAATTCGTATACGATAATATTCGCCATAGGAATGGTTTTAGTTGTGGGAGCTTTATTAGCTTTTACAGCATCTTCCTTAAAGCCGAATATTGATGAGAATAAGCGTTTAGAGAAACAGCAAAATATTCTTTACGCCATGGGCGTGAATGAAAATGATGAGAGTAGTGCTACTTTTGTTTCTACAACCGATGCTCCAGAGTTGTTCAATAAATACATTAAAAAACAGATGGTGATCGAAGGAGGAAAAGTATCTGAAGATGATCAGGCTTATTTAATTGATGTTAAGAAAGAGCAATCTAATGCTAAAGCTGGTTTAGAAAGAAAGCTACCTTTATTTGTTGGAGAAAAGGATGGTAAAACGTATTACATCGCTCCAATTAGAGGTAAAGGACTTTGGGATGCAATTTGGGCTTATGTTGCCATGGACGAAAACATGGTGGTACAAGGAGCGTACTTTGACCATAAAGGTGAAACACCAGGTTTAGGTGCTAACATTAAGCAGCGTTTCTTTATGGATGATTTTATTGGAGAGCATTTAAAGGCCGATGGTAAATTCAAAGGCATTACTGTTGCTAAAGGAAATGCAGATCCTAAAAATGAAAATAAAACAGATAATGAAGTAGATGCAATTGCTGGAGCTACCATTACAGGTGATGGAGTTACCGCAATGATTAAAAGCGATTTAAAGCTTTACGTGTCTTATTTCAATAACCTAAAAAACAATTAATTTATGGGCTTACTTTCAAAAAAAGACGCAAAGTTAATTACGGACCCATTAGCGGATAACAACCCAATTACCATTCAGGTATTAGGAATTTGTTCTGCATTGGCAATTACAGCAGAGCTAAAAGCATCTATTGTAATGTCTATTTCGGTATTGTTTGTATTAGGTGTGGGTAATGTGGTTATCTCTTTAATGCGTAACATCATTCCTTCTAAAATTAGAATCATCGTACAGCTAATCGTAGTTGCTGCACTTGTTATTATAGTAGACCAAGTTTTGAAGGCTTTTGCTTATGAGTTGAGTAAAACGCTTTCGGTTTTCGTTGGGTTAATTATCACCAACTGTATTATCATGGGACGTTTTGAAGCCTTTGCTTTAGGTAATGGTCCTTGGAGATCTTTTTTGGATGGTATTGGTAATGCCGCTGGATATGGCGCGATATTAATTATTGTTGGATTCTTTAGAGAATTGCTAGGTTCTGGTACCTTATTAGGATTTAAGGTTTTAGGAGATCCAATTGAAAAAACAGGCTTGTATTCTATAGGATATGAAAACAATGGTTTTATGCTGTTATCACCAATGGCACTAATTGTTGTAGGTATTATTATTTGGGTGCAACGTACGAGAAACAAAGCATTAGTAGAAGATCATTAATAATTCAGAATAGATGGAACACGTAGAATTATTTTTTAAGTCGATATTTATAGATAACATGGTATTTGCCACGTTCTTAGGAATGTGTTCGTACCTAGCAGTATCTAAAAAAGTAAGTACAGCAGTTGGTTTAGGAGCAGCGGTAATATTTGTACTTGCCATTACAGTACCATTAAACTGGTTATTAGATCAGTATTTATTACAACCAGGAGCTTTATCTTGGTTAGGGGCAGAGTATGCAGATTATGATTTAAGTTTCTTATCTTTTATCATGTTCATTGCAACTATCGCAACAATGGTACAGTTAGTTGAAATTGTAGTTGAGAAGTTTTCTCCTTCACTATATAATTCATTAGGTATCTTTTTACCACTTATTGCTGTAAATTGTGCGATTCTTGGAGGGTCTTTATTTATGCAATCTCGTGAGATAGCAACTTTAGGATTAGCAACCACTTACGGAATTGGTTCGGGAATTGGTTGGTTTTTAGCTATTCTTGCTATAGCAGCTATTCGTGAGAAAATCAGATACTCAAGCGTACCTCCAGCCTTAAGAGGATTGGGTATTACATTTATCATTACAGGTTTAATGGCGATCGGATTCATGAGCTTTGGTGGAATGTTAACTGGCGGAGATGATGAAGGCGCAAAGAAAGAAGAACAAACGGTTCAGGTACAAGATTCAGAAGAAAATAAAGTAGCTAACAACATAACGATAAATGAGTAATATGATATTAGCAGCCGGTACATTAGGAACAGTAGTAGCAACGGTAGCAGCATTTTTGGTAATTACCTTGTTGTTGGTTGCCTTACTATTATTTGTAAAGCAAAAATTATCACCATCTGGTCCTGTAAAGATTACAATTAATGGTGAAAAAGAAATTGAAGTAGCTTCAGGTGGCACATTACTATCTACTTTAGGAGGCAATAAAATATTTTTACCTTCTGCTTGTGGTGGAGGTGGAACTTGTATTCAGTGTGAATGTCATGTAAATTCTGGTGGAGGTGAAGCTTTACCAACTGAAACTCCTCACTTCTCAAGAAAGGAGTTGCAACATGGTGCTCGTTTAGCTTGTCAGGTTAAGGTGAAACAAGATATGGATATCACCATTCCTGAAGAGGTATTTGGAATCAAAAAATGGGAAGCTGTTGTTGTTCGTAATTATAACGTAGCATCCTTTATCAAGGAATTTGTAGTTGAAATTCCTGAAGATATGGGCTATAAGGCAGGAGGTTATATTCAAATTGAAATTCCTGAATGTGAAGTTAAATATTCAGATATCGATATTACAGCCCACCCAGAGGAACATGAAACACCGGATAAGTTTAAAGCCGAATGGGATAAATTTGGGCTTTGGCCATTAGTAATGAAAAATACAGAGACTGTTGAGCGTGCCTATTCTATGGCCTCTTATCCAGCTGAAGGAAGAGAAATCATGCTTAATGTACGTATTGCAACACCACCATGGGATCGTGCTAAAAACGGTTGGATGGACGTAAACCCTGGTGTGGCATCATCTTATATTTTTAATTTGAAGAAAGGTGATAAGTGTACTATTTCTGGTCCATATGGTGAATTCTTTATTAATGAGTCTGAAAGTGAAATGCTTTACGTTGGTGGTGGAGCTGGTATGGCACCAATGCGCTCTCACTTATATCACTTATTTAAAACATTAAAGACAGGAAGAAAGGTTACGTATTGGTATGGCGGACGTTCTAAACGTGAGTTATTTTACCTAGACCACTTCTACGATTTAGAAAAGAACTTTCCTAACTTCAAATTCTATTTAGCATTGTCTGAGCCTTTAGAAGAGGATAACTGGAAAGTAAAAGAAGATATTGATGCTCCTGGAGATGGTTTTGTTGGATTTATTCATAATTGTGTAATTGATAATTATTTGAGTAAACATGAATCTCCTGAGGATATAGAATTGTATTTCTGTGGACCTCCATTAATGAACAAAGCGGTTCAAAAAATGGGAGAGGATTTTGGTATCCCAGATGAGCACATCAGATTTGATGACTTTGGAGGATAGTTTTTAATCTATAATAATATTATCATAAGACCCAATACTTTTGTATTGGGTTTTTCTTTGGCTTAATTCATAACCTTTTGATAAAGTAAATTATTTGTTTTCTTCTATAATTTTTATATCTTTAAAGGAGTATAATCTCCTGTAAAACAAGAGGTTGTTAATTTTATTCCTATTCCCATTATTTTAGGGTAGTCATATCTGATTAGTAGCAAGTCCTAAAATCACTATTTTCATTGTATTTCAATTAGTACAAGTTATGTTCTTACCTATCAATGTAGTTAATGTTTAATACTAAATAATATTGATATGAAGAATTGTTTACTTTTTACTTGTTTTGTTCTTTCTATTCATTTTGTTAATTCTCAAACGTGGATTGGAGGCGGAGGCGATAATTTTTGGAATACTGCGGCCAACTGGGATTCTGGAACTGTTCCTGGACCTGGAGGTGTGGTTACCATTCCCAGTCCATTTGTTGTCGAAATGGATGTTCCAGGTGCCGATATTCAAGAACTAACTATCGATAGTGGTGCTACACTAACTTTACTTGGAGGCACTTTTGTTTTTTCTAATACCGTTACTAATAATGGCACTTTTAACTTTAATCGTCCCATTACTGGTGGAGGTACTTTTACCAATAATGGCACTATAAATCTAAGTAATGTAATTGGTACTATAAGCTCAAGCAATGGTGCCACAACACTTGTAAATAATGGCGACATCAACTTAAACGATATTGGTGATATCTTTATACAGACCGGTTGTGAATTAAACAACGAAAGTAATGGTGAAATATTCTTAAATTCTAATGCTACGGGTATTTCGCGATCTGGTGCAGCACCTCATGTGTTTAAAAATTCTGGTAAAATTATATCTAATCCGCCGCTGAGTACAGATCAAGTTATAATTAATGCTCAATTAATTAATAATGGAGGTACGATAGAGGTTATTAATGGCACTTTATTTTTAGATTCCAATAACTTGGGAAGCCAGTTTAATGGGGGTATGTATAAAACATCTATGGGTGCTACCTTAACGTTTCAGAATACAGCACTTTTTTCGGGAACGTTAATGGGCGACAATAAAGGAACCATTAATTTTAGGGATACCATAGATGTTACCGCTTCTGCTGTAACCATAAGTATTGCAGGGACAGGCATTATTAATTTTGAACCCTCCATTATAGGTGCTGGTACAGTAACCAATACTACAACCCTAAACATAGGAGGGTTAAATGTTAATATTAATGATAATTCTACATTGTTAAATCAAGGCACTATTGAGTTTGATGCTGCTGGAGATATTTTTATATGTTCAGGTTGCACCTTAAACAATGATGTTACGGGAATTATTGATTTTAAGGGTGATACTGGTAATATTCAATCGGGAACTGGCGGAGCACTGCCACATTTGTTTCTAAACACAGGACTCATAAAAACGAGTTTTACCGGAGGTGGATCTGATATGGCACAAATAAGTGTAGATATGAACAACTCAGGTACCATTGAGGTCAGTAACGGTAGCATTTTACTATTTGATAATGACATACAGTTAAATGGAGGCATCTATAATATTGGTGCAGACGGAGAGTTAGAGCTAGATCTTATCGTAACAGCAGCAGGTAGTTTAGCTGGTACTATTGATGCTACAGGTTTGCTTAAATGGGATGCAAGATTGACTGTGCCTGTTGCTGCATCTTTTGACTTTGTTGGAACTGGTATTATAGATTGGTTTAATGGTAGTCTTGATGGAGGAGGCATACTCACCAATAATAATGTCATTAATATTGGTAGTTCAGCCAATGCCTTCATATATGGTGGTTCTACCTTAGTGAACAATAATACCATCAATTTCAACTCTAATGATGATTTACTTATAGAAACAGGAGGTACCTTAAACAATGCAGCCACAGGTGATATTAACTTTTTGGCAGATGGCGCTCAAATAGGAGTCAATGGTGTGGCACCAAGATTATTTGACAATAATGGAGATATTTTTGTCAATTTACCTAATGTTGACGACGATGTGGCAATTCTGTGTGAGTTCAATAATAATGGAGCTAATATAGAAATTCAACGCGGAGTTTTAAACTTAAATAATGGAACCAAGGATGCTCAAAATTTAATAGGAGGTACTTATAATATTTTTGCTGATGGAGCTTTTGATTGGGATGGAAACGTCACTTTATCAGGTGCATTGTCTGGTACAGCAGAAGGACCAATTACTTGGAGAAATTCAGTTTGGGTAAATACACCAAACACGGCAAATTTCTTCTTTGCGGGAACCCAACCAACCATATTTTGGACTTCAGGGTCACTTAATGGTGGAGGTACTTTAATAAATGCTAATACCGTAGATATAGCATCTACTGGAACAGTATTTATAAATGATGGTTGCAATTTTAGAAATGAAGGGAATTTTAGATTTACCACTTTTGGCGATCTTCAACTAGCCTCTAACGGTGTATTTGATAATCTGGTAAATGGTACAATAGAAATGCAACAGCCTTCAGCAAATATTAGTACCTCAGGGGCTGCTCCACATGCGCTTAATAATGTAGGTACTTTTATAGCAGATACTGGTGGAGTTAATTCCGTAGCAATTAATACCAACAATACTGGATTGATTGATATTCGTTCTGGGGAACTAGAATTTAATAGTACAATTGTTTTAACTAATGATACTAACGGTACTATTAAAGGTAATGGTATACTCGATATACCTTCTCCCTCAAACTTTGTAAATAATGGAACTATTGCGCCGGGAAATTCACCTGGAACTCTTACAATACTTGGGGATTACTCGTCTACCTCTTCTGCAGTATTAGAGATAGAAATAGATGGGGTAAATCAAGGTACAGAATTCGATTTTATTCCAATAACTGGAGATGATGTGGTTTTTAATGGCATGGTAGATGTTACTCTAGGTTTTGATCCAGATGTTAATGATGAATTTGTTATTGCTACAACTTCTCAAGATATTATTACATGTAATTTACAGACACCAACATTTGCTTCGTTTGGAGGGTTTAACTATGAATTTGATGTGGTTTGTAGAAATAATAATGAAGTAGTGCTTACTGTGCTTAGCGAAACATTATCTGCTGAAGCTATAAGCTTAACGGATAAAGATATCGTATTATATCCTAATCCAGCTTCAGGTTACTTTAATCTTATAAATAAAGGAAATGTAAAAATTGAGAAATTGTTTCTTTATGATATAGGAGGAAGAAAAGTCTCTAACTATAAAGTAAGCAATGTGCAAGAGCTACAAAGCTTTAATTTAAATAATATACCATCTGGGTTCTATTTATTAAAAATTGAATCAGAAAAAGGAAATATTGTTAAGCGATTAGTGGTTAAATAATGGTGTTTTAACTTATAGATAGCAAGTTTTCATATGATTGATGAGTAGAAAAAAGTTTGGTATAGTCCATTACATTTTCAACACCGTCTAACCTATATAATAGCGTGATAACTTCAGAAAGTCCGTTAAACAACACATCCTTATCTGTTGGGTTTTCAGGTTTCATATTTTTATGATGTAGTGGAACTTGAAAACCACAAGCTTTTAAAAATGTGTGTTCAATTTGTAGTAATTCTAAAGGAGAATACCCGTTAAATTTTCTGCCCAAAGTTTGATGCACCTTTCCAACATAATTCAACACTAAAGACCCGTGGCTATCAGAAAGATGTTTCCAACTATCCGTATTGTCTAAAATATTACCCACTGCACATTGCTGGCAGCACTCAGGATTTAATGTGTTATTATGAAAAGCCGTGTACAGTTTTTTAATTGCCAAATCTAAACGAGCGGTAGTTTTCATAGCTGCTAATTTTTGATTGAAGTTACTAAAATTATAAGTTTTTGTACTGAAATTATTCTTAAAGTTTATTTTACTTATACGAATAATGCACTTCATTCGTTTTTCAAACATGAAGAGAATAGTAGTATTATTGGTTGTCATTATCGTTTTAGTTGTTATCTTTTTTCAAATTGAGCCCGTTCAACATACAACTAATGCTATAATTTCTGAAATTAAACCCACGAACCTTTTAGATAAGGATAGCTTAACAATTAAGTCTAGGGTAAACCTCCCAAAAGGATTTAAAAGAGTGAAGTACCCTAAAGGTTCGTTTCAAGAATATTTGAGGAACTACAAATTAAAACCTTTTGGTACAAAGATTATTAATTATGATAATACAGAGTATTTTTGGCAGTTTGGTCATATCGGGATATTGGAAATCCCTGTGCCGAAAAATGGTTTACAACAATGTGCTGATGCATTAATAAGAATTCGTTCCGAATACCTTTGGGATAATAATAGAAAGAATGAAATAGGTTTTAAATTCACCAGTGGGCATTATTGCTCTTGGAAAAAATACGCCGAAGGCTATAGACCGAAGATAAATGGTAATAAAGTAATCTTCAATAAGACAGCTTTGGCCAATTATTCAAAAGCGAACTTCTATAAATACCTCAATTTGATTTATATATATTCTGGTACGCTTTCTCTCTATAATGAGTTGCCAAAAATAAATAATATGGCTAATTTAGAACTTGGTGATATGCTAATAAAAGGAGGTTCTCCAGGGCATATTGTAATGATTTGCGATGAGGCTATAAATTCTAATGGAGATAAAATCTATTTGCTGTTTCAAGGTAATACACCAGCCCAAAGTGTACATTTGGTAAAAAACTTAGAAGACGCAAAACTTTCTCCTTGGTATCATTTGGAAAAGAATGCTATTATACCTGTTTCAAACTACACCTTTTTCGATTCAAAATTTGTTAGATTTAAATAGAGCTTTACGAGTTTTTTCTTTTAAGAAGTACAAACGCTACAACGATCGTAATAAGAGCTAAGGCTAGGTACCACAAAGTATTGGCGGTAGTATTCAAATTTACAGGCGAAACGTCACCAATAAGCACTAAACCTGCCCAATAATTGGGAGCAAGTGTTCTGCCTTCAGCTTCAGATAAATATCTAAGTTTAGCTTGCTGCAATGCTTTGTCTTTTGGCATTCCTTCTTTTAAGTTGTTTAAAAACAGTTCAATGATTTCAGAACTTGATTTTTCATCAATCTTCCAAAGACTAGTCAAAATACTTTCACTGCCAGCATAATTAAATGCATGCGCTAAAGAAATCATACCTTCTCCAGCTTGATATGATGGTTTTCCTGTCTCACAGGCGGTTAATATGGCAAGATTAGAATTTAAACTTTCATTATAAATTTCATAAGTATATAGTGAATTATCCTCATTTTTATTGTTTTTAGCAAAAATTAAACGTGATAATTCTGGCGAAATATTATTAGATTCTGCATGTGTGCCAATATGAATGATTTTATGCTCGTTGGCTTCATTTTGGAAAATTTGTTTTGAAGCATTTTCATTAATAAAATAATCTCCATTAAACAGTTTAGAATATTCTTTTGCTAAATCCACACTAAAAGGTTGTGGTAAAAGGCTTAAATATGTTTTATCCATTGAAAGTGAATCTTTAATTGAGACGCTATACTTGCTCTTCATACTTTCGTTGAATTCTGGGGCAAACGCGATGAAATCTTTTTCGAAATCTAGGATTTTTTTGTTGTTCTTTAATAAAAGTAAGCTGTAATTATAGGATATAATATGTTTGGAGAGTAAACTGCTTGAACTTATTTTTTTAAAATCATCAATAGGTTTTGTTAGCAAACTTTCAAAACTCAAATTGAAAAGGTTACCATCTGGAATAATAATCACTTTATCCGTTTTTATATGGGTTTCAAGAGGTTTCCATAATTTTTCGTAAAGTTGATGAAGCGTTTGATTTGTTTTAGGAACATCAAATTGAGTTTGCGATAGATAAATAACATCTAAATCAATGTTTTTAGAATTAAGTTTAACTAGATGCTTACTATCAGTAGCCACTACCAAACCATATAAATTCTCATCAATATATAAATAACGTACTATGGAAACATCACTTTTCAGTTTTGAAAACACCTCATTTAAAGGCTCCTCAATTGTGGCATATCTCATCTTAAAGTACTTTGGATAGTTACTTCGTAATGTGTCTAAAAAACTTTGCCATTGATATGTTGCTGGTACTATAGAGTCAAAACCCACCTCGTAATTTGCTAATTTATTCCTAAGCTCTTTTTCTTTTTTAACAATGCTTTCTGGGATTTCATGAAATGAAATATCAGGATTGGAGTTAAATCGAGCCCTGATTCTGTTGTATAAGGCAGATTCATGAAGGCTTATCATTTTATCCAAATACTCAACGTTATTAGTTTCTTGATAAAGTTCTGTGTATAGCTTTTTTACAATATCAAAACTTTCATCATTAGTCTTAATTAATGTACTTACATCATCGAACGAGGTAATAGAGGTTTTTCTTTGTTCAACAGCCGCTATTGCTTTATTGATGGTTGGGATTAAACTTTTAAGAAATAGGCTGTCTTTAATTGGGGTTTTGTGGTATCTAGCAAGTGCATTTAATATATAAATTTCGGCTTTATCCTCCTCAAAATATAGCTTGTCTATATTTTCATTTGATTTTGTATTATTATACAATTGAATACTCTTATTACTCCATTCAACACTTTCCTCATAAAGTCCTAAATTATAGTAAACTTTTGCATAGCAAAGCATTAGTGCATTGGTAAAATAGTCTTTCTCTCCATTAGCTTCATAGAAATAATTGTAGGCTTCTGAAACAGTCTTTAAGGCCTTGTCCCTTTCACCTATTTCGGCGTACTCTTGGGCAAGATTCATTACTGCATAAAGTCGATTTGAGTCGTAGGCGTTAGGATTCGATTTTTTATAGTTAAGTTGGCTCAATTCTCTAAACTCTAAGGATTTTTCAAACTCCTCAATCATATAATAAATATTCGCGTACTCATCATATAAAAATGCTTTTAGCTGAAAATTATCACCGGGTATTTTATCTAGACTTTTACCGCAAATTTCTAAGTAATGCAGAGCTTCATCAAAATCTCGTCTTTGGATTTTTACCTCGGCATGAGCAAGAGAGGCCATAAAAAATTCTTGTGAGTTTACTGGGAAATTTTCTTTTGTGTAATTATAAGCTAGCTTAGAAATAAGATCAGATTTTTCAAAATCACCTAAATCAAAATGTAGTCCATTAAGGGTAGAATACCCTATGGTAAGATTTCTTTTAACCCTGTTTTCTAAAGGGTGATTTTTGGTGGTTTGAAGAAATTCTTTGATAAGATTTATTGAAGATTGAATAAGTGGTTTAGCTTCTGAAGGTTTTCCTTGGTTTAATTTTATTAAGGACATATTGCCTTTTATAGCAGCTGGTAGGTAAAGTTGATTTTCTACATTTTGTTCAAGGTCTGGAATATGCTTTATAGCCTTTTCAAAATAAAACAATGCGCTATCTTGTTTGGCCGTGAAAAACATAAGCGCCCCTAATAAGTTGTAAACTCTTGCTTGTATTTTGAATTGGTTTTCTGAATATTTTCGAATTAAGGCATCTGCACTGCGAATGTGCTTTTCTAAGTTGTTGATTTGGCCTAATTTCATAGCGTAGTCGGCTAAATAATACTCACTATCTACTAGATAAGATGTGGTTTTAGAATCTTTAGCCTTTATTCTAGCTTTAAGTCCATATTCATAAGCCATAGGAAGTTCACCAATATCTAAACATAACTTAGAAAACTCTATATATGATAAGTAAAGCGTTTTACTATTTGAGGAAGATTTTACGATAAAATCTAGTAAAGCTTTGCTCTCTGAGAGGGCTTTTGGTAAATCCCTTTTTACAGCGTGAATTTTACCAATTGGAAATATATATTCTGATAGTTCAGTATAACTTTTAGAAGATTTGAGCTGTTCAATACTAACCAAGGCTAGTTTCTCAGCTTTCTGTAAAGAATCTTGCTCTATTAGTTTGTTTATTTCTAAAAGTTCGTTGGAACTTATAGTTTGTCCAAATGAGTATGAAGAAATTAATAGAAATAAAATGAAGAAACATTGAAATAGTGCTCTAAGTGTTTTCATCTTATTCTTTTTAATTATCTATTTCTCTCAACAATTTTTTAGCCTCTTCAATATTGCTTAAACTTAAGTTTTTCTTTGCAAGTTCTAATTGCCCTTCTTTAATGTAGGCCAGCCCTAAATAAAAATAAGCATCATTTAAGAACACAAAATTGTCCTCGGCTGCCGCAGAACGTTCCAGATAAGGAATGGCCTCAGCTTCATTTTTATTGGCTAGATGGGCTACTCCTAAAAAATAATTTAATGTATCATTTTCCGGTTTTTGTGCATTTAGTACTTTCCATTTATCAATGGCTATTTGATAGTCACCATGCTTATAACTTACCATGGCATCGTAAAAGTCAAAATTATTTGTACTACTCATAGTAGTTGGCAATCCAGGATCCGGTTTAAAGTAATTAGCGTAAAGCTTTTCATTAGGCGATCCAATAAAAAACCAAATACTACCAACTGCAATTATAATTGCTGCGGCAGCAGCAATTCTGCTATAACTGGCAAAACGAGATTTTTTTAAAGCTAATTCTTGTTGAATTTCCGTTTCGGGGATTTCTTTATGAAAATCGTCCAATTGTTCTTTTAAAGATTGAGCTTCAATACCTAATAACGTAGTTTTAACATCTTCTACCTGATCTTTAAAATCTTCATCAAGTTCTAAAAGTCTGTTAAAATCCTCCAAATCACGTCCGCTTAAATTACCAATAAGATAATTTTCAATAGTTTCAAGTAATTCTTGCGATATGTTATTATTGTCTTTCAATTTATATTAATTTGAGGCGAGTACCATTTCCCTAAGCTTCTGCATACATCTATATTTCTTATTTCGGGCTGTATTCTCTTCAATTTTAAATTCAATGGCAACTTCTTTAAGCGATTTTTTTTCGAAATAAAACGTTTTTAAAAGTTGCTTACAAGGAGCTCCAAGTTTTTCAAAAGCACCCATGGTTGCGTTTAATTTTTTGTCTTCAGGTTCATCATAAACTTCTTCTTTTACCACCTTTAAATGATTGTTATCTAGGTTGGTACTGTTTTTAAAAGCCTTCGATCTTAATACATCTGTCCATTTATTTTTTGAAATGCGATACAAATACCCTTGAAGCGCCGTGTCGTTTTTAGGAACAAATTTTCCTGTTTTAACATGAGTCCATACTGTAATAAAAGCTTCCTGGTATACATCTTTGGCATAATCTATAGATCCGCTATTCTTTAGGACTAGAGCTTCAATCTTTGGATAGTTATTGGTATACACATATTTTAATACTTCAGAATCGTTGGTCTTAATAGCATTTAGAAGCTGATTTTGAGTTAATAAGTGTAGTTTCTTCCCCATAAAATAATAGCACGAGGAAATATACAATTATTTCATTTTTCATCAAATACTTCACTATTAAATGATTAATAATTCGATTAGACACAATTTTAACAAGCTGATTTATTTAACAAATACTGAAAATGCTCTACCAAAATTGATACCATCAGTTAAACTAGTTTCAACACCATTTTTCCAAACCTTTGCAGTATCGCTATTTTCTCCTATTTCGTTTCCAGCTACATATATATCATTTTCATGAATAAAGATTGAGTTTGCTCTAGCATTTTTAGTGCCATCGGTTAATCTTGTAGGCACACCATTTTTCCAAATGGTAGCTACCGTTTCAGAAGCATTACCTACAGCTTCCCAGCCTGCAGCGTATACGTCATTTTCAAAGACCAGAACATCAGTAACAATTGCGTTATTTGTGCCATCTGTTAAGATTATCTCGTTTCCATTTTTCCATATTTTAGCAACAGATGTTTTATCTATGTTATTGTTGTATTCTGTTCCTCCAACATACACATCTTCACCATCTACGTGAACGTCATAAGCCGTTGCGAATTTTGTGCCATCTGTTAGTCGGGTTGCTACTCCATTTTCCCAGACTACAGCTCTAAACTGAGCGTTGAGATTTTGCCACCCAGCAAGGTATACATCTCCTTTTTTTACAAAAACAGATCTTGCTCTGGATTGAATTCCTTCTGATAGATCTGTCATCACTCCATTCATCCAAAGTCTCGCTTTAAAGCCAATGTTTTCCGTTTCGTCGCCTGCTACATATACATTATTGTTCTCCACAAAAACGGATGTTGAAGTAGAGTTTTTTGATCCATCTGTAAGTTTTGTAGCTATTCCGTTTTTCCAAACCGTAGCAATATTTAATGTGTTATCTGAATTAGATTCATAACCAGCCACATAAACATCTTCATCAGAAACATATACTGAACTTGCAAGACCAAAACTATTATTACTAGAAATATCTGAATGCGAATTGTTAACCCACATTTCAGCTATTGATGTGAATTGATCTATAGATCGTGTTCCAGCCACATAAACTTTAGTAGTATTATCATTCTGTTCTTCCATTTCTATATTTTCTGTGTTTTCACTACAAGAAAGAAATGAAATGGATATATAAGCAATTGCCAGAGCTATTATTAAATATTGTTTTATTGTTTTCATAGATTTTAGCTTACATTAGGGTTATCTGGTTCAGGATCAAAAACATCTGGTGTGCCATCATTATCTCTATCAGAAAGCGAGTCTCTATCTGGGAGTAGAAGTTCAAAACTTATTGGAAAAAATACATCCATTACTAGATTGTCGAATTCTGCAATTGGGCCAGCAGAGATAGAAATTGCTACAGAACTTCCAAATGGTGTTGGTGAAAGCGCTATCCAGATAATAGCCCTAGTATTACCAAATCGTATTGCTCTCGAACTAAAAAAACGCTTTATTCCGCCAAAATCGGTTTCCTGAGTTGGTGGTGCGCAATCCACTTGTGGCGTACCGTTAAATCCGTATTCGTTCGCCATAAAGTCATTGATAACAAATGCTCTTACCTGATCTATATTTGCCGTACCAGAAAATGATGTTATTGGATAATACCTCCAAAGCACTTTATTTTGTATATCGTTATTTGATCGTCTTAAATCTACCCCAAAGGCTGCATTTTGTATGGACAATGGAGTAGCTGTATAACCTTGTGGAACAGTAAATCTTATATTTGTGAAAACATCAGGGTGATTAAAGGTGCTCTGAGGGTTTGGCACCATGGGAATGCTGGTAAAAGGTGCAGCTCTTCCGTTAGCATAATCCCAATACACTGCGGTGGGACCAACAAGGTTATTGTTTAAGCATTGTACTTGTGGTGTGGCATTTGCAAAATTTACAGCATCATTATCTTCAGAACTACAGGATGAAACTATAAGTACTACAAGAGCTAAAAGACTTGGTGTTTTAAATATTTTCATAATAAAAGAATGTTATTAATGTTTTACTTCATTTACACATCGAAAGCTTTTTAAAATGTCATCATCTTTTTTACTTTTAGTATTTTTGTGCTATGGGAAAACCACTTACTGAGCAAGAGCTACATAATCTTGCTATGAACCATGTTGGTAAGGATTTAGAGCAGCGAGGTTTTGAATTTATTGCTGTAAATAGTCAATTAAAAAAACACCCTCAATTCGTCTGTATAGATAAGAATAACCAGTATTATTTTGTGATTGTTAGAGCGGTTATACTACCAGAGAATCCAAATAATTATGATATAGTTTGGATGGAATCTTTTAAAAAACACGCCAGAGAAAAAGAGGCAAAGGTGCTGTATGCAGGTGTAGGTATAGGCAATACTAATGGAGAGAACTTACCAATTTATTTAAATGAAGAATACCTATTAGAGTATAGTGGAATTCAAGTTTTAGAAACTAATTTGAACTAAATGAATAAAGTTTCATACATAGTATTTGGGGTTATCCTATTTTTATATTCTTGTAAAAATGAAGGTTCTAAAAATGCGGAAAAAATTGCAGAAAACATAATGCTTTCAGGAGTTGTGTTTGGTACCTCTTACAAGGCAATTTATAATTCTAAAAAAGATTACTCCAAACAATTTGATAGTTTATTCACTGTAGTCAATGCTTCATTATCTACTTACATTCCAGATTCTGATATTTCTAAACTAAATAGAGGAGAATCTGTAGAAGTTGATGATCATTTTGAAAAGGTATTTGCAACTTCAAAGGAGATTTTTAAAAAAACCAAAGGCGTATTTGATCCAACAATTGGAGATGTTGTAAACGCTTGGAGTTTTGGTGCAGATAGAAATAAGTTTCTTACAGATAGTATTACTATCGATAGTTTAATGAATTTCGCGGGTTTTGAAAAGGTAAAGCTTGAAAACAATAAGATAGTTAAACCTTTTGGGACTTATTTGGAGTTTAATGCCATTGCTAAGGGTTATGGTGTTGATGTAATCGGAGAGTTTCTTGAAAGTGAAAATATTAGTAATTATTTAGTTGAAATTGGAGGTGAAATTAGGGTTAAAGGCAAGAATGTTGAGAAAAATAAATCTTGGCGTGTTGGTTTGGATGAGCCTCGATTTGATGGTGGTCAATCTCTTTTTAAGGCGATTAGCTTGAAAGATGAAGCCATGGCAACTTCAGGAACCTATCGAAAGTTTAAATTGGATGAAAACGGCAATAAGTATGCGCATATCATTAACACAAAAACAGGCTACCCGACAAAAACCAATATTTTAAGTGTTTCAGTTATTGCTGAAGATTGTATGACTGCAGATGGTTATGCAACCGCGTTTCAAGCTATGGGTATTGAAGGTGTAAAGGAATATCTAAAATCTCATAAAGAATTGAAGGCATTCTTGATTTTTGAAAATGGAGCAAATGAATTGGAAACTCTTACTTTGAATAATTTTCCTGAAAATTAAATTTGAGACTTTAAAAAATAAGAGGCACAAAGAATTTGAATACTCCAATTAATAGAGCCACTGCTATTATATTAATTATTATGCCTACTCTGGCCATTTCGTTTACTTTAACATAGCCACTGGCAAAAACAATTGCATTTGGAGGTGTAGCCATGGGTAGCATAAAAGCACAGCTACTTGCCATTGTTACAGGAATGAGTAAATGTAATATAGGAATTTCTAATCCGATTGCTATACCTGCTACAACAGGTGCCAAAACTGCAATTAATGCTACATTACTCATTAGCTCAGTCATAAACAGCATAAGTAGAATAAGTAAAGATGCTATTAAAATAATACTCAAATTAGCATTGGCAATTCCGTTTGCAACTGCACTTACTATTCCGGTTGTAGACATACCTTTAGCTAAAGCTAAACCGCCTCCAAATAATATAAGAATTCCCCAAGCTAAATTTTTGGTATCATCCCATTTTAAGATGAAATCTCCTTTTTTTAAATCATGAGGAATAGCAAAAAGTGCAATTGCTCCTGCCATACTTATTATTGTGTCTGATAACTTCAGTTGTGGTAGTAATGTGTTTATTGTACTTCTAAAAATCCAAAGTAAAACCATTAGTCCAAATACAACTAAAACTTGTTTTTCTTTTGGCGAAACCTTTCCTAGTTTTCGTATTTCATTATCAATGACCGAATGCGATGTCCCGAAGTTTAGTGTACTACAAGGAAATAACCATTTCACAAGGATAAAATAAATAATTGAAATGAGTAGAATCGAAAAGGGAAGACCAAGCATCATCCATTTAAAAAAAGAAACTTCAATATTGTATTCGTTTTCCAAAAGCCCTACAAGAACAGAGTTGGGTGGCGTACCAATAATGGTTGCAATGCCACCAGCATTAGCTGAGAAAGCAATACCCAACATGACGCTTAAGGCAAAGTTCTTGTCCTTTTTTGTAAAGCCATCTGCGTCATTGACCAAAAGATGAATTACCGAAAGCGCTATCGGCAGCATTACTACGGTGCTAGCCGTATTGCTTATCCACATACTCATAAATGCTGTGGCAATCATAAAACCAAGAATAACTCTATTTGGAGATGTTCCTGTTTTTTTAATAATGTTTAAGGCAATTCTTCTATGCAGATTTACCTTTTCTAAAGCTAAAGCCAGTACAAATCCCCCAAAAAAGAGAAATACAATGGGGCTACCATAATTTGCACCAACTTCTATCATTGGTATTATATTTAGCAACGGAAATAGTAAAAGGGGTAATAAAGCAGTAACGGATATAGAAACTGCTTCCGTAATCCACCAAACAATCATCCATATGGCTATCGCTATTACTCGATTTCCATTTTCAGAAACAAATTCAAACGGTAAAAAGTAAAGTAGAAAAAACAGAAGAGGCCCTAGAAAAAGACCAAGACGTTTTGATAATGGATGTAACTTCATACTATATTATGTCTTTTGCAAAACCTAGATGGAAGTGTTGAAGATAGTAATTTTCTATCCTTTATGAGAAGAGCTAAAGCGGTTTGTAAACTTTGGGAATTATTTCTCCTTTGGCTAAACGATATTTTTCAATGCTATCTTTTGAGAGATTTGCAGTATAATCTATTTCATCCACCTCAAATCCAACAGCTCTTAATCTATCTGCATAGTCTCGACCATATATACGAACGTGATCATACTGCCCGAAAATTCTAGTCCGTTCTTTTTTGTCTACTATAGAATCATCTTCATAAGTATTTTTTAGAGTAAAATCTTGTGGAACTTGAAAAATACCCCATGCACCGGGTTTCATAATTCTAAATAGCTCTTGCATCGCTTTCCGATCGTCTGGTATGTGTTCTAATACATGGTTGCAAAACACCACATCATATTCATTATTTTTAAAGGGAAGATTGCATATATCAGCTTTTACATCTGCCAATGGCGAATTAAGATCGGTTGTGGTATAATGCAAATTGGTCATTTTTTTAAATCGCTTATGAAAGGCCTGTTCCGGAGCAAAATGTAAAACTTTTAAGTCTTGGGTAAAAAAGTTAGTTTCACTATTAAGGTATAACCATAATAATCTATGACGCTCTAATGAAAGTGTTGAAGGTGATAGTACATTTGGTCTTTGAGTACCATATCCATAGGGCAGGAACATTCTAAAACTTTTGCCATCAATAGGGTCGGTGTGATTGTGGCCTTTTAAAATTAAAGCTAAAATTGGACGCGCTTTATTACTCAATGCAATAAGAATTGGTCTTGGAATATTATTGAGTATTACTTTAAAAAGTTTTTTCATTTATTCTTGAATTTCACAAACGCATCTAAACGTGGTAAAATCATTTGGTTCTTCGGTATGATTACTATTATTCCAATTTGACCCATAGGCAATGTTATCAAACAAAAATTCTGAAAGATTATTTTCTAAAAAAATAGCTTTCTTATATTTCTTTCTATATTTATTACGATAAATTAAAAAGGGAATCTTTTGATTTGATGGACGTTTACCTTTAGAATAACCAAATTTTTTAAGTGCAGCCTGAATCTCTTTAGAAGTTGGCAGTCTGTACAAAACTTCTTTAGGTAATTTTGTTCTTTCTTCTTCTGTTTTCGATAATGTAGCATAGCGTAGCATTACAGCTTTTGATCTCCATCTACAATACTCAATAGCGTCTGTCTTACTTATATTAATAACTGGATAATTACTATAAGCTGGATTTTTAAGATAATTCTCAGAAGAATCTATTGATGCTAGAAGAACTATTTTATTGTTTTTATATTTATTAACAAATAAACTTTTATCCAAGCCAAACGATCCTGAGTTCATTAATATACTGTCAATCTTTTGAGTTGATAACTCCTCTTGGTGCATTAAAAACTCATTCATCAATAAATTGTCAACAGGAACAATATCAATAAATAAGTTTGAAGATAGTTCAACAGTGCCAGGTGGATTTTGGGCTTGAAGGGAACAAACTAGTACTATTAAAATGTTGAAAATTTGATGGATTTTCATCATTAAATAGCCACTTCTTTTTTACGAAACTCATGTTCTTCATTACTTTCTATACCTAATGCATCATAGATGTAAGCAAATGTGGAAAGCAATTCTGGTTTGCCGTCAACTAGTGCTACGTTATGTTCAAAATGTGCTGAGGGTAAATTGTCTAAAGTGGTAATTGTCCAACCGTCTCTATGCTGTTTAATGCGATGCGTACCCATATTGATCATTGGCTCAATGGCGACTACCATACCTTCAACAAATTTTTTACCTCTACCTCTACGTCCATAGTTAGGCATTTCAGGATCTTCATGCATTTTTTCTCCTAATCCGTGTCCTACTAATTCTCTAACGACACCATATCCATGAGCTTCACAGTATTGTTGAATAGCGAAACCTACATCCCCAACACGATTATTTGCCTTAAATTCTTTGATACCAGCGTAAAGCGATTCTTTTGTGATTTTTAAAAGTTTTTCAGTTTCAGCTGCTATTTCTCCAACGGGGAATGTGTACGCATGATCACCATAAAATCCATTTTTTAATGCCCCACAATCTATTGAAATGATATCACCTTCAACTAATGGCTCTCCATTTGGTATACCATGAACTACCTGAGAATTTGGACTCATGCATAAGGTATTTGGAAAATCATAAAGACCTAAAAAACCGGGTATAGCTCCATGATCCCTAATATGTTCTTCGGCAATCTTATCCAATTGAAGAGTAGTAACTCCAGGTTTAATTTCTTTTGCTAATTCTCCTAAAGTTTTAGAAACGATTAACGCACTTTCTCGCATTAATTCAATTTCTTCTGCCGTTTTAACTTTGATCATTATTTAAAAAAATCTAAAAAACTTTTTTGTTTCTTTTGCTCCAAAGGCTTAAAACTTTCTTCAGTAAGCATTTGATATATTTCACCCCAACCTAGAAAGCCTCCTATATTTCTGTCGTCAATAAATATGTCGGCATTAATTTTTCGGCTTACTTCACCAGTAAACTGCTCTTCTGGAAAACTACGGTTTACTGCATAAAATTTTATACCATTTTCATTACAAAACTTAACCGCCTCATCCAATTTTTCTCCATGTCTATAGGTCCAGAGAATGATACGGTGACCATCTTCTTGCAGTTTTTTTAGAGTTTGGAAGGCAAATATTTTAGGTTCTCCTATTCTAGGGTAGGCATCTTCTACAATAGTACCATCAAAATCAACAGCTATTATAAGGGTTTCTGAAAACTTCATTACTTTAGGACTTGGGGTTTATGCAAAGGTAATTCTTTTTTCTTACATTTTTATACAAGTGAAGTTTGCGTCATAGCCTCTGGTTGTTTAACACCCAATAGTTTTAAAACAGTGGGAGCTATATCACCTAAAATACCATCGTTAATTTCTGTTAAATCCTTATCTATTAAAATTATAGGGACAGGATTGGTAGTATGCGCTGTGTTCGGGGAACCATCAGGATTAACCATGGTTTCACAATTACCGTGATCTGCAATTAAAATTGTCGTGTAGCCATTATCCAATGCTGTATTTATAACTTCTTTGGCACAGGTGTCCACTGCTTCACAAGCTTTAATTGCTGCTTCCATCACTCCAGTGTGCCCAACCATATCACCATTAGCAAAATTTAAGCATACAAAGTCTACTTCACCTTTTTTAAGTTCGGGAATAAGAGCATCCTTTAATTCAAAAGCACTCATTTCAGGTTTAAGGTCGTAGGTAGCAACTTTTGGTGAGTTTCTTAAAATTCTTTGTTCACCTTCAAAAGGTTCTTCTCTACCTCCAGAAAAGAAGAAAGTGACATGAGGGTACTTTTCGGTTTCTGCAATTCTAATTTGGGTTTTATTATTCTTTGCCAAAACTTCACCCAGAGTTTCACTTAAATTTTCCTTATTGAAAATGACGTTCACATTTTTGTATTCATCATTATAATTAGTGAGAGTAACATAATGCAAATTCAGAGTTTTCATATCAAACTCTGGCATATCATTTTGTGAAAGTACTTCCGTCAATTCTCTACCTCTATCTGTTCTAAAATTAAAGAAAACAATAACATCCCCGTCTTTAATTGTGGTAAGTGGTTCATTGTTTTCATCTACGGCAATTATTGGTTTAATAAACTCATCAGTAATATCCTCGGCATAACCTTTTTCTATATTCGCAATAATATCCTTGGTAGCGTCTCCTTCTGCATTAACCAATGCGTCATATACTAGTTTCACCCTTTCCCAGCGCTTATCTCTGTCCATCGCGTAGTAGCGACCAGAAATAGTAGCAATCTGTGTACTTGTACTTGTTATATATTCTTGTAAATCCTTCACAAAACCTGCGCCGGATTTCGGATCGACATCACGACCATCTGTAAAACCATGTACAAATGATTTTTTAACCCCAGCTTCTTCTGCTGCATCAATAAGCCCTTTTAAGTGATTTATATGTGAATGAACGCCACCATTACTTAATAAGCCTAAAAAGTGAACATCTTTGTTGTCTGTTTTGGCATAATTAAAAGCATCAACCAAAACATGTTCTTTACTTAAACTTTTATTTTCAACCGCTAAGTTAATTTTAACCAAATCTTGATATACTATTCGGCCAGCTCCCAAATTCATATGTCCAACCTCACTATTTCCCATCTGTCCTTCAGGCAATCCTACATGTAAACCGTCAGTTCTTAAGGAAGCATTCGGGTATTTTGTGTATAGGCTATCAATAAATGGCGTATTAGCATTATCTATGGCAGAAACTTTTGGGTCTGGAGACTTACCCCAGCCATCAAGTATCATTAAGATGGTTTTTTTGTTCATTTTTCTCAGTTTGATTTAGGGTGCAAAGATATTAATTTTAAAGGGATTGTTAATGCAAAAGCAATCTAAAAAGAAGTGCTTAATGAGGCTGTTTGTTAAAGTAAGAAAGCACCTTGCAACCTCTTAATAACTTGTGAAGTAAACGTTAAAAAATTGTTATTTAAGAAAATGTAGTGTAACAATTTATTTTTTTCATCGTCTCTTTGGTATAATCAAAAAACAATCATTAATCAAAATTCTTTCATCATGAAAAAAACAATCATCATTTCCGCAATTGCATTATGCTTTTCAATTAGTACTATTAATGCTAAATCATCTTTTGAGGGTAATATCCCTCTAACAGTTCAAAAGTATGTAGAAGTAAATCCGTTTTGTGTTTCTATAGCTAAAGGTGATTTCGAAACTGTAAAAAAACTAATTGATTTAGGTGAAAATGTAAATGCAAAGTCCAATGGTTTAACACCTGCAATGTATGCTGCTAAATTTAATCGTTGCGACATTTTAAAACTTTTAATTGCTAATGGGGCAAAATTAAAGGTAAAATCAGACAAAGGTATGACTGCTCTAAAGTATGCAAAACTGCATAAGGCAGAAAACGCTGCAGCTGTTTTAAAAGAGGCTTTAGCTCAAAAGAAAAAATAATTAAAGAACATATAATTATTTTGAATTAGTCACAGAAGAAAAGCCCTCGTATGAGGGCTTTTTAATTTAAGGGTTTCTGTACTTTTTTATAGCCTCTTCAATTTTTTCAATGCGGTTATCCGGATCTGGGTGAGTGCTTTGAAATTCAGGAATTCTATTTGGTCCTGCAGCAGCTTTTAGTATTTTCATAACGCCTATCATTTCTCTGGGATTATAACCAGCTTCTATCATAAAATGCACGCCTAATTCGTCACTTTCTAGTTCGTCATCACGCCCATTGGTTAATAATTTTTGTTGGCCAATTCCGCTTACCAAACCTCCCATATCTGCTCCAACTGATCCTGCAGTTGCCAAACCCTGCCAATATTCGCTTTCAGCAATACGTTCTGCGCTATGTCTGCCGAGTACATGACCAATTTCATGACCTAAGACGCCCGCCAGTTGGTCTTCGTTTTGCAACTTAGAAAATAAAGCGTAGGTAATGAAGATTTGTCCGCCTGGTAAAGCAAATGCATTAATTGTTCTTGCATCATTTAATAAATGGAATTCGTATTTGTAAGGAGTCTCTTTTGCAATACTGCTATTTACAAGTTTTTTTCCTACATTATCCACTAGCGCTTGATATTGCTGATTTGGATGTAAACCTCCATGTTGTTGCGCCATTTGAGGTGCATTTTGTAAACCAATTGCAATCTCATTTTCTGGACTCATTGAGATAGTTTGCATTCTTCCAGTATACGGGTTTTCTTCTCTTTGACTGCATCTTTTCAAAACAAAAAATATAGCAATTGCAGCTCCAATTAGCAATCTTACTTTAAAATTTCTACTTCTCATTATAGTGGTTTTAGAACTTTAAATTACAAAAATTTGGAATATAACAATTTGGACACCCTTTTCAGTTTAAGTCACCTTATTGTCCCCGATATATTTATACATTATGTAATGTGTGCCTATTTCTGCAATTTCAAATGGTTGCCCTGTAATTATAAAACCATTACGTTCATAAAAATTAACTGCTATTTCCCGAGCATTGCACCACAATAATTTGACATCTCTTTTTTTTAAGATATTTTCTCCTTCAGAAATTAAAACAGCTCCTAGTCCTTTCCTTTGAAAGTTGCTCAAAATAGCCATTCCTCTCAATTGATATTGACTGGGTTCGCTAAATATATTGTTTTCGGACTTCATAAATGTCGTAACACCAATTAAATTATTATACTTGTACAAGCCTAAATGTATAGTGGTTTTAAAATCGTCTCCTTCAAAAATACATGTTTCAATAGGCTTTCCTGTTCTTAAAACTGGATGACGCACTAAGTGGGTTTCTTTGGCATCAATTTGTTTTATTGTGTAGTTTTCTTTTAAACTCATTAAATTTAAGGTGCTAGAATTTTATTTTTGAATCTTAAAAAATTATAATGCAATTTACTTTCAAAATTATTGAAAAACAACTGATAACTAAGGTGGTTCCTTTGGTTGAAAAGCTTAACGAATATCGTATTTCCTATGAGGAATTGGAAACAAGATTCTTGCAAATGATACAGCAAAACTACGAATGCGCGGTGATTTTAAATGAAGGAGATGATATTATTGGTGTTTGTGGTATATGGTACTGTACAAGACATTACGCTGGAAAAAGTGCTGAAGTAGACCATGTTTATATTGCTGAGGATTATCAGGGAAAAGGCTTAGGTAAGATATTTTTTAGATGGATTTATGATCATGTTTCCTCAAAAGGATATGAAACAGTTGAATTAAATACTTACGTTACAAATACTGCATCCCATAAATTTTATATGAATGAGGGCTTTAAAATTTTGGGTTATCATTTTTTAAAGAAACTATGAATATGTTTTGGAGAGTCTAGGAAGGATCATATATTTGCGCCCTAAAGGCGGGAGTAGCTCAGTTGGTAGAGCGTCAGCCTTCCAAGCTGAATGTCGCCGGTTCGAACCCGGTCTCCCGCTCAATAGCTCTGCATAATTGCGGGGCTTTTTTTATGATAGATTATGTAGGTTGGTACCACTATCAATTTCGTAAGGAAAGGCATTATATTTAAAGACTCTCGCGCTTAAATTTCCTTTTAAATAGATGTTTTTGTCATTAACATGTAACCAACTACCCTCACGTAAACCAATAACTGGTTGGGAATTATAATTGTGAAACTCTTTAATTCTGGTTTCTCTAGTTTCTCCCATATGTTTGCTGTTGTAATCTGGGTCTAAATAGTGTGGATTAATATTAAAAGGCACTAATCCTAATGCATTAAAGTTTGGAGGGTATACAATGGGCATGTCGTTTGTAGTTTGTATAGTGAGTCCGCAAATATTGCTGCCCGCACTAGTACCCAAATAAGGAGTTCCTTTGGTGACTGCTCCTTTTATAGGCTTCAATAAATTAAACTTATATAAAGTGTTTAATAATACAAAAGTATTTCCGCCACCAACAAAAATACCTTCCGCATTTGTAATAGCTCCTTTAGGGTCATCAAAAGTGTGAATGCCTGTAATATTCTTGTCAATTTTAGCAAACGCTTTTGCAGCAATAGTAGTGTAGGCATCAAAAGAAATACCACTTGGTCTTGCATATGGCACAAAAACAATAGTTTTAGCATTTTCAAAAAAGACAGAGAGTTCGTTAAGTAAATATTCCAGATAACCACTACCATAAATAGTGGAGGTGCTGGCGATTAATATTTTTTTCATTCAATACACTTTACAGAATTAAAACTAGTTAATTTTTTAACAATTATTAAGAAGGGCGTATTTTATAAAATCACTTTTAAGTCGTATTTTTAATAAAAAGAAGGCTTTCAGTAGTTTTACCTTATGAAAGTTTAAGAAAAACCTAACCTATGAAAAAGTGTATTAATCTATTATTTCTTTGCTGCACCCTAATTTTACAAGCCCAAGATATAAAAAGAACAAAAGTAGAAGGAAAGATTATAGTAGAGCATAGCGATATATCGGGAATTACCATTTTCAACGCTTCTGCAAATAATGGAACAATCACGGATGATAAAGGAGAATTCTCAATTGATGTTGCTGAAAATGATATTATTGAAGTTAGTGCTTTGCAATTTCAAAATTTAAGTTTTAAGGTGAATGAGGATATAGTGAATTCAAGAAATATGAAAATTTTCTTAATAGAGGAAGTAAATAAGCTAGATGAAATTATCATTAAAACTAGAGGTCTTTCGGGGAACTTAACAACTGATATAAACGAATCTGAAACTTTTAATCCTAAATTGGATGCACTTTATTTTGGTGTTAAACATAGCAGTGAATATAACTTTGAGAAAGATTATAAAACTCAAGTAACAAATTCCGGGGATGATATTCAACGCAATAGATTTTACAACGGATTAAATATTGTAAATGTGGTTGATCAGTTGCTATTACCAATATTTAGATCTGAAGCTAAAGAGAAAAAAGTGACTGATATACCCGAGGTACCCGCAGAAGCTATTAAATATTATTTTGCATCAGAATTTTTAGTGGATAATTTTAATATTCCAGAACATCGCGTTGAAGATTTTATCGCCTTTGTGGAATCTAAGGATTTTGATTACACATTACTAAATTATGGTAAAGAGCTGGAGTTTTTAGAACTTCTTAATCAAAAGAGTATTGAATTTTTGGAAAATAGAAAGTAGAACACTTAGGCTATTAACAAAAATTTAATGGCGTTTTAAAATTTAATTAAGAGATTCCTTACTTTCTTTACAGTACCAAATGACTGTTTTTGAGGATACTTTTACTTTATAGCTTCTTTTTCATAATTACCATTGCTACTGCCCAATCCGTTCATATAACTGGAAAAGTAGAAAGTAATGTTGATGTAGAGAATATTCACGTCATTAACAAAACAGCACAAAAGTTTACCATTACTAGTGCTAATGGTGAATTTACAATTCCTGTTAGGCTGAATGATACCATTAGTTTTTCTTCGGTACAGCACGAGCCTAAAGATGTAGTGATTTCTCAAGCTATTTTGGAAACAAAAAAGATAACTGTTGTTTTGGTAGAGCAGATTACTACTTTAAATCAAATCACTGTTGGCAAGGTGCTTTCGGGAGATTTAGCTAAAGACATTGGAAGTGTTGAAGGTAAAGCTCCTATTAATTTTTATGATGTGGGTATACCTGGATACAAAGGAAAACTTGCCACACAAAGTGAGCGTAGACTTGCAGAAGCGGGAGATTTTAAGCCTAAAATGTTGTTGGGAGCTTTAACAGGCGGAATTCCACTAAACCCAATTTTGAATGGTATTTCTGGAAGAACAAAAATGCTTAAGCAACGTGTTAAGCACGAGCGCGATGATGCACTTATACATAAAATAAAAGATAATTTTTCTAAGGTTTTGTTTGAAATAAATTCTTTAGATGAGGAGTTTAGAATGGATTTTTTTTATTTCTGTGAAATGGCTCCTAATTTTTATGAAATGTGTTATGGAAAGTCAGATTTAGAAATATTAGAATTCTTAAAGAAAAAACTGAGTCAATACAAAAGAAATCAGCAACAGAAAGAGTGATGCTTTAAGGAGAAAAGCATGTCTAGGAAAACCTACATAATTAGGTTTTGGACGATTTATTTACAAGTCTTACGGGCGTTAGGAATTGCAGCGGAAAACCACATCGCAGCAAGGACTTGGAGGGTAAAACCTGACTCAAAAGTAACACCCAAATACAAAATTTGGTTTAGTATAGACAAGTAATTACAATGTTTGGAACATTTTTTGAAAACAAAAAAACGTAACTTTGAAACAATAATTAAGAGTATATGAGAGTATTGAAAATTGGAGTGTTCGTTATTGCTGCTTTAGCGATGGTTTCTATGGATAGTGCCCATAAATATTATCTAAGTAATACGCAGATTGAATATGTTCAAGAAAAGCAATCGGTTCAAATAATATCGCGTTTATTTATCGATGATTTTGAGAATGTCCTTCAAGAAAGATATGATGAAAACCTTATTATGGATAATAAGGAGGATAAAATGGTTGATGTTTTTGTTGAGCGTTACCTATTGGAAAAGTTCAGAATTAAAATAGATGGAGAAGAGCAAACTATTAACTTTTTGGGTAAAACTATTGAAACTGGCATTGTAAAGTGTTATTTAGAAATAACTGGTGTTGATGATATTAATGCCTTTGAAGTGACAAACCAAGCACTTTTTGATTTATTTATTGAGCAACAGAATATTGTTAAGTTAAATATTAAGGATAAAAAGAAAAGTTTTATTCTTACAGAGAGAAAAGACACTACAGTGTTAAAATTTAACTAAATTAAAAGTATATACTGCTTTAAATCTCTTATTTTTACGACGTTTTTGTAGAAAACGTGTCAAATTATTACTAATTCATTCATTTTATTAAAAAGTTATAATCTATTATGAAAAAGCTACTGTATTTTTTCTTGTCGCTAACTCTAATTTCGGTAAGTGCTTATGCTCAAGAAGAAGAAATTACTGCTCCCAAAAAAGGTCATACAAATACGAATAAATTTAAACAGTTGTATGATGAGTTCTCTACTCCAAATGCTTACAGAGCAGCTTCAGGGGCTCCAGGGCATGCTTACTATCAGCAGCAAGCAGATTATAAAATGGACATTGTTTTAGATGATGAAAATGCTAAATTATCAGGTTATGAGACTATTACATATACAAATAATTCACCTGATGTTTTGAAATATCTTTGGGTGCAACTTGATCAAAATATGAGGGCAAAAGATTCAAAGACACCTTTAATTGAAGGTAGTGGAGTGGATCCTGTAATGTACCCAAGCCAATTTAGTAGTAAATATTTAGAAGAACGTTTTGATGGTGGTTTTAATATAGAGGCTGTTAAAGATGCTAAAGGCAATCCTCTAAAACATATGATTAATAGAACCATGATGAGAATAGAGTTGCCTGCACCTATGGCGAGTGGTGATAAATTTTCATTTTCTATTAAGTGGTGGTATAATATCAATGATCATGTAGCCAAAAGAGGTCGATCTGGATATGAATATTTCCCGAAGGATGGTAACAGAGCTTACGTTATCGCTCAGTTCTTTCCTAGAATGGCCGTTTACAGTGATGTTGAAGGGTGGCAAAATTCTCAATTTTGGGGAAGAGATGAATTTGCACTTGTTTTTGGAGACTACGAGGTGAATATTACTGTTCCAGCTGATCATATATTAGACGGTACAGGTGTCTTAACTAATAGAAAGGAAGTGTTTTCTAAGACCATGATGAAGCGTTATGAGCAGGCAAAAAAATCATATGATGATCCTGTTTTAATTGTAACTCAAGAAGAAGCCGAAGCTGCGGAAAAAAGTTTTTCAAAAGAAACCAAAACATGGAAATTAAAGGCAGAAAACGTTAGAGATTTTGGTTTTGCTACGTCTCGAAAGTTTATTTGGGATATGATGGCTGTTAAAATTGGAGGAAAAGATGTTATGGCAGTTTCAATGTATCCCAAAGAAGGTAATCCCTTATGGGAAGATTGGTCTACAAAGGCTGTAGCTAGCACTTTAAAATCTTATTCTAGAATGACTTTTGATTACCCCTATCATAAGGCTATATCTGTTCATGCGAAAAATCAAGGAATGGAATACCCAATGATTTGTTGGAATTATGGTAGACCAAAAGAGGATGGAACTTACAGTTCAAGAGTTAGGTATGGAATGATGGGCGTTATTATTCATGAAGTGGGGCATAATTTCTTCCCTATGATTGTAAATAGTGATGAGCGCCAATGGACTTGGATGGATGAAGGATTAAATAGTTTTGTTCAGTACGTGGCACAAGTAGATTTTGCCGAAACCTATCCAGAGGCTCTTGCCGAAGGGGATACGGAATTTCCACATAGACGTGGACCAGCTAAAAAGATTGTGCCATATATGAGTGGTGATCAAGATTATATTGCTCCGATCATGACCAAAGGATTAAATACATATCAGTTTGGAAATAACGCATATGGAAAACCAGCAACAGCTCTCAATATACTACGAGAAACAGTAATGGGTCGTGATTTGTTTGATTATGCATTTAAAGAATATTCACATAGATGGATGTTTAAACATCCAACTCCCGAAGATTTTTTTAGAACAATGGAGGATGCGTCAGCCTTTGATTTAGATTGGTATTGGAGAGGATGGTTCTATACCACAGATTGGGTGGATATTGGTGTTAAAGACGTTAAAAAATATTACGTATCATCTAAACCAAATGCATTTATGAAAGATTTAATGGAAAAAAGAGGGATGAAAGAGGATCAATTACCACCTTTGGTATACATGGTTGAAGAAGATAGTGAAGATTTTGAGGACTCTATGAAAGATATAAATGCAACCAATGTAAAGACAGTTAAAGAATACTTAATGGATAATTTTTCAGAGGAAGAACGTCAAAATATTGAGGCACCCAAGTATTTTTATAGTGTTACGTTTGAAAAACCCGGAGGTTTAGTGATGCCGATTATAGTGGAATATACCTATGCTGATGGGTCAAAAAAAATGGAAAAATATCCAGCACAAATTTGGAGGCTTAATGATAACGAAATTAGTAAGACTATTGCTTCAGATCAGGAGATTGTAAGTATTTCTGTGGATCCTTATGAAGAAACGGCTGATATTGATACCGAAAACAACTCATGGCCTAAAAAGGAAGAAAAGGGTGAGTTTGAGAACTTCAAACAAGGTATAAAAGGATAGAATATTTATAAACATAAATCGGGCCTACTACATGTAGGCCTTTTATTTTTACAGAAACTATATTGTCGAATTAAAAACTAGAAATGAAAAAAATCACTTATCTCTGTTTTGCTCTTGTAATGTTTACCTCAGGAGCATTTGCCCAAGATCAAGAAAAAATAAAACTAAAAGGGCATACTGATGAAAATAAGTTTCGTCAGTTAAAGGATGTTTTGCCAACTCCTAATGAAACTCGAACAGCATCTGGAGCACCAGGTTATAAATATACACAACAGCAAGTGGATTATGTTATGGATATTCGTCTTGACGAGAATAAAAGTCAAATTTTTGGTAAAGAAAGAATAACATATCATAACAATTCAAAAGATCATTTAGAGTATTTATGGGTACAGTTGGACCAAAATATGCGTTCTAAAGATTCCAAAACCCCAGATATCAATACGGAGTCTTTTAACAATAGTGCGTACAATGGACCAATTTCGTTTACAAGAAGACATTTAAGAGATCGTTTTGATGGAGGTTTTAATATAGAGGATGTTAAAAATGAAGATGGTTCGGATTTGTCGTATATGATAAACCAAACCATGATGCGCATAAATTTGCCAAAACCTCTAGCTCCAGGTGAGATTTTTAAATTTCAAATAGACTGGTGGTATAACGTAAACAATCATATAACGGACGGAGGAAGATCAGGATATGAAGCTTTCCCTGATGGTAATAATACCTATGTTATAGCGCAATTTTATCCAAGACTTTGTGTATATAATAATGTAGAAGGGTGGCAAAATATGCAATTTTGGGGGCGTAGCGAGTTTGCTCTAGAGTTTGGAGATTTTGACGTTAAACTCACCGTTCCTGCGGATCATTTAGTAGAAGCTACAGGAGACTTACAAAACCCAAAAGAAGTTTTAACAAGACAACAGTTGAAACGATTCGATGAAGCCAGAAAATCTTTTAAAGATCCTGTTTTTATTGTCACTCAAGAAGAAGCCGAAAAAGCAGAAAAAGATAGAAGTAAAAAACTAAAAACATGGCACTTTAAAGCTGAAAATGTCAGAGATTTTGCCTTTGCAACTTCTAGAAAATTTATTTGGGATGCAATGGCTGTTGATATTAACGGTAGAGCGGTTATGGCTATATCATTATATTCTAAAGAAGGAAATCCATTATGGGAAGAGCATTCTACCAGAGTTGTTGCTAATACTCTAGAAGAGTATTCTAAGCTTACTTTTGATTATCCATATAATAAAGCTGTTTCAGTGCATGCCCAAATGGGTATGGAATACCCTATGATTTGTTTCAATTTTGGACGTCCTAAACCAGATGGGACATATTCAGAAAGATTAAAAAGAGGTATGATAAGTGTTATAACACATGAAGTGGGACATAACTTTTTTCCAATGATAGTTAATAGTGATGAACGCCAGTGGACTTGGATGGATGAGGGTTTGAATTCTTTTGTTGAGACTTTAGCGGAGTTAGATTACGACCCCAACTTCCAAACGGGGAATTTGCCAAAGGATATCATTCCATATATGGGTGGAGATCAAAATTTCATATCACCAATAATGTCCCAAGGAGACTATGTTTATAATTTTGGACCCAACGCATATACCAAACCAGCAGCAGCTTTGTACTTGCTACGTCAAACTATTATGGGGCCCGAGTTGTTTGATTATGCATTTAGAACATATTCTAAACGTTGGATGTTTAAACATCCTACACCTGCAGATTTTTTTAGAACAATGGAAGATGCTTCTGCAATGGATTTGGATTGGTTCTGGAGAGGTTGGTTTTACACTACCGACTGGGTGGATATAGGGATTAAAGGAGTAAAACAGTATTATCTAACAGATCAACCTACAGAAACAGCAAAGGAAACTGCTAAAGAGAATAATCTAAATCTTGATGATTACAAGGATAAATTGGTTTTTTATGGAGAAATAGATGGTCTTGAAGCTGCTCAAGATGCTAAAAAAGTTTCTGATTTTGAATTTTTGAATAACCATTTAGAAAATTTGAGTGAAGAAGAAAAATCAAGATTGAAAGAAGTACCTAATCACTTTTATGAAGTAACCTTTGAAAAACCTGGTGGATTAGTTATGCCAATAATTTTAGAGTTAACCTATGAAGATGGAACAAAAGAGCGTAAAAAATATCCAGCACAAATATGGCGTTTTAACGATAATGAAGTAAAAAAGGTTTTTAGAACCCAAAAAGCTATCACTAATATTGAAATAGACCCAGATTTAGAAACTGCAGATATTGATACTTCAAATAATTCATGGCCAAAGAAAGTTGAGGAAAGCGATTTCGATCAATTTAAAAACAAGGTAAAAGGATAATTTATTTAAGCCGATTTTAACAATCGGCTTTTTTTATGCTCTCAAAACAACTCACTATATTTGTACTGTGATTCATCAAGCAACATTTTTATTTATTAGCGGATATGAAATAGGGTTTATACTATTTATAGCTGTCATGGTATTTGGTGCAGATAAGCTTCCTGAAATAGCCCGTGGTTTGGGTAAAGGTATGCGCACATTAAAAGATGCGACCAATGATATAAAGCATGAGATTACAAAAACTGCCGAAAACAATGGAATCGATACTGATGTAGCTAAAGATGTTAAAAAGGAGATTGATAAGGTAAAGGATAATCTAGAAGACTTTACAGGTTCTGTGAAACGTAAACTTTAAAATTATCTTGTAATGGTGAACTTGTTTCAGCATCTATTAAATATTAATAGTCCTAGTATATTTTTCTGCTAATAGTCAACCCATCTCTAATCGGTAAAACCACAGTTTCAACTCTGGAATCTTCCTTTAATAGTTTATTGTAAGCAATAAGTGCAGGAGTAGATGTATCTTCTTTCTTAAATTCAGTATTCAAAACCTTACCACTCCATAACACATTATCAGAGAGAATGATACCACCTTTATTTAACTTGTCTATAATAATTTCAAAATACTGGGAGTAGTTGTCTTTATCCGCGTCGATAAAGACCAAATCAAAATCCAAATTTAAATTAGGAATAACATCTAAAGCATTTCCTAAGTGTTGGTGTATTTGATTACCATATTCAGATAAGTCAAAATACTTTCTTTGAAAGTCTACCAATTCCTCGTTGATATCAATGGTATGCAACTCACCCTCAGCTTGTATGCCTTCTGCTAAGCACAAAGCAGAATAACCTGTGTATGTTCCTATTTCTAAGACGTTCTTAGGATTTACCAACTTAGAAATCAAACTTAACAGACGCCCTTGATAATGCCCACTCAACATACGAGGTTGTAAAATCTTCTGATAGGTTTCCCGAGTAAGTTTTGCTAATAACTCTGGTTCATTTTCTGAATGGGCTACCACATAATTGTCTAATTCTTCCTTAATAAAGTGCATAGGAATCCTTATTGAGTTCTACAATAGAAAACAAAGTTAGTGTAAACTTTAAAAAATATAAGCTGTTATTCTTTGGCTTCTGGAGGAGCACTTTCGCCTGTTGGGTTTTCAGTTTCAGTACCTTCAGATTTTCCTCCCATTAAGAAAAGTATAGCTCCCACAACCACTAAGCCTATTTTAATTATCCAAGCTGGGGTGTCACCCCAATTGTATATCCACATTAATATAGTTGGTACTCTGTCTATAAAGTTTAAAACAATTGCGAAAAGTCCAAAGAAGACCATGTAAGAACCTATTTTTTTCATAATTTAAGTTTGTTTATTGTAGAAATATAGGAAAGAAAAGTAAGTAATTTACTATGATGGGTATAAAATTCGATTAACTAACTCCTTTTTACTTTTTTCATCATTACCAAAAAGCCATTGTAAAACATTATGTTCCCAAATATCATCGTATTCCATTTCTGAAATAATATCTCGTTCAAGGGCCAAATCTAAAAGTTTACCTGGATATGATGATTGTGGCTCGCTTTCCATTTCTCCCAAGGGGTAAGGGTCATCAAGTCCCATAATCACTTGTTTAGACCCGTGATTGCGAATTAACAGTTCTAAACCTCCAGTGTCATGTACCAAGGTATCAAAGAAAATATTTTTATGTCCAACAGCTTTTCTAGGATGGTGTTTACCCTCAAATAAATCGGGTCTTCCATCAAATCCTTGGATGCGTCTTCCTAGATTTATCTGAGCTAGCTGTCCTCCATGTGCGAAACAAGTGCGCATATTTGGAAATTTATCTTGATAGCCATTCAACGTTAAAAAATGATAGGCGTCGGCACATTGTGCCAACATCCAAATTAAATGAAATCTCCAAGCCGTATTCTCAAGATTTATAAATTTCTCACCATCATAGGGATGGATTTCTACTGCCAAATTATATTTATCGGCCAATTCAAAAAGAGGCTCGTTTTCTTCATCAAAAATACAGCGCCAAGTTCCAATTGTATCCATGTAATGCGTCGGTAGACATAAGAGTCGCATACCTAAAGTTTCCACACAACGTTCAATTTCCCAACCTGCACTTCGTATAAAACCTGGGTGTACCACAAAACCACATGTGAATTTATCAGGATATTCATGTTGAATTCTTGCATTAAAGTCATTTTGAAACCTAAGAGCTTTCTTCATTTCTTCAACCCGTAATCCATTACCATAAAGCTGCGATAAGTTTAGTACCACAGCATGATCTAATTTGTTGCGTTCCATCCACTCCAGTTTTTCATTTAGGAAAAAACTAGAATCTGTAACAGGACGTTTCCACCCTTTTTGTAACATGAATTTTCGATCCTTATCTACCCAAAAAATCCCTTTTTCTCTCATAAATTCAGGTATCTCTTCGGGATAGGGTAGTAAGTGCGAATGACCGTTTATTCTTAGCTTACGTTTCATATATCTTTGGTGTCTAAGACAAGTTTCTTACCATCTTTTCTCATTAAAATAGTTTTTCCAACTATACTAAAAAAATCGCCTTCCATTTCTAGGAACACATTCCCCCTAAGATATTTGGAAGTCTTAGATTTACATTTTATATGCCCCATTATGGTATCACCTATGGCGTATTTATTTTTATTCAATTTTAAACTGTATGATTCAAGTTCGATATCAGTTGAGTACTCGTTGTTATACTGTTTGTAGTCCGACCACAAACCTATTTTTGGTCTAATAGAATCTCTTATTTCTATTTTCAACCAACTTCCTCCTAGACCAACATTTGAGATATTTACTGTAAGAGAATCTACGTTGCTATTGCAACTAGAAGTCCTCAAAACTTCGCTAGAATCATCATTTTCAGTAACTGTAAGTTCAGTTTTTGAGGTTTTGAAGTTTGTATTTATTTCAATGCTTCCATGGTTTTCTAAGATAAATATTATGAATATGAATATCAGAAGTTTTTTCATTGTGTAATTTTCAATCATGATCTTTTAAAGACTTAAATAATTATCTGTTACTCATTAGAAGTATCTTTCTTAATTTCATTGTTATATCTGTCAAAAATTTTGGGTAGATCCGTTTCAATATTCGCTAAAGTAAACTCCTCCTCGTATTCCAGACTGCCATTGTCTTCAGAATACCATTGCAATTTATCTTTTACTCCTTCAGGTCTTGGATATTCTATAACCAAACCAACAGTATTTGCACCACGTTGAGGTGAATGCGGAATCTTAGGTGGTAACAAAAATATCTCCCCTTCTTTAATATGGATGTCTTTGGGTTCTCCTTCGTCAATAACTTTTAAAATAATGTCGCCTTCAACTTGATAGAAAAACTCTGGGGTTTCATTGTAGTGATAGTCTGTTCTGTCATTGGGCCCACCAACTACCATAACAATAAAATCGCCATTTTCCCAGACGACTTTATTACCAACAGGTGGTCTTAACAAATGACGATGTTCTTCAATCCAAGCTTTAAAATTAATAGGTGGATATAGTGTACTCATAAAAGAAACCCAATTAATTCCGCTTTAAACGGAAAACTCAATGTGGGAAATTGAGTTTTAATTAAACTATATAAAGATAATACATCTTGATGTAACTCTTTCTGCATTTGAGCAGTTGAAGAGGGCTTTTTACAAAGATTTAGTTCTCCCGCCATCCACTGGAACGTTTATCCCATTTATGTAACTAGCAGCTTCACTGGCGAGAAAAACAATAGCATTGGCTGTTTCTTCAGGTTGCGCAAAACGTTTAGCAGGCGTATAATTTTTCATTATTTCGGTCATTTCTTCAATAGAAGTGTCCTCTAGTTTTGCTTTAATCTTTATGATTTCTGATAAGCGTTCTGTTTCAGTAAACCCAGGGAGTACATTGTTTACAGTGATACCAAATTCTGCTACTTCAGTACTCAAGGTTTTACTCCAATTGCCTACAGCACCTCTTATGGTATTGCTAACGCCAAGTCTAGGTATGGGCTCTTTTACGGAAGTTGAAATAACATTAACAATTCTGCCAAAGCCTTCTTCTTTCATAAATGGTATTGTGGCTTGAGCCAACAAATGATTGCATTTTAAGTGCATGGTAAAAGCATTTTCAAAAGCTTCTAAACTGGCGTTTATTATTTCACCACTTGCGGGTCCGCCGGTATTATTAATAACTATGTGAAAGCCATAATATTTTTCAATAAACTTAATGACTTGTTCTTGTAAATCTCTAGGGTTTAAAAAATCTACAACAATATGATTGTGGTTTCTATGCTGAGGTAATTCAGCTAAAACGGCTTTAAGCTTTTCTCTATTTCTTGCCACAAGTGTTACATTTACACCTTCTTGGGCAAGAGCTATGGCTGTTGCTTTTCCTATACCTTGAGTAGCGCCGCATACTAAGGCATTTTTATTATTCAAGTTGAGGTTCATTTGTAATGGGTTGGTTAATTAATATTTAATACAAACATTTTTAGGTTCTGTAAAGAAACGAAGTGCTTCAAATCCACCTTCTCGTCCAATGCCAGAAGCTTTTGTACCTCCAAAAGGTGTTCTTAAATCTCTCAGCATCCATGTATTTACCCAAACAATACCACATTGTAATTTTTGATTCATTCTCATGGTACGTTTTAAGTCGTTCGTCCAGAGTGTTGAAGATAAGCCATATTTCACATTATTTGCCATTTCTAGGACTTCTTTTTCTGTTTTAAATGGCATTATGGTTACAACTGGCCCAAATACTTCTTCTTGATTGATGCGGCCCCCATTATTTGGAACTTCTATTATTGTAGGTTCCATATAATAGCCGTTTTCATAACCATCAATAGAAACCTTATTGCCACCACAAAGTACTTTTCCGCCTTCAGCTTTTGCTATGTCAACGTAGTTTAATACTTTTTCTAAGTGCGGTTTAGAAACTATTGCACCAATATCTGTTTTAGAGTCGGAAGGGTGACCCACTCTAAGTTGTTTTACTTTTTTAATAAAATCAGATTTGAATTTATCATAAATAGAAGCCTCTACGAAAATACGACTGCCACATAAACATATTTGTCCTTGGTTTGAAAATGACGAACGTACGGTGGTATCTAACATATCCTCATAATCGCAATCTGAAAAAATGATATTAGGATTTTTTCCTCCTAATTCTAAGGAAAGTTTTTTAAACATTGGTGCTGCTATTTTTGCAATATGAGCGCCTGTTTGTGTGCCTCCAGTAAAAGAAATCGCTTTTATTTCAGGATGCTCCACAATAGCTTGTCCTGTGGTGTTGCCTAAACCATGAATAATACTTAGAACACCTTTGGGTAATCTAGCTTCATTACAAATTTCGCCTAATAAATAGGCAGTTGTTGGCGTAACTTCACTTGGTTTGGCTATCACACAATTTCCAGCAGCTAAAGCCGGAGCGATTTTCCATGTGAATAAATAAAGGGGTAAATTCCATGGTGATATACAGCCCACAACCCCAATAGGTTGTCTCAACGTATAATTTATGGCGTTTTGCCCTACGCTTTCATGACTTTCACTTGAAAATTGTGTTATGGCATTTCCGAAAAATCGAAAATTACTAGCGGCTCTGGGAATATCGATAGCTTTTGCTAAACTCAAGGGCTTGCCATTATCCTTACTTTCGGCTTCTGCAAAACGATCTAAATTAGTTTCTAATAGTTCAGAAATTTTAATTAGAATTCTACTACGTTCCTCTAATGTTGTTTTCGACCATACCTCAAAAGCATATTGAGCATTTTGATATGCTTTTTCAACATCGGCTTTTGAAGAGTTTGGAATTTGTCCATAAACCTCACCATTTGCAGGACAGCAGTTATCTATCCAATCATTTGAAATTGGATTTTCAAATTTGCCGTTTATGAAGTTTTTAATTTTCAACAGATTCTTCTTCTTCTTCTTCTTCTTTAGTTTTATCTTTATTCTCTATTCGCTCATCTAATGCAGCTATTAATTGAATAGCTTGTTCCTTGTAAATCTTTAAAACGCGCTGGTGGTTTTGAGCTGCTAGGATATTATGAGCCGCAACTCTATTTTTAAAATCTGCACTAGAACCAAAATAGTCTAATACTCGTGGGTCTTTGATACCCTGCATCCAATTAAGAAACCAAGGTTGTTTTTTAAAATAGTCTAAATTTTCTAATACCTCTTTTTTGACTAAATCGTTGTTGTTAGTAATTAAATCATTGAAAATAGCATAGAATTGAGTGATGTTTGTTGCTAAACTATCTGGTTTTATAGTGTTATTGTCGCTAAAGTTCTGCAATAACTTATAACCCTTTTTTTGTGTGGTCATTGGTCTGTAAACTGTAACCAAACTAGGGCATATTTTACAACTGTCTAAGTTTTTTGTGGTTATCTCATCCATCATAATCTTTATACTATACTTATTAATCGTATCGTAAAATTGTACAATTTGGGATACCATTAAGGTGTCCGTTTTTAAGTCTTCTTTAACCACTTTAAAAACAGATTTCAATTGAGATTTTTGAATGCGTTTATCGTTCCAGTTATTAATCTGAAGCGCTATTAAAATTCCAATTACCACTAAAATAATTTCTCCTATGGCATAGAGGATATATTTCCTAACACGATTTTTTTTCATCATATCTTTTCTTGACTTACGGAAAACTTTACTCACTTTAAAGCTAATTTAAAAGTTTACGATAGGTAGCTTCGTGGTAAAAACTAATTTATTTAGGTTTATGCGCTATAACCTTAATCTCCACAACCAAATCAGGATGAGGTAATTGATGCACCGCAACCGTTGTTCGAGTTGGTCCGGTTTCAGCATCAAAAAACTCAGCGTAGGCTTTGTTGTAATCCGCAAAATCATTCATGTTGACTAAAAAAGTTGTAACATCCACAACATCCTTTAATGAAGCACCTACCTTTGCCAAATTACTATCAATGTTCTTCAAAACCTCTCGTGTTTGCACCTCAATATTGAGGTGCTTGGTACCCATATCATCAATAATGTCTACACCAGCAATAGAATTATCAGGTCGTCTTGAACTTGTGCCCGAAATAAATATAAAATCACCCACTTGTTTTACATGTGGGTATGCACCTCTGGGTGTAACTGTATTTTTACTCATGGTTTTTAGTGTAATCCAGCAATAGTATCGTCCTCCAAGATTGCTACGGTTTCTGATTTTACTTTTTCTAAAATATCTTTAAGATCATCAGCAGGTGAAATAACCCCATCCGACAACATATTTAAAATAGCTTTATCCTGAGCTCTTCCTTTAAGCATAGCTTCACGGTAGCCCATATGCTCATTAAAGGTAACTAAACTATATTTAGATGAATAATCATCTGGAAACTCTTTTTCCAAAACCATTTCTATTTTTCGTTTTTCCTGAAAAATAGGATTGGCCACATGATCTTTCATTTCATGAAAATTATCTATGGCTAAATCTGCAATGGCATCTGTATCTTTCTTTCTCGTTTTTTCATATTCTGATAAGACAGTTTCCCAATCGCCTTCATGTTTGTCTAAAATCGCATCAAATTCTACCACATCCTCAAAAGACGCATTCATACCTTGACCATAAAAGGGGACAATAGCATGAGCCGCATCACCCATTAAAAGTGTATTGCCTTTGTAATGCCATGGTGAACATTTTATGGTGCCTAAAGGTGCCGTGGGATTGGTGAAGAAATCATCTAAAAGGTTTGGCATTACTGCTAAAGCATCGGGGAACTCCTTTTGAAAGAATTCTAAAACACACTCTTCATTAGTTAAATTATTGAAGTTGTACTCACCTTCATCATAACTTAAAAAAAGCGTTACAGTAAAACTGCCATCTAGATTTGGTAATGCAATCAACATAAAACTACCACGAGGCCAAATATGAAGGGCATTTTTATGGATTTTATAATCACCGTTTTCCTTCGGTAAAATAGTGAGCTCCTTGTAGCCGTGAGTTAGGTAGTTTTGTGAAAAACTAAACAGGAATTTTTTACCAAGATAATAGCTTTTTCGCAAAGCGGAACCTGCGCCGTCTGTAGCGATTATTACGTCTGCATCCTCAACAAATTCGTCTTTGGTATGATAATCTTTAAAAAGTGCCGTTGTTTTTTGAAAGTTTACAGACTTGCATTTTTTATTGAAATAGATACTGACGTTTTCATGTTTTTCGGCCTCATCTAGAAGTAGCGCGTTCAAGCCCCCACGCGAAATAGAATTGATGTACTCATGATCCCTTCCGCTATAGTTAGATTGAAACGTGTTTCCGTGCACATCATGTATCATACGCCCGTGCATCGGAATACACAATTGTTTTACTTTTTCTTCAATACCGACTAATTTCATGCCCTTATTACCACGATCAGAAAAAGCTAAGTTTATAGAACGACCAGCACTTATATCTACTTTTCGTAAATCGGGGCGCATCTCATAAACATTAACATTATAACCTCGTTGTCCCAATCGTAATGCTAAAAGGCTACCGCAAAGTCCTGCACCTATGATTAATATGTTCTCTTTCTGTCTTTCCATTTTTGTCATCCTGAACTTATTTCAGGATCTCATTATGTTTTAAATGTACATTCATTTTGTCTTGATGCAAAACGAACCAAAAAATCAAATAGAAATGAGGAAATTGCTAAAGCACCATTCGCTCTCGGAATTCCGTGCTTAAAGCTTCGCTTTGCATCTACATTCCTTCACTCATTATTTCTGCATTTCAATGTTCAATTCTTTGAATTGATTTAGGGCTCAACCTTTTGCTTTAGTCGGTTCATGCCTCTTTTATTTATTACAATCAGTTCGTTTCAGTTTCTTCACTTTGGGAAGGTTAAAATGGACTTTAGTTTTTCAACAAGTCTGATCACATCTTCAAACGAATTATAAAGTGGCACAGGTGCACAACGAATAACATCCGGTTCTCTCCAATCGCTAATCACGCATGCTTTTGTTAATTTATCGTGAAGCGATTTATCTGCATTTTTCACCTGAATAGACAACTGACAACCTCGTTCCTCGGGATTGCTAGGTGTAATGATTCTAATGGTGTCTTCACCCAATTCTTTCAATAAAAATTCAAAATATCCCGTTAATTTTTTAGACTTTTTAGAGAGTGCTTCCATCCCAACTTCAGCGAAAACATCTAAAGAGGCTTTAATAGCCGCCATAGACAAAATGGGTGGATTACTTAATTGCCAACCCTCAGCTCCGGGTAATTGATCAAATTCCCCTCGCATGTTAAAGCGTGTATCTTTGTTGTGACTCCACCAACCAGTAAAGCGGTTAAGGTCTTTTCGGTACGCATGTCGTTCATGTACAAAACAGCCAGCTAAACTTCCTGGACCCGAATTCAAATATTTATAGGTACACCAAGTAGCGAAATCCGCTCCTGAATCATGTAAATTGAGTTGGACATTCCCAGCGCCATGTGCGCAATCAAACCCAACTATACACCCATGTTGATGACCTAGCTCCGTAATACGTCTCAAATCAAAAAACTGTCCAGTATAATAATTTACGCCACCAATCATAATTAGGGCAATTTGGTCGCCTTGTTTTTTTAAAATGCCTTCCAGATCCTCATAACGTAAGAGTTCTTCACCTTCTCTTGGTTTCCAAAGTACTAGCTCATCTTTGTGGTTATATCCATGGTGACGCAATTGCGATTCTACCGCATATTTGTCAGAAGGGAATGCATCACTTTCAATCAATATTTTATATCGAGAAGAAGTAGGTTGATAAAATGAAGCCATTAAAAAATGTAGGTTGGCTGTTAAGGTATTCATTACCACTACTTCGATAGGTTTGGCGCCAACAATATCTGCCATTTGTTCCGTTAAAAACTCATGATATTTTAGCCATGGATTTTTGGCTTCAAAATGCCCTTCAACACCCAAATTAGCCCAATCTTCAAGCTCCTGATTTACATAGGATTTAGTCGTTTTTGGTTGTAATCCAAGAGAATTACCAGTCATATAAATCACCTCATTTCCATGTTCATCTTCAGGAATATGAAATTGATTTCGATAAGATTTTAAAGTATCACTTTGGTCTTGTTCCAAAGCATAATCAAGACCTAATTTGTAATCGGACAATGGATTTTGTTTTCGGTTTCTAACAAAAATAAACAATATAACTTTAGAAATAAAGCTTAAAAACTTCGTCTGAAGTCTCTATGAAATTTTTGTATCTTTAAAGGAAACTAAAAGCTATGGGGAAAATAAAAGAGTATTCAAACGGAGAAACCACGGTAGTTTGGGAGGCTGAAAAGTGCATCCATTCTGCAATTTGTGTTAAAGGGTTAGGTGATGTGTTTAAACCTAAAGAACGACCTTGGATAAAAATTGATGCGTCTGATACGGAAGCCATCATAAATCAAGTAAAGCAATGTCCTTCAGGTGCTTTAAGTTACTATATGAATGATGAGAAAGATCAATCTTCGCAGACCTTAGAAACTAAAGTGGAAGTGCTTGAAAATGGACCATTATTGGTATACGGCACTCTAAATGTGGTTGCCAAGGATGGTACTTCAGAAACAAAAAATAAAACAACGGCCTTTTGCAGATGCGGACAATCTAGTAACAAACCTTATTGCGATGGCGCACATATAAAAGCAGAATTTAAAGGTTAACCGCTAAAAAATTGCCAGAAAAAGATAAAGCGCTTCATTTAATTATTGAAGCGCTTTAGATATATATAGACGCGTATGCGGAAAAAACTATTTACTTAATATACGATATTGGTCGTAGGTTAGATGTTTTCCTTTCATCCATAATTTTAATTTCAAATGTTGTGCCAAAATTTATAATCTTACTTTGATTTGGAAAAGAGATTCATGGATTTGGAAAAGCACCTGTGCCTTTAATGGGGCAACTTTGTATCATAACTTTTAAATCAGAAAATTATGAATACAAAAACAGCAATTATCACAGGAGGAAGTAGAGGTTTAGGACGAGATATGGCCATGAATCTTGCTAAAGAAGGCGTAAATATTATTTTGTCTTATCACAGTAATATTGATAAAGCGAATGAGGTTGTTCAAGAAATTGAAGCGATAGGCCAAAAAGCGGTGGCTTTTCCGTTTGATGCTAATAAACCTGAAAGCGCTTATGCATTCATGGATAAGGCTAAAGGATATCTAAAGCAAGAGAATGGAAGCCCTAACTTTGATTTTTTAGTCAATAATGCAGGTACGGGAACGTTTAATATGATAGCTGACACAACAGAGGTACAATTTGATGAGATGATGAACATTCATTTAAAGAGCGCTTATTTTTTAACCCAAACAGCATTACCTTTTATCAATGATGGTGGAAAAATCATCAATGTGTCCAGTGGTTTAGCACGTTTTAGTCTTCCAGGAATGTCCGCTTATGCGATTATGAAAGGCGCAATAGAAGTATTCACGCGTTATTTGGCCAAAGAATTAGGAAGCCGTAAAATAACAGCGAACACATTGGCTCCTGGGGCTATTGCCACAGATTTTGCCGTTGGAGCCAATAGAAATGAAGAAAAAAGTAAAATCATTGCAAGTATTACGGCCTTAGGACGTGTGGGAGAAGCTGAAGATATTGGTGGTGTGGTTGCCTTTTTATGCTCAGATAGAGCGGGTTGGGTCAATGGGCAACGTATTGAAGTGTCAGGAGGGATGTTAGTTTAAAAATAATTGTCTCTAAGTTCTTTTTCCTAAATTTATGAAGATGAAAGAAACCTTACATTTTAAAAAGATTAGTGATTACCATAGGTTTGCAAATTTGCCTTCGCCAGAACATCCTCTAATCAGTTTGGTGGATTATACTCAAATCCAATATCCAGATGATATCGATGGGATAAGATGGATACAGGATTATTATGTGGTGGGCTTAAAGCGAAATGTGGCTTATAAGTTTTTTTATGGTCAGCAAGAGTATGATTTTGATGAAGGACTCATGACGTTTATTGCGCCAAATCAGGTGATGAGTTTAGCAAATAATCCTAATTTGAAGAAGAAACCTACGGGTTGGTTGTTGTTGATTCATCCTGATTTTTTATGGAATACTTCTCTGGCAAAACATATAAAGCACTTTGAGTTTTTTGGTTATGCCATAAATGAAGCATTATTTCTTTCTGAAAAAGAAGAACAAATGATGATTGGTATCCTCAAAAATATTGAGCGTGAATACCAATCTAACATTGACAAATTCAGTCAGAAAATTGTGGTGTCGCAATTGGAGTTGTTGTTTAGTTATGTGGAGCGCTTTTATGAACGGCAATTCATCACACGAAACGTAAATAACCATCAAATTCTTGAAAGGCTAGAAGATGCTTTAAACAGAGCTTTTGAACAAGATTTTATTTTAGATCACGGCCTGCCAACAGTACATTGGGTGGCAGATTATTTAAATTTGTCGCCAAATTATCTCACGAGTGTTCTAAAACAAGTAACAGGCCAAAGCACGCAACAACACATTCATGAAAAACTAATACAAAAGGCTAAAGAACAATTATCCACTACACATTTGTCTGTTAGCGAAATAGCTTATAGTTTTGGGTTTGAACGACCAGCGTCTTTCACAAAGCTATTCAAAAATAAAACTGAAATGTCTCCATTGGAGTTTAGAAAAACGTTTAACTAGTAATGAGCGAAAACAAAGATTTTTTTGAGACCAATAAGGCCACTTGGAATGAAAAGGTAAAAGTGCATTCCCAAAGTGATATGTATGATATGCAAGCCTTTAAAAAAGGGAAATCTTCTTTAATGCCATATGAATTAAAGGCCTTGGGTGATGTTTCAGGGAAGTCGTTGTTACATTTACAATGTCATTTTGGACAAGACACCTTGAGTTGGAGCAGGCTAGGAGCAAAATGTACAGGCGTGGATTTAAGTGATGAAGGTGTTAAAGTTGCCAAACAATTAAATGAAGAGCTAGAGTTGGATGCCGAATTTGTGTGCTGTAATGTTTTGGACACTTCAGAGTATGTGAAACAACAATTTGATATTGTTTTTACAAGTTACGGTGTCATCGGTTGGTTGCCAGATTTAAAGCCTTGGGGCAAAATGATTGCTGAACGTTTGAAATCTGGAGGTAAATTTTTTATGGCAGAATTTCACCCAATTGTTTGGATGTTTGATTATTTAGAGGATACCCCAGTAATGAAATATGGCTATATGCAGGATGAGGTGATTTATGAGGAATATGAAGGTACTTATGCAGATGAAGACTCAAAAATGGTAAGTAGAGAATATGGCTGGAATCATGGTTTAGGTGAAGTGGTTTCCGCCTTAACAGAAGCTGGTTTACATATTGAATATTTAAAAGAATATGATGAAAGCCCCTATAATGTATTGTCAAATTTGATAAAAACAGAGTCTGGAATGTATGTGACTAAGGATAAACTATATCCTTTGATTTTTACTTTGAAGACAGTGAAAATTTAGTTTCACAAGAATTGCGTTTGAATTTTAGAATGAAGCTATTTTTTCTCAGTATAATCGCAGTCTTTATCAATAACCACTTTTTTGTCAATTTTCCAATACCCCAATAGTCGTTGTTTAGAATGGAGCTGTCCATAATAGTCCACAAAATATTTTTCTAAAAATAGGCCATTAGGTAGGCTTTTTTCTTTTTTCCATTCTTCATAGGCAGTAGGGTGTGTTAGTAAAGGGGAATGAAACGATGTGCTATCAGCAAAAATATAGTATTGAGTTCCTAACTTTTTTCGTTTTGTTTTCCTAGGATTGTTAGATTCCATTTTATATCTGGACAATGATTTACCATCGATTATTGTGTCATTAAGTTCAAAAAACTCATAATCTTTTGTTAGGATTTCAAAATGATGGTGATATCTATTTACATAAAAACATTCTATGTTTAACGTTTCAGCATTGTTTAAATTGGACTTTGAAATATTTACACTGGAATACACACCATCTATATCAACAAAAATTAATTTGTAATAAAGATTATCTAATTCAGTAATTGATGCCAAATAATTATTCTGTTTGGAATTTGTGAAATAATATTTTTTAAACACAGTATCATTTTTCCAAAAGTTACGGTCTTTTATTTTAATAGAATCTTTAAAATAGGTTATTTCATACTTTAATAAGTAATCAAAGTTATATTCTTTTTTTTGTGAAAAAGTAACGCTGGATAACAAAAGAAGAAATAGTGTTTGTAGTTTGATAAGACTTATTTGAAAATTCAAAATGAGTTTTTTAGTTAGAAACTTATAATATATGAATTGTTTGAAAATTTATACAAAAATAAAAATACAAAATGGCTTGGATTACCCAAGCCACTTTGTATACTTTAATTTCAAAACTATTCTATGGTTTTTAATGTTCCTTTAATAATTCTTTTGGAAACTTAGCCTGAAAACGCTTTAGTCTTGGAATGGAAACATTACGGATGTAGCCGTTATTTGGATGTAAACGTTCATAATTTTGATGATAATCCTCCGCAAACCAAAACTTTTGAAATGGGTACACTTCAGCGGCAATTTTCGCATCTAGTTTTTTTGCTAGTGTTTCTTTTTTTTCTAAAATAATTTTCTTTTGGACATCATTTTGATAAAAAATGATGGAACGATACTGCGATCCTTTATCAGGGCCTTGTCCGTTAACTTGGGTTGGATTTTGCGATGCAAAATACGCATCAACTAAAGTTTCAAAACTTACCACTTTTGGGTCGTAAATAACCTCTACAGCCTCAGCGTGTCCTGTTCTTCCCGTATTACTAGCTTGATATGTTGGATTATCTGTATAGCCACCAGAATACCCATTAATTACTTCATCTACACCTTTAATACTCTCATAAACAGCTTCAACACACCAAAAGCATCCACTTGCAAAATATGCTTTGGCTTTTCCTTTTTTTATGGGAACTTCAACAGGTTTTGCATTTATGACGTCTAGTTGTTTTTTATTCGTTTGCGCGGTGTTTTGGCAACTGAAAGCTACTGTTATAACTAACAGGGTAATTAAATTTCTCATATGTTTTCTTTTTCTAATGGACGTCTAAAAATACGAAACCTTATATTAGAAAATGTGAAAGTTTCTTAAATAAAAAAGCCTTCAAAAAATTGAAGGCTCTAATTTACTTTATGTTTAGTTACTTACAGTTTAGCAAATAACTTTTCCATTTTTTCTTTTTGCTCTTCTGCTAAAACGGCATCAACTAAGATTCTACCACTGTGTTCATCAGTAATCACTTTTTTACGAGAAGCAATTTCTACTTGAATTTGAGGAGGAATGGTAAAGAAAGAACCTCCTGAAGCACCTCTTTCTATAGGTACTACAGCTAAACCGTTTTTAACGTTTTTACGAATACGTTCGTACGCGGCAACCAATCTATCTTCAATTTGAGTTTTGTACTCTTCAGATTTGTCAAGTAAAGTTTGCTCTTCTTTTTCAGTTTCAGCTAAAATAGCGTCTAACTCACCTTTTTTGTGTTTTAAGTGTGTTTCACGCTCTTTTAATTGATCTTTTGTTGCAGAAATGACTTCTTTCTTTTGCTCTATTTGCGCCTTAAATTCTTTTATGTGTTTTTCGGCTAACTGAATTTCTAATTCTTGAAATTCTACTTCCTTAGAAAGCGAGTTGAACTCTCTGTTATTTCTAACATTTTTTTGTTGTTCTCCGTACTTCTTTATAAGTGCTTTAGATTCTTCAATTAGGTTTTTTCTAGATGAAATATCATTGTCAATTACAGCAAGGTCATTCACAAGTTTATCCAATCTAATGTTTAATCCAGCAACTTCATCTTCTAAATCTCTTACTTCTAAAGGCAATTCTCCGCGAACGTTTCTAATTTCATCAATACGAGAATCTATAAGTTGTAAATCGTAAAGGGCTCTTAAACGCTCTTCTACACTAACTTCTTTCTTTTTAGCCATACTTTAAAAATACTTAACAGGATTGGTGTTTGTCTTCGATAAAATGATTGCAAAATTAGTAAATTTTTTCATAAGATGCTCTACTAAAAGGTTTTTTGTGAATTGCTCACTTTCGTAGTGCCCAACGTCTAAAAGAAGTATCTTATTTTCAGCCGCAAAAAAGTCGTGATACTTTAAGTCCGCAGTTATAAATACATCAGCACCAGAAGCTATGGCAGCACCAATTGCAAAACTACCAGAACCACCTAGAACGGCAACTTTTTTTACAGACTTTTCTAATAATTTGGAATACCGAATGCACCCAGAATTAAATTTAGCTTTGACGTATGCCATAAAATCTTGTTCCGAAAACACGTTTTGTAGTTCACCAACCATTCCTATGCCGATATGTTGGTTCTTATTTTCAATAGTTACGATTTCATAAGCCACTTCTTCATAAGAATGCGTGTTGAAAAGCGTATGCAATATTTTAGACTCTAAATGCTTTTGAAAAATAACAGAGATTTTTGTTTCCTCCTCGGTATGCGTTTCACCTTTAGTTCCAATAGTTGGTGAGGCAGCTTCATTACCTCTAAAGGTGCCATAACCTTCTGAATTAAAACTGCAATTACTATAGTTGCCTATACTTCCAGCGCCAGCATTAAACAGAGCAGTTCTTAATGTTTCGACCTCGGCATTGGGAACGTAAGTTGTTAGCTTTTTTATTGTATTGGCTTGGGGAATAAGTATGTTTCTATTTTGAAGACCTAATGTTTCGCAAATCATACCGTTTACACCATTAAAAGCATTGTCTAAGGCGGTATGCATGCTATAAATGGCTATCTCATGTTGTATTGCTTTTATAACTACGCGCTCTACATACGTTTTTCCTGTTAACTTTTTTAAGCCTTTAAAAATAATTGGGTGAAAACTTACTATAAGATTGCATTTTTTGGCAATAGCTTCATCTACAACACTTTCCAAGGTGTCGAGTGTTACTAAAACGCCACTTACCTCTTTGGTTTTATCGCCGACTAGAAGTCCAACATTATCAAAATCTTCGGCATATGATAACGGTGCAAGTGTTTCCAGATGATTTATAACGTCTTGAATAATCATAGTTGGCAAGGTTTAAATTCAAATATAAAATAATTACATTCGTTACGTGAATCTGCTAAGAAAAATATTATTTCCTGTTATACCTATATATTGGATAATTACTTGGTTTAGAAACTTGCTGTATGATTCGGGAATCAAAACATCTACTTCTTTTAATTTACCAATAATTTGTGTAGGGAATTTAAGTGTAGGTGGTACAGGCAAAACACCAATGATTGAATATTTGGTGAATCTATTACAGGATAACTACAAAGTAGCTACTCTAAGTAGAGGCTATAAGCGAAAAACAAAAGGTTTTCAAATGGCTTCTAAAACCACTAAAGTTGAAGATTTGGGAGATGAACCTTTTCAGTTTTATACCAAGTTTGGTGATACTCTTCAAGTTGCAGTGGATAGTAATCGGGTTAATGGTGTTTCAAAGTTGACTAATTTGAAAACTCCTCCTGAGATTATCCTTTTGGATGATGCGTTTCAACACCGAAAAATAAAAGCAGGTTTCAAAATTTTATTAACCACCTACGCTAATCCATTTTTTAAAGATATAATATTGCCAACTGGCGATTTACGTGAACCGCGAATGGGTTATAAACGTGCTAATGTTATAGTGGTAACTAAATGTCCTACTGATATTAGTGAAAGCGAAAAAGCTAAGTTTATAAGTCGGATAAAGCCTCAGCTTGGACAAAAGGTTTTTTTTAGTTCCATTTCATATTCAAAAACAATTATTTCTTCTGGTAGGGAATGTAATTTATCTGATTTAAACAATTTCACTTTGATTACAGGTATAGCTAATCCAGATACCTTGGTAAACTATTTAAGAACGGAGGGTAAACAATTTGAGCATATGCTTTTCCCTGATCATTATGAATTTTCTTCTCAAGATGTTAAGGATTTAAATTCTAAATCTTTAATACTAACTACGGAGAAAGATTTTATGCGCTTAAAACAGTACGAAGCTTTGGAAGATAAATTGTTCTACTTGCCAATTGAAGTTTCAATTTCTGAAAGTGAAGTGTTTAACAAGGAGGTGTTAGACTTTGTAGCCTCTTTTTAAGCAGTAATGGACTTAGTTTTATTCTTAGATAAAGCATTAAAAAGTTTCTTCTCAAACTCTTCTTGTTTAAATGGCTTTGGAATAATATCCGTAAATCCGGCTTCTTCAAACTCGTGCATCTTATCTTCAATGGTAACAGCGGTAAGTGCAAAAATGGTCAATTCTTTATCAAAAGTTCTTACAATCTTGGTGGCTTCAATACCGCTTATACCCGGCATATGTATATCCATTAAAATAATATCGTACTTATTACTTTTTATTTTATCAACCGCAGCTTCGCCATTATCTACCACTTCAGATGCTAATCCCATTTTAGTAAGGATTTTTTTGGTAATCATCTGGTTAATTTTATTGTCTTCAACCACTAGAATTTTTACCTTACTTAAGTCAATTTCTGGTTTTGTATTGGCCGTCTCTAGATCATCTTCTGTAGATTTTTCTTTAGATCCATTGTATTCCAAAGGAATTTCAAAGAAGAATGTTGTACCCTTTCCTAATTCACTTTGTAGATAAATTTTACCTTTTAAAATTTCAATTAATCCTTTTACGATAGATAACCCTAGACCTGTGCCGCCATATTTTCTATTTATCTGGATAGATCCTTGAGAAAAGCTCTCAAACATATTTTCCTGCTTTTCTTCAGAAATTCCAATGCCATTATCCTCTACCTCAAAGCGCAAGCTATAGGTGTTTTTCTCCGCGCCAATTTTATATACTCTAATCCATATATCCCCATCCTTAGTGAATTTGATAGAGTTGCCAATAAGGTTTATCAGTATTTGAGAAATCTTAAGTTGATCTGCGATAAAGTTCTCTGGTAAATCCTTATCATATTCATAATGCATTTTTACATTATTATCTAAGGCTGAATTGTTTAACGCTAGAATAATATTATTTATTTTCTTTTTTAAGTTGAATGGCTCTGGCTCCACCTCAACTTTATTCGCTTCAATTTTATTTATTTGAAGGATATCGTTTATAAACGTTAATAAATAATCGCCAGAAAACTTTAAAGATTTAAGATGTTGAATCTGTTCTGGTTTTGGGTTTTCATCTAGCAACATATTACTCAAGCCAGTTACCGCGTATAGAGGCGTTCTAAGTTCGTGTGTCACTGTGGATAAAAAGTTGGCTTTGGTTTTAGAAGCTAATTCTGCTTTTTCTTTTGCAATAAGAAGTTCATTATTCTTCTTATGCAGCATGTTGTTTGTTTTTAGCCTTATGTTATTGTTTTTGTACAGAGATAAGGTTAACAATGACAGAATTGTTATTAGTGCTACACTTAATATCGAAATTAAAGTGCCTAAATCGTTTTTACTTTTTTCTTCTTCAAGTTCAGCTTGCTTTTCTTTGTTACTTTCAAGCAAGTCGTTATTCATGTATTCTGCGCGCTTTTCGGGCGACAAATGAGCTCTTTTTACGGCTCTTAAAGAATCTGATAGCTTTAAATGTTCTTTCAAATATTTATTTGAAAGTTTATAATTTTGACTATTCTCAAAAATATTGCTTGAAACAAGAAGCCCTTCATTTTGTATAGACTTAAATCCATTAGATTGTGCAATTTTCAGCCCTTCCTCAGTAAAGTCTAAAGCTTTGCCTGGTTCATTCAAAAGATCATGCACTTTTCCCTGTTTAATAAGTGCTTTACTTAAGGTTTCGTTTAGCTCTTCATTCCTAGCTAGAGATATAGCTTGTTCAATAAGTTCTCTTGATTTTCTATAGTTTTTTAATTCAATATAAGCATTACCTTCAGCAAGAAGAGTTTCAGCAAGTTGGGCTTCCAATTCCTCTTCTTGAAATTTAGATTTGGCAGCTCTGTAAGAATCTAGGGCTTGATACGTGTCTCCTTTTTGCATATAGACATCGCCAAAGGTTTTGAAGGAACGACCAAGGTTTTTGTTGTCATTAATAATACGTTGAATTTCAACCGCTTTGTTCAATGTTGCTATGGCTTTTTCTTCTTCATCTAGGATAAGGTGAAGATGCCCCAACAAGGAGTTGATATATCCAATACTTTTTTTGTTGTTAGAGTTTTCAGCAATTTCTAAAGCTTCATCTAATGTTTTCTGAGCTTCAAAATAATTATAATTTGCTATGTCTTTTTGAGATTGTTCTATATGATAATTAATCTTGTTTTGAACTATCTCAGGATCCTTCTCCAAAGTTTGAGAGGATATTGATAAAGTTAATAGCATCAGAACAATACAGGTATATTGCTTTATTTGGGACATTTTAGATTAAATAGTTGAACAAATATAAATATTTATCCGACAAAATACATACTTTTTCCGATAAATTGCATTTTTTGTTTAATCTATGTGCTTTTGCGCTTTATAGGAAGACCTAACCAAAGCACTACTTTCTACATGTCTGAACCCTAAATCAAGACCTATTTCTTTATACTCTTCAAACTCATCAGGATTGATAAATCGTTTTACAGGTAAGTGTTTTTTACTGGGTTGTAAGTATTGACCAATGGTAACCACATCCACATCATTATCTCTTAAATCGTGCAAAGTAGCAAATACCTCCTCTCGTGTTTCCCCTAAACCAAGCATAATACCAGATTTTGTTCGCCGTTGTCCTTGTTGCTTTAAATATTTTAAAACTTGCATACTACGATCGTATTTTGCCTGTATACGAACCTCTCTGGTTAACCTTCTTACTGTTTCTATATTATGGGAAACAACTTCTGGAGCTACATTGATAATTCGGTCTATATGGCGTTCTATGCCTTGAAAGTCTGGTATTAATGTTTCTAGAGTTGTTTTTGGATTCATGCGTCTTACGGCGTTCACTGTTTCTGCCCACATAATACTGCCCATATCTTTCAAATCGTCTCTATCTACACTTGTTAAAACGGCATGCTTAATATTCATAATTTTGATAGAGCGTGCTACTTTTTCCGGTTCATCCCAATCCACAGTTTCGGGTCTACCTGTTTTAACCCCACAAAATCCGCAAGAGCGTGTGCAAATATTACCTAAAATCATAAAGGTAGCGGTACCTTCTCCCCAGCATTCTCCCATGTTAGGACAACTACCAGAAGTACAAATAGTGTTCAATTTATATTTGTCCACTAAACCACGGAGTTCAGTATATTTTTTTCCCGTTGGAAGTTTTACTCGAAGCCATTTAGGTTTAGCTTGTCTTTCAGGTAAAATATTTGAAATAGTCTCTTTCTGCATAGCTCAAATTTGAAATGCAAAGATAAGAAGTATTACTTTAAAAGCTCCGATCAAGTATGCTTAGATACCAAATACTGAAACCAACCAAAAACACTATTCCTAACCAACTTAAAATCCGTATTCCCTTGGATGGCTGCCATTCTTTTGGGGTGTGTCTTCCAGAAATGAGTACATAATTAATTATAGCATAAAATGGTGCTGTAATAAAGGAAAGTATTGTGGCAATTTTTACCAGTTTCCCCATTTCTGAGCCTAAAAAGAGGAAAATATAAATTGTGCCAAGACATAATAAAACAATCCAAAACAAATAACCTAGTTTAAATGTTTTATTCAACAGCAGTTCTGAGGTGCGATCCATAGATCTCGGCGATGCATCTAATGTGGTGAGCGTAGTACTAAACATAGTTGTGAATGCAGCAATGCCAATAATAACGTATGCCCAATTCCCAAGACTTGAGGTGTACATGTCAATTAATTGACTTGCGAAAACACCTGCTGAACCACTAAAAGTTTCACCAGTAGAAAACATCACTAGTGCTCCTAGAAGTAGAAAACAAATTCCAAGAATGGTAGTGCCGATGTAACCAATGTTGAAATCAAAAAGTGCATTTTTTGGAGAATAAGAAATCTGATTTTTCTTTTTTTCTAGAGACCAAAGGGAATGCCATACAGAAACATCTAAAGGCGCGGGCATCCACCCCATAAATGCGATAAGAAATACGATTTCAATATTGTTTTTTGGAAATATTTGGATAAAAGAAAGTGTATTATCATTTTTAAAAAAAGCCATTACAACTGCAACAATTGTGCTGATAGCTAAGGTGATAATAATTATTTTAATGAGGTTGTCTAGCAACTTGTATTTACCAAGCATTAAAAGTGAAAAACATATTGCCAAAATAATTATTGACCATATTTGAACACTGGAAATTTCTAACCCAATTATGACAAGCGGCGAAAACGTATAAAACAGGGATGATGCAATACCCGCAGTTACAATTGTTACCGCCATTTGGATAACGAACATTGTAAAGAAGGTAAGCAAATAATAAGTTATTAGTGTTCCCTTACCTAATTTATTATAACCATCTAGTAGACTTTCGTTGGTTGCGACGGCATACTTTGGGCCAAATTGAAAGAAGGGATACTTGAATAAATTTGCTAAAATGAGTGCCCATATAAGTCCCAAGCCAAAGTCGGCACCAGCTCTTGTAGATTGCACTAAATGAGATACACCAATGGCAGCACCTGCAAATAATAGACCTGGTCCAAGATTTTTTAGTTTGGTTATCATTTTTTGGATGAGATAATTTCAGCAAGAAGTTTTTTAGCTCTTAATAGCTTTACTTTTACATTGCTTATAGGCTCATTTAACTCTTTTGAAATTTCCTTATAACTTAATTCTTGGAAGTATCTTAGGTTAATAACCTTTTGATAATGCGGTTTTAGTTTTTTTATATCACGCAAGAGTTTGGCTAAATTTTGCTCAGTAATAAGTTTGTCTTCAGCAGATGGAGATTCATCTAAAACTTGAAATACCTTTTTGTCGTCCTTAGATATAACTTGGGTTATGGAGTTTTTTTTCTTTCTTAACAAATCAATATGTATGTTTTTAGAAATGGTGATTAACCAAGTTTTAAACTTAAAGCGTTCATCAAAGGTGTTTATTTTGTCAAAAGCTCTAGAGAATGTTTGTATGGTTATATCTTCGGCATCATTTTCGTTTTGAACACGCTTCAACTGAAATCCGTAAACATCATCCCAATATAAATCCAATAAAAAATTGAATGCTTTTTGGTCGTTATTTTTCGCGCGAGCTATAGCTAATTCTACTTCCAATGATTGGGTTTTGATATTTTATTTGACATAAATATAGCCAATTGAAAAAGAACTAAAAAGATTTCGAGAAAGGGTATAAATGGGGTAAGGTCTTTTTCATTTAATTTTTTAGCTGCTAATCCATAAATAAAATATTGAATTCCAAGCCGCAATATAATTAGGGATAATACGTAAAGAGGAAAATGCCAAAGTGTCAAAAGTAAAATAGCACAAGTCCAAAATAAAAAGTTAGTTGTGTAGAAAGATGCTAGTATAACTTTATGTTTGGTTTGGTAGTGTGAAGCGGTTGAAATATGTCTGCGCTTTTGCTTAATCCATTCTTTAACTGTGTTTTTTGGAATAGATTCGGTAAAGCTATTTGGGGAAATACAAATAGTTGTGTTAGAGTTATTTGCTGCTTGATTAACAAATAAATCATCATCACCAGAACGAATATTCATATGCTGCATAAATCCCTTAACTTTAAAAAATTGTTGCTTCGTGTAAGCAAGGTTTCTACCTACACCCATGTATGGTAAACCAATACGGGCCATCGAAAAATAAGAAATGGCTGTTATCAAGGTTTCAAAACGAATAATTCTATTAAGAAAAGAGTGTTTAACCTTAGCATAGGCACCATATCCCAAAGTAATAGTAGTGTCTCGATTGAATTGAGAAACCATTTCTTTAATCCAAAACTTAGAAACAGGTTTGCAATCGGCATCTGTAAATAATAGGATATTATATTTTGCAGCTTTAATTCCTAAGGTTAAGGGGTACTTTTTATTACCCCAAAATGTTTCAACCGGCTTTACATTAACTATTTTGATTTTGTCAGATCTATTTGCAAGCGTTTCCATAATCTCAAGACTGTCGTCATGAGATGCATCATTAATCAGTACGATTTCAAAAGTTGGATAGTCCTGATTGAGAATTGCTGGAATAAAATTCTTTAAGTTATTTGCCTCATTTTTAGCACAAACTATAACAGAGACAGGAGCAGTATTCTGTTTTAAGCTTGGTTTGAACTTATAAAAGGATAGTTTGCCAAAAACATAGAAAAAGAAAAAACCTTGAAATATAACAACTACTATGAATAAGTAGAAGATAATATCAAGTACTATCATAAATTAGTTCGAATGTTGTGGTTCATTACATTCGCTAAATTGATCGGGAGTTTTTCCACAAAAACCACAAGCTTCTCCTTCTTGATTTAACATAGGGTTTTGGCTTGCGCATGTACCCGCAAATTTCCCATCTTTCTTTGCCCAAATTTTTATGGCTATACCAGCTATTCCCAAGCCTAACAAAACCAAAGTTATCAGTAGAAGTTTCATACGTGAATTTTGTGCAAAGATACATTTTTGTTAAAAAACTTGATTAAGTTGATAAAAATAAAAAATTCATGTGACCTTTCTGTTTTACAGGTGTCTTAAAATCAGTAAATTATAATTTTTAATGCTAACCAATTAAATATTAACTATTATGAAAAAACTATTTGCAGAATTTTTTGGAACATTTTGGCTTGTTTTTGGTGGATGTGGTAGTGCAATTTTTGCCGCTGCTTTTCCAGAAGTGGGTATTGGCCTTTTGGGCGTGTCATTAGCCTTTGGTTTAACAGTTTTAACAATGGCCTATGCGGTAGGGCATATTTCGGGAGGGCATTTTAACCCAGCAGTATCTCTTGGTTTATGGGCAGGAGGAAAGTTTGAAGGCAAAGAGATTATAGGGTATATTATTGCTCAACTTATAGGCGCTATTGCTGCTGCTGGAGCGTTATACTTAATTGTTTCAGGAAAATCAGACTTTACGGATATTGGTGGTTTTGCCGCTAACGGTTATGGCGAATTATCTCCAGGTGGATTTAGTATGATCTCGGTATTAGTTGCGGAATTTCTACTTACACTGTTCTTCTTGTTAATAATTTTAGGCAGTACCAATGTTAGAGCGCCAAAAGGATTTGCGCCAATTGCCATAGGGTTAGGGTTAACCTTAATCCATTTAATAAGTATTCCAATTTCCAACACATCAGTAAACCCAGCACGTTCTACATGTCAGGCACTGTTTGCAGGAGGAGAATTTACAAGTCAGCTATGGTTGTTTTGGGTAGCCCCAATTGCTGGAGCCATTGTAGCAGGAATTATACATAAAACCCTTTTTGATAAGGAATAAAGAAAATAACCCAATAATAAGAGTTATTTAATAGCAAGTAAAAAGCCTTTTTCACTATGAAAAAGGCTTTTTCAATTTTCTTAAGGTTTTATTCGCGCACTATTGCAAACTAATTTCTGCAACAGAGTTTTCTAAAGATGCTATAGTATTGCCACCTTTCGGTTCAATAGTAATATTAAGCGCAACTGCATTTTCAGCAAAAGGCATATATCTCAATTGTCTATCAGTTTCATTTAAAATCCCCAAACTTACCATTCTACCCTGTAAATCGGCCCAAATTTGGTAGCATTGTTCCTCCGGTAACTGTGGTAATGATACCACATCTATCATGGAGGTTTTTTCCTTTGGATTGATGTAGGCCACAGTTTTTAAGTTTTTTGCACGATCATTTCCTTGCATGATATATTTATAGGTTTCTGGATCGTTCAATCTTTTAAACAGCTCCATCGCATCGTCAAATTTTTTGTTATTCATTTCAATATCATTTCGCAAATCAAAAATTTCATCAACAATAATTTGATTTTCTTCTTCCAATTGCTGACTTTGATTGTAAAACAAATACGTGCTTGCCGCAAAAACTAAAGCAGCAACACTTGCAGCAACCGAAAATTTATACCATTTTTTGTATTTACTAACTTTCTGTAAAGTTATTACTGGTGCATCATCTAGTGCTTCTAAAACGTTATCTAAAACACTTACAGGAGCTTCAATGGCATTACTTTTTGCAACAATTTCTAAATTGTGTTGCATAGTGTTGTAAGCATTTTGTACTTCAGGATATTTTGAAATATAAGCCTCAACCTGCTCCGTTTCAACAACGTTGGTTTCACCTACCAGATATTTATCTAATAGGCCAGAATTTAAAAATGTAGTTATTTTCTCATTCATGACTTGTTTTGTTGTGGATCGTAAATTTTTTTCAATTCTCGCAATCCAATTTTTAATCTTGATTTTATAGTGCCCAACGGTATATCAAGTTCTTCACTTGCTTCTTGTTGAGTCATTCCTTCAAAAAATAGTGCATTCAACACTATTTGATACTTTTCGTCCAAGGTGCCTAAGTGTTTTTTAATATCTAAAACATCTTGGTTTAAAGAGTTTGTCGTTATTTTATATACGGTAGAAGTCTCTATTTGGACTTCTTTCTCATTTTTCTTTTTTAAGGAGCGTGTTTTATCAATTGCTGTGTTATAGGCAATTCTATACAACCACGTAAATAATTTTGCTTTAGATGCGTCATACTTTTTTGCATAACGCCAAACTTTTATAAATGTTTCTTGAAGTACATCTTGCGCCGTTTCTTCATCGGTAATTACCTTTCTAATCACACCATAAAGGGCATCAGCATAGTTTTCATACAGTAAGGTAATCGCTTTTTTGTCGCTTTTCCTTAACAATTGCACTATTTCTTTTTCAATGCCTGAAATCAATGTGTTTGGGTTAGATTGGTTGTTATACAAATAAAATTACTCAATGTCAAAGTTAGAAATTTATTCATCCTAAAGAATATTAACCTCTGCTTCAATAGCAATATCAAAAAGCCTCAAAACCGTTTTCTGAATTAATTGTGACAATTTTAAAATATCAGAACCTTGCGCACCACCATAATTTACAAGAACTAAAGCTTGTTTTTTGTGCACGCCGTAGTTGCCAAAACGTTTTCCTTTAAACCCTCCTGTTTCAATGAGCCAACCTGCGGGAATTTTAACTTCTGAATCTGATATTGGGTAAGAAGGTATACTACTGAAATTCTCCTTAAGCTTTTCAAATTTTGAAGAAGAAATCACAGGATTTTTAAAGAAGCTGCCACTATTGCCAATTTCCTTTGGGTTGGGGAGTTTACTTTCTCTAATAGCAATTACCGCTTTAGAAATATCTTGGATTGTAGGATTCGCTATTTTTTTTGAAGCCAATTCAGATCTAATAGCACCATAATCTATTTTTAATTTATGATTCTGTTTTGTTAATCTTAAGATAACCGAAGTGATAACATATTTATCTTTGGCTTCAATTTTAAAAATAGAATTTCTGTAGCCAAAATTGCATACCTCATTTGTAAATGAAGTTGTTTCAGAAGTATCTACTTCAATAGCATCACAGGATACAAAAGTGTCTTTAAGCTCTACACCATACGCGCCAATATTTTGGATAGGTGCTGTACCAACATTCCCTGGAATAAGTGATAAGTTCTCTAAGCCACCATAATTGTGTTTTAGGCTCCACAATACAAACTCATGCCAGTTTTCTCCGGCTTGTGCTCTCACATAAACATAGTTATCATCTTCTTTTTCAACTGAAATACCTTTTAAATTCACGTGAATAACAAGAGCGTTTTGATTTTGAGTAAGAAGCATATTACTGCCACCACCTAAAATCAATTTTTTAGGAAAACCATTCTGGGAAAGAACCTCTTTGAGTTCTGAAGTATTGGAAATAGAAACAAAATGTTCTGCAAGTACATCAATACCAAATGTATTGTAGTCTTTAAGAGAAATATTTTGTTGTATATCTATCAATCTTTGTAAGCTTTCAGCGCTTCTTTTATAATGTTTACGGCTTTAATAAGGCGTTCCTTATTAAGTACGTATGCAATTCTTATTTGGTTCATTCCCAAACCTGGAGTAGAATAGAAACCACCAGCTGGAGCAACCATTACGGTCTCATTATCAACATGAAAAGACTCTAAAAGCCATTGCGCAAAATTATCAGCATTTTTTACTGGAAGTTCTGCAATACAGTAAAAAGCACCTTTAGGAACTACTACTTTTATGCCTTCAATTTTTTGCAATTCGGCAATCAAAGTATTTCTTCGTTCAATATAAACATTTTTTACATCTTTAAAATAGCTTTGAGGGGTACTTAATGCGGCCTCACTTGCAATTTGAGCATAGGTAGGTGGACTTAAACGTGCTTGCGCAAATTTTAAAACGGTATGTCTAATGGTTTCATTTCTTGTAACCAAACAACCAATTCTAGCACCACACATGCTGTACCTTTTTGAAACCGAGTCTATCATTATGGTATGTTCATCCAATCCTTCCAATTCGAGGATAGAATAGTGAGAATGCCCATCATAGGTAAACTCGCGATATACCTCGTCTGAAATTAAGAATAAATCGTGTTTCTTTACAAGATTTGCCAGTTGCTTTATTTCCTCTTCCGAATACAAACACCCTGTTGGATTACCAGGATTACAAATCATGATAGCCTTGGTTCTTTCTGTAATAAGCTTTTCAAACTCTGAGATAGGAGGTAAGACAAAATCATCTTCAATACTAGATATAATAGGTTTTACCTTAACGCTGGCCGCAGTTGCAAAAGCAATATAGTTCGCGTAAAACGGCTCACAAATAATAACTTCATCGTCGGGGTCCATTATGCTACCGAAAATAAAAGCAATGGCTTCACTGGCACCCGTGGTTACAATGATATCTTCATGAGATACATTGATGTTATGGAAGTCATAATACGCCGCAATTTTTTTTCTGTAGGTATCAGAGCCCTCTGATCTTGAATAAGAAAGAATTTCAACTGTATTAGATCTAACCGCCTCTAACGCAACTTCTGGAGTCTTAATATCGGGTTGCCCAATATTTAAGTGATAGATATATTTACCCTCAGCCTTTGCTTTTTCAGCATAAGGTACAAGTTTCCTTATTGGCGACTCGGGCATATTTCGCCCTTTAGTTGAAATAGTTGGCATCAAAATTTAATTAGTGCGCAAAGTTGCAAAAATAATCTTAAAATTATTTTAAAAAATCACTCTAAATTGAACGGAAGCCGCAAAGATTTGTAACTTCAGTTACCAAACTATTTTTATGAAGAAGCTCTGCTTTTTGTCTTTATTACTTTTCGGATTTTTTAATTCAGCTATATCTCAAAATACGTTCATACTTCAAAATAATAAGAGTAGCGACAAAATTCGTTTTAAATTAATTAATAATCTCATTGTTTTTCCAGTAGAGGTTAATGGAGTGGAACTTTCTTTTTTACTAGATACAGGCGTAAGTAAAACACTTATTTTTAATATTTTAAATATTTCAGATGGCTTAAATATTAAACGGTCTGAAACCACTTCTCTAAGAGGTTTGGGAGGAGGGAATACAATTGAAGCTTTTAAATCGAAGCATAATTTTATTAGGATAGGTAATGCAATTAAAGTTGATCAAGAATTATATGCTATTTACGACAAGTTTATTGATTTTGCTCCAAAACTAGGCGTTCCAATTCACGGAATTATTGGTGCCGATTTATTGAAGGACTTTATTGTTGAAATAAACTACTCCAAAAAGTACTTAAAACTAAATATACCATACCAATATGAATATCAGCGCTGTAGTAATTGTGAAACGTTTAATTTAGAATTTCATAATAATAAGCCATATATGTATGCCATCACAATAATAAATGAAAAGGCAATTCCTGTTAAACTATTAATCGATAGTGGAGGAAGTGATGCACTGTGGCTTTTTGAGAATAGAGAAAAACACATTAAAATAGGTAATTATTTTGATGATTTTTTGGGTCATGGTTTAAATGGCAGTGTTTATGGTAAACGCTCAAAAGTTGATGGTTTTCAGATTAAACAATTTAAGCTAAAAAATGTTAATGTAGCTTTTCCTAATGAAAGTTCTATTAATTTTAGTAAAATGGCGGAGGGAAGAAACGGCACGGTTTCAGGCGAAATTTTAAAACGATTTAATCTTATATTAGATTACGGAAGAGCTAAAATAACATTAAGGAAAAACGGAAATTTCAAAGATAAATTTAGTTATAATAAATCTGGAATAGTGCTAGAGTATAGCGGCTATAGAATGGTGAGAACAGATAAACCTAAGAATGTAGTTGCAGATGGTTACAGAAGAACAGGTTTTAATGATTTAAAAACAGAGTCTGCCTATGACTCCGAAATAAGTTTAAAACCATCTTATGCTATTGTAGAATTAAGAGAAAATGGTCCAGCAGAAAGAGCAGGTTTACAAATAAGTGATATTATTCTAAATATTAATGGTAAAAGTACAAGCAACTTTAGTTTACAAGAAATAACAAAGTTTTTTTATGAAGAAACAGGTAAACTAATTAAGCTTGTGGTGGATAGAAAAGGTGTTAGCAGAAGTTTTAGTTTTAGGCTAGAAAATCCATTAAATAAAAAACCCGAACACTAGGATTCAGGTTTTATCATACTATGTAAAATTATTATTCTTTATTGCTCAACAAGACTTTTTGTCTTTTTTTCCAAAACATTATTTTTACTAGGGTCAATAACTAAACCTTTAATTTTAAGCGCCACAGTTGGTGTGTCTGCATTAGACATTACTGTGATTGTTTTTCTTATTGGGTTAACCCTGTTAGTATCATATTTTACTTCAATTTCACCAGTTTTACCAGGCATAATAGGCTCTTCTGGTTTCTTCGGAATTGTACAACCGCAGCTAGAACTTACTTTAGAAATGATCAAAGGAGCATCTCCAGTATTCGTAAATTCAAATATTCTAACACCGTCAGCACCTTTTTCTATTGTGCCATAATCTATGGTAGTTTCTTTAAATTCTATCTTAGCAACTTTGTCCTGCGCATTCAGCGAAAAACTAATTAACCCTACAAATAAAAGTGTAAATAATTGTTTCATCTTTTTGTAAAAATTGGTTATTCCTTATTTCAAACATAGGCACTTTTTCTACAACCTGCAAAAATAATAGACGAATTACCCTAATCTTAACATTTGGCTTTTATTCTACTAGCTTTCACAGAAAGAGAAATATAAGTACTTTTGCACATCAAAAGTCAAAAACTGTTCCAAAGTATGCAAATTCCATCTCAATACGATGCTAGCAAGGTAGAAGATAAGTGGTATGATTACTGGATGAAACACAATTATTTTCATTCAACACCAGATGAAAGAGAGCCTTACACCATTGTAATTCCGCCACCAAATGTTACCGGGGTTTTGCATATGGGGCATATGTTGAATAACACCATACAAGATGTATTAATCCGCAAAGCGAGGTTGCAAGGAAAGAACGCTTGTTGGGTACCTGGGACGGACCACGCTTCCATTGCTACAGAGGCGAAAGTTGTAGCAAAGTTGAAAGAACAGGGTATTGATAAAAATGACCTGACCAGAGAAGAGTTTTTGAAACACGCTTGGGATTGGACGTACGAGTACGGAGGCGTAATTCTAGAACAACTTAAAAAATTAGGGTGTTCATGTGATTGGGCTCGCACTAAGTTTACAATGGATGACGATATGTCAGAAGCGGTAATTAAAGTTTTTGTCAATTTATATAACAAAGGCTTAATTTATCGCGGTTATCGTATGGTGAATTGGGATCCTGAGGCTAAAACCACCTTGTCTGACGAAGAAGTTGAGTACGTCGATAAACAAGGTAAGTTGTACCATGTTAATTATAAAATTGAAGGATCCGATGAAGTCCTAACCATAGCCACAACAAGGCCAGAAACCATTTTAGGTGATACCGCAATCTGCATAAATCCCAATGACGAGCGTCATTCTAATTTGAAGGGGAAAAAGGCCATTGTGCCTATTGCTAATCGTAGCATTCCAATTATAGAAGACGACTATGTAGATGTTGAATTTGGTACAGGATGTTTGAAGGTTACTCCCGCACATGATGAAAATGATAAGGTTTTAGGAGATAAGCATAGTCTTGAAGTTATCGATATATTTAATGAAGATGCAACCTTAAATAGTTACGGATTGCATTATAAGGGACAGGATCGTTTTGAAGTAAGAAAAGCAATAGTAAAAGAACTTGATGAACTTGGTTTAATTTCGAAAATTGAAGATTATAATAACCGAGTTGGAATTTCTGAAAGAACAAAAGCTATTATTGAACCTAGATTAAGCGACCAGTGGTTTTTGAAAATGGAAGATTTAGTGAAACCTGCAATTAAAGCAGTTTTACATGATGATGACATCAAGTTATTTCCAAAGAAATTTGAAAATACGTATCGCCATTGGATGGAAAATATTCGCGATTGGAATATTTCGCGTCAGTTACTATGGGGGCAACAAATTCCTGCCTATTACTATGGTGACGGGAAAGAGGATTTTGTTGTTGCTGAAAATATAGAGGAAGCCTTAAAATTAGCTCAAGAAAAGACTTCAAACGTCGAACTTCAAGCTTCTAACTTAAAACAGGATACAGATGCATTGGATACGTGGTTTTCTTCTTGGTTATGGCCTATGTCCGTTTTTGATGGTATTAGAAATCCAGAAAATGAGGAGATAAAATATTATTATCCAACAAACGATTTGGTGACAGGACCAGATATTTTATTCTTTTGGGTAGCACGTATGATTATTGCGGGTTATGAATTTAAAGATGAAAAACCTTTTGAAAATGTATATCTCACTGGATTGGTAAGAGATAAGCAACGCAGAAAGATGAGTAAATCTCTAGGAAACTCTCCAGATGCGTTGAAATTGATTTCTGAATATGGAGCCGATGGTGTTCGTGTTGGTTTGTTGCTAAGTTCTGCAGCTGGTAATGACTTACTTTTTGATGAAGCCTTATGTCAGCAAGGGAAAGCCTTTGGTAACAAAATTTGGAATGCATTTAGATTAGTACAAGGTTGGGAAGTTGATGCAACAATAGTACAACCAGAAACTGCCAAAGTTGGTTTAGATTGGTATGAAGCTAAATTTCAAAAGGCATTAGCTGAAATTGAAGATCATTTTAGTAAGTATCGTTTGAGTGATGCACTAATGACGATTTACAAATTAATCATGGACGATTTTTCGTCTTGGTTATTGGAAATTGTTAAACCTGCTTATCAAAAACCAATTGATGCTAAAACATACCAAGCTATAATTGCTGCTTTTGAAGAAAACTTAAAAGTATTACATCCGTTTATGCCTTTCTTAACAGAGGAAATTTGGCAGTATATCGCTGAAAGAACTCCAGAAGAAGCTTTGATAGTTTCAAAGTGGCCCATGAAAGCTGAGGTGAATACGTCTTTAATTCCAGAATTTAAATTTGCTTCAGAAGTTATTTCAGGGATTAGAAACATCAGAAAACAAAAAAATATTGCTTTTAAAGATGCCATCTCATTTTCAGTGATCAATAATGAAAATTCAACGCAAACATTTGATGCTGTAATTACAAAGTTGGGGAATTTAGAACATATGGATTACGTAAATGAAGCCGTTGAAGGTGCCTTAACGTTTCGTGTAAAGTCCAACGAGTATTTCATTCCAATGTCTGGAGCTATCGACGTTGAAGCCGAAATTAAAAAGTTAACAGAAGAGTTGAACTATACAGAAGGCTTTCTAAAATCTGTTCAGAAAAAACTATCTAACGAACGTTTTGTGAATAACGCTCCAGAGCAAGTTGTGGCTAGTGAAAAGAAAAAAGAAGCGGATGCTTTGGCTAAGATTGAGACTATTAAAGCGAGTTTAGCGAGTTTAGGGTAGTTTTCTATTGGACGTTTAGTGGCTTAATTTCAATAGCAAACGCTTTTACTGGATTTACCTTTAACAGCAAATCAATATCTCTTTCAGTAAAACCATTTGCTTTTAGCTTTGGAATAAGGTCCTCGAATATATTTGTATATGGTTTGAAGGTCTGAGGCCATTGACTTGGTTGATACCAACCTGCATCATGAGATATTAAAATTCTCTGGAGAATATTGTTTTCCTTAGCAAAGATTAATTTTTCGACGTGTTTATCTATTTCCCAGCCTAATCCATCAAGACTAATCCAACAGCCCGTTGCTGCAGCTTTTAAATATTGGGAATTATCTATTTCATTTTGTGCATGTACCCAAATATAGGCTTTTGGAGAAACGCCCATTTTCTTAAGAATTTTTATTTGTGACCATATACCCTTAGCCTCACCAGTATGCGATGCAATCGTTAAACCCGTTTTTAAATGTGTTAAAGCGGCAGCTTCTACTAGTTTTTGATGTTGCGGTTCTAGAGGGTCTGCATTATCAACGCCAATTTTTATAAAACCAGGTTTAATATCAGTGTTGTCAATTCCATTTTCAAATTCATCAATCCATATGGCAGCAAGATCTTTTACTTGCATGTTTTTAGCAAAACTGGGTATAAATTTACTGTTCCTTGCACCGTAAAAACCAGTGTTGGTCATTATCTTCTTATTTGATAATATGCCCATCGTATCTAGTAATCTTACATCTCTACCAATAAAATTAGGAGTGGCATCTACAAAATAAGAAACGTTATATTCAGATAGTTTGTTCATAAATGGAAGCATAGCTTTTATTACAGTATCCATATCCCATCGTTTTGGATAGATTTTATCCGCACCAATAAAGTCCACAAGAATATGTTCATGAGAAAGCCAAACTTCATTTGTGTCAACAGCTTGTAGACCTTTAGTGGTTTGAATGAAATACTGCTTTTTTGGTTTGCAGTTTAAAACAAACACTAATAATGACGCTAAAAGAAAAATATAATTAATACTTTGTTTCATTTTAACCAGCATTCATAGCTTTTTCAGCAGTCAATTCCGCAATTTTACAAATAACCTCGGTCGCTTTAATCATGCTCTCAACCGGTACATATTCATAGCGCCCATGAAAATTGTGCCCCCCAGCAAAAATATTAGGACAAGGTAACCCCATATAACTCAATTGAGAGCCATCAGTACCGCCACGAATGGCTTTGATTAAGGGTTCTATTTCTAAAGCTCTCATTGCCTCTTCGGCAATATCAACAATATGCATTACGGGTTCAATTTTTTCGCGCATATTGAAATATTGGTCCTTTATATCCACCACTATCACTTCATTTCCATATTGGGAATTGAGTTCATTTGCTAATTTTTGCATTACTTCTTTTCGGGCTTCAAAGTGTTGCTTGTCATGATCTCTAATAATATATTGCAACGTGGTTTCTTCAACATCACCTTTAATATCATGTAAATGGAAGAATCCTTGATAACCTTCAGTGTGTTCTGGAGTTTCAAACCTAGGTAAAGAGTTGATGAATTCTGTAGCGATATACATGGAATTAATCATTTTTCCTTTGGCATATCCTGGATGCACAATTTTACCTTTTACTTTTACAATTGCACTTGCAGCATTAAAATTTTCATACTCCAATTCGCCAATTTGGCTACCATCCATAGTGTACGCCCAATCTGCACCAAATTTTTCAACATCAAATTTATGCGCACCTCTGCCTATTTCCTCGTCAGGCGTAAAACCAACTCTAATTTTACCGTGCGGAATCTGAGGGTTATTTATCAGATATTCCATAGCAGATACAATTTCACAAATGCCTGCTTTGTCATCCGCTCCCAAAAGTGTAGTGCCATCGGTGGTAATTAAAGTTTGTCCTATATAAAGTTTTAAATCCTCAAAATAATCTGGAGATAAAATGATATTTTGTTCTTTATTCAAAAGAATATCACCTCCGTGGTAATTTTCAATAATTTGCGGTTTTACATTGGCTCCTGTAAAATCTGGCGAAGTATCAAAGTGAGAGATAAAACCAATAGTAGGTGCGTCTTCTTCAATATTACTTGGAAGAGTTGCCATTATGTAAGCACTCTCATCAATTGTTATATTTTGCAAGCCAATACTTTCAAGCTCTTCTGCGAGTTTATTAGCTAAGTTCCATTGTTTTTTGGTACTGGGTGTTGTATTGGAATTTGGGTCAGATTCAGTATCAATTGTTGCGTAACTTATAAAGCGCTTTATAATCTTTTCTTTTGAAATCATTCCATGTAATTTGATACTCTAATTTACGACTATTTCCAAATAAATATGACCATTTGGAACAAGGAGTTTCCATTTTTTATTTACAAGTTTTCGAACTATTTTTGCACAAATATTACAGATGTATAAAGCGCTTCTTAGACCAATATTTTTTGCCTTCGACCCCGAAAAAATCCATTATTTTACCTTTAGTCTTGTAAAATTTACTTCACAAATTCCAGGATTGCCTACTTTGTATAGAAGCCTGTATCAGCTGAATGATCGGCGATTAGAACGTGAGGTTTTCGGACTAAAATTTAAAAATCCTATAGGATTAGCAGCTGGTTTTGATAAAAATGCCGTCTTGTACAATGAGCTTGCTAATTTTGGTTTTGGTTTTATCGAAATTGGAACGGTGACGCCTAAAGGACAAGCTGGAAATCCTAAAAAACGCTTGTTCAGACTCAAGGATGATAAGGGTATTATTAATAGAATGGGCTTTAATAATGATGGTCTAGAGGCGGCAATTGAACAACTAAAGAAAAATAAAGGCAAATTGATTATTGGGGGTAACATTGGTAAAAATACAGCAACAAAACCAGAAGATTATACCAAAGATTATCTACAATGCTTTAACGCTCTTCATCCATATGTGGATTATTTTGTGCTTAATGTAAGTTGTCCCAATGTTGGGAGTCATGCAAAACTGAATGATAAAGATTATTTAGAGGAACTTATAGGAGAGGTTCAGAAAGCAAACGAAAGCTTTGAAGTTCAAAGACCAATTGTTTTGAAAATTGCTCCAGATTTAAATGATGGTCAATTAGATGAAATTGTAGAATTAGTTATTGACACGAAATTGGATGGGGTTATTGCAAGCAACACATCTACAGATAGAGCAAATTTAAGAGCTTCAAAAGAAACATTAGAAAGCATAGGTAATGGAGGTTTAAGCGGACAGCCAATTAAATCTAAGAGTACCCGTGTTATTAAATATCTTTCAGAAAAAAGCAATAAAGCATTTCCAATAATTGGTGTTGGAGGTATACATTCTGAAGAAGATGCTTTGGAAAAATTAGAGGCAGGTGCAGATTTGATACAAATTTACACTGGCTTTATTTATGAAGGGCCTAATTTAATAAAGCGCATAAATAAAGCAATACTCTCTAGTAATTAGAACTTAGTTATTTTATAAATCGTCGCGTTACCTTAGTTTCTGCATTACTAAGTGTAATAAAGTAACTTCCAGATGGCAGTCTATTGACATTTATTAAATCATTATTACTAAATCCTTTAAAGAGAATTTGTCCAGAAAGATTTGTAACTTCAAACTGCAGTGTTTCATTAAGAAATTCATCTCTTTGAATGTGAATTTGTCCATCGGTAACAGGGTTAGGGTAAATTTTTACATTTTCTAAACCTTCTGTAGTTGTTGTGCTTACTTCAAACTCATCAAAAATTTCGTCTTTCATCATAACATAGTAGGCATACATTCTAGCATATTGTTGTGTGCTAAAATGATCACGACAAGATTTTCTAGAATAAGACATTACATTGCCCGTATCTGGGCTATAATAATCGCCATTAGCATCTGTGGCGTCACCCATATAATTACAATCTTCATCTACATTGTCATAAGATAAACCAGGGTCCGCTGGAGTATCACATAAACCATCTCCAGTTGTATCGCAATTACTGCCATCAACCAATTCTTCAGTACCGTTATTTCCATTTCCATGTGTGTGTAACAAGGAGAAGAAATGCCCTATTTCATGTGCCATAGAAGACCCATTTACAGCACAGCTATTTTTAAGAATCACGATGTTCTTGTCTAAATTATCAGCATTGTATCCACATATACTGGTGTTTGTAGCATTTAAAATTTTGTCGGTGAAATAGATGTTCAATACACCTTCTTCGTAGTGATCGTTAATTAATGCGCCTTCATTACCTTTTATAATTTGATTTAAACTACTGTCATTAATGAACTCTATGCCATCAAATAGGTAAAAGCTAACATTAACATCTTCGAAAATATAGTTTAAATCTTCAAGGGAACTTTGTATACTGTTATTACTCAACCCACCATGACCATCAGAATCTCTTACAACGTGCGCTTTAACAGGAATAAGAAATTTTTGTTTTTTGGAACTACTGCTCTTACCTATGTTAAGTGTTAAATAATCTTGTTGGTATTCCTTTAGAAGTTTTTTACCATGTTCGTCGAGATTGGCTAATTTATCGGTAATTTGATCGTCGTGACCAACTATTTCTTGTCCATAAGAAGACGCCGAAATTAAAAATACCAATATGATAAAAATTATGTAGGTTTTTTGGAGTATTTTCATTTGTAGGGCTATTACGTCAGCAAAACTATCAATAATGCGAGGTCGAGTGTAAAAAAAACGTTAAAACCCAAATTATAATCGTTTATCTCTGCATAATGGATTTCTATGCCAATAAAGAGTAGTTTTTTTCGATAAACTACTTAAATTTTGCACTTTGTAATTGGTGTTGTGTGGCGAATTTGCGCAATATTTATGCAGATTGCGCCACTTTCATATCTTCTATAACCCTTTAGAGTTTATTTAAACTTCGCTAAATAATAGTATTTTTATGCACTTTATGTATTGAGTTTTATGTCGAAACCTATTAAAATTATTGAATGTCCGCGCGATGCTATGCAAGGGATAAAGCAATTTATTCCAACGGAACAAAAAGTGCAGTACATTCAATCCCTTTTAAGAGTGGGTTTTGATACTATAGATTTTGGGAGTTTTGTGTCCCCAAAAGCCATACCGCAAATGGTGGATACAGCAGCTGTTTTGTCTCAGTTAGATTTAAGTAAAACCACAAGTAAACTTCTAGCAATTATTGCAAATGTTAGGGGAGCTAACGATGCATGTAAGCATAAAGAAATAGATTATTTAGGCTATCCATTTTCAATTTCAGAGAATTTCCAGATGCGGAACACACATAAAACTATTGCCCAATCTGTTGATGTGCTTTCCGAGATTATTGAAATAGCAGATACATCAAATAAAGAATTAGTAGTTTATATTTCTATGGGTTTTGGTAACCCTTATGGAGACCCTTGGAATGTGGATATAGTAGGGGAGTGGACTGAGAAATTAGCTAGTATGGGCGTTAAAATTTTATCCTTAAGTGATACAGTGGGAACCTCCAATCCTGAAAGCATGGATTATTTGTTTTCTAATTTAATTCCAAGATACCCTAATATAGAATTTGGCGCGCATTTACATACAACACCTTCTTCTTGGTTTGAAAAAGTAGACGCGGCACATAAGGCTGGATGTAACAGATTTGATGGAGCCATCCAAGGTTTTGGCGGTTGCCCGATGGCGAAGGATGAACTTACAGGTAATATGCCCACAGAAAAGTTGTTATCCTATTTTACTTCACTTCAAAAGAATAATTTAAATGCTTTGAGTTTTGAAAGTGCTTACAATGAGGCGTCTAAAATATTCAATCATTTTCATTAAATGTTTTTGGGCGTTACCCTCATGGGGTCGGGCTTTCGGCAGTCGCTCTCTCCAACGTCGAGGAGCTTCAACAAATGCCTCAATCCCTAACGCGGGCAAACTTGCTAGCTAAAACATAGCCCAAAAGCTATACTTTTTTGTATACGCTATGTTTTCTTTTACTTATATAAATCATAGTAAAATCTATTCGAGTAGTTTATCTAAATGTTAAATTTTGAATTTTAACATTTCGTAAGATATTGGTTTATAATAATATATAAATAATCTTAAATCTTTATTTAAATTTAATCTAAATAAACTTTGCGTAAGAACTTATAGGTATTATTTTTGTCCTCGAAATAACTATTTATAATAAGTCTAAATAAAAAGACACCAAATCCAAACTATGAAAAAAATTATATTAAGCTTGTTTGTAGCTTCGGCTTTTTTCCAATCATGTTCAAATGATGACGACAATACAGGAGGGCCATCAAACGTGGTTGCACCAGCAACTTACAGTTTTCAAAGAAATGGAAATACAACTGTAGATTTTAATGGTCAAACTACCAGAATTCAAATGGGACAAGAGTTTATTGATGGTTTAAAAGATACTTCTAAAACTGAAGAAGATTTAGATGGTATGTTTACCAATACTGGAGATAAATTCTCGGATGCTGATTTGAATGCTTCAACTAAAACTATTCGCAGTAAAACAGCAGCTTCGGCAGATTACTTTTCTGCAAATACTACTGATGGCAATGCAATTAAAGCAGATTTTGATTCTTGGATTGCAGCTCAAGTTGATGAAGTGTATCCAAATTGGGGTGTAGATGCAGCTTCTGGTACAGCTGGAAAAATTCAAGAAGCCGGAGGAGGATCTACAAGATACGTTAACGCTAAAGGATTAGAGTATAACCAAGCAGTGAATAAGGGGCTTATAGGTGCTTTAATGGTGGACCAAGCGCTAAATAATTACTTAAGTACTGCAGTATTGGATGCAGGTACTAATGTTGCAGATAATGATGCCGATATCGTTGCAGAGGGTAAAGATTACACTACTATGGAGCACAAATGGGATGAAGCTTACGGTTATGTATATGGTGTAAATGCTGATCCTGCTGACCCAAATGCTGATTTAGGAGCCGACAGCTTTTTAAATAAATATATCGGTCGTGCTGAGGGTGATGATGATTTTGCTGGAATTGCAGATGAAATTTACCAAGCTTTTAAATTAGGTAGAGCTGCTATTGTCGCAAAAAATTATACAATTAGAGATGCGCAAGCAGAAATCATCAAAGAGAAAATCTCTGAAATTATTGGAATAAGAGCGGTGTACTATTTACAGCAAGGAAAAAATGTTCTAGCCACTGATAAAGGTGCTGCATTCCACGATTTATCTGAAGGTTTTGGTTTTATCTATAGTTTACAATTTACTAGAAAACCAGGAACTAATGAGCCATATTTTACAAAATCTGAAGTTGATGGGTTTATCACAACTTTAACAACAGGAAATGGTTTTTGGGATATTACAGAACAAGCTTTAGATACTATGTCAGATACTATAGCAGCTAAGTTCAATTTCACCGTAGCGCAAGCAGGAAGCTAAAGAATGAAGAGTTAGTTATTATTTATAAAGTTAAAGTAGTTGTTCTAGGTCAAAATTGAGCGACTACTTTTTCCTATTTTTGCAAAGTTTTTGAAAAAGTAAAGATAAAATTGAAACAGATGAGAAAGTTTTTTTTAGGATTAATTATTACAGGATTAATAGTGGCTTGTAGTTCGTCTTCTTCAGACGATGGACCAACTGGCGGAAACGATAATTTTGATAGAGGAGCTTTATTGGCTAATGTCGCTGATAATATTATTATTCCTGCCTTTGAAGATCTCAATGCTAAACTTTCCGATTTAAAGACTAAAAAAGAAACGTTTATAAATAATACAAATCAAAATAATCTTGATGAACTTAGAACCTCATTTATTGAAGCTTATAAAATTTGGCAACATATTGAGGTTTTCAACATCGGTAAAGCGGAAGAGTTATTGTATAATTTTCAAATGAATGTATATCCTACAAATATAACGGATATAGAAAACAATATAGCTTCGGGAAGTTATGATTTATCAAATGTAAACAATAATGATGCTGTGGGATTTCCAGCTGTTGATTATTTACTATATGGAATAGCTGATGATCAAGGGGCAATAACCGTTTTAGTAAAATATGCGGATGAAAAATATAAAAATTATTTATCAGATGTTATTGATCAAATGAAATCCTTAACAGAATCAGTATTAAATGATTGGACAAATTCTTATAGAAGTATATTCGTCAGTCAAACAGGAAATACAGGTACAAGCACTCTGAATAAATTTACAAATGATTTTGTATTCTATTATGAAAAAGGTCTAAGAGCTAATAAAATTGGAATTCCTGCAGGTAACTTTTCTTCGACGCCTCTACCAGAAAAGGTTGAAGGGTATTATAGTAGAATGTATTCAAAAGAATTAGCTCTAGAAGCATTAAACGCAGTTCAAGATTTGTTTAATGGAAAATCATATTCTGGAAGTGGTTCAGGGTCAAGTTTTAAGTCTTACTTAATGGATTTGGAAAGAAGTGATCTTGCTGATTTAATCAATTCTAGATTTGATGATGCCCGAGAGAAGTTAGAGGCTTTAGATTCTGATTTTTATGCACAGGTTAATAATGATAATACCAAAATGACGCAGGCATATGATGCTTTGCAATTTGTAGTTGTTTCTCTTAAAGTAGATATGTTGCAAGCCTTTAATATAAGTGTAGATTATGTTGATGCTGACGGAGACTAAAACAAAAAATAAATCAAAAAAAGGTTGTCATTTTCGACAACCTTTTTTTATTCAATAAGTGAGCTTTAAACTAAACACATATCTAAACAAAAACACACATGCAGCACCTTTAGCTGTGTTTAGAATAGCGTTTGGTATTATGATGTGTTTTAGTATTATCCGTTTTTGGTATCATGGTTGGATTGAAAGCTTGTATCTAGAACCAAAATTTCATTTTTCATATTATGGTTTTGAATGGGTAAAACCCTTAGGGAATCATACCTATTTATTGTTCATTATTTGTGGGTTATCTGCGTTATTTGTCGCTTTAGGTTTAAAATATAGAATAGCTATCATCAGTTTCTTTTTGAGTTTTACTTATATAGAATTGATGGATAAAACCACATACCTAAATCACTATTACTTCATAAGCTTATTGAGCTTTTTAATGATTTTTTTACCAGCCAACGCTCATTTCTCTATGGATACTATTTTAAAGAAAAAGAGTTATGAAAAAGTACCAAAATGGACTATTGATAGTGTAAAGCTACTTTTAGGTATAGTGTATTTTTATGCAGGTTTAGCTAAAATTAATGGCGATTGGCTATTTAGAGCGCAACCGTTAAAAATATGGCTCACTTCAAAGTACGACTTACCATTTATTGGTGACTCCTTAATGCACCAAAATTGGTTCCATTACGCCATGAGTTGGAGTGGTATGTTGTACGATTTAACCATTCCTTTTTTGTTGCTCTACAGAAAAACGAGAGTGCTGGCGTTTATTTTGGTAGTATTTTTTCATGTGTTTACCAGAGTGTTATTCCCTATCGGCATGTTTCCATTTATCATGATTGTGTCCACTTTAATCTTCTTTGATGCAAGATTACATAAAAAGATTATCAAAATCACAAGTAACATCTTAAGTCCTTTGTCACTTCGAACTAATGTGAGAAGTCTCATCAAAAAGAGTCAAAACTATACTTATCAATTCAGAAAACCTGTTGCGGGTTTATTAATAGGTTTTTTCATTGTCCAGTTGATTCTACCGTTCAGATATTCACTTTATCCCGGAGAATTGTTTTGGACAGAAGAGGGCTATCGCTTTTCGTGGCGAGTCATGCTCATGGAAAAAATGGGTATTTCAACTTTCAAGATTGTGAATGGTGAATCTGGGGAATTCTTCTACGTTGATAACAAAGATTTTTTAACGCCATTTCAAGAAAAACAAATGAGTTTTCAACCAGATTTTATTTTAGAATATGCGCATTATCTTGGTGATCATTTCAAGTCGCAGGGGCATCAAAATGTAAAAGTTTTTGTTGAAAGTTATGTAGCATTAAATGGCAGATTAAGTACGTTATATATTGATAAAAATGTAGATTTGTACGCCGAAAAAGAATCGTTTAAACCTAAGGATTGGATTTTACCTTTTAATGATGAAATTAAAGGATTATAATTTATTAATAGCACTACTTTTTAGTATTGCTTTCTACGCACAAAATACGGTTAAGGGAACAGTAGTATTCGCAAAAACCAAAAGTCCAATCTCCAATGTTGAAGTTTACGATAAAGCTTCAGGTCTTGTAACTAAAACCGATTCCGCTGGTAACTTTGAATTTGAAACCTTAAAAGAAGAAATAACCCTTATATTCTTTTCATTAGAGCATGAAGTAGAAGAACTAACAGTAAATACAAATTCGGGTAAAAGCTTAAAAATTGAACTAAAAGATTTATCAACTGAACTTTCTGAAGTCATTATCAACGCCCACAAAAGAAGAGCCTTTGAATTAAGACGCTTAAACGATGTTGAGGAAACCGCCATTTTTGCAGGTAAGAAGACTGAGGTGGTTTTAGTAGAACAGTCTATGGCGAATTTAGCATCTAACAATGCCCGCCAAATTTACAGTCAAGTTGCAGGTTTAAATATTTTTCAAAATGATGATGCTGGCCTACAGCTTAATGTTGGAGGACGTGGTTTAGATCCTAATAGAACCGCAAATTTCAATACCCGACAAAATGGTTATGATATAAGTGCAGATGTTTTAGGCTATCCAGAAAGTTACTACACACCGGCAGCAGAAGGTTTAGAAGAAATACAAGTGATACGGGGAGCAGCTTCATTACAATATGGAACGCAATTTGGAGGGTTGATTAACTTCAAAATGAAATCTCCAAATCCTAATAAAGCATTAGAAATCGTTACCAGAAATACTCTAGGAAGTTTTGGGTTATATACGAACTTTACAAGCTTATCTGGAACCAAAAATAAATGGAGTTATTATTCGTATTTCAACTATAAAAAAGGTGATGGCTTTAGACCAAATTCTGAGTTTGAGTCTAAAAATATATTTGCGCATATAGGCCATCAATTCAACAAGAAAACTTCATTGGAAGGAGAGGTAACTTATATGAATTATTTGGCGCAACAGGCAGGTGGATTAACAGATGATATGTTTAATGATAATCCGTTTCAAAGTAATCGTGCAAGAAACTGGTTTGAAGTTGATTGGTTATTATATAATTTGAAATTTGCTCATGAGTTTTCAAAAAGCACTAATTTCACGTTTAATTTCTTCGGATTGAATGCATCTAGAAAGGCACTAGGATTTAGAACAAATCGAGTGAATCAAGTTGATCCAGGAAATGAACGCGATTTAATTGTGGGCGACTTCAATAATTTTGGTTTTGAAACAAGGTTATTGAGTAAGTACAAGATAAAAGATAAAGATGCAACATTCTTGTTTGGGGGTAAATTATACAAAGCAGATAATCATCAGAAGCAAGGACCCGGAAGTGACGGTATAGATGCTAACTTTAATTTTGCTGAAACAGATTTTCCTAATTATCCTGACCAGTCAGAGTTTGATTTACCAAATTTTAATGTAGCTCTTTTTGGTGAAAATATTTTCTATCTCACCAACAAATTGTCGGTGACTCCTGGTTTTAGATTTGAATATATAAAAACACAAAGCGATGGCTTTTTTAGACGCATAAATACCGATGCAGCTGGGAATGTTATTTTAAATGAAAAAGTAGATGACGACAGAAATTTTGAGCGCTCCTTTGTATTACTTGGTGTAGGATTAAGTTATAAGCCTAATGCCAATATTGAGTTGTATGGAAACATTTCACAGAACTATCGCTCCGTAACATTTTCAGATATCAATATTATTAATCCAGCATTTTCAATTAATCCCGATATTACAGATGAAAGAGGATTTACTGCGGATATAGGATTACGCGGTAATTATAAAAGACTAATTTCATATGATTTGGGAGTTTTTGGTTTGTTTTATAACGATCGTATAGGTTTTGTTCAAAAAGGATTACCAGATGGTAGAGTAACAAGCGAACGTGGTAACGTTGGAGACGCCGTAATGTATGGTGTAGAATCTCTTTTCGATTTTAATTTGAAGAAGATACTTGCTTTGAGTAATGATTTCCAATTGAATTATTTTATAAATACATCAATTATTAATTCTGAATACACAACATCTCAACAAGCAGGAATTCAAGGTAATAAAGTTGAATTTGTTCCAGATGTAAATTTAAAAACAGGTTTGCGTGGTGGTTATAAAAATCTTTTAGGAAGTATTCAATACACGTATTTAGGAAGTCAATTTACCGATGCCACAAATTCAACTCAGGCCAGTTTAAGTGGTGTAATTGGAGATATTCCTCAATATGATATTTTAGATGTTTCATTGTCTTACAGCTATAAAAACTTCAAATTAGAAACTGGAATTAATAACCTTTTAGATAACGCTTATTTTACCAGAAGAGCTACGGGATATCCAGGGCCTGGAATTATTCCATCTGCTCCAAGAAACTGGTATACAACACTTCAAATTCGGTTATAAGCGCTAAGATAAATTTAACGTTTCGTTGGTTTATTTTATGTATATTTGCACGCAATTATAATCGTAATTGCATTATGACTGCACATCAAAATAAGATTCTCGGAGAAGGTTTAACCTACGATGATGTTCTTTTAGTTCCAGCGTTTTCAGAAGTTCTTCCACGCGAAGTAAACATTCAAACTAAGTTTACACGTAACATTACTATTAACGTTCCTGTAGTTTCGGCTGCAATGGATACGGTTACCGAAAGTAAAATGGCAATTGCTATGGCACAAGAAGGCGGTATTGGGGTTTTGCACAAAAACATGACAATTGAGCAGCAAGCCGATAAAGTAAGGCGTGTAAAACGTGCTGAAAGTGGAATGATCATAGATCCTGTTACGCTATCTTTAGATGCTAAGGTTAAGGATGCAAAACGTGCCATGGCAGAACACAGTATTGGTGGGATTCCCATTGTAGATGAAGATGGTACGTTAAAGGGAATCGTGACCAACCGTGATTTGCGTTTTGAACACGACAATAAAAAGGCAATTACCGAGGTAATGACAGGAAAAAACTTAGTTACCGCTCCCGTAGGAACTTCATTGAATGATGCAGAAGCCATATTACAAGAAAATAAAATTGAGAAATTATTAATTGTTGATGATAATTATAAACTGTCTGGATTAATAACTTTTAGAGACATTACCAAAGTAACCCAAAAACCGAACGCCAATAAAGATAAATATGGACGCTTACGTGTGGCGGCAGCCATTGGTGTTACAGGTGATGCGGTTGACAGAGCAAACGCTTTGGTAAATGCTGGTGTTGATGCGGTTGTTATAGATACAGCGCATGGACATACAAAAGGTGTTGTCAGTGTTTTAAAGGAAGTGAAATCAAAGTTTCCTAAGCTTGATGTTATTGTGGGTAATATTGCCACTGGTGCCGCTGCAAAATATTTGGTTGAAGCTGGGGCAGATGCCGTAAAAGTTGGTATTGGTCCGGGTTCTATTTGTACCACAAGAGTTGTGGCTGGTGTTGGATTTCCTCAGTTTTCAGCAGTTTTAGAAGTTGCGGCGGCAATCAAAGGTACAGGTGTGCCTGTTATTGCAGATGGAGGAATTCGATACACAGGTGATATTCCAAAGGCCATCGCAGCGGGAGCGGATACTGTAATGTTAGGATCACTTTTAGCAGGAACTAAAGAATCACCTGGAGAGACTATAATTTACGAAGGTAGAAAGTTTAAATCTTATCGTGGGATGGGTTCTGTGGAGGCAATGAAAGAGGGCAGTAAAGATCGTTATTTTCAAGATGTTGAGGATGATATTAAAAAGCTGGTTCCTGAAGGTATTGTTGGTCGCGTACCATACAAAGGAGACCTATTCGAAAGTATACATCAATTTATTGGGGGTTTAAGAGCAGGAATGGGTTATTGCGGTGCCAAAGACATTGAAACGCTTAAAGAAACAGGTCAATTTGTAAAGATTACGGCTAGCGGTATAAATGAGAGCCATCCTCATGATGTAACGATTACTAAGGAGTCTCCAAATTATTCAAGGTAGCTTTGATCAATACAGGTAAACTTGACTATATTCAATATTATATTTAATCCTTAAAATACCAAAAAGGGATACGTTCAACTCTTAAGATAGTGGTGTCTTTGTTATCTTCAGCACGACGTCTTTTTAAATCCAACAAATGTTTTCCTTCATTTAAGGATGAAATGCCAACGTAGGTTTCAAAACCAAGAGTACCCCTTTTTGTTTTGCTAAAAACAAACTCAGGTTTGTAAGTCAAACTATCAATAGTAACAAAATAAATACTATTAAATGTTTTTATGTATTCTTGTCTAAGACTATCCTTATTTTTTCTTTTCCTACCATCGTCAATAATAACTATGTCTGTTGTTATACCGCGAATATCTTTATCTGGTTTAAGTCCTGGATTATAATAGAACATACGGTTTTCTATAAGGTCTGAATGTTTCACAAAGACTTTAACAAAAGGATCTTTAATTACTTTGGATTGAATAGTAACTTTATTGATGTCGTCTACTTTTTCATCAAATAAATCTTCATAATTACTATTGTTTATGACGTAAGAGCTTGATTTTAAATTTTTGCTAAAATAGTTTGATTTATTATAACGAAAACTTGTAGCTACAAAAAGAAAAATGAATAAAGGTGTTAGCAAAAAACTCAAGCGCCTACCAAATTTATTATCTAAGAAATTATAAATAAGTGGTCTGTATAAAAACGAAAGTGTAACAAAGCTAAATACCCAATATATTGGGAAATATATTTTAGAAATCCAGTTTTTTTTCTTTAGCAGCCCTTGACTTACAAAGTCGAAAAATGTAATAAGGGCTCCAAAAACAAAGAAGAGAAGTAATGGTATGCCAATGCCACGTGATATCCAATTTGGAAGGTTATCATTATCAATCATGAACCTGCCAATTAAGGCAATAACAATTATGGTGAACGTAAGGGCAAGAACATAAAAAATAAGAAGAAAAGATACAGCAAAAATTATACTACAATAATTCTCAAGTGTTGCGATATATTTGTCGAAAGAACCTACTCTTTTTTCTAGATATTTAGTGAATTTTTTGCTATATCTAAGTTTTTCATAGTCGATATCACCAGAAACATAGCGCAACCCAAGAGCACCTATCCACAATCCTCTTAAAAGTACGTGGAGTAAAAGATTGAAAATTAAAATGGCACAAGAAATAAGTGCAACAACGCAAATTATTATTTTGTAAGCCTGCTCTGAATTTTTGGCCTCTTGTAAACTTAGGTAAATAGGCTCAATAGCTGTAAATAAGCCAAAAATTGCAAAACCAGAAATTAACAGTTCTAGCTGCCAACTTTCCTCTTGTAACTTCTGAAGAAGTTTCTTAAACGCAGGATTATTATAATCGTTGTTCACTCATTTACATTTGAGTAGGAAGATAGTCAAAAATCTCTAAATGTCATTTGCCAAATAATGCTTTTACCTCTTGTTTAGTAAGTTCTACCAAGGTGAAAACCCCTAATAAAATTCCAAGAACACCTGTTAAACAATTTACTACAGCAATAGCGAAAATAAAATTGTAGTTTTTTATTTCCTTGAGGTATTTCGAAGCCAATAAATTAAGAATGCCTAGAATTACGCAGATTCCAATTCCAATGCTACCTATAATTCCAAATATCCGTCCAAAATTAAACGGTAGTTCCACTTCCTGTTGAGAATGTTCAAAGGCTTTGTTAAAGAAAACTCCCATGCCTGCATAAAGCATAAAGAATACTGAAAAACACATAGTTAAACTACCTTTGATAAGGTAAAGAATTCTAAAGGTGTTGAGGTTATTGGACTTTGTTTGCCTTATTCCAACGGTATTTTTACTAGTGGATAAGCTCTGGCAAACGAAGTTAATCGAAAATTATAATAAAGTCAATCTTATTTATTTTGCAATTAATAAGAAACGTCCGTGTTTTCGCGACATATATGTGATATTAATTAACTGAAATTAAATTAATATCAAAAATAAGAACTGCGCCTCCAGGAATGCTGCCTCTTCCTGAATTACCATAGGCAAGATGGGAAGGAATTAATAATATGCCGCTTCCTCCTTCTTTAAAATAGGTAATACCCTCTGTCCATCCTGGGATAACTTGTTGCAAACCAAAAGCTATACCTTGTTCTGTGCTTTCGTCAAAGACAACACCATCTTTAAAATATCCTTTGTAAGCCACTGTTACATTACTTGTTGTAGTTGGTTGAACACCAGTACCTGGTTCGTTTATCACATAATATAAACCAGAAGGGCTTTCTTGAGCATTTAAGTTGTTAGCAGTGATATAATCTTTAATTTCTTTATCATTCTCAGCCCTATAATCTCTTGGACTTGATGTATTTGTTGAGCAAGAAATAAAGATTAAAAGCGTTAAAGTTAAAATTGAGAATTTCATAAAATGATTTTTTGCCAGCAAATATAAAGAACCAGAAGTTTTAAGTAGGTTTTTTAACAAACAAAAAACCACTCTACATATGCAAAGTGGTTTTGTTTTTAATTATTAAGAGAGACCGAAATAAATTCAGCATGACAAAATACTCTATTTTATCATCTCGTAGCTACGTTTAATAAAATTGGTTAATTCTTCACCTTTCAGTAAGCCCTGAGATAATCTCGCTAAATCTAAACTTTGGTTAATTAAACGTTCTTGCTTTTTGCGCGTTTTGGTGTTTAAAATTTCACCAACTAAATCAGAATTTGTGTTAACGATTAAGTTGTACATTTCTGGCATATTGCCCATACCAAACATACCGCCACCACCTGTCTGTTGCATCTCTTTCATACGACGCATAAACTCTGGCTGTGTAATGATAAACGGATTTGCATTACTATCCATAGCCTCTAATTGAACCATGAATTTCTCAGAAGGAATTACTTCTTTCAATAATTCATCTAAAGTTTTCTTTTGGTCTTCATCAAGCTTAGAGATTTTAGTGTCATCTTTCTTTATTAAGTTATCAATATGATCACCATCTACACGCGCAAAAGAAATCTTCTCTTTAGTGGATTCTAACTTTTGGATTAAGTGTGATACAATAGGAGAATCTAACAATAATACTTCATAATCTTTTGCTTTAGCAGCTTCAATATAGCTGTGTTGCGCATCTTTATCAGAAGCATAAAGAATCACTAATTTATCATCTTTATCCGTTTGATTCGCTTTGATTTTATCATACAATTCTTGATAAGTGTAATACTTACCGTCCACTGTTGGGTAAAGCGCAAAAGCATCAGCTTTTTCAAAGAATTTTTCTTCTGAAAGCATACCATACTCAATTACTATTTTAATGTCGTCCCATTTAGACTCAAAATCCTCACGATTGTTATTGAATAATGATTTCAATTTATCAGCAACTTTTCTGGTGATGTAAGATGAAATCTTTTTTACTGCACCATCTGCTTGTAGATAAGAACGTGATACATTTAATGGAATATCTGGAGAATCAATCACACCACGAAGCATGGTTAAAAATTCTGGAACAATACCTTCAACATTATCAGTAACAAAAACCTGATTTTGATATAATTGAATTTTATCCTTCTGAATTTGCATATCGTTCGTCATCTTAGGGAAATATAATATTCCCGTTAAGTTGAACGGATAGTCCACATTCAAATGAATATTGAATAATGGCTCTTCAAATTGCATTGGATACAGCTCTCTATAGAAATTGCTGTAATCTTCATCCTTTAATTCTGTTGGCTGTTTTGTCCAAGCTGGATTTGGGTTGTTGATAATGTCGTCAACCGTAATTTGACGATGAGGTTCTGTAGTTTCCTTACCATCCTTATCAGTAGTTGTAGCAGGTTCATGCTCAGGATCATTAATTTCCTTAGTTCCAAATTTAATTGGAATAGGCATAAACTTGTTGTACTTGTTTAACAACTCTCTAATTCTAGAATCTTCTAAAAACTCAATAGAATCTTCAGCGATATGAAGTATAACTTCTGTTCCTCTATCTGTTTTTTCAGAAGGCTCTAAAGTAAACTCTGGTGAACCATCGCAAGTCCAATGTGCAGCTGGTTCATCTTTAAAAGACTTGGTGATAATTTCAACCTTATCCGCCACCATAAATGCCGAATAAAAACCAAGACCAAAATGCCCAATAATACCAGCATCTTTAGCCGAGTCTTTATACTTATCAAGGAATTCTTCAGCACCAGAGAAAGCCACTTGGTTAATGTACTTTTCAACCTCTTCGGCTGTCATACCCAAACCTTGGTCAAGAATATGAAGTTTCTTATTGTCCTTATCAATTTTCACCTCAATTTGTGGGTTCCCGTACTCAACTTTCGCCTCACCAACATTAGTTAAATGCTTTAGCTTAAGCGTTGCATCTGTAGCATTACTAATCAACTCACGTAAAAAGATTTCGTGGTCGCTGTATAAGAACTTTTTAATTAACGGAAAGATATTCTCTACCGATACATTAATATTTCCTTTTGTCATGATATATGTTGTTTAATCAAATTTTATGTTCGTTTCAGTTTAAGACAAAAAAAATACCAAGGCGCTAAATATGACAAACTGACTGCTTTTTTGTCAAAAGAACAAATTCCAATTTCAAAATTGTAAAACTTCAAAACACTTTGAATATTAAATTTTGGAATTTAGTTTTTGAAATTTGTCTCGATAGCAGTCGGGATTATTTTGTATTTTGGTTAATACTTAAATAAAAACCTCTATGTACAACTCTAAAATAATTGGTCTGGGTAAATATGTGCCAGATAATGTGGTTACAAACGACGATTTATCTAAAATGATGGATACCAATGATTCTTGGATTCAAGAGCGCACAGGTATTAAAGAAAGACGATGGATAAAAGAAGGCTCTGAAGATACCTCTGCCGTTATGGGAGCAAAAGCAGCAAAAATTGCCATAGAGCGTGCGGGATTATCAAAAGACGATATAGATTTTATTGTTTTTGCAACACTTAGTCCGGATTATTATTTTCCAGGTTGTGGTGTACAAATTCAAGATATGCTGGAATTGCATACGGTTGGTGCTTTGGATATTAGAAATCAATGTTCTGGATTTATTTATGCTGTTTCGGTGGCAGATCAGTTTATTAAAACGGGTATGTATAAAAATGTTTTGGTAGTGGGTGCCGAATACCATTCAGGAGGTTTGGATAAATCTACTAGAGGCAGGAGCGTTTCAGTTATTTTTGGTGATGGGGCAGGTGCTGCGGTTATGACAAGAACTGAAGATAACTCAAAAGGCGTGCTATCTTCACATTTACATTCCGAGGGAAAACATGCTGAAGAATTAACGGTTTTAGGACCTAATATTAAAAAATGGGTACCCGAAATTTTAGAAGCCAATGATCCTGAAGATACCTCGTATTATCCCTACATGAATGGACAATTTGTCTTTAAACATGCGGTTGTTCGTTTCAGTGAAGCTATTGTGGAAGGTTTAAAGGTAAACAATCTTCAGAAAGAAGATATTGATATGTTAATTCCGCATCAAGCTAATTTGAGAATTTCTCAGTTTATTCAAAAGAAATTTCGATTGAGAGACGATCAAGTATTTAATAACATTCAAAAATATGGTAACACTACAGCTGCCTCTGTAATTATTGCATTAACAGAAGCTTGGGAAGAAGGAAAAATAAATGATGGAGATATCGTAGTTTTGGCTGCCTTTGGTAGTGGTTTTACTTGGGGAAGCGTGATAATGAAGTGGTAAATCAAAAGGAATTATAAATCAAAAATCCGAAACTAGTTTAACAGTTTCGGATTTTTTTCAGCTATTAACCAACCCACTTCAATTAACACAAATTTTGAAAGTGAAATCTTCATAATAAGAAGATGATTAGTAATTTCAATCATCTATCTTACTCAAAATAAAACTCGAAATACCTACTAATTTCGAGTTTTAACCTAATATAAATAATCTTTTAGCGACTAACTCAAATAATCATAAATTAGGAATTTGGTTCTCTATTATAACGTGGACGTCTTTATATTATTTTTATTTAATCTAAATTTTAACTTTTTTTAACATATTGATTGTAAGTACATTAAAATCGAAACCCCAAAGCATGCACTTTGGGGTTTTATTTAATAATCTAAAATATAACACTAACCATCAACTCATATATAGATTATTAAAGACTTTTATATAAAGCCACCACTATCTTGTTTTGTGTTATTATCTCTTCTTTTTCTCTTTAGAGCACTGTATTTTCCACCACCAAACCTATAAGATAAAGCTATATTCCAAGTATTACTTTCCCAGTTAAATCCTCCAACTGCAGGGTAAGGGGAAACAGCATCAAATTCAAACATCATAGTGTTAAAAATATCACTATAGTTAAAGCTGAACGTTGCTCTTTTTTCTTCAAGGAAAGAATAGCGCATACCTGTGTTTACCATGAACATGGGTTTTCTCGTAAATTGAATACCTTTTTCTTCTCCACGATACATTGTAAATAGGGAAAAACTCAAGCTTTTTGAAGCTTTAAAATTGTTGAATAATCTTAAATTCCAAACCACATTATCCACAACAGTGGTATTGGTAACTATATCGTTCTCCGTTGCCGTAGAAAGATTATCAGTTACAACAGATTCTGTTATGCCAGTTTGTTCTTGAGAGTACAAATCAAAACTACCGTTAAAGCTCCACCATTTTGTTGGTCTGTAGTTACTTGATACTTCAATTCCAAAAGCAGTGGTATTATCAAAGTTGTCAAAAGATAGTATGGCATTAGCGGCAGGAACATTACTCCTGTCAATGCGAACATATCTATTTATATTATCTTCAATTAATCTGAAGAAAACGCCACTTGTAATACTGCCTTTTTCTAATTTACGAGTGTAATTAACCTCAATTGAATTGGTAAATTGCGGTAATAATTGTGGATTTCCGAAAGATGATACTCTTGGTGTACTCCATTGTCTTATTGGGTTTACTTGTTGTAAACCAGGTCTATCTACACGACGACTGGCGCTAAATTGATAAGTGTTTTTATCTGAAGCATTGTAGCTAATAAAAATAGATGGGTATACTTGAAAGTATTCGTTTTCAAAAGGAATAAATTCTGTGCTATTGTCGTCAAACAATTGAAGAGCATCGGCACTTTCTTCAACGCGTTCTAACCTTGCTCCAATTTGATAACTCCATTTTTCAAAAGATCTTGAATAAGACGTATAAGCTGAATAAATATCTCGGCTATACTCAAAATCTGTACTAGGTGTAGGAATGATATTTCCATCGGCATTAAATGATTCTCCTGTTGAGGCGTATCCTATATCAGAATTAAACAAAAGCCCTTGTAAACCAAGTTCTAATTTACTTTTTTCAGATAGCGGCTTAACATAATCAATATTAATGGTCGTTTGGTCTCTTTTGGTATCTACATTGTCTACATAATTTGGAGGAAAAGCAAAGTTTACAAAATCAAAATTAGCGAGTTCGTCATTTTCAAACCTATTATAATCAACTTCAATATCTATAGTTTCTTCTTCCTCTTCATCAAAAATATGTTTGTATACTGCGTTGTACTGGCTAGATGTATTTTCGGTTACGTTGTCGAATAACTGACTCTGAAAAAGCCCAGGATAAGTAATATCTGTAATACCAAAGCCTTTTCCATTAAAGGTGTTTTGATTGGTGAAAACCGAAAATGTATTCTTATCGTTTATATAGTAATCAACGCCAAATTTGTAAAGATGTGATTTGTTGTTGTTTCCAAATTTAAAATCTTGGGCAGAACTATCATCCAACCTATCTATGCCACCAAAGTTGTCATATTTACCAATGTTATTACCGTAGTTGCCATAGAAGTTAAATTTGCCATTACGGTAATTCATATCTATTGAACTATTGAATTTGGCAAATATTTCTTTTGTGAGTCCTACATTTAAATTTCCATTAAAACCTATTTGGGTGTTTTTGTAAAGTTTAATATTTATAATACCACTCATGCCCTCCGGATTATATTTAGCTGAGGGGTTTGTTATTAATTCAATTGATTTAATCGAGGTTGAAGGAATTTGCCTTAAAAGTTGTGCAACTGGAACATTGCTAAGTTTTCCATCTACCATCACACGAACATTTTCATTACCTCGTAAACTAATGTTACCTGTTTGTTGATCTACATTAACCGATGGTAAATTATTCATAATGTCGCTCGCAGTTGCCCCAGCGGTAGTTAGATCTTTCCCGATGGTAATAACCTTACGGTCTACTTTTTGCTGAATAGTAGTTACTTCTGCAACCACTGTAACGGAGTCTAAACCTTCAAGTTCCTCTTCCAGATAAATATTTCCAAGGTTTATTTTATAGTTGCCTTTTTTTAAGGTAACTTTTTTTTCGTAGGTCGTGTAGCCTATGTATTGAATATGAATAAGTATATCGCCCTCCTCAATTTTTTCTATCTTAAATGTTCCATCATCTAGCGTAATACCACCGGTTAATGTTTCTCCTTGAGTGTTTTTAATAACAACATTAACGTATGGTAAGGGCTGTTGGAGTTTTGCGTCTAATACTTTACCAAAAATAGTGCCCTTTTTAGCATCATTTAAGTTGGAAGGTAGGGCATGTGCAGAAAGCGCAAAAAAGAAAATAGAAAGTAGGCTTAATGAAATGATATTTTTCATTTGGTTTGATTGTTTTGATTGATGATGTTTGTTTATAGTTAACAAGTAGACGTTACTCTGATAATTTTGTTACTACTTTTAACAAAAAATTAATTTTTTTAACATATGAATAAAAAAACGCTGGTTCTTGGTGCATCTTTAAAGCCAAACAGATATTCTAATTACGCAATTCAAAGGTTGAAAGCCAACAATGTTGAAACTGTAGCTTTTGGTTTAAAAGAAGGGAATGTTTCAGGAGTGAAAATTGATACTGAACTGGTAATTTATAAAAAAATACATACGGTTACGCTTTATTTAAATCCAAAACGTCAAAAGGCCTACTATAAGTATATAATTACCCTTAAACCAGAGCGTGTTATTTTTAATCCAGGAACAGAAAATCCAGAGTTTTATAAGATGTTAAAAGCGCATAATATCTATTTCGAAGAGGTGTGCACTTTAGTTTTATTGTCTACGAATCAATATTAAACCTATAAAGGTAATTAAACCGTTTAATGGAAGGATTTCCCAATGAAATTTATAATTTCCAATAATATTTTCAGGAATGTTAGTGATGCCAAAACTCAGTATTATGGAGAGTAATGCAACTATCCAAGCATATTTGTCTTTAATTTGGTAGTTGGTTAAAATGCCAAAAGCAAATAAGCCTAAAAGCGGTCCGTAGGTAAATGTCGCGAACTTAAATAGATTGCTAACTACATTTCCTTCCAATAAATTAAAAATAATTACTACTACAATCAATACTACTGAAACACCAATATGCACCTTTTTGCGTAAAGGTTTTTGTTCTACTAAAGGTTTGTCATGTATATTTAGAAAATCTACCGAGAATGATGTGGTTAGAGAAGTTAAAGCACTATCCGCACTGGAATAAGCAGCAGCGATCAATCCAATTATGAAGGTTATGGATAAAGCATTACCAAGATTTTGGTTCATTGCAATTTCAGGAAATAGTAAATCTGTTCTTGAGCGTCCATCAACCATAGGAATTTCCAAACCAAATCTATCAGCATAAATAAATAAAAGAGCCCCAAGTGATAGAAAAATAAAGTTTACAATTACCACTAGTGTAGCCATAGTAAACATGTTTTTTTGTGCTTCTTTATTGTTTCTGCATGTTAGGTTTTTTTGCATCATATCTTGATCAAGACCTGTCATTGCAATTGCAATAAAAATTCCTCCGATAAAATATTTCCAGAAATACACTGTACTATTTGGGTCTTCAAAAAAGAAAATTCTACTTTTCTCTACGAAGGATTCAGATTTGAGGGCTTCAACAAAAGACCAATCTAGTTTTTCATTAATCAAATAAATGGCAACAAGTACTGCGGTTAACATTGCCAGAGTTTGCATTGTATCCGTCCATATAATCGTTTTTATTCCTCCACGATTTGTATACAGCCATATGAGTAAAATTGATATAACAACTGTAGCCCAGAAAGGAATTCCCAAACGTTCAAAAACAATATATTGCATAGCGAGAGCAACTAAAAATAGGCGAAATGAGGCACCTGTAACTCTGGAGAGTAAAAAGAAAAAAGCTCCTGTTTTATAACTTACCTTACCAAAACGCTGTTCCAGGTATTCGTAAATAGAAGTAACATTTAATTTATAATACAGCGGTAGTAAGACAATAAGAATAAAAATATAACCCACAAAGAAACCAAATACACCTTGCATATATGCAAATTGCTGACCTCCAATCATACCAGGCACAGAAATAAAGGTAACTCCAGAAAGAGAAGCACCTATCATTCCAAAAGCAACTAAATACCACGGGGCTGATTTGTTTGCTTTAAAAAAGGCGTCATTGGTGTCTTCCTTTCCAGTGAAATAAGAAATAAGAATTAATACAATGAAATAAGCGGCAATAAGGAGCAGAATTTGTGTGGCACTCATAAAGTTGATTTTCAGAATGAAAAATACAACTATTCAATTTCAAAAACCAAATAGACCAGAATCTATTTTAATGGTTACTTCTAAAATTAGTGAAATTGGTACGTAAATCTTATTTTCGCAGATATGGAGTTTTCTTCGAAATTATTAGAAAATGCAGTAAACGAGATGGCGCAATTACCTGGGATAGGTAAGCGTACGGCGTTACGTTTAGTTTTACATATGTTAAGGCAGCCTAAGGAGCAAACTATGGCACTTTCTAAAGCCTTAGTAGATATGAGAACTCAAATTAGATTTTGTAAATCTTGCCACAATATAAGTGATATGGAGATTTGTGAAATATGTGCGAACCCAAACCGTAGCAACGGAGTTGTTTGTGTTGTTGAAGATGTAAGAGATGTAATGGCAATTGAAAATACTGGATTATTTAAAGGTTTATACCATGTTTTAGGCGGGAAAATTTCCCCAATTGATGGGATTGGTCCGCATGATTTAAAAATTACATCACTAGTTGAAAAAGTGAAGGCTGGCAAAATAGAAGAACTCATTTTTGCACTAAGTTCTACAATGGAAGGTGATACTACCAATTTCTATATTTTTAAACAAATTCAGGAATATAACATAAAAACGTCTACGATAGCAAGAGGAATTTCTGTTGGAGACGAGTTAGAATATGCCGATGAAGTTACCCTAGGAAGAAGTATTATTAATAGAATCCCTTTCGAATCATCATTAAAATTTTAGTTTTTTTTGAAGCTGTCAGTTGTTATATTGAACTATAACGTTCGTTTTTTTTTAGAGCTGTGCTTGAATAGTGTAATATCTGCTACCTCAAATATTGATGCTGAAATAATTGTTGTGGATAATAATTCTGTAGACGATAGTTGCGAAATGGTCAAGCGTCTATTCCCCGGAATAAAACTTATTGAAAACAAAGAGAACCTTGGATTCTCTAAAGGTAATAATATTGGAGTTTCTCATGCCATAGGAGAATATATTTGTATTTTAAATCCAGATACATTAGTTGCCGAGGATGCATTTGAAATTATCTTGAAGTTTGCAGATACAAAATCTGATTTAGGTGCAGTTGGATGTAAATTGATTGATGGTGTTGGTGTCTATTTGCCGGAGAGTAAGAGGAATGTTCCTTACTTAAAGGTGGCTATTAAAAAGCTCATTGGTAATTCCTCAAAGTACTATGCAAATCATTTGGAAAAAGATGCTATAGGAACAATTGATATTTTGGTCGGGGCCTTTATGATAATGAAGTCAAAAACGTATAGAGAAATAGGTGGATTCGATGAGGATTATTTTATGTATGGCGAGGATATTGATTTGTCGTACAAATTATTAAAAGAAGGTTATAAGAATTATTATTATGGTCAAGTACAGACACTACATTTTAAAGGTGAAAGTACTCTAAGAGATAAAACTTATGCTAAGCGCTTTTATGGAGCAATGCAAATTTTTTATAACAAGCATTTTACAAGAAATATATTATTTGATCTAGTAGTTTGGTTTGGTATAAAAACAGTTTCTCTAGTAGGAAATAAGAGTGTCAAAAAAAATAGTAAGAAGCAGGAATACGTTTTGATTTCAGATAAAGTCACCAAAAATTTGGAAAATGTTTTGCAAAAAGAGGTGGCTTTAAAAGACAAAATAGGAGACTTTAACGAAGCAACTGAAGTAATATTTGATACTAATTTTATAAACTACAAAGATATTATTAGCGTAATGAATAAGAAATCAAACATTAGGGGTTGGACCTATAAAATATTACCTAAAAACGCAAATTTTATCATTGGAAGTGATAATTCCGTTGGTAAGGGTGAGGTAATAAACTTTTAGGATTTCATTTTGCATAATGTTTAAAGAAATATTGAGAATTTGATTAATTTTGCAAGTGCTTTATAAAAAAAAGGTTTTAAAATAATAAAATGGCAAAATTTGAATTGAGACTACCTAAGATGGGAGAAAGTGTTGCTGAAGCCACTATCACCTCTTGGTTAAAGGATGTTGGAGATACCATTGAACTTGACGAGGCTGTACTTGAAATTGCTACGGATAAGGTAGATAGTGAAGTGCCAAGTGAAGTAGATGGTGTTTTATTAGAAAAACGTTTTGAGGTTGATGATGTGGTTCAAGTAGGACAAATATTAGCCATTATTGAAACTGATGGTGATGAGCATTCTATTAATAGTGAAGAAGAAAAGGCTTCAAATGAAGCGCCCAAAGAAGTAGTTAGCCAACTTACAGAGCGTATGGATTTAGCTAAGGCTGTTGTGCTTCCAACAGCTCCCACAATTTCTAGTAGTACACGATTTTATTCGCCTTTAGTAAAAAATATTGCGAAGCAAGAGGGAATTTCACAAGAAGAATTAGATAAGATTCCAGGAACTGGGAAAGAAGGTAGAGTGACTAAGAACGATATTTTAACCTATATAGAAGATAACGCGGAAATAAAATCTGCTGCAATAACCGCATCTGAACCAAAATTAAAGGAAAAACTTAAGGTTAAAGAAGTACAAAAAAATACTGCAACTCCTGTAGTGGTTAGTGGAGAAGATGAAATTATAGAAATGACACGTATGGGAAAACTTATTTCTCAACATATGACAGATTCTTTGCAAACTTCTGCTCATGTACAAAGTTTTATTGAGGCGGATGTAACTAAAGTTTGGAATTGGAGAAATAAGGTAAAAGACGAGTTTCAAAAACGTGAAGGCGAAAAACTGACCTTCACGCCAATATTTATGGAAGCTGTCGCTAAGGCTTTGAAAGATTATCCCTTGCTCAATATTTCGGTTGATGGTGATAAAATTATCAAGAAAAAGAATATCAATTTAGGTATGGCCACTGCTTTAGCCGACGGTAATTTGATAGTGCCAGTTATTAAAAATGCAGACCAGTTAAACTTGGTCGGTATGACCAAACAAGTTAACGATTTGGCAAATAGAGCTAGGAATAACGCTCTAAACGCAGACGATATTAGTGGTGGTACATATACTGTTACTAATGTAGGTTCTTTTGGTAGTATTATGGGTACACCAATTATTAATCAGCCACAAGTTGGTATTTTAGCTTTGGGAGCCATTAGAAAAGTACCCGCTGTTATTGAGACCTCTGAGGGCGATTTTATTGGTATAAGATATCGTATGTTCTTATCGCACTCTTACGACCATCGTGTGGTAAACGGAGCTTTAGGAGGTATGTTTGTTAAAGCTGTGAAAGACTATCTAGAAGCATGGGATAGTAATAGAGAAATATGATTTAAAATTGAAAATATAAAATAACCTAACCTTTGTGGTTGGGTCTTTTTGTTTTTTAAGATAAACTAAAAGGAATGCAATTAAACCTTACAAAACCAATTTGTTTTTTTGATTTAGAAACCACGGGGGTGAATATTACAACAGATAGGATTGTTGAGATTTCAATTTTGAAAGTACATCCAAATGGCAAGGAAGAACGTAAAACATGGCGCGTAAATCCGGAAATGCCAATTCCAAACGAAGTGACAGCTATACATGGGATTTCTGATGAGGATGTTGCAGATAAGCCTACCTTTAAGGAGCTAGCAAGAGAGGTTTACGCTATGATAAAGGATTCTGATTTGGGAGGGTTTAATTCTAACCGTTTTGATATTCCTTTATTAGCAGAAGAAATGTTGCGCGCTGATGTAGATTTCGATATGAAAAATCGTCAAGCCATTGATGTTCAGACTATTTTTCATAAGATGGAGCAACGTACTTTGAGTGCTGCTTATAAGTTTTATTGTGATAAAAATTTGGATGATGCGCATAGCGCTGAAGCTGACACTAATGCCACTTATGAAGTGCTTAAAGCACAAATAGAAAAGTACGACGGACTTGAAAATGACACTAAATTTTTGGCAGAGTTTAGCTCTAGAAAAAAGTTTGCAGATTTTGCAGGGTTTCTAGTTTTCAATAAAAACGGTGAGGAGTGTTTTTCATTTGGAAAACATAAAGGAAAACTAGTAACGGAAGTTTTAGAAAAAGAACCAGGATACTTTGGTTGGTTGTTGAATGCGGATTTTCCGTTGTACACGAAAAAGGTGTTGACGGCCATTAAGTTGAGGAGCTTTAATAATAAATTTTAGAACAGACTTTTGCTGGTATGCTCCGCGTTTGGGATTGAGGCATTTGTTGAAGCTCCTATAAGTACCTATAAGAAGGAGAGAGCGACTGCCGAAAGCCCGACCCGATAGGGGAACGCCCAAATAAGAAATACATATGAAGTTAATTTGCATAGGTAGAAATTACACCGAACATATTAAAGAGCTTGAAAATGAAAAGCCAACTGATCCTGTTGTTTTCTTAAAGCCCGACACGTCAATTTTATTGAAAAAGCAACCGTTTTTTATCCCTGATTTTTCTGACGAGGTGCATCATGAGGTTGAGGTTTTGGTAAAAATAAATAGGGTTGGTAAATATATAGCTAAGAAATTTGCGCAAAAATACTATAACGAGATTGGTTTGGGTATCGATTTTACCGCTAGAGATGTACAAAGTAGACTAAAGGCAAAAGGATTACCTTGGGAAAAGGCAAAGGCCTTTGATGGTGCTGCGGTAATTGGGAAATGGTTACCTAAAAGTGAGTTCGAGGATATTCAGCAAATAAATTTTTCTCTAAAAAAGAACGATATTATTGTGCAAAAAGGAAATACAAGCCACATGCTTTGGAAAATTGATGAATTAATTGAATATGTCTCGAAATATTTCACTTTAAAGATTGGAGATATTATATTTACTGGCACGCCTGCTGGAGTTGGTAAGGTTGTTGCTAATGATAAATTAAAGGGTTTTATAGGAGACAACGAATTATTTTCTATAACAGTTAAATAACATGGAACAACATTACAAATTATTTAGAGTTAAGGAGTTAGCTGATAATGATGAAGATTTCGTTATGGCATTAGCAGCTACATTTTTAGAAGAAGTGCCAGAAGACGCGGAGCGTTTAAAGAAGGCAGTAGCAGAAAAGGATTACAATACAGCATATCAAGCAGCACACAAAATGAAGCCAACAATTGATTTGTTTGAGCTAGGTGTTCTGCAAGATTTAATTGAAGTACAGGATTGGGGTAAGTTCGCCAAAACTGATATGGATATTACTGAGAAATTTAATATTGTAATCACTGCAGTTGAAAATGCCACTGCTGAGATTAAAGAAGATTTTGGATTGTAAATAATATGCTAGCAGAAATCATAACCATTGGTGACGAACTTCTCATAGGTCAGGTTATTGATACCAATTCTGCTTTTATTGCGCAAACTTTAAATAATATTGGGGCTTCTATTTATCAGATTACTTCGGTGCAGGATGATAGAGCCCATATTCTTCAAGCGTTTAAAGATGCTGAAAGTCGCGTAGATATTATAATAATTACTGGAGGCCTTGGACCGACTAAGGACGATATTACCAAAAAGACGATTGCAGAATATTTTAATGACACTTTAGTAAGAGACGTTGCAGTTACCAAAAATATAGAAGAAATTTGGAAAAAGTATGTGCGTCAAACATTATTGCAAATAAATAAAGATCAGGCATTAGTACCCTCAAAAGCTACTGTTTTAATGAATGAGCTAGGTACTGCTCCTGGAATGTGGTTAGAAAAAGAAGAAAAAACTTTTGTTTCTCTTCCTGGTGTACCTTTTGAAATGAAAAAGCTTTTAGTCAGTAAGGTCATTCCAAAACTAAAGGAGAAATACCAATTTCCATTTATTCTTCATAAAACATTATTAACTTATGGTTTAGGGGAAAGTACAGTTGCAAAACGCATTGAAGCTTGGGAAGATGCGTTACCAGAAAACATAAGATTAGCTTATTTACCAAGACTTGGTAGCGTCAGATTGCGTCTGTCCTCAAAAGGCTTTAATCCCGAAGAAGTCCAAAAAAATATTAATGATCAAATTCAAAAAGTACTACCACTTATAGAAGATGCCTTTGTTGGGTTTGAAGATGAAGCAAAATCCTTGGAGATGCTCATCGCCAATCGATTGACGCAATCTGGGAAAACTTTGGCCATTGCAGAAAGTTGTACAGGAGGCGATTTAGCAGAACAATTTACAAGTAATGCTGGAGCTTCGGCTTACTTTAATGGTGGTGTGGTGACTTATGCCACGGCATCTAAAACCAAAGTACTTGGAGTGCCAAAAGAACTTATTGAAAAACACTCCGTAGTGAGTGCTGAGGTTGTAGAAGCGATGGCAAAAAGTGTTCGAGATCTGTTCAATTCGGATTATGGTGTGGCTACAACAGGAAATGCTGGACCTTCAAAAGGCGATTCTGATGCCGATGTTGGTACTGTTTTTATTGCTATTGCTTCAAAAGATAGTATTGTTTCACAATCGTTTATGTTAGGCTCTGCAAGGAAACGTGTCATTAAAAAAGCGGTAAATAAAGCCCTGGAAATGCTCGAAAAAGAAATTTTAAAAAATTGATTCTTTTTAATTGCTGTAATTCAAAATTTAAGTATATTTGCACCTCGTTTTTAGGCAACAACAAATTTAAAGGTAAGAATAATGTCAAGAGTTTGTGAACTTACAGGGAAAAAGGCAATGGTTGGTAACAACGTGTCTCACGCAATGAATAAAACTAAGCGCAGATTTGATGCTAACTTAGTAAAGAAACGTTTTTACATTCCAGAAGAGGACAAATGGATCACTTTAAAAGTATCTACTTCTGCTTTAAAAACGATTAATAAAATAGGAATTTCGGCTGCTATTAAAGAAGCGAAATCTAAAGGATTTTTAAAATAATTACGTCATAGTTTAAGATTCAAAAAATGGCAAAGAAAGGTAATAGAATACAGGTTATTTTAGAATGTACAGAGCACAAAGCTTCTGGTCAACCAGGAACTTCAAGATACATTACTACTAAAAATAAAAAGAACACGCCAGATAGAATGGAGTTAAAGAAATTTAACCCAATTCTTAAGAAAATGACGGTTCACAAAGAAATTAAGTAATAAGTTTTACGCGTAAAACTAAAAAGATAAAGCCATGGCAAAAAAAGCAGTAGCATCGTTACAAACAGGATCTAAAAGATTAACCAAAGCTATAAAAATGGTTAAGTCTCCAAAAACTGGAGCATACATGTTTGTAGAATCAGTAATGAGTCCAGATTTAGTAAACGATTTCTTAAACAAGAAATAAACGTTTATCAACGTAATATACAAAGCTGCTGTCTGAAAAGAGAGCAGCTTTTTTAATGAGATAGTAATTTATAATTGCGTAATCGAATTAATCCCGCCCATTTTCGGCGGGATTTCTTTTTGTAGCAAATACAAATTTTATTTGCTTTAAGTATCTTTACTGCCAATTAATTGTTAAGATGACAATATTTCCGATTCCCATTAAAGGCAAGAAAGTTGTTATCAATTATTTGGGCGTTACCACAAGGGTCGGGCTTTCCGCTATATCTTTTTAAAGAGTCATTGCGAGGAGCGGGCAACGTGGCAATCTTAAACAAGAAAAATTCTCAACCTAAATTTATAGGTAACGATTTCTTTAAAAAGGATGCTGCTGCAATCCCTAACGCGAAGAAAGTTTGGTCTGTTAAAGATCATAAAGCTATTAACAAGTACAAACGGTTAAACAATTAAACGTTTAAACGAATAAACAGAAACAGATGAGTTTTTTCAAAAAAATATTCTCTTCAGAAAAAAAGGAAACTTTAGATAAAGGCTTAGAAAAATCAAAATCAAGCTTTTTTGGTAAGTTAAGTAAGGCGGTTGCAGGAAAATCTAAGGTAGATGATGAGGTTTTAGATAATTTAGAAGAGGTTTTAGTAACCAGTGATGTTGGCGTAAATACCACGTTAAAAGTTATTGAACGTATCGAGGAACGTGTAGCAAAAGATAAATATTTAGGAACGGATGAGTTAAACCAAATTCTCCGCGAAGAAATTGCGGGCTTATTGTCTGAAACTAATTCTGGAGAAGATACCGATTTTACCATTCCAAAAGATAAAAAGCCGTATGTTATAATGGTAGTTGGTGTCAACGGTGTTGGTAAAACAACAACCATTGGTAAGCTAGCTAGCCAGTTTAAAAAACAAGGTTTAAAAGTGGTGTTAGGAGCGGCGGATACGTTTAGGGCAGCGGCAATAGACCAATTACAGGTTTGGGCTGATAGGGTAGATGTACCTATAGTAAAACAATCTATGGGAAGCGATCCTGCCTCTGTAGCTTTTGATACGTTGAAAAGTGCCGTAACCCAAGACGCTGATGTTGTGATTATTGATACTGCTGGACGTTTACATAATAAAGTCAATTTAATGAATGAGTTGACCAAAGTAAAGCGAGTAATGCAAAAAGTGGTAGATGACGCGCCACATGATGTGCTATTAGTTTTAGATGGTTCTACAGGTCAAAATGCTTTTGAGCAAGCCAAACAATTTACGGCAGCTACTGAAGTAACGTCGCTTGCTGTTACCAAATTGGATGGAACAGCTAAAGGTGGTGTGGTTATTGGTATATCAGACCAATTTCAGATTCCTGTAAAATATATTGGTGTAGGTGAGGGAATCGATGATTTACAGGTATTTAATAAATACGAGTTTGTGGATTCGTTTTTCAAGTAATCTATTCCTGCGAAAGCAGGAATCTTATTTCGAATAACTTCTGATTTTGTCAACTTGAACTTGTTTCAGATTCTCATACAATTGATTTGTCAATTCTATTCGTAATTCTCGAGTTCATCATTGAGGTCTCGAATAAATTCTTCTAAGTTTACCACAAAACCTGATTTACCATTGACTGGGAAGATGCTCAGTAAATATTCATTTTCTTCAATGAAAGGGATTATCGTATCATCTAAATCATTAAGGTCTATCTTTACAGGTGTAAAGCCTTTCCAATTTCCAGTCAAATTACTTTGAATGAAATCTTCCGCTGTCCAAAACGAAACTAGGGTGTATTCTTCAATCTCAGATAATGCAATATCTCCATTATCATCAATTATAGTCCATAACTCTTCGAAATCAGCAACTTTTCTAATGAAGTATTCATATCTTTTAAAAGGTTCAAGTTTTGAAACATTATCGATTTCATGTTTGTTTAATTTCATTTTATAAACTCGTTTTCCGGGTATTATTGAAATCATAAATTTATGAAAGTATTCAAAATCAAGACTTAAAATTATTAACTTCTAACCAAAAACTAATCATATAAAAAATGTCTTTCAATATTTTTCATAGTCTAACAATAAAAGCTTCATCTGAAGAAGTTTTCAACGCTATATCCCAACCCAAACATTTAGATAATTGGTGGACATTAAAAAGTTCCGGAACATCAAAACTTGGAGCAGAATACAACCTTAATTTTACTGATGACTACGATTGGTACTGTAAAGTTTCAAAAGTAGTAATGAACGCATCTATTCATTTTAAGATAACCAAATCTGATCCTGATTGGAATCCCACCACCTTTGGTTTTGATTTAAAATCAACAGAAAACGGCACTTTGGTAGAATTTAGTCATGTCAATTGGCAAAACAATAATCATGAATTTAGAAATTCTTCGTTTTGTTGGGCACTATTACTCAACGGACTCAAAAATTACTTGGAAAAAGGTGTTATTGTTCCTTTTGAGGAACGTAATTAGTTTATGCCTTTTGGATTATTTTTTAAACCTCTTTCAATATAACCGTTTCCTTGTGGTCGAGGCTCATAATGTGATGCTACTCCAATAGTGAAACAATTATCTTCCCAGTAATATGAACCCCTTGGTATACCAAACTCATCAACGAACCATTTTTCTCTGAATACATATTTCGTAGTATCCAATTTATTTTCAAGTACAATGGCTTTGTCATTCACTACTTCCCAATTGTGGCCTTTTTTATTCCAACAAACTCCAATCTCATCGGCCAATTTAGGAACTTTGGAAATATCCAGAAGAATTATATTATCTTCTGGAATATCTCTATGTTTTCCTAAGGCAATAATTCTTCTATTTGTAATATAATTACTAAAAATTGTAATTGTCTGAGATTTATCGTTTGGCATCAAATATATTACAGCGCTTTTGGAGTTTCCATAATGAGTGCAATCAAAGACAGTTAATAAACATAAAATTAAAATCACTTTTATTGTAGTTCTCATATGTTTCTTCGGTCTAATTTAAAAGAATGACTAACATGTGGGTAATGTAATATATTCCTTTTAAAAAATAGAATTAATTTATGCTTTAGGATTTGTATTTTTATAGAAAATGCTAAATATGAGATTTCTCTTTTCCTTCATTCTAATTGCCCTCTTTTTTAATTGTAAAAACACTGAGTCCAAGCAATCTAACTTTGAAGCTAATTCCGATTTAAGCGACATTTCATCAAAAGACTTTAGAGAATTAAAGGTTTTAGATTCAAAGTATATCAATAACGAAGACTTATGGCAGCCTTTTGAAAAAGACTTAGAAGATTTTACAGAGGAAGATTATAACAATCTTAAACCTCTAATCATAGAACAAGATATTCCAACAATTCAAAATCATATTTTAAATCAAAAGTTAACTTATGAAAATTTAGTTAAGTTCTATTTATACCGCATAAGACAATATGATAGGGAAAATGAATTGTCTTTAAATTCTGTGATTTCATTGAATCCAAAAGCTATTGATAAAGCTCGTGAATTAGATAATACTGAATTTGAAGTAGCTCCGCACCCAATATGTGGAATGCCAATACTTCTAAAAGATAATATTAATACTGCGGGAATGTCAACTACAGCTGGAGCTGTAGCCTTACAAAATAATAATACGAATGATGCTTTTGTTGTAAGACAATTAAAAGATAATGACGCTATAATTTTAGGAAAAACCAATTTAAGCGAATGGGCCTATTTTTTCTGTGGCGATTGTCCAAGCGGCTATAGTGCCATTGGTGGGCAAACGTTGAATCCTTATGGCAGACGTATTATAGATACTGGTGGCTCTAGCTCGGGAAGTGGAGTTTCCGTGGCGGCCAATTTTTGTGTTGCAGCTATCGGTAGCGAAACATCCGGTTCTATTTTATCACCTTCAAGTCAGAATTCTGTAGTTGGGTTAAAGCCAACTATTGGTTTAGTAAGCAGAAGTGGTATTGTACCTATTTCTTCTACATTGGACACTGCTGGTCCCATAACAAAAAATGTGGTGGATAATGCAATTTTGCTAGATGCTATTTTTGGATTTGATGATGAAGATGCTAAATCAATAGCCATAGAATCTTTTGAAATATCTTATGTTGATGGACTTACCGAATCTACTATTCAAGGTAAGCGGTTCGGAGCTCCCAAAAGACTTCTGGAAGATTCGCTCTTTGTTCAAGCTATTTCCGATTTAAAATCAAAAGGTGCCATAATTATTGAAATAGAAGAGGAAAAGATTGATTTGCCAGATTTTTTGAGGTTATTAAATTTAGATATGAAAGTAGATTTACCATCATATTTAGAAGCATACGCAGATACTTCGGTTTCTGTAAAATCCGTTCAAGATGTGATTGATTTTAATAAAACGGACTCCTTAAATATGATGCCTTACGGTCAAAAATTGTTTGAAGGTATTGTTGCAGATAATGCGACAGAAAAAGAATTTCAAAAGATAAAAACTACCTTAAAAACAAATGGTAGGCAGTATTTTGATATACCTTTTGAGACTCACAACCTTGATGGCTTTTTATCCATAAATAACTACCATGCAGGTTTCGCTGCCGTGGCAGAATATCCTGCACTCACAGTTCCAATGGGCTACACAAAGGATGGAATACCAATAGGATTAACATTTATTGGTAAGCCTCTTTCTGAAAAAAGCTTATTGCAATGGGCATATGTTTACGAGCAAACATCTAAAAGGCGAGTGCCTCCAAAGAATTATGATTAGTTTATTAAGGCATTAATTTTACCCCACAGTTCATTGTCAAAACTGCTAGGTCCAAACCTCTCTTTTTTGGCTTTATCACCTAGCCTCACAATAACTATTTTTTGACTTGGGACTAAATAAAGTTTTTGGTCGTTTTTGCCTAAGCCGGCGATCATATCTTCAGGTGCATTAGGTATAAGCTTACCCGGAAATACTCTTTTTAATACTGGCAACTTAAAGCTTTCTTTACCATTAAGCCACCACAAATAACCGTAGCTTTTATTAAGTTCTTGCGATGTGTTTGTCATCTCATTAAAATATGCAATATCCTCTAAAATAGGAGTGTCTTCCCAAATTCCTTTATTAAGATTAAGCAGCCCAAATCTTGCCATAGATCTCGCATCACTATAAAAAGGTCTTGCGAAACCTAGCAGCTTCCATTCGCCATTCATTCCAATTTTATCTTGTAACTTACTATCAAAGTAGTCTTCAAATTTTTGATTTACTGCACCAGTTACAATAGCCTGTAATTTCGTGTAAGCTGCATTATGATAATACCAAAAAGTACCAGCACTATTTTTATAATTTAAACATTTTGGAAGTGTACAGTTTTTATTAACTACTTCAAAATCTAGTCCAGTAGTCATTGTTAGGTGATGCCTAACAGTAATGCTATCTTCTTGTGTCTTGTTTAAGTTAGACCACCCAGCTCCTAAATACTTATTGGAAGGTGAATGGATATCTAAAAAACCTTCATTTTGAGCGATACCAACTGTAAAAGCAACTAAAGTTTTACCCGCTGAATACCATGGTAAAACAGTTTGTTGATTGGCGCCATTTCCATACCATTCAACTACTATTTTGCCGTCTTTCAATATCATGAATGCCTTTGTGCCTTTACTCTCAACATAATCTAATAAGGGCTGTAAAGCTAAGGTGTTCCATGATGTAGCAGAAATATCAAGAGTTTTCCATTCATCAGAATTAATGGGAGGAAAATATAAATCATTATTACCCGACTGAGCTATTGCATGAATACAAACTCCAATATTCAGTAAAAGACATAAAATAAATCGTTTCATTTTAATTAATATTGAATGCTTTATTACGATCATTTATGGATATGGACTTTATTCAATTAAAGCATTAATTTTACCCCAAAGTTCATTATCAAAATCAGAGCGTGCAAAACTCACGCCATCTGCTGAATTACCCATTCTCACAATAACCAATTTTTTGCTCGGAACGATATAAATTTTTTGGTCGTTTTTTCCTAAAGCGGCAAAAGTATCATCAGGTGCATTAGGAATTAATTCACCATTAAATTCTAGTTGGGTAGCTGGTAAATTATAACTGTCTTTTCCGTTAAGCCACCACAAATAACCGTATGATTTATTAATATCCTGAGATGTATCAGTGGCCTCTGCCAAAAATGATTCAGGAACAATATGGGTATTGTTCCATTTGCCCTTAGCATAAATAAGTAATCCAAAACGTGCCATACTTCTAGTATTACTCCAATACACATTAAAATCTGTACTTTGTATCCAAGCACCGGTCATACCAATTTTGCTTTTCAGTTTAGTATCAAAATAAGTGTTCCAAGTGTCACCACTGGCAGTAGCTACAACATCTTGCATCTTTTTGTAAACATTATGGTATGCCCAACGTGTACCAGCATCTGCTTTATATTGTAAATTTTCTTTAGATACATTATCTCCCAAACTATCATCTAAACCAGAATCCATGGATAACAAGTTTTTGCAAGTAATCAGGTTTTCTTTGTTCAACGGAGCACTAGTCCATCCTTCACCTAAATAATCGGAAACTTTGTTATTTATGTTGATTATTCCTTCTTCCTGTGCAATTCCAGAAAGAGCAGTAGTTAGTGTTTTACCAGCACTTGCCCAATACCAAGGTTTTGAGGCATCATGTCCGTTCATGTATTCTTCCAAAACTATTTTTCCGTTATGTAGAATGATAAAACTTTTAGTGTTTTTCTCTTCAAGGAAATCTAAAAGCGGCTGTAATTCAGTTTGATTCCAACCCAAGTCTTCTATAGTTTTAGTTTCCCAAGAATTAGAGTTTAATGGAGGAAAATAGGTGCTTTCGTTAGCTTCTGGATTTTCTTGAACCGCAGCTTCCGAAGAACATCCAAAGACAATAGTAATACTTAAAAGCAGGTAGAAAATTTTGATTTTCATCTGATACAATTTTATTTAAAACCAGAGTCAGATGTAATTCGCCATTTAACATTCGGATGATAGTTTCATCTTCGTTAATTTGGCTCATTTCATAACTGTAGGTTTTCAATTTAGGACATTCAAATATATAAAAGGTTTAATTAAGGTTGTATCTTTGCACCTCGTTTTAAAATAATTATGCGCACAAAATCACTTAAAAAGAACAGAATAAATGTTGTTACTCTAGGCTGTAGTAAAAATGTTTACGACAGCGAGGTACTTATGGGGCAGCTTAAGGCAAGTGGAAAAGATGTTGTACATGAGGAAGAGGGCAATATAGTTGTGATTAATACCTGTGGATTTATTAATAATGCCAAAGAGGAGAGTGTGAATACTATTTTGGAGTTCATGCAAAAAAAGGAGTCTGGTGATGTGGATAAGGTTTTTGTTACTGGGTGTCTAAGCGAGCGTTATAAGCCAGATTTACAAAAGGAAATTCCTAATGTTGATCAATATTTTGGAACTACTGAGCTACCAGGACTTTTAAAGGCGCTAGGTGCAGATTATAAGCATGAATTGATTGGTGAGCGTTTAACAACCACGCCTAAAAATTATGCTTATTTAAAAATTGCTGAAGGTTGCGACAGACCTTGTTCGTTTTGTGCTATTCCTTTGATGAGAGGAAAACATAAGTCTACTTCAATTGAAGATTTAGTTCTTGAAGCCGAAAAATTAGCCGCTAATGGCGTTAAAGAATTGATTTTAATCGCTCAAGATTTAACCTATTACGGACTAGATTTATATAAAAAACGAAATCTAGCAGAATTGCTTGAGGCTTTAGTAAAAGTCGATGGTATTGATTGGATTCGTTTGCATTATGCATTTCCAACTGGTTTCCCGATGGATGTTTTAGGTGTGATGAAACGTGAACCGAAAATCTGTAATTATTTAGATATCCCTTTACAACATATTTCTGATGCTATTTTGAAGAGTATGCGTCGTGGTACCACAAAGGAGAAAACTACAAAATTACTTAAGGAATTTAGAGCCAAAGTTCCTGGAATGACCATTAGAACCACTTTAATTGTTGGGTATCCTGGTGAAACAGAAGAAGATTTTCAGACGTTGAAGCAATGGGTTCAAGATATGCGTTTTGAGCGTTTAGGATGTTTTACTTATTCTCATGAAGAAAATACTCATGCCTATAATTTAGAAGATGATGTTCCTGAAGAAGTGAAAATTGATAGGGCAAACCAAATTATGGAAATTCAATCTCAAATCTCCTGGGAGTTGAATCAACAGAAAATAGGGCAGGAGTTTAAAGTTGTTATTGATAGGAAAGAAGGTAATTATTTTGTAGGCAGAACAGAATTTGATTCTCCTGACGTAGATAACGAGGTGTTGATTGACGCTACTAATATTTATTTAAAAACAGGTGAGTTTACTAAAGTAAAGATTACAGAGGCTGAAGACTTTGATCTTTATGGAGAGGTAATAATTTAGAATTATTACTCTTTGATTTAGTCCGGTTGTTCATTTTTAGTCAAGCATATTTTTTTTGATGACGAGAAGACGCTTTTTATCTTGGTAAAAAAAGCTAAGTCTGTTATTTCGGTGAAGTTTCCAAAATTATATACGAAACTAACACTATTTGTGTGTTTTATATTTTGTAATACATATAGTAGTGAAGTTGTTTTTGATAATACTATGTTTCAAGGAATTCCTGAGTGTACTAGGTTGTCTAGTCCACTTAATAATGACACTAACGTTCCTGTGGATACAGATCTTTCTTGGAATCCAGTTACTGGTGCTACTGGATATCAGATATTCATAAGATCTACTGAAGACGAAAACACATACGCTTTATATAGTGCTGAAAATACTACCACCTATAATTTACCATTTGATTTACCCGAGTATCGACAGATTTACGTAATAATATATCCTTATAGTTCAAATGGAGATTTGGTAGCAGAGGGTTGTATTGAAGAAACATTTACAACAGGTCAAGCAATTTCTCCACCAATATGCACAACACTAGTGGAACCATTGGGAAACGCAATTAATGTATCAATTGCTACAAATATTACATGGACTAAGGTTGAAGGCGCCAGTGGCTATGAAATTACAATAAAAGATGAGAATAGAATTTTAAACGCACCGTTTAGAGTTGAGAATGTGTTGAGTTATGACTTATCTTTTGATTTGCCATATAATAAAACAATAAACGTTTTGATTGTACCTTTTAATTCTGCAGGTGAGGCTATGGGTTGCCTAACAGAAAGTTTTACAACTGAAAAAGAGAAACTACTTTTACCTCCACCTAAATACTTCACTCCTAATAATGATGGTTTTAACGATTTTTGGATAGTACCTAATCAATTTAGCAAGATTGATTGTGTCTATATTTATGATCAATATGGTAGACTTATAAAAAGTTTGGCTTTGGCTCAAGAAGGTTGGGATGGAACATATGCCGGAAATGAATTACCATCTAGCGATTATTGGTATCTTATAAAATACAAGAATGGTCAAGTTTTAAGAGGGCATTTTAGTTTAATTAGATAGCTGAAAAAACGGCTCTTGAAATATGTAAGAACCATTTTTACGAAATGAGTTAATCACAAACTTAATTTCTTCCAGCCATTACACCACCATCGGTATCCCAAATAGCGCCTGTTACCCAAGCTGCTTTATCCGAAAGTAAAAAAGTAATACTATTGGCAATATCTTCTGGAGATCCATTACGGCCTATTGGATGAAAACCGTGGAAGTTTTCAAGAGCATCTTCCGCCTCTTGTTTTCCACCAAAAACGCCATGATACACTGGCGTACTAACCACCGCAGGAGATACAGCATTTACACGAATATTGTCATCGGCTAACTCCATCGCTAAGTGTTGTGTTAAGGAATGTAAGCCAGCTTTTTGCATAGAGTAGGCAGAAGAAGGTGTTGCTTTTACAGCTTGTTTTGCCCACATAGAACCTACATTTACAATAGCTCCACCATTTGTAGATTTCATCTTTTTCGCAGCACTTTGTGTTATAAAAAAGAAACCTCTGTTTAAATCTAAATAGGAGTTATAATCTTCTAATGTATGATCTAAAAAAGCTTTAGGTCCAAAAATACCCGAAGCGTTTACCAAGTAGTCTAAATTTTCTAAACCATCTATTTTTTCAGTTAAAGATTTTACATCTTCTACGCTCGAAATGTTCACCTTGTGTTTATATAAGTTTGGAGCATCTGCTACTTTGTCAATATTTCTTCCTACGATATGCACAGAAGCCCCTTCTTTTAGTAACGATTGTGTTGTGGCATAACCAATGCCACTGGTTCCGCCGATTATTAAAGCTGTTTTGTTTTTGAAATTTTCCATTGTATATGATTTTAATTAGGTAAAAACAGACCAGTCTGTCTGTATAGTTTTAAATTTTTTTAAATCAGTTTTTGTACTAAAGCTTTTGCCGAATGAATTGGCCATTCATCTTGATGCAAATGACTTTCGGATACAGCTCCTTCGTATAGCAAATATATTTGTTGAGCTAAACCTCTCGTTTCGGAAGTATTATCTATTATTTTATTTTGGATAATTAAAGATTCAATCAACTCTATAAATTTGTCTTTTTGCAGTTGAATCTCTGATCTTATTTTTTCGTTATTTCTAGGTATTTCTGCTGAAGTTTTGATGCACCAACATCCATTAAATTCCTCTGTATTATAGAATAGTTCCAAGAATTCAAAAATGGCAAATAACTGCGTGTTTCCTTTTGGTTTTGCTTTACAGAATAGTTCTAAGTCTTTTAAAAACTTAGAATTCATAAATTGAATATAAGCCACACAAAGATCTTCTTTCGATTTGAAATGACTGTATAGTGTTGCTTTGGCAATACCAGCTTCTGCAATAACCTCATTAATACCCGTTAGGTTGTAACCATTTGAATAAAACAAATGACTAGCAGTTTCAATGATGTTTTGTCTAACGGTTAACGTCTTCATGGGGCAAATATTAAAAATAAATTTAAAACAGACAAGTCTGTCTGTATAAATTTAAAAGAAAACCGATATATCCATTGATCATATCGGTTTTCTGTCTTAAGAAAAATCCCTTATGATTCCTCTTTTTTAGCACTCTTATCAAGTTGCTTTTTAATCTTTCTGATGGCGTTTTCAATGGATTTCTCCGGCTCTATGATATTATAAGCACCCCAAAATTCAGGATCTGAAAAACCAGATGTTTGTTCTGTTAAAATAGTTGTTGGTCTCAACATTTTTTCGCGCTCTTTCGCGACCTTTATCTCGGGAATTTCCCAATCTGTAACTGCCATTTCACTATTCAAAGTATAAATACTGTTAAATAATTTGCCTTTCCAATTCACCTTAAATGTTAATCCTATATTGCTATAGGCATAATGCCACCTTCCATTTTGCGTTCGGTACTTAACTTTATAAGTAGCCTCAGTGGGGTGTACATCCACTCTTCTTGGTTTTCTCCTTACAAACATTCTACTAGATAATTCTTTATTTCTTACATTAAGATTGTAATTGGCACTTGTTAAAGCTAATGTGTTGGCATCAATATATAATTTACCATAATACATGGGCTGTTTAATGGTGGGTTTTTGTTTAAAATTTATCACATAGATCAAGTTTTTATTGATATTAGTAGATGCTTCATAATTGAAATCATACATATCAATCATTCCGTCAGTGAATATAAATTCTGGATATTTAACCAAATCCGTATACAAATTACTAAATGGACCTCCTTGAAGTTTAAGCGCCAAAGTATCTAAGCGATTATAATTCGTGTTTTTTCTCGACCTAATCAATTCAATATGATCCTTACTAAGGCTGCTGTATGGTTGCTTGTGTATTTTAACAACAGCTTCAGATAGAGAAGCATTTTTACGCCTTTTCCTAATGGTCTCTCGATAAAACGCTGTCATTAAAGCATTTTTGTCATTATAGGCGGTGCTTTTATTTCTGAGGGTTTTTCTAACTAATGTACGCGCATCAAAAGGAGGTGTTGCAATATTAACAGTCGCCAACTCTGTAATACTTGGTGTTAACTTTATTTTTTCGTCTTCACCTAGATCAATGATATTCAACATTTTTCTCTCATAACCCAAGTGCGTAATAATCAGTTTTCTATCAAGATATTTTACAGGTATCTTAAGTAAAAATTCACCATCAGAATTCGTTACTGTACTTATATTTGTACCGTCTACAACTAAATCTGTAAAAACTAATTCATCTTTAGAATCTTCATCAATAACTTGACCACTTACCTCTTTGATAGCTGGTGTGTCCTGCGCCTGAACAGTTAGGAATGAGAACATCACGAAGCATAAAATGCTAAATTTTATGTATTTATTATTTTTCATGACTAAAATTATATTTTATCATAAATTACAAAAAAAGCAGTTTAAATGATTGTTAGTCAATTTGTTTTAACATAAAAATTAACTTTTAATAGTTCAAGTATTCCATATCTGTTAGTGTTTTCATGAATGCAATAACGGCAGTTATTTCAGAGTCCTTTAGTTCAAGTTGATCTGCTGGTAAGGTTTGATGTGGTATATCAAGCCCCATGCCTTGACCTCCTCCTAAATTGTAAAACTCCATTACTTTTTCTAAGTTTTCAAAGGCCCCGTTATGCATATATGGTGCTGTTATTGCAACGTTTCTTACCGTAGATGTTTTAAAAAAACCTTTTCGTTCTTCTGAATTATATAGGTTGTATCTTCCCAAATCATCGTCCAAAATAGGACTATTAAAGTTGGTGTTTTTTGTTATGCCCAAATTCTCTAGTTCAGTTTCATCAAATTTAGGTGGGACAGTGCCGTTGAATGTTGGTGGAAAGTGGCAGGTTGCACAAGCTGCTTTTCCCATAAACAAATTAAATCCTAGTATTTCTTCCTCAGTAATATTGGACGATTTTCCTTGCATGTTTAAATCAAATTTCGAATTGAAATTTCCTAAACTACGTTCGTAATTGGAGATAGCATTCGTAATATTTTGATTGGTAACACCATTCGGATATAAACTGTTAAATGCTTCAACGTAGGATGGATTTGATGCAATTTCATTTTCTATCGTAAAAAGATCAGTATGAAATTCTTGAGTATTCTCAACCACATGTTTAATTTGACCTTCTAAGGAGAATGCAATACCATCGTAAAAAAAAGATTTTTGATATGCCGAATATAGCAACGTTGGTGTATTTCTTAAAAGAGGTTTTCCGCTATTAGAATTTGGAACTTTCAAACCATCAGTAAACCCTTTTTCTGCAATATGACAACTAGCACAACTCATTAAATTGTTTTTTGATAAGCTTCTGTCATTAAAAATTCTTTTGCCTAATGCAATAATACTATCACTATTTTTATAAACCCCTTTGGAACTAAATCCTGCCAAATTGAAGAAATCCTTACCAAATAAATTTTCTGATTTTGGGTTCAGGTGATAACTTTTTTTAAGTTCAATTTCCCAATCATTGGCGGTCTCGTTAATTAAACTTAGTTGTTTGTTAATATGGTTCTTAATAAAATGATATCTATCAAAACTTTCAAAATCATTCTTTCGTAAAGTTGCGATTGAATTGTGTAACTCATCGACCCAAGTTTGATATAACTTTCCGTTTGTAAAGGCTTTTTTATATACCTCCAGAACTGTCAATATTGCCTCATAGTTGAAGGATGCTTCTTCTAGAGAATTAACTAGAACGGGAGAATCAAAACCTGTAATGCCTTTTGTAGCAATAGTAACAATTTGATCTCGAATCATTCTTAGAAAGTGTCTGTCAGATTGCCTAAAAATCATATTGTTAACTTTTATAAACGGAATTCTGGCGTTCATAAAGACTAATGTATTATGCAAGGTTTTGTTATCGGGCTCTTGTCCAAGAAGCACTTCCTCAATAACTTGAAAACTCCTAGGTTTAAGTTTTTTAATGTCATTGGGCGCTTCTTCTTCAACCTTTAGAAGATTTGGTCCATTTAGTGTTTTGTAGTTTTCATAATCAAAGGCTATTATGAATGGCTCTGCTCTTTTGTACCACTTTCGCGATTCTAAAAATGCAGTTTTATTGAACTCCAAAGTTTTTAATGTGTCAATTTTTGATAGGTGATAAGCGCAACTATCTAAAGTTTTAAAATAGACTTCTTTAAGCTCTTGTATAACGGCCGATTTTTCCGTGTCAGAAGTCTTTATTTTATCTTTTTTAGAACTTGTACAAGAACAAAAGAGGCTTCCCAGTAGGAAAGCCACTTTTAAAAATAAAAATATTTTATTCATCATGCCATGAATTTACTATCTAGGTAGTCCTTCTATCTTGAATAAAAAGGACCCCTCTAAATCTGATAAACCTTCGGCGATTGCTGTTGGGTCGAAAAACTTATGACCATCAGCTCTAACGGCGGATGGAATTTTATCTTCTTCCCATCCGTGAACCTGAACACCACATAAAAATGTTGGAGTTGAAGCTCCTATTACATCAGTAACATCAATCATTCCAGTAAACTCCCATTTACCACCACCACCATAAAGTGATTGTACTTCGGCATCATCTTCATTACACTCCAAAACGGTTTTTAAAGTACCATTTGCAATATCGTACTGGTAAATTTTAGCCCATTGCCCTGCTTTATAACCGTTAGGGTCTTCTTGTATATATACGTAGTTTTCGGTAACAACAATGTTATCAGGAGAGTTAAAACCTTCGGCAATACCACCAACTTTATCTCCATCAAGAATACAAGTAATTTTACAATCTCCTGTTGGGTCGGTTTCATTTAATTCTACCATATAAACTCTTCCAAAATAAGTTCCATAATTTGGAGCTGCACTGTTTCCAGTTACATTGAAAAAGATAGTTCTTTCATTTGCCGCAGAACCTCTTCTCCAATCAATATCTTCAATTCTCTGAAACCCGATAGCATTTTTGTCCATTGCCTCAGTGTTTAATTCGGCTTGAGTTCTTTCAGCAACCTCTACCCATTCAGCGTCATAGGTAACACCTTCTGCCATACCCATTTCAAATTTCATATTACCATCACCAACTGATACTGGAGCTAAATCACTATTAGTTTTTCCTTTTAAAACGAATAGGTCTCCTAAGAATAAATCTCCTCTTGCACCTACATACATACCTAAATGACCGTCTGGTTCAGAACCACCGTCATCATCACCAATAAAAACTACAGTTTGGTTTGGATATGCATTTTTGCCTATTGCTACAGCATTTTCTGTAGACCATTCTCCCATCGCTTGAGTTCTAACCGCAATATCTCTTTGAGAAGCTGGCTTAAAAGGGTCTACAACATAAACCCCTTTGTTTGCGCCACCCCATTCTCCACCAGAAAGGTAAAGTGGGCCAAAGCCATGTTCTTCTTTAGTAATACTAGATCCTGAACATTGTGCAGTGAACGCAGTAGCCAAAGAGCTAACGATATAATCGCCTTCAAGAGGTTGTAAATCAGCATTAAGTCTAATTCTAGCAATAGAATAATCTCTTTCTAAGTTATTAATGAATGCGTAAGTACCATCGCCGTAAGGATATAAAGCAGCACCATCCATATACGATCCGTAAACAAATGTAGAATCGGTAGGCAAAATATCTTGAGAAGTAAGGATCATTTCAACATTCATACTAGAGAAATCAGATCCTTTAAGAAAAACTTTGTCGGCGGAAACTACTGAAGAAGTTAAAGGTTCCATCTCTTCTAAAGTTAAATCTTGACCATCCATACCGTCAATTCCGTCTTGTCCATCTGCACCATCCTGTCCATCAACACCGTCTTTCCCGTCGACACCGTCAATACCATCTTTTCCATCCTCAATATCACAGCTTATAACTGATAGAGGAATAACTGCTAAAGCAATTACTAGCGATAAAAAGCTAAATAATTTTTTCATAATTTTTTTGATTGTTTTTAGTTATTATTTCCTCCCAAAATTATCCTGACACCAAGAGAAATCTGTTAAGTAAATACTGTGCTTTTATTAATTTAGAGTTATTCAAAAGTTAAAAACTTTACCAAATTATTATCACCGTTATCATAGCGTTAAGAATTGTTACTTCAATATTAATTTTTCCAATTTCTGAATTTGTATAGCTATAACTTGACTGTTTTTTATGGACAAAAGGTGGACATAAGCTGTTTTATTTTTTTTCTACTGTCTATCTCTATACTTTTAGTATGACTAAATATGAATATAATGCTAACCCTTACTATTCTTGATTTTTTTAAGACATCCTTGTTTACCCACATAGTTGTTCTGTCCATTACCCTTAGCCAAACTTGTGGACAAAAAAGATTACAGATTAGGTTATTATAAATTTTAATTTGTGAAATCCAGAAACTCAATACCTAACATGAAGAACCTTTTGTGTTTTTTGTTTTTAATAAGTTGTATTGCTTCAGTAAGTGGGCAGCAATTGTATATGGAAATAGGTTCTACAATATCATCCTTTGATTACAAGAATTCTAGAGGCGAACGCTTAGATAATTTATTATCACAATCCAAATCACATTTCGGAATGGGGTATAGGCATACCCTTAATAAAGCAAAAACTATTTTTTTACGTGGAGGATTAAGCTACAATAATTATGGAGCTATTGGTAGTGAAAGTAGTGTGGATAATTATTTTGAATGGGATGTGAGTTATCTAGGAATACAAGGGGGCGCAGATATAAAAATATTTCAACATAATGATTTTGTATTTTTTGCAAACGGTTCGGTAGCAAGCGAGTTTCTGGTAAGAGGTACTCAAACTATCAATAATGATGTTTTCAATTTGGTTGGTGAAGAAGAGTTTAATAATAACATTTTGTTTTTACGTGCTGGCCTAAGTATGCAATATCCTATTTCTACGGGAACGGCTATTGTTGCTAGATACAATTACGGTAGTTCTATATTAATAAGTAGTGGTATTAATGCCGAAGAGTTAAAACTTAATGCACATCAATTTGGTATTGGCTTTATAATTAATCTGCCAACGTGTTATTGTGATTTTTAGCATTTTTTGTAGTGGACAAACCATGGACAGTATAGTTATTATTAAGGATTTATTATAGTTTCGATAAACGTGAACAAAACCACAAGGTTATGAATTTAAGATCTATGAATAAAAAACAGTCTCTATTTTTAGGGTTTTTGTTCTGTCTGTTTGGTTTTATTAATGCTCAAACTAACCATTATAATAATCAAGGTTATCGATTAATTAGCAGCAATATTGGTAATGGTGGATCTTCTCAAATACTAAATACACAAAAAGGAACATATAAAGTTAGTCAAAGCATTGGGCAGTCTAGTGTAATTGGAACATCAAAGCGTAATGGTTATTATCTACGCCAAGGTTTTCAACAACCACAACAGCGCGTAAAAATTATAAATGCTAATAGTAATAGTCTTAAAGCAGATGTTTATCCAAACCCTTTTGGAGAATTTGTGATGATAGCATTCAATGAGAATTTATCCAGTACAATACATGTTGAACTTTATAATGTACAGGGTAGAAGGGTATATGTCAAAACTTTTTCACCTTCGAAACAAATAGAGTTGCAAATTAAAGATCTGTCAGCAGGAGCATATCTATTAAAAGCAATTTCCAATGGTAGGCTTTTAAACTCAAAACTTATAAAAATATAGTACTAAAACTCAATTGTTATGAAACGATTTTTAATCCTAACCTTTTTCTTACTACTATCTGTAATTAGTGTAGCGCAAACTGATGGCATCTCATATCAAGCCGTAATTATTGGGCCAGATAATTTGGAGTTGCCTGGAGTAGACTCAGAAGGTAATTATTTGCCCACCACAGATGTAGCTATTAAATTCTCTATTATCGCTCCGGGAAGTGGTATTGTAGAGTTTGAAGAAATACAAAATACTACTACTGATGACTTTGGGAGAATAAACCTTATTATAGGTTCTGAAAATCATGATGATTTTGAAAAAATAGATTGGAATGGTGATCCTAAATCTTTAAAAGTTGAAATAGACTTTAACAATGGCGATGGTTTTGTGGATATGAGTGTTGAAAAGCTTACCTACGTGCCTTATGTAGCGCATAGAAATATAACAGCCTCTGGCACTCTCGAGGTTGATGATAACACATTTTTAAACGGAGAACTTAATGTAGCCGGAGTTACTAACTTAAACAGCACGTTAAATGTTCTAGGTACAAATACCTCTAATCTTTCCGGAGATTTAAATGTTGATGGAGAGACTAATTTGAATAATACCTTAAATGTTACAGAGCAAAGCGCTACTAATTTATCTGGGGCTTTAACAGTTGGAGAGTTTAATGGTGCACCCGATGCTAATGCACCAACAACACTTAATGGTAGTTTAGAGGTAAAAGGTAAATCTACTTTTGGAGATCTAGAATCAACTACATTGCTAGTAAAAGAAAGCACAACCTTAAATGGTGTGGTTAAAATAGATACAGATGATCAAATAGTAATTGAATCTAGAATACATACCGAGACTATAAATTATACTAATACAGATGATCAAACCGATCAAGTAATAGGAGACGACCCTGGTAAAGATATTGCTAACTATCCGTTATTGGTTCAAGGAAGTACACAGGGAATTGCTGTGGAAATTCAGGGTAACAGACGAAATGGTAACAATTTTGTGTCCTTTTGGGATAGACCAATTGGTAGTACAAACCCAATAATGTGGGGTAGAATTGAAGGTGAAGTAGAATCGGAATACAACAATAATCTAGACCACGTTTTTAATACCATTCTATTGTATTATGATACCGCAGGTTCTACTTTTGATGTATTGTGTTCTCTTTGGGATATTTATAGTGCCACTGGAGAAGTGGTTTCTGCTGCTACTTCAACAACCGCTGTAGTAGGGCCTTTTCCTGGGGTAACAATACCAATTCCCTCACTTAATATTAGTGCTCAAAATTCACTTGTAGCCGAGGTGTTAAAAGCTGCAGCGTCTGGAGCGGTGGTTGGTGTCTCTGTAGCAAATATTATCACTTATAATGATATAAAGGAAGCAACTAGAGGAGTTACTTATGCATCAGGTGCTGGTGATTATGCTGAGTATTTAATGAGAATTAATGTTAATGAAGAAATGACTTATGGAGATATTGTAGGCGTTGTTGGAGGTAAAATATCTAAAAACCTGAAAGGGGCTGAACGCTTGCTAGTAGTTTCTCATAAGCCTATTGTATTAGGTAATATGCCTCAACCTAACAGAGAATCGGAATACGAAAAAGTGGCTTTTATGGGGCAAGTGCCAGTGAAGGTGTTCGGAAGCGTTCGTATTGGTGATTATATATTACCCAGTGGCAAAAATGATGGTGTTGGTATTGGAGTGCATCCAAGTAAAATTACCATTAGTCAAATAAAGGATATAGTAGGTACAGCATGGTCGAGTAATATCTCTGGTTTTGGATCTGTAAACGTTGCTGTAGGGTTAAATAGAAACGACAGTAGTGCATTACTAGAAAAGCTAGATAAAAGAGTTAACGATCAATCGGAAGAGATTAAATATTTGAAAAATCAAATAGACGATATTTTGGTAAGTATTGCTAGTTTAAAAGAAGGTAATACATCTACAGATAAAGCTACATCAACTTATAATACTTCTAATGTTGCAGGTAATAGCAAAGAAAAAGTGCCTTCTCTTCAATCTATAAAAACTGAAGCCTTAGATAATATTAACATAGAGATAAAACCTCAAGATATTGAGTTGGCTTTTAAACAAGCTGAAGATATATTGATACAATCAGGAGAATACGAAAGAGTTAAAGATTTCTTTGAAAAGATAAAAACAGATACTGTTTTCAAAAAAGACGTTATGGATAAGATTAAAAGAAATGTGGAAAATGCATTGCAGTATCATAAAGATATTGCAGCAATGGCTCAGAAATAGAATACGCTTTAAATGAAGTTTACATCATTATTTATTTTATTTTTTTCTTTGATTGGAGCTTGTAGCTATAGCCAGACTACAGCTATTCCTGATGCTAATTTTGAAAATTATCTAGAAACTCATGATGAGAATGGAAACGAAGTCTCCGTTGGGGACGCTACAAGTTTAGGTGATGGTATAAATGGCAATGGATTAGTTTTTACCGATAGAATTAATATTGTTTTAGTTTTAACGGTAAGCGATTTAGATATTGAAACGCTTTCCGGAATTGAGGATTTTGATAGTTTAGAAACACTTATTTGTAATGGTAATAATTTAACTCAGTTAGATGTTTCCAATAATCCAAATTTGAAAACTTTACTTTGTGCGTCAAATCAATTGATAAATTTAGATGTTTCGGCAAATGCAAACTTAGAAGATTTGGATTGTTCAGATAACCAAATTATAGCACTAGATTCATCAAGCAACACTGCACTTTTAGGTTTAAACTGTTCTAACAACAGATTGTTGGATATAGATGTCAGCCAGAATACCGAGCTAACATCTTTGTCTGTTTCAAGTAATAGAATTACAGATTTACAGCTTGGTAATAACATCAATTTAGAGAGTTTGTTTTGTGTCTCAAATCAAATTTCAGTTTTAAATTTAAGCGCAAATAGTAATCTGAAAACCTTGGATATTTCTAACAATTTAGTTGCCAACTTAGATATATCAAATGTAAACACTAATGCATGTCCAGATCCACAAACGGATCCTGAAACAATTTGTCAATGCAATGCTATTATAAATGTTTCAAACAATAAATTGTCCTCTTTAATTGTAGCAAACGGATTTAACAATTTAATTACATCATTTACGTCGGAAGGAAATCCAGATTTATTCTGTATTCAAGTTGATGCTGGATTTATACCAGGAGTTGCTTGGACAAAGGACGATTGGACCTATTTTGGCGATACAGTCTGTACTGATATTTATACTTATGTTCCCGATGATAATTTTGAGCAAGCTTTAATTAATTTGGGTTATGATAATATATTAGACAACCTTGTTTTAACATCAAATATTGATGTAGTTACAGCGTTGGATGTCTCAAATTTAGGCATAGAGGTATTAATAGGTATTGAAGACTTTACGGCTTTACAAACGTTAAATTGTAGCAATAATAATTTGGAAATAGTAGAAGTAGCTAGTAATATGGCTTTGTTTGATTTTAATGTTACTGGAAATAATATTGAGAGCCTTGATTTAAGTAATAATGCAAACCTTACTATTCTAAATGTTTCATATAATGTGTTAAATGAATTGAATTTAGATAACAATCTTTTATTATCTAGTTTGAACTGCTCGAACAATAATTTGAAAACTATAGATTTAAGTAATCATCCTGCACTAACAAATTTTAATTGTGATTCTAATACCTTACAATCTTTAAATATTCAAAATGGGCAGAATGGAAATTTATTAAATTTTACAGCAATTAATAACCCTGCTCTTTTTTGTATTGGGACAGACACGGGAATGGTGCCTGCAGGGGTAACTTGGTCTGTTGATGCAATAGCAAATTACGCCATAAACTGTGGCACTTACATACCTGATGATAATTTTGAGCAGGCGCTTGTTGATCTTGGTTTTGATGTAGCTCCTTTGGATAATTATGTGCCAACTGCCAATATAAATACTGTAACTAATTTAGATATTTCTAATTATGGAATTATAGATTTAACCGGTATTGAAGATTTTGTTGCGCTTGAAGTTTTTAACTGTTCTAGTAATGCAATTATTCAATTAAATCTTACCACAAATAATTCTTTAACTAGCGTAGCTTGTAACGATAATAGCTTGGAGTTTGTTGATATAAGAAACGGCAATAACCCTAGTATTACTGTTTTTAACGCAACAAATAATGAAAGTTTATATTGTATTAATGTAGATGCAGCTATTATAGGTAACATCCCAGGAGGGTGGATGATTGATCCTATTGCCGATTACAATGCTGATTGTGAAAACACGAGATACACCCAAATACCAGATGATAATTTTGAACAAGCTTTAATTGATTTAGGGATAGACAATGGGGCTCCAGATAATCAAGTTTTAACAGCAAATATTGAGTACCTAACCACTTTAAATGTAAGTGGTAAGAATATAGAAAGTTTACAGGGAATTAAAGCTTTTCTTTCACTTGTAGAACTAGATTGTAGTAATAACTATCTAGATGCTTTAGATGTTAGTGATATGCAGAATTTAGAGAAGCTATTCTGTAGTTCAAACTATTTTTTAACCAACGACCCAACAAATATTAATAGTGTGTTGAATACGGCAGGCACCACTAGCTTAAAACAATTATTCTGTGCAGATAATGCTCTAGCTGATTTGAATATTACTATGAATACCAATCTAGAAATTCTGGATTGTTCGAATAATAAAATTACGGCTTTAGATATAAGTAGTAGCACAAATTTAGAAGAGGTTACTTGTGATAACAATAATATTTCAAATTTTGTTAGTTATGCAGTTGATAATACAACGCTAAGTGTATTAAGTTGTAATAATAATGACATAAAAAATTTAGTGCTCAATAAGTGTTTGGCTTTAGAAAAATTAAATTGCAGAAGCAACTCCTTAAGCCTTCTAGATATTAGTGCTAATGGCGCTTTAAAAGTATTAGACTTTTCAGATAACAATTTGACAGATGTTAATTTATCCGCTAATACAAGCCTTATTGCCCTTATTGGGTCTAAAAATCAACTTACTGAGATAGACGACTTATCCTCAAATATGCTCGAGAGCTTAATATTAGATAATAATGAGGTTTCTCAATTAAACGCGTTGTTAAATGGTCTACTTTCTATAAAATATATTGATGTTACCAATAATCAATTAACCGACTTAGATCTTACAAATAATATAAATCTTATAGAGTTGAAAGCGAGCAATAATGTGCTTACTAGTCTTCAACTAGCCTCAAATTTAGATCAACTTAAAACCCTTAATTGCAGTGGTAATGAAATTACTGGTTTTTTAGATTTAACTACTATGGGAACTGGTACTTGTCCGATAACCAATGATGATAACCATTTAGATTTTTGTCCAGTAACTATCACCATAGATGTTTCTTCTAACCTTTTAGATTTTGTAAATATCCAAAATGGAATAAATGCAGATATTGTAAGCTTTACAGCTACAAACAATCCTAACTTATCATGTATTCAAGTAGATGATGTGGATAATATAGGAGCCAACTGGATAAAGGATATAGAAACGCAATATAGTTTAGATTGCAGGTTTGGAGAAACCTATGTTCCAGACGATAACTTTGAGCAAGCACTAATTAATTTGGGTTATGATGTTGGAGCACTGGATGATTACGTGCCTACAGTTAATATTCAGGTGGTTACAGATTTAGATATTAGCCTAAATAATATTTCGGACCTAACAGGAATTGAAGATTTTGAGGCCTTAGAAAATTTCAATTGTTCAAATAATACAATTAGTACGATTGATGTTAGTAGTAATATTAATTTGTTGAGTATTAACTGTTCTAATAATATTCTAGAGAGTATTGATTTGGCAAATAACCCCAATGTGGTCTCTATAAATATCTCAAATAATAACTTTAAGGAGTTTAATGCAAGCATAATACCATTGTTGCAAACTTTTAGTTCCGATGGAAATCCAATTATAGAACTAGATTTTACTTTAAATACAGCACTTGTAAATGTAAGTTGTGTTTCAAATGCTTTAGAGGTTCTGAATTTGCAAAACGGACAAAACCAAAACCTAATAAATTTAAATGCGCAAAATAATCCAGAGTTAATATGTATCCAAACGGATGATGGTACTGAGCCAGCAGGTGTTACATGGTTAAAGGAAGCTACAGCAGTTTACGCTATAAATTGTCATTTTGGTGAAACCTATGTTCCAGATGATAATTTTGAACAGGCTCTAATAGATCTAGGTTTAGATACTTTGCCTTTAGACGATTATGTGCCAACCGGTCTTATTGAAGACAGGGAGTCTTTAGATATTTCAAATCAGGCTATTGAAGACTTAACTGGTATAGAAGATTTTGAAAGTCTTGTAAGCTTAAATTTCGAAAATAATGCAGTTGTAACACTAGATTTAAGGGAGAATACTAATCTAGAAAACATAAACGCCTCAAACAATCAGCTTACCTCTATATCAATTGCTGCCTTAATAAATTTAAAAAGTTTAAATATTTCCAATAATGTTTTAACTGAAATAGATGTTACGACTAATTTGGAGTTAAGCAATTTAAATGTTTCAGAAAACAGTATTGCTTTGTTGGAGGTAAGCCTTCTATTGGACTTAGAAAATTTGAATTGTGCTTCAAATCAGTTAACCGAACTCGATGTAAGCCTAAATCCAAAGCTAATAGAACTCATTTGTACATCAAATTTGTTTTTTCAGGATAAACTTAACGTGCAAAATGGAGCGAATGAAATACTTTCGTTTTTCAATGCTTCAGACAATCCAGATTTAAGTTGTATTCTGGTAGATGATCCTGTTGCTGTAATATCAAATACCGATGGGACTTATGATAATTGGTTTAAAGATGCTAGTACAAACTATCAAATTATTTGTGATGATGCTGATAACGATGGCGTTGCAAATGAAGACGATTTGTGCCCTGGAACTCCATTTGGTGAACCAGTAGATTTATTCGGTTGTACATTTTCGTCGTTACCAGAAGATAATTTCACCATTTTAGTAACTGGAGAAACTTGCTTGAATAATAATGATGGAAAAATTAATATTGTAACCAAAGAGTTTTATGAATACAGCGCGCATTTGGTAGGTGATGATTTTGATAGAACCTACACATTTACTAATGAAATAGATATTTTAAATCTATTGGCAGGTACCTATAGATTATGTATTACTTCAGATGAAATACCAAATTTTGAGCGTTGTTTTGATATTGTGATTAACCATCCAGAAAACCTCGATGTTATAACGGGAAAACGTCAAAAAGGTAAGGAAGTTGTTATTCAAATGTCTGGAAGCACTAATTATACTATTGATTTTAATGGGTTGGTTTTTTCTACAACTAATTCTGAAATTACGCTTCAATTGGAAGACGGAAGGAATACTATAAAAGTTACAACTGATAAACCTTGTCAAGGTAGCTTTGAGGAAAGTATATTTTTATCAAATCAGTCTTTTGTGTACCCTGTTCCTTTTGAAAATGAGCTCAATATCTATTTAGGAGATATGGACGAAGATGAAGTTAGTATTAGTATATCCTCTTATCTTGGTCAATTAATGTATGCTAATAACATTATTAATCGTAGTAAAACTAGACGTTTAACAATCGAAACGGATAGGTTTAATTCAGGTGTTTACAGTGTCTTTTTGTCTTCAAAAACGGAAGCTTCAACTTTTAAAGTCGTAAAAAGATGAAAAAATTAGTTTATCTATTTGGTCTAGGTGTTTTATTATTAAAGTGCAGCAATCCTTCTACTGTGGAGCCAGATGTTAATGGTTTAGATCCTGAAGATCCCACTAGAATAGATCTGTTGCAAGTAAATTTACAGTTTCCACATAAGGACGGATTGTGTAATATAGGTGCAGATATTACACCAACAGAAAGTACTGTTTTTTTTGAATGGAAAGCCAGTTCCATAGCAGAAAGCTACGTAATTTACGTGACTAATTTAGTAGATGGTTCTCAAATTGAAGCACGAACTAGTGAAGATAAAATTGGGATACGATTAAGTCGAGCAACCCCTTACTCTTGGTATGTTATATCATCATCTGGTACAGCGTCGGTTGAGAGTGAAACTTGGAAATTTTATAATTCAGGACCTGGTGTTGAAACTTACGCCCCATTTCCAGCAACTTTAGTTGCTCCAGTTATGGCATCAAGTGTAAATGCAGGTACAGTATCATTAACTTGGACTGGGAGTGATGTTGACGAAGATATTGTTGGTTACGATGTATATTTAGGATTAACCAATGAACCAGAAATGCATTCTAGTAATATTACTACAAACCAAATAGATGTTGTTGTAACTTCTGGAAACATTTATTATTGGCGCATTGTAACTAAAGACGAAATAGGCAATACATCAGAATCTGCAATTTTTCAGTTTAAAGTGCTCTAAACTTACTGCTACCAAACTTCATTAACCAACCAGTTTGCCGCTTCTTGAATGTACGAAACATAGTCACAAGGTTGTGTATGCGTTAAGCCAGGAGCAACTACAAACGTAATGTCGCCACCTGCATTTATGGCATCATTTACCCAAGTCTGTGTCAAGTCCAATGGGAATAACTCATCCTCTTCACCATGAATAACGTACATTGGTGTTTCAATTAACCTAGCTTGTCCGTTGGTGTTGGTATTGTAAGAGCTCGCTATTGGTATGGCTGCCGAAAAAACATTTGGTTGTGTTTCCCCAGAAAACCAACTTCCATTTCCTCCAGCACTGTATCCTGTAACTACAATTTTTTCAGGATCAACAGGTAGATAAGTTACAGCGAGATCTACCAAAGAAAGAATTTGAACTTGGTTTACTTGAGATTCCCAAATAAAAGATCCTGCGTTCGGGCTTATTATAATAGCATCTAAACTTGCATAGCCAAATTCAATATAGCAGCTTGTGTTTTTATGAGCGTCAGTGTTGTCTCCCGAAAAACCGTGTAAAGCAATAATTAAGGGTCTTTTGTTATTTGTAAAATCCACATCTGGCATTGTTACTCTAAAATCCCAGAAGAAATTACTAGTGTTTAAGAGAGAGACATCGTTCGTGCCAGTACTAATATTAAGGTTTTGAAAATCCTGCCGAACATCATCATATGTTCGGTTTGCAACTGGAGTACTATCGTCAGTATTTGTGCAAGAAAATAGAATACTAACAATAAATAGTAGAATCGTAAAATTGACTGTTTTCATGTAGGTAAGATACTAAAATTATACTCACTCAATTCAAATAAATAGGTTTTTGAGTAATTATTCTTAACTTAAATTTTAGATTTTAAAAAATGTAATAACTGTATATTTACACGACTATTTTGTTTGTATGCAGCAAGAACATTTACCATTTAAGTCTACTGGCTTTTTTTCTTCCTTGATTTGTGATTATCTAGATGAAAAGCCTGAGTTAAAATCATTCTACAATCGTTTTCCATCTATTGAAAATTTTAAAGACCAAATTAAAGAAAAAAGATTGTCCGTTCAAGTGAATTCAAGAAAAGTGCTTGTTGATGCACTGAAAAAACAATATGCTAACATTGATATTTCAGAATTAACCTCACAAAATATTGAAAGCCTAATTTCTGAAAATACCTTTACAATTACCACTGGTCATCAACTAAATTTATTTACAGGGCCTCTTTATTTTCTATATAAAATAGTTTCAACTATTAATCTTTCAAACGAGTTGAAAGAACACTATCCAAGATTCAATTTTGTACCAGTGTATTGGATGGCAACTGAAGACCATGATTTTGAGGAAATTAATTATTTTAATTTTAAGGGTAAAAAGTTTCAATGGAGTAGTGAAGCCAAAGGAGCTGTTGGAGAGTTAAGTACAGATGGGTTAGATCAGGTTTTAGAGCTGTTTTCTCAAGATTTAGGAAATAGCAGAAACGCTCAAGATTTAAAAATACTTTTTGAAAATGCATACTTAAAGCATAATAATCTAGCGGATGCAACCCAGTTTTTAGCCAACGAATTATTTAAAGATTATGGCTTAGTCATTATTGATGCTAACGATGCGGATTTAAAACGTTTGTTCATTCCTTACTTTGAAAAAGAACTTTTGAACCAAGTGTCTTATAACAAAGTTCTTGCTTCAAATGATGCTCTTGTTAATATTGATGATTCATATAAAATTCAAGTAAATCCCAGAGAGATTAATCTATTCTATCTAAGTGAAGGATTAAGAGAGCGTATTGTTTTTGAAGATGATACATATAAAGTCCTAAACACAAATATTTCCTGGAATAAGAGTGAAATACTAAAACACCTCGATGAGGTGCCTGAGCGATTTTCGCCAAACGTAATCATGCGTCCTTTATATCAAGAAGTTATTCTGCCAAATCTATGTTACATTGGCGGAGGAGGAGAATTAGCGTATTGGATGCAATTGAAATCTTATTTTGAGGCTGTAGATGTGCCATTCCCAAGCTTATTGTTGAGAAATTCTGTTTTAATTAAAACAGAAAAGCAAGCTAAAAAACTTCAAAAATTGAATATTTCAAATGAAGATATATTCCTAAAACGAAATTCTTTCATCAATAAAAAGGTTCGAGAAATATCAAATATTGATTTGAACTTTGACTTACAAAAGGAGCACTTAAAGTCTCAATTTGAAGAGCTTTTTATGCTAGCCGAACTTACAGATGAATCGTTTTTGGGAGCGGTAAAAGCGCAAGAAAACAAACAACTAAAAGGTTTAGAAAAACTAGAAAAACGTTTGTTGAAAGCCCAGAAGAAAGCTCTGTCAGACCAAGTTTCTAGAATGACAGAACTTCAAAATGAACTCTTTCCTAATGGTAGTTTGCAAGAGCGTAATACTAACTTCTCTGAGTTTTATTTGGAATACGGCAACCAACTAATACCTAAACTTATACAAACACTAAAACCTTTAAAGGGTGAATTCTCAATTTTAACTTTTTAAATATTATTCTTTAAAAGAATAATAAGAGCTTCCTTTCATTACCGTGTCAACGATAAAAGCGTCTGTATTTATCGTAAACGATGTTTAGTAAGCTAATCTAAAAACCGTCAAACTCAAGAGTAATCGTTTCGCAATTAGTTACTGTTACCTCTGCTGTATGCTCATCATGCCTAGTATAGCATCGGGTGCAACCGCCTTCATAATAGAATGAATAGATGAGGTAAGTTCCAGATTCTAAAAGCAATGTTTCCGATTCGCCTTTGTTTATCCTAAAATCAGGAGGGCGTCTTTGATTATTCTTTATTTCTGTGATTTCGGACGTATTCTCCAGATAAAAAAAGAATCTGGTGAATGTGTCATCATTATTTTTAATCGTTACCATCCCGGGTTCGCTACATGAGTCTTCAATACTACATGAAATCGTAATGATGAAAAGTCCTAAAAACAGGAGTTTTAACAGATTGTTTTGTGGCCTCATAACGTTTGTACTAGAAGATTAAACTTAAATCTTCACAACTGGAAAGCTCTATTTCTTTATCATCATCAATTAATTTCCATGATCTAAAGCATCTACCAGTATTTGGATTACAACTACCTGTAAATAGTCTTAAGTATGTTGAGTAACTTCCTGCGGGTAGTGTAATGCTTCCTTTGGATTGTGGCTCTATTACCAAATCACCATCGCCATCGACGTTAGAGTTGCTTTTATAAAAATGTAGGCGGTAATCAGAATTTGTGTTTTCAATGATTACCGTTCCTGTATTGTCTTCTTCACATGGTTCTGTGCTTTCACATGAGGTAGTGAAACAAAAAGAGTATAAAATAATTAATAAATAGAATGATTTTAAAGTTTTCATAATCTATGGTTTTGTGGATTAATACTAGTTTCAGGAGTTGCTTGCTTCTGGTTTAGTCTGCAGCCATAACCAGCGCAAGACTCCACAAAACTTGTTGGTCAACTTAATGACACAACAAACATAGACCTGATGTTTTTGCGTTAAAAATTTAGAGGGGGTACAAAGGGGGTACAGCTTTTAAGCTTAGTGTTTAAAGGTGTTTTAAGAGATTGCAAAAAATAGACTAGATTGCTAAAACAGCATTTTCTAATGAATCTTGAGGTGTTAAATCCATTTTTTTTCTAAGGCGTTGTCTTGCTTTTTTAACGCCATCCGCAGAAATATTTAAAATTGTTGCTATTTCTTTTGAAGACATATTCATTTTTAAAAGCGCCATAAACCGCAATTCATTTTTGGTCACTTCAGGGTATTTTGATTTTACATTCGTGCTAAAATCCTTATGAACCTGCTCAAAATATTGGGTGAAATTTTCCCAATTCCTATCATCATGTTGATCAAAATTGATAGTTTTTATCAATTCTTGGTAGCCTTTATTTTCTGTTGAAGTTGCTTTAAATGCTTTAGCCTGTTGTTTTAGGTTTTCTAAAACTTCGTTCTTTTTGGCTAAATGTAGGGCATGCGTGGTTAATTCCTTCTTTTTAAAATCCAGTTCTGCTTTTACACGTTCTTTCTCTAATTGGTTTCGCTTCATTTTTTGACGAATGGCATAATATCCTAAACCAAAAAGCAAAATAGAAAGTAAAAGGCCACCACCCAAAAGTATGCGCTGTAATTTATTTACTTGGGCTTCTTGCTCTAAAAGCGATATTTCTGTTTCCTGTTGTGCTATCTGAAGTTCTTTTTTTTCGGTTTCATAGATAGTCTTCAGCTCTTCAATTTGTTTAGATTTTTCAATTACGTACAGGCTATCTTGTATGAATTTGAATCTGGTGTGATCTTCTAAGGCTAATTGAAACTGGCTCCGTTTTTTGTAAATAAGAGATCGCAGTTCGAGAGAATTCAATAAGTTTAAAGGGATATTGACAGAATCGGAGAGATGAATAGCTTTATTTACATATTTTAAAGCCATTGCAGTGTTATTATTGCCATTGTAATTTTGACTTATTAGGTAAGAAGCTTGAATGACATCTAACACACGATCTTGTTTTTCTCCAACGTTCATAGCCTGTTTTAAGTAATTAAGACTTTTTTCAGTCTGATTGAGACCCATATAAGTTGTTCCAAGTTGTTTAAGCGCAAACCCCTCAATAACGGGATTAGTGACTTCACGTGCTAACATAAGCGCTTCATTAAGTGTTTTTTCGGCCTTATCATACACCTCTAATCTGTTATAATTATCTCCAAGATTTGAAAGACTTTGCGCTAAAAAATTTTTATCATTTTTTGCCCTGTAGACGGTAGCGGCTTCTTTATGAAATTTAATGGCATTATCATAATTTGCTAAATCCCCTTCAATTCGCGCAATTTCAGATAATACGTCTGCTTTTTCTAATTGACGCTCAGGATCATCTAAAAGTTTTAATGCTTTAAAACAATAATCTAAAGCTAACTTAAAATCTCCTTTTTGTCTGTAGATTATCCCCATAAAACTATAGCTCAAACCAACGCTAATTGTATCATTATCAGTTTCTCGTAGATTTATATTCTTTTTTGTGAGTTGCAATGCTAGATCATGATTTCCGTTTTCAAGAGCTAAACTGGCATATGCACTATTCACTAAAGTAACTCCATGTACAATGTTGTTTTTTTCAAAAATAGGCTTTGCTTTTTTCCAGTAGAATGTGGCAGAATCTTTTTGTCCTAATTGCCTAAAACTGGTGCCAATATTAAAATTGGCATATCCTATTTCCTCAGTTTCTTTTAACTCAGTTGCTAATTCCAGCATATTAAAAGCATATTGTTTTGCCAATTTAGGGTTGTTGTATAAGACCGAATAGTAAAGTTTATCTAGCGTATCTAATTTGTCATTATTGTCAGGTAAGCTATTATAAATTTTAAGTAAACTATCAGTCTCTTTGGTGTTTTGGGTAATACCACAAAGAGGAATGAGGATTAGTATTAAAAGAAAATATTTCATTAAAAGGTGGCTGGTATACTATAAAAATACTTCTTTCCTTTTAAATATTGGTATGTCGTTAAAGGTTTAAAACTAAATCCTGCAATGAGTCTTCAGTTGTGATTCCTAATTTCTTACGGAGACGATAACGTGCTTTTTTAATGCCTTCGGGTGAAATATTCAGGATATTGGCTATTTCTTTAGAGGTCAGATTCATTTTTAGTAAAGCCATCAATCTTAGTTCGTTAGAAGTTACTTCTGGGAACTTTTGCTTTACGGTAGTATTGAAACCTGTATGAACCTGCTCAAAATAGCGAGAAAAATTTTCCCAATTATTATCATCTTTCAAGTCGAAGTTTATTGTTCTAATCAATTGATTGTATCCTTTTTGAGAGTTTTCAGATGTTTTAAAGTTTTTAGCTTGCTGTTTTAAGTTCTCTAAAACCTCATTCTTTTTTGCTAAATGAAGCGCATGCGTTGTAAGCTCTTTTTTCTTGTAATCAAGCTCTAGATTTAGTTTTTCTTTTTCGGTTTTACTTCTTTTTAGTTTTTGACGTAAGGCATAAAAACCAATTATTGATAAAAGAAGTGCGAGCCCTAACAAAACTTTATATAGATTATCTATTTCACCTTTTTTTTCTAATAAATCAATTTCATTTTGTTGCAATAAAATTTGCTGTTCTTTTTTTTCGGTTTCATAGATAGTTTGCAACTCTTCAATTTGTTGTGTTTTGGCAATTGAATACAAGCTTTCGTTTACCTCTTTAGATGCTTCAAGGTACACTATGGCGTCCTTAAAGTTGTTTTGTGCTTGTAAAATTGTAGCGTGATATGGGTAAAAGCGTTTTAAATAGGCTGACGCATCGTTTGGTCTGGCAAGTTGTATGGCTTTATCATTATATCTTAGCGCTTTCGGGTAGTTTTTCTTGTTATACTCAATTTTGGATAATCCGTGAAAAGCATTGGAAAGGTTAAGATTATAATTTTCTTCTTCTGCAATTATTTTAGCCTTTTGGAAATACCCTTCAGCTTTCTCTATATTTTCGTTTTTAAACTCTAATTCTGCAATGCCAATAATGGCATCTGTAAGAGCAAATTTATCATCAAACTCTTCGGAATAATTAATGGCAAGATTGTAGTGTTTTTTCGCATTTTTGTAATCGCCCAACTTCTGATATGTACTCCCAAGAGATGTGTTAACGTAGGTTAATGACCATTCTTGGCCCTCTGCCTCATAAATTTTTGCGGCTTGTTCATAATAGTTGATGGCTGATTTGTAATTTTTTTGCGTAGATTGAATAATACCAATCTGTTCTAGAGCTCCGGCTCTTCGAGAGTCTTCTACTTTTTCAAAACATTCCAAAGCTTTAAATGCTTCTTTTAGCGCTATTCTATAATTGCCTTTTTCAGCATATCGAATGGATAAGGCATCATGATGAGCACCAATGAATTTAATCTTAGAAGGGTCGTCATCCTCCTCAGTTTCTTCAATTAACTTTAAATTGTCTATGGTAATGGCAATAGCTTCGTCTAATTCACCTTTAATTTCTTTAACAATAGATGTAGCGTGATTAATAAATATCAATCCTCTAGTATATGAAATCTCTTCAAAGCCTTTTTTGGCAATGGCATAATAGTACAGCGCCGAGTCATTTTCACTTTTGTTTAAATAATAATCACCCACATGCATATTACATGCCGCGATACCAAATTTATGATTAATTCTATTCGATATGTTAATACCCTGTAGAGCGTAAGCTTTGGCATCTTCCGGTTTCGAATATTTAAGGTGTTTGTTAAGATTAATTAGGATGCTGACCTTTATGGAATCCTCAGTTTTTCTTTGCCTAAGTTCATGCTTCAAACTATCAATAACTTCATTTTTCTGAGCATGTAATACACAATATTGAACTAGCATAATAACACTAGCAATTACAAACTTTTTCATTCTAAGCGCAATATTAATTTTACTAAAAATACTATTAATTAATTGTTGAAAAAATAAACAGCCCAAACTTTCCAATAAAAAATCAATTCCTATTTTTGCGCATGCAACATGACAAGGTACTAATTTTAGACTTCGGAAGCCAATACACACAGCTTATTGGGCGCAGAGTAAGGGAACTCAATATTTACTCCGAAATTCATCCATTTAATAAAATTCCAACCAATTTAAAAGAGTACAAAGCGGTAATTCTATCGGGTAGTCCTAACTCTGTTAGAGGTAAGGATGCGTTACATCCAGATCTTACTCAAATTAGAGGTAAAAAGCCTGTTTTGGCAGTGTGTTATGGAGCTCAGTATTTGGCACATTTTTCCGGTGGAGAAGTAGCACCTTCAAATACTAGAGAATATGGTCGTGCTAATTTATCTTTCATCAAAAATGAAGAAGTATTTTTTCAAAATATAGAAGAAGGTACGCAGGTTTGGATGAGTCATTCCGATACTATTAAAAAATTACCAGATAATGGTGTTTTAATTGCTAGTACACACGATGTTGAAAATGCTGCTTATAGAATAGATGGAGAGGAAACATATGCTATACAATTTCATCCAGAAGTATATCACTCAACAGATGGGAAGCAATTGTTGGAAAACTTTTTAGTGAAAATTGCTGGCTTGCAGCAAGACTGGACGCCAAAGGCATTTGTAGAGGAGACTGTAGAAGCAATTCAAGAAAAAGTTGGCAACGATAAAGTGGTTCTAGGTTTATCTGGAGGTGTAGACTCTACAGTTGCTGCGGTATTGTTAAACAAAGCTATCGGTAAAAACCTGTATTGCATTTTTGTAAACAACGGTTTGCTTCGTAAAAATGAATTTGAAAGCGTATTGAACCAGTATGAAGGTATGGGGCTTAACGTTAAAGGTGTTGATGCGTCAGATAGGTTTTTAGATGCTCTAAAAGGTATTGAAGATCCTGAGAAAAAACGTAAAGCTATAGGTAACGCCTTTATTGAAGTGTTCGATGATGAAGCACATAAGTTAGAAGATGTAAAATGGCTGGCCCAGGGCACCATTTATCCTGATGTAATTGAGAGTGTTTCTGCAACTGGTGGGCCTTCTGCAACCATTAAAAGCCATCATAACGTTGGCGGATTACCAGATTTCATGAAACTTAAAATAGTGGAGCCCTTGCGCGCCATTTTTAAGGATGAAGTAAGACGCGTGGGCGCGACTTTGGGAATAGACCCTGAATTATTGGGACGTCATCCGTTCCCTGGTCCAGGTTTGGGAATTCGGATTCTTGGAGATATTACAGCTGAAAAAGTAAGAATGCTCCAAGAGGTAGATTATATTTTTATTAAAGGCCTTAAAGATTGGGGACTATACGATAAAGTATGGCAAGCAGGTGCTATGTTATTGCCCGTAAATAGTGTAGGAGTTATGGGAGATGAACGTACATATGAAAAATGTGTAGCACTTAGAGCTGTGGAAAGTACCGATGGTATGACCGCAGATTGGGTGAATTTACCATATGAGTTTCTTCAAAAAACATCCAACGAGATTATAAATAAAGTTAAAGGTGTAAATAGAGTAGTTTACGATATTAGTTCTAAGCCACCAGCCACAATTGAGTGGGAGTAAATTGTGTCTTTTTCCTAAGAAAATGTGTCGTAATTCAGGTAGTTCTTATATTTTGGCACATTAAATGCATCTTAATACACAATAAATGTCGTATATAAACTATTTAATACAGACTAAACTATAAAATATCGGTATGAATAGAGCTTGGTTAATATTTTTTATCTCACTAATATTTAGTTTTACTTCGCTTAAAGCTCAAAATTATAGTACACATCAAGTAAAAAAGGGAGAGACTATTGAGCAGATTGCCAAAAGATATTATGTGAGCCTTTCTGATATTTATAGTTTGAACCCTGATGCTAAAAAAGAATTAAAGGCTAATACCATTCTTATAATTCCTGTGTCGAAAGCTAAAAAGCCAAAAATTACACAGGTTAAAGAACTTCAAGGCTTCAAAAATCATAAAACCAAACGTAAGGAAACACTTTTTGGGATTTCTCAAAAGTATAATGTAGAAATCGAAGATATTAAAAAGCACAACACCTTTTTGTATGCAAATAATTTGAGAAAAGGAGATAAATTACAGATTCCAATATTTAAGATTACTCAAGTTGAGGAAGATATAGAAGAATTTAAAACTTACACGATATTACCAAAAGAAGGTAAGTGGAGGGTGGCTTATAAATTTGGAATTACTATAGCAGAGCTTGAAGCTTTAAATCCAGATATAGGAGAGGTTTTACAAGAGGGCCAAGAACTAAAAGTGCCAAACATTGAGAAGACAGATGAAAAGGAGTTTGATGACACTTATAGCTATTATAAAGTACTTCCAAAAGAGGGGTTTTATCGTTTGAAGCTAAAATTAGGCCTGGAGCAAGAAGAGATTGAAGCTTTGAATCTTGGGTTAGCAGAAAGTGGACTAAAAGTAGGAATGATTCTAAAGATTCCTTTTACTGGAGATGAAGGTATTATAGGAGAAGAGTCCGATGTTACGAATCTTACAAACAACATTGTTGATTTTGAGACAAAACGTATTGCTTTGATGCTGCCGTTTCGTCTTAATAGAGTTGACTTTGATTCTATTTCTGCTACAAAAAGAAGTATTGAAAAGGATCCTTATTTGGATGCTTCATTAGACTTTTACACTGGTATTTTGGTTGCGGTTGATTCGTTAGAAAAACTTGGTATTTCAATTAAATTAGACGTATTCGACACAAAAAATAATAGCACTACAGTTTCAAGAATTTTGGTTGATAATGATTTTGAAAATGTTGATGCTGTAGTTGGGCCATTGACAACAAAAAATTTCAATATTGTAGCCAACGAGTTGAAAGAATATCATGTTCCTGTTATTTCGCCAACAAGTACCAAAATTAAAATATTAGATAATGTGTTTCAGTCTAGAGCCTCCAATGAATTGTTGAAAAAGGCTGTAGTAGATTGTGTGAAAAATGATACTGTACCAAGAAATATTATTATTATTGGAGATTCAAAAAACAAACCTGTGGCTAATGCTTTAAAGGCAGAGTTTAATGCTAGTAGAATTGTGTTTTCAAGAAAAAATAAGGATGGTAAAGACAAGTATTTTGTGACGAAACAGGATATTGAAGAGGCCTTGAAACCAGGAGAAAACCTCGTGTTTCTAGAAACTCAAAATAGTGGTTTTGCTTCAAACGCTACAAGTATATTAGCGTCACTTATACAAAAAGAAAATAAGGAAGAGGAGAAAGAAGCGATCAATATAAAATTGATGACGACTAATTTTAATAATGCTTTTGAAGGTGATGAAATAAACAACACACATCTTTCAAAACTACAATTTACTTTTGCTACTTCATCCAAACCGTATAGCGTTGAAGAAAATAATAAATTTGTTAGGAACTATTATAGTAATTACAAAATTACACCTAGTAGAAGAGCGGTGAAAGGTTTTGATTTAATGATGGATGTGGTGTTAAGAATGGTGACTTCAGAAGATATATTTATCTCTGTTAATGATACTCCAATAACAGAATATGTGGAGAATAAATTCGCCTATAAAAAGAAGCTTTTCGGAGGTTATTATAATAATATTGTATATCTAGTGCAATATGATGATCTTAAGATTTTAGAGATTAAACAATAAGGCTTAAGCTTTGGCGTTTACATAATAACCTACTTAGAACTGCGGTGTACAGATTTATATTTATTACATTTTTTATTTTTATAATTATTCCCATAAATGAAGAGCCGGTAATGGCTTGGGATGAACATAATAAGTTGTCTTGGAACGACTTTAAAGCTAAACCTAATTATTCTGTAAATGCCGTTGCCACGACTGCTTCTGGGATAACCTTCGGCTTTTCTATTAAAGAGACCGATAATCGTGTAATTAGTTTTGAAACGGAGATTCACGCCCATTTTTATCCCGAAAAGTCATGGTACAAGCCCGAACTATCCAATGCTCATATTTTAGCGCACGAGCAATTGCATTTTGATATCACCGAATTGTATGCAAGAAAATTTAGAAAACGAGCTGGACTATTAAAGACTTCAAATGATATTGGCAAACGTTTAAGATCCTTACATAAAATCATCAATAGAGAGTTAGCAGCATTACAGGATAGATATGATAACGACACAGATTTCTCAAGAAATTTTGAAGCACAAGCCAAATGGCAATCATTTATTCAGAAAGAATTAAGTAAGCTACAGTATTTTAAATCTAAAAATTAGTGGTGCCAGATAAACAATTTTTAATTGATCTTGCCAATACCAAAATGCCTTATGGCAAATACAAAGACCACTATCTCATAGATTTACCCGAGTATTATGTGGTGTGGTGTCATTCCAAAGGATTTCCAAAAGGTAAATTGGGAGATATGCTCTCGCAAGTTTATGAGCTTAAAATTAATGGGTTGGAGTATCTTATTAGAGAAATTAAGAGAAAATACCTTAAATAATTAATACTTAAACTAATTCAAACAATTGTTAATTCGCAATTATAGTTAAAGGAACGTATAGCCAACTATGAAACTCATACTTTTTAAGTCAGTCCCGAGCCCATTCAATGTAGTAATACCTCTTGTGCTAATAAAACGGGTTTCAAGGCTAAACTTTTTATATTTTACGCCTACACCACCTGCCCAATAGGTAACGATACTATTTAAAGGTACATCAGAGTCGTTGCTAAAAGTAATTGACGATTTTTTACTGTTCGATTCAATAACAAAGGCAACATTTAAAAATAAGTTTGTGTCATCGTTTAAAAAAAGATAGTGTCGCACTCCAATGGGGAATTCTATAGACTTATAATCTACTTCTCTTACAGATTCCTCAATAATCTGTCCATTTATTATAACATCAACAGAAGTTTCCGTTTTATAGTTAAACAAAGTGGGTTCTACAAATAAGCTCCATTTATTATTATTAAAAGGCATTATATATTCAAATTCCAAACCAATGCCAAAACCGATCTCACTATCAAATTCAGTGTTTTTATTTCTTGCAGTTGTACCTCCAAAATCTACAATTGAAGCTGAAGAATTATTAACTCTTGGTCTTATACTTAAATTAATTGCATCATATTTCTTTTTGAAATTATAATCTTTAGAATCTGAGTTAACACAAGAATTATACTTTATAAATAATTTGGATAGACTACTCCGTGAGTATTGCAAATTTTGAAACGAACTTTGGGTAAGATCATCACATTTCAACTCATTTAAAAGTTGCATTTTATACATCTCGTTTTTAGAAATTCCTGTTTGTCCTGTTCTATAAGTTTTATAAGTCAATGCTTTAATGTCGCCTTCATTCAAATTAAAAAAATATTTCAAAATAGAACTTTCGGCATATTTGTATAAACTTGCTGATCCTTCAACAATAACTTTTAAGAATACAGTTTCAGTTTTAAAATCTGGATTTCTATCAAAGCTTAGCTCATCCGTATTGGAGCTGGATTGATCAATTTGTACTGTGGCTCTAATGTATTTTGAATTTTTAAATATTTCAAATTCTTTGGTTGAATTTAAATCAGCAGTTTTAATAGTTGAATTTTCATCCAGTCTATATTGAAATTTAGTTGGATTATTTCTCCAATCTAAATTTTCAATTAAACATTCAACTCTATTGTCAGAGTTGTCAATAAAGTATCCCTTTTCATATTTGGTTTGCCCACTTATTGCAGTGAAAAAGAAAATAAAAGCTATTGCTGTTGTGTTTAGTTTTGTCATGCTATAAAGTCTAGTTCGTGGTTTAAATATCTAAAAATTTTGTAAGATAAAACCTGTCTTTTGTCACTTTTTTAAAATGAAACAACTAGAATTTTCAAAAAGTGACGTAAAAATGTTTTGGGAGTTGCCAAATACAGGTATTCTGAATTTTAGAGCCGGCTAATTAATCTTCTATCCTGTTTTCATCAAAAGCAGAAGGTAACAACTTGGGTATAAATTTTACCACCAAAGGTAGCAATAAGGCGCCTCCAGGTAGCAAGAAAATGGCTAAACTAGGAATAGATTTAAAAATATCAAGTAATTGATCTTGTACTTTTTGCTGTTCCTCTTTTGTTAATTCTCGTTTAGTAGATTGAGTGAGTAATACTAAAAGTTCCTTACTGTCCTTTAATTCTTGGTATAAACGCTTACTATTTCTGGTAATGAGTTTTTTTACCATTTTACTAGAGTTGCTATAAAAACTTTTCACAACATTTTTAGAGCTGAGTAAGGCGATATTACTCATGTTTTTGCTGTAAAATAGGTTTACTGCCTTTATGGACTGTTGTATCCTAGAAATACTAAGTTTTAAGTCGTTCCCAAGTTTCTCTAAAAAAAACTGTTCCTCAACATCAATCATCTGGTCGCTCCAAGTCGCCATACATGCTAGATCTATTATATAGTACTTCTCTTCTTCAGTTGATATAGATCCAATAATACTTTCATACTCTAAATTGTTGTTCTTATTATAGCGCAATGAAGATTTGAAAAGTTCAATTAAACTATTATCATATTTGCTTTTTGTTTCTTTGGAGCTTAACACGTCCAAAGAAATGCTTACAATGGCGGCTTCTAAGTTTTTAATGTACGTAATGGATAATGAATCCTGTTTGAGATATTCTTGATAAGCTAAAACATCAATATATAAAAGCGCATTTATGATAAAGTAATTAAAGTTTTTTGTGAGAACATTAGCGTCAATTTGTATGCGCTTATGAATTATTTTTTCTAATTGTTCATTAGATTTGGCACCAACTAAAAGTTCCTTAAAAAAGGATGTTTTTACAGCATTAATTTCAGAATAAAAATCTATTGTACTTTCCACAAAAGATTTTGGACAATTAGATGTATAGTGCGTGTAATATAGTGCCAAACAAAGATTTAATTTGCAAATTTCTTCCTCGCTAAAATCATTTTTAGGAAATATTTGGGCTACTATTTCCTGATTACTTCCATATACAAAACCACAACTTCTTAGGCTGTCATAAAACAACTCGCTATTGTAGGAAAGCAGAAGATTATTTAAGCTAATTTCGCGTTCTAACTTTTTTATCCAGCCTGTTGCTGATGGATTCATTAAGGAATATATTAGTTTTTAATTACGTGTTTTTATTCTGCTCGGATTCGCTATAAACTTGTCCTCGTTTAGGTTTTAAGGCATCTCTTACTAGTTTCATTTGTTCCTCTTTTACAACCATAAAGGCAATGGAATGTAAATCATTTATTATTTCTACACCTGTTATGTTTGTTTCTAGGTTTTCTAGAATGATGTATTCTTTTAAATGAATTTCATGATGTTTAGCAATTTTTTTAGAATCTGGCCCATGAAAATCCCAAATCAATTTAAGTTTTCGCATTTGCAATTTAAATTCAAACTATTTCAGTGTTAAAATTAGTGTAATATGCATTAAAAATTCAAAATAAAACTCATTAATTTGCGTTTGCTAATCCAACTTGGTTTAAAGTGATATATTAGTATTTTTGTATTCCTTTTTTAATATTATATAAATTAAAATGAAGTATTATAGCTTGTTTTTGGTGTTGTTTTTTGTCTCTTTTTTAAACGCTCAAACCTCAAAAAGAGATGTGCTTTTTACGGTGGACAACGAACCTGTTTATGTGTCGGAATTTTTAAGAGTCTACAATAAAAATCTCAACTTAGTTCAAGATGAATCTCAAAAGGACATAGATGAATATTTGAAACTATTTACCAATTATAAGTTAAAACTTAAAGAAGCAAAAGCCCAAGATCTGCATAAAGATTCTAACTACATTAAAGAGTTAGAGAAGTATAAGAAGCAATTGGCTAAAAATTATATTACAGATGCTGAGGTAAGTGAAGCTCTGATTAAAGAGGCCTACGAACACATGGCATCAGAAGTAAATGCTACACACATGCTAGTGAAAATTTCAGAAGATGCAAATCCTCAAGATTCTCTAGCCGCATACAAGCAGATAATGGCTTTTCGTGAGCAGGCAGGGAAAGAAGGTTTTGAGAAGGTTAGGAAAGAAATGCACAATGGAAAAACTCTTTTTGGAGAGGAGCTTGGATGGTTTACTGGATTTAGAATGGTGTACAAATTTGAAAAAGTTGCTTTTAACACTCCTGTTGGTGAAATATCTCAACCATTTAGAACACGTTTTGGCTACCATATAATAAATGTACTTGATAAACGAAAGTCTAGAGGAGAACGTACTGTTAAGCATATTATGTTAATGGATAAGAAAGGTGATTCTTTAAATAATGATGAGAAAAGAATTAAAGATATTTATGCCAAAATTCAGCAAGGAGAATCTTTTGAGACTTTAGCAAAACAGTTTTCAGAGGATAAAAATTCGGCGCCTAAAGGCGGGCTTTTAAATGCTTTTTCTGGTGGGCAACTTAGTGCTCCAGCATTTGAAGAGGCGGCATTTGCGCTCCAAAATAAAGGTGATATATCTCAGCCAATTAAGTCGAAATACGGATGGCACATAATTAAATTAGAAAACACCAAACCAGTAGGCACATTTGAGCAATTGGAGACCGAATTGGAAACTAAGGTGAAACGGGATGCAAGATCCAAACTTATCAACGATGCTTTGTATGCTAAACTTAGAGCTAAATATAATATACCTAATGAGGGTCCTGATTTAAATTATTTCGTTTCAATTTTAAACGAAGATTTCTATAAGCGTACTTGGAAATTACCTGCAGACCTCAATGAAGAACAGAGTTTGATAACAATAGGTAACAAGACTTTATTTTATAAGGATTTTGCCGATTATCTTTTATCTTATCAGAAACGAGTTAGAGGAAGACAGAATTTTAACACTATTGTTGAAAAAGCTTATGATCTCTTTTTAAATATTAATTTAAGAGATTATGAAGAAGAAAATCTTGAAAATGATAATGAAGATTTTGCCCACATTTTGGGAGAGTATAGAGATGGTTTATTGCTTTTTAATTTGATGGAAAAAACTATTTGGCAAGCCGCAAAAACAGACTCCGTTGAAGTTGAAGATTATTACAATAAAAATAGGGAGAACTACTTTGAGCCAGAACACGCTTTTACCAAAGTTGCTTCATCTTCTAGTAAAAGAGTAATTAAGAAAGTGGCGAAATTAATGAAAGAGAATATGCCAATGGAGAACATTAAAAAGCTCGTTAATACAAAAGGAGAGATTAATGTAATCTTTACACAAGACACCATGAACGTGAGCCATCAAGCGCTACCAAAAGATTTCAGTTTGAAAGAGGGTATATCAGAGATATATAAACATAGTGATAATTATGTGGTTGCACATGTTGGCAAAGTTTTTCCTAAAAAGTTAAAGGACTTTGAAGAGGTTAAGGGTTTGGTAATGAGTGATTATCAAACGAACAAAGAAAATCTTTGGTTAGAAGAGTTGAAGCGAAAATATCAAGTTGTTGTAAATGCCGAGGCTCTTAAAAAAGTTAAGGCAGAAATTAAAAAGTAGTGTACTTAAAATCCGTTATTTTTCTAGTTGTTATTATAACCTTTATATCCTGTGATATATTTAAAAAAGCGGATAACAGAATTCCTATTGCTAGAGTAAATGAGCACTACCTTTATAAAAATGATATTGAAAATATATTATCTGATGGGATTTCTGAGCAAGACAGTATTTTGCTTGTCCGAAATTTTATCAATAAATGGGCTACACAACAATTATTGATAGATGGAGCTGAGTTTAATCTAGGAGAAGAGAAACAAGAAAGTTTTAATAGGCTGGTTGAACAATATAAAACTGATCTATACAGTAAAGCCTATTTAGAAGCCTTGGTTAAACAAAATTTAGATACCGCTGTTGGTAAACAAGAATCGCAGCAGTACTACCAATCAAATAAAGATGTATTCAGACTGAATGAGGAACTCGTAAAGTTAAGATATATTCATGTAGATGAAAATATAATTGATTTTAAGGGTATTAAAGAACGCTTTAAAAGATTCGATATTGATGATAAAAATGCCTTGGATTCCATTGCCATTCAATTTAAATCCTATTCATTGAACGATTCAATTTGGATAAAAGTTAGTCGGGTTGTAACTAAAGTACCTGGTGTAAATTCTGAAAATAAAGAGCAACTGTTAAAAAAATCTAATTTTGTAGAGCTCAAAGATTCATTAGGAGTATATTTGATGCAAATTAAGGATGTTCTGTTACGCAACGATATTGCCCCTTTAGAATATGTCGAGCCAACGATTAAGCAGATTGTAATAAATAAGCGAAAACTTGAACTTATCAAAAAACTAGAAAAAGATATCACGAGAGATGCCATCGAAAATAAAGAATTTGAAATCTACAATTAGTTTTATAATAGCATTAGTGTTTGTAAATGTTTTTCAAGCACAAGAGATTATTGAAGATACTCCAACCGAAGAAAAGAAAGAGGTAAAGGAAAGGGCAAGCGATTCTACAGGAGCCTTTAAACCAATAAAAGTAGATGGTGTTGCCGGAGTTGTTGGAGACTATATTGTATTGAATTCTGATATAGAGAAAGAGCGATTACAAATGGAGGCTGCTGGGGTTAATACTAAGGAAATTACTGGTTGTGAGTTATTTGGTAAGCTATTAGAAAACAAATTATATGCACACCAAGCTATTCAAGATAGTATTTTGGTAGCAGATGCCGAAGTTAGAAATAATGTTGAGTATAGAATGCAACAGTTTCTAGCTCAGGTCAATGGGGATATTAATCGCTTGTTGCGTCTTTATAATATGGAATCTGAGGAGAAACTTAGAGATGAGATGTCTAAAGCCATAAAAGATATGATGCTGGCGGAACGCATGCAAGCAAAGGTGATAGAAGAAGTGGAAATTACACCGGAGGAAGTAAGGCAGTTTTTTAATAAAATTCCAAAGGCAGAAAGACCAAATTTTGGTACTGAATTAAAAGTGGCGCAAATTGTTGTAGAGCCTAAAGTAGCTGAAGAGGAAAAGCAAAGAATCATTAAACAACTTGAAGGTTTTAAGAAGGATGTTGAAGAAAATGGGGCAAGTTTCAGGTCTAAAGTCATTCTATATGGACAAGATCCCGGTATTAAAAACGAAGGTTATAAATATACGTTGAATAGAAAAAAACCTAGGATGGTGAAGGAGTTTAGAGAGGCAGCTTTTTCTCTACAGGAGGGGGAGGTTTCTGAACCATTCGAAACCGATTTTGGTTTTCACATTGTGTATTGCGAAAAAATTAGAGGACAAGAGTATGATGTAAGTCACGTGCTTTTAATTCCAAAGGTGTCCAATGAGGCTAAACTAGAAGCCAAAGAAAAATTAGAAAAGGTACGTCAGCAAATAGTTGATGGGGAAATCACGTTTTCTGAAGCTGCGAGAAATGTAAGTGATGAAAAAGATACAAAATATGATGGAGGACAACTTATTAATCCAGAAACACAGGACTATAATTTTGAATTAACCAGGATGGACCCTGAATTATACTCCCAAATTCAAAATCTAAAAGATGGTGAGGTAAGTCGTGTTGTTGCTGAAACTGATAGAAGAAATAAGCTTAAATTTAAAATATTAACTGTTTCTGATAGAGTAGAGGACCATCAGGCTGACTATGCTAGAGACTTCTTAAAAATAAAAGAATTGGCTTTAAACGAGAAAAAGATTAAAGCTATTGAAGAATGGCAGGCCGAAAAGATTGAAGATACGTATATAAAAATTACTGGTTCAATGAGAGATTGTGAGTTTAACAGTAACTGGTTAAAAAAATAGTTATATGTCCGATGTAGCTGCAATTAAGCAATTCGTAAAAAAATATGAAGATTTAAAGCAAGAAATTGCTAAAGTAATTGTCGGACAGGATATAGTTGTCAATCAGATTCTTATTTCAATTTTTTCTGGTGGACATTCATTACTCATCGGTGTTCCAGGTCTAGCTAAAACCTTAATGGTAAATACAATTGCGCAAGCTTTGGGGCTTAACTTTAAGCGTATTCAATTTACTCCAGATTTAATGCCTAGTGATATTCTTGGGAGTGAGATTTTAGATGAAGACCGCCATTTTAAGTTTGTAAAAGGGCCTATTTTTGCAAATATCATTCTTGCTGACGAAATAAACAGAACACCGCCAAAAACTCAGGCAGCTCTATTAGAAGCAATGCAAGAACGTGCTGTTACCGTGGCAGGTCATCATTATAAATTAGATTTGCCTTATTTTGTTTTAGCTACACAAAACCCAATTGAACAAGAAGGAACTTATCCTCTACCAGAAGCGCAGCTAGACCGTTTTATGTTCGCTATTAATTTAGAATACCCAACTTTTGATGAAGAAGTTAAGGTCGTAAAATCAACAACAAATGATGTTGAGGTTAAAGTAAATGCTCTTTTTTCGGATAAAGAAATTTTGGATTTCCAACATGTGATTAGACGTATTCCAGTTGCAGATAATGTAATTGAATATGCTGTAGGTATGGTTGGTAAAACTAGACCTAATGGTAATAGGGCACCAGAACTGGTACAACAATATGTAGATTGGGGAGCGGGTCCAAGAGCTTCACAAAATCTTATTTTAGCGGCTAAGACACATGCGGCTGTTAATGGAAAGTTTTCTCCTGATAATGAAGATGTTCAAGCGGTTGCTACAAGTATTCTAAGGCATAGAATTATTAAGAACTACAAAGCCGAAGCTGAAGGAATTACTGAAAATCAAATTATTGAAAGTTTGTTCTAAATGAAACTAAAGCCGTTCATCATTCCAATTATTTGCTTTCTCATTGGGATGGCTTTAACCACTATTGGTGCTTTACTAAAGATAATTCATTTTGAAATTGGTGCTGTAACAGGCAATACCTTGCTATCTATAGCTACAGTGTTTAAGTTGGTAGCCATCATTTGGGCTATTGCTAAACTTATTCAAATTTATAGAACACCATAATTTGTACTAATTCGCCCAAAATTAACCTTAATTTATTGTTAGTTTTTCGTATAAATTACTAACAAAAACACAATCATACGTTTTTATAATGACACTATAATAATTAAGTATTAATACTTAGTTTTAATAGGCTGTTTTTTATCAAATCTTGGTATTAAATTCGTATTTTGCGTCGCTTTTTTAAATAAACCTAAAACTGAAAAATTTCTGTATATGAATTACAACGATTACATCAAAGAAATCGAAGAAAGAAAAGCTCAGGGATTGCACCCTAAGCCAATAGATGGTGCTGAATTAACAAGCGAAATTATAGCGCTTATTAAAGATTCTGGTAATCCTCAAAGAGAAGATGCACTTAACTTTTTTATTTATAATACCCTGCCAGGAACCACAAGTGCTGCTGGTGTAAAGGCTAAATTTTTAAAAGAGATTATTCTTGGTGAATCTGTTGTTGAAGAAATTACCTCTGACTTTGCTTTTGAGCAATTGTCACATATGAAAGGTGGACCTTCAATTGAGGTATTATTGGATTTAGTTTTAGATCAAAAAGATATTGCTATAGCTACAAAGGCTGCAGAAGTTTTAAAGACACAAGTATTTTTATACGAAGCTTATACAGAAAGATTGGAAGATGCCATGAAAAAAGGGTGTCCAATTTCAAAGGGTATAATAGAAAGTTATGCTAAAGCTGAGTTTTTTACTGAATTACCAGAGGTAGAAGAGGAAATTGAGGTTGTAACCTATATAGCTGGTGTTGGTGATATTTCTACAGATTTACTATCTCCTGGTGCTGATGCGCATTCACGTTCAGATAGAGAATTACATGGTCAATGTATATTTGAGCACAATAAAGAGATGCAACAAGAAGTACTGGCTTTAAAAGAGCAGCATCCTGATAAGCGTATCATGCTAATTGCAGAAAAAGGAACAATGGGTGTAGGTTCATCGCGTATGTCTGGGGTGAACAACGTAGCACTTTGGACAGGGATACCGTCTTCACCGTACGTGCCGTTTATTAATATTGCGCCTGTAATTGCGGGAACCAACGGTATTGCACCAATTTTCTTAACCACTGTTGGTGTAACAGGTGGTATTGGTATCGACCTTAAAAATTGGGTAAAGCAAAAAGACGAAAATGGAAATACGGTTGTTGATGCGGATGGAGAACCAATTTTGAAAGAGGTTTATTCTGTTGCTACAGGAACAGTACTTACCATAAATACAAAAGAGAAAAAATTATATAATGGAGATCAAGAGCTAAAAGATATTTCAGCTGCTTTAACGCCTCAAAAAATGGAGTTTATCAAAGCAGGTGGGTCTTATGCCGTTGTATTTGGTAAAAAATTGCAAACCTTTGCGTGTAAAGCTTTAGGTATTGATATTCCTCAGGTTTACGCTCCTTCAAAAGAAATTTCAGTTGAAGGTCAAGGTTTAACAGCGGTAGAGAAAATCTTCAATAAAAATGCGGTTGGAACTACGCCTGGAAAAACATTGCACTCTGGCTCTAATGTTCGTGTTGAGGTGAATATTGTAGGATCTCAAGATACTACAGGTTTAATGACCTCGCAAGAATTAGAAATGATGGCAGCTACGGTAATTTCTCCAATTGTAGATGCTGGTTATCAATCAGGTTGTCATACGGCTTCTGTTTGGGATGATAAATCTAAAGCGAATATTCCACGTTTGATGCAATTTATGAATGACTTCGGATTAATCACAGGTCGTGATCCAAAAGGGCACTATCACGCCATGACCGATGTAATTCATAAGGTTTTGAATGATATTACCGTTGATGATTGGGATATCATTATTGGTGGAGATTCTCATACACGTATGTCTAAAGGTGTTGCTTTTGGAGCCGATTCAGGTACAGTGGCATTAGCCTTAGCAACTGGTGAAGCTACAATGCCAATTCCAGAGTCTGTAAAGGTGACGTTTAAGGGAGACATGAGAAGTTTTATGGATTTCCGCGATGTAGTACACGCCACACAACAACAAATGTTAAAGCAATTTGATGGTGAAAATGTATTCCAAGGTCGTGTTATCGAAGTACATATCGGAACGCTAACATCAGATCAAGCCTTTACATTTACAGATTGGACGGCTGAAATGAAAGCGAAAGCTTCCATCTGTATTTCAGAAGAAGAAACCTTAATCGAATCTTTAGAAATTGCAAGAGATCGTATCGATATCATGATTAAGAAGGGTATGGATAACGAAAAGCAGATGCTTCAAGGTTTAGTGGATAAGGCTAATGCAAGAATAGAGGAGTTGAAAACTGGCAGCAAACCAGCATTAAAACCAGATGCAGACGCTAAATATTATGCAGAAGTAGTGATTGATTTAGATGAAATAGCTGAACCAATGATTGCAGATCCTGATGTAAATAATGACGATGTCTCAAAGCGTTATACACATGATACTATTCGTCCGTTATCATATTACGGAGGTGCTAAAAAAGTTGATTTAGGTTTCGTAGGATCGTGTATGGTGCATAAAGGCGATATGAAGATTTTAGCGCAAATGCTTAAGAATATTGAAGCACAACAAGGCAAAGTGGAGTTTAAGGCACCTTTAGTGGTAGCACCTCCTACATATAATATTGTGGATGAGTTGAAAGCAGAAGGCGATTGGGAAGTATTACAGAAATATTCAGGTTTTGAGTTTGATGATAATGCACCAAAAGGACTAGCGCGTACTAAATACGAAAACATGCTGTACTTAGAGCGTCCAGGATGTAACTTATGTATGGGGAATCAAGAAAAGGCGGAGCCTGGAGATACCGTAATGGCAACATCTACACGTTTATTCCAAGGACGCGTTGTTAAAGATTCCGGAGAAAAGAAAGGAGAGTCTTTATTGTCTTCAACGCCTGTGGTTGTACTATCTACTATTTTAGGAAGAACCCCAACTATGGAAGAGTATGAAGCAGCCGTTGATGGTATTGTATTAACCAAATTTAAGCCTTCCAAAAAGGATTTAGTAATGGCGTAATTGTCATTTTAAAATAAAAGTATAAAGCCCGAGTTTTGCTCGGGTTTTTTCTTTTCGTCATTGCGAACGCAGTGAAGCAATCTCCTAGCTGTCACTTCGAGCGTCACGCTTTTGGCGGGATGTATCGAGAAGTTGGGCGTTCCCCACAAGGGGTCGGGCTTTCACTACTCAATCTTTTTTAAAGCGTCATTGCGAAGGAGGAACGACTGTGGCAATCTCATTAATTAGTAGCTCAAAATCTACTTAGTGGTGTGTAGCTTTAAAAAAGGATTTCAAACAGACCGTTCAATCCCTAACGCATCTATTTGCTAGCTTATACTTTAAACCTTAAATGTTGCTTTATTTTTGATGGGGTCGTTTACCGCCTCTTACGAGATAAATTAGAAATTATTTTCTGGGTAAACACTAACCTTATCATTCCCGAGTGGATTCCAAAGTAGTCGAATTCGTCGCAATTGCGATTATATGTTGTTGTGTTTTTGTTGCTTAAAAGATTTATTTAAAAAAACTATCTTCCATGCGGTTCCATATCTGGGTGTTTTTTCTCATCACGCACATAATAATCCAAAAAGGCTTTAACAGCATTATTGGTTTCTTTGCGATATTCTCTTAGACCGTGATCGCCTCCTTCATAAAAATGTAGTCTAAAAGGGTGCTTATATGTATATAGTGAATCTGCCATATCTAAAGCGTCTTTTGGTGAAACGCGCCAATCACTCGAACCATGTAATAATAAAATGGGTGTTGTTTTACATAGTTTATTAGTCCAATAAATAGCAGAACGTTTTTTGAGTTCCTCTTCTTTATTGTTTTCATAATTTGGTATTATTTGAGAGTATACGTATTTCTCCATTTCTGATCGTTCATTCTTGCCTCGCAACTCATTTGCTGCACCAGCACCAACTATGGCTGCTTTAAATTTACAAGTTTCTGCAAGCACTCGGTAGGTCATCATGCCACCACGACTCCAACCGTATATTCCAATACGAGAACTATCTGCTTTTTTCACATTGGCTAGTATTGGTAACAAATTATGTATGTCATTAACATCTTTACCACCAAACTCTTCCATACCTTCACTGCCACCACCTCCACGATAATTACTAGCAACGACCACATATCCCCAATTAGCAATATTTCGTAACAAATAAGATGCACTTAAATCGTTTAAAGCACCATAGTCTCTATTGCCTCCGCGATTATAAATGATTACAGGATAAGTTCCTGACTTTATAGGCGTAGCCAGATAACCATTAATTCTTAGACCATCAGATTCATAAGTGATTTTATAAAGTTGAGTTGAATCTAGAGCTTTTTGAAAGTTGGGTACAACGGATAATCTTTGCTTTAGAGAATCATTAAGGGTAACTAGTTCTCTGTGTAATAATTTTCCGTTCTGTCCAACCAAACTGTTGGCTAGAAACCCCATAATTAGTAGCTGAAAGATTGCCTTGGTTCTCATTTTTTCGCTTTTTAATATTTTATAAATCTATCATTCCTGAAAATGCAGCACAACGCGGTCAAGTATATGCGCTGTTGATAATGGCTTATATCCGCCGGCAAACTAAGTTCGATAATTTTTCGGATAAAGTCAAGTGATTTGGTGTAAGACTTAAAAACTAGAAAGGTTATTTTATTGTGCCTTTTTTAAAGAACTTGTTTGTATAGATTTCGTTATGCATATTATAAAAGAAGTTTATTTCTTATCGTTTCAAACCGCACTCTAATTTCGTATATTGTTGAACCTTAAATGATGAGGCAAAATTTAATACAAATAGGTTATGACATTTGATATAGATATGATAAAAGGGGTTTACGCGCGAATGAAAGAACGTGTAGATGCCGCTCGAGAAGTAGTAGGCAAACCGCTAACACTTTCCGAAAAAATATTGTACAATCATCTCTGGGATGGAATGCCAACAAAGGCTTTTGTAAGAGGTAAAGATTATGTGGATTTTGCCCCAGATAGAATTGCGTGTCAAGACGCAACAGCACAAATGGCATTGTTGCAATTTATGCAGGCTGGTAAAAATAAAGTGGCAGTACCTACTACAGTACACTGCGATCACTTAATACAAGCAAAATCAGGAGCAGCGGTAGATTTAAAACATGCGAACAACGTAAGTAGCGAGGTATTTAATTTCTTAGAATCTGTTTCTAACAAATACGGCATCGGCTTCTGGAAACCTGGTGCTGGAATTATACACCAAGTTGTTTTAGAGAATTATGCATTTCCTGGTGGAATGATGATTGGTACAGATTCGCATACCGTAAATGCTGGTGGTTTAGGAATGGTGGCCATAGGCGTTGGTGGTGCTGATGCCGTAGACGTAATGGCTGGTATGGCTTGGGAATTGAAATTTCCAAAGTTGATAGGCGTGAAGTTAACTGGTAAATTATCTGGTTGGACGGCTCCAAAAGATGTGATTTTAAAAGTAGCAGAAATTCTTACCGTAAAAGGAGGAACTGGAGCTATCGTAGAATATTTTGGTCCAGGTGCTTTAGCAATGTCTTGCACAGGAAAAGGAACTATTTGTAATATGGGTGCTGAAATTGGAGCAACAACATCTACATTTGGTTACGACGAGTCTATGGATCGCTATTTGCGAGCTACAGATAGAGAAGGAGTGGCAGATGCAGCCAATGAAGTAGCACCATATTTAACCGCAGACCCTGAGGTTTATGAAAATCCAGAACAATACTTCGATCAAGTTATTGAAATTAATCTATCGGAATTAGGACCTTTATTAAACGGACCGTTTACACCAGATTTATCTACGGAAGTGGGTTCAGATATGACAAAGAAAGCCACGGATAACGACTGGCCATTAAAAGTGGAATGGGGATTAATTGGATCTTGTACCAATTCATCTTACGAGGATTTATCACGAGCATCGTCTATTGCACAACAAGCATTGGATAAAAATCTAAAAACAAAAGCAGAATTTGGAATTAATCCAGGGTCTGAACAAGTGCGCTACACAGCGGAACGTGATGGTATTTTGGAGGTATTTGAAAAACTGGACGCCACAATATTTACCAACGCTTGTGGACCATGTATTGGGCAATGGGCAAGATATTCAGATCCTAAGAATGCACCAAAAAATAGTATCGTACACTCATTCAATAGAAACTTTGCGAAACGTGCCGATGGTAACCCAAATACGCATGCTTTTGTGGCGTCACCTGAATTAACAGCGGCAATTGCTATTGCAGGTCGCTTGGATTTTAATCCGCTAAAAGATACACTGATTAATGAAGATGGAGAAGAGGTAATGTTAGAAGAACCAACAGGTTGGGAATTGCCACCAAAAGGTTTTGATGTGGAGGAAAACGGCTATTTAGAGCCTGTTGAAGATGGCAGTGGTGTTGAAGTTGTTGTAAATCCAACCTCTGAAAGGTTGCAATTATTAACGCCATTTGTTCCGCTTGGAGACTCCATTACTGGTGCTAAATTATTAATCAAAGCTTTTGGTAAATGTACTACAGACCATATTTCTATGGCGGGACCTTGGTTACGTTTCAGGGGGCATTTAGATAATATTGCAAACAATACGTTGATTGGAGCGGTAAATGCCTTTAACCAAAAGACAAATTTTGTTAAGAATCAATTGACGGGTGATTACGGAGGTGTACCAGATGTTCAACGCGCCTATAAAGCGGAAGGTATTAAAACTATTGTAGTTGGAGATCACAACTACGGAGAAGGTTCTTCGAGAGAGCATGCTGCCATGCAACCACGTCATTTAGGGGTTGCTGCGGTTATTGTAAAGTCGTTTGCACGAATCCATGAAACTAACTTGAAAAAGCAAGGGATGTTAGGACTTACCTTTGCAAACGAAAACGATTACGATTTAATTCAGGAAGATGATACATTTAACTTTTTAGATTTAAATGAATTTGCACCCGGAAAGCCATTAACTTTAGAAGCCGTACATTCTGATGGTAGTAAAGATGTGATATCATTAAACCACACCTATAACGATTCTCAAATTGAATGGTTCAAAGAAGGTTCAGCTTTAAATTTAATTAAGAAGGAAAACGCTTAAAAGCAGATATACTCCTGCAAGGTTTTAAAAACCTTGTAGGTCTAGTGAAGATAAAAAAATCCAACGTGAAAACGTTGGATTTTTTTATTTATAAAGTTTTGTCATGCTGAACTCGATTCAGCATCTCATAATGTTTATATTGAACATATTAGCTAAGGTACCTTCTTAACTCCAAGAGATTATCACGTCGCTGCGCTCTTCATAATGACGGAGTGTTTGCAATGTTTTTAACTAGTATGTTGCAACGTTCTATTCTTCTCTTTTAAGATTGCCAATTGCTTTTCTAAAAACGTAATGGCCTTTTCCGTTTTATGGCTTGCTTTCGAAGCAAAATCCTTTGCTTCTTCTTTAAATTTTGCTTTACCAGATTGGGCAGCTTTAGAAACGTCTTCCTTAACCTCTTTAAAGTCTTGAGTTATTTGATCCTTTACATGTTTGCCCTCTTTTTTAAGTTTGTCTCTGGTAACTTTTCCCTTCTCTGGAGCTAACAATACGCCAATACCCGCACCAACTAATACTCCTAAAACTATTTTATGTATCATTTATTTTTCTTTTTAATTATTAAACTTGTTTTAATTAATAAGTAGCGAAACTTATCGATTTGTTACAAACAAATTCAGTGCCAGATAATTACTGCTGCTAATAATGTGTTATTAGCTTTACTTAAAGGAGATTGGGCTTACAATACTCAATTCCTCATTCTTTAGGGGTTTCAAACAAACCGTTCAAACAATAATATACACTTTTAACAAAACAAGGTTTAAAACCAAGTGTCTTTTTTATTTGCCTATTTTTTTTCGTCTAAACTAGAATCATATTCATAACCTTCTCCATTCATATAATCTTTAACAACGTCATAACTTTTGTTTGCGTCATCACCATGCTCTAAAGATAAATCGCAATCAAAACGTACAAAATGGTAATAAGGATACACTTTATGGCCTACGCCCCAGGTTATACCTTGACCAGGTTGTAAGTCTACATCGGTATAATTTCCAGAGCGAAAAACACCGCCTCCCCAAGGAATGGATAATCCTTGAATAACCGGATAGAAATTTATACCATCTTCAGAAAATAGAATGCTATTTCTTTCTGGGCCTTCAGGTAGAGTGGCACAAACACCATTTCTGTAAGGCCAAAACATACTACCATGTCCTCCCATTAAAACAGGGTTGTATTTTGATTTTATGTAGGGGCCTTCAGGGTTATCAGCAGTGGCTACACCCGTTGCAATTGAAATATCAGCGTGAGCCTTATTAAACTCTCCTTTGGTGATATTAGGAGTCCACGGTAATCTACCTTGACTTTTGTAATACAAATAATATTTGCCACCTTTCACAAAAAATGTGGGTTCATGTAGCACTTCTCCATCCCATGCATTTTCGGGTCCAGGTTTTAAGACAGGTTCATTAAATACTTTCCACGGACCGCTCGGTGAATCAGCCACAGCCATTCCAAGTACATTAGGTGAAAAATCGCCTGAAGTTTTAAATAATTTTGACCAACGTGCATCTTTAACACTTTCTGCCGCTTGAAAAACTAAATAGTATTTGCCATTTGCCATTAATATATCTGGGTTAAAAACACTACGATGATAGTACATACTTTTAGAACCTCGTTTAATTGCAACACCTTGTTCTTCCCATTTATAGCCATCAGTAGAAGTGGCATACCAAACTTCGCATAAATCCCAATGAAAGGCTCTTGTTGTATCGGTAGCATCGTTTGGTCCAACTACCTCAGAGTTTACCTTTGGTTTTGAGTACCACATGTAATATAAATCATCCACCTTTATAACACTTGAAGGGTAATAACGTTCAATGCCTTTATCAAATTCAAACCCTTCAAGTTTCACAAATTTAAATTGCGTATTAAATTCGTTGAATTTTTCATAGCGGATTTTACCCTGCCGAAATCGCTTGTAGGATGCACTTTCAAACGTTTCTGACGCTTTTTGTGTTTTTTCTTTACAACTCAAAGTGGATAAAACAAATAAAAGGATTAATAATCTTAAAGTCTTCATATATACACGATTCTCTAGTTTAATTAAATGTTTAATTGTACAAACTACTGCAAGCTTAATCTTGGAAACTTATATTAAAGTTTGAGAGATATTTTTAACAAGTTGACTTCTGATACTACTTTTTGACTATTTTTTTGATGTCTAATAAACGACTTCCATTGGCTATTTTAACAATGTAAATACCAGATTGCAGGTGTTTGGTACTTATGACATCTTTATTCGTAATATTAGAAGAATGTGCAACAACTTTACCATATATATCGATAATACTTACTTCATTTTCAGCACCATTTAGTCCATTAATTGTGATGAACTCATCCGCTGGATTAGGATATATAGATATCTTTTGATTATCTAAATTATTTTCGGATATAGATAGCGATTCAGTATGGCTTAGTTCTATAATACCCCAAAACACATCAAAAGTGTCAATATCTAATGTGATATTACCTGAGTTATCAGTTTCAATGGATAAATCAATAGTGGTTTTGTTTGGCCTGTGTAACTTAGCTCCTGTAATTTGGTTAGGAAAAACATTAGCTGGTATTTTTACAGCGATATCGTTGTGAGTTTGCGCATTATCTGTACTGGAATTATACTTTCTATTAAGAAGATGCACTACATAGGAAGCCTCTGGAGTAGATGATAGTCTTGGTAGTGCTGATATAAGATTGTTGCTGGGAGAATTATTTTTTAAAACATCTATTTTCCAGGAAAGTGACTGCTTGATTTGCAACATATTGTTAATAGATTCTAGGTTTGTTGCACTACTAGCGGTGTTTATAACGGAATTCTGGTTTGAGGTAAAATATTGTATATCATTATCATGAACAATTACATCATAAGACGCCAGATCTTCAACTGATGGAGTAAGTGGCTGATCGGGATCTCCAAAAATTTTAAGATCAAAGGAGATATTTTCTTCCACCAATTTTCTTAAGGTTTGTCTTGCAGTACTACTGCCATCCATACCAGACTCCAATAATGATGCATAAACGGAGTAAGCCATAGCAACATTTGAAACCGATTCGTAATCATCAAGAAGCGCACTATTATCATGAACAAATTCATATAAATCTGCATAGACTTGCCACCCAGGACTCCATGTTGGATAACCTCCGCCTAACCATATGTTTTCCGGCACTGTAAAAATTGATCCCATGGCATAGGCCTGTGCTATCCAACCACGAGCTTGTTTTGGAGCATTTCGATCATATAGTGATCTAAAAGCATTGGGATAGGGAAAATAGATTAAAGTTTTATTAATAGCTTCGGCCGCTTTGTAATGTAGCATCGTTTTAAATGGAGGCGTAGCATTAACATCAAAGTCATGAAAAAATTCACCTGCTAGATAGGTTTGTCTATCAGAAAATAAGAATCCACGTGGTTCAATTAGATTTGTTGTGGCACCTATGGCAATACCAGGGCGTTTTGTGTCAATATATGCGAATAACTCCTCCATAACATTGTTCAGTGCTTCACGTTGGAAGTATACAAAATCGTCATAAAGAGGAATATTTCCTGCAATACTAAAGGCTTGTTGTTTATAAGTATTTAAGGTGTAGCCTCTTCCTATTAAGAATGTACGATAATTAAAGGTATCGATATTACTAATTCCTTTAGAGCTTAATTCTGAAGAAGTATACTTATTTCTAAGATACTCCCTAAAATTATTCATAGAATGTACAGAAAAATCACCACCTAGCCAATGTAAGGTTCTGGAGGCTGAAGTTTGAGAATCTATCATCAAATGTGTAATTGGTGCTAAATCAATTCTGTCTACTTGGTATTTTAACCACTCTAAAAACTCAGGTCCATGATGGCTTTGCCAGCTATGAACCTGTCCATTATGTATATTACCTGTCCAAACAATATCATTCCCGTTTAAATCCTTAGCCCAGTACGAAGCTGGATCATCCATAAAGTCTATCATCCATTTCCAACCCCAATCAAACTCTATGCGACCAAAGAAATACTCGCCATTATTTACGCGATTTTCAACATCTGATGCCCAATTGTTCATGGCTGCATCTGATTCTATTCCATTATGAATCATGTGGCCCCAAAAAATTCCGTCCGCTTTATATTTGTCATAGTTAAACGCTGTAGCACTTGATTTTTGAGTAAAAAGAACAAGTGATTTTTTAATAGGACCATTTAATGTATTACTAGTTTGACTTATAATTGTCTTAAATGGAAAACAAAAAAAATAAAGTAAGAATATGGATAGAGTTATTTGCTTTTTCATTAGTTGGTCTATTTTTACGCGAAATTTAATAAAAGGGTATAAATGACGGAAAAAAGATATCTTGACAAATTCTGAACATTGTACGTTTTTTGAGATTTTCTAGTTATTCTTAAGAGGAACACTATCTTTACTGTTTTAACTTTTTCATTCTTTTCATTTTCTGAATAAAATATTATGAACTCCAGACAAGATCAGCTTAAAGCTTTTGATAGATTGCTAACCATAATGGATGAGTTGCGAGAGCAATGCCCGTGGGATAAAAAGCAGACCATGGAAACCCTACGGCATTTAACTATTGAAGAAACCTATGAGTTGGGCGACGCTATTTTGGATAAGGATTTGGATGAGGTTAAAAAGGAGTTGGGTGATGTATTGTTACACATTGTATTTTACTCAAAAATAGGCAGTGAAAGCAAGGATTTTGATATCGCTGATGTATGTAATTCTATTTGTGAAAAACTCATTAATAGACATCCTCACATTTATGGAGATGTAGATGTTGAAAATGAGGATGATGTAAAGCGTAATTGGGAAAGTATAAAATTAAAAGAAGGTAAAAAAAGTGTTCTGGAAGGAGTTCCAAGAAGTTTGCCAGCATTGGTGAAAGCCAATAGAATTCAAGAAAAGGTTGCAGGTGTTGGTTTCGATTGGGAAAAACCAGAGCAAGTTTGGGAAAAGGTGCAAGAAGAACTATCCGAATTTCAGCAAGAAACAAAAGCAGGAAATCAGGATAACATGGAAAGTGAATTTGGTGATGTGATGTTTTCTATGGTGAACTATGCTCGTTTTTTGAATATCAATCCAGAAAATGCTTTAGAACGAACCAACAAGAAGTTTTCCAAACGCTTTCAGTATTTAGAGTCTAAGGCTAAGGCTTTGAATAAACCTTTAAAGGATATGACTTTAGCAGAAATGGACGTGTTTTGGGAAGAAGCTAAGAAATTGTAACAAATGGCTTCTACTAAAGAAAGACTTAGAAATTTAATATTCTTAGTGGTTATTGGTCTATTCCTTATACCACAAACAAGATTACCAATTCAAGTGTTTTTACATAAAGGATTAGCACTTCTTACTCCGTCAATAGAAGATGCTTCAGAACAAAAACAGTTAACAGATTATAAGTGGGCTTTAAAATCCGATACGGATGCCATTTTAGATTTTCGAAATTTAAAAGGAAAAGTAGTTTTGATTAATTTTTGGGCTACTTGGTGTCCACCATGTATCGCCGAAATGTCTAGTATGCAAGCATTGTATGAAGATTATAAGGACAAAGTTGAATTTGTATTTGTGTCTAATGAAGATAAAGCTGTAGTTACTGAGTTTTTACAGAAGAAAGGCTATACTTTGCCCGTATATACACCATTGAACTATTACCCTGAAGGACTTGAAATTGATGAGATTCCAAGAACATTTTTGATAGATGTAAAAGGTAATATCGTTATTGATAAAACTGGAGCTGCCAACTGGAATTCCGATACTGTAAGAGAAACCATAAATAAATTACTAGAATAGTAGTATTACAACGTCTTAAAAAATGCCCTAATAAAACTCCAAGAAAACAAAGACCACATAATTTTTAACTCTTCAAAAAAAGTGGATTCTTCATCTAAAAAGCGGAACATCGTCTCAGTACTATTTTTATCATAAAACTGCTGAAAAATCCATTCCCCTTTATGATTTTCATCCTTTAGCACTAGTAGAAATACTTTGTCGTAGAATTTGTATTTAGATTTGAATATGTTGTCAGATGGCGTTTTTCCCAACTTAATGTTTTCAATAACTTTTGAGATCTTATTCTCTGTATTTTTGAATGAGTACCCTGTTGAAGGCTTTACCCAACCACCACCAGTACCAATTTTTGTGACATTTTTGGTGTTGAGCTTTGCAAAGTCAAAGGTTGTCATGGGTATATTACCCTGTTCCGCTTCTATAACTTCATAAGTGTCAAGCTTCAGGTAAGTTTTGATATATTGTTTGATGAACCTGTCATAAACAATTTCTTCTACAACTTGCTCTGTAAAATAGGTGAACTCAATTAGGGCTTGGTTTTTGGAAAACGGTAGTACGTACATAAATGTGGTTTGCTCCCCATCTTTCAAACGATAATCCATCATCGTAAAATTATCTTCATCAAAAACATCATTTTTTGTTTTAATCACAATCCCTTTAAAATGCTGATTGATTTTTATACTTTTTGTGTCTGAATGAAATGATTCTGGAATTCTACTATCAAAAACATGTAAAGCTGTATAACTATCTTTTGAAGTTTTTATGGTAATTTCTGTATCCTCTGAAATAGATTCTACCTTATCAATTATAAATTTAAAATTCTCTTTATTTTTTAATTCTGATTTAGCATGATTGTAGAAATCTAGAGCTCTTATGGATTTGTAGTTGTAAGGTTCGAGTTGTAAATCGATTGTTTTTTTTGAAGAAAAAATACTAGCATTTTTCCAGGTTTTGTTTAAAATAGAGGTCCATCTTGAAGTCTCTTTTTCCCAAAAACTCCAAGTTTTATCATTCTCTTTTTTTTCGCAGGGATCAATTAAGGCAATAGTTTTATCATAAAAAAAACTATCGGCAGCCATTCTTAATGCTAGCTGTAAACCTGCTAAACCATTGCCAACAATGACGTAATCAAAATGGGAATGTGTTTCCATTCCCGTTATTTATTTTTTGAAGTATTTAAATGGAACAAAGAGCATCCCGAAGCATTCGCTATCTGCTTTTCCAATATTTTTGTGGTGAATTTTATGTGCTCTTCTGATACCTTTAGAATACCAATTATTGGCGTTCCTAAACATTTTAAAACGCTGATGTATAAAAATGTCGTGCACAATAAAATAGCACACTCCATAGGTAAAAATGCCAATAGCAATTGGTAAACCAACCCACAAAACGCCATTTACCCAAAGACGCACAAAAACAATACTTACAACCGCATAAAAAATAAAAAACAAATCGTTGCGCTCAAACCAACTATCATGTTCCTTATGATGGTGGTCTTTGTGTAAACTCCATAAAAAACCGTGCATCACATATTTGTGTGTTGCCCAGGCCATAAATTCCATAATACAGAAGGCTCCTAAAAAAGCCGATATCCAAGTGAATGTTTGCATAGTCTTACATCAAATTTAATTGATATTTTACATAACTACGCGCTAAAAGTTCAATTTTTTTAGGATTTGAAACTCTAATACGTGTATCTTTAATTTGTAAAGCAGGAGTTTTCTTGAGTTTTTTAAGTAATTGACTGTAGTATCGGTATGCCATAAACACACCAAATTTAGCTTCCATTGGTAATTTTTTAATACCATTTAAGCCTTGAGCAAAATCGCTTTCAATATCATCAATGATTTGTTGCTTTGAATTTTCGTCCAAATTATTCAAATCTACATTTGGGAAGTAACTTCTATCTAACTGATCAAAATCTGCCTTAATATCTCTTAGGAAGTTCACTTTTTGAAAGGCAGACCCTAATGACATGGCCATATCTTTTAATTCATTGTATTTAGCTTCATCACCCTTAACAAAAACCTTTAAACACATTAACCCAACAACATCAGCCGACCCATAAATGTATTCTTTATATTCTTCATCCGACATGTAATCTTTTTTAGTAAGATCTAGACGCATACTTTTCATAAAAGCATCCACTAAACTTTTATCTATATTGAATGTATGATAGGTATATTGAAACGAGTTTAAAATGGGATTTAAACTTATTTTATGTTTCAGAGCTTTTTCTAAATCTTGTGTGAAATTATCAAATAATTCTTCTTTATTATAATCATGGAATGTGTCTACTATTTCATCAGCAAATCGAACGAAACCATAAATATTATAAATGTGCATTCGTATTGAATTGGACAACATTTTAGTTGCCAGCGAAAAGGATGTGCTGTAACTTTTTGTTACAATTTTACTGCAGTTATAGGAAACGGTATCAAATAAAGCTTTCATAGTCAATGATGTTTTTTAATAAGTTGAGCCACTAATTTTCCCGAAATTAGCGAAGGCGGCACTCCAGGTCCAGGAACCGTGAGTTGACCAGTAAAGTATAAATTCTTTACTTTTTTACTTTTTAACTTAGGTCTTAGAAAGGCAGTTTGGGAAAGTGTGTTTGCCATTCCGTAAGCGTTACCTTTATAAGAATTATATTCTTTTATAAAGTCTTTTACGCAAAAGGACTCTTTAAAGATAATATTATTTGTTACAGATTGGTTGGTTAATTTTTCAAATCTTGAGATGATAATATCAAAGTATTGGGCTCTAATTTCATTAGTATCCTCGATACCAGGGGCTATCGGAATTAAAAAGAATCCTGTCTCACAATTTTTTGGTGCCATTGATGCATCCGTTACCGATGGAAAATTGGCATAAAAGAGTGGTTCCTTAGGCCATTGCGGTGTATCATAAATTTCTTCTGCATGTGTTTCAAAACTTGTATCGAAGAAAAGATTATGATGCTCAATACTTTTTAGTTTCTTATCAAACCCAACATAAAATAAAAGTGAAGATGGTGCGAATGTTTTTTTATCCCAGTAATCTTCTGAATATTGCCTGTATTTTACATCTAGCAGTGTTTCAGAATGATGATAATCAGCACCACTCAATACAATATCAAAATTTTTAATTGTACCGTTAACATTAATAGCTTGAGCTTCACTATTGTCTACATGTATTTTTTGTACGGAACTATCTGTAAATATTTGAACGCCTAACGATTCTGCTAAAGCTTTCATGGCTTTAATAACCTCATACATGCCGCCTTTTGGATGCCATGTACCCAGGCCAAAATCGGCGTAGTTCATAAAGCTATAGAAAGAGGGTGTGTTGCTTGGTTTTGCTCCTAAGAATAAAACTGGGAACTCTAAAGTTGAAATTAACTTAGGGTTTTTAAATTTCTTTCTAACATCGCCACTGATGGTCTTAAAGAACTGATCTACCCTTGTAGCAGTTTCAGGAGTAACCAGTTCAAAAGGAGATAGTCCTGGTTTTAAAACCACTTTATTGATAGCTATATCATAATTTGTAGCTGCTTTGTCAATAAATTTTCTAAGAGGTATAGAACTACCTGGTTCAATGCGCTCGAATTCAGTGCAAATTTTGTCCATAGTATCACCTATGGTAATCACCTCATCTTTGAAGAAGATCTTATATGCGGGACTCAACTTGTCTAATTGATAGTAATCTGATGTACTTTTTCCAAAGTCGTTGAAGAACTTTTCAAAAATGTCTGGCATCCAATACCAGCTGGGGCCAATATCAAAGGTAAAGCCGTCTTTTATAAGCTGTCTTGCTCTACCACCAACAGTGCAATTTTTTTCAAAAACTGTAACGTCGTAACCGTACTGTTTTAAATAACAACTAGCCGATAAACTGGAGAATCCAGAGCCTATTATTGCAATTGATTTCTTCATTGTTTAACAAATATAAATAAAAGTTAAACAAAAAGAAATATTTTATAAATCTTTAACTAAGTTTTCTATGGAATCATAGAGTTTAACACGTTCGGGCAGTTCGAATGACGCTTCATCAAGAGATATTAATTTAGGGCCTAATAGAATTAATTTGGTTTTTTCATCTCTAAGTAATAATTCGCTAAAATCTTTAATATAATTCGGGATTTCAGCAACTTCAGGATTTACTGTAAAGTAAGATATAAATGTAATTTCATTAAAAAATTCTAATACACTTTCAAGACTATCCATAGGCACACTTTCGCCTAAAAAGATAGTATGATAACCTTTGCTCCTTAATTGGTAGTTTATAAATAAAAGACCAATATCATGCACCTCGTTATCTGGCAAAAATAAGATGAACGATCTTGAGTCTGGTTTAGGTTCTAAACTTTGAAGACGTTCAATATTCAATAGTATCTTCTGCTTCATATGAGAAGTTAGAAAATGCTCATGAGCTGGAGTAATGGTATCAGTTTGCCATAGCAAACCAATCTCATTAAGAAGAGGCAAAAACACATCGTAGAAAACTTCACTGAATGTTTTACTGCCTATTAGATTATTGTAAGTATTGTAAAAGAGAACCTGATCGAAATTAAGCATTGCCAACTTAAGCGCATTAATGGCATGATCTTCAACCTTGGCTCTGGATGCTATTTCTCTAACCTTAATTGGAATTTCTTCCTCACGCAGTTGTGCTATTTTCGATATTTTATAACCACTATTGTTTAAAAAAGATATGTTAAGCAACTTTTGAAGACTGCCTAAACTATAGTTTCTTATATTGGTTTCGCTGCGGTTTGGCTCTAATAAATTGTACCGCTTCTCCCATATCCGTATAGTATGCGCCTTTATACCTGTAAGGTTCTCTAAATCCTTTATGCTAAAATTTACACGAATATTGTTCATTAATTTCTCTCTTTCATTAAACAAAATTACGAATAGATTATCTAAAATCCGCAAAAATAAGACAGAATTTTTGTAAAATTAACAAAAGTTAATCCATGAATCAGCTCCAGTTATAAGAAAACAAGAAAAATTTATCTTCTTTTTATTTGTTCTTTTATTGTCAAATCCCTTGTTATTTCTAGCACTATTAAGTATTTTTGGTAATCCGCAACTAAAGTTTTTCTATCATATTTATTCTTTATAAATAATGCGCGTTTCTTTCTTTTTTTTAACACTTTTAGTGTGTTTTTCATGCAAAAAGGAGAAACCTGAATATGTTGATATTCAGAAAATTAACAAAAACGGTGTTATTTCAACTGATAAAATTCCAGACAATCACTTTTTAGGAGATCAAGCTTGTGCCTCTTGTCATCAAGAACAGTTTAAAGATTGGAAAGGCTCTCATCATGATAAAGCAATGCAAGTTGCTTCGGCTACAACAGTACTTGGCGATTTTAATAATTCAAGTTTTAAAAGTCAAGGGATAACATCGCGATTCTTCAAAAAGGATAGTTTATTTTTTATTAATACAGAAGGTCGTGATGGAAGGTATCATGATTTTAAGATAGAATATACTTTTGGAGTGGAACCTTTACAACAGTATATTGTGAAGTTTCCTGATGGTCATTATCAATGTTTAAGAACTGCTTGGGATACAGAAAAAAATAAATGGTTCGATTTATATCCAGATTTTAAAGTGGTGCATTCCGAATGGTTGCATTGGTCTAGAGGTGGGTTAAATTGGAACAATATGTGCGCCGATTGCCACTCAACGAACGTTAGGAAGAACTACAATATAGACACACATTCTTATGAAACTAAATATGCTTTGATAAATGTTAGTTGTGAGGCGTGTCACGGTCCAGGAAAAGCTCATGTTGAACGGGTGGAGAAATTAGGCGATAGTTATAAATCTAATGGAGATTTGAAGATGACCCTAGGTACCACTCCAAAGGATTTGGTAGACCAATGTGCCAGATGTCATGTAAGGCGCGAACAATTTTCAGAGTTTTATAATTTTGAAGGTACTTTTTTAGATCATTATTTCCCGCAATTAATTGCGAATAATCTTTATCATCCTGATGGACAAATTTTAGATGAGGTGTATGTTTATGGCTCTTTTCTTCAAAGTAAAATGTATCAAAACAACGTTACATGCACCAATTGTCATAACCCACATTCTTTAAAGTTGAGATTTGAAGGAAATCAACTTTGTGCCCAATGTCATGAGCCTAAAACATATGATACAACAATGCATCATTTTCATACTGATAATTCAGAGGGTTCAAAATGTATCAATTGTCATATGACAGGAAAAATATACATGGGAAATGATTATAGAAGAGATCATAGTTTTAGAATTCCTCGTCCAGATTTAAGTTTAAAATATGGAAGCCCAAATGCTTGTACTCAGTGCCATAGCGACAAGGATGACGAATGGGCATGGGAAAACTATAAAGAAACACATGGTGAACCTGCAGACAAGCATTTCTCGGAACTTTTAGCACCTGGTTTAAAAGGAGATCCGCACGGGTTTGAAAAACTTTACGAGCTTTCTTCGGACACGATTTATCCCGAAATTGCCAGAGCCTCTGCTGTAAGGAGTATGTCCAATTATTATGACGACGTAGCTGTAACTAAAATGTTGTCTTTTTTAAATGATGAATCAGCATTGGTAAGAGGTGCAACCATTGACGCGTTAAATGACGTTAATTCTTCAAATTACTTAAACAACTTTTTACCGCTTTTAAACGATGAAAAAAGAACAGTAAGAATAAAAGCTTTTTTGGCTATTGCCGGTTTAAATAAGTTGCAAATTCCAGAAACATATAAGGCAGCGTATGAGAATGTGGAGAAGGAATTTAATACGCATCTGGAGGTTACAGCAGATTTTTCTGGGGGAAGAGCAAAAAAAGCTTTGTTTTATTTGAAACAGGGCGATGTTAATAATGCTATACTATGGTACGAAAAGGCTTTAGAAGTGGATGATAGAAACAATATGATTCGTACCAATTTGGCTAATTTATATTATCAAAATAAAGAACAATTAAAGGCAGAGGAGGCATTTAAACTAATTATAGAGCAAGAGCCCGATTACGCTCAAACGTATTATTCTTATGCATTGTTGTTGGCAGAACAAAATAGGGTACAAGAAGCTATTGTTCAAATGCAACTGGCTGTAAAATATATGCCTGATAATATAAGGTTCTATTATAATCTAAGTTTACTTTACGATAAACTTGGCGACTTTAAAAAAGCAGAATCAACAGTTATAGAAGGTTTAAAATTGGTTCCACAAAATGATAGTTTGTTATATATTTTATCTTATCTCTATCAAAAAGAAGGACAGGTTAAAAAGGCCAAAAATATTGCAAAGCAATTGATGCAACTTTACCCTAATAATCAACAATACTTAAGTTATTATAATCGGCTTAATACTTTAGAATAGTTTAAATTTTTTTGATTATTTCTCTTGACATACGTTAAATTTATCAAAAGGTTTGAGTACAACACACTTAATATTATTCTTCTGTATTAATTTTATAAATAAAATTCAGAAAGAAATGATTATGAGAAATTTAATGTTGCTAATAGTATCGTTCGGCTCTCTATGGGCAAATGCGCAGAAAATTGATTCAGATAACTCTAATGTTGCTTATGCGGTGCGTAATATGAAAGTAAGAACTGTAGAGGGCACTTTTACAGGTATGACAGGAACAATAAGGTTTGATGAAAATAACTTATCCGACTTTGGCATTAATGTTTGTTTAGATGCTAATTCTGTAAATACAGATAACGAAAAACGTGATGAGCACTTAAAAAAAGAGGATTTCTTTGATGTAGACCAATTTCCTGAAATTTGCTTTGTCTCAAATTCTATTTTAAAAAAGGAGGATGCTTATATAGTTGAAGGTGCATTGACGCTTCACGGAGTTACAAAAACAATAAACATTCCTTTGGTTTTTAAAAATAACACAGTATCGGGTACTTTTACTGTAGAGAGAAAAGATTATGAGTTAGGCCCTAGTGGTGGATTTATGATTGGAAAGGACATACAAATTACAATTAATTGCCAGTTGCTTTGAAACTTATATTTGTGCACACGAGAGGATTCGAACCTCCACGTCCATAAGGACACTGCCCCCTCAAGGCAGCGCGTCTACCAATTCCGCCACGTGTGCTTTTATGAGGTATGCTAAAATAAAAAAAGTTAAGCGTAATTGCTTAACTTTTTTGTGACCGGGCTGGGGCTCGAACCCAGGACCCTCTCCTTAAAAGGGAGATGCTCTACCAACTGAGCTACCCGGTCTAAACTAAAACAAAATATCTTTGCTGTTAGCGGGTGCAAATATATAATGTTTAATTAATAAAACAATGCTTTTTTAATATAATTTTTTGTTTTTTTGCACCGCTGTTATCTATGTTTTTAATAATCAATTACAAGCACAAAAATGATCATAGTTTTACTCGGTTACATGGGGTCTGGAAAGTCTTCAGTTGGCAGAATCTTATCTAAAAAATTAGACTATAATTTAATTGATTTAGATGATTATATAGAAGAAAAAGAAAATGCGACCGTGAAAGACATCTTTAAAACTAAAGGAGAGGTTTATTTTCGAAAAAAAGAAGCAGAATATCTAAAAAAACTTTTAAAGCTAGAAGAAAATACAGTTTTAGCATTGGGTGGCGGTACGCCTTGTTTTGCCGGAAATATGGATGCTATTTTGGCATCGGATAATGCAGTATCTATTTATTTAAAAGGGTCACTACCATTTTTATCTAAAAAATTGTTCAAGAAAAAAGCTAAACGTCCTTTAATTGCTCATATTGAAACAGAAGAATTAATGACAGAGTTTGTCGGGAAGCACCTTTTTGAGCGCTCTCAATACTACAGTAAAGCTCAGCATCATATTATTACAGATAATAAAGAAAAGTGCGACATTGCGGAAGATATAGTTTTCGCGCTATTTTAGAATTACGCTTTGTGTTTTGCCTTCTAAATTTACATCAACATGCTCATGCAAAGATGTAGATAATGAGATGCCTTTAAAATCTGCTTTTACAGGATATTTTTTGTGATTTCTATTAACCAAAATTGCTGTTTTAAATTTTCTAAGCGGTACTTGTAAAAAGTGTTTTACACCATAAATTAAAGTGGTGCCAGAATTTAAAACATCATCAACTAAAACAATCGATTTATTTTTGTATTCTTCTTCTTTTAATGAAGTAGTTATTGCCGACAACGGATTTTTCTTATCAATAATAACTTTACAAAGTACAGGTTCTATATCCGATATTTTTTTAAGTACAGCTTTTATCTTTTTCGCTAGAATGTAACCATTACCAACCACTCCAGCTATAATAACTTCTTTTTCATCCACATTGGTTTCATAAATTTGAAATGCAATACGTCTTATTTTGTGCTGAATTTCATCGTGATTTAAAATGATATTATCCTTAAGTTCCATGAAAAAATAGTCAAATAAATATCTAAATTAATCATTTTCGGTATTAAAATCATCAATATCCCGCCTATCTTTTTTGGTAGGTCTTCCTGTGCCTTTTTTTCGATAGTAATCTTTAGAATATTTTAATAATTCTTGAGCTTCAAATTCAGATTTTGGTGTTGTATCAGTTCTATAAATATCAACTAGTTTAGCTGATACTCTATTAGGTGGAACATCGGTTATAGTAAATTGATAATTAATTTGATTTTTGCGTAATTCAATGGCATCAGTGGCATATACCTCCCTACTTGGTTTAACAACATCTCCATTAACCTTTACTTGCCCTTTTTTACAAGCTGTGGTTGCCAATGTTCTGGTTTTATAGTATCTCACGCACCATAAGTATTTATCTACACGCATACAAATGTTATAAAAACAACGTTAATGTTCTTGTACAAGACTATATTTAAATTGTATCTTGCGCCTCAAAAATAAACAATAATGAGTATAAGAAGAATTGGTTTTTTAGTATTGAGTTTTACATTAACTATTTTTTCGTGTAATAATGATGATGATAGTGGTACAACTACAGTGGAACTTAGAGACAGAGAGGAGCAGCAAGCTGATGATATTGAAGCTATAGAAAACTATTTAAAGACTTATTATTATAATGCTAGTGATTTTGATGATGTTGAAACTCCAAAAATTAAGGATATTGTAATTACCACAAATCCAGAAGGTAGGGTGAGGCTATGGGATGAATTGTATGACCCTATTAGCAACCCCACTGGAAGATTGAGGGATACAACAATCAACTTTGTAGGTATTGATTATAAGTATTATATTTTGACTTTAAATAAGGGAGGCGGCGAGACATCACCTAATTTCTCAGACAAGGTAAGAGTGATTTATGAGGGTAGGCTTTTGGATAATACGGTTTTTGAAACTATAGTAACTCCTGTAGACTTAGATTTAGTTCCTCTTAATCCTGATGATTTTATAATTCCAGGATGGAGAAAAGTATTTCCAGCCTTTAATGTAGCGACTTCTTTACTTGAAAATAATGATGGTACCGTGAGTTATACGAATCATGGAGCAGGAATTATGTTTTTGCCCTCAGGATTGGCATATTTTGCAAATGCGCCCTCGGTAGATATTCCTGCTTATTCACCATTAATATTTGAGTTTGAGTTACTGCAAAGCTTTGTAAATGATCATGATTTTGATGGGGTACCTTCATATTTAGAAGATATTGATGGGGATACGGATTTTTTCTTAGATCCTGACGATCCTGATAAAGAGGGTGATGATGATACAGATAATAACAGAGTTCCAGATTATTTTGACCCTGACGACGATGGAGATGGTGTTTTAACTATAGATGAAGACTGGAATGGTGATGGAGATCCTACAAATGATATGAGTCCTATAAACCCAACAATACCAAGATACTTAGATCCAGAAGTTGCAGAATCAAGAGAGGAGGAATAAAAAAACTCACCCTTAGGTGAGTTTTTTGTTTTTTTAAAGTATTAAAGATAAACTTAGTATTAACTGATCTGGTCTTGTATCCAGTCTATCTGGGGTCGCAATATTATTGTTCTGTAAAAAGCTAGCCTCATTGTTACTAAATCCGCGTTCATATCTCAGGTCAACCCCTATTTTTTTCAAATTAAAACCAATTCCAAAGTTTAGCCCCACAGAAAAGTCACTTTCTATTTCGTTTATAGAAATATTACTAAATTCTGAATCAAGAATATATTGAAACGAGGGACCTCCAAAAACGCTAATCGGGCCTAAAACTTTAATACCTACCAATACTGGTAGATCAAATTTACTCATTTCAAAACTGTCATTTCTGTAATCACTTTTGGTTTTAGTATACACCAATTCTGGGCGTAAATAGACTTCATTTCCCAGTTTACCAAAAATTCCAACATGATAGCCTATATTTCTATCGGGGTTCTCAACATTCATTGATACGGCATCAAAATAATTACCATTGGCATTGTAGTTTAAACCAGCTTTTAAACCAAAACCTTTCGAGGTTTGGGCAAAAGAAATTAAAGAAAATACCAGAGCAAGTGTCAAAAATAAATTTTTCATAATTGTTCGTTTTTAAGATTTGATGTCTACGTTAATATCAAAAACGTTGCCAAAAGTTAAATATTTTAACAAAACTAGTAAAATTAAAAGCCCTTCAGTTAAATTCTGAAGGGCTTAAACAGTTTAATATTTTGTTTTCTACTATTTTCTTGCAATTACGGCTTTAGCCTTTTCTACAATAGATGCACTATTTAAACCATACTTTTCCATTAATTGAGCTGGAGTTCCAGATTCTCCAAAAGTATCATTTGTACCAACAAATTCTTGAGGCGTAGGTAGTTTAGTAGTTAACAATCTAGCTACACTCTCACCAAGTCCTCCAAATACATTATGTTCTTCGGCCGTAACAACGCATCCTGTTTTACCAACAGATTCAATAATTGCGGCTTCATCTAAAGGTTTAATGGTATGAATATTTATAACTTCTGCAGAAATACCAGCTTCATTTAAAACTTTTGATGCTTCTAAAGCCTCCCAAACCAAATGGCCTGTTGCAACAATGGTTACATCGTTTCCTTCCGTAAATTTAATGGCTTTACCAATTTCAAACTTTTGATCTGCTGGCGTGAAAATAGGCACAGAAGGACGACCAAAACGCAAATAAACAGGACCTTGATGCTCTGCAATGGCTATGGTTGCCGCTTTAGTCTGGTTATAATCACAGGGATTAATCACTGTCATTCCAGGTAACATTTTCATCAAGCCTATATCTTCTAGTATTTGATGCGTTGCACCATCTTCACCCAAAGTTAATCCTGCATGCGATGCACATATCTTTACATTTTTTCCAGAGTAAGCAATACTTTGACGAATTTGATCATAAACACGTCCTGTAGAAAAGTTTGCAAAAGTTCCCGTAAATGGAATTTTACCACCAATGGTTAAGCCCGCAGCAATCCCCATCATGTTAGCCTCAGCAATCCCAACTTGAAAGAAACGCTCTGGGTTTTCCTTAATAAACTCATTCATTTTTAATGACCCAATCAAATCTGCACAAAGTGCAACCACATTGGGGTTAGTTCTTCCTAATTCGGCTAAACCTGCACCAAAACCACTTCTTGTATCTTTTTTTTCTGTGTATGTATAAGTTTTCATTGTCTTTTAAGTAAGTGGTTAATAATCGCCTAAAGTTTCTGAATTTTGCTCTAAACCAATAGCCAATTGTTCATCATTAGGAGCTTTACCGTGCCACGCGTGTGTATGCATCATAAAATCAACACCGTTACCCATTATTGTTTTTAGTAAAACGCAAACAGGTTTACCTTTACCAGTCTCAGCTTTAGCTTTTTCCATTCCATCAATAATGGCTTCTAAATTGTTACCTTCTTCAATTTCAAGCACAGTCCACCCAAAAGCTTCAAACTTACCTTTTATACTTCCCATTGGTAATACATCATCGGTAGAACCATCAATTTGCTGTCCGTTTAAATCAACGGTAGAAATTAAGTTATCCACTTTTTTAGCAGCAGCATACATAATAGCTTCCCAATTTTGTCCTTCTTGAAGCTCTCCATCACCGTGCAGAGAGTACACGATTTTATTATCGTTATTTAGTTTCTTTGCTTGTGCTGCACCAATAGCGACGGACATACCTTGACCCAAAGATCCGGAAGCAATTCTTATTCCTGGTAAACCTTCATGTGTTGTTGGATGCCCTTGAAGTCTAGAATCTATTAATCTGAACGTATTTAATTCTTCAACAGGGAAATATCCAGCTCTAGCTAAAACACTATAACATACAGGTGAAATATGACCGTTTGAGAGAAAGAACAAATCCTCACCAATTCCATCCATTTCAAATTCCTCTTTTCTATCCATTATTTCGTTGTAAAGCGCAACGAAAAATTCTGTACAACCTAAAGAGCCTCCTGGGTGCCCAGAATTTACTTTATGCACCTGTCTTAAAATATCTCTTCGCACCTGTGTACAGATATCTTCTAAGTGTTTAATGTTTGGCATGTTAACTGATTATTTTTTTGCGCAACAAAAATAGGCGATTGCATTAGTTTAACAAAGTAATAACTTTCTATTTTTTATAATTCTACTTAAACCTTAAGTACTGTTAATAAGTTTACTTTTTTGGTTTAAAATATGTAGGTTTGCGAACAGGTTTAAGGTGTATGAAATTTCAATTAAAACAGACAGATTCACAAAGTAAGGCGAGGGCTGGAAAGATAACCACTGATCACGGTGTTATTGAAACACCTATTTTCATGCCTGTAGGTACAGTCGCTACTGTTAAAGGGGTGCACCAACGCGAACTGAAAAATGACATAAATCCTGATATTATTTTAGGAAACACGTATCATCTATATCTACGACCGCAAACCAATATTATTGAAAAGGCAGGTGGGCTTCATAAATTTATGAATTGGGATAGGAATATTTTAACCGATTCTGGAGGCTATCAAGTGTATTCGCTTTCTGCTAATAGAAAAATAAAGGAAGAAGGGGTGAAATTTAAATCGCATATTGATGGTAGCTACCACGTGTTTACGCCTGAAAATGTGATGGAAATACAAAGAGCCATTGGTGCGGATATAATTATGGCTTTTGATGAGTGTACACCTTATCCTTGCGATTATAATTATGCGAAACGGTCTATGCATATGACACACAGATGGTTGGATAGATGCATAAATCATTTAGAAAAAACCCCTTTAAAATATGACTATCATCAGGCCTTTTTTCCTATTGTACAAGGTAGTACTTATAAGGATTTAAGAATTCAGTCCGCTGAATATATTGCAAATGCAAATGCCGTTGGAAATGCCATTGGTGGTTTATCAGTTGGTGAGCCAGCTGAAGAAATGTATGCAATGACCGAGGTAGTTTGTAATGTTTTACCTGAAGATAAGCCACGATATTTAATGGGTGTAGGGACACCAATCAATATTTTAGAAAATATTGCGTTAGGTATTGATATGTTTGATTGTGTAATGCCAACACGAAATGCCAGAAATGGTATGCTATTTACAGCTCATGGTACTATCAATATAAAAAATAAAAAATGGGAAGATGATTTTTCTCCTATAGATGAAATGGGAATTACATTTGTAGATACTGAATATAGTAAAGCCTATTTACGCCATTTATTTACGGTAAACGAGTTATTGGGAAAACAAATAGCTACTATTCATAACCTTGGATTTTATTTGTGGTTGGTTCGCGAGGCAAGAAAACATATTTTAGCGGGAGATTTTACAACTTGGAAAAGTATGATGGTAAAGCAAATGGATAAACGCTTGTAATTACTAAGGTGAAGATTTTAGATTGGTACATATTAAAGCGCTATTTATTCACGTTTTTGATGATGCTCTTACTGTTTATTCCTATCGGAATTACAGTAAATTTAGCGGAAAAAATAGGAAAGATTTTAGATAATGATGTACCATTTAATGAGGTAGCACTGTTTTATCTGGATTTTACAATATACTTCGCCAACTTATTATTTCCTTTATTTTTATTTCTCTCCGTTATTTGGTTTACTTCAAAACTTGCAAATAATACTGAAATAGTTGCTTTTTTAAGCTCAGGCGTTTCATTTTCCAGATTTTTAAGGCCTTATATCTACGGAGCTATTATTGTGGCTGCTTTTGCTTTAATTCTTGGAATGTTTTTGGCTCCTGAAGCAAGCAAAGGATTTAATGAATTTGATTATAAGTACTTTAAAAGGGGTAGAAAAGCGGTAGATGACAAAAACGTTTATAGACAAATAAATGATAATGATTTTATTTATGTAAGTAATTTTAATTCAAAAAAGAAACTAGGGCGGGATTTTACCTTAGAACATATTGAAAACAACCAATTAGTTACGAAAATTACCGCAGCCAGTATTCAATATATAGAAAAGGATACAATTTATAGGTTAAAGAATTATGTTAAAAGAACGGTAGGAGAGTTTGATGATATTATAGTAAAGGAATCTACAAAAGATACGTTGTTCTCTTTTGATGCAGAAGATTTAACTCCAGTAATTTATATTGCTGAAACTTTATCGTATCCTGAGCTTATTAATTTTATAGAGAAAGAGGAAGCACGAGGCTCTTCAAACATAGGGCGTTATAAACTTGTGCTTTACAGAAAATGGAGTTTGCCTGTTTCAATTTTCATACTTACCATAATTGCGGTGGCGGTTTCTTCCATAAAACGAAGAGGCGGTATGGGTGTTAATTTGGCGTTAGGGATATGTATTGCTATGGTATTTGTGTTCTTTGATAAGGTATTTGGAGTAATGGCGCAACAAAGTGATTTTCCACCTGTAATTGCCGTTTGGTTTCCAAATTTCATTTTTGGTATTTTAGCAGTATACCTTCTACAAAATGCCAAGCGATAAATTAAAAAATTATCTACACCTACATTTACTGGTTTTTATCGCAGGTTTCACAGCTATTTTAGGGAAAGAAATATCAATAACAGCAATTCCCTTGGTCTGGTTTCGCATGGTTGTAGCTGCCATTTTAATGTTGATTTTTATAAAGTTTAGAAGGATAAAACTAAAGGTTAAAAAAGAATCTTTTATTAAATTTTCAATTGCTGGGGTTATCATTGCGTTACATTGGATTACCTTTTTTGCTGCTATTGATAAAGCCAATGTTTCTATTGCCTTATCCATGTTTTCTACAGGTGCTTTTTTTGCATCTTTTATAGAACCTATATTTTATAAACGTAAAATTATCGGTTATGAAATTGTTTTTGGGCTCCTCGTAATAATTGGTGTGTTTATAATTACCCAAGGTGAACTAAAATATTTATCAGGTATTCTATTGGGTATTTCATCGGCATTTTTCTCATCACTTTTTGCAGTATTAAATGGTGTTTTTTTAAAGAAACACTCGGCTACGGTAATCTCATTTTACGAGTTTGTTAGTGGTGTGCTATTTATATCGATATGTATTATGTGTTTTGGAGATGGCTTCTCTAGAGATTTTTTTATGTTAAGCTTCAAAGATTCTCTATACTTATTCATCTTAGCATCTATTTGTACCGCTTATGCCTTTATAGCGGCAGTTTATGTTATGAAAATTATAAGCCCTTATACGGTTGTGCTAACCTATAATTTAGAACCTGTGTATGGTATTTTAATTGCCTTAATTTTATATCCCGAAAGCGAAAAAATGAGTAGAGCTTTTTACTATGGCGCACTAATAATTATGGTTACTGTACTTTTAAATGGTATTATCAAAAATAAACATGTCTTCAAAAGCAAACAATTGCAATAATTAGTAAAATTCAAAAGAAAATAATTGCTTAATTTTGTGAGCTAACTAAAATGAAAGAAATTAAATTCTTATGGAATATTTAGAATTTGAATTACCTATAAAGGAGCTGGAAGATCAATTGCAAAAGTGCAAGATTATTGGTGAAGAAAGTGAAGTTGATGTTACTGAAACCTGCGAGCAGATTGAGAAAAAGCTTGAAAAGACTACAGACGAGATATATAAGAACTTAACCGCGTGGCAACGTGTTCAACTATCAAGACATCCAAACAGACCATACACTTTAGATTATATTAATGCCATTTGCGGCGACACATTTTTGGAGCTTCATGGAGATAGAAGTTTTAAAGATGACAAGGCAATGATTGGTGGTCTTGGTAAAATTGGAGACCAGACTTATATGTTTATTGGCCAACAAAAAGGATATAATACCAAAACAAGACAGTACAGAAATTTTGGTATGGCTAATCCAGAAGGTTATAGAAAAGCGTTAAGGTTGATGAAATCTGCAGAAAAATTTGGTATTCCAGTAGTTACCTTGTTAGATACTCCTGGGGCTTATCCTGGTCTAGAAGCTGAAGAGCGTGGACAAGGAGAAGCAATTGCTAGGAACATTTTGGAAATGACACGTTTAAAAACACCAATAATTACAATTGTAATTGGAGAAGGAGCATCAGGTGGTGCTTTGGGTATTGGTGTGGGAGATAGAGTTTTAATGCTTGAAAATACGTGGTATTCCGTGATTTCTCCAGAATCATGTTCCTCAATATTATGGCGAAGTTGGGAGCATAAAGAAACTGCTGCCGAAGCTTTGAAATTGACCGCTAAGGATATGAAGAAACAAAAACTTATTGACGGTATTATTAAAGAGCCTCTAGGAGGAGCTCATAGAGATAGGGCGAAAACATTTCAAGCAGTTAGCGATACCATTGAAAAACATTTTGATGAACTGAAAAACTTATCACCAACAGATTTGATTAATGAACGCATAGAAAAATATGCCAACATGGGGGTTTTTAAAGGCTAAAACGTTTAAAACCAAAAACTAAAAAATCTGAAGTTTAAACTTCAGATTTTTTTTATGCTTGTTCACAATAGTAATAAGTTATCAACAGTTATTTTGTTAACGAAGCGTGTAAAACCAGAATGATAAATTTTCATATCGATTGGTTTATTTAGCTATTTTCGCATTTATGAAGCAACCTAACCAACTTACTGGATATCGTGTAGATAAAAGCACTTTAATTAATCTCGAAAAAGGAAAAATCCCCCCTCAGGCTGTTGATTTAGAAGAGGTTGTTCTTGGTGCAATGATGATTGACAAAAAGGGTGTTGATGAGGTAATTGATATTTTAAGTCCAGAAGCATTTTACAAAGAGGCACATCAACATATTTTTGAAGCTATCTTTCAGTTGTTTGAAGGTAGCGAACCGGTTGATTTATTAACTGTATCAACACAACTTAAAAAAAATGCTAAGCTAGAACTGGTAGGTGGAGATTTTTATCTAATTTCTTTAACTCAAAAAGTTTCTTCTTCAGCACATATCGAATTTCATGCACGAATTATTCTTCAAAAATTTATTCAAAGAAGTTTAATCAAGATTTCAAATGAAATTATTGAAGATTCATATGATGAAACCAAAGATGTTTTTGACTTATTAGATAAGGCAGAAGCAAAATTATACGAAGTTACTCAAGGGAATATTAAAAAATCTAGTGAAACGGCCCAAGAGCTTGTAATTCAAGCTAAGAAGAAAATTGAAGAGATTTCAAATAAAGAAGGTTTAAGTGGCATTCCAACAGGTTTTCACAAACTAGATAAATTAACATCAGGTTGGCAACCTTCAGATTTAATAATTGTTGCTGCACGTCCAGGTATGGGTAAAACCGCCCTAACCCTTTCTATGGCAAGAAATATTGCCGTAGATCAAAACATTCCAGTGGCTTTTTTCTCTTTAGAAATGGCTTCGGTACAGTTGATTACACGTCTTATTTCTAGTGAAACAGGATTGTCTTCCGAAAAGTTGAGAACCGGTAAATTAGAAAAGCACGAATGGGAACAACTCAACGTGAAGGTTAAGGATCTCGAAAAAGCCCCTTTGTTTATTGATGATACCCCTTCGCTTTCTATTTTCGATTTAAGGGCTAAAGCGCGTCGTTTGTCATCACAACATGGTATCAAATTAATAATGATAGATTACCTACAGTTAATGACAGGAGGAAGTAGTCATGCAGGAAACCGCGAACAAGAAATTTCAATGATTTCGAGAAACTTAAAAGCATTGGCTAAGGAGCTTAATGTTCCTGTTATAGCTTTATCCCAGTTGTCACGTGCTGTAGAAACGCGTGGTGGGAGTAAGAGACCTTTACTTTCCGATTTACGTGAGTCTGGCGCCATTGAGCAAGATGCGGACATTGTGAGTTTTATTTATCGTCCAGAATATTATAAAATTGATGAGTGGGACGATGAGGAGCGCACACCAACAGAGGGGCAAGCTGAATTTATCATTGCGAAACACCGTAATGGTGGTTTGGAGAATATCCGCTTAAAATTCTTAGGGCACTTAGGGAAATTTGATAATCTTGACGATTTTGATTCGCCATTTGAGTTTCATAGTAAAATGAATGCTGCCGCTAATGATGATACCTTTAAACCAGATAGTTTTACAGCCAGTCCAGATCAAGCTTTTGGAAGTTCATTTAATGATGGTGAGGATGAAAGCGATGTACCATTTTAACAATTGATTAAATTCTTTCAGTTCATTTTTTCATTATCTTTCGGCTTATGAAAAGAGCCCTAATCCTTCTATGTCTTCTTCTTATTAGTATAAACATACATGCATCTTATATACTAATTCCAATGGATTCCGAATCTCAGAAGAATCATCTTAAGGCTTACGGTATTACATATTGGACACTGGAAAAGCAGCTTAAGGTAAAATGGCTTCTTAATTATCGTGGAGGTTCCTTTTTATTGCCTGACACCGAAAGTATTCAAAAAGAGTGTCAAATACGGGGTGTGTCTTTTGAATTAATTTCCACTGAAAAGGCTGAAAGTATTTTAGAGGATATAGCAAGTCCGAGCAAAAATATGGAAGCGGTGGTTTTAGAGAAAGCTCCTAAAGTAGCAGTGTATACACCTAAAGGTAAGCTGCCTTGGGATGACGCTGTTACTATGGTTCTTACTTATGCAGAAATTCCGTATGAAACTATTTATGATGAAGAGGTGCTTAATGATGGTCTTTTATTGTTTGATTGGTTACACCTACATCATGAAGATTTTACAGGACAATTCGGCAAGTTTTATGGAATGTATCGTGCTTCATCATGGTATATTCAAGAGAAAAAAGATGCTGAAGCTCTTGCCAAACGTTTAGGGTACAATAAAGTTTCTGAAGCAAAATTAGATGTGGCTTTAAAAATACGAGATTACGTTGTTGGGGGAGGCTTTATGTTTGCCATGTGTAGTGCTACAGACAGTTTTGATATAGCTTTAGCGGCAGAAGGTGTTGATATTTGCGAGCCAATGTTTGATGGAGATGGTAGTGAGCCGGCATATCAAAATAAAATTAACTATAATAAAACGTTTGCCTTCACTGATTTCTTATTGGAAAGAAATGCCAAAAAGTACGAGTTTTCATCTATCGATACTACTAGAAAAAGAACCATATCAAAAACTACAGATTATTTTTCTTTAATGGAATTTTCGGCAAAGTGGGATCCAATACCAACAATGTTATGTCAAAACCATACCGCATTAGTTAAAGGTTTTATGGGACAAACCACTGCTTTTACGCGAGATGAAATTAAGTCTAATGTGCTAGTAATGGGAGAGAATAAGACTAATGGCGAAGCCAAATATATTCATGGTATTAAAGGGAAAGGGTTTTTTACCTTCTATGGCGGTCATGATCCTGAAGATTATCAGCATAGAGTAGGGGACGCTAAAACAGAATTAGATTTGCATCCAACTTCTCCAGGATATCGTTTAATATTGAATAATGTTCTATTCCCTGCTGCAAAGAAAAAAAAGCAAAAAACTTAATTTGTAGCTTATTCAATAAGTCTTCTTCGGAAAGTGAAAATATATTCTTCTGAAGCTATAAGCCCTCTGGAGGTAATGTTATGGTTAATCACTAAAGTATCTGAAGTTGGGTATGAAAATCCTGCATATTCTTCTCCATTAAGGAATAATATAGGTTGTTCATCATATTCAGCTACAAAAACTGCATACTCCCCAGATTCTAAACCATCTTCTATCGAATTTTCTTCATTATGATTTTGAACTAAAAGAGTACCGCTGCCATTAATATCAACATCAAAAATCCATATTATTTTATCTAAATCGAAATTAATATCTACATTGGGAATTCCACCAGAAACGTTCGTTAGATGCCATTCCACAACAGTTGTTTCAACTGTGTCACTGGCAGCAAAATCATTACTCTCAAGAGAGCAACTTGTAAGATATATTGATAAGATTGATAGAGTAAAGGACTTGAATTTCATTTTGAAAACAATTATTTTTTCTTTTTAGATGGTAAAAATACGCAAAGGTTGCGTTAAAGTCTAAATTACTTATTTTCAAGACATAGATTTATTTTTCTCGTATAGAAGTTCTTCAAGAACGACCTCTACCCCAAAATCATTATTACTCTTGGTTTCAAACCTTGCAGTAGTTTTTACATGTGGATGCGCGTTGGCCATCGCATAACTAAAATAAGCGTTTTCCAGCATTTCTAAGTCATTATTATAGTCGCCAAAAGCTAAAGTTTCGTCTTTAGAGATATTATATTTTTCTTGTAAAAGCTTTATAGCAGTACCTTTATTTGCAATGTTTTCAGAAATATCAACCCAATGAGTGGCTGATAATTTTACTTTAAATTTGTGGTCTAAATGTTTAATGAAAGGATAAATGTACTGTTCTGAACTTTCTTCATGGAAGAGTGCAATTTTGTAAACATGTTCTTGAATTGCCTCAGGAGAAGTGATTATTTCATATTGTGCATAATATTCAGATAGCAAATGCAGAAGGGGTTTAGAATTACTCATTACATAAGCCTTATGTCTGGTACAGAAAATAGGATGTGTATTTTCTATTGTAAGAATCAAATCAGTTAGCTCTTTCAAATGATCTGATTTAATGGGGTTAGATAATAATGTGTGGTCATCCTTTATTATTAAGCCACCGTTTTCTGCAACAATAATTATATCGTCTTTGATATGATGTAATTTATCTATCATGCCGTAGTAAGGTCTTCCACTAGCCGCAACAAAAGTGATATTGTGTTTGATAAGCTGCTTGAAAAGGGAGTTGAAAAGTGGACTAATTTCATGATTTTTATTAAGTAGGGTGCCATCCATATCAGTCACCACTAACTTTACTTTGCTTAAATCCATAGTTTTTCTTGTAATTCAAAAATAATATCTAAGATTCAATTCTTAGAGGAAATAATATTATTAAATTATAAAATAGAGCGTATATACTTTTGTTTTAGGAAGTGTAATACGGTTATTGAAGTTAAAAAAAATCGACAAAACGATTGTTTTTTACGATAAATTACATATTTTAGCATCCTGAACCCCAATATCACATTCATGAAAACGAAAATTTTCTTTCTTAGTTTTTGCTTTATGTTATTAGCAAGTGCTGGTTTTGCACAAAAGAAAAAGGATGCTAAAAGTATAATAAGTGACAATGTAGCCATAAAAAAGTATCATAGTAAATCTGAACTTGATAACCTGCAAAAAGGCGAATTATTAACTTTATATGTAGAACGTTTAGAAAGCTTAGTTAAGTTAATGCCGTATATAGCATTTGCCACGAAACCTGGTGTAACCATGACCACTCTTGGTATCCCTAATGATAGTGATAACAGGAAAGCTTTGGAAGCTCAGTTTGAAGCTACTGACGATTTCTTAAAAAGTACTGGAGAATTTCAAGAAAGAATTTTGCCGTATTCAGATACCGATGATTTAGTTTCAGCTATTATTTTCTATGAGGAAATCTTAAAATCACTACACGAGTATAGTGCCTATCACTAATTAATGGCGCATTTTTCTTTCTTCATTATTTAGTATTCTGAGTGGATTTTTAATTAGCTCATTTTTGTATATAGGCAATACCTTTCATTTTTATATCAAGTCCTTTTAATGTGTATTTCATCGAAAATACTTACTTATTTTTTAGATTAAACATGTATTTCATCGAAATAATTGGTATTTCATAGAATATTCCAATATTTTTGATTACAGTTTTAAATCAGTTATCCACGGATAAAAATTAATAATAATCATGAAGAATTTTACAAGCCTAACTTTAGTATTGTTTTTAGTGGTTTCTTCTGCTTTTGCACAGCAAGAAAAAGGAATTACTGGAAATGCAAATTGGCTTAATAACTGGACAGATTTTAAGTTAAGCCCAATTGATCATGGTGAGCCAACCCAAATATTAGCTGGTAACATTACCGAAGACACCACACTTTACAAAGGAGAAGTTTACTTACTTCTTGGGAGTGTTTTTGTAACAAATGGCGCTACCTTAACTATTGAACCTGGTACAATAGTCTATGGAGATTTTAAATCTAAAGCCTCGTTAACTATTGCCAAAGGATCTAAAATTATGGCAGAAGGTGTAAAGACCGATCCTATAATATTTACTTCAAACAAAAGTTCAAAGAGAGCAGGAGATTGGGGAGGTATTATAATTCTTGGTGAAGCCCCTATAAATAGATATGGAAGTGGCTCAGTAGCAGCATATTATCCTAATTTAAATCCTGCTGATTATGTGCATACTAATTACGGTGGAGATAAAGCAGATCATTCCTCTGGAGTACTTAAATTCGTGAGAATTGAATATGCTGGTAAGCGCATTTCGCAAGAGTCATATTTTAACGGTTTACTTTTAGCAAGTGTAGGTAATTCCACCGTTTTAGACCATGTAATGATAAGTAATGCCGAAGAAGATGCTTTTGAAGTTTGGGGTGGTAATGCGGTATTAAATCATTTAGTATCATATCGAAACAAGGGTACTGACTTTAAGTTTAATCATGGCTCAAATTCTTCAATTGTAAATGCTCTGGCTGTTCGTTCTCCCTATACTTCTCATGGAAGTGGAGAAGCTTGCTTAAAAGTGCTTTCTTACAACGAGAAGCGAGAGTTTGATTTTACAAAAAATAAAACAGTTTTAGAAGCTAACAATCTTACATTTTTAAATGATAGCGACGATTTAGAGGCTGCTATAGAAATGAATTTAGTGCACGAAGCAGTGTATGTTGGAGAAAGTGCAAGGCTTGATATGAGCAAGAGCGTGATTTCTGGTTTTAATCCTGCTGTTATTCTTGATCATAATATAACCATAAATCAAGAAAACTTAGAAAGTATAGGGTTTACACAAATGTATTTTAATAACTGCAATGGTAATATTTTTATTGAGGACAATGCTAATAATGATGACTTGGAAAATTGGTATGGAAACAGAGCCTTTTTCAATGTGTACTCTAAAAGTACCAACAAAGAAACATTTATTGCAGCAGACAATTATAGAAGGCCAGATTTTAGATTAAGAATAAACAAAATTATAGCAACCAATATTGATCCAGATTTATTAGAGGATCAATAGAATTAAAAATTAAAACATGATAAAACTTTACTAGGTTTCATTTTCCAGTTTCACCTCTCATAACTTTTGGAATATATTTTAATTTCATTCAAGAGATTAAATTCCTAGTAGTTTTATAAAATGTAAAACTATATGAGGAATTTTACTATTATTTTAACGCTTGTTTTCACGGTTGGTTTATCAACTATAAAAGCGCAAATAGTAATAAGTAAGCCTAATTTAGGCTTTACTCAGGCTTGTGCTAGTTCCTCGTTTAATGAATATAACGTTACATTTACTTTCTCTCCTGAAGCAAATCTAGAAGCTTCAAACCAATTTATTATAGAGCTTTCAGATGCCTCAGGTAGTTTTTCAAATGCAACAACTATCCATAGCTCAATGGCCGGAAGTATATTATCTTCTCCTGCTACTATTACCTTTTCGGTTCCAGACGATACAGCAGGCGAAGGCTATAAACTTAGAGTAAAAAGTACGGCACCAGCAGCTACAAGTAGCGCATCAAACGTTTTTGCTGCTTATTACAAGATTCAAGATAGTCCGTTTACTATCAACAATTTGATAGACACTGGTGTGTACTGTTCAGGAGGTAGTTATTTATTAACAATTGATAATCCAGGAGGAGTGATGAACGATTCTCCTTTGCAATACGACGCTTTGTCGTTTAATTGGTTTAAAGAAACAAGTGCTACTACCTCAGTTTATGTATCTTCTGGAGAAAGTTTAGAAGTAAATCAACCAGGGGTATATTTCGTGGAAACTAATTACGGAACCTGCACTTCAAATTCTGTATCCAATAAAGTTTCTGTTACTCAAATATCCTCCTCAAGTGGTGAAACTTCCATTAGTTCTACCCTAGGAAATCCATATTGCGCAGAAGACGGACCTACAACGCTTAGTGCCATAAACGGAATTTCTTATCAATGGTATAAAGATGGCAATGAAATTGCAAATGCTACTAGTCAATCTTATCAAACTAACGAGGCTGGTAATTATGCAGTGGTAATTCAATTAGAAAACTGCTCTTCTAGTGCATCAATTGATTTAAGGAACGCTGATTTTACAAGCGAAATAGATGTTAATGAAAGAAACGAATTAGAACGTGGTGAAACATTATTGGTAAGTACTACAACGACTGCACAAAGTCCAGAATTTCAGTGGTATATGGATGAAAATCTCATTTCAGGTGCTACAGAAGATAATTTTGAAGTAACAGAGCAGGGTGATTACAAAGTGGTTATTACACAAACAGTAGGCTGTTTAGCATCTCAAGAAATCAATTTTAAAGTTACTGAACCTTTTCCTGATGTATCCAATATTCCAAACGTAATTACGCCAAATGGTGATGGACAAAATGATACTTGGGTAATTCCGCAAGAGTATGTGAGCGGCACAAATACCGAAGTTACGTTGATTAGTCAACAAGGAAAAGTAGTATTAAGTACAAATGATTATCAAAACAATTGGCCTCAAAATCAATTGGATTATAAAAGCATAAACGCAGTTTATTATTACATTATTAAAACCCCAAATCAATCTATAAAAAAAGGAACTATAACGGTTCTCAAGTAAAATGAACAAATATCTATTATATATGTTTTTAATGTTAGGTGCTATACAACAATTTCATTCTCAGGAGAGTAATGGTATAGTTGCTTTAGCCTTACCTGTTAGGAACTCATTGAAATTTAATAGATATTCATTGAATCCAACGTTTAGCTTTGCAAGAGAGCAAAACAAATACATAAGTTTTACCAATAAAAGACAATTGGCGCAATTTAATGACGCCCCAGAATCTTATCTGTTTAGTTACTCAGGTAGATTTGCCGAAAATATTGGTGCGGGTGTTGGATTGTTTCAACAGAATATAGGAGTGCTAACGACATTCGGTGGTATAATGAATTTTGCATATAATGTAAATTTCAGTGATGACAATAATCTAACATTTGGATTAAATCTAGGTGCGTACCAAAGCGGAATTAATCAGGGCAAAGTAATATTAAATAGCCCAGATACTGCTTTAGAAAATGTGCCCTCAAGTTTTGCATTAACTGTAACCCCTGGAATTAACTACGGTACCTCGTTTTTAGATTTTGGTCTATCTATAAGCAACCTCGTTACATATAATCTGAATACCTCGGAGATAATTGCGGACAACCCAGAGCAAGCCCTACAAGCACATGTAATGTACACTGGGTATATGAATTCTAGAGGATTTTTTGATGAGAGCAAGTTTACAACTCTGCTTAGAAGTGAATTTAAGAATGATCAAACAATTCTATCAGGTGTAGCAATGCTTACAGTTCCTAAGGGAATATGGGCACAGGCAGGTTATAATACAGTATTTGGAGCATCTGCAGGTGTTGGTCTCAATGTAACCAAAAATATTGCTGTTGAATATAATTATGAACAATCTATGGGAGATTTATCCGAATTTGGGAGTTCTCATGAAATCACTGTGGCATACCGCTTTAACAATAAATTCAGATATAATTATAGCAATGATGATCAAGAACAATCGCTGTTCAACGCTAAAAGAAAGAAAGCTAAAGCTAGCAGTATATCAGCTGAAGAGAGAGCAAAAGCGGCTGAAAGAAGAGCCGCTATAATTGCTGAACGAAAAGCATTGGCAGAAGCAAAAACTAATAAGGTTGAACCTGAAAACTTAAGTGCCATTGCACAGGAAGAGGATAAAATAGAAACAGAAAGTACTGATGGTTCAGTTAAAAATGAGAATACCCAAGACTTAGATAATACTAAAGCTCTGGAGGATGCAAAGGCCAAAGAGGAGGCCCGTTTGAAACTTGAAGCGGAACAAAAGGCTGAATTAGCACGCAAGCAAGAAGAAGCAAAACGAAAAGCTGCAATAGAAGCAGAAAAATCTAGGATTGAGGAAGAAAGAAGGCGAGCAATAGAAGAAGCAGCAAAAGTAGAGGCTGAAGAGGAAAGAAGAAAATTGGAAGAAGCAAAACGAAAAGCTGAGTTAGAAGCTAAAGCTAAATTGGAAGCAGAGGAGGCAGCAAAATTAAAGTTAGAAGCAGAGGCAAAAGCAGAGGCGGAGAAGAAATTATCTGAATCCGAAATATTAAATGAAAGTGTAATTGCGAATGATATAGCTAAAGAGGATAATAATATTGAAGAGAAAGCCACGGATAATGTTTCTGCAGAATCTATAATAGACAATGAAAATTCTTCTAACGACGAAATGGTTCCAGAGGCAGAAGATGAGGAGTTTCAAACTTTAAAAACACTTACCGAAGCCACCGAAAAAGCTAAGAAAGAACAACGTGAACTACTAAATAATCTATCTGAAAGTATTGCAATCAAGCAACAAGATTTGGATGATTTAAAAGAGGAAAATGATCTTAGTGAACAAGGGGTTTATCAAGCACCTAAAAAGTTTAAAAGTGTTGCAGCAGAAAATGCAAAAATAGAGGAGCTTAAAGATGAGATAGAAAAAATTGAGAAGGAACAAGAAGCTAAAATGATTGAACTTGAAGCGCTTTTAATAAAACGAAAAAGAAAGTATAGAAAAGATAGACAAGGTATTAATGATTTTTATAAAAAGACAATAGCAGAATTAAAACAAGAACAATTACGCATAAAAAATTATAAATCGGCCTTAATTGCCAACCTTGAGAAGATACGCGCTGCAACCGATTTTGAAAGAAAAAGAAGGATTAGTCGTGCAGCTTATGATAACCAACAAGATCGTTATAAAAAGGATAAAGCAGCATTAAATAGAATTAAGGAGACGACACAGGAAAGTTTAACACCATTAAAAGAAAGCGATTTCGATTTTGGAGAGGAGCAGACAAAAAACATACAGATTGTAAATAATGTAGTAAATGAAGAACCTGGATATTATATGGTAATTGCGGTTCATGACGACATTTCAAAAAGAGATGAGTTTGTTTCAAAAGTTGTGGCTTCTGGTGAGAAGAATGTAAATTTCTTCTTTGATGTCAAGACAAACAAATACTTTATCTATTATGAAAAATTTGACCAAATTGGAGCTGCTAAGAGTGCAATGGAGAAGAAAGGAAGTGAACCGTACAATACTAAAATGTCACTTGTGAAAATAGAAAATTAAATAACTAAATAAAAAACCAAACTATTTCTTTTTAATCCCCAATAAGAAGGAATAGAAAAAGCAAACTATCATGAAAAAACCTACTTATGTGAATTTTTGCGCAATTATTGTGGTGCTATTTTTTAGTACAACGCTATTTGCACAAAATTTTGTGCCTTTTACGCCAAGGTTTGATCAGACGTTAAAGGGCGACATTGTTTTAATTGGGAACAATATTTTGGGACCAGATAATAATGCATTTAACAATAACAATGTCTACAATCATACCGTAGATATGCGTTATATTGATATAGATTCGGACCCAACTACATTTAGTTCTTCTAGTGCCGATTTAGTAATTGCAAACCCAGGATGTTATAGAATTGTACATGCTGGTTTATACTGGAGTGCTGTTAACCCTGGAACAGAACCCATAGATCAAATTAAATTTAAAGGTCCAGAAGGTGGTTATTATGATGTTACAGGTACAGTTTTTTTCAATGCCAACGGTACAACCGTAGATAGAGGCGATAGTTTTCCTTATGCCTGTTATGCCGATGTAACCAGTATAGTTACTGGTTTTACTAATAATTTAGGAACATATACTGTTGCTAATGTTTCAAGTGAACAAGGAAGAACGGCATCTTACAGTCCTTATAATGGAACTGGTCATTCAGCTGGATGGTCTTTATTTATTGTATATGAGGATCCCACAATTCCAGGAAAAGCAATAACAAGTTTTGATGGGTTTAGCGCTATCAGTGTTCCTGGTGGAAATCCTGCACTTGATATTCCTGTTACTGGTTTTAGAACTATTCCTGCTCCAGCGCCAGTTAGAGCAAATTTTGCATTTGCAACTTTGGAAGGTGATAGCCCTATTTTGGGCGATCAACTTTTGTTGAATGGATTAAACTTATCGGCAGCAGATAGACCAGCTACTAATTTTTTCAATAGTTCTGTTACCCAATTAAGTGCAACTCCCGTAAATAATAGAAACCCTAATAGTACCAATACGTTAGGTTTTGATACAGGTGTTATGGTAGTGCCTAATCCAGGAAATACCATTATTGCTAACGACGCAACTTCTGCAACTGTAAGATTAGAAACTCAAGGAGATACTTTTTTTCCATATTTCTATGCTTTGGCCGTGGAAATTATTGAACCAAATATTGTACTAACTAAGTTGGTTGAGAATGCCGATGGTGATAACATTGAAGGACAAGAAGTAGGCCTTGGCGATGAATTGAATTATGTTATTGGTTTTGAAAACACGGGTAATGATAATGCAACAAATTTTACAATTAGAGATATTCTTCCAATCAATATAGTATTTAACTACCCAGATGATATTGAGTTTTTACCACCAGGAGTAACAGTTCAAAGTTACAATGCAACTACAAGAGAAATAATTTTTGCCATAGACGAATCGGTTGTCGAAGAAAATGACCCTATGCAACAAATTCGATTTAAAGTAACCGTGGTGTCAGACTGTAGTTTGCTATCCGATGCATGTTCAAATATTGTTAGTAATCAAGCCTTTGCAACGTATAGAGGAACACTCAACCCTACATTTACAATTTCAGACGATCCAAGTTTTAATAGTGTGTCGGCATGTTTATTTAATCCAAGTGCAACAAATTTTCTTGCAGATTTAAACTGTACGTTTAATCAAAGTGTTATTCTCTGTGGAGATTCTACAACTTTAACCGCTGCAGATGGTTATGATTCATATACATGGTCTACGAGCCTAAGCGGTACACCGGTTATTGGAAATGGGCAGTCTATTACTGTTAATACAACAGGAACATATTATGTTTATAATGCTGCAACTGCGCCATGTCAATCTATAAGACAGCAATTTGATGTTGAACTTTTTGGGTCTAACGTAACAAACCCTGTTTTAGATTATGCAGATGAGATTGTTATCTGTCCCAATGATGGTAAGGAATTACCCAACATATTTTTATGTGGAGCAAACGATTTTGAGGAAATTCAAACAGGTATTACAGATACCTCTTCAATAATATGGGAAGTTTTAGATGAAACAAGTTGTACTGCTGTTTTAAATCCTGATTGTGCAAACGAGGATAGTGCTTGTACATGGAATCAAGTTGAGACTGGACCAAATTTTACAGCCGATACAGCTGGACAGTATCGTTTAACACTAAACTATGCTGGTGGGTGTTTCAATCAATTTTATTTTAATGTTTACGAAAACCTATTAGTGCCTACGGTCACCGCTAGAGATATCATTTGTACAACTCCAGGTGAAATAGTTATTGGAGGTGTGCCTAGTGGTTATGAGTTTAGTATAGATAACATAACTTATCAGGCTAGCAATACCTTTACTGTAACTAGTCCAGGTATTTATACCGCCTACGTAAGGCAAGTTGGTGTAACACCAAATCCTTGTATTTTTTCGGTTCCAGATGTGCAAATTAGAGAAAGAGATTTTACTGTTGATACAACTATTCAACAGCCATTATGCTATGGAGATTTAGGAAATATAATTTTGGCGGCAAATGATGCCCGTCCCCAGTATTTCTTTTCAATATATAATGGTGCGACTTTAATAAATAATGTAGGGCCGATTGTTGAAGATAATTATACTTTTTCCAACCTTAATCCTGGAACATACACCATTAATATTTCTACTGAAGATGGATGTACATATACTGGAGATATTGCAATTATAGAACCTCCTTTATTAGAGGTAACAGCCGCCTTAACTGAACCATTAACCTGTACTAACGGAGAAATCACCGTTTATCCAACAGGAGGAACGGCACCATATTATTATTTTATAAACGGTTCTACAGCTTTTCAAACTACACCTATAATAGATGTTACAACCGCTGGAACTTATGATATTAGAGTCGTCGATTTCAATAATTGCGAAGCTCAAACAACCATTAATGTTGATGCTATATTAGCACCTGATTTTACAGTTTCTCAAACGGATATTTTATGTGCCGATGCTTCAAATTCGGGGACTATAAGTATAAATGTTAGTAATGCTAATGGAAATGCTTTACGATATAGTATTGATAATGGGGTAACATATTTTAATTCTCCAAGTTTTACAGGTTTAACTGTTGGTAATTATGAAGTTGTAGTGGAGTATACATCTGGAGTAGATGTGTGTTTAACTACTCCACAATCGATTACGATAAGCACAGAAACAGCAATTAATGGAACTGTAGCATTAACATCACCATTAACTTGTACTTCAGATGGTGTTATAACGGTTTCCAATGTTACTGGTGGTGCTTCGCCGTATCAATATAGTATTGATGGAATAAGCTTCCAATCAGGAAATACATTTACTGGATTATCAAGTGGAACATATACAATAACAGTTCAAGACGCTAATTTGTGTACATTTATAGCGGCGCCAATTGTGGTTGATGCTCTAGATCCACCATCAGATTTAAACTTTTCTAGTTCACCAATAAGTTGTCCTTCTAACACATCAGATGTTACCTTAACTGCAACTGGAGGCTTAAACTCATTGGAGTATCAAATTATAGCACCAGCAATTGCAGCAACTGCATATCAAACATCAAATATATTTACAGGATTAACACCAGGAACGTATACGTTTCAAGTAAGAGATGTAAATAATTGTACATATTCAGAAACCTATACAATTAACCCATTGCCGCCATTAACTGTAAGTGCTGTAATTACTAAAAATATTGACTGTACCGCGTCGCCTGATGGAGTTATAGAGGGTGCAATTTCTGGAGGAGTTGCTCCATTTAATTACGCGGTTTCATTTAATGGAGGTGCATACACAAGTCTTGGTTCAACAGGAACAAACTTTAACTACAGTGTTGCAAATGATGGAACTTATCAATTCCAAATTACCGATGCAAATAATTGTACTGCGGAAACAGGGGTGCAAATTATAAATGCTATTTCGTTACCAGAAATTTCAGTAGCTCAAATACAAGATAATTTATGTAATGGTGAAGCAAACGCTGCAATAGATGTGACGATTAATAATTTGGTTGGTACACCACCATTTATTATTAATGTAAATAATGATACAACAGGAACAGATTATGGTACTCAAACATCTGGATTGCCTGCTGGAGATTATACTATAACAATAACAGATGCAAACCAATGTACTGATACGGAATCTATTACTATAGGAGAACCAGATCCTATTTTGGTCAATTATACGTCTTTACCTATTACTTGTGATATTACAAGCGGAGGTATTTCAAAAGGTTCTGTAATTGTGCAAAGTGTCACAGGTGGAACCGCACCGTATAACTATTATGTTACAGGGACTAATGGATATTCTGCTACAGAATTAAATGTTTCTGGTACCACATCAACAACGTTTGATGTAGTTGATTTTGGGTTATATCAAATAAACGTAGTTGATGCTAATGGATGTTCTGTTTTAGTACAAGATGTTCTAGTGGCATCACCACCAAATGACTTAGATATTGTTGTAAATACGGTTGTAAATTGTACTACGGGTGGAGAAGCTGAGGTTAGTATTGGTACTACTTTAGCAAGTGCGGGTCCATTTTTCTTTGATATTTATAGAGGAGTAATTCCACCTCCTCCACCAGGAGGAACATGGGTTGCAGAAGATACTCCCGGAAGTCAATCTGCTACGTTTACAGGATTACTTCCAGGCGTAACATATACCTTTATTGTTTTTGACGTATCCACAGGATGTAGTTATTACGAAACAGCCACAGCGTCTGTACCAACAAATTCTACATTAACTGCATCTGCGTTAACCTCAAATAACATTACTTGTGTAGGTAGCGTCGATGGAAACGTTTCATTTTCTATTAATAGTATTTACGGGGTTCCAACTACAGTTAATTACGAAATTTTCAATTCATTGTCTCTTATCTCAACCGGAGTAACGGGAACTGGAATAGTTCCAGCGGGAGGTGCATTACCTATAGCTAATTTAGGGCCATTAGATTTTGGGACTTATTTTGTATTCATTACAGAAACTGTTGGGCCCAATGCAGGTTGTGGGGTAGTTACCGTACCTTTCAATATAACAGAATCGGCTATAGATTTAGATATTTCCGCTTCTGTGGATAGAAATGCGAATTGTAATCCTAATTCAGGATTAATTAGTGCTACTGGTAGTAACGGAACACCGCCATATGAATATCAAATTACTACAACTGCCACAGCACCTTTAGCCACAGATTCATCTTGGGCGCCAACAAATACATTTAATGTTGACGCCAACACTTACTATGCACATGTAAAAGATGCATATAATTGTATAAGAACTACACCAGTAGCATTAGTGGTATCTCAAGATGCGGAACCAGTAATTTCGGCTACGGTTAACAATCAATGTACTGTAACTGAGGGTAACTTTCAAATTGATGTTGCTCTAACTTCAGTTGGTATAGCACCTTATAGTTATAGTATTAATGGAGGGACTTTCCAAACAAGAACAGCCCCATTTACCATTTCTAATTTAGCATCAGGTACGCATACAATTGAAGTTCAAGACGCCAATGGTTGTGGAAATTTGGTTAGTGTAGATATCGCACCTCCCGTAGATATAACACCTTCAGTAACAGCATTACCATCATGTAATAATAATGATGGAGCAATAACAATTAATGGTCTTGGAGGAACGGGTGCTTATAGTTACACTATAAGTCCTAATCCAGCAAGTATCTTGTTGACAGGAAACGTGTTTTCAGGAGTGCCCTCAGGAACTTATACGATTACATTAACCGATGCTAATACATGTTTTGCTAGTGTTGAAGTTGTTGTTCCCGAGGCTACACCTCCAATTGTTACTACTACACCATCTGCTGTTACGTGTTTTGGAGATAACACGGGTAGTTTTGAAATTGGTATCAATGGATATTCAGGACCATATACTTATGAAGTATTTGATAATGCCTCTAACTCGGTTACTGGTGTCGTAAATGCTAATACTTCAACTAACCCAGAATTAGTGCCTGGAATGGCATCAGGTACTTACAGTGTTGTTATAACACAAACGGCAAGCCCTTTTTGTACGGTTACAAATGATGTTGTAATTCAATCTCCATTTTCAGCTTTAATTGTTAATGCTTCAGAAACTTCAAACGTAACATGTGATGATGATAAAGGAACAATTACTGCAATTGCTTCAGGCGGCTGGGGAACTTATGAATACGAGTTAACAGGAACTGCATTTGTAGGGTATTCGTCTAGTGGAACATTTACAAATTTATCTGCTGGTACATATACAGTTAATGTTAGAGATGGCAGTGGGTGTATAGCTTCGGATACAGTGGTTTTAGATATTCCAAACCCAATTGATGCTACAATAGCTGCAAGTACAACTATGCTCTCTTGTTTTGGAGACACAAATGCAACTATTACCGTAACAAACACCTCAGGCGGCCAAGGCATAAACTACACTTATACGTTAAATCAGTTGTTGCCAACGCCAACAACATCTGGTCCTCAAACATCAACAGTTTTTAATGATTTAGGTGCAGGTACTTATAGTGTAACAGTTACGGATGGTTATAATTGTGAATTCAATACCCCAACAATTGTTATTAATCAACCTTCAGAAGTTGAAACAGAATTAGTAAAAGTAACATCACAAACATGTTTGACAGAAGCAAGTTTAACACTTAGTGCTTCAGGGGGTAACGGCACTTACGAGTATAGTACGGATAGTAATTTTACAACTGTAATAGGAACATTTTCATCATCAATCACTTTTGATGTTACTCCAGGAGATTATCAATATTATGTTAGAGATGCTAATGGGTGTATTACAGATGCGTCCAACCAAATTACTATTGAGGCTTTACCAACATTGGATATTGCAATCGATGCCACAAATGCTAAAATTAACTGTAATGGTGATTTAACAGGTACTATTGTAGCAATAGCCGAAGGTGGTTTAGGGAGTTATGTGTATACACTTCAAGATCCTTTGGGCAATACAATACCGGCAACACAAAATAGCCCAGGCGTATTTACAGAATTATCTATTGGAGATTATCAGGTTAGAGTAGATAGTGGCGATTGTTTGTCAACTTCTGCAACAATTTCAATTACTGAACCTGCTTTGCCACTAGAAGTTACATTTAATACCTCAGATGTAACCTGTACAGGTCAAAATAATGGATCAATAGAAATTCTGGCAACAGGAGGAACGGGAACTATTAAGTATGCTATTTCACCTCAGTTGAATCAGTTTTTTGATGAGCCAATTTTTGAGTATTTAGCTCCAGGAACCTATCAAGCAATTGCACAAGATGAATTAGGGTGTTTTGTTCTAATCGATTTTGTTATCGACGAGCCCGCTCCAGTATTTTTAACTGTGGTGCCTAATTCCTTAGTTCCAGAACTTTGTTCTGGAGAATTAAATGGTGCATTTTCCATAGAAATTTCAGGAGGAAGTCTACCATATCAAGTAAACCTTGATGATTACAATGGCACCTATACTACTGGAACAAATACTCAAACTATTTTTAACTTCTCTGGATTAGCGGGTGGAAACCATGTGGTTTACATTAGAGATAATGAAGGTTGCGAAGTTGAGTTTGAAATAGACTTCCCAAGCTCAATTGATTTTAACCCAGAACTAGTATTAGAGTATGGATGTATTAATAATGCTGCCACAAATTCAGTTACAGTAAATCTAAATGAAAATGATACAATAAATCCAGCTGACCTTGAATATGCTTTGGATGGAGGTGTATACCAAACAAGCAATATTTTTACAAATGTTGCTCCAGGTTTAGATCATTATATTCAAGTTAGGCATAGTAATGGTTGTGTAAAGCAAACAAGTTTCTTCGATATAGAGGATTACCAACCATTAACTTTGATATTACAAGAAGGCGGAGGTTTAAATCAAATTGAAGCTATTGCAACAGGTGGTACTGGTAATTATGAATTCACCTTAAACGGAGAATCTCGTGGTAGCGAAACAACCTTTATAATTTATGAAACAGGAACGTATACAGTAACTGTAACAGACAGATATGGTTGTACTGCTGTTGCATCAATTCCTATGGAATTCATTGATGTGTGTATTCCAAATTATTTTGTGCCGGCCACAGAAGGTTGGGGACCAGGTTGTACATCACAATACCGGGACATGACCTTTGATATTTTCGATAGATATGGCCGTAAAATAGCTACACTTAATGTAGATGATAAATGGGATGGAAAATATAAGGGCAAGGAATTACCAACTGGCGATTATTGGTATGTAGTTAATTTAAACGACCCAAGAAACGATAAGTCATTTGTGGGGCATTTTACCCTTTACAGATAAAATGAAAAGATACATGAAGACCAGAATCCAAAATATTAGAATACAAAGCTTAGTTACTGCGTTTTTATTATTGGTTATTTTAAGAGGAAATAGTCAAGAATTAAATTTACCCGTATTTACGCAGTACTTGGCTGATAATAATTTTGTGGTTTCACCAACCTATGCTGGTATTGGTGATAATTTAAAAATTAGGGCAAATGGTTTAACACAGTGGGTAGGGATAAAAGGCGCTCCTGATAATCAATCTATTTATGGAGATGTTAGAATCGCAGATAGAACAGGAATAGGTTTATCTTTTTATAACGATAGAAATGGTAATACCATTCAATCTGGTGGAAAGTTTACGTTTGCTCATCATTTAATATTAGACTATTACGACAAAATGTATCTTTCATTTGGAATATCTTATAATATAAATAATTTTAGAATTGATATTAATAATTTTAATACTACTATTGAAAACCCCACTATTAATGCAATGGTAACTGATGATAGAAGAACGACTAATCATAATTTTGATGTCGGGGCGTTATTTAGGTATGGTGGTTTTTTTGCTAGCCTCAATTTTAATAATGTGCTACCAAAAAACTTTGATGAATTTGTAAGAAATCAAGAGCCAGGGTTGTTGCTTAACTATCAACTATATTCTGGTTATACATTTCGAGGTCCCAAAAAAAGTGGTATAGAATACGAGCCATCTATCTTCTTTCAGTGGTTTGACAGCGATAATCGATCAGCAACCGATTTAAATTTTAAATTTAGAAAGTACAATCGTTATGGCGATTATTATTGGGGCGGTATAGCCTACAGATTCTTAAACGATCAAGTATTAAAACCTTTAAACATTGGTCCAATGATTGGTTTTCAAAAAAATATATTTTATTTCGGATATGCGTATCAAATTACTACTAACGAATTAGCAGCATATAATTCAGGAACACATGTCGTAACCGTTGGTGTTAACTTTTTACAAGGTATTAGTAATTGTCCTTGTACTCAAGACCCTGTGCACAATTAAAATATACTAATTTATTCTTGCCCCAAAATGCCTTCAAATAGATAAATATGTGGCTCTAGAATTTCGGTATCAACAAAAACCCTTTGATCAATAACAACTTGCCCTCCAGCTTCACTAATCTGTCCAAATTCTACAAAAGTGTTATCAACCTCAATAAAAATTTGATCTCCATCAGGGGCATCTACAATGGTATACGAATAAGTTCCACTATCTAATGCATCTTCCGAATCCATATCAGTATTATTGTTGGTTATAATTATAGTTGTTTCCCCTTCTTCGTCCGTATTAAATTTCCATACAACCGTGCCTAGTTCAAAGGCACTTACAACTACTTCAGTGTCATCCAATACTTCAACAAGATGCCAGTTGGTAACAATATTAGATTGTAAATCTTGACCAGGAATAGGATCGTTACTAATACAACTAAACAATAAAAAAACAAATGGTAAAACGAAATAAACTCTTCTTTTCATAACTTCATATATTTATATTAAGATGCATTATTTTATAATGGTTGCGTAAACTTTGGAAAATAAGATTATAATAACTAATAATTCTACGTTGCAATTACGTAATATTACGTTTACAATTATCATAAAAAAAGGTTAAATCCCTTATAAATCAGTTTCTGTTAGAATGAGAATTTTTCAAAAAAATATAAGTCTTAAGCCATTTAGTAGAGGCTTTCATTTAATAACTCAAGAAGTAATTCAAGCCATCCCTGAAATAAAAGAAATAAGAACTGGTCAACTTCAAGTATTTATAAAGCATACTTCTGCAAGTTTAACCATAAATGAAAATGCAGATTATACCGTCCGAACCGATTTTGAAAGTCACTTTAATAAAATGGTTCCTGAGAATGCGCCATATTATGAGCATACTTATGAGGGTTCTGATGACATGCCAGCACATATTAAATCCTCTTTGCTAGGGACTTCTGTTCAAATTCCTATTACCAATGGTCAACTAAATTTAGGTATATGGCAAGGGATTTATTTATGTGAACATCGAAACTATGGAGGAGCGCGTAACCTTGTAATTACAGCTCTTGGTATTTAAACCTTAATCCTATGCGTTTCAAAAAGTTTATAATCTCTGTTTTTCAGTCAGTCATTTTTTGGATGCTGGCTTTTCTCTTTTTTGTATTTATAAAATACTATAGCATTGAAGATGAGCTAAAAGTTTATACTGACGATGTACTGAACCTACCAGTTATAGAATTTTTTCAATTTGGATTAATGCTTGGTGTTATTATTGGGATATTTTACGGCATCATCGAATTTTTCTTTGATACGTATCTCAGTAAAAAAATGGCATTGGGTATTAATATTATGGTAAAGTCCTTCATGTACTTTATACTCATGATAATATGGCTAAGTATCTTGTCGTTTTTTGTTGAAGAGCAAATAGATATCGACTTACCGAATGAACGTGGATGGTGGCGTGATGATCCTTTCTTTTGGACGATCATTATTTATTTTTCAATTACATCCATTATTTTTTCCTTAGTGAAAATTGCCAATGATAAATTTGGTCCTGGTGTGTTTTTTAACATGCTACTTGGGAAATATAGAAAACCGCAAGAAGAGGAGCGTATATTAATGTTTATAGATTTGAAAGATTCGACTAAAATTGCAGAACAATTAGGACATGAAACTTACAGTAAATTTATTCAGGATTGTTTTTCAGATTTGAATAGTGTACTTAGAAAATATGATGCTGATGTCTATCAGTATGTTGGGGACGAAGCCGTTTTAAGTTGGACCACAAAAAAGGGATTCAGAAAAAATAATAGTGTAAATTTATTCTTTGCATTTAAGGATAAGTTAAAAAAGAGGGAAGAAATTTATTTGCAGAGATATAATCTTACACCTCAATTTAAGGCAGGATTGCACTGTGGAAAGTTAATGATTACTGAGGTTGGTACTATCAAAAAAGAACTGGCATTCCATGGAGATGTGATTAATACCGCAGCAAGAATTCAAGGTCTTTGCAATAAACATAGCGCTGAATTATTGGTATCTCAAGAGTTGTTAGAACGGTCTTTAATTACTTTAAAGTATAAAGCAGAATTAATTGGTGATTTAGAACTTAGAGGAAAGTTAAATAAACTAAAAATTCATAGAATAGATAGAATTGAAGTATGAAACAATAAAAAATCCGACTCTTACGAATCGGATTTTTAAATTAAGCGAAATATGTTTTACAATAGGCTAAGCGCCTTATTTTACTTTATCTACAACTGCTTTAAAAGCTTCTGGGTTATTCATCGCTAAATCTGCAAGCACCTTACGGTTCAATTCGATGTTGTTAGCTTTTAATTTACCCATAAATTGAGAATAAGACAACCCGTGTTCTCTGGCACCTGCGTTAATGCGCGTAATCCATAAAGCGCGGAATGTTCTTTTTTTGTTTCTGCGGTCTCTGTACGAATATTGCATCGCTTTATCAACCGCATTTTTAGCTACTGTCCAAACGTTTTTACGTCTTCCAAAGTAACCTTTTGCTTGTTTAAGAACCTTTTTTCTTCGGGCTCTTTTTGCTACAGAATTTACTGATCTTGGCATAATTTTAATTGTTTTGTAGTAGGCGGTTAATAATAAATTAACACTTTAATTGAGCCTAACTCCAGGGTTTATAAATTGTTTTAACCGGTTAAAACTGTATTACTTTAAACGTAACATGGTTTTAACATTGTCCTCATCACTCTTGTGTACAACTGTATCATGAGTTAAGGCGAGCTTGCGCTTTTTAGATTTTTTTGTCAATATATGACTCTTAAAAGCGTGCTTTCTTTTAATCTTGCCAGTACCCGTCAACTTAAAACGTTTTTTGGCACTAGATTTTGTTTTCATTTTAGGCATTTCTTCTCCTAGTTTTAATTATCGCGCTTAATATTTTGTTGTCTTTGAATTGTCACCCTGAGCGCAGTCCAAGGGTCTATAAATCAAAAACCTTATTTTTTATCCTTCTTCGGAGCAATAAACATCGTCATTCGTTTTCCTTCCAGTTTTGGCATTTGCTCCACTTTACCAAACTCTTCTAAATCTTGAGCAAGACGTAATAATAAAATCTGTCCTTGCTCTTTAAATATGATGGAACGTCCTTTAAAAAAAACGAATGCTTTGAGCTTCGCACCGTCTTTCAAGAACTTCTCCGCATGTTTCTTTTTAAACTCGTAATCATGGTCATCAGTTTGTGGTCCAAATCTAATTTCCTTAACTACCACTTTAGAGGCTTTCGCCTTTAAAGCTTTTTCACGTTTCTTCTGTTCGTAAAGAAACTTTTTGTAATCCATAATTTTGCAAACAGGAGGATCTGCTTTCGGTGAAATTTCTACTAGGTCTAAACCTAATTCATCTGCTAGTCGCAGGGCATCACCTTTGGTATAAATACCAACATCTACGTTGTCACCAACTACACGCAACTTTTGCGCGGTAATTTTCGAATTAATCTTGTGTTTGTCCTCTTGTACAACCCTTCTTTGTGGTTGTCTTCTTCTTCTAATTGCTATGGCTTACTAAATTTTAATTAAACTTTATTTTCTTAAAACGATTTTAACGTTTTGCTTATGTCTTCTTTTATAATGTTGGCAAATTCATCAACTGAAATCATTCCTAAATCTTCACCACCATGCTTACGCACAGTAATTTTACCTTGGTTTTCCTCTTGCTCACCGATGATCAACATATAAGGATATTTCTGCATTTCTGCCTCACGAATCTTCTTCCCTATAGTCTCGTTTCGGTGATCAACGAGCGCGCGAATTTCGTTATTTTCAAGCAAATTTAAAACTTTTTCAGAATATTTTTCATATTTCTCACTAAGCGACAGTATTTTAGCTTGAATTGGCATTAACCAAATAGGGAAGTTACCACCAGTATGTTCTAACAAAATAGCTATGAAACGTTCCATACTTCCAAAAGGTGCACGGTGAATCATAATGGGGCGGTGCTCTTCATTATCACTGCCTTTGTAGGTCAAATCAAAACGCTCTGGTAGGTTATAATCTACTTGAATTGTGCCTAATTGCCACTTTCTGCCTAAGGCGTCCTTAACCATAAAATCTAGCTTAGGACCATAAAACGCGGCTTCACCTTCTTCAATAATATAATCTAAACCCTTATCCTTTGTTGCATTTATAATTGCTCGCTCTGCTTTTTCCCAGTTGGCAACATCACCAATATATTTGTCTGGATTTTCAGGATCCCTTACAGAAACTTGAGCAGTAAAGTTTTCAAAACCTAAAGAGCCAAAAACATAAAGTACCAAATCAATTACATTCTTAAACTCATCATCTAATTGTTCTGCAGTACAAAATATATGTGCATCATCTTGAGTAAAGCCTCTAACCCGCGTTAAACCATGTAGTTCACCACTTTGTTCATAACGATAAACAGTTCCAAACTCAGCATAACGTATAGGTAAATCTTTATAGCTCCACTGAAAACTATTATACATCTCACAGTGATGAGGACAGTTCATAGGTTTCAGTAAAAATTCCTCATCATCTTTAGGTGTATGAATAGGCTGAAAACTATCTTCACCATACTTTGCATAATGTCCTGATGTAACATATAAATCTTTCTGACCAATATGAGGAGAAACTACCATATCATAACCTGCCTTCTTTTGCGCTTTCTTTAAGAAATTTTCTAAACGCTCCCGTAAAGCAGCACCTTTTGGTAACCATAATGGTAACCCTTGTCCCACCTTTTGCGAAAACGTAAACAACTCCAATTCCTTACCTAGCTTTCTATGGTCGCGCTTTTTAGCCTCTTCAAGCAATTCTAAATACTCTTTTAATTCTTTTTGCTTCGGAAAAGAAATACCATACACACGTGTTAACTGAGGTTTGGTTTCATCACCACGCCAATAGGCACCAGCAATACTGGTCACTTTAACTGCTTTAATGATACCAGTATTTGGGATGTGCCCACCGCGACACAAATCCGTAAACGTACTATGGTCGCAAAACGTAATACTGCCATCCTCTAGGTTTTCAATAAGCTCCGTCTTAAACTCATTGTCCTTATATAAAGCAAGTGCATCCGTCTTACTCACGTCTCGCATTTTAAAATCATGCTTCCCGCGCGCAATCTCTAGCATTTTATCCTCAATCGCCTTAGCATCTTTTTCAGAAATACTATGTTCCCCAAAATCAACATCATAGTAAAATCCATCGCCTTTGTCCTCTTGAATTGCAGGCCCAATCGTCAATTTAGCCCCAGGATACAATTCCTCAAGCGCTTGTGCCAGCACGTGTGCCGAAGAATGCCAAAATGCTTCTTTACCTGCCCGATCCCTCCAGGTGTAAAGTACAAGCGAACCATCGGTGGTCAAAGGCGTTACGGTTTCAACGGTTGTACCATTAAAACTGGCCGAAATCACGTTTCTAGCCAAACCTTCGCTAATGCTTTTCGCAACATCCATCGGTGTAACGTTCTTCTCAAACGCCTTCACACTCCCATCGGGCAATGTAATATGTATCATAAATCAAATTAAAAATAGGCTGCAAAGATAAAAGTATAAACAAATCCACACAATATAATTTGGTACATATATATTGGTGAATTATTCGGGCGTTCCCCTCGATTAAGATTTAGGGCGTTTTATGTAACCCCCGTTCTCGGGTCGGGCTTTCCGCTATATCTTTTTTAAAACTACGTCATTCCGAGGACTTAAAGACGTAGCAATCTCATACAAGTAAGTTCTTTTTAAAAATTTTCTGTTCCAAGTTTTAAAAAGGATGCCGCTGCAATCCCTAACGCGGGCTATTCTGCCATTGCTATTGCTTACATTAACTATTCAGCTATCAGCCTAATTTTTGGTTCCCAGATAAATCAAGAAAAAGTCGGATCAAGTAAGCAAGTTGGCAAAAGGGCCAAGTCCCGATTTCCGACTTGTGTCGGAAACATCAATCTGCAGAAATAGCGAGCAGAGGGGCGGAGTCGCAAAGCGCAGCTTTAAGCGCGCAGTCCCTGGAGCGAACGGTGCCTTGGCAATTTCCTCAGATTGATATGATCTTTTGGTTCGTTTTGCATCAAGGCAAAATGAAGATAAAGAAAGTTTGTACATAATAAGTTGGGGTTTTTTAAAAAGATCGAGCCTTCGCGAGAGGCAAAAGAGATCTAGTTTAAGAGCATATAATCCCCTTTTTGATTGAGGCAAACAAACTTTGATTTTTTTTTACGGTTGTAACCACCACAAAATAAGCGTCTTAAATCTGTGG
>DIYI01000020.1:124236-128821 GCA_002428965.1 Jejuia sp. UBA6058 | reverse complement strand
TGTTTTTGGTAATGTGTTACAACTATTTAGTAAACGTATTTTATTGCGTTTATTTCTTATTTGTAAATGTACTTAAATTCTGAATCTTTTCGAAAGGACTTTCTATATTAATTAGATTGTTTTGAGTAACATGTGTGTATATTTCTGTGGTCTTTGAACTGTTATGTCCCAAAAGTTTTTGAATGTACCTTAAATTAGTTCCTGAGTCCAATAAATGCGTAGCAAAGGAGTGTCTAAGCGAATGGACTGTAGCTGGAATATGAACCCCCGATTTTTTCTTTGAACGGTTAAATACTTGCCTGATACTTGATACACTGTATTGCTTTCTATTAGCTCCCTCAAACAACCATTCTTTTGGTCTGTATAGTTTGTAATAAGCTCTTAACTGTTCCAATAAACTTGGAGATAATAATGTTATCCTATCTTTCTTTCCCTTGCCGTTTCTTACCCATACTCTCATGTTGGATGAGTCAATATCTTCTATCCTCAGATTTATGCACTCCGATATGCGTAGTCCGCATCCGTATATTGTCGATAGTATAGCTTTGTGTTTTATGTTGTTTGTGGTGTCCAAAATCTTAGCTACTTCTTCCATAGATAACACTTTAGGTAGGGTCTTTGATTTTCTAGGTCTGCAAAAGTCGTAGGTTACTTTAGGTAGTTCCAGCACCTTCTCAATGTAGAATTTAATGGCGTTTATGCTTTGATTTTGATAGGATGAGGACACATTGTGCTTTGTCACCAATTCTTTATGATAATGTGTTATATGGGCTGTGGTGACCTGATGGAGAGGCATTGGGTGTATATATTCAAGAAACTGCTTAAACATGTGCATATAGGTCTTTATGGTGTTTGGGCTATACTTCTTTAAGGTGAGTTTTTGAAGCATTAAATCCATCGCCAGTTGATAGTCTGGTTTTGCTATAATGAGGTTAACGACAGGTTTAGCAATAACATTTGAGTTTTTCATAATATAAATGTCACACAATGTGATTTAATAACCGTATATTTAAACGTTTATATACGTATATAAACGTCTATAAATAAGTATTATGAAAATGAAGTTTTGTTTATCCTGTAGCAAGGAACTGGTGGGTAGAACTGATAAGAAGTTTTGTGATGCGCAATGCCGAAGCACGTATCATAACCAAAATCGACCTCAACATGAAATTAGTATACAAAAAATCAATAGTACACTCAGAAGGAATAGAAGCTTATTAGCTCATTTCAGTCCAAGCGGTAAAACTACTGTAAACAAGGAAATAATGTTGAAGTCAGGTTACAGCTTTGAAGCATTTACTCATATCTTCAACTTTAAGTCTGGTACATATTATTTCTGCTATGACTATGGGTTTCTTCCTATAAAGGATGATAATGGCATTGAAAAGATGTTGATAGTTCAGAAACAGGATTACATGGATACTTTAAATTTTAATCCTTGGGTTTCTATTTGGGAGAGGTAAGATGGGTAACTTAAATTTAGATAACTACTATTTTTAATTGAAAAAGTATAAGCTATATTCCAAAACTAATCTTTAAAATTAAGTTACCTACCTACCCTTTTTCAAACAGCCTTATTACTAATTAGAAGCAATGGTCAATTAGCTTAATTAAGTTTACCCTCCACCGCAATAGCCTTGATACGTAATTAATCAACAATACCTCCTATAATGTTAGACCCTTGGGGAATCATTTATACTTGCAGGAAAGACACCATACCCCACAACCCCACTTTTTAGCCTTATTTCGACCTTGAAAAAAGCCCTAAAGTATACACGTATTACAGAATCGCTATAATTTCAGTTTTCTAAAAACAAGCCAGTTTCTAAGAAAAAATACTAGAGAAATTATCAGGGCAAGAGGATATAGAATACAGAATATGATAGCATTTACTTCATAGTAGGATATGCCTAATAGGTTTGCTAAGTTGATTACAAAGTCTGTACAGTACACAAAAATTTCATTCACTGTATCCATTATAGGTTCTTTTTTAAAGCTTTAATTCTATAGCCGATTTCTATAGCTCTAACCATAAGTACAAATATCAATAAAGGTATCAGAATCACGAGAAAAATAACATTCATAAGTTGGTAGTTGTTACCTGAGTGCATTGACTTAATTATACCAAAATATATTGGGTCAAAGTACTTAAAATACTGTTTTAGGCATGTAGTATGATTTACTTTGCAATGATTGGATGTTTCTTTATAGCAGAGCCATGTACATCTACCCTTTATAGCCTCATCTGTATTAATAGCTTTAACACCTTTTAACTCAAACCTCTTGCCTTTGATAGTCGGTCTGACCGATTCATTAACTATAACTACAATAATAAATGGGAGGATAAACAAGAACAAGTATAAAACGCCCCTTTTCAAATCATCATTAAATTTTAGTTAATGGATTAACTGAGAGTTAATGCTTTAAAATAAATAATTGATATCTGGGTCTCTATTGCTTCGTGCATCTCTCTCATATCCATCACTGAAGTTGCATCTAAAAATATCTTTAATGTTACCATCTTGCTCTTGGATATTATAAGCAAAGGCAGGCTTGCCTTTATTAGGCTCTTTATAAAACTCATAAACCCTCTCACCAGTAAAACACATCTTACATGTTCCTATGACTATATGTACTTTGTCTACACCATTTTCTTTTAAGTAATCGAACTGCTCTTTCATGGATTGAAGGAAGCGGTACTTATCCATTTCCTCAAAATACTGGTCTTCATCAATGAGAGGCTCGAATATGGATGTATCGAGGTTCTGACACGTTTTTAAGAAGGTTTCTTTTATGTATTGAGAGTTGTTTCTAGAGGTATACTCTCTTTTCGTTTTAAGCTTAATTAATTCCATAGCTAAACTATTTATTTAATAAAGATTTCCGTTTGCTCCTACTAGCTTCAGCATAGGAGTCAAAACTTAAAACCTCTCGTTTTATTATTCTGGTTCTCTCTTTTCTTAACTTCTCTTTAATTTGAAAACTCCTAACTTTATTAATTACACTTGATTCATATTGAGCATCTATTATCGGATAGTGAACTTGTCTAAACTCATATTCCGCCTTGTCCAATAATCTATATTTCTCATCTTCATTAAATTCATCAACCTCAACAATACCAGTAGTAAATGCTTTTTCATCCCAAACAATATAATCCCACCCCTCAATCCGCTCTTGATATGTTCTACCAGGTAACGCTCCTTGTTTTGTAATATAAACTGGGTCTGTGTGTACTAATCTCGGTGACTCCAGCATTAAGACTACATAAGAAAACTTCCTATTTTTCTTAGCATCTTTTTCAGTTACACTTGGTCTTTGCCCTGAGCTATTTTCACTAATATTATCTACCCTCCTGATTTCATTTTTACAGGAGTAAACAAATAATACCCCTAATAGTATTATTACCGCTCTCATTCTAACTTAAATTTGATTTTATTCTTCACAATAATTATAATAGATAATACCCCCCAAATAATTAGTATTAATCCAAATTCATTTAAAGCTGCTTTAAAATAGTATGGCTGTTTTTTATGATAATTATCAAACTTTTCACCAGGCAACATGTCCTTAACCTGATAGCCTAATCTGGAATCTTTAAACTGATAGTTCGTTACAATTGTACCTAATTGACTTTCGTACTTTATTAATATCACCGTATCTGCTCCATATTCGTAGGAGGAGCTTTTTTTGTTCTCAGATTGGTAGCTGAATGTGCCAAAAGTTTGAAGAATAAACACTAATCCAAATGAAATAAAAAAACAAGCTATAATTCCTATTATTACATTTTTATTAATTCTTATTTCCTTCTTTGGACTCATATCTGTAATTTATAATCCGAATATTACAAAAATAAATTTATTAAACCCCTGTAGGGGGTCGATTAATTTCTTAAAAGGGGCAACATTTCGACATGTTGTCGAAGAAAGAAGAACAAAAGATATTAGACCGTATTGGAAATAATATTAAAGCATTAAGAATTGAAAGGGGCTTAAGCCAGTTTCAATTAAATGTAGATGCTGAACTATCCAAGAATCAAATTGGTAGATTGGAACGTGGTGAACGGAACGTCAAGATAACCACACTATATAAAATTGCTAAAGCATTAAACGTAAGTATTACGAAAATCGTTGAGTAAAAAACTAAAATAATTTTTTTTGATGTCGACCTTCTTTTGTTTCCGTTTATCTGATACTCGAAGTACCCCCGTATTAAAGCAAGGGGCAAAGTGATAATTCCAAGGTACCCCGCCTCGAAAAAATGAACTTTTTAAACCACAGACTTTTTTTGAACAATAGAATAAAGTTTTAGAATTTTATATTGATGCTTTTTAGGTAAGGCATTCTATTTTCTTAAAGAAGTACTATTAAGATTAGATTCTTAAAAACTAAAATGTTAACGACTTATGTAACTTCATGAATGGTTAGATAAACTTATGAAATTTAAATTGACGTAATAATGCTAATTTCAAACTATTCGGGAATATTTCGAGAAGAAAAAAAGTCAACTACTTGATTTACAAATAATTGACTTTATATTTAGTAGCGGGAACTGGACTCGAACCAGTGACCTTCGGGTTATGAGCCCG
>DIYI01000020.1:0-124171 GCA_002428965.1 Jejuia sp. UBA6058 | reverse complement strand
GACCTTCGGGTTATGAGCCCGACGAGCTACCTACTGCTCTATCCCGCGATATTGGACAGCAAATATACAACCCTTTTTAGATTTAACAATGCTTTATTTTGAAAAAAATTATTGCTCTATGTTAGTTGCTTGAAATTCTGTTAATTCCATTTCCGTAAAACTTGTTGTAATTTGAATTGGATTACAGCATACCTCACAATCTTCAATATAGGATTGGTGATTTACAGAGTCATCAAGTAACATAGAGATATTTTGCCAGCAATAAGGACAGGTGAAAAAATGTTCTTTCATGCTTAAAAATAAAAAAAAAGGTGTGCAAAATTGCACACCTTTTAAATCAAATATGTTTCTTTTATTTATTCTTTTTCAATATCCATAGTTGCAGTTGCACCTTGTGACTCCATAAACATTAATGCTGGTGGGTTTTTACCTGACACACTAATATATTCCTTATTTAATTTATTGTCGCTAACCATAATTGTATTAAGCTTAGTCAAATTAATAAACTCAATAGGAACATCTCCAGTAAATTCATTACTTGAAAGTAATAATTCTTCCAAATTTGTTAATTGCGCCATTTCTATAGGAATCTCGCCATACATTTGATTATCCATTACACTAAACTTTTTTAGCTTTTTAAGTGCTTTAATTTCACTTGGTATGTTACCTGTTAAGAAGTTACTTCCTATTAGTAACTCCTCTAGGTTCTTTAACCCCATTAAAGATTGAGGAATTGTTCCTGTTAGCTTATTGCTGTATAACTTTAAGGATTTCAATTGTCTTAACTCTCCCAAAACAGCCGGAATCTCTCCATCAAACTTGTTCATAAACAATTCTAGTGACTCTAAGTTTTTCAACTTGCTTAGTTCTGCAGGTATACTTCCTTTTAAGCCATTGAAACCAAGGTTTAAGCTTCTTAAATTTAAAAGATTTCCTATTTGTGATGGTAACTCTCCTTTTAAATTATTAAAGGGCAAATTAATTTCAACTACTGTTCCATTTTCTACCGTAACTCCACTCCAGGAATCTATAGAAGCAGAAATATCCCAACTAGCATTCCATTCCGCACCGTTGGTACTATTATACAAAGCAATTAGTGCATCTTTTTCTACACTTGGAACACCAGCAAAAGAGGTTAACGTAACTAAAAGTGAAAAGATTGTAAGTTTTAAAGTTTTCATTTTAAGGTTGATTTAGGACTAATTTGGTATACGAAAATAGCACCAAATTAGATAAAAACCTATTTTTATCGATGAAATGCAAATAATTTTAACATTTGCTACTATTAAAACTCTACATTAAGTAAGTCACCACTTAACCGCAAAACTTCTAATTCGGCAATCTTAGCTTGATATTTGGCTTGATTTCTACTTAACTCTGCATTAATTAAGTTCAGTTGGGCCTGCCTAAATTCTATGGAATTAACCTGACCGATCTTAAATTTCTCTTGAGTTCTCTCAAAATTATTTGTAGATGTAATTATATTTTCTTCTTGCTTCTCAAGAACAGTTAACTTATTTTCATAATCCTCCCAGGCATTATTAAAATTGCGCTCTACATCCAGTTCAATCTGTTCTTTTTGTAGTTTTTGAATTTCTAAATTGATTTTGGCGTTTTTATTTCTAGTAATAGTAGTCCCACCATCGAATAGATTCCATGTCAAATTTAAACCTCCAGAAACACCTGTAGTGGTATTTTGAAGCACAAATGCTAATGGACTATTATTGGTTGATTCATTCCATCCGTAAGATCCTTGTAAACCTATTGTTGGTAAAAATTGAGCCCTACTAGTTTTTACATCAAACTCACTAATAGTAATATTTTTTTCAGCCTGAAGTAAAGTTACGTTGTTAAACTTTGCTTTTTTAAAAAGCTCATCTTTATTCAATTGCAATAAAAACTTTAGGTCTGTATCAACTTTAAAATTATAAGAAATTTGATTACCTAATACTACATTTAAATCACGTTTTGCATTTTGTAATTGTTGTTGCGTATTAATTAAATTAATACTATCATTATTAATATCAACTTCAGCATTGAGAACTCCCAACTTTGTGTTCTGTCCATAATCGAATTGATATTCAGCTCTAGTCAATCTATCTTTTGAAATAACAAGTGTTTGTTCTAATACATCTATATTTTCAGAAAGTTGAGCAACAGTGTAGTAAATTGAAAATAATTGTGTTATAGTCGTTTCAATAGTTTCACGTGCCTCTAGTTCCGATAGTTGATATTGCTCCTTTAACCGCTTATAATTATATAATCTCCCTAAACCATCAAACAAAACATAATTCAAATTTAAAGAAGCATTATAGCGCCTTGTTTCAGCACCTTCAGCAACTCTAATGTCACCGTTTGCCAATTGTCCTTCCGCGTCCTGTCTATCTATAGTAGCGCCTGCATTCCCAGTAAGTGATGGTAGATATCCCGAGTTTAAAAAATCAGAATTATTTTCTGCCACTTCAGCTAGATTATTTGCAATCTTAATACCATAGTTGTGCTCTAATGCCAGTTTTATTACTTCTTCAGACGATAGTATTTCTTGAGCATACGTAGCTGAACACCAAAGTAAAATAAATCCCTGAAGTATTAAATTTTTAGTTTTCATGCTGCCCAATTTCTCTATTAATAACATCTTGATTATCATAACTATCAAGTTCAAAAGAAACGCTGCTTTCCCTTACTACGCGCTCCACTTCTTCCTTTGATATCGTTCTATTTGTCCAAAGCCATTTTGCAGTAGTTTTTATACTATTGTTAAACGACAGGAAAATTGGCAGCATTACAAGTGTTAATACAGTTGCAAAACCAATTCCATAAGCAATGGCAACTGCCATTGGAATTAAAAATTGCGCTTGTCTACTTTCTTCAAAAATTAAAGGTGCTAAACCTGCTACAGTTGTAATCGAAGTTAAAAATATAGCTCTAAAGCGAGATCGTCCTGCTTCGTAAAGCGCCTCATCAAACAACATGCCCTCTCTTAAATTATTATTGAATTTGCTAATAAGTACCAACCCGTCGTTTACCATAATTCCGATAAGCGCAATGATACCCAAAAGCGATAGAATATTTAATGGAAAATCATGAATCCAATGACCCCAAGCCACGGCAGGTAAACTAAATGGAATCAAAATAATTAGGAGTAGCGGTTGTGTGTAACTTCTAAACGTAAACGCTATTACTATATAAATAAGTATTAAAACCGTAATACCAACAGGAGCTAAAGAATTCATTAGTTTAAGGCGTTCTCTATTTTGCCCTTCATATGAAGGTGTCACTGTAGGATACTTAGCCAAAATATCAGGCAAAATTTCATCTCGAATTTCAGCCATTACATCTGTAGTACTCGTCTTCTTAGGGTCTTTTACATCCCCAGATATTTGAATTTCTCGTCTACCATCTAAATGGTTAATAGCTACATCGCCACGGGCAATGCTATATGTAGCTATTTCTTTAAGCGGAACTCTTTGCCCATTTGGAGTAACAATCCTCATATTGTCAAGATTCTTAATGGACGATCTATCTTCTCTATTGTACCTTACCCATACTCTTATTTCGTCTTGACCTCTTTGAAAACGTTGTGCTTGAGCTCCGAAAAAGGCAGAACGCACTTGTGTCATAACTGAACGTAAATTTAAACCTGAGGCATAGGCACTTTCCTTAAGTTCTAACTTTATTTCTTTTATACCTGCGGGATCATTATCCGTAACATCCTTTAAAAGAATATTATTATCCAAGTATTGTTTCAGTTCCTTTTTTACAGCTTTTAATTCTGATATATTATTTCCTAGCAAGGAAACAGAAACAGGGGTGCCACCAAAATTTCTTCCCGAACCAAATATTAAGCTTTCTACGCCAAAAACTGGTCCAACACGTTCCTGTATTCTATTTGTTACTAAGCCAGCCGTAATTTCGTTAGGACGTTCTTCTCCAGGTAACATATTAATGGTAACCGATGCCGTAGAAGATCCTGGTCCAATTCTGGTTATAATATTTTCTACCAGATGTTTGTTTGCATCTTCTCCCAAAAATTCATTATGAATTTCATCGGTAACTTCTTTTGATTTTAATTCGATAAAAGAGATGATACTGTCTGTTACCTTCTCATTTGTCCCGTTGGGCATATTCAAACTAATTTGCACTGTATCACTGGCAATTAAAGGGAAAAAGGCTCCTCGGATAATACCTCCTGAGAAGCTAGCTTGCGTCAAAATGATAAAAACCACAAAAATTGAAAACGTAAAAAACTTATGTCTTAATGCAAACCTTAATGAAGGACTATAGAGTTTATCCCGAAGCCACTTCATAATATAATCACCAAGTGTATTGATATAACGAAGCTTTGAAAACAATCTTTGAAGCACACCTGCTAAACCTGTTTTTGATATTTTACTTGGCGTCTGGAGAGCTTTAGAATGCGCCAAATGTGCAGGAAGTATTATTAGGGCTTCTACCAAGGATACTGTTAAAGTTAAAAGAACGACTACAGAAACCTCTCCAAAAAACTCTCCTATTCTGCCATCTAAAAACAAAAATATTGAGAAAGCAAGTATAGTAGTTACTATTGCAGAAATAATAGCCGGTAACACCTCCATTACTCCATCGATGGCAGCACGTTTTGGGGTTTTTCCGTTTTCATAATGTTGGTAAATATTTTCAGCTATGACAATACCGTCATCAACCAAAATACCAATAACAATAATCATCCCAAATAACGAAAGTACATTAATGGTAACATTGAAAAACCCTGCAAACATAAACATACCTAAAAATGCTACAGGTAAACCAAATGCCACCCAAAAAGCCAAACGTATATTAAGAAATAATGACAAAAATGTAAGCACCAAAATCATCCCAATAATGGCATTTTCTGTTAATAACTCTGTGCGCTGCACCAGGGTTGTAGACAAATCCCTAACTACATTCAGCCCAACATTATCATATTTTTGATTGAACTCTTCTATATATTTTTTTGTTTTTTCAGCAGAAGAAATTAAATCCTCAGTATTGGTACTAGTAATAGTAACATTAATTGATAAATTTCCATTAAAGTAAGTAGCATTTGGTGTTTCAGAAAATTGATCTTTTACCTGGGCAACATCTCTTAGCGTAATAATGCGACCTGATCCATCAGCTTTTACAACAATGTTTGAAAGTTCATTAGCATAATAAGAACGGGCATTGGCTCTAATAAGATATTCTTCTGCATCTGTTTTTATTCGCCCTCCTGTGGTAATCAAACTTGATTGATTAACAGCTTGTGCCACCTCAGAAAACGACAAATTAAACGCTAATAAATCTGCTTCATCAACAGCTATCTCAATTTCTTCTTCAGGATAACCACTAATATCAATTTGCGAGATACCATCAATTCCTCTTAAATCATTCTCAATCTGTCTACCTATTTTCTTAAGTGTAGCCAATGGAATGTTCTTACCACTAATTGAGAAAGTAATTGTTGGTCTGGAAGGTTCTCTTTTAGCAACAATGAGCGGCTCCATATCTGCTGGAAAGGATGGTACACGATCAACTGCATTCTTTACTTCAAGAAGCATAAAATCTACATCCTCATCCTTTCCTATTTCCACATCAATTGAACCACTATTCTCTCTTGAGACAGAAGTAACTCTTTCTACGCCATTTAGACCCTTAAGATTATCTTCTATTTTAAGAATAATTCCTTCTTCAATTTCTTGTGGAGAGGCTCCAGGATACGTTACATTTATGCTGATGTTTTTAGAATCGGTTAAAGGAAAAAAAGATGACTTAAGTTTTGATGCGCCAAACAACCCGAACAACAAAAACGCAATAACTACAACATTAACTGCTACACTATGTTTAATAAAATAGGCTATTAGTTTTCTCATAACCTATTTGGTGCTTTTATTGGTTGGTTTAGTATTACCCAATTTTAATTTTGCTCCATAAGGTTTTACTAGCATACCTGCATAAGCTCCCGGAACAGGCTTTTCAACAATAACGGTTCCTTCTGGAATACCCTTTAAAACAACCTTAGTATCCGAGAAATACACTGGCTTTACGTCAATAATATCTAAAACACTGTCTCTTACAATAAAAATTTGATTACCCTCAAGTATCAAATTCCTATTTACCTCTATGGCGTTAACTTCCTTTTTTGCTTTGACTTCTGCTTCAAGATACATCCCTTCTTTTAGTCGGTCGTCCTTAACTTCAATAAAAGCAGTAACCGTCTGTGTTGTAGGATCGACAATTCCATTAATGCGAGTAACCGTTCCCGAATAACTTTCAGTGTAATCTAAATTATTTAGTGATACAAGCTCTTCTATTTTTAAAAAGCTAGCGTAGGCCTTTCCAATTGCTACTTCCATTTCATAGACAGAAGGGTTAATAAATTCCCCTAACTTTTGTCCATTTCTAATTAAAGAACCTTCCGTTACTAAGGTTTCAGTAAGAATACCGGAATACGGTGCAGATATCTTATATTTTGATAAGCGTTGTTCTAAATTTTTAACATTGTAATAACTTGAAACTATACCTCGCCCGGTAATAAAATAGTTTTCCTTTTCTGAGGTCATCTTTGGTAATTTTGGTGTTGCCTTTTCCAAATTAAAACCTTTTAAATAAGATTGCCATTTGGAATATACCTCAGGAAAATCTAACCTCAAATCGGGCATTATAGCTGCAATGGTATTGTACAGATTACTCTTAGCAGATTGAACACTGGCATAATATTCTGAAGCATCAATACGAATAAGTGTTTCACCTCTTTGGTATTTTTGTCCAGCTCTAAATAACTTTCCGCTGGTTCTAAAAACACCAGAAACCTCAGAAAACAATTCCACACGACGTTTGGCTACAAGATTACCATTAGCTGGAATAATAATTTGAACTGTACCGTTCCTTGCAGTATCGGTAAATACTGTTTTTATTACTTTTTCTGGAACTTTTCTGTTTTTTTTCTTGCCTGCTGCTATTTCTTTACCAATAAAAACAGCACCAACAATGAGTATAACTCCAATTACGGAAAGAATAATATTTCGCATAGATATGATGGTTAGTCAATGCCATATTCTTACTTGAACTACATATGACAGTAACTGCGAAATTATCTAAAATACAAGGAGATTGCAGTTAAAAAAACCTTAAAAGAAATTCTGATATTAGGATAACTCTTCCAATTCATACTGAATTGACTCCCAATCTTGCATTAGTTTTTGAAGACGTAGTTTTTTTTCTTCGTACTTATTGAAAAAAGTTTTGTCCGCAACAGTGGCGTCATAATTAACCTCTAATTCTATATCGTCTTCCTTAATTTCTTTTTCTAATTGAGATATTTTAGACTCTATGTTACTTAACTTATTATTTAGAGACTTCAACTTCTTTTGCTCCTGATAACTATTTTGCTTCTTAGTTTTTGGAGAGTCAGCAACAACAGTTCTTTTCTCAACTTCTCTTAAGTTCTCAACTTGCCTTTGTTCTAAATAAAAATCAATATCACCCAAGTATTCCTTTATGTTATGATCTTTAAACTCATAAACCTTATTCGTTAAACCCTGTAGAAAATCACGATCGTGCGATACCAGAATTAAAGTTCCTTCAAATCGTTTCAAGGCTTCTTTCAACACATTTTTAGATTTTATATCCAAATGGTTTGTGGGCTCATCCATGATGAGCACATTAAAAGGTTGCAACATTAATTTTGCTAATGCTAACCTATTTCGCTCTCCACCTGATAGGACTTTCACATACTTTTCAACTTCTTCTCCTCGAAACAAAAAAGACCCTAAAATATCACGAACCTTACTTCTGTTAGATTCATTCGCAGCATCAATCATGGTGTCTAAAACAGTTTTATTCCCATCCAGATATTCTGCTTGGTTCTGGGCAAAATACCCTATTTGAACATTGTGCCCCAGTTTGAGGTGTCCACTATATTTTATATCTCCAACAATAATTTTTGCTAGCGTTGATTTCCCTTGCCCATTTTGCCCCACAAAAGCAGTTTTAGAATCTCTTTCCACTAAAAGATCTATAGAACGCAACACTTCATTATGACCGTAATTTTTGGAAACCGCTTCTGCCTCTACAACTACTTTTCCTGGGGTTATTGATACCGGAAAATTAAGCGTCATTACACTGTTATCGTCCTCATCAACTTCAATACGTTCAATTTTATCTAATTTCTTTATAAGCGATTGCGCCATTGATGCTTTAGATGCTTTGGCTCTAAATTTCTCAATTAGCTTTTCCGTATGTTCAATCTGTTTCTGTTGATTTTTTTGAGATGCCAATTGCTGTTCTCTAATCTCCTCTCTTAAGACTAAATATTTAGAATATGGCTTGGGGTAATCATAAATTCTACCTAGCGAAATTTCAATGGTTCTATTCGTTACATTGTCTAAGAACATTTTGTCGTGAGATACAATTACCACAGCCCCTGCGTAATTTTTCAAGAAATTTTCTAGCCAAATAATCGATTCGATATCTAGGTGGTTCGTTGGCTCATCCAAAAGTAAAAGGTCGTTAGCCTGAAGTAAAAGTTTTGCGAGTTCAATACGCATGCGCCATCCTCCAGAAAAGGTATCAGTTAAACTATTAAAGTCTTCTCTTTTAAAACCTAATCCTTGTAATATTTTCTCTGTATTTCCTTGATAATTATAACCACCTATAATTTCATATTGATGCTGGATCTCATTAATATCTATCATCAGCTGATTATAACCTTCACTTTCATAATCCGTTCGTTCAGCTAATTGTGTATTGATAACCTCCATTTGAGCCTCAAGTGCTTTTATCTCCGTAAATGCCTCATAAGCTTCCTCCAATACTGTTCGCCCAAACTCAAAATCAATATCTTGCTTTAAAAATCCAATTTTTAAAGCCTTATCCGTTGCGATTTGACCTGAATCAGGTTCTAGTTCTTTAGATAGAATTTTAAGCATTGTGGACTTACCTGCACCATTTTTGCCAATGAGGCCAACACGGTCTCCATTTCCAAGTTTAAAAGTAATATCTTCAAAAAGGTATTCTCCTTGAAATGAAATAGATAAGTTATGGATATTGAGCATAGAAATGTGACTTATGTTACGGCGGTTTAAATTCTAAAAACTACCTTTGTGAAGCGCAAAAATACATTAAAATAAATGTTTAGAAAAGGTCAAAAATTATACAGTATTTGTACGGGAGCGTGCCCGAAATGCCATCAAGAATCTATGTATACCACTAAAAACCCCTATATTTTAACGGACACCTTAAAGATAAATGACAGATGTTCGCATTGTAATACTAAATATCGCATAGAACCTTCGTTTTTTTACGGTGCCATGTATGTTAGTTACGCTGTTGGTGTTGCATTTGGTGTTGCCGCATTTATTGTTGCCAATTTAGTTTTTGGAGCAAATCTTGTAACTACATTTATTGCCATTGTTGGCACTTTAGTTGTATTTATGCCAATAATAATGCGTCTTTCTAGAAACATATGGATCAATATGTTTATGAGTTATGATGAAAATTTAGTTAAAAGAAAAAAGAACTAATCAAATCTTGCGATATCTATTTCTTTTTCTAGTGGCATCCCTCTTTCAATAAACTCATAAAGTTTTTTTGCTACGTAGGGCCCAATCATAACACCGCGAGTTCCTAAACCATTTAGTAAATACATGTTTTTAAATTTAGGATGTCTCCCAAGCATTGGGCGTCTATCGCGCACCGTAGGTCTAATTCCAGCAACGTGATTTACTATTTCAAAAGGACAAGAAATCATACTTTTTAAACCATTTATTAGTTTAGTTTTGCCCTTTTCTGTTGTGTTATGGGTTAAATCATATAATTCATAAGTTGAACCAACCACATAGAGATCATTGCCAATTGGTATTAAAAATACAGGGCCTTTTAAGACAAAATCTATTTTAAGTTCTGGGGCATAAATGGTAAGCAATTCTCCTTTAGTTGGAGATAATTGTAAACTGGTAAAAAAAGGATTTTTTGTAACACCAAAACCTTCTGCAAATATTATGTGTTTTGCCTTTATATTTCTGTAGGTAACTTTTTGTTCATCCTTTTTTAAAGCTCCATAATCAAAAGATTCTGATAAAACTAAACCATTATAGTCTAAAAATGTTTTATATGATTTAATAAGCTTATTTACATCTATACGACCCGTACGCAATACTTCGCCAAAACCAAAATCGGCGTTAATAGACTTATTGGTATTCTGAATGACTTTATTTGATAGATATTTGGTAAGCTTCGGTTTATCAGCGGCAGTAAACCAATTATTTTGTTCTTCAATAGAAGCAAACTTTCTGTAAACTGGAATTTTATAATCTAAAGTAGTCTTTAATAAGTCTTCTAGCACCTTGTAATGCTGCATTGCCAAGTCTAGTTGCTCATCTCCTTTCCAAATTGATGTAAATCGCTTTAAAACAACTGGATTGTATAAACCTCCAGCAACCACAGACGATTTCTGGGAATTATCATTAATTACTATAACAGACTTATGATTTCTGCGTAATTGTTCGCAAAAGCTTATACCTGCCAACCCTAGACCAACAACAATATAATCAAACTCTTCTTTCATTGGTGCGAATATAAAAAATACACTTTATTGATATTCACCTTTTAAAAAAGAAAACGCCCACTTTACAGCGGGCGTTTTAAATTATCTTGATCTCTTAATTAGTATGTCCACATATCTAATTCAAAATCTCTAATTTTTGTTTTAATACGTTCGGATTCTAACAATTGCATTAATGCATTATCCGAAATGTATTCGTTAACTTGTCTATCTCCTTGAACATTTTCTTCCTTGTAAATGTAGCCATCAAAACGTCTAGAATTCAACAAATGATCAAACGAATGTGGTATAGCACTATTGGCATTGTTAAATGCTTTAGCTTCATGTAATACTTCTCTAGCGTCTGGGAAAAACACCCAAAACAATGGCACTAAATCAGGGTTTTCATCGTCAATAAAGTTAACATCTGGTGCTACTGGAGCAATACCTAAAAGTCTATACTTCATTTCTGCCTGACGTTTATCAAAATACCATAATCCCTTAACACGATATTCTACAATATCAGCAGCTGTAATATCACGTCTGTCTATATATTCATCTGAAAGTTCTTCCCCTGCGTTTAACTGCTCAATACCATACTCTGTTGTATCAATTTTAGTTAAAGCAGACTCAATATCTTTTAACGTACGCTTCGTAGTAAAATAAGAATCATCATAAATATTCTTTATCTTTCCGTTTTTGATGTTCTTCATTAAAACATCGTACAGAGAGCGTCTGTTGCTACCAATATTATTAGTATCAATAGGATAGTACAAAGAGAAGTTGATACGTTCGTCTAGCGATACTCTTTCCCATGTCATTCTGGAAAATAGGATATCTCTATCATCAACGTATCCATATTCCAAAGGCTTATCGTTGTCAATTTCCTTTTGCTCTTCCGTTCTCACCCCAATTTCTTCAGGGCTTTTCGCATTAAGTATATTTGCTTGAGCAAAAGTACTTGAAGCTAAAAGAACAGCTGAAACAGATAATACAATACTTTTCAAATTCATCTTACTTTATTTTTATTGTGTAGGTAGCTCAAAGGCCTACCTAAATATTTTAATTTGTCAATTCAACAAATACAGGCGATACCTTTTTAAGTATAACACTTACACCACTTGCTTTTGCTTCAATATCAAATATTTGAACTCCTGAACCACGCTTCGCCTTACGTAAGGCACCTTTGGCTCTACTATCTAATTTGTTACCTCTAACCTCTATGGTTGGTTGTCCCGGAACTTTAAATTTAAATCCAGTAACACGTAACGGTAATTCGAAATCAAAATCTTCAAACATAGCGCCAATAGTAGACTTCTCTAAACTTTGACGTTGCATTTTAGAAGAAGTTTCTCCTCTAACAGTACCCGTTGGTCTTGGTAAATCTTTAATTCTGAAAGTAGCGTTATCAGATACCTTGCCACCATCCGGTAACGTACCGGTAACATTAATAGTTACTTCTCTACCTTTAACAGATGTAGCGTCCATAACATATTTACTCCCTCCAGCGCCAGTTAATCCTTGAGCACTAGCATTTACTTTGTTATCAGGAATACCAGCAAAGGAAATAGTCATTGGGTTTTTAACACCACGGTATACTACGTTCATTTTATCAGCGGAAATAGTAGCCGAATTTGGTTTAGCAACGGTAGCAAACGATGAATTTACCGGTACTTCAATCTCTTCACCACCTTCACCAAAAATAAGGTTTCCTGTGATTTTGTGTTCTCCAACACCACCAGTTCCGACTTTCAACTTCACTTTACCATCTTCAATGGTATACTGATCTTCAGAAAGTGGTCTTCCATCTAACTTTAATTCAACTCTTTTTGGTTTTGTAGAAGCATCTTTTCTACCTAAAACTATTTCACCGTCAAAACGCTCTCCATTAAAATAAGCTGATTTAGACGTTTCCATTAAGGTAGTATAATTTGTCATTGAAACTTGACTCGACAACTCACCTTCTAACATTTTAGATAAAACTTCAGATTCTGTAGTTTTGATATCAGCTTGAAGTTGTGTCATTTTAGTTAAAGAAGCCACTAAAGGAAAACCTTTATAGTGGTAGTCCAACCACTCCTGAGATCTACCATCTCTATTTTTTACAGGATCCGTGTTAAATTTGGCATTCACCTCACTAATTACAGATTCCATACCTTTCTCTCCTCCTAAAACACTAGCAACACCTTCTCTAAACTTTTTCATATGATCAAGGAAAGATTGACCTTCTTCTTTTATCTTATCGCCTTTGAAAAAATTCTCGTCTAAATAGTCTCCCTTGTCCATGATTTCATAGTCAGTTGGGTCATCTATTTTAGCTGTCATTTTTCCTTTTAATCCTTCTAGATAAGAATCAAAATCATGAGCCAACTTATCTATTTTTTCAGCCTTATCTTTTAAAGGTTGATACTTATCTGGTTGATCTGAAGCTTTCTGTTCTAAACTAGCCACAAAACTTGCATTTCTAGATTCAGTAGCTTCGTTAGACTCTGTAAGCTTTTCGTTCATTAATCCGAAGGCTGATAACACTTCTTTTGACATATTTAACGCTAACATTGCGATGAATATTAAATACATCAAGTTTATCATCTTCTGTCTTGGGGTTTCGTTTCCTGACGCCATATTTAATTAGGTTTTATGGTTATTAAATTGGGTAACCCCTAATTATTTCTTGTTCATTGCAGTTAACATACCACCATACACGCCATTTAACGAAGATAAATGAGACGCTAAAGATTCCATTTGTTCTTTTACCTTAGCAGCATTTTCAACAGACTCTTCGTTTATAGAAGCTTGCTTGTTGATGCTTTCTAATTGTACTTTATATAAACTGTTTAAAGACTCCATTTGAGCAGCAGCCAATGATAATTCCTCACCATATTTTTGAGTCGCCTGAATAGAATCTACAGTTGGAGAAATACCTTTTGCAGCACCTTCAAAGTTTTTAATGCTTTCGCCTAAGCTAGCCATTAATTCTCCGTCAATTTTTGCTTCTTTAAGTAACTCGTCTAACTTTTGAGATAAAACTCCTTTTGGGTTTTCAGCTTCTTTTGAAGAAGTTGCTCCTCCAGCTAATTCTGGATATACTAAAGACCAGTCTAAATCGTCTGTAACCGGTTCAAACGCGGATAATGCGAAAATAATTGCTTCGGTTACTAACCCTATGGTTAACATAACATTACCAGTTAAAAATCCTAACTCGAAATGTGTAATTTTGAATAAAGCTCCAATAATTACAATTGATGCTCCTAATCCGTAGGCCATATTCATGAACCTTTTACTTGCTTTTGACTGTGCCATAATTTTTGGTTTTTAAATTTTTTTAAGTAGAAATACTACTCAGGTAGGTTAAATTAATAGTTTATTACTTTTTGATTAATTAATGCTTATTTACCGTTCTTAGTTACGTTTGTCCCCATGTAATCTTGAACAGTTCTGAAACCTATATAACTTCTAGCCGAATCTGCATATTCGTAATCTCTTGAACTTACTTGCAAGAAATAAGCAACGTCTTTCCAAGATCCACCTCTAATAACTTTACGTGTGTTATCCGGATCGTTAACACTTGGATTTATGGTTGAAGAATACTCATATGATGACGGATCGTAAGATGCATTTACCCACTCTGCAACATTACCTGCCATATTGTATAAATTGTAATCGTTTGGTTCGTAAGACTTTGCCTCTACTGTATACAATGCTTGGTCTGCGGCATAATCTCCACGCACTGGCTTAAAGTTAGCCATAAAACATCCTCTGTCACTTTTAGTGTAAGGCCCACCCCAAGGGTAAGTAGCTGCTTGCAACCCTCCACGAGCAGCATATTCCCACTCTGCTTCAGATGGTAATCTAAACGTATTTACCAAAGCTGCACCTTTTCTAGATTTTTGATAAGAATTTTTGTTGATAGTACGCCACTCGCAAAACGCTTTTGCTTGTTTCCAAGTAACGCCAACAACAGGATAATCTCCGTAAGCCTCATGCCAGAAATAATCGTTGTGCATTGGCTCATTGTATGAATACTGGAAATCTCTAATCCAAACTGTTGTATCTGGATAAATTTCTAATTCTTCTTTTTTAATTACTTTGCTTCTTTGTACACCTCTATTTCTAGCGGCTTCTTGAATATCCATATAACTGTACTGGAATTTAAATTTCTTTACATCCCAAGTACGCTGACCGTTGTAAGACTCTTCAAGAGGCAAATACATTGTATCCATCACCTCAGCATAATACTCATCTGGATATTCTTGAGTATCCAATAATAAGTCTATATCCTTATTAATTTTTCTACCCTCGTACCCTGTTGGACCAAGACCAGTATAATTTTCGAACATATACTTTTCGTAAACAGACATATTAGCGGTGTCCGCATCTTTAAATGCGTATTCACCAATACCACCATCTTCAGGTGTTTTGCCTACCTCATCTGCCAAAATAGCAAGTTTCATTCTAAGAATAGAATCTCTTACCCAATGCACAAACTGACGGTATTCACTGTTTGTAATTTCTGTTGCATCCATATAAAAGGCTCTTACCGTAACTGTTTTACCAGGGGCATCGTTTACCCCTGCAAGATCATCGTCGGCCTTACCCATTATAAATGCACCTCCAGGAACCAGCTCCATACCATAAGGTTTTTCTGGATGCCAATTCTTACCCTTTACTCCTACTAATTCTCCTCTATCTTTAGAGCCACAACTAGCTAGTAATGTAAGTACTGCGGTTAATAAAACAAACTTTTTCATATTCATAGAAAACTCGAGGTTAATTATTATAGCTTCAATTTTGAGAGCGTAAACATATTTATATATTTTCGAAAAAACAACTTTTTATCTAAAAAAAAAGCATTTTATCGTAAAAATAAAGCATTTTACCGATGTTATTTACCTTTTGACCATGCTTTGTCTATTACACGGAATTCTTCTGAAAGGCTTTAAACCAACGCTCTGGTACAATATTATTACAAGCATCTAAATAATCTTGATGCGTGCATGGTAATAACGTATGTCTTTTTAATTTATTATTTACTTCTGCTAAAAATGGTATCTCTACCCACCATCTTCCAGTTTTATTGCTTTTATAGAACACTAATTCCTGAGATTCTACCATTGTGAAAAACTTCTGGTAGCTGTTCTCATCTGAAAAATCATCGTCCTGTACTCTACAGTTTACACCTTCTATAAAGTACCATATTATTTGCGCCACTAACATAGATGATATTTCATCATCATTTGAAGGCTTGTACTCATAAATACCAAAGGAACTCACTTTATTACTGATGCCAGCATACCTTGAAATCGCACAGATCTCTTTTCCATCTAATCCATTAGGAGAAAACTTTTGCTTCACACTCACTTCGGAACCTTTCACCGCTTTTAAATCTACACTGACAATATTGGCATCTCTTAAAACCGGCTCTACAATGGTTATATCCTTACTTACTTCGCCTAAACGGTACGATTCAAAATACAAACGTTCCATCAGATCTATTTCTTCTTGAGAATTAAAATAGGTTTGATATCCAATATTTGAGTAATTGAAGAGATTATAAGGTTCATCTAAGATCACCTTTCCAACATAACTATTATTTTTTATGGGTTTTGCCGAATCTCCTAAATCGAATTTACAATCAATATTTACCAGATTAACCATTGGCATTAATGCGTCATAAGCACGATAATTTGCATAGGTTAAATCTTGACTTCCGCCTAAAAGCACTGGAATAATATTCTTTTTAACAAGAATCTCAATTGTTTCTTTTAAAGCAAAATAGGTGTCTTCTACACTTTCGCCAGCATTAATATCACCTAAATCGGCAATTGTAGTGCCCCAACTTCCAGGAAATAAGGCATAAAATGATTTTCTGATTTCATCAAGACTAAACGTTTCCCCAATATAATCTATATCATTTCTGTTTTCTATTATACCAAGAAGTGCAATGGTTACACCTTCTAAATCGGGTAGACCCTGTTTATTAGAATGCACACGAATTTTTCTTCCCAGTGCCTGCACCGACAATAGTTCATTATGAGCTAGAACATTGTCTGATACTGGAGAGAGGAAATTAAAATTCATTGTGTTAGAGGCTTTTTACTTTTTTGTTGTAGTCTTTTTTTTAGTGGCGCGCTTCCTTGTAGTTTTTTTCTTTGGCGCCTTTGTCTCAATATGCGCTAAAGCTTGTTCTAATGTCATATCAGAAACATCAACAGTTTTTGGCAATTCTACTTTAATCTTGCCCTTTATTACATTGTGTCTACCCCAACGTGCTTTTTCTACACGAATACCTTCTTCTTCCCAATGGTGAATTAGTTTATCCTTTTCCTTTTGAATTTTATCTTCTATCAATTGAATAATATCAGAGTCGGACAAATTATCCCAATCGTATTTCTTATTTACGTTGATGAACATATTGTTCCATTTAATAAAAGGCCCAAAACGTCCTTTACCTTTTTGCACCGGTAAATCTTGATATATATAAATTGGCGCATCGGCTTTTTGCTTTTCTTTTATGAGAACAATAGCATCTTCTAGCTCTACACTAAGCGGATCTTGTCCTTTTGGTAAAGACACAAAAGATTTACCAAACTTAACGTAGGGACCAAATCTTCCATTATTAACCGCCACTTCTTCGCCCTCGTACTCACCCAAAGTCTTGGGAAGCTGAAACAAATCCATAGCTTCTTCAAAGGTTATGGTATTTAACTGCTGGTCTGGGCTTAAACTTGCAAAAAGTGGTTTCTCCTCATCATCTACAGTTCCAACTTGAACCATAGGACCAAATTTACCCAAACGTACGCTTACTTGTCTTCCTGTTTTAGGATCTTCTCCTAAGATACGCTCTCCAGATTCTCTATCGGCGTTTTCTTTTACGTCTTCTACCACAGGATGGAACTTCTTGTAAAAAGTTTGCATCATTTCAGTCCAATCTTCTTTACCATCTGCAATATCATCAAAATCCTCTTCTACTTTTGCCGTAAAATTGTAATCTAATATGGCCTCAAAATGATTCACTAAGAAATCTGTTACAATCATTCCAATATCGGTTGGCACCAACTTCCCTTTATCAGAGCCTACCTTTTCGGTTAAAGTTGTATCAGAAACTTTACCCTCCTGTAACTTTAGTTGCGTATATTTTCGTTCTACACCTTCAACAGTACCTTTTTCTACATAATTTCTATTTTGAATGGTAGAAATTGTAGGCGCGTAAGTGGAAGGTCTTCCTATTCCTAATTCTTCTAACTTCTTAACTAAAGAAGCCTCTGTAAATCTTGCTGGCGGACGCGTATATCGTTCTGTTGCCGAAATAAAACTATTTAATAAGGACTCCGTAACTTTTAAAGCTGGTAACATACCATCTTGTTCGGCAAATTCATCATCAGTTCCCTCAAGGTATACTTTTAAAAAGCCATCAAAAGTAATTACCTCACCATTGGCAGAGAATGTTTCGTTATGAGTAGAGGCTTCAATTTTAACATTTGTACGCTCCAATTGCGCATCACTCATTTGAGATGCTATGGCTCGTTTCCAAATTAACTCATACAATCTGGCTTGATCTCTCTCAATGTCTACGGAATGTCTCGAAAAATCAGTTGGACGAATGGCCTCATGAGCTTCTTGCGCCCCCTTAGCTTTTCCTTTATAATTTCTTGGATTACTATAGTTACCACCATAAGCCTTTTCTATCTCCGCCTGCGCACCTTGTCTTGCCTCATCTGATAGATTCACGCTATCGGTTCTCATATAAGTAATTAAACCAGCTTCATACAGGCGTTGTGCCATAGTCATGGTTTTGCTAACTGAGAAATATAATTTTCTTGACGCCTCTTGTTGTAACGTAGAGGTTGTAAATGGTGCCGCAGGAGATTTTTTTGCTGGCTTCTTTTGAAGATCGGCAACCTTAAAATCCGCCGAAGCATTCAATTCTAAAAATTTATATGCTTCTTCTTTGGTTTTGAAGTTTTTGGGCAATTTAGCTTTAAAAGCTTGTCCATCTTCGTTAGAAAACTCTGCATCGATTCTGAATGAAGCTTCAGGTGTAAATCCTTGTATTTCGCGCTCTTTTTCTACAATTAACCTAACAGAAACCGATTGTACGCGACCAGCAGATAATCCGCCTTTTACTTTTCTCCATAGCACTGGAGATAACTCATACCCCACAATTCTATCTAGCACACGACGCGCTTGTTGCGCATCCACCAAATCATAATCAATACCTCTTGGGTTTTCAATAGCTTTCTTTATCGCCGCTTTGGTAATCTCATGAAAAACAATACGCTTTGTTTTGGCCTTATCTAACTTTAAAGTCTCTGCTAAATGCCACGCAATAGCCTCTCCCTCTCGATCTTCATCACTTGCTAACCAAACTATTTCAGCTTTTTTCGCTAGATCCTTTAGTTTCTTTACAACATCTTTCTTATCTCTTGAAACTTGATATTTGGGTTTAAAATCACCCTCCACATCAACGCCTAACTCTTTGGAAGGTAAATCGGCAATATGCCCAAAACTAGATTCTACCTTGAAGTCTTTCCCTAAAAATTTTTCGATAGTTTTCGCCTTGGCTGGTGACTCAACTATTACTAAATTCTTCGCCATACATGCTTTTTTGAAGCTACAAATGTATATGAAAAAAAGTTTATCTGCCTAATTTTAGGGATTAACTGTGTATTATCTGAATAACAAAGCCTGCTTTTAACGATACAAAACAGGCTTTATATTTTTAATTTTCAACGATTTAAATTTCTCCCATTCCAATTTGTTCTATTTCGCTTTTCTCTCCAAAATCAATTACATGTTTGTAAATAAGATATACCGGATGAAATAAAATAGATTGCACGAAAAGTTGACCAATTCCACAGGTAACCATTGTTAACACAAGAACGATGATATACATTACTACCAATAAACCAAATGTTATTAGCCACTTTTTATTTCCTAATGAGAAACTACCTTTTACAATATCTCCTACACTAAGCTCTGGATTAAACGCAAAAAAGATAAAGAAAAATGACATTGGCACTATAACATAGATTAAAGGAATGTAGCACAACAACGCCGAAGGTATAGCAATTAAAATTGCTATAAACATTATAATAAAAATCTTCTTTAGATGATTCCCTTTTAAAAAATAAAAGAACTCTGATGTTTTTACCTCTTCTCCATGGTCTATCTTTTTCACCATTCTAAAATATGCAGCAGTTAAAGCGTAGGTTACCGTTGCTAAAGTTAAAGCTCCTGCAATTACGACTAATATGTATATGACTGACATTCCTGCAAAAAATTCATTGAATACATCAGGATCATTGTATCCACTCTCCTGTTGCGCTATTATCATTCCGATAAATGGAACATAAAAAATTATAATCAAGGGCAGCATTATTACAATAGAGAATAGATGCAATAAAAGTCCTTGTATCCATGTTTTCTTAAATAACTCAAAAGATTCGCTAAAAATAGTACCAAAATCTAGCTCTTTTGCCTGATTTATCTTTTGCTGAAGGGTTTCAATTGTATTCATAATATTTTGGTTTTAGAAAGTATCTTCTTCTGTATTAGTACCTATAAAATCTATTTCGTTACGGTTATCAAACCCAATAACTTCTTTATAAATAAAAAATACGGGTAAATATGCTATGCTAATTGTAAAAAGCAAACCTATACCGCAACCGATAATACCTAACGCACCAATAATACCACAGACTAACATAGTTCCAAAACTAATAAGCCATTTTTTATTACCAAGAGCAAAGCTTAATTTTACTATTTCTACTTCCTTTAAATCAGGGTTATTCGCAAAAATAATAGTAAAATAAGCTAATGGCACAAAAACATAAATGTAGGGTAACAAGAATAATGCTTGAGCAACAGCAGTAATTAGCGCATGAATTATACCCAACATCAAAGCCTTAGAGATATAGTCCTTTGTAAAATAGAAAAAATAATTATCTCCTTCATTTAAACGAAGAATCTCATTTTTGCATATTCTGTAAAAAGCTGAAACTAACAAAATGCTAATGCAGCTCATCAAAATATTTTGAGGTAAACTATAAATTGCACTCATTGAGTAAAACTCCGAAAGTGACTCAATGTTTATTCCTGTTTCAAGAATAGAAACATCTGCTGCTAGACCTATAGCTTGAAAAACCAAGCTTATAATTACGCCGGCAACCATAAGAATCAGAATAGTGAGAAAACCCTTTACCCACACTTTCTTAAAAAGCTCTATGGCGTTGTTAATAATATCTCCAAAATCTAAATTAGGAGCCTTATCAATTTGATCAGTTATAAATTCGTAAGATTTCATGAAACTTTTGTTTAGATATTTGCAAAATCCATACAATTATAAACAAAAAAAATCTGCCCAAAGACAGATTTTTAAACAACATCTAGTTGAAGCTTAGTTAAGTGTATATGTACTAATTAAATTAATATCATTAATAAGATAGTCGTATTGATACAAAACGTTTCCTCCTATCATTATCAAACTGTTTTCTAAAGGAATTACATCGGTAGCATCAATATCTTTAAATTCCTTAATTATATCCAAATCTACGGGAGTTTTTCTATCAAATAGTTTTAGTCCAGCAGTTCCGTCGCATACAAAAAGCATATTACTTTTTATTCCTAAACCATAAGGGTTCTCTAAAGTATAGCGTTTCGCTAAAACAGGATTAGATTTATCTTTAATGTCAATAACCTCCAAAACACTTTCTAGTTGTCCGCAGGCATTTCCGCCTCTTAGCGTTAAATAAGCATAATCGCCATCAACCACAACTGGGTCGCATCCTTCCCAATGCGTAAATTCAGAAACATATTGGGGTGTTGAAGGTGTTTTTATATCGTAAATATACATGCCATTCGTACTGCCTAGATAAAGATAATCTCCAGATGCAAACATAGTTTCAATGTTCCATCCTGCATATTGTATGCTTTCTAAGTTTGGTTGTGCCAAATTCTGAATATTGAAAATAGACATACTATATTGACCAACCGTGTACAGAAAGTTATTAACAATTTGAAAACGTGCTAATGAGCCGCCAACTCCTATACTACTCTCTGATGATAAAGGAGCAGCATCAAAAGCAACATCTACCATTCTATCATCAAGTTTTTCACGATATTCACTTTTAAGGGTCCAACCAATGACAATATCGGTTTCATAATTAAATTCATTCCACTCTACCCTATCGGCTTCAAAAGGAATTTGGTAATCATAAACATCAAATACGTCCTCTAAACGCTCTATTAGTTTAATATCAGTTATAACTGAAATATCAAACACCACCAAATCTGTTGCACTATCTGCGTATAAAAAGTTATTTTTTACAGAGATATCCTCATTTCCAGGAATTGCAATAAAAGCATAAGGTTGCGGTGATTTGGGGTCTGTATTATCAATGATATGAACCCCTTTATTTTTATCTCCAACAAAAATGTAGTTGTTATATGCATAAATTTTCCCTGAATCTTCGATAGATTGAGATGACTTAATTGTAACAGCCTTCCTAAATTCAGACTTAGTCATTATTTCAGGGGTCGCTACTGTAACTAATTCCATATCATTATCATTACAAGAAACGATGGTAAAAAGCAAGATTAGGCTTAAAACGGATATGGCTAATTTCATTTTCATTTTTAGTTTGTATAAGTTTGTTCGTTAATAAATTTATGAATCTAATAGCTGTAGTTTATGGGCTCTCCCCATCCTTCTAGGTTTAAAATAATTTCATTACTACCTTCAATTTGTAATGGTTTCAAATTAAAAGAAAACGTTCTTTCAAAAGCCGCTGCGCAATCTTCTTGATTATCCAAATTGAATTTTAAAAATCGTTGTTCTGGTAATGATTCTGCCACGGCACCAGAGTCAACCAAACTATACGTCCATGTATTTCCACTGCATCCTGAAGAGCCAAAAGTAACACTCAAACAGTCATCTGAAATGGTAACTGCTGTCAATATGTAATTACTGGTTTCAATATCCATATAGATATCCTCATTAATAGTGGCGAAATTATCACATAAATTGACAACAGGATCATCTGAAACATCATCATCACATTGAGTACTTAAACAACCGCAGACAACTATAATTAAAAAACTAATCTTCTTCATTATTAAGGCATCAAAAGTTAATTAAAAACTAAAACCGGTAATCCGTTTTCACAACTAACTGCTGTAGGTTGTAATGGCAAATCGCATGTTGAAAAGACACCCCACTTCATGTTATAGTCGTCCTCCAAATGGGTATACTCCCCTATAATTTTTAAGAATTTTTCCTCATCAATGGTTTTAGGATAAGCCAGATATCCTTGTGAACCTCCACAAGCCTTTGCACCATAAGCAGCAAACTTCCAATCTTGTTCGTTGTTACAAGGAATATCTTCAATTGAAGCTAAAATTTCATCAAACTTTGTCATCAAATCTCGATAATCTTGTTCTTGATCTGACAACTCCCTGATAAGTATCAATTCATCTTCGGTTAAACTAACAATGCGTAACGTATAGTTATTGGGAAAATGGTTTTGCGTAATTGAAATTACACCGTCCATGAGCTTATAAACACCAGAATAATCAGAAAAAAATAGTGGCGGCGTGCGCAACCATCCAGATGTATGTTCCTCAAATTCACCCTTAGTCTTAAACTTAAGCCCATAACTATTTTCGGGTAAAACATTTACGCGTTGGAGTGTGATACTATCACCCGCATATTCTGGATGAGACCAGTTCCCAATTAATAAATTATCTAAATCTACGGGAGTTTCGTCGGTTGGTTCACATCTCATGCTCATAAAACAGCACATAATGGCTATTGCAAATCCTATCTTCTTCATTGGCTTGTTTAATTTCTTTTTGAAGTACATTAATCAGATACAAAATACTACAAATGGTTGCGTAAATCTTCTCCTAGATTATTAATAATTCCTTAAATTTTAAATATGACACTTTGTCATAAAACCCATTTTAATTGTATCTTTGCACACTTATTGACCCATTGTGGATTCAAAATATTATGGAAAAGATTATAGACGAAAGCAAACAAGGACAATCTTTAATTTTAGATAAAAAAGAAGGCAATACACGCAAACTTTTTATTGAAAGTTATGGTTGCCAAATGAATTTTAGCGATAGTGAAATTGTAGCCTCTATTTTAAATGAGCAGGGTTATAACACCACTCAAAATTTAGAAGAGGCAGACTTAGTTTTGGTAAATACGTGTTCCATTCGTGATAAGGCAGAACAAACTGTTAGGAAGCGATTGGAAAAATATAATGCTGTAAAACAAACGCAAAACCCTAATATGAAAGTTGGGGTTTTAGGATGTATGGCAGAACGCCTGAAAAGTAAATTCTTAGAGCAAGAAAAAATTGTTGACTTGGTTGTTGGCCCTGACGCTTACAAGGATTTACCAAATCTTTTGTCCGAAGTTGAAGATGGTAGAGATGCTATAAACGTAATTCTCTCCAAAGAAGAAACTTATGGAGACATTTCACCTGTACGTTTAAATACCAATGGCGTTACTGCTTTTGTTTCTATTACTAGAGGTTGCGATAACATGTGTACATTTTGTGTAGTACCTTTTACTCGTGGTAGAGAGCGTAGTAGAGACCCACAAAGCATTATCGAAGAAGTAAACGATTTATGGGATAACGGCTATAAAGAAGTTACACTTCTTGGGCAGAATGTAGATAGTTACCTATGGTATGGTGGTGGTTTGAAAAAAGATTTTGATAAAGCCAGCGAATTACAAAAGGCTACTGCAGTAAATTTTGCGATGCTTTTAGATATGTGTGCAACTGCACAACCTAAAATGCGTTTCCGTTTCTCCACATCCAATCCTCAGGATTTCACATTGGATGTTATTGAGACTATGGCAAAACATAGAAACATCTGCAACTATATCCATTTACCTGTTCAAAGTGGTAGTAATCGCGTACTCAAAGCTATGAATCGCTTGCACACGCGTGAGGAATATTTTCAGTTGATTGATAATATTAAGCGCTTAATTCCAGATTGCGCCATTAGTCAAGATATGATTGCTGGTTTTCCAACGGAAACTGAAGAAGATCACCAAGACACATTGAGCTTGATGGAATATGTAAAATATGATTTCGGATTTATGTTTGCCTATTCTGAGCGTCCTGGAACATTAGCCGAACGTAAGATGGAAGATGATATTCCTGAAGATATCAAAAAGAGACGTTTAAACGAAATTATTGCATTGCAGCAAAGACACAGTTTATTGCGCACTCAGGAGCATGTTGGCAAAATTGAAGAAGTTTTAATTGAAAAACCATCCAAACGTTCAGATGCTCATTGGTCTGGTAGAAATACGCAAAACACCGTTGTTGTATTTCCAAAAGGGGATTACAAGGTTGGCGATTTCGTAAACGTGAAAATTTCAGATTGTACTAGTGCTACTTTAATTGGGGAGGCAGTAGGATATTCTGAAAACAACTAAGAATGTCTGAATTTAACTTTAACAACAAGACGTTTTCATTATTAGAAAACTCAGAAAATGGACAAGTTAATTCTGAAACAGTCTTTAAATATAAACAAAAGGGTGATTTAATTACAGCTGACTATTCAGGTGGAAGCGTTATTTATGGAAAAATAATTGGGCAACTTGTTGAAGATAAAATTAATATGGTTTACCAATGTCTTACTTCAGATAAAAAATTAAAGTCTGGAAAGGCCTTGGCAAGCATCAGTTTAACGAATAACAATAAATTAAAGCTGAAGTTAGATTGGGAGTGGTTAGATAACAAAAATGAAAAAGGAACTTCAGAATATATTGAGAATTAAATGGAATCAGTACAAGCAATAAAACAACGCTTTGGTATTATTGGTAATACACCTTCACTAAACCGTGCTTTAGAAAAAGCTATTCGTGTTGCACCTACAGATATTTCGGTATTGGTAACTGGTGAAAGTGGTGTTGGTAAAGAAAGTATTCCTAAAATTATACATCAACTATCACATAGAAAGCACAATAAATATATTGCTGTAAACTGTGGTGCAATTCCTGAAGGTACTATTGACAGTGAATTATTTGGTCATGAAAAGGGCGCGTTTACTGGGGCAACATCTACCAGAAGCGGTTATTTTGAAGTGGCCGATGGTGGTACTATTTTCTTGGATGAAGTAGGAGAACTTCCACTTACAACACAAGTGCGTTTACTACGAGTTTTGGAAAATGGCGAATTTATCAAAGTAGGTTCAAGTAAAGTACAAAAGACCAACGTACGCATTGTTGCTGCGACAAACGTCAATATGTTTGAGGCTATTGAAAAAGAGAAATTTCGCGAGGATTTATACTATCGTTTAAGTACAGTTGAAATCAATTTACCCCCATTACGAGAACGTCAAAACGATATACATCTTTTATTCAGAAAGTTCGCTAGCGATTTTGCTCTTAAGTATAAAATGCCAACGGTAAAACTAACAGACAATGCAGTTCAATTATTGCTAAAACACCGATGGAGTGGTAATATTAGGCAATTGCGCAATGTTGCAGAACAGATATCGGTTTTAGAACAAAATCGTACCGTTTCTGCAGAAGTTTTAAGAGGTTATCTTCCTGTTGATGGCAACACCAATCTACCTGCTGTTATAAAAACTTCAAAGAACGAAAGTGATTTTAGTAGTGAACGTGAGATTCTTTACAAGGTACTTTTTGATATGAAAAGTGATTTAAACGACCTAAAGAAACTTACGATGGAGCTCATGAAAAATGGCAATACAAAAGATGTTGAAAAGGATAATGAACATCTTATTCAAAAAATATATGGTAACGATGAGAGCAATTCTCAAGATTTTACTTTTGAAGATGACGATATAGTTGATAATACCGAAGTCTTGTCTATTCCTGAGCATGTATCGCAAGATAACATTGAAGACAAATATCATTTTGCCGAAGAGATACAGGAAGAAGAAACCTTATCTTTACAAGACAAAGAACTTGAATTAATCAAGAAATCTTTGGAGCGCCATAATGGAAAACGTAAATTGGCTGCAGCAGAGTTGGGCATTAGCGAACGCACACTGTATCGAAAAATAAAGCAATATGACCTGTAATTTTAGCGTTTGGTATAAATGAAAAAACTGAAATATATAGCACTAGCATCTCTTACGCTACTATTTACAAGTTGTGGTTTCTATTCTTTTACAGGAGCTTCAATTTCTCCAGAAACAAAAACATTTCAGGTAAATAGGTTTGAAAACAACTCTCTTTTAGTAGAACCGGGTTTAGATTTAACGTTCAGAAATACTATGATTGCCATTTTGGAAAATCAGACTAATCTAAATAATGTTAATTCCAATGGAGATATTGTATATGAAGGAGAAATAACCGAGTATCGTATTTCTCCAACAACCTCTTCAGCATCTGGGAATACATTTACTGCTGCACAGAACCGCCTCACAATTTCGGTAAAAGTGCATTTTTATGATAAGAACGACCCTGAAGCAGAATTTGAACAACGGTTTTCATTTTTTCATGATTACGAAGGTTCTGCTCAATTATCAGGATCGGTTAAGGATACGGCAATTGAAGAAATTTTTGAACGTATAACACAAGATATATTTAATGCCTCATTGGCAAAATGGTAATACTTTGAATAGTCACGACTTTATAGCACTATTGCAACATCCGCAAAATATTACTCCTCAAAAAACCGAGGGTTTAGGTGCTATGATTGAAAAGTATCCGTATTTTCAATCTTTAAAAGCCTTATATCTAAAAGGTTTAAAGCAACAAGAAAGTAAAGAGTATAATTACGCGCTTAAAACCACCGCTGCATACACCACCGATAGGAGTATACTTTTTGATTTTATTACGTCGGATACATTTATTCAAAATGAAATTTCAAAAATCATCAAAAAGAATACAATTTATCTTAATGATATTGATGTAAGCGCCAATGATATATCGGTAAATAAAAAACTCCAGATAGATGATCGCTTAAAAGATCAAATCAAGGAAACATCTGGTGTTTTAGATCCAGAGCTTTTTCAACCCAAAAATCCTTCCGAAGTAAAAACTATAAACTTCAAACTTGATGAGTCCGAAACCATTAAAGATGAAAAACATATTAAGGAGGATGAAGAAGTATCAGTTGAAGACGTATTAAACTTAGGCAAGCCTTTGCAATTTGACAAACTGGAGTCACACTCTTTTAATGAATGGTTAAAACTTACAAGGATTAAACCTATTAAGCGTAAAACTGAAACCATAGAGAACGATTTATCCGCTGAAGAAGAAGTTAAAATTCAAGCAACTGATTCTAAAGTAGATCTTATTGATAAGTTTATAGCAGATAAACCAAAGATAAAACCTAACACCTCATCGGTGCCAAAAGGCAATTTGGCTAAAGCAAGAATGATTAAGCCTGAAGCCTTAATGACAGAGACTTTGGCGCGAATTTATGTAGAGCAAAAAAACTATAAAAAGGCTATCCAATCTTACAAAATTTTAAGTTTGAAATATCCAGAAAAAAGTAGTTTCTTTGCAAACCAAATAAAAGCAATAGAACTTTTAAAAGAACAAAATAAATAACAATGAGTACGTTTACAATATTTTTAATTCTTATAGTGGTAGTTGCCTTTTTACTAGTAGTAGTAATTATGGTACAAAACCCTAAAGGCGGTGGATTATCATCATCTTTTGGCGGTGGTGGTACACAGCAACTTGGAGGTGTTAAGAAGACTACTGACTTTTTGGATAAAAGTACATGGACTTTGTCTACGCTTCTATTAGTACTTATTTTACTATCTAATGTTGCTATAAACAGAGGAGAAGGTACGGTAGATTCAAAAGCTTTTGATCCGGACGCAACGACGTCACAACCTTTACCTGCAGCTCCTGATGCTCCTGCTCCACTTCCTACAAGTGGCGATGATGCTGCTGGAGGTACAGATACGCAACCATAAGAATAATTGATTGAAATAAAGTTAAAAAATGCCAACTTGTTAAGTTGGCATTTTTATTTCTGCAAGTTTGTCAGTTTCCACTTCATGGCACATTTTTCGCTTAACGCTTAAGCGTTAATTTATAACTTAAAAACAAAAATATAGAACAAAATGGGAGTAAACATTAAACCATTAGCAGACAGAGTTCTTATTGAGCCTGCTGCCGCTGAAACTAAAACAGCATCAGGAATTATTATTCCAGATAACGCTAAAGAAAAGCCACAAAAAGGCACTGTAGTAGCTGCAGGACCTGGCACAAAAGATGAGCCTATTACGGTTAAAGTTGGCGATACTGTTTTATATGGTAAATACGCAGGAACTGAACTAAAGCTTGAAGGTAATGATTACCTAATTATGCGTGAAAGCGACATTCTCGCAATTGTATAAAAACTTTGGCTTTTAGCTAATAAAAATTAATCAATAAACTTATAAGCCGACAGCTAATAGCTAGAGGCAAACGCTAAAAATTATAAAAATGGCAAAAGACATAAAATTTGATATAGAAGCACGCGACGGTTTAAAACGCGGTGTAGATGCATTAGCAAATGCAGTAAAAGTAACTTTAGGTCCTAAAGGGCGTAATGTAATTATTTCTAAAAGCTTTGGAGCTCCTCAGGTAACCAAAGATGGTGTTTCGGTGGCTAAAGAAATAGAATTGGAAGATGCACATGAAAATATGGGTGCTCAAATGGTAAAAGAAGTAGCTTCTAAAACTAACGATTTAGCGGGTGATGGCACAACTACTGCTACCGTATTAGCACAAGCTATTGTAAAAGAAGGTTTAAAAAATGTGGCTTCTGGTGCAAATCCAATGGATTTAAAACGTGGTATTGACAAAGCTGTTGATGCGATTACTATTGATTTAGAAAAGCAAGCTAAAAAAGTTGGTAATTCTTCAGAAAAAATTAAGCAAGTAGCTGCTATTTCAGCGAATAACGATGATACTATTGGAGAATTAATTTCTCAAGCTTTTGAAAAAGTAGGTAAAGAAGGTGTTATTACTGTTGAGGAAGCTAAAGGAATGGAAACTTATGTGGATGTTGTTGAAGGTATGCAATTTGATAGAGGTTACCTTTCTCCTTACTTCGTAACCGATTCTGACAAAATGGTTGCTGATTTAGAAAACCCATATATTTTATTATTTGACAAGAAGATTTCTAACTTGCAGGAAATTCTTCCAATATTAGAGCCAGTAGCTCAATCCGGTCGTCCGTTATTAATCATCGCAGAAGATGTTGATGGACAAGCTTTAGCTACTTTAGTGGTTAACAAATTACGTGGTGGCTTAAAAATTGCTGCCGTTAAGGCTCCAGGTTTTGGAGACAGACGTAAAGCAATGTTAGAAGACATCGCTATCTTAACAGGTGGTACCGTTATTTCTGAAGAAAGAGGATTTACTTTAGAAAATGCTGATCTTTCAATGTTAGGAACAGCAGAAACTGTTACTGTAGATAAAGATAACACAACTATTGTAAATGGTTCTGGTAAAGCTGGAGATATTAAAGCAAGAGTAAACCAAATTAAAGCTCAGATTGAGACTACTACTTCTGATTATGATAAGGAGAAACTTCAAGAGCGTTTAGCAAAATTAGCTGGTGGTGTTGCTGTTTTATATGTTGGTGCTGCTTCTGAAGTTGAAATGAAAGAAAAGAAAGACCGTGTTGACGATGCGTTACATGCTACAAGAGCTGCCGTAGAAGAAGGTATTGTTGCCGGTGGTGGTGTTGCTTTAGTAAGATCTAAGAAAACCTTAGAGAAGATTGAAACTGAAAACTTAGATGAAACTACAGGTGTTCAAATCGTAAATAAAGCTATTGAATCTCCATTAAGAACTATTGTTGAAAATGCTGGTGGTGAAGGTTCTGTGGTAATCAATAAAGTGTTAGAAGGTAAAAAAGACTTTGGTTACGATGCAAAATCTGAGGAATATGTTGATATGCTTAAAGCTGGTATTATCGATCCTAAGAAAGTGACGCGTATCGCTTTGGAAAATGCTGCCTCAGTTGCTGGTATGATCTTAACTACAGAGTGCGCATTAATAGATATTAAAGAAGATGCTCCTGCAATGCCTCCAATGGGAGGTGGTGGAATGCCAGGAATGATGTAATATTAATACATTTCAAAAAAAGTGTTAAAAAGCTTCTCATTTTATTGAGAAGCTTTTTTTATGAATGTATTTTTTGTAATATTATTCTTCATTTATTGACAACTATTTTATGCTCTACAGAACACTTACTTTATTGTCCTTTTTCTTTTGCTTTTCACTTTCTATAATATCACAAAATCAAGTTGAATCATTTAATGATGTAATTTCAAAATACAATACATATCATCAATTAGAACCCGAAACCTTCTACACCCAAACTAACAAGAAAATATACTTTGAAGGTGAATCTATTTGGTTTAAAACCTATGTCTATAACACAAGGAATCTTAAGCCTTACATAGCTACTAAAAATATTCATGTAACACTACATGACAATGATGGCAAACAAATTACTAAGAAAATATTATATGCCGAGGATGCAACAACTTTTGGACATTTTAAAATAACTAAAGATCTAAAACCTGGTAGGTACTTTATAAAAACTACCTCCACTTGGATGAAAAACTTTAACGAAGACAGATCGTTCGTAAATACTATTGAAATTCTTAAAAGTGATAATAAGAAGCAAACGCAAGAGAACGGATCAATTAAATATGATATTAAAATTTTACCCGAAGGAGGTTATGCTATTGCCAATACCAATAATACTTTTGGTTTTAAGATTACAAATTCTATTGGTAATGGTGAAAAAATACTTAATGGAGAAATTAAAGCGGGTGATAAAGTCATCACCTCCTTTAGGAATAATATACTTGGTATAGGTAAGTTTAAATTTTTTACTAAGCCTAACACAAATTATTCGGCTCACTTTACATTAGATACTGGCGAGGTTATTTCAAAACCTATTGATAATATTAAACCACAAGGTATTTCTATATCTGCCGAAAACGTTTTTAATAAGGACTATCTTTTTATTACACTAAGTACAAACGCTACAACTTTGCCTTCTCTAGAAGATAAGACGTTCTATTTAGCTTTTAATAAAGATGGGTTACTAAAAGAAACTGAAGTAATATTTACCCCTAAAAAATTAGAGTATTTAATAAAATTCAAAAAATCTCATCTTGCTCCTGGAGTAAACACATTAACTCTTTTTAATGAAGAAGGTAAACCTTTGTTAGAGCGTCTTTTATTCAATCCAAATGGCATTAAAATAGGTAAACTTACGAGTGCCCATGCCAGTGTATTGAAAGGAAAAGACTCAACACATATTCACCTAGATGCATTAGAAAATCTATTAGGCAAAACTGGAAGCTTAAGCATTTCTGTACTTCCGTCGAAAACAAAAGCCAATAAAACAAATAATTCTATTCTTTCAACATTCTTACTAAAACCATACTTAAAAGGTAAGATTGAAAACCCCAAATTCTATTTCGACACTTTAAATAGAAAAAGTCTTTACAATTTAGATTTATTGCTAATTACCCAAGGTTGGAGTAGATATTCTTGGAATAATATTTTCTATAAACCACAGCTCCCTATAAAAGAATTTGAAATTGGGTTTACGTTGAAAGGAAAATTGAATAACCATAAATACAATCCAAAAGAAAACCTTATATTTTTCTCTAAGAAAAACGGACTTCGTTTGGAAACAAAACTTTTTGAAGATTCAAGTTTTAAGCTCGATAATTTATTTATAGCAGACAGCTCAGATATTCAATTTTCTCTTAAAAAAAACAAAGAAACTAGACCTAATGTATACTACACTTTATCTCCTATTTTTAAAGAGGAGCTTTTAAAAGTAGACTCAAAAAACACAGTCCCAAAAAGCACTAGAGCTCCAATTAATTTTAACTTAGTTTATAAAAATATTTTTGTTTTAGACACTGTAAACTTATCAGCTCAATCTAAAAAACCTAAACCTAAAAACCGTCTTTTACAAGGTAGTTTTGGTTCTAAATATATCTCATTTGAAGACAATAATCGTTATAGCCCAGGAACATTAGTTACTGATGTTATAATGGATAATGGTTTTGATGTTTATAACTATGGTTTAGACGTAAGAATAACATCAAGAAGAGCAATTACTTTTTCTAGTGGCGCTATTTCGCCAGCTATTTTCATTGACAACGTGCAACATACAGATCTTCAGATTTTAGCTACTATGCGTATTAGTGAAATTGAAGAAATGAGTATCTCGCAAAGAGGTAATTTACTAGGTTCTGCTGGTGCAGCAGGTGTAATTCAAATTTTTACAAAAACCTCGTTTAAAAACAAGCGATTATCTAAATTTAACTCGCACATATCAAATACTGGATTTTCCCAACAAATTGAATACTATAATCCAAAATACGACCAAGTTAATAACGAAACATACCAATATTACGGTGTTATACATTGGAACCCAATGGTTAAAGCTACCGAAAGTGGAGATATAAATTTTGCTATTCCAAATACAACTATTAAAAACATCAATTTATATATTGAAGGTATGGCAGAGGATGGTACTTTGTTTTCTAAGATTGAAACGCTTCAAATAAAGTAACACATAATATTTTGAACATCAAATTTTTAACCTCAAGGTTGGATAAAAGGATTAGACCATTTCTCGTCCAAATAAATATTTTCGCCAGTTAAAGTAGTTAGAAAAGCGATCACTGCTTCAATCTCTGCGGTTGACATATTTAATTGTTGCAGGTTATTTCCAGGTCGTAATCGATTATCTAGATTAGGATTATTAACTTCAATATTATTATAATGTAATAGTACATCCTCTAAGTCATTGGCGGATGCGTCATGAAAAAACGCGCCATTTAATTGTCCATTTACACCCAGCACATCCCTTAAACTAGGTGATCTTGTAATGGTAAAGTCGGTTGCGTTACTTCCAAAAACTCCAATAACCCCGTTATTGCCTCTGTTTTCGGCAATAGAAAACTCAGGAGGATTATGACAAATAGCACAACCAATTCCGCCTCCTGTTCTTATTCCTTGGTTATTAAAGTTTGGTGGCTGCATAAATAATTGTTTTCCAAGGTTTTCTTGATTCGTAAAGTTTGGAAAAGGTTCATTATCATTATTTACAACCGATCTTCCTTCATCATATCTACTATCAAAAGATTGAATACTTCTAATAAATTGCGCCAACGCATTTTGAATTCGTGCTTCGCTAATAGTTTCTGTACCAAAGGCATTACTGAATAGCTCAGGATAATAGCCTACGTTTTCTAACTTCTCAATTAGGTCATTGAAATCCGGTGCACCATCTTCACCACTAAATCCCATTTCAAGATGATCTCTTATTGGCATCGTGGTTTGTGCTTCAAGAGAACTAGTACGTTCATCCCAAAAAAAACGTTCTTCCTCCCCAAATCTAGCATTTACCAATCGCATTGAGTGCCGCAAAGTTGTTCCATTCACTCCAGTACTTACAGCATTATCATCTCCAAATGCAAAGGCTTGTTTATGGCAACTTGCACAGGAAATACTATTATCCACGGATAAATTAGTGTCATAAAACAAAATGCGTCCCAAAGTAGCACCTTCATCTGTAATTTGATTGTTATTTGGGGTATTATCCTCGTCAATATAGTTAGGAATAAATTGATTTTGGTAATTACTTAAATTATCAAAATCAACAGTAAAATACTCTGATAAATTGGGATTATTATTTTGGTTATCATCAATAACAACATCTTCCGTTATATCAACCAAATCAGAATTATCAGAAGAACACCCAATAATAATAACACAACTTATAGTAAGAATTAAATTTCGCATAGCAATTATAATTTAAGAGTTAAGTATTTGTGTTACATAGCGTGTTATTTTGACGTTCTTTATTTTTTGATGCTAGTTTTTAGAAAAACTTGCGCTCACGAAAAATTAATTACTAATTTTTACTTTAGTGAACCACGAAATTTCTTGTTGTAATGAAAAAGCAACTGTCTTATGATTTGGGTGAAATACTAATTGTTATTAAGGTATTTCTCTAGCATTTACTATGAATAAATGTGCTGAAGATTCCAAAAACGAAAAGTTAAAAGTTCGCTATCTAAAAAGCATTGGAAACGATCTTAAAATTGAAAGATCTACACTTGAAATAAATCCAGAAATACTAAGCAATAAGATTAATGTTATAGAAGAAGTAATGCCTTTATTTACGAATACGACCCAAATTCTAAGAATGGAATTAGAAAGGTTTTTGAGATTATGAAGTATGAGAGGTGCTTTTATGAATAAACAACAAGCAAGCGAACGAGGCGTGAAAAGTTGTTATAGTTTGATTAACTTAAGCTCCTCTAAATTACCCCGCTCTTAAAATCTTCTCCATCTTTCTACCTTTTGCTAATTCATCGATTAGCTTATCTAGATAACGACATTTCTTAGTTAACTCATTATCTATTTCTTCTATTCTGTAACCGCAAATAACACCTTTAATCAATTCTGCATTTGGGTTTAGATTTGCTTCATTAAAAAACTCTTCAAAAGTTGCTTTCCTATCTATTAACTCTTGAACTTTAGCCTCATCAAATCCGGTTAACCATTCAATTACGGTATGCAGTTCTTCTTTGGTTCTTCCCTTTTTCTCAACTTTAGTAACGTAATGTGGGTATACTGAAAAGAACTTCATAGTTCTTATACGTTCGTTGTGTTCTGGTGTTGTTTTCATAATCGCAATATTTAGATCCCGAATCCAGTTCGGGATGACAGTATTAATGAAATCCTATTCTAGGAAATACTTTTTCAATTTAATTAAACCAAACCGCATAGCCTTTTCTCCGCAATTCCAAAGCTAAAACTTCTTCCATTTTTAAAGCGTCTTGTCTTGAAGTTATAGGATGTATATGATTATACAAACTTGGTCTTAAATACGAACCATACTTCTCTACGATGTTGGACGATATTTTATAGCCCTTCTTGTTTCTACAACCTGTTTTATGTTGTAAGAATCGCTCTTTTGGTGTTTTACTGGTCATGCCCACATACAAACATTCTAACACGCCATTAAACTGAGGATTGGCTGCTCTAAATTTAGCGTTTTCTGAAAAAACACGCTTCTTTAATTCGACAACATAAATGCGATATTGGGTTTTTGGCATATTAAACTAACTCACCAAATTAAGACTTCTCTTTATCCTCGTGCGCTCCTTTAACATCTTTATCTCGGTACTTACAGCAAGCATGCACTTTTGCATAAGCTTCATCTGTAGCTTTTTGTTCCTGAACATCGTGTCCAGCAGCTAATACACTATTCTTGATAAGCTCGGTATTGGTTTTACGCTCGTCAAAAATCAATTTCAACTCATGCGTATCAATACTCCATTGCGCATATTTCACGCCTTTGGTATTCAAACATGCTTTTTCAATTCGAGCTTTACACATACCACAAACACCATCAACTTCTATAGATGCTTTTGCGTTTTTATTTTGCGCAAAGGTTGTGGTTCCTATTACTAATAATATTAACTTTACTATATTTTTCATCTTTATTTTTTTAAATCTTATTAATAATATAATTATTCAACTCTAAATCTTAAACCAGCGTAATACATACCTCCAAAAATTGGCCCATATATAAACGTAGAATCAAAATTCGCACCAAACGGGTCATTCGCCCCCAAAATAGGGTTAGACTGCCTTACATTGGTAATATTTTCGCCTCCTAAATATACTTCAAATTTGGGAGAAAATACTTTGGTAATTTGCGCATTTAATGTCGCCACGGTTGGTGTACGCTCAGGCAATTGCAACCCAATTGGGTTGCTCACGGTAGATGTAAAACGTTGATCTCCTAGCCAATTAAAGGTAGCATCAAACTTCCATTGTGCGCCTTTTTCATTTAGTGCGGTTTCATATCCTGCATTTGCAAAAAAACGATGTGTTGATGTAAGTGGACGCTCTAATCTTCCAGAATTATAATCGGTTTGCACGTCGTAAAACTTGTAGGCTAATCTTAAATCAAAACCTTCAAAAGTATTATGATTCAATTCAGCTTGAAAGCTATTGGCAAAACTTTTTCCATCCAAATTATAAAAATTGATTTCCTGTGGATTCTCCCAATCTACAACTACTTGATTTGTAAAATCCGTTCTGTAAAAATCAAATGTAATATCTGCTTTTCGACCTAACAGATTAAGCCCTTGTAAATATGAAACCCCATAATTCCATGCAGTTTCAGGATCTAATCCGTAGATATTTCCATCAGAATTCAAAATATTGATTTGACGAGAGGTAGCGAATAATTGTTGATTTTCAGTAAAAATATTGGCGCTTCGCTTTCCTCTACCAAATGATGCCCTAAATGCCGATTTACTCCAAGGCGAATATCGTAAATGCACTCTTGGTGTAATAAATGTCCCTAACAAATTATGACGATCTATTCGGATACCGGCAGTAAGATTTAGTAACTCCAAGTTGTCATAGCTATACTCAAAAAAACCGCCTATGGAGTTTTCTGTCCTTTCATAATCTGTGGTATTTACCAACTCATCATAATGGTCGTAAGTGTAACTCAACCCCGTTTTTATTTTATGCCTAGAATCACTAACAATTGAATTATAAATGGCGTTGGCATACAAACTGTTATGTTGAATATCATACACATTCAAACCAAAATAAGATTCCTGTTTGTGTCCGCTAAAAGCTGTTTGCACCCCCAAACTTTGCCAAGGCACCTCTGGGTTTACATAACCAAACTTAGCCGAAACCTCATAACGTTTGGTATCAATTTCACTACCCCAGTGGTTCGTTGTCAATTTATCTGTATCTGGATTAAAATCTAACTCACCCGATTGCTTTTGATCGTGTAAATATTTCAAGTTGATAAAACTCACAAAACCATTATCAGTATCAACATACTGCCAACGGTTCATGATATTTATTTGGTTGAACAAAGGCATATCTAAGAACCCATCATCATTTACGTCATGCTTTTCTTGATGTGTATTCCCATGAATGTACAATCCTGTGTACCACCTGTTGTTTACTCTTGCATTGAAATGGGTATTTAACTCCAATCGTTCGCTAGTTGCGCCATACAAATTGATAAATAAGGTATCATCTGATGCTGGTTTTACCAATTCAGTATTTATTTGGCCCGCAATACTTTCAAAACCATTCACCACAGAACCAGCACCTTTAGTAATTTGAATACTTTCTACCCAAGTACCAGGAATAAAACTTAACCCATAGGCTTGTGAAGCACCACGCACCGACGGAATATTTTCAGTAGCTATTAAGATATACGGACTTGTTAAACCTAACATTTTTATTTGTCGCGTTCCTGAAATGGCATCGACAAAATTGACATCAATGGATGGATTAGTTTCAAAACTCTCTGACAAATTACAACACGCAGCTTTAAGGAGTTCGTCACTACTTACCGTGATAACATTTTCAGCTTTCAAAAAAGATTTAGCCGTAGCCTGCTTTCGAGATTTCACAACAACTTCATCCAAATCATCAATAGATTTTAATCTATGTAAAATAAATTTAGGCTGATTAACGGTTATTGTATCCGTTTTATAACCTACATAGCTTATAATTAGTTTTTTATAGATAGGTTTATAAGAAATAGTAAAATTACCATCAATATCTGTTACCGTTCCAACTTGAGTATCTAACCAATATACGTTTGCACCTGCAATACCAATGTCATTAGTTTCAACATTTGCTTCTACTATCTTTCCCGAAATTTTATCTTGGGAAAAACTTAGTATAGGCATCAGCACTATTAAATACCAAAATAACTTCATGATACACTCATATTTAAAAGCATAATAATTGCCATAACTATCATGATACTATTTTCAATAAATGTGGCTTTGGTCATAGGCAATTTTAACGCTGTACCTAAACAAGCACATTGTATTGATTTTTTGCTCAAAAGCACTTTAGTAACGCCGATAGTTGTAATACCTAAAATCACCAACGTTACGATTAATGCTATTGGAATTTCTATGCGCATTAAAAACATGAGCCCAAGTACTACTTCTATAAATGGATATACCCATGCATATATTGATAAAGCCTTTGCCAAGGGATCGTACATTCTAAAAGATTGTGGAAACCCTTTTAAATCTAACAGCTTAAAAAAGCTGAACACAATGTAGAATAGTCCCATAAAATCAAGCATAAACTCACTTGAATTCCATGGATTATTATTTAACAATACTGACGCGATTGTGATGTAGCCAAAGATTAAAAACAAGGGAAACAACTGTTTTAGCTCGCTTTTTTCTTTTGTCTCCTCAGCAGTATCATTAAAAATATTTTTCTCTGAAATAGTATATTTTTCAGGTAATGCATTTTGCAATTGTTTAATTGAAATATGTTTAGGCATTTCAATTATTGCTTCAGAAGTTTCTAAATTAACAGAAGCTTTTTTGACTTCAGGAATAGTGTTTAGCTTATCCTCTACTGAAGTGCGGCACCCATTACAGGTCATTCCTGTAACTGTATATGTATGTTTCATTTTGATGAATTTTGATTTCTAAATTTTGTGTAATTGTTGATCCTGAAACAAGTTCAGAATGACAAAATTTTAAAATCAAATCAAGAATACTTCGTCTAAAACCTGTATATCATAGACCAAATCGGGTGGAGAATACTCCTTATGAGGAATAGTTTCTTTGGGTAAGTTTTCGAAACTATTTATATAACTGAAAGTAAAGGCATCAATAAACTGCTGCTGCTCAAAATCTAAGTCTTCAAAAGATGATAGTTTTAATTGGTCTTGTCCTTTGACAACATCCACCTCATCATCGCAACAGGACTTTTTCATGGATTTATCATTCTCCATGCCTCCACAAGCCTTAGCTTCTGAGAAAATAGCAACATCAACTAAAGTATCACCGCAATAATGCTTTACTACGGTAAAGGATACTGTAGAAAACAGCACTAAAAGTGCTAGCAACATTGAAAATGATTTATGTAAAGCAGTCTTTAACATGACGCAAAATTACAAAAAATGAAAAACTCGCATTTAGATTTTATCATAGCCTTAACAAATAGGCAAGAGCAAAATTGGTGTTTTATTGAGCATATGCCTTGGCAGGTATGCCCGCGTTAGGGATTGCAGCGGCATCCTTTTGCTTTGTTTGGAAACAGCAGGAACTTCGTAAATTAGAAATGACTTTGAAGCGGATTCCTACCTTCTCATGAATGACAGAAAGCAAAAGATATAGAGGAAAGCCCGACCCCTTGTGGGGTAACGCCCAAATAATAATCATAAATATTTACGATTTCGTTAATTTATGATAGTAAAACGCTGGCAATAGAAGAATTAAAATTATGGGTTGGATGAGGAATCGGCGCAAGTTGAAGAATAAATAATAGTCTTCTTGTTTGGGGTTAACGACGAAATATAAATAGCCTAAAATAAGGACGACGTAGGCAATTGTGAATACGATTATTGAAAATTTTATGATGCTTCTATCCTTAAAAACTATAAACAGAATAGCTAGTGAGATGACGGCGTTTAGTGAGTAACGCAGCGTTGTAAATGCTACTAATTTGGCTACTTCGCGTCGAGGACTATCAATGTACAGATAGTCGTTTTGAAAGAAATTTAAATAGGGATCGTAGAAGAGTATATCCTCAAAAAATCGGATTAAAACGAGCAAACCAAAAAGTACAATTAACGTTATATATTTTATGGATCTACTCACTTTTTCGCTTTAGTTTTGAGAATCGGTTTACCCAAAAAATCCATAGGGAGAATACCAATCCGTAAATGATTCCAGGAAAAATAATATCATGAAGTATATCTTTATATTCTGGATAATGATAGAGCCCGATTGACATGAACACAATCCTAAAAAGATTCACAACATAAATTAAGACACTTCCCGAAAGTATATAAAACAGCGTAGTTTTCAATTTACCTGAAAATGCAATAATGAAGGATACAAAAAGTATAATGACATTAATGGAGTTACAACCTTCTATTACACGCCCCAAATAGTTACCATTTACAATTAGCTTCATGGAAGGCTCATCGGGATGCTGTAAAACCTCGGTTTCATAACCAACGGTATTCAATATAGCCTCACTTTGATATGCAACCAAATTGGTAAAATAGTCAGGGTAATACTTTGAACCATCTGAGAACTGTAAATAAAACTTATACGCTAATGAACAGCAGATGTACACTGCTAAAAATGTAAGGATGAATTTTATTACCGACTTGTATTTTATAAAAAGTGCTTTCAAAATCTATATCGAAATTACACCTTTTTAAATACTTTTGCCAAAACTTTTATTGTTATGACTTTTGAAGAATTAAAACCACAAGTTACTTACATAGTTTCCAATTCAGAAAAAACAGTGGATGCGCGTCTTTTAAGTATTTGTGAATTGCTTGAAATGCATATAGAGTACTACAATTGGGTGGGGTTTTATTTTAGAAATGGCGATAAGGAAGAATTGATTTTAGGGCCGTATGTTGGTGCACCAACCGACCATACTGTTATTCCATTTGGCAAAGGCATTTGCGGACAAGTTGCCGTAAGTAATGAAAATTTTGTAGTACCAGATGTTTCAGCGCAGGACAATTATATTGCTTGTAGTATTACAGTGAAATCTGAAATTGTGATTCCCATATTTGTAAATGGTGAAAATATTGGACAAATAGATATTGATTCGAATACTCCTGATCCTTTTACTGAAGCTGATGAGCGGTTTTTGGAGTTTGTTTGTGCTGAAGTTGCGACTATCGTCTAAAATATTTTATCAACTTACGAACTAAAATAAACAATAGTATTAATCCTAATATGGGAGTTAAAATCCCTAACCACCATACAATATTCGTAAAATCCCACGCCCAACCTACAGTCTTATTAATTCCCCAAGTCCCAACTACTTCAGGAAATATAAAGAGGCAAAGAAAAATTACTAAAATCAGAATTAAGATACCGAAAATAAATTTCTTCAATTTACTATTTTGATTTCCGTTCATTATATATCAAATTTAAGACATACATCTCTTGTTAACAACTTCCCCTTTTAGTTAAAAAATCACCGTCTTTTTTCAATATTACGGATTGAAATTCTTAAGGAAATAGCTACTTTTGCACTTTAATTCAAAAAACAAACTTTTTTAACTAAACCACAACACTATTGTTCTGTTTTTCATTGAAATAGAGCATAAACAATTTAAGAGGGATGAGCAACGAAAAAACAATTAAATCTGCATTAATTTCTGTTTTCAATAAAGATGGGTTAGCACCTATAGTTCAGGAATTAGATAAACAAGGCGTTACCATTTATTCTACGGGTGGTACGGAAAAATTCATTAATGATTTAGGTATTAATGTTGTTCCAGTAGAAGATGTTACCTCCTACCCTTCAATTTTAGGCGGTCGCGTAAAAACATTGCACCCAAAGGTATTTGGAGGTATATTAAACAGACAAAATCATGACGGAGACGTTGCCGAATTAGCCGAATACGAAATTCCACAAATTGATGTCGTAATTGTAGATTTATATCCTTTTGAAAAAACTGTAGCTTCTGGTGCTAGTAACCAAGATATTATTGAAAAAATTGACATAGGAGGCATTTCATTAATACGTGCTGCAGCCAAAAATTATGCGGATGTAATTTGTGTATCTTCAGTTGATGATTATGCTGAATTCCTAAATTTGATTTCAGCCAATAATGGTACTATTTCAGAGGAAGACAGAAAACGTTTTGCAGGAAAGGCTTTTAATGTGTCTTCGCATTATGACACTGCCATTTTCAACTACTTTAATCAGAATAATGAAGAAACGGTTTTAAAGTTGAGCGAATCAAATGGTAAAATGTTACGTTACGGTGAAAACCCACATCAAAAAGGCTTTTTCTTTGGGAATTTTGATGAGTTATTCACTAAACTCCATGGTAAAGAATTAAGCTATAATAATCTTTTAGATGTTGATGCTGCTGTAAACCTAATGTTAGAATTTAAAGGTGAAGCACCAACTTTTGCCATTTTAAAACACAATAACGCTTGTGGTTTAGCGCAACGCGATACCTTACACCAAGCCTATGTTGATGCTTTAGCTGGCGACCCTGTTTCTGCCTTTGGTGGTGTTCTAATTAGTAATTCTGAAATTGACCTTGCAACGGCCGAAGAGATTCATAAATTATTCTGTGAAGTGGTAATTGCTCCTTCATTTTCAGATGAAGCTTTAGAAATTTTAAAAGGTAAAAAGAATCGTATTTTATTGCAAATTCATGATATTGAAATGCCAAAAACTAACGTTAGAAGTTGCTTGAATGGTGTTTTGGTGCAGGATAGAAATAATGTAACGGATACAGCTGAAGATTTAAAATCGGTTACTAATATCGCGCCGACTTCAGCTCAGATTGATGACTTATTATTTGCTTCTAAAATATGTAAACATACAAAGTCTAATACAATTGTTTTGGCGAAAAATAAGCAGTTATGCGCTAGCGGCACAGGACAAACTAGTCGCGTTGATGCTTTACAACAGGCCATTCACAAAGCAGGGTCTTTCAATTTTGATTTGAATGGTGCGGTGATGGCAAGTGATGCATTTTTCCCTTTTCCAGATTGCGTGGAGATTGCTGATAAAGCTGGTATTACTTCGGTTATCCAACCTGGTGGATCAATTAAAGATCAATTAAGTATTGATTATTGTAATAATAACAATATTGCCATGGTTATGACTGGTACGCGTCATTTTAAGCATTAGTGTAAAATTTTAGTTTAATATATGAAAAAGGCACCGCTGAATGCAGTGCCTTTCTTGTTTAATCAACTATTCTTATCAGTTCTTTATTATTCTCTTGACTGTTGAACTTCCAGATGATCTATCCGTTATATTTATAAAATAAGTACCGGAATTTAGTAAACTAATATCTAATTTGATATCTCGACTTGTTGAGAAATTAGTATTTACTGCTTGCTTGCCTAGCATATCTAAAACTTGTACATCTAATTCTAAATTCTGATTACCACGATAACTAATGGTAATTTCGTTCTGCGCTGGGTTTGGATATACCGCAAAACTAAACTCAGATTCGAAGTCGCTCGCACTCAAGGTATCACAATCCATTCCGGTTAATCGTGTCACAGAAATTGGGTTAGATAAATCAAAACATCCACTTAAATCAGATACATTTGTTGCTGAAGCTAAACCAATATCTCCTGTGTATCTTAAATACCAAATATCACAAATACCTGCAGGTGCGCTCTCTAAATTGAAGCCTCCAGCCGGTACTGAGGCAGGTGTACCTAAAATGTTTCCAGTAGCTTGATCTGTAATTACCCAAGTAGCGTTATCCCCACTTGCTACTGAACTCGCCGTAAATTCCACATCTATTAAATCATCTGTCCCTTCTCCCACGCATATTGAAATGGCCGAATCCGTAGTACCTGCTATTTGAATTTCACCACCATTTACAGCGTTTCTCGAAACTGAAATAGGATTAGACAAATCGAAACATCCCGATAGATCAGATACATTTGTTGCCGTAGCTAAACCTATATCTCCTGTATATCGTAAATACCAAATATCACAAATACCTGTTGGTGCACCTTCTAAATTGAATCCGCCTGCTGGTTGGGTCGCTGGTGCGCCTAAAATATCTCCTGTAGCTTGATCTGTGATCACCCAAGTTGAAGAGTCGCCACTTAAAACACTCATGTCTACAAACTCCACTGGGATTAAATCATCTGTACCTTCTCCAACGCATATCGTTGCTGTTGTATCCGTAGTTCCCACTATTTGAATCGCTCCTCCATTTACTGCATTTCTTGATACAGAAATTGGGTTAGACAAATCAAAACATCCTGATAAATCAGATACATTTGTTGCCGTGGCTAAACCTATATCTCCTGTATATCGTAAATACCAAATATCACAAATACCTGTTGGGGCAACTTCTAAATTGAAACCACCTGCGGGTTGTGTTGCTGGTGCTCCTAAAATATCTCCTGTTGCTTGATCGGTGATTACCCAAGTTGAAGAGTCTCCACTTAAAACACTCATATCTACAAATTCTACCGGTATTAAATCGTCTGTTCCTTCGCCAACGCATACCATTGCTGTTGTATCTGTCGTGCCAGCTATTTGAATTTGACCTCCTTGTGTATCACAAATATTATCACAATCCATTCCTGTGAAACGCGTTACAGAAATTGGGTTAGATAAATCAAAACATCCACTTAAATCTGACACATTCGTTGCACTTGCCAAACCAATATCTCCCGTATATCTTAAATACCAGATATCACATATACCTTCCGGTGCACTTTCTAAATTGAATCCTCCTGCTGGCACTGAACTTGGTGTACCTAAGATATTTCCTGTGGCCTGATCTGTAATTACCCAAGTTCCACTGTCACCGCTAGTTGTTGAAATTGCAGTAAACTCCACATCAATTAAATCATCCATTCCTTCGCCAACGCATACCGTTGCTGTTGTATCAGTTGTTCCAGCTATTTGAATGGCGCCACCGTTTACAGCATTTCGTGATACTGATATTGGATTAGACAAATCAAAACATCCGCTTAAATCTGATACATTCGTTGCACTGCCTAAGCCTATATCTCCTGTATATCTTAAATACCAGATATCACAAATACCTGTTGGGGCACCTTCTAAATTGAAACCACCTGCGGGTTGTGTTACTGGTGCTCCTAGAATATCTCCTGTAGCTTGATCAGTAATCACCCAAGTTGAAGAGTCACCGCTCAACACACTCATGTCCACAAACTCTACTGGGATAAGATCATCTGTTCCTTCACCCACGCAAATCGTCGCCGTTGTATGTGTAGTTCCTGCTATTTGAATAGCACCACCATTTACTGCATTTCTTGATACCGAAATCGGATTTGATAAATCAAAACATCCACTTAAATCAGACACATTTGCTGCCGTAGCTAAACCTATGTCTCCTGTGTATCGTAAATACCAAATATCACAGATGCCTGTTGGTGCACCTTCTAAATTGAAACCACCCGCTGGTTGTGTTGCTGGTGCTCCTAGAATATCTCCAGTAGCTTGATCGGTGATTACCCATGTTGATGAATCTCCACTTAAAACACTCATATCTACAAATTCTACTGGGATTAAATCGTCTGTTCCTTCTCCCACGCAAATGGTTGCTGTGGTATCTGTAGTTCCCGTTATTTGAATTGCGCCACCATTTACTGCATTTCTTGATATTGAAATGGGATTTGACAAATCAAAACATCCCGATAAATCTGAAACATTAGTTGCACTTCCTAATCCTATGTCGCCTGTATATCTTAAATACCAGATATCACAGATTCCTGTTGGTGCGCCTTCTAAATTGAAACCTCCTGCTGGTTGCGTTGCTGGTACTCCTAAAATATCTCCTGTTGCTTGATCGGTGATGACCCAAGTAGAAGAGTCGCCATTTAATACCCCCATATCTACAAACTCTACGGGAATTAAATCATCTGTTCCTTCTCCAACACAAATGGTTGCTGTTGTATCCGTAGTTCCTGCTATTTGAATAGCGCCACCCTCAACATCGCAAGCGCTCCAAGCAGCAGCAGAACCACCAGAAGTAGTCGTGTATGGTGCGCTTCCTGAAACAAAATTATTAGCATCATCCCATCTGCCAGCAGTAACAGCTTGACTAACACGAGGCTGATTTGCTGCTCCCCATTGCACATAATCTATTAAATCGGTGGAGTTTGATGAGCCAAAATTACTATTACTAAACAAACTTAAACCGTCTGCCATTGCATCCATCGTATAACTAAGTGTTACACTCTCTCCTGCCTCCAGCATAATATTGCCACTTAATGGAGTAAGCGTACCTATTCTAACATAAGTACCAGGGCCTAAGCACAATTGATAATTGGTTAAATCTGCCAACATAGATCCTGGATTATTTATAGTTAACACATTGGATGTCGGATCAACACTTATAACTTTTACATCTTGCGCATGCAAGCTAAATATCATACCAAAAAAGCTGCATATTAAAACACAACTTTTCCTCAATTTCAATAAAGGTAATTTTCTTTTCATCTTACTAATTTTTAGTTTTTATTAATCTGTGATAAAACTAATTACCCACATTGAATCAAAATGTTAGCTAGCTTACATTTCTGAAAAAAGTTTTATTTTTTTAATTTAAATTAAAGAATTGCATTTGAACATCGATTAAAAACTTGCTAACCCTGCATGTACTGTATTTTGTGCATTTTGAATATGATATAACGCATAATATTTATGAACTTTTATTACTTTTACGGGATTCGTTTTTAAACCACTTAAAACTACTTATTTGCCCATGGGATTTTTTGACTTCTTAACAGAAGATATTGCTATAGATTTAGGAACAGCAAACACCTTAATTATTCATAACGACAAGGTTGTAGTGGATGCGCCTTCTATTGTTGCTAGAGATAGAATTAATAATAAGATTATTGCGGTTGGTCAAGAAGCTAGTTTAATGCAAGGAAAAACTCATGAAAACATTAAAACAATTCGCCCTCTTAAAGATGGCGTGATTGCAGATTTTGATGCTTCTGAGCAAATGATAAGTATGTTTATTAAAAATATACCTGCTTTAAAAAAGAAGTTTTTCTCACCCGCTTTACGTATGGTAATTTGCATTCCTTCAGGGATTACTGAAGTTGAAATGCGCGCAGTTAAAGAAAGCGCAGAACGTGTTAACGGTAAAGAAGTTTATTTAATACATGAGCCTATGGCTGCGGCTATAGGTATTGGTGTAGATATAATGCAACCTAAAGGAAATATGGTAGTAGACATAGGTGGAGGTACCACTGAAATTGCTGTTATAGCTTTGGGAGGAATTGTGTGTGACAAATCTGTTAAAATAGCGGGTGATGTATTTACAAATGATATTGTGTACTATATGCGCACACAGCATAACTTATATGTTGGTGAACGTACTGCAGAAAAAATAAAAATTCAAATTGGTGCTGCCACAGAAGATTTAGAATTACCACCCGAAGACATGAGTGTTCAAGGTAGAGATTTATTAACTGGAAAGCCTAAACAAGTTTCAATATCGTATCGTGAAATTGCCAAAGCTTTGGATAAATCTATTTTACGCATTGAAGATGCTGTAATGGAAACTTTAGGGCAGACACCTCCTGAACTTGCTGCGGATATTTATAATACTGGAATTTACTTAGCTGGTGGAGGTTCTATGTTACGCGGTTTAGACAAGCGTTTATCGCAAAAAACCGATTTACCGGTTTACATTGCTGAAGACCCCTTGCGTGCAGTGGTAAGAGGCACCGGTATTACTTTGAAAAACTTACCGAAATACAAGAGTGTATTGATTAAGTAAATTACCTTTTAAAAAACGCTGCTATATGTTTAAGGACGTTATGTTTAAATGCCCAAACGAATCTTTTGCGTTAGGGATTATAGCGGCATCCTTTTTTGCCGTTAAAAGCAAAAAAGATATAGCGGAAAGCCCGACCCTAAAGGGTAACGCCCAAATTATTTATATTTAAATATTGGCCAAAAACCTATGCAACAGATTATTAATTTTATAATAAAGAACAAGAATTTCCTGTTGTTTATAGTACTTTTTGGTTTGGCAATGATTTTTACCATACAATCGCACTCCTATCATAAAAGTAAGTTTATAAATTCGGCCAATTCCGTATCTGGGGGTGTTTACAATTCTGTAAATCAAATTAGTTCTTATTTTAATTTAAAATCTCAAAACGCCCTACTTGCAGAAGAGAACAATAGATTAAATACACTTTTGACGAACAACCAGATTAATACTATATCTCAGCTTCAAAATAAAAGCTCAATAGTTAAATTTGAGTACACTACAGGAAATGTTATTAGGAACAGCTATAATCTTTCAAATAATTTTCTATTAATTAATAAAGGCGAAAAAGATAGTATAAAACAAGATTATGGGGTGTGCTCATCCAAGGGTATTATCGGTATTATAGACAATATTTCTAACAACTATGCAACGGTTATTTCAATCTTGAATACTAAAAGTAGAATTAGTGCACAATTGCAAAAAACCAACCACTATGGCTCGCTAACTTGGGATGGGAATTCGCCAAGTATTATACAATTAACCGACGTAGAAAAAGTTGCCCCTGTAACTAAAGGAGATACAATCGTTACCTCTGGTAGATCTTCTATTTTTCCAAAAGGTATCCCTGTGGGTACAGTGATTGATTCTAAACTTGATGCAACTGAAAACTTTCATGAGATAAACGTTAAACTTTTTAATGATATGACAAACCTAGAGCATGTTTATATCATTAAAAACAAACACAAAAAGGAAATTGAAACTTTACTTAAAAGCATAGATGAATAGTATAATTACCAGTCATATTATTCGCTTTATTGTACTTGTATTATTTCAGGTGATTGTGTTTAACCATATTAACTTTCTTGGATACATCAATCCATACATATACATTATTTTTGTTTTATTTTTTCCTATTAAAAGTAACCGGTTATTGTTCATATTCTTGAGTTTTTTGATAGGGCTATCTGTTGATATGTTTTCAGATTCTGGAGGTGTTCATGCTGCAGCTTCTGTAGTTATTGGCTATGCAAGACCTGTTTTCTTAAAGTCTACTTTTGGCACAATCTACGAGTATAACAATGTAAAGTTTGATGATGTGGATTTTGGGTCAAAACTTGTTTATGTGGCCTTATTAACTGCATCTCATCATCTTGTTCTTTTCACTTTGGAAATTTTTGACATATCACGGATACTAATAATCCTTCAGAACACGTTTTTCTCTGGTATATTTACTATCTTATTAATCACTTTAATTTCAATCATCTTTAGTCGAAAAACGTAATGCGTAAGTTTTTACTTTTCCTTGTTGTTCTTTTGTGCGGTGTCACTTTTATAGGCAGGTTATTTTATCTTCAAATTTATAAAGGAAGTTCAGATAATTTGTATGATGACAATGCAATTAGAAAAGTATGGGATTATCCTAAACGTGGTTTCGTTTATGACAGAAACGGAAAACTATTAGTTGGCAACCAACCTTCGTACGACGTTATGGTCATTCCAAGGGAAGTTGGCGATTTTGATGTTAATGAATTTTGCAGTTTACTAAAAATACCTAGAGAAGACTACGATAAAAAATTAAAGCGAGCCACCAATTATTCTCCTAGATTAGCCTCCCTTTTTCTACCGCAACTCTCAAAAGAAGACTATGCAGTTCTGCAAGAAAAAATGCGAAAGTTTGAAGGGTTCTATATTCAAAAACGTCAGTTGCGAAAATATGAGACTTCTATTGGGGCCAATGTTTTAGGTGATATTGGCGAGGTAAATAATCGCGATATTAAAAAGGATCCCTATTATCAAATGGGAGATTTAAAGGGCAAGCAAGGTGTTGAAGCTTCATATGAAGAAACCTTAAGAGGTGTAAAGGGTATAAAGTTTATTCAGAAAGATAGATTTAACCGTGATATTGGGCCTTACAAAGACGGAAAATTTGATTCCCTACCGCAGCAAGGAAAAGACGTTACAATAACCATTGACAGTGACTTACAAGCTTATGGGGAATTGCTAATGGAAAACAAACGTGGAGGTGTGATTGCTATTGAACCTGCAACAGGTGAAATTCTTGCAATGGTAGCTGCCCCAACCTACGACCCTAATTTGCTAGTCGGGAGACAGCGCTCCAAAAACTTCACAAAACTTTACTACGACACTATTGCAAAACCATTATTTAATAGAAGTTTAAAAGGTGTTTATGAACCTGGTTCTCCATTTAAATTAATGAATGCACTTATTGGTTTACAAGAAGGTGTTATTACTCCAGAAGAAAAAGTAACTTGTTATGCAGGTTACAGATATGGTAACAGATTTATGAAATGCCATTGCTATATAGGCAGACGTAACAATATGGTTTCTGGAATTCAAGAGTCTTGCAATGCCTATTTTGCTACCACGTATCGTAAAATCTTAGATAAAAATAATAGCGCATCTGAAGGTATAAATACGTGGAGTAAACATGTAAAAAGTTTTGGTCTAGGTGCTTACCTAAACAACGATTTACATGTCGGAGCTAAAGGACGTATACCGGATAGAGAATACTACAATCATGCTTATCCAAAAACATTTTATTCTACCTACACCATTTCTAATGCCATCGGCCAAGGTGAAGTAGCAACTACTCCTATACAATTGGCTAATATGACGGCAGCAATAGCTAATAGAGGTTATTATTACACGCCGCATATTATTAAAAATATTGAGGACGAGACCATACCAGAGCGCTTTACAACACTCAAGAAAACTACCATAAACAAAGAACATTTTGAACCCGTTATTGAAGGCATGCATGCTGTTTATAAAAATGGAACAGCCAAATTTTTAAATGTCAAGGATATAGAAATTTGCGGAAAAACAGGTACCGTCGAAAACTTTGCTATTATTGATAGCGTACGCACACAACTTACCGATCATTCCATTTTTGTTGCCTTTGCCCCCAAAGAACATCCAAAAATTGCCATTGCTGTATTTGTTGAAAATGGATATTGGGGAAGTCGGTTTGCAGGTAAAGTAGCTAGTTTAATGATTGAAAAACATATTAAAGGTCATATTACTAGGAAAGATTTAGAAGATTGGCTCTTAAGATATACCTTAGAAGAAGAATACGCCAAACCTTATACAGGCAAGCCATTTAATATTAATGGCAAAACTTTATTGCAACAGGTTGATGAGCAAGAGTATTATCAACTTAAACGAAAGCTTAATTCATTAAATAGACCTAGTAATAGTGGTTAGAGAAACAAATAGGCATTTTAGATTTGACTGGATAACAATCCTGCTTTTTTTCCTATTAGTCTTTTTTGGGTGGATAAATATCCTTTCTGCATCACATGTTGGCATAGATGTAGATTATTTAGATTTTTCTCAGCCTTACGGTAAGCAACTAATTTTCATTGGCTTAACTTTTGTAATTATATTGGTACTTCTGGCATTAGATGCTAAGTTTTATGAAAGGTTCGCAAGTATTATTTATATCACCTCAATGTTATCACTTGTGGGGTTATTTCTTTTTGGTAAAAGCGTAAATGGCGCCACATCGTGGTACGGCATAGGTAGTTTCACTATTCAACCAAGTGAATTTGCTAAAGCTGCCACAGCACTTGCCGTTGCAAAATACATTAGCGATTTAAATACCGATATTAAAAGACTAAAGGATCAATTAGGCACTTTTTTAATAATAGTAATTCCTGCTATTTTGGTGTTATTACAAAATGATACGGGTAGCACCATTGTTTATGGTACTTTCTTCTTTGTGTTATTTAGAGAAGGACTGCCAAAAACATATCTATACATTGCACTGTTTTTAATAATAGTAGCCGTTTTAGCCTTAAAATTTTGGGCTCCGCTCGTTATTTTAGTTGTTGCCGTACTTTGTGGAATTTCTTATTTTATTAATAAAAAGAAAGCACCTTTAGTTCAAATGCTATTAATTACTTTGGTGGGAGCCATAGTTGCTTTTGGAGTAAAGTACTTTTATACTGACATATTAAAATCGCACCAACAAGATCGTATTAGTTTATGGTTACGCTTAGAGAAAGATCCGAAGAAACTGGAAGAAATGAAGCGTACTTTTGCTTACAATCTCAACGAATCTGAAAAAGCAATAAGTTCTGGCGGTTTTTTTGGAAAAGGTTTTTTAGAGGGCACAAGAACTACAGGTAAATTTGTACCAGAACAACACACCGATTATATTTTTAGTACTGTTGGTGAAGAATGGGGATTCTTAGGCACCTCATTTGTTGTGGTTGTATTTGTCCTATTAATACTAAGAATTTTACATTTGGCCGAACTACAAAAGTCACAATTCAGTCGAGTCTATGGGTATGGTGTAGCGTCCATTATTTTCATACACTTCATGATTAATATTGGCATGGTAATGGGGCTTATACCAACCATCGGCATACCGTTACCTATGTTTAGTTATGGTGGTTCTGGTCTCTGGGCTTTTACCATTTTACTGTTTATCTTTATTAAATTAGATTCCAACCGAATTAACGAATGGTAAGTCAATTATCTATTTATGAATACCTTACTCGAATGAACAGATTTGTTTGCCTTACATGCTTTGTTTCTGTGTTATTTAATTGTTCTAGCTCTAAGTTATTTAAGAATAGTTCTTTCACTTCAGAAGAAAGTAAACTAATTATGAGTGCCAATAGCTTTACACCTATGCGTGTTTATAAAATTACCAATAAAAGTGACTCTTTACTGTTAAGGCAAAAAAGTACCCATGTAGTACCTAACCCTAAAGATAATGTGTTACATACTTTTACAAAACGGCTATATGCTACCGTTACCGATAGCTTATCTCTAGGGGTGGGAATTGCAGCTCCCCAAGTAGGTATTTTAAAAAATATTATTTGGGTGCAGCGATTGGACAAAGAAAACTTTCCTTTTGAGATTTATTTAAACCCAAAAATCATCAAATATTCCGAAGAGAAACAGGAAGTAAGAGAAGGTTGTTTATCCATCCCAGATAGAAATGAGAACTTAGATAGTCGTTCAAAAGAAATTCTAATTGAGTATGATACTCTTGGAGGCGCACACTTCACGGAAACTGTAGAAGGATTTACTGCGGTTATTTTTCAACATGAGATAGACCATTTAAATGGAATTTTATATCTGGATCATTTAAAGAAGGAATTAAGCGAATAAAATATGGTTTGAAATTAAGGTGATCAACTTACTGAACCTAATCAAATACATTATGAAAAGTACGTTTATAATTAATGCTATGTTCTTGGGTATTTTGTGCTTCGCCTCTTGTGATCGGCCAAAATGTAATAATAACAATCCGATATTCGAAAATTATCAACCAAATTCAAAAGTCTATAAAGACGAATTAATAAAGCAATTGAATGTAATTGATCATAAGGAATTATCATATTGGTTTCACAAATATGAAAACATCAATAACACAGAATCACTATATTTTAATATTCAGGGTGAAGAACTATGCGCAATCCTTCATATATCCGTCAATAACTGGAAAAACCTTGAAAATATAAGACAAAATGAAGGAAAAGGCTATAGAGGTGCTGAGTTTATAAATTTAAAATTTAGTATCGCTCAAGATATTTCGTCTACAAAATTTATATATTCCTCTTTTGATAGGATTATAGATTGAGTTGGTTTATTAGCTATTACTTCAACTCTAACTTCTCTGCAAAATAATCGCAAAAGTCTTTCATTGTTGCCGTCATTTTCTCGTCTTGTGTTGCTCTATTGAAGGTATTTGCCATAGCCACTAAAGTTTGATGAAAAAATATTTTCATGTCGTCCACCGGCATATCCTTTGTCCACAAATCAATGCGCAACATCTCTTTGGCTTTATCATCCCAAACTGATAACATCATCGCTTTTGCTTCTTCGTTCGAAATACCACCGTCTTCAGCAGACCAGAATAATTTTTCTGGGACTCTATTTTCGTCAAGTTCTACATTCAATTCAATTTTAGACTTTACCGTATTTCCCATTATTTTTTTGGTTTAAACTTAGAATTATTAAAAATATCGTCAGATTTCATTTTGAGCATAGTCTCAAATGGAGTTTCATTATTGTTCATGTAAGCTTTAACAATTTGCCAACCCATGTACTGCCCTAATCTTCCTGGGGAATTTGTATCAATTTCTTCTAAGTAAAATTTAGTAAAAGGAGCAGGGTTAATAAATCTGTTAGGCAATTTAGAATCGGTACTAAATAAAAGTTCTCGTTCTATAAAATAACGCCAAATGTACTGTTCGTTAGCCTGAGCCCATTTTAGTTCATCCGCCGTATATGCTATTCGTTCTGCTTCTGTTTTGTTTGGAAGCATTATATCTTTAAAATAAAGCTGCTTACCAAAATAGATCATTTCATCTAGTAATGATTTTCGTTGAGGTTGAAAGATGTACTTTTTCGCATATTCGCCTGCCATATCCACAGTAATTTGAGAGGGCTCGAAATTTTTCTTGATAAACTTTTGAATGCCATCGTAAAAATGATGATCTTTCCCAAGATAAGTATCAAGAGCAATTAGCGCAATTGTGTCTGTAATAATTACCTTATTTCTGTAATCAACGTTAGACGAATAGGTAATTACTCTTGGAGGATGAAAAGCAGGGAAATAGTATTTTAAATGATTAAGCAATAATTCTATTTCCTCTTCAATTTGAATATCTTTTGGATAGGCCTTTTGTAGTTCCGAAGTTAATTCTTGATGAATAGTATCGTTCAATTTCTCAATCCAAAACGAATCCGTATACTTTTCGGCAAACATGAAAGGATAGGCTTTCTTCAAATTTGGAAGTTCACTCTCATTAGCATTACCAAAGAATTGATCAAAACGCTCAACCGAAATATCCATATTTATTTTGGCTATTTCTGACTCAATACTTGATTCCTTTTTGCATGAGATAATAAGAAAAACTACCAAAACAAGTAATACTGATTTTTTCATAGAAATCTAAACGCTATAAATTTTTATAAATTGAGCGTATGGTTTATTTTTGTTTGCAAAGGTACTATTCTCATATTTAATTTTTCATTCTATGCAAGCAGAAAAAGTAGCAGATTATATTATTAACTGGTTAAAAGACTATGCACAAAATGCTGGTGTAAATGGTTTTGTTGTTGGTGTCTCTGGGGGTATTGACTCAGCAGTTACTTCTACATTATGTGCTGAAACTGGATTGAAAGTGCTATGTGTTGAAATGCCTATACATCAAGCTAAGAGCCATGTTTCTCGTGCGCATGAACATATTGCACAGTTAAAAAAACGCTTTGAAAATGTTGAGGATACCAGAGCCGACTTAACACCTGTTTTTGAGGAGTTTAAAACTGAGGTATCTCTAGACGGTAATCAAACAACAGTTGATATGGCCTTAGCCAACACGCGCGCGCGTTTAAGAATGACAACACTATATTATTATGCTGGACTTTATGGCTTATTAGTTGCTGGCACTGGTAATAAAGTTGAGGATTTCGGCGTAGGTTTTTATACAAAATATGGAGACGGTGGCGTTGATTTGAGTCCGATAGCAGACTTGTTAAAATCGGAGGTGTATGGTCTGGGTGACTATTTAAAAGTACCAGAATCTATAATGAATGCAGCTCCTAGTGACGGATTGTTTGGAGATGCGAGAAGTGACGAAGATCAAATTGGAGCATCCTATCCTGAATTGGAGTGGGCTATGCAAATGGCTGATGAAGGAAAAACTATTGACGACTTTGAAGGAAGGCAAAAGGAAGCCTTCAGTATATACAAGAAATTCAACTCACAGAATAAGCATAAAATGATTCCTATTCCTATCTGCGAAATACCAGAAAATCTGAAGTAATTTTCGAATTGCGAAAATTTTATTACTTTTGAGCATTGGGCATATTCCCACAAGCTACACTATGATTCTCTCAAAACCTTAAACGTCATAGTGAAATTAAAACACCCTGAGATATGATTAAATTATTGATAGCGGACCCTCACCCTATTGTAAGAAAGGGGCTTGAACATTTGTTCTCCGCTACTTCCGACGTAAAAATTGTTGGAAGTGTTGACAACGGCGAAGCCGTAATTGATTTTCTAAAAAAGGATTCTGCTGATGTTCTTCTCTCAGAAATTGACCTTCCAAAATTAAATGGACTGACAGTTTTAAGAACATTAAAAGTTGAATTTCCTGATGTTAAAGCACTAATGTATAGCGCGCAACCAGAAAACGTATATGGTTTTAACTCTATTAAAGCTGGCGCTTCTGGTTACATTTCTAAAACTGAAAACGTTATTACCGTTAGTGAGGCTATTACAAAAGTTTACAACGGTGGCATCCACTTAAGTAACGAATTAACTCAAGAACTTGCCTTTGGCAGTAGAGTTAATAAGAGCGGTACATTCTTTAAAAAGCTTTCTACTAGAGAAACCGAAGTCTTAAAACTTTTGGCTATTGGAAAGAAAAACAAAGAAGTTTCTAAAGAATTAGACATTAACGAGAAAACAGTAAGTACGTATAAGGCGCGCTTAATGAAAAAATTAAAAGTTGATAATCTAGTTGATTTAGTGAATCAAGCCAAATTACTAGATTTATAGTACACGGTTTAATTTTCTAGATAACAACATTTTTAAACTAGAATAATCTTTTACTTCTTCGAGCACAGATTTGTTTACTTCAGATTTGTGCTCGATTGTTTTTTTCTGAAACTCTAAAACTTTTTGCTCTATTAGAAAACACCGCAAACTCAATATAGTTTCGCTTACTAATTGCGCAATACTATTCGTTTTTCCTTTCGGAAAAATATTCTTGCGCTCCCAATCGCTTAAACTGTAGCGTTCGTCTTCCATCAAAATATGTGTAATCTCGTTAGCTGTTTCTAAATCAACGCTATTAATGAAGGACTTTAATTCGAATTCTGTATTTTGATTAAGCCTATCTACAATCGTATAATAAATGTTCTTAAACTGGGGATTGGAAAATTCCATTTCGTCATCTTGCAAATCCAAGTAAATTTTCTCAAAAACCTTAGCCTGTTGTATTACAGGCTCTAATATAAGCTCACCCTCTTCCGTTTCTTTTAAAACTAAATCCTCAAAGTCCTCCTTCTTGTTTCCATATAGTAAGAGAATTTCAATAATTTTTCGTTCTAAGGTATATTGCACATCAACCTTTTTAACAGGCTTTTCGTTTTTTATAACCTCAAAACTTTTTTGAGTTTTCTGTTGCTTATTATGGTCTTCGGCTTGCTCCTTTTTATTAATTTGTGCTAGTGTGGTAAATAATACTTCTTCACTAATATCCATTATTCGAGCACATTCTTGAATATACACTTCCTTTTTAATAGTATCAGGAATTTTAGAAATACTATTTACTATATCTCTTATAGTTTCTGCCTTTTTAATAGGATCGTTTACAGAAGCTTCTTTTAAAATGGAGGCTTTAAATTGAATAAAATCTTTAGCATTTTCTTCTAGATATAAGGTAAGCTCTTCAAAAGTATTTTGTTTTGCAAAACTATCAGGATCTTCACCTTCCGGAAACGTACATACCTTTACGTTCATACCTTGTTCTAAAATCAAGTCTATGCCACGAATTGAAGCTCTCATTCCTGCAGCATCCCCATCAAAAAGTACAGTAATATTATTTGTAAGCCTGTTAATTAGTCTAATTTGTTCGGATGTTAGCGCGGTTCCTGAAGATGATACAACATTTTTAATACCTGTTTGATGGAATTGAATAACATCTGTATACCCCTCAACCAAATAGCAATTATCCGCTTTAGCTATACTTTGTTTGGCATTGTAAATACCATATAACACTTTACTTTTATAATAAATTTCGCTTTCCGGTGAGTTTAAGTATTTAGCCGCTTTTTTGTCGTTAATAAGAATGCGTCCTCCAAACCCTAACACACGACCGCTCATACTTTTTATGGGAAACATGACACGCCCTTTAAACCTATCAAATCGTTTTTCTTGTTTCACAATTGTAAGCCCTGTTTTTTCCAAATAATCTAGCTGGTAACCCTTCTTTAAAGCCTCATCAGTAAATGCCTGCCACTCGTCCAAAGCGTAACCCAAATTGAATTTCTTAATGGTTTCTTCGGTAAAACCACGTTCCTTGAAATAGCTTAGACCGATGGATTTCCCCTGGTCGGTTTTATGTAATATATTTTGAAAATACGTATTTGCAAACTCGCTTACCAAGTACAAGCTCTCTCTTTCATTGGCAGCTTGTTTTTGCTCGTTGGTTTGCTTAGTTTCCTCAATGTCTATATTGTACTTTTTAGCTAAGTATTTGATGGCTTCGGGATAGGTGAAATGCTCGTGTTCCATTAAAAATGTAACGACATTACCACCTTTGCCGGTACTAAAATCTTTCCAAATTTGCTTTACGGGAGAGACCATGAAACTTGGTGTGCGCTCATCGCTAAAGGGGCTAAGCCCTTTAAAGTTACTTCCTGCTTTATTTAATTGTACAAAATCGCCAATAACCTCCTCAACACGAGCAGTCTCAAATACTTGATCTATGGACGATTGTGAAATCAAAAATTTTAATTTTTACTAAATGTAAATGTACTATTAAAGTATTGATTTTTGAAATTTAAAACAAAACAGGATTTGGTTCTAGTTAAAAATAATACTAAGTTTAATGCGGTGTGTGGTGCATAAAAAAATGTAGCAACTAGATAACAACAAATTAAGATGAAATTGAAGAATTTTGTAGTCATTTTATTGTTTTGCTTAATTTCAAAAATTTCATTTGGTCAATCAAATACACAAAACTCCTCTTCATTTAATATTGGTTATAGTGTTTATAAAACAATTAAAGCAAAACCTTATTCGGACGTGAAGCTTATTTTGTGGTTGCGTGATACAATTACAGTGGGCATACAACATAAAGAAATTAAGTTTGATTCTACATATGTTGACCGGTATAGAAGAGCTTTTAAGGATAGTACACTATACAGAACTAAAGAAGACATTGACGAATTTATTCGTTTTACAAAGATAGGTGCACAAAATTGCTACTCTTATGCATTCGAGAAATATTTTGAAAACAATTCTACTTTTGATCAAAAGTTATTTGGAAGCTCGACAAGTATTGACAGAACCTCGGCTGAAAAAATTTTAAACAATTATTTTACGGTTAAGGAAGAATTTTTAACCAAACCATCTAAGAATTTAAAGAAAGTAATTCCTAACGATGTACTATTAGCTTTTATTAACAATAAAGATTGGTCCATTCATTTGGTATACTATAAAGACGAAACGTTTTATTCTAAAAACGGCTACTTTAAGCCCATCGAATTCCAATCTTTGAAAAAATTTCTAAAAAAGAACTATTGGGATACAAAGAAAATTAGAATTTATAAAATTGATGATGTTAAAGTTAGAGAAGCTAATAATGCTAATATTTGACAATATTAAAGTACTTTTTTAGTTGTTCAAAAACCATTAACGACCTCCTCAATAAGGTCCGTTTTAAATACTTGATGTAAATATTTATAATCACAGATTTTATTGTCGTAAAAGGGCGACAAGCAGTTTAATGAAATAAATGAAAAATGTTTTTTTACCTCAGTTTTTTCAAAAGAGGTGGAGTATTGAATATGGCCTCTACAATATCGAATTTACTAAAGATATTTGTATTGGTATAGTAGAGAGAGTGGGTGGAGGTTATTCATATTTACCTGAAGATGAGTTTAATAAATTAGGTTTATCCAAAAAGGAATTATTAGATTTTGCCATTAGTAATCTGAAATCTGAGTTTGAAGATTGTGAACTTAAATTTTATAAACTCAAAAATGGAAAGCTTGGTATGTGGTACTCCGAAAATGATAATTTCACTGCGGTAAGGGTATTAATTCCTGAATATCGTGATTTAATTATAAATAAAATCTCTACAAATTTCAAGTTTACAATACCTAGCAGAGATATTATAACATGTTGGATATCCTCTTCATATGAAGAAAATTCAAAATTTGAAAAGGAAGCGAAAGAAGACTTTGAAGATGAAGAATACAATTTGAGTTCAAAAGTATACACTTGGGGTGAAATTTTATTTAACAAAAAATAAAAAAACAATAATTAAAGGTTTTACTAAGTAAAAGCCTTTTATTTATTTTATCAAATTATTATTCTCTCACTCCAACCACAGCTTAAAATCCTTCACACGCTCTCTTGCAACAATAACATCTTGTTCGCTATAAGAGTTCAGTTTTATTTGTAAACGAGAGTTGGTGTAACTTACCATATCTTTTATAGCATTTATATTTACAAAAAACTTACGATTTATTCTAAAAAAGGTGTGTGGCTCTAACGCTTCTTCAAGTTGCTCTAAAGTTGAATCGATAAGGTAATTTCTGTTATCGGTAGTATGCAAATAAGTACCTTTATTTTCACTATAAAAACACTCAATCTCATCAATATTGATCAGTTTTAGATGTTGGCCTACTTTAACCGAAAATCTTTTTTTGTATTCACGATCAATGGGATTTACCAAAAGCTTTTTAATATCATTAAAGTCTAAAGTAACTGCTTGTTTTTTAGGCAAACGTTCTTGGTATTTTTTTACAGCAGTTTCTAAATCATCTTCATCAATAGGTTTTAGCAAATAATCTATACTATTTAGTTTGAAGGCTTGTAGCGCATATTCATCATATGCCGTAGTAAAAATTACAGCAGATTTTATCTCAATAGTTTCAAAAATTTCAAACGATAAACCATCACTTAACTGAATATCTAAAAAGATAAGATCTGGATGTGCGTTTTCTTGAAACCAGTTAACAGCTTCTTCCACAGAGTGCAGCATGGTTTCTGCTTCAATATTTAAGGTTTTCAACATACGCTGCAATCGTCTTGCTGATGGTTTTTCGTCTTCTATAATTATTACTTTCATTGTTTCTTTTGATTTGATTCTGGCTGATAGAACAGGTTCTGGTGCTGTTAGTTCTTTTTGCTGACCAATGCGTTAGGGATTGAACGGTTTGTTTGAGCTCCTCAAAGAGAGCGAGTAGAGAAAGCCCGACCTTTAGGGAACGCCCAAATTGGACCTACTATTCAAAATTACGAGTTTCTCGTTCTTCTCTTTCCATAAACTCTCTCATTTTACGTTCTTGCCACGCTTTGCCAAAAAAGAGATTTTTACCAAAAACACCCAACGCATGAAAGCCTAAACCTATACCCCAAAATATTGGCGTAGACCATGTACCAAAATGGAAGAAATCGCCACCATTGGATACAATTATTATTATGAGAAAAATATTAACTGCAACATACCAGAAGGCGTGCCAATAAAACCCCTTGAGGTCTTTTAATCGTTTTTCGGCTCTAAGGTAAGCCTCCTCATTCCTGAAATCTCTTTGTCCATAAGGTTCTATATCATAATTCTCCATAGCTTGATGTATTAATTCCACATGTTGTTTTTTTCTTCTTGCATAAATTGTTCAATTTTGCGCTGCTCCCATTGCTTGCCAAAAATGGGGTTACGGGCAAAAACGCGATACCCATGAAAGCAAATGCCAATGCCCCAGCCAATTGCCGAGAACAAAAACCATTTTACTTCCCAATACGTTTTATAGTTGATATACACCAAAAATGGAATTACTAAACAATATACTAGCACGTTCGTATAAAAACCTTTTAAGTCTTTAACACGCTGTTTTGCTCTTAAAAAGCTGTCATTTTCTCGTTGTGAAGTAAAATTTCTCATGATCTTAATTCCAGCGGTTATTTTCTTCTTCTCTCATAAACTGCTCTATTTTGCGTCTTTCCCAACCGCCTCCAAAAGCTTTATTACTATAAAATACTTTAAAAGCTTGTATGCTAAGGCCAATACCCCAACCAATCATTGGGAACCAAAACCATTGGAAACCCCAAAAAGTTTTATAATTGATAAATATTAAAAAAGGAATTACCAGACAGTAAGAAATTAAACTATAGTAAAAACCTTTTAATTCTTCTACATGATTGCGTGCACGTAGATAACTATCGTCCATTTGATTTGATGTTTGTGTTCTCATTATTGTTATTTGTTTAGTAAGCATTGGTATAGCCACAGCAAACCTATTTGCTTCTTTGTTAATATCTACTTTTTTCTTTGTGAGTAATTTATAGCGTTGCATAATATTACTTAACCCTACACCACTGCTCTTTTTTACAATTTGTTTAGGTTGTAAATTATTGGCCACTATTAAATAACCATTCTCTTCATAAATCTTTATATGTAAAGGTTTACTACTTGTTACCATATTATGTTTTACTGCATTTTCTAATAAAAGTTGTAATGATAATGGCACCACTTTACTCTCTGGGTTTGTTGCCTGCTCTGGCATTGTAAAAACAATACTGTCCTCAAAACGCATTTTTAGAAGCGACATATAGGTCTTAGCGAACTTTAATTCCTCATCTACAGTAACCAGTTCTTTATTCTTTTGTTCTAGCACATAACGATAAACTTTTGAAAGCGATGTAGTAAACTTTTGCGCTTGATACGGGTTTTCCTCTATTAAACTAGTTAATACATTTAAACTATTGAATAAAAAATGAGGATCTAGCTGATTCTTTAAGGCATCAAACTTTGCACTTGCCGTTCCAGCTATAACTTTTTGCTCTTTTAGTTTATTCTTTTGATATTTATTGTAGAAGTAGGCAATATGAAAACTTATGGTAATCATTAAGGTTATGATTATTCCAAATTGATAGTATTCAGGTATTTCATGCGCTAAAAACTCCTCAAAAGTATAGCCTAGATAAAATACATAGGTTATAATTCTCAAAAGAAATAAACATAGTATTGTAATAATTGTTGAGCCTATAATACCAACCACAATTCGTTTTGCAGGCTTATATTTGTTCCATTTAAAGCCTTCTAGCTTATTAAAGAAATAAGCATTTGAAAATGCTATTACAAAAGTATACAGCTGATAAAATCCAAAATCGATTAAAAAATCCTGTATGCTATCATAACTGAATTTGTCTGAAAGTAATTCTCCAATTACATAGACCAAACAGCCGATAATGAAAGCCGTAATGATTTGTTTAACCGTTTTGTTCATCTTTATTTTTATTATAAGTAATTACTACTATTTACAAGATTCAAGCAGTTGTACTACCCGATCTTTACCCCATTTTGGATGAAATTCGCTTTCTGGTTTAAATTTAGCAAAAAGTTCTAAGGCGTTTTCTAAATCTTTACAAAACGGCGCTGTATCTTGACCAAAATATTGAGCACTACCGATATTCCATTCTGCTTTAGATGTCACTACTCGGGGGTTCTCTGGAGCTATAGTTTCTGCCTTAGCATATAATTCAACTACCTTAGGAGATAAGGTCATCCCATAGGTTGCGCCATCAGATGCTATCCACGCGGTATACAACAATGCTTGCATTACCATAATTTCTGGATTATTTTTTGAAATAGCCATAGCATCATTGAGTAAATCTTGTGCTTTTTTTAATTGTGCAGATAACTTATCTAGATTCTGCTCTCCGAAACTTGATACAATATTAATTTGAGCAGCCCAATATGGAGGCAACCAATTATCCGTTTCTGCAGAGGCAATACGTTCAAACATATTTGCTGCCTCGTTTGGTTTGTTTTGTCCCCATAATTCAAAAGCTTTTTGCATGCCTTTTTCGTAGTTAGACTGTGCTTGACATATACCCATTGAGAGGAAAGCTGTTAAAAGGATTAAAAAGTGTTTCATTTCTTTAAAGTTTTTAATTTCGATGTAAATATCGAGTCAACACGCCTATTTTCTAAATCTTCCTTACCGAACTGTCAAAAATGATCACCGAACTGTGCTTCATCTTTAACAGTTTAAGTAAATACATAAAAAAGTTAAGGATGCCTTGTAATAAAGCACCCTTAACCGTCCAAACATGATAACAGGTATTAACCCTAAAATAGTTCGTTATACTGTTTGTTTATACTATTGTTCTGCCATTTTAAAGTTTATAGGTAAGCTAAATGGTACACTTACTGGTTTTCCGCGTTGTTTACCCGGTATCATTTTTGGCAGAAGGCTTACAATTCTATGTGCCTCTTCTTCCAATAATTTATCTGGTCCACGTGTTCTTATTTTGGTTATTTTACCATCTGGAGCAATAACAAAAATAACATATACTCTACCTTGAATATTCAAATCTAAAGCTACCTGAGGATAATTGAAGTTTTCTGCTACATGACTGTTCATCATCTTTTGGAAACATGCACGTCTTTCAGACTTCTTCACATTTTTACAACTAGGAAACAAAGGTACATCTTCAATTAAAGCAAAAGGCACTTCAACTTCTTCCTCAACTTCTGCTACTTCAATATCTTCTACGCGTACCACATCCTGAATCACATCACTTTGGTCTACTTCTGTACTTTCTATAATGGTTTCTTCAATTTCCACCTCATCCTCAACTATTTGCACAGATTCTTGTATAGCTACTGGTGGTGGAGGTGGTGGCGGAGTATTCATTGTAACCAACGGAATTTCTTCGTCAATTTCACTATCCATTGTGAGTATATCTAACACTACTTCCTCTTTTTCATAGGTTTTGTACTCAATTGCTTGCCAAGAAAAAAATAACATAACATTTAATCCTATGGCGAAATAAAGGCTGCTATTCCGGCCCACCTCTAGTTCTGGGTTCTTTTTAGGTATCATGTTTATCAGTTTTAATGTTTGTTAAATCGTTAAAAGTGAAACTTTGGTATTCCACTTTTTTACCTTCATTTTCGATATTGTAAAATTAGCTAGAAACCAAAATATTTTTCATGACGGTTGTCATATTATCAAAATATCACTTGAATTTTAACAATATGTAAATACGAAAGCGTTATAGTTGATTATTTTGCTAAATTCTTAATTTCAAACTAATCACAAAGAAGTTTGTTTCTGGCATTACTATCCTGTAACTTAGAAGTCTACTTTAAATGCTGTATATGAATAACAATCTAGCTGTTTTGATTGATGGTGATAATATTCCAGCGGGAAATGTTACCGAAATGATGGAGGAGATAGCCAAATATGGCAACCCAACGATAAAACGTATTTATGGCGACTGGACGAAACCACATTTAAACAAATGGAAAAAAGTACTGCTTGAAAATGCAATAACTCCCGTACAACAATACAGTTATACCATTGGCAAAAACGCCACAGACTCTGCCATGATAATTGATGCTATGGATATTTTATATTCTAACAAAGTGGAAGGGTTTTGTTTGGTATCTAGTGATAGTGATTTTACTAGGTTGGCTACCAGACTAAGGGAAGCCAGAATGCAGGTGATAGGTATTGGTGAAAAGAAAACGCCAAATCCGTTTATCGTAGCTTGTGATAAGTTTATCTATATCGAAATTTTGAAAGGCGATAACAATGATAAAGAAGATCCTAGTATGGATGAGAATGCTAATGCCACTGAAAAGTCTTCGGTTGATAAGATTACCGGCAAAGAAATTAATTTGATAAAATCCTCTATTAATGATTTATCAGATGAAGATGGTTGGGCGTTTCTTGGTGATGTGGGTAGTTTGATGCAAAAAAAGCGTCCTAACTTTGATTCCAGAAACTATGGATTCCAAAAACTGACCCCTTTAATAAAGTCTATTGGTGTATTTGATATTGAAGAGCGCAATGCGCCAAATAACAGCAGATATAAACATATTTACATTAAGAATATAGAGACGAAAAAGAGAGGGCGACGGAAGAAATAGTTTATTAATAAAATATATTCTGGGTAAACGCAATTGTGTTTATTCCTTTGTTAGCTACAATTTGACAGGACAAGAAAATTTATGATTACATATTTGACATTTGGAATATCAGTATCCTTTATATCTTGGATTGTGGGAATGATTTTAAATAGTATGCTTATGAAAACTGATTACTACGAAAAATTATCAAATCTGAATTTTATTGTGAGCAAGAGTATAAATAAAAAAATCGGAATTGGATATTTTAAATGGATTGTGAAAAACACCTTTTTCAAGTTCTTTAATCAGAAAATAAAATTTGAAAACAAAAAAACGGATTTGACTGAAATACGGAAAGAAATGACTGTTGCGGAAATAAGCCATCTAATTGGATTTCTTTTCGTGACTTTTTTTGCTGTTTATAAAAGTTTTACTCACAACTTATTATTCGGACTGATAATAATGGTCGTAAATACTTTAATGAATTTATATCCTTCATTGTTACAGCAAGAAAACAAAAGACGGATTGACAAACTAATAAAAAGACAAATAAAAACTGTAGCTAACAATGTATAACCGCAATTACGGCGGATTCGACTACGTCCGAATCCACTCGGAATTGCTAACAACTGTTCTAAACCGAATAACAACAGCATAAAACCCGTAACGGACGGTTATACGAACCGTTACCCAACATTTGAAAAAATTGAAGTCTAAAGTAAAATACATACAATCAATTTTAATAATTTCATGCTTCGCATTGTTGTATTACAACCACAACAATGAATTGACTGAGACGAGTTTTGATTCTACTGAATTAAAATATGCCAAGAGATTCTTTGGAATTGGAATTTTATGCTTAGGACTTTATTTTTTTAATAAAAAATGGAAAAATCTACTGACCAAAATTATGTTTGGTGTATTTGGAATAAGCTTGGTACTAAACTTATACATATTTCCGCGGATTTATGAAAGTGTTAGGATTAACAAAGTATATTATGAGTACTCTGAAATAGAAACTTGTGAAGAAATGGAAAAACGATTTGTGACTGACTTAAAAAATGGAGAAATTAAATATTTTCAGTTCGGAATTAGCTATGATGTAGGATTAGCAAAAACGCTTGAAAAGGAATATAAAATTCAATCATTTGGAATGGGTTGTACTATTCAATCCGAAAAGGAATGCTATAACAAATTGGTAAATGAATATCTAAAAAAGGATTTTAATAAATCTATATCAGATATTGAAAAAGAATCTGATTTATGTAAACTAATAGAGAATAATTAAAAAAAAACGTTGGGTAACAAAGAATAAAAATAATTGCTTGGTCTGTGCCTACTTGGAAAATCCTGCGGATTTTCCTCTGGTCTGCCAACTTTTGCTAAATTAGTTACCAAACCACGCAACTATCCTTATACGAACCGCTGCAAAACATTATGAAAACGAGATTTTGCATATTTATATTAATAATGGCGTTAGCCCTTAAGTCTTGTACTTTTGGTAGTTGTGCAAAACTTGATTTAGTTAAAGAAGATATTGAATGGTTTGAAACTTATAAGATTAACCAAAAGTTATTTTTTAAAAATCAATTTAACCAAATTGACTCCTTGATAGTTTATGATAAAAGTTTGAGATTTACTCAATGTAATAAATTTGAATTAAGCGAATATCAATATCAAAAAGCCTACATTAGAATCAATGATTTGAACGAAAGTAATTTAGCCAGAAACAATAAAATCCAAGTTACTTTCACTCAAAAGGAGAAAAGAGGCTTGAGTTTAAAGAATTTTATTGTTTATGGATTTTATTTTAATATTCATGATTTGAACACAGAACTAAATGATACACTAATTAACTTGAAACATTTAAACAAGGATAAAGTTAAATGCTACGTATTTGAATCAAAAAATAGTCCAGCATATGGTCATAGCAATAGTAAACTAAACAAGTTTTATTGGAATAAAGAAGAAGGGTTACTTAAATACGTTATTAATGATACCTTGGAATACGAAATTTTCAAAAAATAATCCTCTTGACCTATACAAAAATGCAAATAAAACGTTTTACAACAAATAACCAAGGTTAAAAAGCAATAATTAGTTTGTTCGTAAATCACAAATTATCCAACTGATTACTAGTTTTATCTTTACTAATCGTCCAAAAGAAACCCACAAAGAAAAACTGATCTAAAGAAGGTCGTAAAGCGCGTCTATTAAAATTCCCATTTATATCTGGTGTGTTTGCGTACTGGTAGCCGTTAACGTTTCTAAATCCTAAAATATTGTTTACTGAAGCGTACAGTATCTTTTGTGGACTAATCAAATACGCCCAATTCACACTTAAACTATTAAACGGCTTTGTTTTTTCATTTAAAAAGCCAGGTCTGTTCCGGTTGGTATACGTTCTTCCTGAGGCATAAGCGTAGCTAAAACCTACTTGACTTTTCCAATCATCTATCCAATACTTGGTAACCACCGAAAGGTTATGCGTATTTGCAAAATTTGGCTGCGCTCTTTCTGGAAAGTTGCGATCATTCCTTTCAGTATCTAAATAGGAATAACTTGCCCAATAATCTAAATTCTTTATACTCTTGCTATCTCTCCAGAAAAAATCGATTCCCCTAGCAAATCCAGAACCATTATTGCTGTAATTACTTGTAAAATCAGGGAAATTAGTATCAAACTTAACCATATCAGTATAATCTTTATGGTACGCTTCGGCTCTAAATATTTTTCCATCACCATTAAACTGATAATTCAAAATATAATGTTTGGTATTCTGAGATTTAAAATCTTGATTGAACTTCAACACATTGCTCGTTGGGTTCTGATAAAAATCGCCATAAGCCAAGGACAACTGGCTCTTTGGTGATATTTTATAAGCCATATTAATACGAGGTGCTAGGGTAAAATCTTTAAACAACTCACTATACTCAGCCCTTAAACCAGTTTTAAAGGCAAGGTTTTTAGATAAAAAGATATCTGCCTCCGCAAAAGCTGCAGCTATATTGTTATTAAAGCCATATTCCAAATTGGTCACAAAATCGTTATTAAAGGTCTCATCAAAATCCGTTGCAAAATATTCTGCACCGAAATAAAGTTTGAAACGATTACTAAACCGATTTTTAAACTTTACCTTGGCGTGTATTGAGTTTTCATTATCCTTTACGTTTTGCTCACGCAGATTAACTTTATTTTTGGCACTTGTAAAACTAAAACCAGTTTGAATGCTCCAAGTATCTCCTAGCGTTCCGCTGTAAGAACTGTTTAAATAAAAGTTATTGTTGTTTAGCTTGATGTATTGTCCTTCTGGAATATTTATGTCTTCTTGTATCAATTCAAAAGAACTTGCATCAAAAGCACCATATAATTTGAATAACCCTAAGTTTGTTTTTCTGCGATAAACAGCCTCTCCAGAACCCGTTTGAAATGGTTTTATAAAATTATTTCTGTTAGGAAAAATTTCATTGTACGGCGCTAAGTTAATGTAGGACGCATTTACACTTACAGAACTTTTTTCCCATTTTTGAGTATTTCCAATTGTTGCACCAACACTCATTATTCCAATATCCGTTTTCTCTTGGTCTGGTTCATCAATAGTGTTTAAAAGTAAAACACTTGAGAGCGCTTGTCCATATTCTGCAGAATAACCACCAGTGGAAAAGGTAATACCATCGAAAAGAAACGGCGAATATCTTCCTCGTGTTGGTGCATTATTTGTTGTTGGTGTGTAAGGCGTAAATACACGTATACCATCAATAAATATTTGTGTTTCATTCGCATCTCCACCACGCACAAATAAGCGACCGTCCTCCGCAACTGTTGTAGTTCCTGGTAATGTTTGCAATGCACCTACAAAATCGCCTAAAGCACTTGCTGTGGTAACTACATCTAAAGGTTTCAAAACATTTACTTTACTATTGTCTCCTGCGGAAAATGTCCCAGCAGAAAGTACTACTGCATCCAAAGTATTCACATCATCCTTTAATTTAATCACCATGTCTCTCATATAACTAATATCTCCTGCCATAGTGAATGTTTCATAAGATAGAAAGGATGCTAAGATTACTTGCGTACCAGTTTCTGATGTAGAAAAAGAAAACTTCCCATAGTCATCTGTGGTACCTCCATCGTAAGTTCCTTCCAAGTAAACATTTGCACCAGCAATAGGCTCATTCTTTGAATTCGTTACAGTACCATTAATTGTATTTTGGGCATTAAGCACTGCTACTAAACATAAGATTAAAACGGTTAAAAAAGTTCTCATACTACATTATTTGATATGAATTGATAGGGCAAAATTGTAACCAAAAAGAGGTAAAAAAAATTAAGAATTACCGAACTGTACTTTTTTAAAGATGAATTGTAATCGCAAAAAAATGAATCAAATTTGAACTAATATTTCTTAGAAAAACAAAATTCTTAAGTATCAAATTTTTGAAGAAGTTTCGCTGTGTTGAATGGGAATCATCTAAAATTTTCAACCATTAAATTAACCATGGCAATGTAGTTCAAGAGACCAATTCCAAACCTTAAGAAACTAAAAAAAAGATCAATTATTTTTTATGTATATTAGTAAAGAGATTTATCATATACCCCCCAAAAAATACACATAAATCAACTATAGATATTTTCTATATAAAACACTTAAATAATTTAATTCCAATTTATTAAATAACAAAATATAAACTTATAGTTTAAAATATAATTTAAACACTCAAATCATTATTCTAAATAAAAATTACGATTCAACTCAATCCAAAAGTGACTAAAAAATTATTCTAATTTTAGTGTAACAATTCTAAAGCAACGACTACTAACAGTATAACTAAACCATCAAAATATTTGAATACAGAACTGGAACATAGCTTTGTTGAATTGTTAGAAAAGCATCAAAACATCATACATAAAGTATGTAGATTGTACACCAACAATTATGATGCACATAATGATTTATTTCAGGAAATAACTATTCAACTTTGGAGAGCATATCCAAAATTTAGAGGCGACGCAAAGTTCAGTACTTGGATGTATCGTGTTGGATTGAATACAGCTATAACCTTGTATCGAAAATCTAAGCGCAGAATAACCACTCAAGATTTTGAGGGTGTGTCGTTCAAAATGAAAGCAGAAGAATATGATGACACAGAAGAAGAGCAATTAAAATTATTATATAAAGCGATACACAAACTAAATGACATTGAAAAAGCATTGGTGTTTTTGTATTTAGAAGACAAAGACTATCGAGAGATAAGTGAAACGCTTGGTATTAGCGAAGTAAATGCACGCGTGAAAATGAACCGAACGAAAACTAAACTAAGAAACATATTAAATCCTTAAGCCTATGGACGGATTAGATTTATTAAAGAAAGATTGGAATAAGGAAGATAACAAATATCCTAAGCTTACTTATGATGAAATTTACAAGATGATTCTCAAAAAATCATCCTCGATAGTAAAATGGATATTCATTATTAGCCTTTTAGAATTTATCTTTTGGTTTGGTATTGGTTTTTTACTTAAAGGCACATCGTTTTCTGGTAAGATGGAAGCTTTAGATTTAGATGCCATATTAATCCCTATTTCAATTATTAGTTACATCGTAATTTTCTACTTTTTCTATTTATTCTATAAAAACTATAGAAATATTTCGTCTACCGATAGCGCTAAAGTTTTAATGGAGAACATACTTAAAACTAGAAGAACCGTTCGGTATTATGTTATTTTCAATCTTATATCTATAGTCTTTGGTGCTGTTTTAGGTACTTACTATGCCATAAATCATGACCCAGAAATGATTGACAAATTGCAGCAAGCCTCCGCCGATGGAAACCAAGTAGCAGTATACGCTATTTTTATTGTTACTATAATTCTGGTACTAACATTTACCATTGGCGTTCTTATACTCTTCTATTGGTTAATTTACGGCCTGTTGTTAAGACGCTTAAATCACAACTACAAAGAATTAAAGAAATTAGAAGATTAAAATTTGGGCGTTACCCATAGGGGTCGCGCTTTCCACTACTAGTTTTGGCTCGATGCGCGCCTCACCAAAAGCTAACCGTTGCAATCGCTAACGCGGTTTCGTCTAGTTCAGGTAATTTAGCCTTAAACATTAAAACTTTCGATGGTCTTAACCTCTCCAGCCTGCATTGTATCTATTTGAATATTACCAACCCTTACGCGCACTAAACGCAATGTTGGAAAACCCACAGCTGAGGTCATTTTCCGCACCTGCCTAAATTTACCCTCGTTTAAAGTGATGGATACCCAACTTACAGGGCCGTGGCGTGCATCTCGTATCTTTTTAGAACGTTCGGGTAAACTGGGTTCACTTTCTAATTGAAACGCTTTACAAGGCTTGGTTTTGTATTTTTTACCATCAAAACCAATCTCCACACCATGTTGTAATAATTGTAACGCCTCTTTTGTAATAGCCCCATCAACAAGCGCATAATATTCTTTCTCTACCTTCTTGCTGTTAATAAAATCGCTCATTTTACCGTCGGTGGTCAACAATAACAAACCTTCGGACTTTTCATCAAGGCGACCAATAGACATGATACCTTCAGGGAAATCATGGAGTTCCCCTAAAAATCGTTTAGATTGTTGTTTGGAGTCGTTGCTTTTAAACTGACTTAAATACCCATATGGTTTGTAAATAATAAAATGACTATGCCCCACTAACAGTAGATTTTAGGATATCATAAACCAATGCCTTAGTTGGCGTATTGCCATTTATTTTGGCACGAACTACATCGAATGGTACTTTAAAATCACAACCAGATTTGTAGTTACTACAACCAAAGGCTGTCTTACCTTTTAAAATAGTCCCTGTTTGACATTTGGGACATTTAGAAGTGTCTGTTACAGCAGTAGTTTTTGCTATTTTGGGTTCCAATTTCAACTTAAAGGCACCATCAAACCTTAATAAACCTTCAATAGGGTCTTTTTCTGTTTTAAATCCTTTGAGATTTACAGTAGAGCCTTTTTGAAGTAAGCGAATAAACTGCTTTTCTGAAATCTTCTTTCCTTGAAATTTAAAAGGTAATTTAAAGTCGCAACCCGATTTATAAGAACTACAACCATATGCAGATTTTCCTTTTATAATAGTTCCAGTATTGCACTTTGGACAGATTTCCGAGGTAATTCCTGCTTTAGCTTTCTTATTCGATGTTTTTTTCTTTGTTGAAATGGCATGGGAAATATTAGCTCGTTTAGTCTCACTTCGTACTTCATACACCAAGGCATCCACCATGCGTTTCATATTTTTTATGAATGCACCAGCACTATATTCACCTTTTTCAATATCTTTCAATTGCTTCTCCCATTTTCCAGTAAGTTCAGCGGACTTCAACAAATCGTTTTGAATGGTGTCGATCAACTGAATACCGGTTTCAGTCGGCAAAACCTGTTTCTTATTGCGCTTTATGTATTTTCTTTTGAAAAGCGTTTCAATAATATTGGCTCGTGTTGAAGGTCTTCCGATACCATTTTCTTTCATTAAATCTCGTAATTCTTCATCATCAACCTGCTTACCTGCTGTTTCCATGGCTCTTAATAAAGCTGCCTCTGTAAACTGATTGGGTGGTTTGGTTTGCTTTTCTAAAAACGAAGGCTCATGAGGTCCTTTTTCTCCTTTTTCAAAAGTTGGTAAAACACCTGATTCTTTTTCTTTCTTATCCGGATTTTCAAAAACTATGCGCCAGCCTTTTTCTAAAATTTCTTTTCCTGTAGTTTTAAAAGATACATCAGCAGCCTCTCCAATAAAAGTGGTATTTGCCACAATACAATCTTCATAAAACACCGCAATAAAGCGTTTTACAATGATATTATACACTTGCTGTTGGTTGTATTGCAATGTGGTTTGCATTCCCGTTGGAATAATAGCGTGATGATCGGTAACCTTCTTATCATTAAAGACTTTTGATGATTTTTTTATGGGCTTCCCTAAAAGAGGTTGTGTTAATTTCGAATAATTTGAAAGCTTTTTCAGAATTCCTGATACCTTTGGATAAATATCTGTCGGTAAAAATGTAGTATCCACTCTCGGGTAAGTCACCACTTTACGCTCATAAAGTGCTTGGACTATTTTAAGTGTTTCATCTGCAGAAAACCCAAACTTCGTATTGCAATACACCTGTAAACCTGTTAAATCAAACAGTTTTGGTGCGTATTCCTTTCCCTTCTTTTTGGTAATTGATTTAATTTCAAAATCACTTTCTTTAACTTTTGCTGCTAAAGCCTCACCATCCTCCTTTTTTAAAAAACGCCCTTCTTCATAGCTAAACAAAGTATCGCGATATAAGGTTTGTAATTCCCAATACGGTTGGGGTTTAAAGTTTTCAATTTCCTTAAAACGATTGACAACCATAGCCAATGTTGGCGTTTGCACACGACCAACGGACAGCACTTGTTTATACCCACCGTGTTTTACAGTATACAATCTTGTGGCATTTATACCTAATAACCAATCGCCAATAGCTCTTGAAAAGCCTGCATAATACAAATTATCATAATCGCTTGCCGATTTTAGATTTTTAAAACCGTCCTTTATCGCTTCCGTTGTTAATGATGAAATCCAAAGGCGTTTTACCTCACCTTTGTAATTAGCTTCATTCATTACCCATCTTTGTATAAGCTCTCCTTCTTGCCCTGCATCACCACAGTTAATAATAACTTCTGCTTTTTGAAATAAGCTTTTTACAATGTTGAATTGCTTTTGAATGCCTGAGTTAGCAACCACTTTAGTTTCAAACTTTTCGGGCAACATGGGTAAATTGTTTAAATCCCAACTTTTCCAATACGGTTTATAGTCTACAGGTTCTTTAAGGGTACAAAGATGCCCAAAAGTATAAGTTACCGCATAGCCATTACCTTCAAAATAGCCATCATGCTTGGTGCTTGCCCCCAAAACGGAAGCAATTTCTCTGGCAACACTTGGTTTTTCGGCGATACAGACTTTCAATACTTTTTATCTCTTAATTAGTAAAATTAGCAATGCAAAATAAGTATTTACATGTCTTTTTTAAGTGAGAGTTATTAGGAGTTATTAACCGACTGAAAAGAAGAATTGCTACTTGACTTTGTAGAATTTTTCTTCTACCTTCGTTTACCGGTGGATATAAGCCATTAAATAACGGCGCATATCCGTAACCACGTTATGCTCAATTAAAACTATTAAAGTTGCTATCAAAAAGAAATAGTAGGATACTTTATCAAATACTTCCATTCGGAATAATTCCAGCGATTTTCAGTCTATTTCAAGTTATTCTTGAAAAAGGCATTTTAGGTAATCATCCTATTTATCCATCTACTGGTAATCCCTATGAATCAAATCTTTTCATCCCACTGTCTACCTCTTTTGTGATAGGACTTTTAGTCGGGTTTTTTGAAATTCTTTTTGTAAATAAATGGTTTCAAAATAGAAAGTTTTACGAAAAAATATTATTTAAATCAATTGTTTATACCATAGCCATAATAGTTGCTACATTAATCATTATTGTTTTGGGGCATTCTATAAGCCAAAAATTAAATCCATTTGGCAACAAAGTTTGGAATTTTGTTCTTTCCTTTTTTACCGATTTTGCATTTTGGAGCATAATTTTCTATTATTCTTTTTCAATTCTAATTAGCTTATTTTATCGTGAAGTCAGTGATAATATAGGACAAGCAGTATCTTTAAATTTTTTCACAGGAAAATACCATCAGCCAAAGTCAGAACATAGAACTTTTATGTTTTTGGATATGAAATCTTCAACTTCCCATGCTGAAAAACTTGGACATATAAAGTATTTTCAAATGCTAAAAGAGTATTACACAGATTTATCGAGGGCGATTCTAAATCATGGCGGAGAAATCTATCAGTATGTGGGAGATGAAATTGTAATTACTTGGAAAAGTAAAAAAGATTATGCAAAAAATACCCTAGACTGCTTTTATGCAATGAAAAATGCAATTGCTGAACAACAACAAAAGTATCTAAACAAATACCAAATTGCACCTACTTTCAAAGCTGGAGTTCACTATGGGGAAGTAACTACGGGAGAGATTGGATTAATAAAAAAAGACATTGTTTTCACAGGTGACACACTCAATACAACCGCACGTATTCAAAGTTTATGTAATCACTTTGAGGTTGATTTATTAGTTTCTGAAGTCTTCATGAATGCATTAGAATCTAAAATTGAATATACTTTCAACTTCTTAGACGAGGTTGAATTACGAGGTCGAAATCAAAGAATAAAATTGTATGGTGTAAAGAATACGGAGCACAACAATGTATAAAAAAAATAATAGCGGTTTAATAGCTAAAAGGAAAGTGAAAAAATATAAAAAAAGGTCTGTGTTTAACTGGAAATATAGTACTTAAAAACCCGCTAATATTCTTATACTAGACCGGTGAAACGAACCTCTCCAAAAAAGTAACATTTCAGAGTTAAAAAACCATGTTGGCAAACACAACTGCGTTAGGGATTGAACGGTATGTTTGAAATCCTTTTTTAAAGCTATGTATCACTAAGTAAATTGTGAGATTGAAATTAATGAGATTGCCGCAGTCGTTCCTCCTTCGCAATGACGCTTTAAAAAAGATTGAGTAGTGAAAGCGCGACCTGTTTACCCTGAGCGGAGTCGAAGGGTGGGTAACGCCCAAATCTTCAATATTTATACTGAGCCTAGTCGAAGTAAGATCTTGCTTAAAATAATTGCTACATAAAGCAACCGCTTAAATAAACTACTGTTCTGGCACTAATCTAATAAGTCGTCCTGGGCCTTCCACCAAAATGTACAAATACCCATCGTTACCCATGTGCACATCTCTTACACGACCAATATCATCTAGAAGTTCTTCTTGACCTATAACTTGGTTGCCATTCATTTTAAGACGGTGCAAGTATCTAAACTTTAGGGAGCCTACAAAAAGATCGTTTTGCCAATTGCCATAAAAATTACTGGACATAAAATCCATACCACAGGGCGCAATAGAAGGTACCCAGTAATGAATGGGTTGCTCCATACCCGCCATAGCAGTTTGGTCGGTAATTGGAGTGCCGTTATAATTGATGCCATAAGTAATTACTGGCCAGCCATAGTTGTTTCCAGAATCTATGATATTAATTTCGTCTCCTCCTTGAGGTCCATGCTCACCTTCCCAGATAGCTCCAGTAACTGGATGTTTTGCAAGCCCTTGCGGGTTTCTTAAACCATAACTAAACACGGACCAATCATGGTCTGGCATACTAAAAAAAGGATTATCTGTTGGTATACTACCATCATCCATAAGACGATGAACTTTACCAACGCCATTATTTAGCAGTTGTGGATATGTATCTCTATTACCACGGTCGCCCACTGTAACATACAAATACCCATCATTATCGAACACTAATCTTGAACCATAATGATTGGTGTTGGTTAGATATGGTGATGCAGCGAAAATCTCATCAACATCTTCTAATGTATTGTCTGTTAAACGGCCTCGAGCAACTGCCGTTGTTTTTTGATTGGAGTTATTGGGATTTGCGCTAGAATAAGATAGATACACCAATGCATTAGTTTCAAAATTTGGATGTAAGGTAACATCTAACAAACCACCTTGACCTTGAGCAACCATATTGGGTACACCACTAATTTCGGATATAACACCTTCGTTGGTAACTCTAAATAATTTGCCATCTCGTTGGGTAACCAAAAAATCGCCATTAGGCAGTTGCACCATGCCCCAAGGCACACCATCAATCTGATTGGTTATGGTTTCTAATCTAAAATTAAGATCTTCCGAAGTAATAATCCCCGAAAGATTTGGGTTTTCTGCTTCAATATCTGCTTTGGTTTTACCCTCAATTTCCTGGAGTATATAATCAGCTAGATCTTTTATTTCTTGACTAGTAAAGACATTCTCATAAGAGGGCATGCCGTTAGATTCGTAACCTGTAGTGATAGAATTAATTATATCGGTAGAAGCACTACCGTACAACCACTGCCTTTCAATAAAAGATTCAAACTTTTGTCCATGACAACCACCACAATGATTAGTGTAGTTTTCAGCTGCTTTTGCAAAATCAGCTACTGGTTCTTCCTCTTCTTCGCCATTAGGATTTTGATCTGTAGTTTCTGTTTGATTAGAACAGCTAAAAACAATACAGAGCAAGAAAATATTTAGTACTGTGACTTTTAAGATTCTAGTAGTTTTCATAGCATTAAAGATTTGGGTTTTCTAATGACTGACATCGTAAAACACTAAACATGTATATTTACTAAGTCGGTTTTACTACAATTTTTTGAAATACTAAGATAACGAATTTAATCCTTAAATTATTGTTAATCAAAATAGTATGAAAATCTTAATAAAACTAAAGTGTTTCTACCACTCGCGAAGCTTATCTAACTCTAATTGCGCTTTTAACTCTTTTTCAGGAATTACTTTTAAAAAGGAAGGGTGTTGTTCTATAGCAAACTCTATTTTTTTTACAATATCATCTGTGGTTTCATTATCGTAATCAATCTCTAATGGTGGCTTTATTTCCATAGATTGTAAGATATTTTTCTTTTTAATACGCAATCCTTTTTTATCAAAAGAACGTCTAAATCCGTCAATTACAATAGGCACTACAATGGGCTTATAACGTTTTATAATATGCGCTGTTCCTTTTCTAATTGGTTTAAATGGTGTTGTTGTGCCTTGAGGAAAGGTAATAACCCATCCATCATCTAGAGCTTTCCCAATATTGGAGATATCACTCATACGCACTTGGCGGTTTACATCTTTACCTTCAGATCGCCATGTACGCTCAATACTCACCGAACCAACATAGGCTAAAATTTTTGGTAGTAAGCCTGCTTTCATTGTTTCTTTAGCTGCTACATAATAGATATTAAGCTTTGGATTCCATAGATAACCCACATTTTTGATGGAGTCTGTTCGCCCGCTTAAGCTAGCATTAAACACATGAAACATAGCTACCACATCGGCAAAATACGTTTGATGATTTGATATAAAAAGTACGTTTTTATCTGGTAAGTCTTTTATAGTTTCGGAACCCTCTATTTGTAGTTCATTAAAGCCTCGAAAGCGACTATGAGTCATCGCCCCTAAAATGCGAATGAGCCATTTTTTTATAAAAAGTATGTGTCCAAAAGGATTTTTTTTAAATAATCCCATGCGTTTTAGTCCTGTTTTGGTTGGGCAACAAAGGTAATAAATCTAGTAGCTATAACAATTTATTTAGCATATCCTTAATTTCACTAAGCATCATTGCTGTTGCTCCCCAAACGGTAAATCCGTTTAATTGAAATGTAGGCACTTCTATGGCAAAACCGTAAGATGCATTTACTTTTTTGATAGCAACGTTTTCGGGTTTTAATAAATCGGATAGCTTTACCTCAATAATTTCCTCTACCTCAGACTCCTCCTTTGTGAAATTTGGAGTATTTAATTTCATCCCTATATAGGGTTGTACATAAAAATTGCTTGGAGGAATAAAAACATGAGACAGCTCTTTAATTATCTCATTATTATCAACAGAAACTCCTATTTCCTCTAAAGTCTCTCGTTGTGCAGTAGCTTGTAAATTTTCATCATTTAGCTCCAATTTCCCTCCAGGAAATGATATTTGGGCTGAATGCACACCTTTATATGTCTTTCTAAGCATCAACACAAAGCAAGTATCTCCTTCAATATTTGGGTAAAACAAAGCCAAAACCCCAGCACGTTTTGCGGTTTTAATTTTATGTTCCTGCTCCTTAATAAAATCTTTTCGCTCTGGAGGCATCATTTTAAAATGAGAAGATTCGGCAGGCAGTGGTATATTTTTTATTTTTGGTAGCAGTTTTTCAAAATCATCAAATCTCATTCTCTATGCGTACTGTGTTGCTTTTAGGATTATGCTTCTTTCTAATGAATTGTGAAGATAAACAATCTAAAAAAAAGACACCAATACCAACAAATGATAGTACTGTAACCAAAGAAGTTGAAAAAGAATTGATTCCAAAGAATGAGGACTACCCAGTTTTGGATACCAAAAATGCTATGGAATTCTTTTTACAATATGAAAAGGAACATAAAGAGAACCGCGTACGTATGACGACAGATTTTGGAGATATCGAAATTCTACTATTTAATAAAACCAAATTCCATAGAGCCAATTTTATTTATTTAACCAAACGCGGGTATTTTAATGACACACAGTTTTATAGAGTTATAGACAACTACATCATACAAGCCGGAAATAGCGATGATGTAAAAACCTCTCGAAAGCGAAGAAAAATTGGCAGATATTTACTTCCTAAAGATACCAAACGTGGCTTTAAACATGATAGAGGGGTTCTATCAATGCCTAGTAGTGATATTGATAACCCTCATAAACTGGCTTCGCCTTACGAGTTTTTTATAGTACAACAAACGCCTGGGGCTTATTTTTTAGATGGTGATTATACTATATTTGGAAGAGTAACAAAAGGCATGGATGTAGTTGATAAAATTGCTGCCGTTGATACTGATGATGGCGATTGGCCCATGAAAAATGTGTTTATTAGAAACGTAGAGATTATAGACTAAACCAAAACTAAATGAGACCTTTGAAACCCTTTTTAACACTAATTGTTTTTTTAATTATTAGTTGTAAACAAACCGATTCTAATCTACTAGCCGAAAAAACAGAGAGTAAGACTGCCAACAAACCCAACGTAGTCCTTATTTTAATCGATGATTTAAATCACTACGGAGTAACAGCCTATGGCGCAAATAGGGTTAGTTCTAATAAAGGATTGTTTAAAAATGTAATTTTCGAGACTCCTGAAATGGACAAACTCGCCAATAATGGTGTTATGTTCACCAATGCCCACGCTTACCCTCTATGTGAAGCGACACGTATAGCTTTAATGTCCGGAAAACTAAACTCTAGAAATTATCTGCGTCCTAAATCACAACATGCATCGGATATTACCTTTGGAGATGTATTTCAGAAAAATGGGTACGCCACTGGTATTTTTGGAAAATGGAAACAAACCAGAGGCACCAAAGAAATTAACGGAAAGGATTATATTTTTGAGTTTGGTTGGGATGAATTCACCTGCTTTGATGTAATAACCGAAGGGCAACGATTTATCAATCCAAACTTGATTAGAAACGGTAAAGTATTTAACTATAAAGGAAGAACAGACCTCGATCCTGAAACAGGCAGACGCTGGTACGGTCCAGATATTTGCAACAGAGACGCCTTAAAGTTTATTGATAATCATAAAGACGAACCCTTCTTTCTGTATTACCCAATGCTATTGGTACATGACGAACATCAACCTACCCCTGACACCAAACCAAAGGAGGTTTTTGACACTTTTGATGGAGAGCGAAGAGAAGGCTATAAACCGGACGATCATAACTTTTTCCCAGATATGATTGAATATACCGATAAACTTATTGGGAATGTTGTTACCAAACTAGAGCAACATCAACTCTTAGATAACACTATAGTAGTTATCATGGGTGATAATGGCACCAAAGAGTCCTTTACTCATGTTTTGAACAATGGCGAAAAATATCCAGCAAGAAAAGGTGGAACTACAGATAATGGCACACATGTACCACTAATAGTTCATGCACCAAATATGTTACCTCAACAATTTGTATATGAAGGATTAACTAATCTTACAGATATTTTCCCAACAATTTGCGATGCCACAGATATTAAAATTCCTAGAGAGCAAGATATTGATGGTATAAGCTTTTGGAATGAAATAAAAACACAAAAACAAGAGCATCGTGATGTTATCTATACTTGGTACAACAGAAACAATTTTTACACGGATGAATCGCAACTATTGCGATTTGCATTCAATAAAAATTTCAAGTACTATGCGCCTACTCCTAATTTTCCAGAAGGAAGGTTTTTCGATTTAAGAACCGATCCTTTTGAGCGCGTTGGATCCTATTTTAAAAAGCGTAAATTCAATTTATATTTATACAGTGGTATCCCAATTAAAGATTTAGATGCTGAGCAAAAAGCCGCTTATGATTTGTTAAAGAAAGAAAATGAAAACCATGATTACAAAGCAGTTACAGACGTAAAAATAGAGGCTTCAAAACACACATTAGAAACAGGAGAAACCATCCAATTAAATCACACCATTACACCAAAGAATGCTACTAGAAATAACATTATATGGCACTGCGAAAACCCTGATATAGCCACGATAAACAAATTTGGAGAACTTAAGGCTCTTAAAAAAGGAAAAGCAACCATCAAACTTTATTCATGGGATGACGCCTACCCACAAGCGTCAAACGCAAAAGAAACGTTTAAAACTAGTGGCATTCAAGACATGTTAGAAGTAACCGTTAACTAATAGTATTTGGACGTTCCCCTCTTAGGGGCGGGGGCGGGCTTGGAGTTTATCCTGAGTCTAGTCGAAGGGTTGCAAATCCTCGCTTTGCTGTGGGCTTTCCACTGCAATCCCTAACGCACCTATCAACCAAGGTTCTATCTTAAGAAAAGGTGGTTTTGCATTTGCAAATTTTCAGGTTGGAGATCATTCCGTTAGCGTGATAAGAGATTCACACGAATTTCGTCCAAGGGTAACTTGATTCTCTGCAACCCTTCGACTTCGCTCAGGGTAAGCGATATTCTCAATTTTGAAAGCACTTCGCTTTTCAAAATTGGAATTCTGATTACATATCTTGTGTGTAAAAATTATAGTCTTTTAGAATCACGTCTATAAATTCTATATCACTACTTTGTTTTACTTCTTTAATCCCTACCACTTCAATAAGCTTATTACGTAGTTTTATTAAAGTAGCATAATCTTTTGCGGATCTTGCTCTTGTAAAAGTATCCTTTATGATGCGGGCGTCATTATCCGAAAGTTTAATCACGTTAGGATATGTAGGCTTATAATCGGTTTTTAATTGCTCTAAAATAGTATGATTAATATTTACTTTATCCTTTAAACTAATCACCCCTGTTCCTGCTGCCATATCCCCTAAACGTTGTAAATTTTTACTAAAAATGACAACAAAACAACCAATACCAAATAACCAAATATCAGGTATCCGTAAAAACCATCTTACCAAATAATCAGAAAACGTAGCCTGAAAACCATCAATCTTTACAACCTTTATTTTCATCAAACGTTTTCCTAGAGTCTGACCTTCAAATAAAATTTCCTGAACTACAGAATAGAAAAAAATTGGAAACCAAAGTAAAGATCTAATAGCAATATAAACCCAAACATCCGCATCCTCATAATACCCAAAATTGGCAATAACAACAAGATAATATATAATTATTAATATAAAATCAATAAAAAAAGCTACCAAACGCTCTCCTATACCTGCAGCTTTAAAGGCAATTTTTACATTTTGAGTCGTGTTAATTTGTAACTCTGTCATTTTATATCTTAATTTATCCTATATATGAGGGAAGTCGCATTTATCAAGCAAAATAAGGAAAAATGGCTGAGTTTGGAGAACTCAATTTCAGATAATAATCTAAATAACCCCGACAAACTAGCTTCTCAGTATATACATTTGATGAACGATTTAGCTTACGCACAAACCTACTACCCTAAAAGCAAAGTAATTACATATTTGAATCAACTAGCTGTAAAGGCATATCAGAAAATATATAAATCTAGACGACAGGACACTAGTAGAATCTTCAGCTTTTGGAGAACCGAAGTCCCTTTAATTTGTTACCAATACCGCAAATTTATTTATGTGGCGTTCATCATATTTTTTGCGTTTACATTTATTGGTGCTATCTCCGCAGCTAATAATGCGGAATTTCTTCGTTCTATTGTTGGAGATCAATATGTGGACGAAACTATATCTAATATTGAGTCTGGTAATCCAATGGCAATTTACGGTGATAGTAGTAATTGGGGCAGTTTTATTGGAATAACAATCAATAATTTAAGGGTAGGACTATTGGCTTTTGCAGGCGGCATACTTCTGGGGCTTGGAACTCTTTGGGTTATGTTTAAAAACTGCATCATGTTAGGTTCTTTTCAATATTTCTTTTACGAAAAGCAAGTATTTTGGGAAAGTGTAAGAGGTATATGGATTCATGGTTCCATGGAAATTTTTGCTATTGTTATAGAATGTGCAGCTGGTTTAATATTAGGCGCGAGTATTTTATTTCCTGCTACACACTCTCGTTATACATCTTTTAAAATGGGTGCTAAAACGGGGATTAAAATATTAATTAGCACGTTTCCTTTTACCTTTTCCGCAGGTTTCTTAGAAGGTTTTATTACACGTTATTCTAACATTATGCCCAATTGGTTATCGGTAGGTATTATACTAAGCACACTAAGTATAATAAGTTATTATTATTTAGTTTACCCTTATAAAGTTCAAAAACAAATTACTCAAATCCCAGATTTAGCTACCGCTTAATGCAAAAAGACAAATCACATATTTTTTTCTTTTTACTAATGGTTTTATTGTCTATTCAATATGCAATAGCATTTCATCCCATACAAGAACAGGAGCAAAAACGTGAGTTTGATTATAATTTTAAAGAACGGTATTCAAACGACAAATACAACTATGAAGGGCAGGATATTGTTGGTAAATCAAGAATGGGTTCTGGAGAATATGAAGATTATGATAAACAAAAAGTAAAAACAAGAGAGCAGAATATATCTGATGAAATTACTATTTCTACTTGGGTTTATATTCTAATTTTAATCGGCGCAGTACTCTATCTTGTTTATATATTAATAAGCGAAGGCGGTACTGGTTTATTTACTCGAGGCAAAAACCACGCTATTGATCGTTTTGAAGATATCACTGCAGAAAATATTGAGCATGCAGATATACACACCTTGATTAAACAAGCGGAAGACAACAAAGATTACAGACTTGCTGTTCGTTATTATTATTTACTCACTTTAAAAACATTATCTCTAAAAAACCACATAAAGTTTGAAGATGATAAAACTAATGCAGAGTATTTAAATGAAATAAGCGAAAAACCGTTTAGTGAAGGGTTCTCGTATGCATCTTACCTATACAATTACATATGGTATGGCAAATTCAATGTAGAAAAATTACAGTACTCTAAGGCAAAAGATAATTTTACAACGCTTTTAAATCAGGTGAAATAATGAAGAAATTATTGCCTGTTATACTAGTAATTATTGCGCTTATAGTAGTTGTGGCATTAACCTTCAACATAAAAAGAACACGCACTATAGATTGGGAAGAATCTTTTAATGAAAAAAGCAACAAACCTTATGGCCTAGGCGTACTGTACAAAGAATTACCTAAGTTATTTGACGGCCATAAATTAAGAACCGTATACCATCAACCTTCAAGTTATCTTACAGCGAATTCTGAGTTTGGTTATGGTGATCATGAGGCAAGTGGGAATTACATCATCATTGGAAATTCTGATTATCTCACTGATTTCTCTGTAGACAAACTTTTAAGTTTTGTTGATGAAGGTAACACTCTATTTATTTCTGATTACTATTATGCTACAAAACTGCACGATACTCTGGGTGTTGAAGTGGATTTTGAATACAATCCAAAAAAAGACAGCATTACTACATTTTCGTTTCAAAATAAAGCTCTAAAGGACAATCTTATAGACAGAAACGAAGGCGATTACTTTTTTTCAAGCTTTGATAAATCGAAATATACAATATTAGGTTATGCTAAAACAGATTCTACTCGCGTAAATTTTATAAAAATACCATTTGGAGATGGCACTGTTTTATTACACACAGAGCCTAAGGCATTTACCAATTACAACATACTTAAAGAAGATAGATATGAGTATGTAGAAAATGTTCTATCATATTTACCTGATGATGATGTATACTTTGATTCTTACATTAAACGGCAAACAGCTTATGGCGATGCTGAGGAAGAATCTAATCTTAGTTGGTTTATGGAGCAATTGTCATTTCGTTGGGCTGTATACACCGCATTAATTTTTGGATTCTTGTTTATGATTTTTAATGCGAAGCGCCGCCAACGTATTATTAAAATTATAAAGCCACTACAAAACACCTCCTTAGCATTTGTAAAAACAATATCTAACCTGTACATAGAAACTAACAATATTAAAAACATCATAGACAAAAAGATCACGTACTTTTTAGAAAAGGTAAGAACAGATTTCAACCTAGATACTTCCGTTCTTGATGACGCCTTTATTAAAAAGCTTGCTGGAAAAGCAGGAAGAAAAAAAGAAGATGTTACCCAATTGATTAACTACATTAAATGGTTACGCACAAAAGACGAACTTTCTGAGCAAAGTCTCGTGAAATTAAATAGATTTATAGAAGATTTTTACGCACAATAATTATGGACGAAAACAAAGCACAAGAAAACCACGAAGATTTTTTACCTAAACCAGAGCAGGATGTTGTTTCGTCTATAGACGATAGTGCTTTAAATGAAGAATCTAAAGATTTGGAATTTAAGAATCGCTTAGACCTATCGGAATTACAGCAAAGTGTTGCCAAAATTAAGGCTGAAGTCGGAAAAGTTATTGTGGGGCAGAAAGATATGATAGATATGTTGATTGCATCGCTATTAGCAAAAGGACATTCATTAATTGAAGGTGTTCCAGGGGTAGCAAAAACAGTAACTGCAAAACTTTTGGCAAAATCGTTAAGTGTAGATTTTAGTCGAATTCAATTTACTCCAGACTTAATGCCTAGTGATATTTTAGGAACCTCCGTTTTTAACCTTAAAGACTCCGAATTTGAATTTAAAAAAGGCCCTATTTTCTCTAATATGGTTTTGATTGATGAAATAAACAGAGCTCCTGCAAAAACCCAAGCAGCGTTGTTTGAGGTGATGGAAGAACAACAAATTACCATTGACGGCCATAAATATCAATTGGATACTCCCTTTATGGTGTTGGCTACTCAAAATCCAGTAGAACAAGAAGGAACGTATCGTTTACCAGAAGCGCAACTAGATAGATTTTTATTTAAAATTGATGTTGACTATCCAAATTTAGAAGAGGAAATTGAAATCTTATCTCGTGAACATGAGCTAAAAGAAAACACCAAAACAGAACAAATCACTTCCTTTTTAACAGCAAAACAAATTGCCAATTATCAAAGTTTGGTAAGTCAAGTTATTGTTGAAAAACATCTATTAAAATACATCGCAGAATTAATTGTAGCCACCAGAAGTAATCGCTTTTTGTATTTAGGCGCTTCACCTAGAGCTTCAATTTCTGTATTAAAAGCAAGTAAGGCATTTGCAGCTATGGCAGGCCGTGATTTTGTAACACCTGAAGATATTAAACGCGCTGTAGTTCCAGTGTTGCATCACCGTGTCATCGTGACTCCCGAACGTGAAATGGAAGGCGTTACCAGCAAGCAAATTATTAAACAGATTATTGAAACGGTCGAAATCCCGAGGTAAAAAGTCCCAGTTATCAGTGGCAGTAAGCAGTTCTCACGCATAACCAAGAACCAAGAACCAAGAACCAATTTATTGAAACTCTTTAAATCCTTCTACATACAACCCCGTTTTTTTTATGCCGGTATTGGCATTGTGGTGCTTTTTACGGTAAGCTATTTTGTGCCTTTACTCTTTAATATTGCACAACTATGCATTTTGGTATTGTTAGGATTGTTTTTCTTAGACCTATTAATTGTATTTATAGGAAAACAAAGAATTGAAGCTACGAGAATTGTTCCTGATAAGTTTTCTAACAGCGATGTAAATGGTATAGAGTTAAGTATTAGGAACAATTATCCTTTTTTGATACATCTTGAAATTATTGACGAAATTCCGGAACAATTTCAAGTTCGTGATTTTAAATTGATTGATAAAGTAAATCCACGAAAAGAAAAAACAATACACTATAACCTTACACCTAAAGAACGTGGAGAATACCATTTTGGGTATTTAAATGTCTATGCGTCCTCTGCTTTAAAACTGGTTGCTAAACGTTTTAAATTTGAAGATAATGTTATGGTACCCACTTACCCTAGTTTTAAACAACTCAAGAAGTTCGAACTCCTAAACATTAATAAAAATGCTATGGACTACGGATTTAAAAAAGTACGTAGACTTGGACACACCATGGAGTTTGAACAAATAAAAGAGTATGTTTTAGGTGACGATTTAAGAACTATTAATTGGAAAGCCACAGCTAAGAAAAACCAATTAATGGTGAATCAATTTCAAGATGAAAAGTCGCAACCTGTATATTCCATTATTGACAAAGGCCGCATTATGAAAATGCCTTTTGACGGCCTTAGTCTTTTAGATTATGCCATTAATGCATCTTTGGTTATTAGTAATATCGTTTTAAAAAAGCACGATAAAGCGGGAATGTTTTCATTTTCAAAAAAAATGGAAAATATGGTTGTCGCCCAACGCCGAAGTGGACAAATGCAATTAATTCTTGAAGCGCTTTATAATGTGAAAACAGATTATTTTGAAAGTGATTTTGGTAGACTTTATGCTAACATAAAGCGCCATATCACCCATCGTAGTCTGCTATTAATGTATACAAACTTTGGCACCTTAGATGCTTTGAACAGGCAATTGCCTTACCTAAAAGCTATTGCAAAGTATCATCTGCTAGTGGTGATCTTCTTTAAAAATACCGAAATTGATAAACTTATCAACAATAAAGCAGAAACTGTTCAACAAGTATACGATAAAGTAATTGCCGAAAAATTCGATTTTGAAAAACGTTTAATCGTCAACGAACTCAAAAAGTTCGGTATTCATTCTATTCTTACCACTCCTGAAAACCTTACAGTTGATACTATCAATAAATACTTAGAAATTAAATCTAGAGGATTATTGTAACAAGTTTTTAATAAAAGTACCAGTCCCGGTGCGTGTAACATTAAATTCATATCTCCTATCCCAAAAAATCACAATTCATCAACAAAAAAATACAGTTCAGTAGTTTAGATTACCAAAGACCTTTATTGCGTAGCATCTTTGAAGTGTTCAATAAAAAATAATACTTAAAATCATAATTATGAAAACACTTTCTACTTTAATTATCGCATTATTAGTAAGCATCAACTTCAGCTTCGCACAAGAAACTAATGGAAAAACTATTACTGTTACTATTAATAACATTACTAATAATAATGGACATGTTTTACTCTCACTTCATACGGAGAGTACTTTTATGAAAGGTGCAGGCATACAAAATGCTAAAAGCATAATTGAAGATGGAAAAATTACTGCCAATTTTGAAAATGTAGCTCCAGGAACTTATGCGATAATGGCATTACATGATGAAAATGATAACAACGCTATGGATTTTGAAGACAATGGTATGCCAAAAGAATCTTATGGTATGTCCAATAACCCAATGAGTTATGGACCACCACAATTTGCTTTCGCTAAATTTGACATGGCTCAAGACAATTTAGAAATGCAAATAAAATTTTAAATATCAAGGAGATAAAACAACAAAAAGACGACTGTAATCAGTCGTCTTTTTTCTTTTAACTAAACTAAACTTAAACAAACCAAACTTTTATACTAGCGTATAAACACTAACACAAGCCGTCTTGTTTAGAACAAATTTAAATAATAATTGTCGACTATTTCCATAAGAATAATTGATAGTTTTTATATTTTTATAGTCTAAACTTATTTAAATGACAATCACCCAATTATACTATGTTTTAGCGGTTGCTGAACACCAAAATTTTACAAAAGCAGCAGAAAAATGCTTTGTTACTCAGCCTACTTTAAGCATGCAAATTCAAAAGTTAGAGGATGAACTCGATATTTTAATTTTTGATAGAAGTAAAAAACCTATTGAACTTACCGAAGTTGGTAAAAAAATAGTAAACCAAGCAAAAAATATAGTTAATGAATCGTATAGAATTCAAGACATTGTAGATCAACAAAAAGGATTTATCGGAGGTGAATTTAAATTAGGAATTATCCCAACCATAATGCCAACATTACTACCTATGTTTTTGAATACTTTCATAAAGAAGTACCCAAAAATTAAACTTAAAATAGAGGAGCTAACTACCGAGGAAATCATCCATCGTATCAATGAAGGGCATTTAGATGCTGCTATTGCGGCAACACCTTTAGAAAGCGAGAATATTAAAGAGCGCGTATTATATTTTGAACCTTTTGTGGCGTTTGTGCCGCCGGGACATAAATTACATACGCAAGACAAAATAAAAACAGATGATTTAGTTATTGAGGACATGTTACTTCTAGAAGACGGCCACTGTTTTAGAGATGGCGTTCTTAACCTTTGTAAAGCCTTCAAAAATCATGTTGATGATAAATTCCAGTTAGAAAGTGGAAGTATAGAAACTCTTATAAAATTATCTAATGAAGGTTTGGGGATGACACTTTTACCTTACTTACATACTTTAGATTTAAATGATAAGGACAAAAAAAATCTGCACTATTTTGAAGAACCTACTCCAGCTAGAGAGGTAAGTTTAATTTACCATAAAAGTGAATTAAAAATGCAAATCATTGAAGCGATGCAAAGTGTGATTGCTGGAATAATTCGGGGTGCTATTAAATTTCAAGATGTGAAGATTATTAGTCCTTTACCCCAATAAATTTAAGCCTTCAGTTCGGTAAAACCCGTATACTAAAAAAGCGACCTTATGGTCGCTTTTTTTATGCTTTTAAATAAATTAGACATTGGTTTAATTCTGGATTTTGCTGTACAAGAGATAGAATGTAAATTTTAAGCTCTTCAATCTCATAAGGTAGTAAGCGTTGTACTGCCTTTTGTACTTCTTTGCAAAACAATGTGGCGTCAAAACTCACTTTTTCCAGTACGGTTTTTGTGTACTCTAGCATTGCTCTTGCCATTTTAATGTTAGGAATTTAGGTTTATTGATATAGTAGATCTGGGTATAGGCGTTTTTGTTTAATGATTTAACGTTCAAATTTAAGCAAAAATTACATTTTTTTGCGATTTTAAAACGAATTTAACACTGTTAAAAACTATTATCACCATCCAATAAATCTCCTAATCCCCCTAGAATACTGCCTTCACCTTTACTCTTTCCTCCCGCTCTTGGTGCAGAGGCTAAAACTCTACCTGCCAAACGACTAAATGGCAAAGATTGAACAAAAACGGTTCCAGGACCTTGCAATTTGGCAAAAAACAAGCCTTCGCCACCGAAAATACTGTTTTTAATTCCTCCTACAAATTCAATGTCATAATCTACAGTTTGATCGAAACCAACAATACAACCTGTGTCTACTCTTAAGGTTTCTCCAGCTGCCAGTTCTTTTTTAGCCATAGTACCTCCTGCATGTACAAATGCCATACCGTCACCTTCTAACTTTTGCATGATAAAGCCTTCTCCTCCAAATAGGCCTCGTCCTAATTTTTTAGAAAACTCAATACCCACACTTACACCTTTTGCAGCACATAAAAATGCATCTTTCTGACAAATAAATTTTCCTCCAAATTCAGTTAAGTCTATTGGTATTATTTTTCCTGGATATGGTGAGGCAAATGATACGTTACGCTTACCAACCAAAGTATTATAAAACGCCGTCATAAATAAGCTTTCTCCTGTGAGGATTCGTTTTCCTGCTCCTAATATTTTCCCTAAAAACCCTTGATCTTTTTGAGAACCATCTCCAAAAATGGTTTCCATTTTTATACCATCGTCCATCATCATAAAACTGCCAGATTCGGCAATTACAGCTTCATTGGGGTCTAATTCTATTTCTACATATTGCATTTCTTCGCCGTAGATGCGATAGTCTATTTCGTGTGCTGTCATTTTTTTAATTGTTTTTTGTTGATTCGTTTATTTGTTGATTTGTTTATGGTTTTGTTACAACTTAAATATATTTTCTCTCAAAGGCACAAAGTCGAAAAGAAAAATACCCCAACTGTATACTGCGACGGAATACTGTTTACTGTTTTACTTTAACACTCCACTCAAAATTAAAAGTAGACACCTCAACGCCTTCTTCATTAACACCTACAGATTTCATCCAAATGGTTTGCCCTTCACCAGTTTCAATGGTTTTATTTAAAGCCTCGTCAATTAAATGACCATCATTACATGTAAAGGTAATTCGGCCAGTAGCTTTTTTAGTGAATGTAGCATTATTGGTAGTAACTAGCATGGATACTTTTTTACCCGATTCTTGGATTTTACCTATCATTAAAGCTCCAGTCGATAACTCCGCCGCCATACCTTGTACCGCCCAAAACATGGATTTAAATGGGTTTTGATTAATCCATTTGTGCTTTACTTTTATAATACACTTGTGGTCGTCCAAATATGTAACACGCACGCCGCATAAGTATGCAGAAGGTAATTTAAACATGCTAAACGTATTTAATTTACTGGGAGTAAGCCTCATAAGTTACATTTTTATTTGCACTAAGTTATGAAATTTAAAGCTGTGTATAAATGTTAAAAAAATGTTAATTATAGTACTATGCGTAACAAAGTACCTGATTTAAGACATATATTTGCATAAGAAACTATTATATGTTTTAAGTTTTCAGAAGAAATGAAAAAAACAGTTGGACTTTTTTTTATAATACTTATCGCCCTTACTTCATGTGTTTCGGAAAAGGAAAAAGAAATACAAAGACAGCAAAGGTTATCAATGGATAGCACTATATTAACAGATTCTATACAACTTAGAATATATAGAATTGATAGTTCTGTTATTGAAACCAATAGTTTTAATAAAAAAGTTAATGCTTTGATGGATTCTGCTAAAGTTTCTGGACTCGCAGTATCTATTTTAAATGATAATAAGATTATTTATAGAAATGCATTTGGGTATTCCAATGCAAATAAAAAAAATAAGCTATTATTAAACAGCTCTTTCTATGGAGCTTCATTAAGTAAAGCAGTTTTTGGCTATCTAGTTGCACAACTTACTAACGAAGGTAAAATTGACTTAGATACACCGTTACAACACTATTTAGACTTGCCATTATACGAATTGAAAGCAGATGATAAATGGAGGAGTTTATGGGATTTGAAAGGCGATGAACGCTATAAAAAGATTACAGCCAGAATGTGCATGTCGCATACTACTGGGCTCCAAAATTGGAGGTGGATCCCTAGACCCAACGACCCCGCAAACAAAAGAATATTAAAAATATATTTTGATCCTGGTACTGAGTATTACTATTCTGGTGAAGGTATGATGCTACTTCAGTACGTTATTGAGCACATAACAGGAAAAGGAATTGAACAATTAGCTAAAGAAAAAATATTTATTCCTCTTAAGATGAATAATACTAGCTATTTATGGCAAGAACGTTTTGAATTAACATTTTGTAATGGTCATACTAGTGAGCAAAAAACCATTAAAAAAGATAAAAGAGATGTAGCAGGTGCAGCAGGTTCTATGGAAACTAACCTAATAGACTATTCAATATTTGTGCAACACATATTGAGACTCTATAGCGAACAATCTAAAATAACTGACGTTTTGTTTAAACCTAATTTTAGAATTAAAACGAAAGCACAATTTGGTCCAAATTCATTAATTCAATCGAACGAAAATGACAATATAAAACTTAGTTACGGTTTAGGATGGGGGATTTTAGAATCTCCTTATGGCTTTGGAGCATTCAAGGAAGGTCATGGAGAAGGTTTTCAGCATTATACCATACTTTTCCCAGAAAGAAAAATTGCTATGATTATGCTTTCTAATAGTGATAATGCTGAAAGTATATTTAAAGAATTATTAGAAATTGGGATAGCAAATACTTATACACCTTGGAAATGGGAAAATTACATCCCCTACCAAATGAAAAATCAATAAAATCAATCAAAAAATTCATGTTAGATCAACACCAAAAAAACATCGCCACCTTTATTCACTTATCTACGTTTAGTAGGTTTGTTGTTCCTTTAGGAAATTTTTTGGGTCCGCTAATTTTATGGACCATCAATAAGGACAAATCTGAATTTGTAGACCAACACGGAAAGCAAATTTTGAATTTTCAGATAAGTATTTTTCTCTATGCTATTATTCTTGGCACACTAACCATTCCATTCTTTATTTTTAAGATTTTTAGTGGGATGGACTTTATTGATTTTCATGGATTTCATGATTTTCATATTTCACTAGGGAAACCTTCACCCCTACTTTATGTGGGTGGTGGACTGGGCGTTTTGGCTGTTATTGGGTTTATAGCAGAATTAGCATTAATAGTTATTGCTAGTTTAAAGGCGAGAGATGGAGAATTGTATAAATACCCATTCACTATTAATTTTTTAAAATGACAATACTATAATATATAGACGTTACCGGGTTAGGGATTGCAGCGGCATCCTTTTTTGAGGCACGAGAAAAAGATATAGCGGAAAGCCCGACCCTTGTGGTAACGCCCAAATAATAAATTTCATCAAAATCATCAATCAAATCAATCAATCAAAAAATGAACAGTTTTACAACATTAAAGGAATGACACTATGAAGATAGAAAACACAAAAGCACAAATGCGTAAAGGCGTTTTGGAGTTCTGCATACTATCGGTCTTAAAGGACGACGATGCTTATGTTGCAGAGATCTTAGGAACGTTAAAAGACGCTAAGTTGCTGGTAGTTGAGGGTACCATTTACCCTTTATTAACGCGACTTAAAAATGCAGGACTATTGAATTACAGATGGGAAGAAAGTACCTCTGGACCACCAAGAAAATACTATGGTTTAACCGAAACGGGGAAACTATTTTTAAAAGAATTAGATACAACTTGGAACGAATTGCGTAACGCCGTAAACATTGTAACAAGCCAAAAAACAACAAAAAAATGAATAAAACAGTCAACATAAATTTAGCAGGTATCTTTTTTCATATAGATGAGGACGCGTACCTAAAATTACAACGCTATCTTGAGGCTATAAAACGTTCATTTACAGACTCACAAGGTCGATCTGAAATTATTGCCGATATAGAAGCGCGAATTGCAGAACTCTTTAACGAGCGCGTGCAAAACGACAAACAAGTTATAAGAATTAAGGAAGTAGACGAAGTAATTACCATTATGGGGCAACCTGAGGATTACTTGGTAGACGACGAGATTTTTGAGGATGGGCCTCAACAAACGTACACCTCAACAAAATCTAGACCTAGCAAAAAATTGTATAGAGATACTGACAACTCTTACGTGGGTGGTGTATCTAGTGGTTTAAGTCATTATTTTGGTGTGGATGCCATTTGGATTCGTTTAGCTTGGATACTTTTAGTAGCTGGTGCGGGAACAGGTATTTTACTGTATATTTTACTTTGGATTTTAGTACCTGAAGCGAAGACTACCGCCGAAAAAATAATGATGACTGGCGAGCCAGTAAACATTAGTAACATAGAAAAAAAAATTAAAGACGGCTTTGACACCGTAACCGAAACTGTTGGGGATGTTGCCAAAAACGTATCGGACTCTGTATCGAATGCAGCCAAAAAAGTTGATGTTAAAAAGGGCGCAAGCTCTATAAAATCATCCTCTAGAACGTTCTTTGAAACGCTTGGTGATGTTATCATGTTCTTCTTTAAAATATTCGCTAAGTTTATTGGGGCTATTTTAATTTTTGTTGGAGCGGTAACTTTAATAAGCCTAATTGTATCACTATTCACTGTTGGAATTTCGGATGCGGTAAATATCCCTGGATTCGACTTTGTAGATGCGGCTAATGCAGCTAACACTCCAATTTGGCTGGTATCTTTATTAGTGCTCTTTGCTGTTGGTGTACCATTCTTTTTCCTAGCCTATTTAGGTTTAAAAATCTTAGTGAACAATTTAAAATCTATAGGTAACGTTGCTAAGTTCTCTCTATTTGGATTATGGATTATTGCTGTTATTGGTTTAATCGTAATGGGAGTAAAGCAAGCTAGTGAGCATGCTTTTGACGCCAATATTGTTCAGAAAGAACAAATAAATATTACTGCCAATGACACCATTTTTGTGAAAATGGCGGGTAATGATAATTACTATAGATCCAGAAGAGGCTATCTTTACAGAGATGCAAATGGCTTTAGAATTGTATCTGATGAAAATCATGAGAAGATCATCTACTCTTCTGATATTAGACTTATAGTGCGGTCGACAAAAGACTCTTTAGCCTCACTAAGTATAGAGAAAAAGGCAGAAGGCAGTAGTTATACCATAGCCAAAAAACGTGCTGAAGCTATTAATTACAACTATGCCTTCAATAATAACGAGTTGCTTTTAGATGCTTACTTAACCACAGATTTTGAGAATAAGTATCGAGATCAAGAAGTAGAGTTGATATTATATTTACCTGAAGGTTCTGTACTATATGCAGATGATAACACCTACTCTTTCCATAGAAACACATCATATTACAATGATATTTTAGACAATGGACAGGAAGAGCATTATTTAAAGATTTTACATAATGACACCAAATGTTTGGATTGTGAAGACGATGCTTTTGAGGTAAATGTGGATACTGACGGTGTAAAAATTAATGAAGATGGTATTGAAATTGGAGACAATGAGGATAAAGTTAAAATCAATAGCGAGGGCATAAAAGTAGAGTCCGATGATGTGAAAGTCAATATTGATAAAAATGGTATTGATATAACATCGGATAACTAAGTTAAAACTTTAGTAAGATTCCCGATGTCTCGGGAATGACAACAACTAAGGAAACCTCGGTGTTTCTAAACCGAGGAGTTTTTTTAGAATCAACAGTTCATCATTGAAAACTGACAGTTCAGAAATTACAATTTATAATTAAACTAGTTTTAAAATAAATTTGAATCAGCAATAAAAAACAAACATCAATCACTTTAAAACAAATATCATGACAACACTAATCAGAATCGTAGTTACCTCTATCTTAAGTTTACTAATGTTCTCCTGTATCAATATGAATTGGAGCACTGGGGTAACAGGAAATGGTAACGTAGTAATGGAAACCAGAGAAGTAACCGAGCCCTTTTCAAAAATTAAAGCAACAGAAGGCTTAAGGGTTTATTTGACACAAGGCAACAGTGAAGGTATTACTGTTGAAGCTGACGAAAATTTACAGGAACTTATCCTAACAGAAATTAAAGACGGTACTCTTAAAATTCATTGTAAAGAGCAAATTGGAAAAGCCACTTCTAAAAAAATTAATGTGAATTTTAAGTCTATAACGAACTTAACTTCTACGAGTGGAAGTAGTGTTCAATCCACAAATACAATAGAATCAGATCAACTAATTTTAAAATCTAGCAGTGGCAGTAGTATGAGAGTAAAAGTAAATGCAAATAATTTGACTTGCGATTCCTCTAGCGGTAGTAGTTTAAAAGTTTCTGGTGAAACCATAAGCTTGACAGCCGAAGCTAGCAGTGGTAGCAATATTAAGGCAGGAGATTTAAAAGCGGAGTCTTCTGAGGTTTCAGCATCAAGTGGAGCAAATTTAACCGTAAACACTTCTAAAGCTTTAATCGCCAGAGCTTCAAGCGGTGCAGGCGTAAGTTATTACGGTAATCCTGAAATGATAGACGCCGATAAAAGCTCTGGAGGAAGTATAAGAAAAAGATAATCAACCAAACTTTGTGAATTTTTGCCATCCTAAACCTGAATGGGTTTGGGGTGGTTTTTTGTTTATAGTTATCTGAAGTGACTTTTCTTGCGTAAATGTGTCCAAATTAACAGAATAGCGGCATGCTATTTGTAACGAATATTTTAACCCTCATTAAGATGAAAAAATATTTTTTAGCGCTGGTACTTGTTCTAGTAAATCTTGTTCAAGTCCATTCACAAAATCCAGAAAAAATAAAAGGCAATCGTCTTGTTACCATAATTAATACCGAAATTGATCCATTTCATACTATCGCTTTAGATGAAGATTTTGAAATCGATTTGATTTATAATAAAATACCTTCAGTTGAAATTGAAACTGACGAAAACCTTCATGAAGTCATTGACTTTATAGTTAGAGATAGTGTTTTATATTTCAATAAATTAAAACGTATCACCTCAAAAAAGCGCTTAAATATTAAGGTAAGTTATGACGATAACTTACAGCACATAGAAGCAAGAGACAATGCAAAAATTAACGGTTTAACACCCTTAAATTTATACAATGCAACCCTAAAAACCAGTGGTTCATCAAAAATTGGGCTTACTATTCAAACAGATAATTTCAATTTTGAAAGTGCAGACAAAGCCAAAGCTAAACTTAACATTACCGCAGATACTTGCAATGTAAATATGCGTGGTACTGGAAAACTAGAGGCTCTAATAAACGCACCCAAATTAAGTGCTGCCATTTATGAAAGAGCCAGCGCAAATATTGAAGGTAATTGCGATACGGCTGATATTGATTTAGATAATAACGCTCAATTTCAAGGCAAAAATTTCACCATAAATTCCTGTGAGATAATTTGCAATATTTCGAGTGACGCGCATTTGGAAGTCATCAAAGATATTACCATTGATGCTACTGGAACAAGTGCTATTTACTTATATCAAAATCCTAAAATTACTATCAATAGTATGACTGATACTACTAAATTTCAGAAGAAGGTAAAATAGCTAGTCGTAGTATTCCCAAAAATTAAATTCCCGCCCTTTTTCAGTTGATGCACCATCTCCATATTCTAAAGCTTTAGCTTTCATTTCTGTGCGCATTTCATTTAGGATTTCAGCATATTCAGGCAAAAAAGATAAATCTGTGGTCTCCCAAGAATCACTTTTTATATTGAATAGTTGTGTTACTCTGGAACCCGCAATATAAGGCCCGTTTCTCCAATGTTCACCGGGTGCTTTAACATATTCAATCAACTTATAATCTCCTGTTCTGTAAGCGCGTTGAAATTGTTTGTAAGCGTGATATGTCGAATTTCTAAATTCACTATCGGGCGTAGACATCATACTTTTTCCATTTACAGACTCTGGAGCCTCAACACCTAAAATATCGCAGACTGTTGGAAAAATATCATGCGTATAACCTAAAGCATCAATACGTTTACCTTTGTGTTTGACATAGCCACCAGAAAGTACAAATGGTACATGAATGCCATCTTCATCATAGATATTTTGTTTTCCAATTAAACCATGGTTACCTACAGCTAAACCGCTATCTCCAGCAAACACGATTAAGGTATTTTCATAAGTTCCATTAGCCTTTAAGGCTTCTATTACTTTTCCTATTTGAGCATCTAAATGCGTAATAATAGCGTAGTATTCAGCTAAATGTTGTTTTGCCACAGCTGGTGTCCTTGGCCATGGTGCTAGAGCCTCATCTCTAGTTGTTAAATCACCATTATCAAAAGGATGCTGGGATAAATATGACGGTGTTAATTCAATGTTCTCAGGAGGGTACATATTCAAATATTCCTGAGGCGCATGCCGTGGATCGTGCGGTGCATGAAACGCCAAATACATAAAGAACGGGGTTTCTTCTTTATAGTTTTCTATATATTTTGAAGCATGTTCTGCAAATACTTCAGAAGTATGTGGACCGTTGGCTTCTGTTCCTACCGGACCTCTTTTGTCATCTTTGGTCAAACCTCTTTTTATCAATTTTCCATAGTCATCATACTGCAACAAATAAGCTTCTTCTCTGGAATACTGGCTGTTCTTATCAAAATCCCAAAATGGCATTCTAAAATGATCTACCAAATATGCGCTTCTTCCCATAATCTTGTCACCCGTATCAAAAGAGCGATTTAATGATGCATTGTCCTGATGCCATTTACCAACAATATGAGTGTTATAGCCTTCACTTTTGAAAAATTCACCCATGGTGATATCCTTTTCCGGAATGTTTCTACCTATACCATCCAAAGAAAACAAGTGTCGTCCCGTTAACAGCATCGCTCTACTTGGGATACAAGTGGCACCCGTAAAGGCGCCCTGCATATATGTTTTGGTAAAAACAATACCTTCATCTGCCAATTTATCTATATTAGGCGTTCTGATATTCATTCCACCTAATGCGTATACACCAGTATACCTGTGGTCGTCAGTATATATTACTAATACATTAGGTTTACTATTATTTTGAGCAGAGACAAATAGAACTTTACATAATAACAGCAGAATTGTGAATTTCAATTTCATTTTAAAATAAAATTACAGTGAAACAAAATACGGAAAACATAATTAATGCGAATAGAACGTATCAACATCATCGTGCCACAAAATAGTTTAATCTTACGTTTTGTATAAATAAATTGTAATTTTAATCGCAATAGAAAATAATTCACGAATGCCTAGAAAATCTGTAATAACACTAATTATTTTTTCACTTTTATTTAATTGTAACTCTGATAAAACTTCTAAAACTAAACATGAAACCTTTGAAGAAGTTCTACAAAAACTAAAGGTAATCCGTGATTTAGAAGTACTTCAAAATGAAAACAGTGCCATTGCCATTTCTAGTGCCTACCATGGTCGTGTGTTTACCAGTACTGCTAATGGTTTGCAGGGTACCTCATACGGATATATCAACTGGAAACTCTTTGAAGATAACATCTATGCCACCACGATATCTAAACTTGGTGGTGAGAGCAGACTATGGTTCGGGCCAGAATTTGGCAAGTATTCTATTTTTTTTGATAAAGGAGAGGAACGTCTTATTGAAAACATGAAAATCTCTCCAGATCTCAACCATAAAACATTTCGTGTGATTGAAAGAGATAGCGTTTCAGTCACCTGCTTTGGCAAAATGGCTATTCGAAATAACTTTGGCACTATTTTTAATATTGAAGCACAACGTAAAATCAAACTATTGTCTAAAAAAGAAATTGTGCTGGATTTAGAAGTTTCGATAGATGAAAGTATTGCAGATGTTGGGTTTAGTACAGAAACCTCAATCAAAAACTTAGGAAATAAGTGGGAAAAAGATAAAGGTTTACTATGTATTTGGGACTTAGGCGCTCTTATAACAAGCTCTGACAATATTGTTCTTATCCCTCTCCAAAAGGATGCCGATAGTCTCACTGGATATTTTACTCCTGTTACTCCTGAAAGACTATTGATAAAAGACCGTGTTGCTTATTACAGAGCAGATGCCATGGGGTTAAATAAAATTGGTGTAAAGCCTGAACTTTCCAAAAATGTTATGGGAAGTTATTCTAAGGAAAAACAACTTTTGAATATCGTTAAATTCACTTTTGAAAATGATTCGCTTTATGTTAATTCATTACCTAATAACAAGAAACCTTACGCTGGTGATGTAACCAACATTTTTAATGGTGAAGTGAATCAAGCATTAGACAGAAATTGGCCTTTTTATGAATTTGAAACCTCTTCAAGCGCCAAAGAACTAGATAGTTTGGAAACTATGTATCATAAACAAACCATGTATCACTTCCAAGGCAATCCAAAAAAACTTAATGAAATAGCTCAAAAAGTACTTGGAGTAGATCTAGAATATATCCCTCAATTTTAATGTCCTCCTTTTGGGTGGCTATTGCTAGTGTAACGCAATACCTTTGGTGCTTCAATTCCTCTTGCTTGAGTAATCTGAACTAACCATTCGTTTCTTAATTCTTCAAGAATATTTTTGTATTCAGGGTTATTTGCTAGATTGGTCAATTCAGAAGGATCATTTTTCAAATTATATAACTCCTCATAAACAGGTTGCTCCCCATGTAAAGGAGACTCTACAAAATCCCTGTACAATGCTATATCAGAATCATGAACCGCATACAACATTTTATTAATTGGCATACCTATAGCCTTTGCTGTTTCAATTTTTCTTGTTGCTGATAGCGTGTTGTTCTTATAATATTTGATGTATTTCCATGCTGCATTTTGAACCGCTTCACATCTTGGATTTCCAAATTGGGTAGACCACAGATTTTCCGTAAACACATAGTCTCTAATTGAACTTGTATCCCCAACTACGAAATGCGAAATATCTTTTCCTTGAAAACTTTTAGGTTGTTCTATTCCAGCTAAAGACATGATTGTTGGTGCTACATCTATACTTTGTACCAATGCATCACTTTTTAAACCTTTGTACTTTCTTTTTACTCTCGGATCCATAATCATCATGGGCACATGGGTAGTTTTTTCATAACAAAGCGCCTTTCCTCCCAGACCTTGTTCGCCCATAAACAAACCATGATCTGACGAAAAAATGATAATCGTATTCTTATCTAAATCTAAATCTCTAAGTTTTTGCCTAAGATTACCAACCATACGATCAATTCCTGTCATTGCTTGCATCTGTCGAATGATACGCTCCTTGTTTGCTTCTGGGGTATCTACGTAATTGTAACCTGTTTGCCTGTCAAAAACCCTATGGATACTTGCTGGTAATTTTGGAGTCTGAATATCAGCTTTAGCCACGTAATTCTTAGGCATTGGGATATCTAAATCTCGATATAAAGTTTTGTAAATGCTGTCATCATCATCTTTCAACTTCATCGAACTTGTTCCTGCACCATGTGGCAAATTGAAATTGACAGATAGCATGAAAGGCTTATTTTTAGGCCTTACCTCTAAAAATCTCAGGGCACCTTTCAATTTTCTGGCATTAGGATCTAAAAAATCATCTGTAGCTTCATTAATAATTTCGGGTTGCGTATGTGCAATGGCATCATTAAAAATATCATGAACTTCTTTAGGATAAAACCTTATATGACCATGACCAGCATACCAATAATCAAAACTTTTCTCCATTAAACCACTGGTATAACCACCATCTCCAATAGGAGCATGGTTTTTACCTATCCAACCTGTGTAATACCCAGCATTCCTCATAATTACTGGATAGGATTGCTCCCAAGCCTCGTCCTCAACACTAGTGCCCGAATTAAAATTTACACCGTGCTTTCTTTCAAATTGGCTTAATAAAATTGAAATTCTACTTGGTGTGCAAATTGCACTTGTAATATGAGCATTGGTAAAAAAAGTACCATCACTAGCCAACTGATCTAAATTGGGGGTTTGAACCAGCTCATTTCCATCATAACTCATCATGCCGTATGACTGATCATCCGTTAGAATAAAAATGATATTAGGACGTTCTTGCGCCTCAAGAGTTACCCAAATTGAGATTCCCAACATCAAATAGACAATACTTCTTAAATTCATAACTATACTTTTTCTATATACACATAGTACGCCACATTTTTCTCATCATTTTCATTAAAGAAATCGGCCCAAAGCTTCGTTTTCCCTGGTTTTAAATGCACTTTGAAATCTACTGATTTATCTTGACTTGAAAACTCTAACAACTCATCTAGTTGATTTTCAATTTTAACCTGTGCTTTAATATAATTCATTTGAACACCTTCAGGAATATCCTTTTCCAAACCCGGTAAATCTGATGTTGTAATAGATGACACCTCAGCATTAATCGGTAAATCTGCTTCAATAGGATATCGTCTCATTGAAATTGTATAATCTGCTTCTACTGTAACATCAACACTCCAATACCCCAATCCATTATTGCCTTCTCGGATATATACTTGATTCCAAACATAACCTCCACTTGGTGCATGCACATCATGTGCTGTTAGTGTTACTGGATTCTCATATGCTGTTCCTATCGGAATATAAACCTCCTTATCAAAATCAACTGAGACTTGTTGCCACCAGTTTTCATAAAATGCTCGCATTGCTTCAACACGCTCAGGATGTTTTTCAGATAAATCATTTTCTTGTCCCTTATCATCTTCAATATTATATAATTCCTCGCCATTTACCAGTCGCCATTTATTTTGCATCACAGAAGATTTACGCCATTTTATCGGTACTTGTAATCTTTGAGAATCGGTAATAAGCATTCTATCATTAGTTTTATTCGCATCTCTTATTAACGGCACAATACTTTCACCATCAATGGCTTTATGATCTTGTGGTAAATCAATACCACAAAGTTCTGTTAGGGTTGGAAGAATATCTATTTGAGCCGTCAATTCATTTATATCCTTACCCTCAGCGATGTTTCCATCTTTCCAATGAATAAAAAATGGCACACGATGTCCGCCTTCATATTCACTGCCCTTATGACCGCGCATGCCTGCATTAAAGCCTGCACCTTTTCCAATTTTACCAGAGTGTCCCGCAGAAGTACCGTTATCGGTCATAAATATCAAAATGGTATTATCTGCTAAATCAAAGTCATTTAAGGTTTTTCTCAATTTCCCAAAGTTATCATCCACATTGGTAATCATACCATAGAATCGCTTTTGAACATCTGAAAGTATATTTTTAGGCAAATCCTTATAAAGGTTGTAATATTCAACTGGAACATTGTAAGGCCCATGAGGTGCGTTGGTAGCCAAATAGCAGAAAAACGGTTTTTCCTTATTCCTCTTTATAAAACTAGTCGCTTCATCAAAAAATACATCCGTACAATAGCCTTTGTATTTTTGGGGCTTTCCATTATGAAAATAAGTATCATCAAAATAGGTATTACCCCAATAATCTGGTGTTTGATACACGCCACCCCCACCATGCATTACAGTTTCTTGAAACCCTCTATCTTGAGGTCTATAAGGGTAATTATCTCCTAGATGCCATTTACCAAAAGCACCTGTAGCATAACCAGCTTCAGAAAACATATCTGCAATAGTTTTTTCATCATCACGCAGTAAAGACCATCCACCAACTGTATGCCATACACCAACACTATTTGCATACCGTCCTGTCATTAATGCAGATCGCGTAGGCGCACATGTTGGGCCTACATGAAAATCTGTTAAATGATAACTTTCTTTGTAAAAAGCATCTATATTTGGCGTTTTTATTATGGAATTACCATGCGCTCCAACATCACCATAACCTTGATCATCCGTTAAAACAATTATTACATTGGGTTTTTGTTCAGCAGAAGTTGATTTTGAATTACTCCCTTTTGAACAACTCAGACTCAAAAAAAGGGTTAGTAAATAAATAAGTTTCTTTAGCATCTTTGGTTTTAGTTAAAATCTCTCAAGGTTTCAAATTTAAAAAGTCTATAATCTACTTTCTATCGCAAACTAATTTATTTCTGCAACAAATGTGTTTTTTGATTAGGAATACTACTTACTGGTCATACTTAATTCACTCATTTCAATTCAAAAAACATTTATTACGCATAATTGCTCATTTGTTAATTCTTGGGCAGTAATGCTTGCTTAAATTTGATTTTCACAAATAATACAAAAATGAGCATCAAGGAACACCTATTTAGAACAAATAAACGTTTAATTATCTCAAGCAATTACCTTTTTATTTTATTCGCTTTTTGCACTACGCTATCAATTTATGCGCAAAAAGATCCAAATATAGATTGGAAATCAGAATTAGATACGCCAGTAAATCCTGTACCAGAATGGTTTCAAGATGCCAAATTTGGGATTTATGCGCATTGGGGACCTGTTTCTTCTGCCTTTGTAGATGCTGATCCGAATAAATGGTATGCGGGTTGGCATGGAATGAAAATGTACACGGATGGCAAGAAAGTACCAACGAAAAATGGAAAACCAACAAGCAACTATATTCATCATAAAGAAAAGTATGGCAACCCAAAGAAATATGGGTACAAACATATTATAGAGCAATTTGATGCTTCTGGATTTAATGCCAAAGAATGGGCAGATTTGTTTGAAAAATCAGGTGCTAAATTTGCGGGACCTGTGGCAATGCACCATGATAATTTTGCCATGTGGGATTCTAAAGCTACACGTTGGAATTCCATGAACTATGGCGGTGTGAATCCTTCCGCAGAATTAAAAAAAGAAATAACGGCTAGAGGTATGAAATTTTTAGGGTCTTTCCATCATGCTTTTACATGGCAATATTTTGCACCTTCTCATTTCCATGGTGGTGTTTCGAAAAAGGATTACGACTTATACACGAATCCACATCCTTTAGACTCCGAAACACCTGATGCCGATTTTTATGAAGCATGGTGGGCGAAACTTAAAGAATTTATGGATTTATATGAACCAGATGTTATTTGGTTTGACTGGTGGCTTGAAAACATGACAAAAGAAAGTCGGGTTAAATTTTTAAACTATTACTACAATCAAGCAAAAGCGCTTAATAAAGAAGTAGTGATTTGCTACAAAGAAACTACCTTTAACGATGCCGTTGCGGTTAAGGATTATGAACGCGGTAGACCCAACCAACCCAAAAAAGATTTTTGGCTAACTGATACGTCTCCAGGAGCTTGGTTTTACAGACCAAATGCTAAGTTTAAAACACCAAATGATTTAGTTGATATTCTTATTGATATCGTTTCCAAAAACGGAAGTATGTTATTAAATGTACCTCCTAACCCTGATGGTTCTATTCCGGAAGTTATGGTGGATTTATTAACGGATATGGGACAATGGTTAGAAATTAATGGTGAAGCAATTTATGGCACTAGACCTTGGACCATTTTTGGAGAAGGGCCTACGCGTCTTCCTGAAGGGGGACATAAAGTTGAAAAAATTAAAATTGAGTATACCAATACAGATATTAGATTTACAAAGAAAACAGACAAAGTATTCTACGCACTTGTTATGGACGAGCCAAATGGTGAGACTATAATTAAATCTCTTACCACAGAAATTGGCTTATTAAATTCAAAAGTAGAAAATATTTCGCTTTTAGGAAGTGAAGAAACAATTGTATGGGAACGTAACACAAAAGGGCTCGTAATCAAAGCCCCGAAATCTATTCCATCTTCTTACGCTCATGTTTATAAAATTGAACTAGAAGGGTATAAAGAAAATAATATAGGTGGCGATGTTGCTGCACATGTTGACTAACTTTAACTAGATTTATCAAAACTAAACTTATGGCACATTTCAAATATGTAATGGTTTTATTTTTTGTAACTATTACCCTATTAAACTCATGTAAATCTGAACCTAAATTAGAAGAACCCGCAACACCTCCAAACATTGTTTGGATTGTTTCAGAAGATAACTCCAAACATTATTTATCGCTGTTTGATGAAAATGGTGCGGAAACACCCAACATTGAAAGATTAGCAACCAATGGATTAATTTACACACATGCATTCTCAAATGCACCAGTATGCAGTTCAGCTAGATCCACTTTAATTTCGGGATGTTACGGACCAAGGATTGGCACCAATTTCCACAGAAAAATGCAAATTGTGCCAATGCCAGAAGGCGTTGAAATGTTTCCTTATTATTTACGAAAAGCAGGTTACTACACATCTAATAATGCAAAAGAGGACTATAACATCGTAAAAAGCGATAGTGTTTGGGACGATTCTTCTAAAAAAGCTACATGGAAAAACCGTCAGGAAGGACAACCTTTCTTTCATGTGGTAAACTTTGGTTCCACACATGAGTATAATCTTCATTTTACTGAAGAAGATGTTAAAAAAGGAACAATTACCAACCAAGATTCTGTTTTTGTTCAGCCTAACCACCCACAAACTGATTTGTTCAAATACACCGTTGCGCGTTATCATGATAAAATTAAGGGTATGGATAAACAAGTTGGTCAGGTAATTGACGAACTTGAAAAGGAAGGTTTATTAGACAATACTTTTATTTTCTATTATGGCGACCATGGTGGTGTACTTCCAGGTAGTAAAGGATACATCAACGAAATGGGGTTACATGTACCTCTCATTGTACATGTTCCCTCAAAATATGAACATTTAGCACCACAATCTCCAGCATCTAAAGTTGATGGATTTGTAAGTTTTATTGATTTCGGCCCAACAGTTTTGAACTTAGCTGGAGCTGAAATTCCTGATGGTATTGATGGAAAGCCATTCTTAGGTAAGAACATTTCAAAAGAAAATATTTCTGAGAGAGATGAAACATTTGGATATGCCGATAGATTTGATGAAAAATATGATATGGTGCGTTCCTTGAGAAAAGGTAAATTCAAATACGAAAGAAACTATCAACCATTCAATTACGATGGTTTAATGAACAATTACCGTTATAAGCAATTAGGTTACCGTGAATGGAAGCAAATGTTCTTAGACAACAAGTTAAATGAGGCGCAAGCACTGTTCTTTATGCCTAAAGCCGCTGAATACTTATACGATGTTGAAGTTGACCCTTATCAAACTGATAATTTAGCTGGCAACCCAGAATATGAAGAAACATTAAAAAGTCTAAGAGAAAATATGACCTCTAGAGTAAAGGGCATGCCAGATTTATCCTTTTATCCTGAATTTTATTTGATTAATAATGCTTTTGAAAACCCTGTAGCTTTCGGTCAAGCTCATAAAGCTGATATTTCAAAATATGTTGATATTTCAAACTACATTTTAGAAGATTTTGAAACAGTTAAAACCAAAATTGAAAGCAGTTTAAATTCAAATGATCCATGGAAACGCTATTGGGGGTTGATTACTTGCAGTAATTTTGGTGAAGAAGCAAAAGGGTTTATTGATAAAATCAAAACCATTTCTAAAAACGACGAAGAGCTGATTAATCGTGTAAGAGCTGCCGAATTCTTAGGTTTAATTAAAGCCGAAAACCCATTTAAAATAATGACAGATGCTCTATATAGTTCTGATGACGGAGCTGAGGCCTCTCTTATTTTAAACTCCATTGTTTTAATGAACGATTATCCTCATAACTACAAGTTCAACATAGATAAATCTAAAATAAAACCAGAATTATTTAAAGAAAGAAATGTAGAATGGCGTTTGCTCTATTTGCAAGGAGAAAATCCATATAAAAAATAGGAACACTAGTAATTTGACATCATAAAATTATAATAGATTACTTTCTTCAAGCATCATTTTTATCTCCTTATGGTCTTGCCAGAACTGATCTTTTATTTTTTGCATTGTAGCATTATAGTCTTTATGCGATTTAAGTTTCTTTAACAAAGGTTCTTCTTCTAAAAAAAGAATAACCCAATATTGAAAGTCTGACTTTGTTGCAAAAACTTTATATTGCTCCATTGCCTCATCCAATTTCCCTTCATAGAGATATTTTATAGCCAAACTTGCAGATTTATAAATAGAATTATCGTTTTCTAAATACGCATTATATCCAATTTTAAACTCTTTTGACTGTATTGTATCACCCATTTTTTCATACACAATTGCCATTTTTAGTTTTTCGTGTGGAAACATATCAACACCATTACTAGCCAGTAATTCGTTGTATTTTATATAATATTCATAGGCTTTATCATAGTTTTCTTGAAAGTAATATAACTTAGCTACTTCGTTTACCAAATCGGCTCTAGAAGAGTCCTTTTCATGCTGACTTATCATGCTAAGTGTTGCCTTTTCAATATCACCATCTTTTGCTAGTTCAATATATGTTTTAAGGTAAGGCGCATATGGGTTATTAGAATTAAAATCCAGAGACTTATTAATATACTGCAAAGATTCGTTTATAAATCCTGTTTGAACCATAGCATTACTTAAATGTAAGTAGATAAAACTCTTACCTATGGAATCGTTAGCCTCTAAATTCAATTGAATTCCTTTTAGGGCATATTTGATATACTTTTCTGTATTAGGAACTGCCCTACCATAAAGATCTGCCAACATTAAGACTACAGAAGAAGAATTAGGATTATACTCTAAAGCTTTCTCCAAATGTGGAATAGCCAAATTAAACTCACTGTTATTAATATAATAAAGAGCTTTTGCTATCAAACTTAAATGAGATTTTGAATCAAATAACAAAGCTTTATCGGCATTTTCATTAAGCCTATTTAGATAAGACTTTTGTATTTTATTCATATCCAAATAATAGTAGTTCACTGCTATTTGCGCATAAGCCATTGCAAACTGTTCATCTTCTTCAATTGCTTTTTCAAATAAACCAATGCTCTTTAGTAAATTCTCTTCACCTCCCAATTGCTGCACTTCTATAGCCTTCAAGTAATAATCATAACCTTTAATACTCGACGTGGGTTTCTTATCAATTCGAGCCAACTCTTCTGGGGTAATATTGGCTTCAATAGCTAGAGCAATTTTTTTAGCAACCGTATTCTGGAGCGTAAAAATATCAACTAGCTTATGTTTGTATTGTTCTGTCCAAATTGGTGAATCTGTTTTTGCATCTATCAATTGAATGTTCAATAAAACCTCATTACCTATTTTCTGACCACTTCCTTCCACCAAGTAATTTACATTGAGTTCTTTGGAGATTTCTGAAACCGAGGTACTGGTATTTCTATATTTTTCAACAGAAGTTCTACTTTTTACCTTCAGGTCATTAATGCTTTGAAGTTTATTCAATGAAGCTTCCATCAATCCATTTACAAAATATAAGTTAGTGGAATCTGAACTCATATTTTTAAAGGGAAGCACAGCAATCGATTTTTCTAATTTATTTATTGAAGCCTTAGAATCTTTAGTTCCCCAATAAAAACCAATTACCGCAATTATAAGAATTGATATCCCAACAATAATTTTATTTAAGTGTGATTTCAAAAAAGACTTTACTTCTTTTGAATTCTCTGAGTTCGAAAATTCCACATCTAACTGATGCTTATTCTCCTCAATATTTATCTTTCTTGCTTCACCTGGTGAATACCCGAAATACTCTCGATAACATTTTATAAAGTAAGACGTATTGCTAAATCCAACTTCAAAAGATATTTCAGATACTGTTAATTCTGTTTGAGTTAGCATTTCTTTTGCTTGTTCTAACCGAACATTACGTATGAACTGACTTGCCGATAAATCAGTCTGTTTCTTAATCTTTCTCAACAAACTAGATCGACTCATATGCATCCTATCTGCTAACTCTGAAACCCCAAACTGTTCATTTGAGATTTCTTCTAGGACAAAAGCTTTTGCTTGGTTTAAAAATTCGCTAGAAAAAGAAGTATCCGACATAATTTACAAGAATAAAAACAAGTTAATTATTTTCTTGAGAATACAATTAAAACTACTCTATTTTCTTGCTTGCCGCATAGGTCTGCATCATAATTTATATTAATGCTTCATAATTTACACCCTTGCTTCAAACTTCATATGTATTGATTCATAAGCGTTTACACCTGCATCATGGATAAGTAGATATTTGTATCAACAAAAATCAAAACTTTTAATCATGAAAAATTTAAACACAATGAAAACACTTATTTATGCTTCAATGATAGTATTTATATCTGTAGTTTCCTGCAAAAAAAATGAAACACAAACTTCAGCAAAAGTTGATGAGGTTACAATTGAAAAACCTTCAATGGACATTCATGCAGCAATTCTCGCGAACAATCTTGATGCAGTAAAACAACACATTAAAGCTGGAAGCAATTTAAACGAAAAAGAACCAATGAGTGGATCTTCACCATTAATTAGTGCTTCTACTTTCAATAGAGTTGAAATTGCAAAAGCCTTGATAAACGCAAAAGCAGATTTATCCATAAAAAATAATGACGGATCTACTGCTTTACATACAGCTGCTTTTTTCGGAAGAATAGAAATCGTTCAATTATTAATTGATGCCAATGCTGATAAAACTTATAAAAATAATTTTGGAGCCACTGCAAGAGAAACTGTTATGGGAGATTTTGCCCAAGTCAAGCAGATTTATGAAATGATGATTCTACAACTAGAGCCTCTTGGGTTTAAATTAGATCTTAAAGAGTTAGAAAAGGCAAGACCAGTAATTGCAATGATGTTACAATAATAAATTGTCAATTTAAAAATTAAATACCATGGAAAGAAGATATGATATAGATTGGTTAAGAGTCATCGCTATTGGATTGTTATTAATCTATCATATTGCGATTGTATTCCAACCTTGGGCTATGTTTATAGGGTTTATGAGAAGTGAAGAGTTATCAACTGAGCTTTGGAAACCAATGACATTATTAAATGTGTGGCGCATACCTATTCTATTTTATGTTTCTGGTATGGGATTGTTCTTTGCGATGAGAAAAAGAAACTGGTTACAACTTATTGCAGAACGCTCTAAAAGAATACTAGTACCATTCCTTTTTGGTATTGTAGCCATCACGCCGTTACATCTATTTATATTTCAAAAGTATTATAATATGACATTAGACTACCATCCTCATATGGGACACCTCTGGTTCTTAGGAAATATATTCGTATACGTTTTAGTCTTACTTCCTGTTTTCTTATTGTTGAAGAAAAAGGAGAATAACAAGCTTAAATCGGTAATGACTAAGTTGATGGAGTATCCATTAGCGCCATTTATTGTAAATGTATTTTTCGTAGTAGAAGCTTTAATCCTTAAACCAAAGCATTTCGCTTTGTATGCTGAAACTTGGCATGGGTTTTCAATAGGATTCTTGTGCTTCTTCTTTGGTTTCTTTTTTATGTATTTAGGAAAATCGTTTTGGCTTAACCTTTTAAAATGGAGATGGTTGTACTTTGGAATTGCGGCAATACTATTTACCATCAGATTCGTAGTTTATAATACTGAAGCTCCAGGCTATTTAATGGTTATCGAATCTAATAGTTGGATATTCACAGTCTTCGGATTCTGTTACAAACACCTAAACAGGCCAAGTAATATCTTATCTTATTTGAGTACAGCTGCTTATCCTGTATATATTATTCATATGATTGTGCTATATGGGGCATCAATGTTTATTTTACCATTAAAATTATCTCCCTACATAGCGTTTCTACTAATAATTATAGTAACTTTTAGTGGCTGCTATATCATTTATGAACTTATTATTAGACGAGTTCCTTTCTTACGACCATTCTTCGGATTAAACTGGAAAGTGGATAAAATGAAAGAGCGAGCAAAAAACACTTTAGTAAGTAAAGCATAAAATACTTTTAAAACTGGTTAACACATGAGAATTTGGTTTTATTTCTAAAAGTATAATTCTAGAAATTCGAACTCTAATCACCATAAAAATTATGAATAAAAAAAAGACAAAAATTATGTTAAGAGCTCTATTAATAACTGGAACCTTAGGTTCAATGTTTTTTGTGCCTTGGATTTTGGTAAAAGCATGGATTTTACCTTTGCCAGATTCAGTTCAAGAACAATTAGACCAAGCAGTAAATTATGGTTTTGAAGGTGTTATTGTATATGTAGATCAAGCGGGGAAAGAGTCAAAAAGTTATGCTTCAGGTTGGCACAATAAAGAAGCTAAAATACCTGCAAAACCAAATGCTATCTATAAAATTGCGAGTATAAGTAAACTGTATGATGCAGTAGCTGTAACAAAACTAGTAAGTCAAGGCAGACTTTCATTAGATAAAACACTAGCCGATTATTTACCTGAACTAATTGGTAAAATAGAGAATGCAGAGAAAATAACATTAAGGCTGATGATTCAACATAGAAGCGGTATTCCAAATTTTACAGATGCACCAGACTTTTGGGCAGAACCTACAAGCACATTCGAAGAAAGTTTGGCGCTTATTGAAGGTAAACCCGCTAAATTCAAACCAGGTAAAAAATATGATTACTGTAACACTAACTATCTTTTAATTAATAGAATAATGGATGATGTTTTAGGGTATTCAAATTTTAAATTCATTCAAGAAGAAATTTTAAACCCTTTAAAGCTCAAAAATACATTTGGTTCTGTTAGTGAGGTAAACATAGCTGATGTGATGAGTGGTTATCATGTTGGATATCCTCATGATTTGAAAACAAACGATAATGGCATGCACGCCACAGCTGAAGATGTAGGTAAGTTTATTAGAGCTTTAAATGAAGGAACAGTATTTAAGAATAATGAGCAAGAAATATATACTTCCATTTACAAATTTGAGCATGATGGATGGGTTCCAGGGTATCAAAGTTTTGCTAAATATTATGAAAAAACAGACACGGTAGTTATTTATTTCTACAATACAACCGATCCTAAGTTGATCAACTGGAATTTATCGCAGATATTAAATAGAAGAATTAATAGAATAATTAAGAAATAAAAAAACAGAAATAATAAACATCAATCAAAACAATCAAAAAACGAATAATTATGACATCAATTAAAATGAAAACAATCAAAAAACAAATTTTAGTAAAAATGGCTTGTGTAGCCTTTACATTAGTAGTTAGTGTAACATACGCGCAAAAAACAACTCAAGAATCAACTACTCAAAGAGATGGTTTCATCTTCGAGTTTGTAGCAGGTGGTGGTATTATAAGTATAGAAGATAGTGCAGGAATTCAAACGTTTGATAAATCTCAAGGAACCTTCGTTTTTCCAGATTTAAAATTTGGTTATATGTTAAATGATAGACTCGCTATTACTGTGTCTTTACCAGGAAATATCTACGAATTTCAAGATAACGACAGGCACTTTGGAGGGTTTATTCCGTCAGTACAGTATTGGGTAAAAGATAAATGGTGGATTCATGGAGGAATTGGTTTAGCAATAGATTCGCCAGCTCTTTATGATATTAAAGATGATGTAAATGATGATTGGAACTTTGGGTGTGCTGTTATGGCAAGTACAGGTTACGAGATTTGCAAAAAGAAAAACTTTGCGCTTAATGTCCAGTCAAAATTAGTTTTGGGACGAGCTTCTTTAGATGGAGATGCGCATAGAGACGCAGTAATCTTTAATATAGGATTAGGGTTTAACTGGTTCTAAGCAAAAAAACTGTTACATTTCAGAGAAGATTTCTTCTATGTAATAAACAAAACGAAAATTAAATGAAAAAAGCTTCTTGGATTACAATTGGAATTCTATCCACAATCGTTGGACTATATCCGATTATCTACTTTTTTATTGATGGCCTATTATCATCAAAGTCAGTTGAACTTTTAAATGACAATTTATGGAATATTGCTTTTTATGGACATATAACTCTTGGTGGACTAGCTTTATTAATTGGATGGTTACAATTTAGCAATAAGCTGAGAATAAAGAATACAGAACTGCATAGAACAATTGGAAAAGTTTATGTGATTTCTGTTCTTTTCAGTGGAATTTTTAGTCTTTTTATTGCTGTGAACGCTACTGGTGGAATTATCAGTATCCTCGGATTTTTTACATTAGGTTTAATCTGGTTAATTACAACCATATTGGGCTTTAAAGCAATTAAAAAAGGGAATATTAAGTCACATGAAAAATTTATGATATTTAGTTATGCAGCTTGTTTTGCAGCAGTAACTTTAAGAGTTTGGCTTCCATTATTAACTATTTTAATGAGTGAATTCAATAACGCTTACAGAATCGTTGCTTGGCTTTGTTGGGTTCCTAATTTAATTGTTGCATTCCTAATTGTAAGAAATAAAAGAAAACAGATAATAAAGCCAGTTGCCAATAACACATAAAATTAATAGCGGGTTATAGGTTAATTTAAATAGTTACAAAATGAAACGATTAACAAAATGTATTGAAAAAAACATTTCAGGAAAAAAAGTTTTAGGACTTTTTATCTTGACTAATCTTGTTTACAGCTTTATGCTGACTGTTACAATTCCTAAAACAATGGAATTCTCTGACGGAATGAAATTATTGGATATGATGCCTACAGGATATGATTTGAATTATGTAAGCGAATTATTCACTTCACTTGGAGAAAATGGACGTTTGACATATCTAACCAACCAAATACCTGTTGATATGATTTACCCCCTACTATTTGGACTTTCTTACTGTCTCCTATTGGGATATCTCTTAAAAAAATTGAATAAATTAAATTCCAAATATATGTATCTCTGTCTAATACCGATAATTGCTGGTATTGCAGATTATTTGGAAAATATCGGAATTATAGCAATGTTAAAAAACTACCCTGAAGTAACAGAGGTTGCTGTAAAAACAACTAGTTTCTTTTCTCTAATAAAAAGTATTTCGACAAGTGCTTTTTTTATAGTCTTGATAGTAATGCTAATTATACTTGGAATTAAATTTATGAAAAGGAATAAAACAAGTGCTAACAGTTTATAGCCGCATTTATGGCGGATTCGACTACATCTGAATCCACTCGGAATAACTAAAGTTATTATCAAACCAAGAACTGTCGCTGTTTTGCCCGTAACTGACTGTTAAACGAGACGTTACCCTTAACTAAAAGAATAATATTAAAATACAATAAAATGAACAAAGGATTAAAAATAATATTAACAATAGCTGTGATTTTTTCTTTTCAACAATTAGCAAAAGCTCAGGAAAATAGAAATCAACATTATTTGCAAAAAGTAGGTGTTTTAGATAGTCTATATTCCGAAATTCTTAGTGAGTCAAGAAAAGTTTATATACAAATGCCCGCCAGTTATAATCCTGAAAAAGAACAAAAATACCCAGTGGCATTCATTTTAGATGGAGAAATCTTTTTACCCACTGTAAATAATGTCCAAAATTATTACAGTGGTGGTTCTACCCCAGAAATGGTTCTTGTGGGTATTGCCAATGATAAAAACAGGGTTCGAGATTTAACGACTTCAACTATAAGCACTAAATACGGCATGCCTTTCAACGAACAAAATGGAGAGGCAGATAATTTTAGGAAGTTTATTAAGGAAGAACTGATTCCTTTTATTGAAAACAAATATCCAGTTACTAAATATAGGACGCTCATTGGTCATTCATACGGTGGCCTATTCACGATTTCCACATTAATTCATCAGCCAAATCTATTTGCGAATTATTTGGCCATTGATCCAAGCCTTGACTGGGACAACCAAAAGCTACTAAACGAGGCAGAAGAAAAACTTGCAACCCAGAACTATAAAAACAAAGCTTTATTTATGTCATTAAGTGGACAATTGCATATGCAGAATTCAGAAATAACTATTGACAATGTAATGCAAGACCCAACGGAATACACTCTATTTCCACGTTCTAATATTGCTTTTTCAAAATTGGCGCAGGAAAATGCTAAAAACGGATTATTGTGTGAGTGGAAATTTTATCCCAACGATATACATGGAACCATTCCTTTCCCTTCAATTATGGACGGCTTAATTTCACTTTTTAAATGGTACCAAATGGAAAATACAGATAAAATAAATTCATTTAACACACCGCAAAAAGAACTTTTTAGTATCATAAAGTTTAGAGAGAAAAAACTTGAAGAACATTTTGGATATGATGAGCCTCCTTATCCAGAAGAATTATTGAATATGTTAGGTTATATGAGTATGGAACAACCTAAGAAGGCTAAAATGTATTTTGAATTCGCCATAGAATACTATCCGAAAAGTCCTAATGTATATGATTCCATGGCAGATTATTATGAAGCACAAAATGATATTGCTAATGCAATCAGTTTTGCGCAAAAGGCTGCCGAATTAAATGATGCGGAATACTATAAAAACAGAATCCGAGAATTAAAAAATAAATAACAGAGGCTAACAAAGAGGTAAAAGACAAGTTTATGGAACACAATTAGTTATTACTAATGAGAGTAAAACACCTTATGTTTGCCAATGGAAGACCCAACCAATGTAGATAGTCACGGAGCAAAAATGGGATTAAACACGATGCAAGAAAACCTGAATAGATGGAATCCTATTTGGGAGGTAAATGTATACCTAGAAGAACTATCTGTCATTGAAGCAAAAGAGCAAGAATTAAATAACAAAAAGTAAAAATGAAGTATATTTTATTATTCAGTTTAGGTTTATTGTTCAATTGTTCAAATAAAACCAAAGCAGACAAGCAAGTATCCGTAAAAGGAGAAAATGAAAATTTAATTGCACTAATTGATGAAATCTGGAAAACAGAACAAGAACCAATTAGATCAAGAGATTCATTAATGGCTATTTATGGTGTTGACTCAGAGTTGGTAAAAGAGCAACAATTAATAATTGATAAAAACCACATAATTAATGAAAAGAAAGTGAAAGAGATTCTTGACAAATATGGTTGGCCTACAAAAAAAATGATTGGAGAACGAGGCAATTGGACAATTTGCAACGTAATTCAACACTCAGATAATGAAGTCAGAATACAATATCTTCCAATGATGAGACAAGCTGTTAACGATAAGTTATTAGAACCGCGATTTTTGGTAAGGGCAGAAGACAGAATTGCTACAGAAAGAGGTGATTTACAGATTTATGGAGGACAAATGAAATACTATCCAGAAACCAAGAGTTTTAATTTATGGCCAGTTTTTGACCCAGAAAATATTGATAAAAGAAGAACAGCAATTGGTTTGGATTCTATCGCTGTATTTCTTAAAAATAGATTTGATTTTGAATGGAATCTAGAAGAACAAATTATAAGATCAAAAGAATTTGAATTAGCAAAGCAAAAGATTAAAAGTACTGATTAAAAAAACGAAACTATGAATGGACCGGATAAAAACATAAAATTCCCACTTGAGAATTACGAAAGACTTTGCTTTTTAAAGAACATTATTAAGAATCCTAATATCGTTGTTGGTGACTACACCTACTATGATGATTTTGAAAATGTAGACAATTTCGAGAAAAATGTGAAATACCATTTTGATTTTGTCGGTGATAAATTAATAATAGGCAAGTTCTGTATGATTGCTTCTGATGTTAAATTCATAATGAATGGTGCAAATCATTTAACAGATGCATTATCAACATATCCTTTTGCAGTTTTTGGGAATGGTTGGGAAAGTGCGATGGGTGGAAAAAGTTATCCAAATAAAGGAAATATTAATATTGGTAATGATGTTTGGATAGGTTATAACGCAACGATCATGGCTGGAGTAACAATTGGAGACGGTGCAATTATTGCTGCAAACTCAACAGTAGTAAAAGATGTTGAACCTTATACCATTGTTGGAGGAAACCCCGCTAAAGACATAAGAAAACGATTTTCAGAAGATGTTGTTGCAAAACTATTAGAACTAAAATGGTGGAATTGGAATATTGAAAAAATTACAAAAAACATACAGAATTTGACTGACAATAAAATTGAGAATCTAATCTAATAATTGGTTATGTAAGGTTTTTATAAAATCAAAATTTAATGAAGAGAATATTTATTAGTTTTATTGTAAATACTGATAATTATAGACTCAATATTGGTTAATTAATCGTTCATACAAACAATTAACGCAATGAAAATTTTCAGAAAAGCACGCATTGAATTCCTCCGAAAAGGAAAAACTGGAAAGTACTTAAAATATGCTTTAGGAGAGATTCTTTTAGTTGTGATAGGAATCTTAATCGCTCTACAAATCAACAACTGGAATGAAACCGATAAAGAAAATCGAATTCTTAATGAATACTTGCTGAAGATTAGATCTCATACTCAGGAAGACTTACTTGAGTTAGATACTATTATCAAGTATAGACAACAAATGGTAAAAAGTTGTAAAGCAGCTCGAAAAGTAATGTTGACTAAGACAGAAGATGAAAACCTATACATAATGATGTCAAGCGGTATTGCCTTTGCTGATTTCTATTTTAAAGCCAAAACTGACGGATATGAAGCTTTAAAAAATTCTAATTCTTTTGGTAAAATCAACAATACGGTTCTTGATTCTTTATTGATTAAGTATCATGGACTAATAGAAGGTATTGCTGAGAACGAAAAAAGTTATAACGATTATATCCTTACTCAAGAAGCCTATATTTCTACTAAATTTGATAGAACACTTGTGTTAGCTGCGGCATTTATGAAACCTGATTCATTGGCAAAATTAAATATTCCAAGTTCAGAATACACCAAAACATTTAAGGATTATATTGCATCTCCATCCTATAGAAATGTAATTGGTTTGGCCGCATTTCAATTTGAAGCTATGGTAAAGCAGTATGAAGAATTACAACAAATAGGCAATGAAGTGATTAAAGAGATAAACTATTTTACAGAGGAAGAAGAAGAATCAAAGAACTAATTCATATAACTATTTAATGAGCATTTCTCCAAAATTAAAACTACATATTCTTCAAATCGTTCCGTTTGGTATCATTTGGTTGATTATTGCTTGGTTTACATTGTGGGTAGAATATGCCATGGTTGCAGGGATAAAAGATCATAATTTACCCGAATCAGCCATATCTATATCTCCAGAAATTGTACTATTTGCAAGTATTGCTGTTTTCTTTATTGGATGTTTGGTTGGTTTCTTAGAAATAGTGTTTATCAATAAATTCTTTGTTAAAGTAAGTTTTCCAAAGAAAATTTTAAGCAAGTTATTTATATATGCCGTTTTCTTGTTTGTAGTTGTCTTTATTATGTATTTATTAGCAGCAAGTATTGAATTGAATAAATCTGTTTTTAGTGAAGAAGTATTTGATAAATATTTGAAGTTTTTGTTTAGTATTACTAATGTGAGTACTATTATTCAAATAGGTTTTTCGCTAGGTATTTCTTTGCTTTTTGCCGAGATCAGCGATAACCTAGGTCAAAATGTACTTTTAAATTTCTTTACTGGTAAATACCATAGACCCGTTGTTGAGAAGAGGGTATTTCTATTTTCCGATATGAAAGATTCTACCTCAACCGCAGAAAAACTGGGACATATTAAATATTTTGATTATTTAAGTTCTTACTATGAAGATCTTTCCGATGCCATTATTAAAAACTATGGTGAAGTTTACCAGTATATTGGTGATGAAATTGTTATTTCTTGGAATTCTAGGAAGAAAAATTCTGTTCAAAATAGCATCCAGTGTTTTTTTGATATGAAAAAAGCGCTTTCTAAAAAAAGAGAGACCTATTTAAAAACTTATGGCTTATTCCCAGATTTTAAGGCAGCAATCCATATGGGAGAGGTAACCACTGGAGAAATTGGCGCATTAAAAAAGGAAATCTTTTTTACCGGAGATGTTTTAAATACAACGGCTAGAGTTCAAGGACTTTGTAAAAGTTATGGCACCGATCTATTAACTACAGAAAGGATTATAAATGAGCTTTCAAACGAAACAAAATTTCTAATCAAATCGTTGGGTGAAACGGATATAAAGGGAAAAGATGGAAAGCTACATCTATATACCTTAAATACATAGAACAAGGTTATTGAATTTCATTAAAAAAGGGCTAAGACTTGATTTTCTTTTTATAAATTTAAGGTATGATAAATGCTACTATTTCTCATATTATCGCCACGGTTACTGTCATACTATTGCTTCTCTTTTCACTTTATTTGTTGTCTATTAGAAAGAAAAAATTAACTCATAATCTACTTGCAATTTTCTTTTTAGCAAATAGTCTATACCTTATTGATTATTTATTGAATCCCATACAGCAAGTATTTGAAGTTACATTAAGTTGGTTTAAAGACATTGGGTTTTCATTTGCTTTTTTATTTGGCCCATTAATTTTCTTGTTTGTAAGATCCATAATAAAAAAGAAACTGGAGTTGAGACTAAATATGATTTGGCATATTATTCCATTCTTGTTTTTTTTTACTGCTTATTCTCTTTCCAACAACTTATTTTGTGAATACGGCTATTTGGTTTTGTTTATTCAATTGTTTACATACTATACTATTGCATTAAAGGACATTATCACCTATAGAACTAATGTGAAAGCATTTTTTTCTGATTTTGGAGGTGAAAGTTTAATTTGGATCATTTATGCACTTTTTGCATTTATTATTACGTCTTTAATTGATTTCGCTTCTGCTATTTTAGCTTTTCTCCATTTGGATAATGCCACAACAAGGGCCAACCTAAATTTCTTTTCAGTTCTCTTTAATTTTGCTTACATAGTATATATCTTTTATAAGTTGTTAAATCTACCTGAAAGACTTATTGGATATAGTGAACAATTAATCATTGAAAAATATTCTAACTCTAAATTGACTAAAGAAGAGAAGAATAAAATTTTAAAAAAAATTGAGAATTATTTCGCTAGGGAAAAGCCTTATTTAAGCCCAGACCTTACTATAAATCATTTAAGTACTGAACTTGATATATCTATGAGAGATATTTCTCAGGTACTAAATCAATTTTGCGGTAAGAATTTTTATGATTTCGTTAATTCTTATCGCATCAATGAGGCAAAAAAGCTATTACTTGAGGAGGAGAACAAAAAAGAAACCATTTTAGAAATCTTATATAAGTCTGGGTTTAACACAAAATCCTCATTCAACACAGCTTTTAAGAGATATACAGGACTCACACCAACTCAATATAGGCAATCTAATAAATTTAGCGGATAACTCTAAACACTAACTGTTTTATTAATTACCCAAAAAGCGTTTTAGTTCATGAATTAGGTCGATTTAGGAAGTTTTAGTATGTATTTTGGAATTTATTCTTAAATCAAAGATGAAAGGCTTAATTCCAAATCTATTTTTTCTTGTATTCACAACACTTATGTTCTCCCAAAATGCCTCTATAGAAGGCTTTCTAGTTGACAGTAATACCCAACCTGTAGAAGATGCAACCATAAAACTCATAGCATTAAATGCAAAAAATAGTGATTCTAAAAACATAGGAACTATTTCTGATATTAATGGTTACTTCATATTAAACAATCTAGAGTTAGGAAAATATATGATAGAGATCAGTCATATAAATTATGAACCATATTTGAAAGAGTTAATTATAAAAGAAGATAAATTAATCGTCCTAAAGTCTATTATACTCTTCAGAAACCTAAACACTCTAAATGAAGTTATTATATCTGGCAAAAAGCTCCCAATTACACAGAATACTGATAAAATCACTATTAATGTATCAAAAAATATTTTGGCATCTGGTGGTACAGCTACAGATGTTTTAAAACAGATTGCTGCTGTAACAGTAAGTACAGAAGGTAATATAAGTATTAGAGGCAAAAACGATATCGATGTTTTAATTGACGGTAAACCTTCAGGCATTGTAGCAGCCCAAGGACAAAATTTTTTGAATCAGTTAGATTTAAGTTCTGTTGAGAAAATAGAGATTATTATGAATCCTTCGGTGGTAAAATCTGTAACTGGAGCAGGTGGTGTCATAAACATAATTATGAAAAAGAACTCTGACAAAGGGCTTAGTGGAAATTTTAATACCGGCTATGGAAGTGATGAATGGTATCATATTTCCCCAGAAATCAATTACAATACTGGAGTTTTTAATCTTTTTATGAACTATACATTTCGTCATAGAAAACGATTGAGTAATAACTCCAATACCAGAAATCAAATTATTGATATTGGTCAACAAAGTATCGATCAGAAACAAACTGGAGAAAGAATAGATAAGAGGCATAACATAGAATTTGGTATGGATTATTTCTTAAATGAAAATCAGTATATTACTATGTCTGCGAACTACCGAAGCAGAGACAAAGAGGACAATCAAATACGAATGACAACGTCTACAATTAACAATAACGTCAGCGATATTAGATCTGGCCTTATCCGTGAGCCTGAAACTAATGAAGGATGGGGCTTGACAGCACAATACAGGTCTAATACTTCTAATAAAAAAGCATTATCAATCCTCTTAAATTATGTACATTCGGTAGAGGATGAGATTATCCTCAGAGAAGAGCTAGTATCTACAGAGTTCACTGAACTTATTGAGGGTATTCAAACCTTTTATGTGGATACAAATGATAGATATTTACTGGACGTTGAAAACAAAATAGGATTTACCGAAAATTCGGAAATATTGTTTGGAGCACGAGGTATATACAGGAAAATTAATCAAACATTTAATGCTTCAGAATATAATAATGACACAGATAATTATGAGGACATTGCTGGGGTGAAAGATATTTTTAATTACAAGGATATAGTAGCCTCTGTTTATTCTCAATATAACCGATCTCTTAGGAAGTGGTCATATGAATCTGCGCTAAGACTGGAATTATGGAACAATTCATACAATTCAAGAAGTATTAGTCAAACTTTTGAAAATGGCTATTTTAAAATATTTCCAAGCTTTAAAATTGGATATGACTTTTCGAACAGCACAAATGCTGTTTTTTCAATAAAAAAAGGTGTTAATCGGCCTTCGCCAAATAGGCTAAATCCCTTTCCTAACTTATCCAATGCATTCAATATATCTATTGGAAATCCAGAGTTAGAACCAGAAATTTTCTATAATGTTGAAACTGGCATTAATTTTAAGGTCAATAAAACATCATTGTCAAGTGCATTATTTTTTACGTTTTATGATGATATGATTCAAAGAGTAACAGAATTGCAAGATGATGGTATAACTATTACTACTCCAATTAACATTAATAATATGTTGCATTATGGACTAGATTTAAATTTACAAATCAATATAACTAAATGGCTTTCACAGCAATTTGGTGGTCTTTTATATATAAGATCCTTCGAAGATGATTTCATTGAGGCATCTGAAAAAGTTATTTATCAAATAAAAAGCACTACAGATTTTGAGTTGACAGATTTTCTTGAAGTTCAAGTTTTTGGCAGTTATCATGCCCCTGAAAACACACCTCAGGGAGAAATAAAAGCACGCTACTATTTTGATGCTGGAGCAGAATATAAATTTTGGAAAAACAATGCAAGATTATCGATAGTAGTTACAGATATATTTAATAATCTTATAGAGAAAAAGACTCTTATAGATGAAAATCTCAATATTTTTAATAGTTCAAAAATAAATACAAGAAGAGTCTATTTTACATTCAGATATAAGTTCTAATTTTTAATAACAACATTTCCTATTGCTAGGAATAAACTAATAAAATTATCCAATTAGATTAAAAAGTGTTCGCATATAGGATAATGCATTCATCTAAAAAAGAAAGCTTTGATTTTAAAAAAAATCAAAGCTTATATTTAGTCGGGATGACAGGATTTGAACC
>DIYI01000004.1 GCA_002428965.1 Jejuia sp. UBA6058 | reverse complement strand
TTTTTTATTAATAGTGTTTTTCCTAAACACATAGGTCTTGTCTAACATAGTATTACCTTCAAAAAAAGACACCTTAAAACTATTATTAAGAGCAAATAAATCTTCTTGCATTAGTTCTACTTTTGCATAACTTTTTGCAGGAAGTTTATCAATACGTTTTCTAAAAGTGGCTGTTTTTTTAGTTTCAGAATAGCCTTCTGAAACAATAATCACCATATCTAATTCTACATCTTTATTATTAATGATATAAGCGTTCCAATCTTCAGTGTTGTAAATGTCGTTAAACTCATTTACCACAGCCATATACACATCTTTTACTTTTGGAATTTCAATATCTTTTTTCAATGTATTAATACTTTAATTATAATAGCAAAACTAAAAAACAGAAGTGTAAACTTCGTGTTAATTATATTCTAAATAACCATGCTGCAATAGCATTATTATTAATTTAGGACTTCCATTAATTAAAAAACACATGAAACATCTAATTTTAATTTTTGCTTTGGCAATTTGTCAATTAAGCTGTAGTAAAAAAACTGAAGTAATAACCACAATAGAAAACGTTGAAATTCTTAATGATAATAAGGCAGAAGTCCTTTATTATTTTAATAATAACTGGAAAGTGTTAAGAGACAAAGCAATAGCTAAGAATTATATTTTATCGTACACTATAGAGGAAACCGAATTTTCTGAAGACGCACCTTTTCATATTAAGCTAACAACTATTTATGACAGTAAAGAGCAATATGAAAATAGAGAAATACGTTTTCAAGAACTCATAAAAGAGAGTGGTTCTTTAAAATTATTAAATGATAAAAAACCAAGTGAGTTTAGAAAATCGGTTTCAAGTTTTACCATACCAGTTCAAGAATAATTAATATCAACTTTATCTTATGAAATCATCATTGTCATTTCCTCTGCTATTTTCATTTATTTTTTTTCTTAGTCTTAATACATCAGCTCAACAAACCGATGCTAAAGCGGTAGCTATTGCTAATAAAGTAGTGGAAGCTATGGGTGGAATGGATAATTATAATAACACCCGTTTTATAAAATGGGACTTTGCAAACCGCGTATTATATTGGGATAAATGGACAGGAGATGTTAGAGTTGAAAGCCCAAAAGATTCCTTAGTAATTTTAGTAAATGTCAATACCCTAAAAGGTAAAGTGTTCGAGAAAGAAGTGTTGCTTGATGAGAATTCTGCAAAAAAATGGTTGACTAAAGGTAAAAATTGGTGGATTAATGATTCCTATTGGTTGGTAATGCCTTGGAAATTGCAAGATCATGGAGTAACACTAAAATATATAAAAACTGAAGCCTTAGAAAATGGAAATGCAGTAGATGTGTTACAATTGACGTTTAGTGATGTTGGTGTTACTCCAGAAAACAAGTATTACGTCTATGTAGACCAAACCAATCACTTAATTAAACAATGGGCGTTCTTTAAGAATTTTGAGGATGAAGAGCCCAAGTTCATCATGCCATGGGATAATTATCAAACTGTTGGAAACATAAAACTATCATATAATCGCAGCAAATTTGGGCCAAAAAACGTTGAGGTAAAACAAGAGTTCAACGAAAAGCTATTTACAAACTTGGTGTATGAATGAGGATATTAAAAAGTACGTAAACCAAAGTGTACTATGTTGGCTCGCCACAGTATCAAAGGATAATACGCCTAATGTATCACCCAAAGAGGTATTTACATATTACGAGGATTACATCATCATAGCCAATATAGCGTCTCCGCAAACTGCAAAAAATATTGAAGCTAACTCTAATGTATGTGTTGGCTTTATTGATGTTTTAGTGCAAAAAGGTTATCAAATAAAAGGAAAGGCAGTAATTGTATTAAATGGCAGTGTCGACTTCGAAATACTGAAACAACCACTTTTAAAAATTACTGAGGGTAAATTTCCATTCTCTTCGATTTTCAAAGTTATAATAGAAAGTGCTAAACCTATTATTGCACCGAAATATATGTTGTATCCTGAAACTACTGAGGAAGAACAGATTGCGAGTGCTAGAATGGTTTATGGATTTAAAAAATAATCAATTGAAAAATCACATCATAATACCACTTTTATTTTTTTCATGCTTTTTGTGGAATTGTGGAAAAAAGGAAAGAAAAGTATCTCTTGGAGAAAACGAAAATCTATTATTTAAACTTGATTCAACTAGATTTTGTGTATTTGAATATAATTCAGGCTATCACTGGATTTTTCCTGAGAATTCGATCAAATGTGAGCTAACAAATGAAGACTTAAAAATAGCAGAACAACTTTTAAATCAAGAAATTAAAAAATTTAATGAAGAAGGCGAAATAAGAAGCTTTTACCTCAAGGAGAAATTTCCCGATCGTCATTTAAACGAAAGACAGTTTTCTATCAAACTAGAAGAGTATCGTAGGCAATATATTATTGCCACTTCTCCAACTGGAGACAGAATACTTCACATCAATTTATTTTGCGGAACTGAGGGCTTTGAATTTTGGAGAGAAGAATACGTTTCAGTGGATGATGGAGGAAATTGCTTTTTCCAAGTTCTTATTAACATTAGTAAGATGAAACTTCTGGATTTGAGTGTAAATGGAGTCGCTTAAAATCTATCGATAAGTACTCTAAAAAGCACTCCTAAACTGCTCCAAAAACCTAACATCATTTTCACTCAACAAGCGAATATCACTAATTTGATGCAGTAACAAGGCAATACGATCAATACCCATACCAAAAGCAAAACCAGAGTATTCTTTAGAATCGATACCACAGTTTTCTAAAACGTTTGGATCTACCATACCGCAGCCCATAATTTCTAGCCAACCTGTACCTTTGGTCATTTTGTAGTCGGTTTCGGTTTCCAGTCCCCAATACACATCCACTTCAGCACTAGGTTCTGTAAATGGGAAATAACTTGGGCGTAAACGTATTTTACTCTTCCCAAACATTTCAGTCGTAAAATGCTGTAATGTCTGTTTTAAATCTGCAAAACTTACATCTTTATCAATATACAAGCCTTCTACTTGATGGAAAAAACAATGAGAACGTGCCGAAATAGCCTCGTTTCTATATACACGCCCAGGAGAAATGGTTCTGATAGGTGGCTTATTATTTTCCATATAACGCACTTGAACAGAACTAGTATGTGTACGTAATAAAATATCTGGATTGGTTTGAATAAAAAACGTATCCTGCATATCGCGCGCAGGATGGTGTTCGGGCAAATTTAAGGCCGTAAAGTTGTTCCAGTCGTCTTCAATTTCAGGACCTTCACTTACATTAAAACCAATTCTTGAAAATATGTCAATAATTTGATTTTTAACGATAGAAATAGGGTGGCGTGCACCAATTTCAATAGGTTGCCCCGGACGTGATAAGTCGCCATAAACACCTTTTACTTCCTCTTTGTCTTCAAGCTCTGCCTTTAATGTGTTTACTTTTTCCTCAGCTGTTTTTTTAAGTTTATTAATGGTTTGACCGAACTCTCGTTTTTGATCGTTAGCCACATTTTTAAACTCAGCAAAATACTGATTTAAAAGCCCTTTTTTACCTAAATATTTTATTCTGAAGGCTTCAACCTCTTCTTTAGTTTGCGCTTTAAAAGCTTCGGCTTCCGCAATTAATTCTTGAATCTTATCTATCATAATCCCCTTAAAATGATGGCAAATTTAATTAAAATCTGTTGTAACGGCGGTAAACATTTCAATTTTAAACAGCTAATGCGCCTATTTGTGGTAAAGCAGTGATTTTTACCTACTTTTGCAACGCTATGCAAGAGTTAAAGTTATCTAATTGGTTACCAACTACTAACCGTGAAGTGAAAATTCGCGGATGGGAGGAATTAGACGTAATTCTATTTAGTGGTGATGCTTATGTAGATCATCCTTCATTTGGACCTGCAGTTATTGGGCGCATATTAGAAAGTTTGGGTCTAAGAGTGGCAATCGTGCCACAGCCTAATGTTAATGATAATTTACAAGATTTTGTAAAGCTTGGAGCACCAAAACTTTTTTTTGGAATTACTGGAGGCTGTATGGATCCTATGGTTAGCAATTATAATGCAAATAAGAAGCGCCGTAGCAAAGATGCATATACCCCAAATGGCGATATCGGTTTCAGACCAGATTACGCTACCACAGTGTACTCAAAGATTTTGAAGGACAAATGGCCAGATGTTCCTGTTTTAATTGGTGGTATTGAGGCATCACTTAGAAGAGTAACACACTACGATTACTGGAGCGATAAATTAATGCCTACAATTTTGGAGACATCAAAGGCAGATATGTTGGTGTATGGTATGGGGGAACAGCCACTACGTGAAGTAGTGCGATTATTACAAAAAGGTGTGCCATTTGCAAGCATAACAACGGTGAATCAAACAGCCGTTTTGTTGAATAAAGATTCCAGAATTCCTAAAAATAGCAACTGGGAAGATGTAGAAATTGTATCTCATGAAACCTGTTTGAAGGATAAGAAAGCCTATGCGTCAAACTTCAAGATTATAGAACAAGAAAGTAATAAATTGGCGGCGAGACGTATTTTTCAAAAAGTAGGGGATAAAACCTTAATGATAAATCCGCCATACCCTACAATGACAGAGGAAGAGATTGATGCGTCTTTCGATTTGCCATACACACGTTTACCTCATCCAAAATATAATAAGCGCGGACCAATTCCTGCGTTTGAAATGATCAAGTTTTCCATCAATATTCATCGCGGGTGTTTTGGGGGTTGTAGTTTTTGTACCATTTCTGCGCACCAGGGAAAATTTATAGCCTCTCGTAGTCAAGAATCTGTTTTAAGAGAAGTAGATACGGTTGCAAATATGCCAGATTTTAAAGGATACTTGTCGGATATTGGAGGTCCAAGTGCCAATATGTACAAGATGAAAGGCAAAGTGCAAGAAATATGCGATAAATGTGTAGCGCCTTCTTGCATCTCACCAGTTATTTGTAGCAATTTAGATACTTCACATAAACCCTTAACACAATTATATCAAGCAGTTGATAGTCATCCTAAAGTAAAAAAGTCATTTATTGGTAGTGGTATTCGTCATGATATGTTGGTGCCAGAGTTTAATAAAAATGCGGATGCCAAAGAGCTAGATGATTACACTGAAGAAGTAATGACAAAGCACGTTTCTGGACGTTTAAAAGTAGCACCAGAGCATACCAGCGATCCTGTTTTAAAACTAATGCGTAAACCTTCATTTAGTTACTTCCATAAGTTTAAAGAGCGATTTGATAAAATAAATGTGAAGAACAAATTGAAGTTGCAACTTATACCTTATTTTATCTCTAATCATCCCGCGTGTGAGGCCGAAGATATGGCAAATTTAGCTGCCGAAACTAAAGATATGGGGTTTCAATTAGAGCAAGTACAAGGGTTTACACCAACACCTATGACGGTAGCTACGGTTATATATTATAGTGGTTATCATCCGTATACACTTAAAAAAGTAAAAACGCCTAAAACACGAAAAGAAAAAGATGAGCAGCACCGTTTTTTCTTTTGGTATAAAGATGAAAATAAAGCTTGGATAAAAAACACCTTAAATAAGTTAGGGCGTCAAGATTTATTAGATGTTTTGCTGCCTAAGAAACAAGAGAAATGGCGGAAGCATAAACCAGGAAAACCAAAGCATACTTTTGATGACGCAGTGCCCTTTAATCAGAGAAAAAATAAGGCTAAGTTTAAAAGTAAGAAGAGAAGGAGATAATTATTGGATTTACCATCTTTCATAAAAACAGCGTAATTTCTTTAATAATAAAGATAAAGTGTTATATTTGCAGCGTTGTAAGGCGAAATTAAAGATTAGAGGGGACGGAAAGTCCCCTCTTTTTATACTAATATGTTTAAGACTACTGTACAAAATTTATTGGATGAAGCTTTGAAAGAGCGTTCAGATTTATTTTTAATAGATTTTAATGTTAATGAAGCAAATCACATCAAAATCATTTTAGATGGTGATAATGGTGTTCTGGTTGAGGACTGTATGTTTATTAGTAGAGCTATAGAACACAACTTAGATAGAGAAGAACAAGATTTTTCTTTAGAAGTAATGTCTGCAGGAGCTGCATCACCACTTGTTGATAAGAGGCAGTATAAAAAACATATTAGTAGAACGCTGGCTGTTAAAACAAGTACCGAGAAATTAGAAGGTGTTTTAGCTGAAGCAACCGAAGAAACTATTCGTTTAGAATGGAAAGCAAGGGAGCCAAAACCTGTTGGTAAAGGAAAGGTTACCGTTAAAAAACAAGCCAATGTGGCATATAAAGATATTGTAGAAGCAAAAGTTATGATTAAATTTTAATTTAAGAAGCGTTATGGAGAATGTTGCGTTAATTGAATCATTTTCAGAATTCAAAGACGATAAACTAATTGACCGTGTTACCTTAATGGCAATTTTAGAGGATGTATTTAGAAGTGCTCTAAAACGAAAATATGGGGATGATGACAATTTTGATATCATTGTTAATCCTGATAAAGGCGATTTAGAAATATGGAGGAACCGTATTGTTGTTGCTGATGGCGAAGTTGAAGATGAGAACCAAGAGATATCATTAAGTGAGGCACAAAAAATAGAGCCTGATTTTGAGGTTGGGGAGGATGTATCAGAAGAGGTTAAGTTGGTAGATTTAGGAAGACGTGCAATTTTAGCATTGCGCCAAAACTTAATATCTAAGATTCATGAGCACGATAACACCATTATCTACAAACAATTTAAAGATTTAATAGGCGAGATTTATACAGCAGAAGTGCACCATATTCGTCATAGAGCTGTAATATTATTGGATGATGAAGGCAATGAAATCGTATTACCAAAGGACAAACAAATACCTTCAGACTTTTTCCGTAAAGGTGACAATGTTAGGGGTGTGATTGAAAGTGTTGAACTTAAAGGCGCTAAACCTGCAATTATCATGTCTAGAAGCGCTCCAGCATTTTTGGAAAAATTATTTGAGCAAGAAATTCCAGAAGTGTTTGATGGTTTAATTACTATTAAAAAAGTAGTTAGAATTCCTGGTGAAAAGGCAAAAGTAGCTGTTGATTCTTATGATGATAGAATTGATCCGGTTGGGGCTTGTGTGGGAATGAAAGGTTCTAGAATTCACGGTATTGTTCGTGAGTTAGGAAATGAAAATATTGATGTGATTAACTACACTAATAATTTACAATTATTTATAACAAGAGCATTGAGTCCGGCGCGTGTTACTTCAATAAAGATTGATGAAGAATCAAAACATGCCGAGGTAATTTTAAAACCAGAAGAAGTAAGTAAAGCCATTGGTAGAGGTGGTCATAACATCCGTTTGGCTGGACAGCTAACGGGTTATGAAATTGATGTTTTTAGAGAAGGTGCTGAAGAGGATGTTGAGCTTTCTGAATTCTCTGATGAAATTGAAGAGTGGATTATTCAAGAGTTTAGTAAAGCAGGTTTAGATACTGCTAAGAGTGTTCTTGAGCAAGATGTTAACGATCTTGTAAAGAGAACTGATTTAGAGGAGGAAACAATTTACGATGTAATAAGAATTCTTAAAGAAGAATTCGAAGATTAATACCTAATTAAAACTAATAATAATATTTGTAGAAAAGGGTATTTATAATATATTTCGAGATATTAAAGGCAATTTATGGCTGAAACAATAAGATTAAATAAAGTTTTACGAGAGCTGAACATTTCTTTAGACCGCGCGGTTGAATTTTTAGATTCAAAGGGCATTGATATAGAGAAGCGTCCAACTACTAAAATTTCTGAAGAAACATACAATGTTCTTGCAGATGAATTTGAGACGGACGCTAATAAGAAGATGAGGTCGCAGAAAGTTAGTGAAGCAAAGCAAAAGGAAAAGGAGGATTTGCGTATTAAGCGTGAACAAGAATTGGAAGCTAAGCAAAAAGCTCAAGAGGCAATTGAAAAAGCTAAAGAACCTGAAGTTGTAAAGGCTTCAAAAGCGCTTTCGGGTCCTAAAACTGTGGGGAAAATCGATCTTGAACCTAAAAAATCAGTTTCAGCTCCTTCGGTTGAGAAACCAGTTGCCGAGGCAAAAGTAGAAGAACCTGTTGCTAAAATACCAAAGGTAGAAGAACCAGTTGCTGAAACTGCGCCTAAAGAAACTATCAAGCAAAAGCCAGTTGAAGTTGATGGAGAAATGGTAACTCCTGAAGAAAAGGTAAAAACTCAGTATCAAAAGCTTACAGGTCCTAAAATTGCTGGTGATAAAATTGATTTATCCCAGTTCAATAAGCCTAAAAAGAAAAAAGAGGATAAGAAGGAGAGCGATAAATCTGATGCGAGTAGCAATAGAAAGAAGCGTAGACGTATCAGTAAAGTAGGACCAGGACAATCAGGAGGCAATAACCAAAGAAACAATAACGGCGGTAATAGAAATGACAGGTTTAAAGGAAAAGGGCGTCGTAATGTAGTTAAGGAAGAGCCTAGTGAAGAAGAAGTACAAAAACAAGTTCGTGAAACACTAGAAAAACTTCAGGGTAAAAGTAACAAAGGTAAAGGTGCTAAATACCGCAGAGAAAAGCGTGATCAACATAGAGAACAAACGGAAAAAGAATTACAGGCAGAAGCAGCTGAAAGTAAAGTGCTTAAAGTTACTGAGTTTGTTACAGCTAGTGAGGTTGCAACGATGATGGATGTTGGCGTTACCGAAATTATTTCTGCATGTATGTCCTTAGGAATGATGGTGACGATGAACCAGCGTTTGGATGCTGAAACATTATCTATAGTTGCTGAAGAATTTGGTTATAAAGTAGAGTTTGTAACTGCTGATATTGAAGAGGCTATAGAAGAGGTTGAGGATCAACCAGAAGATTTAAAATCCCGTGCGCCAATTGTTACGGTGATGGGTCACGTAGATCATGGTAAAACATCACTACTTGATTACATTCGTGAAGAAAATGTAATTGCTGGTGAATCTGGAGGTATTACACAGCATATTGGAGCATATGGTGTTACACTTGATAGCGGACAAAAAATTGCATTTTTAGATACTCCTGGTCACGAGGCGTTTACCGCAATGCGTGCCCGTGGAGCTCAAGTTACAGATATAGCAATTATTGTTGCAGCGGCAGATGATGATATCATGCCTCAGACTAAGGAAGCAATTTCGCATGCTCAGGCTGCGGGAGTGCCGATTGTTTTTGCAATTAATAAGATAGATAAGCCCGATGCAAACCCAGATAAGATTAAAGAAGGTCTTGCGAGCATGAATTTATTGGTTGAAGATTGGGGTGGAAAAATTCAATCGCATGATATTTCGGCTAAGTTCGGTACTGGTGTTCCAGAACTATTGGAAAAAGTATTGCTTGAAGCAGAATTATTAGAGTTAAAAGCTAACCCTGATAAACCTGCTGTTGGAACTGTAGTGGAGGCATTTCTCGATAAAGGTCGTGGATATGTGTCAACTATTTTGGTTCAGGCAGGAACACTTCGTGTGGGGGACTATGTTCTTGCGGGTCAACATAGTGGAAAGGTTAAAGCTATGCATGATGAACGAGGTAAGGATGTAAAAGAAGCAGGACCGTCAACACCGGTTTCCATTCTTGGTTTAGATGGAGCTCCTCAAGCGGGAGATAAATTTAACGTATTTGAAGATGAGCGCGAAGCAAAACAAATTGCTGCTAAACGTTCTCAGTTACAACGTGAACAGTCGGTTAGAACACAACGTCATATTACACTTGATGAAATTGGTCGTCGTATTGCACTGGGTGATTTCCAAGAGTTAAATATTATTCTTAAAGGTGATGTAGATGGTTCTGTAGAGGCATTAACAGACTCTTTCCAAAAATTATCTACTGAAGAGATTCAGGTGAACATTCTGCACAAAGGTGTTGGAGCCATTACTGAAAGTGATGTATTACTAGCTTCTGCTTCCGACGCTATTATTGTAGGGTTTAATGTACGTCCAGTTGGAAATGCGAGAGATATTGCCGATAAGGAAGAAATTGATATTAGAACGTACTCAATTATTTACGATGCCATTAACGACTTGAAAGATGCAATGGAAGGCATGTTATCTCCAGAGTTAAAAGAAGAAGTAACTGGTACAGCGGAAATTAGACAAGTATTTAAAGTTTCTAAAATAGGTAGTATTGCAGGTTGTATGGTTACTAATGGAAAAATCTTTAGAAATTCTGGTGTGCGTTTAATTCGTGATGGTGTTGTAGTACATACAGGTGAGTTAGCATCGTTAAAACGTTTTAAAGATGACGTTAAAGAAGTATCTAAAGGGTATGACTGTGGTATGCAAGTGAAGAACTTCAATGATATCAAAGAAGGTGATATTCTAGAGGCCTTCACCGAAGTTGAGGTTAAAAAGACTTTGAAATAAAATCACATAATTCAATTCAAAAAAAATGCGAACTAATTGGTTCGCATTTTTTATTCTATCATTTTTATTTCTTCTTTTTCGGCTTGAAAATAAAGGCAGCTGGAAATTTATATTTTATTCTTTTTAAAGCGCGATCTGCTTCTAATCGTGTATTGAAATTGCCAACCCAAACTTTAAAATTTGGTGGTTCATAGTGCATTACGGGTTTCCATTCGCCGTAGGCTTCAGCAAAATCCTTTTGTGCATTTTTAGCGCCAATTCTGTTTCCAGAATACACCTGGATTTTGTAGCGTCTAGAGTTCGTTTCATCTGCATTCATTTCCTTTCTTAGCTCCAGAAGCTTAGAAATACGCTCATCTTGATTAATAACTACATTTCCTTCCTGTCCGTAAACCAAACAAGATAAAAAGCATGTGCATAAAATGGAGAAATAGATGTTTTTAAAGCTCATTATTTTTAAATTTTACAAAAGCTATACAAATATATACGACATAAACGAAAACATTGATCATTTTGTTATTTAGAATCCCTCTAAATTAATAATTAACAGTTCTTCAACATTTTCAAAATCGACTTTAAGTATTACTTTTGCCTGAAGTTTTATTACTGTGTTTTTTCGGTATTTCTATAGAAAAAACCATACCAAAATTTAGAAGTTAATAAACTAACAATATGAAACAGGTGATTCACCGTAAGTTAAGCAACTTTCTACTTCACGTAAGCTTAATTGTATTATTAGCATTTACATCCTCTCTATCGGCTCAGGGAGACCCAGCAAAAGGGAAATCATTATTCAACGCAAACTGTGCTGCCTGTCACCAATTAGACAAAAAGATGACGGGACCTGCTCTGAGGAATGTTGAGGCTAGATTGTCAGAAAATGAAGGTCTGGATAGAGACTGGTTATATGCATGGATTCGCAATAGCTCTGGTGTTATTAAATCAGGAGACGCTTATGCTAACAAAATTTACAATGAATATGGTGGTGCTGCAATGACAGCCTTTCCTCAATTATCCGACGAGGATATTGATAATATTTTGGCGTATACCGCTGAGGAGAAAAAAGCACCTGCACCTGCTACCGCATCCGCAACTGGAGCTGGTGGAGCTAGTGGAGATAATAGTGGGATTTCAAATGAACTTATTTTAGGAGCGCTTGCTATCCTATTTATTTTATTGGCCTCAGGATTATATTTAGTCAACAAAACACTTCGCCGCTTTGCAAATGCTCAGGGTATCGAGTTACCAGAAGAAAGCAAAGGAACGCCATTATGGAAAGCATTCGTGCAAAATCAATTTTTAATGATTGTTGTGGCAATTTTCTTTTTATTATCAAGTGCCTATTTTGTATATGGGTATTTATCTCAAGTAGGTATTGATCAAGGTTATGAGCCTGTGCAGCCAATTCATTATTCACATAGAATCCACGCAGGAGATAATGGTATAGATTGTAAATATTGCCATTCTTCAGCAAGAGTAAGTAAACACTCAGGTATTCCTTCTTTAAACGTATGTATGAACTGTCATAAATCAATTTATCAAGTTGCTGATGAGACGCAACAAGAAGGTTTAACAGAATATGGTGTGGATTATAATGCTGAAATTAAGAAACTATACGCTGCTGTTGGGTGGGATGATGAAAACCAAAAGTATACTGGAGAAACGAAACCTGTAAAATGGATTAGAATTCATAATTTACCAGATTTTGCTTATTTCAATCACTCGCAACACGTTACTGTGGCAGGTGTGGAATGTCAAACATGTCATGGTCCAGTTGAAGAAATGGAAGTGATGTACCAGCACGCTCCTTTAACTATGGGTTGGTGTATTAACTGTCATAGAGAAACAAATGTAGCTGTTAAAGATAACGCGTACTACGAGAAGATTCATGAGGAACTTTCTAAGAAGTATGGTGTTGAGAATTTAACTGCTGCGCAAATGGGTGGTTTAGAGTGTGGAAAGTGTCACTACTAATCAATTTTAATAAGAAGTAATTCATATACAATATGTCATCAAACAAGAAATACTGGAAAAGTGTTGAAGAGCTAAATGAGAATAGCTCTATTGTTGAGACGCTAAAACAAAACGAGTTTTTAGAGGAAATTCCAACAGATGAGTTTTTAGGTGATAAGGAAACTTTAGAATCGTCTTCTACAACACGTCGTGATTTCTTAAAATATGTTGGTTTCACAACTGCAGCTGCTTCTTTAGCAGCGTGCGAAGGACCAGTGAAAAAATCAATTCCTTATGTTGTGCAACCTACGGAGATTATTCCGGGTGTAGCTAATTATTACGCAACAACAATTGCAGATGGTTTTGATTTTGCAAGTGTTTTAGTTAAAACTCGAGAAGGTCGTCCTATCAAAATAGAAAATAACGATTTGGCTACCACTAATGGTAGTGCCAATGCTAGAGTTCACGCTTCTGTTTTAGGATTATATGATAGTTTAAGAGTACAAGGTCCAAAAAAGAAGGATGTTGGAGCTATTTCTTGGAGTGATTTTGATGCTGAAACAACTAAGGCCTTAACTGATATTGCAGCAGCAAATAAACCAATTGTGTTTTTAACACAAACCTATGCGAGTCCTTCAACCAGTAAGTTGATTGCTGAGTTTTCAGAGAAATATGGTAATGTTAGCCATGTGCAGTATGATGCAGTTTCAGAATCTGCTGCTTTGGATGCATTTCAAAATAAATACGGAGAAAGAGGATTGGCAAATTACGATTTCTCTAAAGCGATGACTATTGTATCTGTTGGTGCGGACTTTTTAGGAGATTGGCAAGGTGGAGGCTTTGATTCTGGATATTCTAAAAAGAGAATTCCAGATCATGGTAAAATGTCGCGTCATATTCAGTTTGAATCTAACATGACCCTTTCTGGTGCAAATGCAGATAAACGTGTGCCATTAATGCCTGCGCAACAAAAACAAGCTTTAGCAAAATTATACAACTTAGTTGTTGGTGGTTCAATTTCCGTTGACTTACCTGAAAGTGTTAACGAAGCAGTTAAGAAAGCAGCCTCAGAATTAAAGAAAGCTGGTTCTAAAGGTTTATTAGTTACTGGTATTCAAGATGTAAATGCGCAAACTGTTGCTTTGGAAATTAATGAAGCACTTGGAAGTGCAGCATTTGATCCTACAACACCTGTGAAAACGAGACAAGGTAATGATAAAGCGGTAGCACAACTTGTTGCAGATTTAAATGCTGGTAAAATTGGTGCTATCATTATGAGTGGTGTTAATCCTGCATACACTTTACCAAATGCTACCGATTTTGTGGAAGGTTTAAAGAAAGCAGAATTATCAATAGCGTTTTCATTAAAAGAAGATGAGACATCAACAGAATGTCAATATATAGCTGCGACTCCTCACTATTTAGAATCTTGGGGAGATGTAGAGTTGAAAAAAGGATATTATGCGTTAACTCAGCCTACAATTCGTCCATTATTTGATACGAAACAATTTCAAGAGGCTTTATTAACGTGGACTGATAACGATAGTTCTTATCATGATTATATAAAAGAGACTTGGGGTGCTGGTATTTTAGGTGATAGTTCATTCAACAAAGCCTTACATGATGGGATTTACGTTGGAAGTATTGAAAACTCAGGAGATTCTACCTCGTCAGTTGATGCTTTACTAGGTGAAGCTGAATCTGATAATACTGGAAGTGCAGCCAAAGCACTTGCAGCATCTGCTAAATCTAGTGGTTTAGAGTTGACACTATATACCAAAACGGGTATGGGAGATGGCCAACAAGCTAATAATCCTTGGTTGCAGGAGTTCCCAGACCCTATTTCAAGAGTATCATGGGATAACTATTTGACAGTGTCTAAGATGGACGCCGAATCAATCGGGTTGGTTAATGAAAATGATGCGACTGGAGCCCTTAACGGAAGTTATGCAAAAGTAACAGTAAGCGGACAAGAACCTATTATTGTGCCAATAGTTATTCAACCAGGACAAGCTAAAGGTTCTGTTGGTTTATCTTTTGGTTATGGAAGAAAGCTAGGTTTAAAAACAGAAATGCAAACTGGTGTTAATGCTTATCCTCTTTATCAAAACTTTAATACAGTTCAGAGTGTTAGTATTGAACCAGCTTCTGGAATGCATGAATTTGCATGTGTGCAGTTGCACAATACTCTAATGGGGCGTGGTGACATTGTTAGAGAAACAACATTGGAAGTGTTCAATACTAAAAAGAAGGAACATTGGAATCCAATACCTGTAGTGTCTTTAGATCATGAAGAAACACCAGTTAACTCACCAGAAGTTGATTTATGGGATGAGTTCGATCGTTCGATAGGGCATCACTTTAATTTGTCAATCGATTTAAATGCCTGTACAGGTTGTGGGGCTTGTGTTATAGCATGTCATGCAGAAAACAATGTGCCTGTTGTTGGTAAGGAAGAAATGCGTCGTAGTCGTGATATGCACTGGTTACGTATTGATAGATATTATTCGCATCAAGAGACATTTGAAGGAGACAATGAGGAAAAAGACTCCACAGATGGTCTTGGTTTAGGGAATTATGTGTTCGGAGATGGTCAAGGAGATGGATCTTTATCAACGTTTAATCGAATGGAAGACCCATCGGAAAACCCACAAGTGGCTTTCCAACCAGTAATGTGTCAGCATTGTAACCATGCACCTTGTGAAACGGTTTGTCCTGTTGCGGCAACATCGCATGGTCGTCAAGGTCAAAACCATATGGCATATAACCGTTGTGTTGGCACACGTTATTGTGCAAACAACTGTCCATACAAAGTACGTCGTTTTAACTGGTTCTTATACAACGGAAATGATGAGTTTGATTACTATATGAATGACGATTTAGGACGTATGGTGTTAAATCCTGATGTTGTAGTACGTTCAAGAGGTGTTATGGAGAAATGTTCATTCTGTATTCAAAAAACACAGAAGACTATTCTTGATGCTAAGCGTGACGGACGTGCAATTGAAGATGGTGAATTCCAAACAGCTTGTTCAGCAGCTTGTAGCTCTGGTGCAATGATATTTGGAGACGTTAATGACGAAGAAAGTAAAGTTGCGAAACTTAAAGAAGATAAGCGTATGTATCACTTATTAGAACACGTTGGTGTAAAACCAAACGTGATGTATCAAACCAAAGTGAGAAATACAACTGAAGCATAAATCTAATTAAAGAATCAATTATATAATTATGGCGTCTCATTACGAAGCACCTATTAGAAGACCTTTAGTTACAGGAGAAAAATCATACCACGATGTTACTGTGGATGTAGCTAAACCTGTAGAAGGTAAAGCCAATAAACAATGGTGGATAGTTTTTGGTATCGCACTTACGGCTTTCCTTTGGGGAATTGGATGTATTATTTATACCATTTCAACAGGAATTGGAACTTGGGGTCTTAACAGAACAGTAAACTGGGCTTGGGATATTACCAACTTTGTTTGGTGGGTAGGTATTGGTCACGCAGGAACACTTATTTCTGCTGTATTATTACTCTTCCGTCAGAAATGGAGAATGGCAATTAACCGTTCTGCAGAGGCAATGACCATTTTCTCAGTAGTTCAGGCGGGTCTATTCCCAATTATTCATATGGGTCGTCCTTGGTTAGCATATTGGGTGTTACCAATTCCTAATCAATTTGGTTCGTTATGGGTAAACTTCAATTCGCCACTACTTTGGGATGTATTTGCAATTTCTACGTATTTATCGGTATCCTTAGTATTCTGGTGGACTGGTTTATTGCCAGATTTCGCAATGTTACGCGATAGAGCAATTAAACCTTTTCAAAAGAAAATATATGCATTACTTAGTTTTGGATGGTCTGGTCGTGCTAAAGATTGGCAACGTTTTGAAGAAGTATCGCTTGTGCTTGCTGGTTTAGCAACGCCATTAGTACTTTCTGTACATACTATTGTATCGTTTGACTTTGCTACTTCGGTTATACCAGGTTGGCATACCACTATATTCCCGCCATATTTTGTCGCTGGTGCGGTATTCTCTGGGTTTGCAATGGTGAACACACTTTTAATCATTATGCGTAAAGTATGTAATCTTGAAGACTACATTACTGTGCAGCATATAGAATTAATGAATATCGTAATTATGATTACGGGTTCTATTGTTGGTGTAGCATATATCACAGAGCTATTTATAGCATGGTATTCTGGTGTAGAGTATGAGCAATACGCATTCTTGAACAGAGCGACCGGTCCTTATGCATGGGCATATTGGGCGATGATGACGTGTAACGTATTCTCTCCTCAGTTTATGTGGTTTAAAAAGTTGCGTACAAGTATCATGTTTTCCTTTGTTATTTCTATTGTTGTAAATATAGGAATGTGGTTTGAGCGTTTTGTAATTATTGTAACATCATTACACAGAGACTATTTACCATCGTCTTGGACAATGTTCTCGCCTACTTTTGTTGATATAGGTATATTTATTGGAACCATCGGATTCTTCTTCGTGTTATTCTTATTATACTCTAGAACATTCCCTGTTATCGCTCAGGCGGAAGTTAAAACGATTTTGAAATCTTCAGGAGAGAGGTATAAGAACTTGAGAGAGGCAGGTAAGAGTTTAGTGGGTACAGGTGCGGACGAAAGAACTTCAGGTAATGCTGCTAAAGTGAGCGAACCGAAAACAGAGGTTTCAGAAGAAGATAAATCTGAAATGACTAGCTCACTATTAGAAAGTATCGGAACGTTTGACGCTGCTACGCAACAAGCAGACGATCTTAAGAAAATAAGTGGTGTTGGTCCTAAAATGGAAGAAGTATTAAATAGCATTGGTATTTATACTTTCTTGCAGGTAAGTAAAATGACCAAGAAAGAATATGACTTGTTGGATAGTATCACAGGTTCGTTCCCTGGAAGAGCAGAACGTGATGACTGGTCTGGGCAAGCTAAAAAATTAATAAACTAAACATAGTCAATGGAAGCTTCAAAAGTTATTCACGCTATCTATACTGATGATGATGTATTAATGTCTGCCGTAAAAAAGGTAAAGGCTCAAAAGCATCACATTGAAGAAATATATACACCATTCCCTGTGCATGGTTTAGACAAAGCCATGGGATTAGACGGTACAAGAATTGCAATATGTGCCTTTTTATATGGTTTAGTAGGTTTAACAGTTGCCATAGTTATGATGAATTTTATCATGATTGAGGATTGGCCACAGGATATTGGTGGGAAACCAAGTTTTAGCTACATAGAAAACATGCCTGCTTTTGTGCCAATTATGTTTGAACTTACGGTGTTTTTTGCAGCACACTTAATGGTAATTACATTTTATTTAAGAAGTAGAATGTGGCCATTTAAGAATGCTGAAAACCCTGATCCAAGAACTACAGATGATCATTTTTTGATGGAAATTGCAGTTCATGGTAACGAAAATGAATTGGAAAGTTTATTAGCTGAAACAGGAGCTGTAGAGATTAACTTAGTAGATAAAGAAGCGCATTAATATAGTTTTATGAAGAGCTTAGTTAAAATAATAGTTGTTGCATTAGTATTGGTGTCTTTTTCTTGTAAGAAGGACTCTGCACCTAATTACCAATATATGCCAAATATGTACGAACCGGTAGGATATGAAACCTATGGGGAGAACGTACTTTATGAAAATGGAATGGAGGCACGAACTCCTGCTCCAGGAAGTATTCCAAGAGGTTTTGTGCCTTTTGATATAGAGAATTCTACTGAGGGTTACGAATTGGCAAAAGCTACCTTAAAAAGTCCATTGGATTCAACAGCTGTTGATTTAGAAAAGGGTAAAGAATTGTACGATATATATTGCGCTATTTGTCATGGTAATAAAGGAAACGGACAAGGTAAACTCGTAAAGCGGGAAAAAATATTAGGTATACCTAGTTATGATGATGCAGGAAGAGCTATTAATGAGGGAAGTATTTACCATACAATTTATTATGGTAAAAATTCTATGGGAAGTTATGCAAATCAATTAAACGAACAAGAACGCTGGCAGGTTGTATCTTACGTTTTAAAGTTAAAAGCAGATTTAGAAAAGTAAGAAGATAAGATTATATAGATATGTACACATTTTCAAATAAATTAAAGACATTTTCTATTATCCTAGTAGTACTTGGAGTTCTAGGTGTAGGATATGGTTTTATGACATCTCATAAATCTTTGGAAGAAGTTGAGCACTTACTGGCTGAAGAAGCACATCACGGACATGGAGGACATGGCGATGAAGCAGCTCATCATAGCACAGAGGCATCTCATGGCGAGGATGCTCATAGTGACGATCATCATTTTGCGCATGATGAGTCCTCAGGTCATGCTGAAGTAGACGAGCATACAAAACATATAAAACACGTTCAACATCAAATAGCAAATAGACCATGGGCTGCGCTTTACGTAGCTGCATTTTTCTTTATGATGATTGCTTTAGGGTGTTTGGCATTTTATGCTATTCAAATCGCATCTCAAGCTGGATGGTCCCCTGTACTTTTTAGAGTTATGGAAGGTATTACAGCATACTTGTTACCAGGGGCTATTATTGTCCTTTTAATAGCTATTGCTTCAGGTACTATTGGGCACTACAATTTGTTTATATGGATGGACCCAGATGTAGTGGCTCATGATAAATTAATACAAGGTAAATCAGGGTGGTTAAACTTAACAGGGTTTGCCATTCGAGGCATTATATTTATCTCTGGATGGTGCTTATATCGTCACTTTTCAAGAAAGTTTTCTATCGCTCAGGATACTGCCGAAGATAAAAGTAATTTCAAAAAATCATTTCGTATATCAGCGGCATTTTTAGTATTCTTTATTTATACGGAATCTATGATGTCTTGGGATTGGATTATGAGTGTAGATCCTCACTGGTTCTCCACATTATTCGGATGGTATGTATTTGCAAGTATGTTTGTAAGTGGTATTACAGTAATTGCTTTAATTTCCATTTACCTAAAATCTAGGGGATATTTAGATTTTGTAAATGAAAACCATTTACATGACGTTGCGAAGTTCATGTTCGCAATGAGTATTTTTTGGACGTACCTATGGTTCTCTCAATTCATGTTAATTTGGTACTCAAACATTCCAGAAGAAGTTACTTATTTCGTGTCTCGCTTTAATGATTATAAACTACCATTTTTAGGTATGGTTGTTTTAAACTTTGTATTCCCAATATTAATGTTGATGAATGCGGATTACAAGCGTATTCCTTGGTTCGTAGTAATGACAGGTTTAGTTATACTTTTCGGACATTATATTGATATATTCAATATGATTATGCCTGCAACAGTTGGCGATAGATGGTTCATAGGCATACCAGAAATTGGTTCAATATTATTATTTGCTGGATTGTTCATTTTTGTGGTCTTTACGGCGTTAACAAAGGCTCCTTTACTAGTAAAGGGCTATCCGTTGAGAAAGGAAAGTGAAGATTTTCATTATTAATTTAAATTAAGATATAAATAAAGACGACTGATCACAATGACTGCTTTATTAACAATTATAGTTTTAGTATTTATTTTAATAGCCATTTGGCAAATGGTTAAGATTTTCGATTTGGCTCAAGCTAAAAACGAAAGCTCTGGAGTAGCCACGGACAAGGATAATGCAATTAATGGCTATTTAATGATGGGCTTTTTAGGGTTTATCTATCTTATCACTATTATTTCTATGGTGAAATGGGGAGATTTACCGTTGCTGTCTAACTCTGCTTCAGAACATGGGCCAACAATTGATAATCTGATGATCATTACCCTTGTGGTGATTTTTGTTGTACAAACTATTACGCAGTTTTTATTACATTATTATGCCTTTAAGTACAGAGGAGAAAAAGGTAAGAAAGCGTTGTTTTTTGCTGATAATAATAAGCTAGAATTTATTTGGACTATTATTCCTGTTATTGTTTTAGCGGGATTAATTATATATGGTTTAAGTACTTGGATTAACATAATGGGTGTGGATGAGAGCGATGACCCTTTGGTTGTAGAATTATACGCCCAACAATTTAACTGGAAAGCCCGATATGGTGGTGAAGATAATACGCTTGGGTTGGCAAACGTTCGTTTAATTGACATAGATCGTGCTAATATTTTAGGTTTAGATGAGTCTGATCCTAATGCACAAGATGATATCATTACAACTGAATTACACTTACCAGTTGGTAGACCAGTATTATTTAAGATGCGTTCTCAAGATGTATTGCATTCTGCTTATATGCCGCACTTTAGAGCTCAAATGAACTGTGTTCCTGGTATGATAACTCAATTTGGGTTTACACCGACAGTTACAACTTCTGATATGAGACTAACTCCAGAAATTCAGGAAAAGGTCGCGAATATCAATGATATAAGGCTTAAGAAAAGTAAACAATTAACAGAAAAAGGGGAAGATGCTTTGGAGCCTTACGAGTTTGATTATTTACTATTATGTAATAAGATTTGTGGTAAGTCGCATTACAATATGCAAATGAAAATTATTGTAGAGACTCAAGAAGAATACGATGCTTGGATAAAGGAGCAAAAGGAATTTAAAAACTCTTTAATTAATTAAATAAAGAAAACCGATATTAGATTATGTCAGCACACGCAGATACTCACGCTCACGACGATCACGGACATCATCATAAAGAAACGTTTATAACTAAATATATATTTAGTCAAGACCATAAAATGATTGCCAAACAGTATCTTATCACAGGTACTATTATGGGAGTTATTGGAATATTAATGTCATTAATATTTAGAATTCAACTCGCGTGGCCAGAAGAACCAAATGTAATTTTTGAAGCTTTATTAGGAAAATGGGCTCCTGATGGGGTAATGGATGCCGATATTTATTTGGCGTTGGTTACTATCCATGGGACTATTATGGTATTCTTTGTACTTACAGCTGGTTTAAGTGGTACTTTTAGTAATCTTTTAATACCATTACAAATCGGTGCTAGAGATATGGCCTCTGGGTTCTTGAATATGGTTTCTTATTGGTTGTTCTTCTTGTCAAGTGTAATCATGGTTATTTCGCTGTTTGTTGAAGCAGGACCTGCAGCTGCTGGATGGACAATTTATCCACCCTTAAGTGCCTTACCTTTAGCTCAAGGTGGGTCAGGTATGGGTATGACCTTATGGTTAGTATCTATGGCAATCTTTATTGCATCGTCTTTATTAGGATCTTTAAATTATATAGTAACGGTTATTAACTTAAGAACAAAAGGTATGTCTATGACAAGATTGCCTTTAACGATATGGGCGTTCTTTATTACCGCTGTAATTGGTGTAATTTCATTTCCAGTATTATTATCCGCAGCCTTATTACTTATAATGGATAGAAGTTTCGGAACATCCTTCTTCTTATCAGATATATTTATTCAAGGTGAAGTATTGCACTATCAAGGTGGTTCACCAGTATTGTTCGAGCACTTATTCTGGTTCTTGGGGCACCCGGAAGTATATATTATTATTTTACCTGCAATGGGTATAGTTTCTGAGGTGTTGGCTGCAAATTCTAGAAAGCCAATTTTTGGATATCGAGCAATGATAGCTTCCATTCTTGCTATTGCATTTTTATCAACAATTGTATGGGGACACCACATGTTTGTATCTGGGATGAATCCATTCTTAGGTTCTGTATTTACATTTACAACATTATTAATTGCAATTCCATCGGCGGTTAAGGCTTTTAACTGGATTACCACTATTTGGAAAGGAAATGTCCAAATGAACCCGGGAATGTTATTTTCTATAGGGTTTGTGTCTACTTTTATAACAGGTGGTTTAACAGGAATTATTCTTGGTGATAGTGCTCTAGACATTAATGTACATGACACGTATTTTGTGGTTGCCCACTTCCACTTGGTAATGGGTATATCTGCATTGTATGGTATGTTTGCAGGTATTTATCACTGGTACCCAAGAATGTTTGGTAGAATGATTAATAAAAATTTGGGGTATCTACACTTCTGGGTTACTGCTATTTCAGCTTATGGAGTGTTTTTCCCGATGCACTTTATAGGTATGGCAGGTTTGCCACGTCGTTACTATACGAATTCAAACTTTCCTTTATTTGATGATATTTCTAACGTAAATGTGGTAATTACAATATTTGCGTTGGTTGGTGGGGCTTTCCAATTGGTGTATTTATATAATTTTTTCGGAAGTATTTTCTTTGGAAAAAAATCACCGCAAAACCCATGGCGATCCACTACTTTAGAATGGACTGCTCCTGTAGAACATATGCATGGTAACTGGCCTGGAGAAATTCCTCATGTACATCGTTGGGCTTACGATTATAGTAATCCTAATCATGAAGAGGATTTCGTTCCTCAAAACGTACCTTTAAAAGAGGGAGAGGAGCAACTGCATCATTAGAAGATTGTAAAATAGTAATATTATAAGTTAAAAACCCGTCCATTTGGACGGGTTTTTCTGTTTAAACGCTTATTTTTTCCGACGAAATACAATTTTTTTATAATTTTATCGATGAAATACAAAAAAATCAGTTAAATTGCAGTCGGAAAATAGAATTTGTAAATTTTAGTACATATCCTAATTGTTCCAGTTTGCTATTAATATGATTTTAACCATTCAACAATGAAAACCAAATCAAACTTAAAGTATATCTGTAAAACTATATACTTAAGCCTGTTATTGCTTTTTGCGTCATTGTATACTCATGCCCAATGCCCTACAATTAGCGATCCTGCCCCTCCAGCCATTTGTGATGCCTCTGGATTTACATTTAGCGATTTGAATGCCTTTGCCACCGATGGTGGAAATGGTATAGTTTGGTATAACGCCGCAACTGGCGGTACGCCTTTTAATGTAAATCAATTAGTAACCGAAGGCACGTATTACGCAGATGATAATTCTGGTACATGTGGTTCCAGGTCATCAATTGTTGTCAACTTTCAAGTAGACCCAACAGGAAGAATTTTAGACAGAATTTATTGCAGTAATGAAAGTGCTACTATTCAAACCTATATAGATGATGTACTACAAACGAGTATACCCTCGGGAGGTTCCGTACAGATTTATAATGACTTCAACCTAACAAATCAAGCTAATCCGACGGATAATATACCTGTTGGAGCTTCAGTATTTTACATTGTATTTGTAGATGCTAGTAATTGTGAAAGCCAAATAGAGGTTGGGCAAGTAGGTGTATTTTCCGCACCTGCTGATCCTTCACCAGACCCCTTACAAGAATTTTGTTCAGATACTAACCCACAAATTGGAAATTTAGATCCTGGTACAACAGCTACTAATTTTTCATGGTATAGTAACGTTGATGGTTCGGGAGATCCAATTCCTCCGGCTCTTTCCCTTACGACACCCTTAATAGACGGAAATACTTATTATGTTCAAGTAAATGATATATTTTGCGAAAGTAATCCTGCAGCTGTTACTGTTAATATCGAAACTCCTGTTGAAGCTGGTAATTCTGCGATTTTAGAGTTTTGTGACGATAATTTACCAATTACAGATTTCGACTTATTTGACGAATTAGGAGGAACTCCAGAAAATACGGGAACATGGTCGGGGCCACTGGGAACTACGAATGGTTTTCGCGGTACGGTTAACATAGCTGGTTTAACTACAGCTGGCTCATATATTTTTACTTATACTGTTTTAGGAACAGGTGCTTGTCCAAATGCAACGGCAAATGTCACTATTGTGGTTTATCCAACTTTTAGTTCAGGTGTACCATCTGGAACTACACCTTCATATTGCGAGTCTGGTTTGCCAGCAGCACTCGATTTATTTGCATTATTAAATAATGAAGATGCTAATGGTCAATGGACACAGGGTACTTTAAGTACTGATCCTGTAATAACCTCACCAATAGATTTATCTGGATATACAACAGGGATTTATAATTTTACATATACACAAAATCTTTTACCAAATCCTTGTCCAGAAGAATCAACCACAGTTCAAATTGAAGTATTGGCTGATCCGAATGCCGGTAACGCAGTAAATCAAACATTTTGTGAAAATGACTTGGTAGTAAACTCACCATTCGATTTATCTAATGCTTTAGATGGAACCCAAGACAATAATTCTGGAACTTGGACTGATGCAGGCAATACTGCGATTTCAAACTCCCTTGATATTACAGGTTTTACAGTTGCTGGGAGTCCGTATCTTTTTACTTATACAATTGATAATGGGACGTGTTTAGATTCTGAACAAATTTCAATAACTATTGAAGATGCTCCGGCATCAGGTACGCCAATAGCAACCTTTCCAGAGTATTGTGAAGGAATTGCACCAACAAACTTAGATTTATTCGATTTATTAGAGAATGAAGATCAAGCAGGAACTTGGAATGACGATAATGCAACAGGAGTTTTAACAGCTAATGTTGCGGATCTTTCAGGCTTAACAGCTGGAATTTATAGTTTTACCTATGATGTTACACCTATTGGAAGTTGTGATGATGTAGATGTTACAGTAAGCGTAACTATCAATCCTCTACCAAATACGGGAACACCATCACCAGCGACTTTCTGTGAAAACGATTTGGCTTCAAATTCACCTATAAATTTATTTGCGCAGTTATCGGGCGAAGATTCAGGTGGTACTTGGAATGATGACAATATAACTGGAGCACTTTCAGGAAGTGATGTAGATTTAACTATACTTACAATCGGAAGTTATAACTTTACCTATACCATAACAGATGTAAACGGATGTACTGATAGTTCAACGGTAACAGTAACAGTGGATGATGCACCCGAGTCTGGCACTCCAGTAGCAACCTTTCCAGAGTACTGTGAAGGAACTTCACCATCAAATTTTGATTTATTCGATTTATTAGAAAATGAAGATCAAGCAGGAACTTGGAATGATGATGATGCAACAGGAGTTTTAACGGGGAATATTGCAGATCTTTCTGGATTAACTTCTGGAACATATAATTTCACATATAATGTTACTGAAATTGGAAGTTGTGATGATGTGGATGTTACCGTAAGCGTAATTATCAATCCACTACCAAATACTGGAACACCATCACCTGTAACGTTCTGTGAGAATGATTTGGCTCCAAATTCACCTTTAAATTTATTTGGACAATTAGCTGGAGAAGATGCCGGTGGAACTTGGAATGACGATAGTGCTTCAGGGGCACTTTCAGGAAGTGATGTAGATTTAACTGTACTTACTATTGGAAGTTACAACTTCACCTATACTATCATAGATGCAAATGGATGTGAAGATAGTTCAACAGTTACAGTTACAGTTAATGATGCTCCTGAATCTGGAGTTGTAAACGCTCCACTAGAGTTTTGTCTTGCAGATATTGGAATTGTTAATGTAGTTGATTTGTTTGCATTGTTAGATGGAGAAGACCAAACAGGAACTTGGAGCGATGATGATGCAACTGGTAATCTTACTGGAAGCACAGTAAATATTGCAGGTCTTCCAGCAGGAATATATAATTTCACCTATGACGTTGATGCCATAGGAAGTTGTGATGATACTGATGTTACAGTAAGCATTATTATAAATGACACACCAGCACCTACTGCTCCTGCAATTCAGGAATTTTGTGATAATGCTACAATTGGAGATTTGTCGGCTACAGGAACAATGCTTCAATGGTATGATAGTATTACTGGTGGTACTGTATTAGATAGCACAACAGCATTGGCAGATGGCGAAGATTACTTTGTTACCCAAACAGACGTAACAACCAATTGCGAATCTTCGGTAAGAACGCAAGTTGATGTTACTATTTATGAATCTCCAGATGCAGGAAGTCCGAATACCACAGCTATTGTGTCTTGTAACGACGATAATAGTATAGATTTATTTAATGGTTTAGACGGTACTCAAGATACTGGAGGAACATGGCAAGATGATGATACAACTGGCGCTATAACAGGAAATACTTTAGATGCAACTGTACTAGCAGCAGGAACATATAGTTTTACCTATGAAGTAACGGCAAACGCACCATGTGTAGATGATAGTACAACAATTACGATTACTATAGAAGAACCGCAAAGTGCAGGTTCAGACGCCACCTTAGATATTTGTAGTACGGATTCAATTGTGGATTTATTTTCACTTATAGGTTCAGCAGATACAGGGGGCTCATGGTCGCCTGCTTTAACAAGTGGTAATGGTGATTTTGATCCAGTAGTTGATGTGTCGGGAATATATACCTATACTATAACTAATGCATGTAGCACTGTAAGTAGTGAAGTTACAGTTACTGTAATCGATGCGCCAAATGCAGGACAGGATACGTCTTTAGCAGCATGTGTTGGAGATGGAATAACTGACTTATTTACGCTTTTAGGAACCGATGCACAAATAGGAGGAACTTGGTCGCCAGCATTAAGCAGTGGCACTGGGGTATTCGATCCTTCAATAGACGCTTCAGGAACGTACACGTATACTGTTGCAGCAACAGCGCCATGTTCGCCAGATGCAACAGCAGATGTTACTATTACTATTGATGATAGTCCGCCAATAGTCGTCCTAGAACCTAATCCGACTTTTTGTTTGATTGATGCTCCAACAATAGCAGACTTAGGATCTAGTATTCAAGCGACAGGTACTGTAAATTGGTATGATGATGCGGCTTTAACGTTGCCTTTGGTATCTACAGATGCATTGATTTCTGGTGAAGACTATTATGCAACACAAACTAATAGTACAGGTTGTGAATCTTCAGTGGCGGTACAAATAGATGTTACTATTAACGATGCTGTTACACCTACATTAAATGACATGAGTGAAGATTATTGTATCAATGATAGACCAACGTTAAATACATTATCTCAAAATATTTTAGAATATGATGCTGCTGTAGATAACATTATATGGTATGGTACTGCAACGGGAGGTGCTCCAATTTCTGACACAACAGAATTGGGTGTTCAAACCTACTATGCAGCATTGATTGACCAAACTAATGGATGTGAAAGTTCAGTAAGACTGGAAATTACACCAGATATCACCGCTTGTGGTAAAATAAGTTTACCAGATGGTTTTTCACCAAATGGAGATGGCGTAAATGACACTTACGAAATCGATAACCTAGATATTCTATATCCAAATTTCGAACTAGAAATTTTTAACAGAAATGGAAATGTGGTGTATAGAGGCAATGCAAACTCACCGAGATTTGATGGAACTTCAAATCAAGGACGTGTAATTGCTAAAGGCGATTTACCAGTAGGCGTATATTTCTACATCTTCAGATTTAATAATGGAGTAGATGCTCCAGAACAAGGACGCTTATACTTAAGCAGATAATTTATAGATACAAAAGATTTAAAACAATGAAACATTTAAATACATATCATAAAATAGCTGCTTTGTTAAGTTTGATGTTTATATCGCTACAAAGCGTCGCACAGCAAGATCCACAATTTACACAGTACATGTACAATATGAGTGTAATTAATCCAGCATATGCAACAGCAGAAGAAGGTATTTTAAACCTTGGTGGATTATACAGAACCCAATGGGTAGGTTTAGAAGGCGCTCCTTCAACGGGAACCTTTTTTGCCCATACCCCAATTAATGATAAGATTGAAATGGGTATTTCTTTTACCAATGATAATATTGGAGATATCGTTAACGAGAATAATATTTTCGCAGATTTTGCTTATGTCTTACCCGTAGGTATCGAATCCAAAATCTCTTTCGGATTGAAAGCGGGTGTTCGTATGTTCGATACTAATTTTAATGGATTGCAACTACAGAGCGGAGGTATAAGTTCTGATATTGCCTTCAATGAAAATATTAATAGAGCTTTTCCAAATTTAGGTATTGGAGCTTTCTTTTTTGGAGAGCAATATTACTTAGGGTTATCTGCGCCAAACATGTTATCTACCAAACATCTAGAAAATGAAAATGGTATAAAGGCAACTGGAGTTGAAAGTGTGCATTACTTCTTTACTGGAGGTTATGTCTTCGATATCAATTCAGATTTAAAACTAAAACCAGCATTTATGGGTAGAGCAGTAAAAGGCGCGCCTTTGGCTTTGGATATTACAGCAAATGTTTTGATAAACGAAAAGCTAGAAGCTGGATTAGGTTATCGTCTTGGTGATGCCATGAGCGCGTTGGTAAACTTTAGAGTAACACAAGATTTAAGAATTGGTTATGCCTACGATTATACAACAACCAATTTAGGCGATTTCAATTCAGGATCTCATGAAATATTTATTCTGTTCGATGTGGATCTGTTCGGGTTTAAAAATGGATACGATCGTTCACCAAGATTCTTCTAACACTTAATACAAGGAAATATGAAAAATTTTAGATATATAATCGCAAGCCTTTTATTAGTTAGTGGAATAGGGTTTGCCCAAAAGAAAAACACAAAACGTGTAGATAAGCTTTTTGAAATGAGAGCTTATAAAGATGCTGCCGAAATTTATGAAACAAAAGAACGTACTCAAGGCGTGCTTCAAAATTTAGCAGATAGTTATTATTATAATTCCAGCCTTCAAAAGGCAATTAAAACTTATAGGGAGTTATTTGTGGAATATGGCGATTCTATAGATATTGAATATCACTTTAGATTTGCGCAGGCTTTAAAAGGAGTAAAGGAATACAAAGAAGCAGATAAACATCTATCAATGTATTACAATAAGCCCATAAATACAACGGCATATATTGATGTAACCGAAAAAACAACACCACATACATTTAAACTAGAACAAATTGAAAATAAAAATTCTATTAGCGATTTTGGATTAACGTTTTATGGTGAAGATAAGGTGGCTTTTGCCTCCGCAAGAAACTCCGAAAATCCTGAGTATTCCTGGAATAATTTGCCATATTTAGATTTGTATAGTGGTACATTAAACAGTCAAAATACATTAGAAAATGTCATGCCATTTTCAGAAGCGATTAATACAAGTTCACACGAAAGTAATGCTGTGTTTACCAAAGATGGCAAAACCATGTATTTTAATAGAACAAACACTACTCGTAAAAAAACTGATGAGGTGCGAATAGCACATATTAAAATATACAAAGCGGAGTTGGTAGATGGTGAGTGGACTAATATAACCGCGTTACCATTTGCATCAAATACGTACAGTACAGAACATCCTGCATTGAGTTATGATGAAAAAACCCTATACTTTGCAAGCGATATGCCTGGAACTTATGGTAGTTTCGATATTTATAAAGTCGCTATTAATGAAGATGGTACCTACGGTGAACCTGAAAACTTAGGTGAAACCATAAACACAAAGCATAGAGAGCAATTTCCATTTTTAAGCAAGTACAATGTGCTTTATTTTTCATCAATTGGTCATTTAGGATATGGCGGATTAGATGTTTTTAGAAGCAATATGGTAAATGGAGCTTTTGATAAACCCGTTAATTTGGGAAGTACAATAAACAGCCCTTTAGATGATTTTGCCTATGTGGTAAGAGAAAAAGATAATAAAGGATTTGTCTCTTCTAACAGAACAGGGTACGATAGATTATTTGGCTTCAAAAGAGAAAAAAATCCATTAACATTTTATCAAGTTGAAGGCGTTGTTGAAGATATCAATAGCAAAGAATTACTTTCTGGAGCCTTGGTCACTTTATTTGATGAATCAGATACTGTAATTCAAGATACTATTGTTGGAGAAGATGCCTACTACATTTTCAAAATTGAGCCTAACAAAAAATATAAGGTTAGAGGGACTCGTAAAGCATATATTCCTAAAGATGTCGAGTTTTCAACCGACAGTAAAGGCAAAGTACAGCATAATATTTATTTGAGTTTAGAATCTTTTGCCGATGCCGAAGAACGTGTTGAGCAAAAAGACGAAGATGTGGTTCAAGTAGAATTAGATAAAATTTATTTTGATTTTGATAAATCTGATATTCGTGAAGACGCTGCTACAACACTAAATGTTCTAGTGGATTTAATGAAGAAATATCCATCTATGGAAGTTGAAGTGTCGGCACATACAGATGCCAGAGGTCCCGATCAATATAATTTAGATTTATCCAAACGTCGTGCAGCTTCTACTTTAGAATATTTAGTAAGTCAAGGTATAGAACGTAATAGATTAAAAAGTATAGGTTATGGCGAAATGCAACCTCTAAATAAATGTGTAAAAGAAGGTATTTGTGATGATGAAGAATATGATGTAAATAGACGTTGTGAGTTTACGATTCTAAAATAAACACCATTTTATGCCAACCAAAAGCCCCTGAAGCCTTTCTTTCTTGCAACTACTAAGATTGAGAGGCTTTTTTTAATAGGCTTCTAAAATTCATTAGTCTCCAAGCAAGTCATTTGTTTTATGTATTTTTATCATACTAATTGATGAGAATATGGTGTATTATATAGCTGCAATAGTTTTATTTGTAATAGTGGGTTATGGTATTCACAAATTAGTATATAACAGGTTTAAGAGATTAAATGGCAGAAAACCAACTAGAAAGGAGCTTTTCAGTATTTATCATTGGGATTTTGTTATTGGAGTAAGTGCTGTAATAGTAATAACTCTTGTATATTTTATAAAATCCTCAAATGTTTTGCCCATTTAAATATTTTTAAAATATCCGAAAGGTCAATCGGTGAAGCTACACTATAATAATGAACGAGAACCTAGATCCAACCAATACTAATTTTTCGCCTGAAGAAATAGACGTAGAAAAAAAGTTAAGACCTTTAGCTTTTGATGACTTTACAGGGCAAGATCAGGTATTAGAAAACCTTCAAGTTTTTGTAAAAGCCGCCAATTTAAGAGGAGAAGCTTTAGATCACACCTTATTTCATGGACCTCCAGGATTAGGTAAAACCACACTGGCACATATTTTGGCGAATGAATTAGATGTTGGTATAAAAGTGACTTCAGGTCCAGTATTAGACAAACCAGGGGATCTTGCGGGTTTACTTACAAATCTAGATGAGCGTGACGTTTTATTTATTGATGAAATTCATCGTTTAAGCCCTATTGTTGAGGAATATCTCTATTCTGCTATGGAGGATTACAAGATCGATATCATGATTGAAACAGGACCGAATGCACGTACTGTTCAAATTAATTTGAGTCCTTTTACCTTAGTTGGAGCAACAACACGTTCAGGATTACTAACCTCACCAATGCGCGCACGTTTTGGTATTCAAAGCAGATTACAATATTATAAAACCGATTTACTCACAACAATAGTGCAACGTAGTGCATCAATATTAAATGTACCGATTACTATGGAAGCTGCTATTGAAATTGCTGGACGTAGTCGCGGTACACCAAGAATTGCCAATGCCTTATTACGTCGTGTTCGTGATTTTGCGCAAATAAAAGGCAATGGTAAAATAGATATTGCAATTGCAAAATTTGCTTTAGAAGCCTTAAATGTAGACGCCCATGGTTTAGATGAAATGGATAACAAAATTTTATCTACCATTATTGATAAATTCAAAGGCGGGCCTGTTGGTATTTCCACAATAGCCACTGCAGTAAGTGAAAGCCCTGAAACTATTGAAGAGGTGTATGAGCCTTTCTTAATTCAGCAAGGATTTATCATGCGCACCCCTCGCGGACGTGAAGTTACCGAACAAGCTTATAAACATTTGGGTAAGATTAAAGGCAATATTCAAGGTGGATTGTTCTAAAGCTCCACCTAACCTCTCCAAAGGGGAGGAAATATTATGAATAGAAAGAAAAACTTGAGTATGAGTTCTCTCTCCTCTAGGGAGAGAGCTAGAGAGAGGGCTTCTCTCATCAAAACCGAAGCAAAACGCCTCGGTTTTTTGTCTTGTGGTATAAGTAAAGCCGAGTTTTTAGAAGAAGAAGCGCCACGTTTAGAAAAATGGCTAAACCAAAATATGCATGGAGAGATGCATTATATGGAAAACCATTTTGATAAGCGTTTAGACCCCACGAAATTAGTAGAAGACTCAAAAAGCGTGGTGTCATTGTTGCTCAATTATTACCCTTCCGAAGTTCAAAATACTGAGAGTTATAAGCTCTCAAAATATGCATATGGAACAGATTATCACTTCGTCATAAAAGACAAACTAAAATCACTGTTACATTTTATTCAAGATGAAATAGGAGAAGTTCATGGAAGAGCCTTTGTAGATTCCGCGCCAGTTTTAGATAAAGCTTGGGCCGCAAAATCTGGCTTAGGATGGATTGGGAAACATAGTAATTTATTAACCCAACAGGTAGGATCGTTTTATTTTATTGCCGAATTGATCATAGATTTAGAGCTAGAATATGACGCGCCTGTAACCGATCATTGTGGCACTTGTACTGCATGCATCGATGCGTGCCCAACACAAGCGATTGTTGAGCCTTATGTAGTCGATGGTAGTAAATGTATTTCATACTTCACTATAGAACTGAAAGATAATATTCCAACAGATTTTAAAGGTAAATTTGACGATTGGATGTTTGGGTGCGATGTCTGTCAAGATGTATGTCCTTGGAATCGCTTTTCAAAGGCACATTCAGAACCATTATTCAATCCACATCCAGAGCTATTGTCTATGTCAAAAAAGGATTGGGAAGAGATAACTGAAGATACTTTTAGAGAAGTTTTTAAAAAATCTGCAGTAAAGCGCACAAAGTTTTCTGGATTAAAAAGAAACATCAATTTTTTAAAAGATTAAGGGTATCATTTAATAGGATTAGTATATTTGAAGCCTACTAAAAACTAATCCATAATGAGCGAAGAAAGTAAACGCAGAGAGGCGCTTGTGTATCATGCAAAACCTACTCCTGGTAAAATTGCTGTTATTCCAACTAAAAAATATGCAAGCCAAAGAGATCTATCTCTTGCTTATTCCCCTGGAGTTGCCGAACCCTGTTTAGAAATTGAAAAGGATAAAAATAATGCGTATCGCTATACCGCAAAAGGAAACCTAGTAGCTGTAATTTCAAATGGTACTGCGGTTTTAGGGCTTGGAGATATAGGTCCAGAGGCGTCTAAGCCTGTTATGGAAGGTAAAGGGTTACTGTTTAAAATATTTGCGGATATTGATGTTTTTGATATTGAGGTTGACACTAAAAATGTTGATGCATTTATTGAAACCGTTAAAAATATTGCACCAACTTTTGGAGGCATTAACTTGGAAGATATTAAAGCACCAGAAGCTTTTGAGATTGAGAAGAGGCTTAAAGAAGAGTTAGATATTCCGGTAATGCATGATGATCAACATGGTACTGCTATTATTTCCGCAGCTGCATTAATAAACGCACTAGAGTTAATTGACAAGAAAATTGAAGAGGTAAAAATTGTGATAAGCGGTGCAGGAGCTGCGGCAATTTCATGTTCACGTTTATACCAATCTTTTGGTGCAAGACGGGAGAATATGGTAATGCTAGATAGTAAAGGTGTTATACGAAGTGATAGAGATAACTTAACGTCTCAAAAAGCCGAATTTGCCACAGATAGAAAAATAGATACTCTTGAGGAGGCGATGATAGATGCTGACGTTTTTATCGGTTTGTCAATGGCCGATATTTTGTCACCAGAAATGTTAAAAACTATGGCGAAAGACCCTGTAGTTTTTGCTATGGCGAATCCAGATCCTGAAATTAAATATCAGTTAGCAGTTGATACCAGAGATGATATTATTATGGCTACCGGACGTAGCGATCATCCTAATCAAGTAAACAATGTACTAGGTTTTCCATTTATTTTCAGAGGTGCTTTAGATGTGCGAGCTACAGCCATAAATGAGGAAATGAAGATGGCGGCCGTTAAATCTTTAGCTGCATTGGCTAAAGAGCCTGTGCCAGAACAGGTTAATGTAGCCTACGGACAAACACGTTTAGCTTTTGGAAGAAACTACATCATACCAAAACCATTCGATCCAAGATTAATAGCGGAGGTGCCGCCTGCTGTAGCAAAAGCTGCAATGGAAAGTGGTGTGGCGCAGGAACCAATTAAAGATTGGAAGAAATATAAAAATACTCTAAGAGAGCGTTTAGGTTCGGATAATAAATTAGTTAGATTGCTATTGAATCGCGCTAAATTAAACCCAAAACGTGTTGTTTTTGCAGAGGCAGATCAATTAGCAGTACTAAAGGCAGCTCAAATTGTGCATGAAGAGGGCATCGCTATTCCCATTTTATTAGGAAGAAAGGAAACGATTGAAGGATTGATGAAGAAAATTGATTTTGAAGCGGACATAACAATTATAGATCCGAAAACTGAGGAGGAGAATGAAAGAAAAGAAAGATACGGGCGTATATATTGGGAACAGCGCAAACGAAGAGGTGTTACTTTTTATGCAGCGAAACGCTTAATGCGAGAGCGTAATTATTTTGCAGCAATGATGGTTAATGAAGGAGATGCTGATGCGCTTATTTCAGGATACTCAAGAAGTTATCCTACTGTAGTAAAGCCGATGTTAGAACTTATTGGAATGGCTAAAGGAGCAACTAGAATTGCTACTACTAACGTTATGATGACTAAGCGTGGGCCATTATTTTTAAGTGATACGTCTATTAATATAGATCCTACTGCAAAAGACTTAGCTAAAATTGCAATTATGACGTCAAAAGTTATAAAAACTTTTGGTTTTGAGCCTGTTATGGCGATGACATCCTATTCAAATTTTGGATCTTCAGACAATCAAAAAGCTTCAAAAGTGAGGGAGGCTGTAGAGATGCTTCATAGACACTATCCCGATTTGTTAGTGGATGGTGAATTGCAAACAGATTTTGCGCTTAATGATGAAATGTTGCGTGATCAGTTTCCTTTTTCAAAACTAGTGGGGAGAAAAGTAAATAGCTTAATTTTTCCTAATCTTGATTCAGCAAACATCACTTATAAGTTGTTAAAAGAATTAAATGAGGCAGATTCCATAGGACCAATTATGATGGGTATGAATAAACCAGTTCATATTTTACAGTTAGATGCTAGCGTGGATGAAATTGTTAATATGACGGCAATAGCTGTTATAGATGCGCAAAATAAAGAGATGTGGGAATTGGAAAAAGACATTTCTTAGTGTTTAAAAACCGATAATTTCATTACATTTGGCGGATTAAGAGGGGCTTACATGATTACACATATTCAAGGAAAACTTGTTGAAAAGAATCCAACGGACGTAGTCATTGATTGTAATGGTGTGGGATATCTGTTGAATATTTCGTTGCATACCTACTCTCAAATACCTGATAATGAATCACTAAAATTATATACGCATCTTCAGGTTAAGGAGGATTCTCATACCTTGTTTGGGTTCTCATCTTTGGCAGAACGCGAAATTTTTAGATTGCTGTTGTCGGTTAGTGGGATTGGTGCAAGTACAGCAAGAACTATGTTGTCATCATTGACGCCTAAACAAGTACGGGAAGGAATTGCAACTGGAGATGTTGCGTTGATTCAATCTATCAAAGGCATTGGAGCAAAAACAGCCCAACGAGTAATAATTGATTTAAAAGATAAAGTTCTAAAGGTTTACGATATAGATGAAGTTTCAGTTTCTAAGGACAATACCAATAAAAATGAAGCGTTATCTGCTTTAGAAGTTCTTGGTTTTGCAAAGAAGCAGGCAGAACGTGTTGTGGACAAAATTATGGTGTCTCAACCAGACGCAGATGTCGAAACCATTATAAAACAAGCTCTAAAAAATTTATAAAAGATTTTGAAAATAACTAGCCAAAGCTATTATAAATCTGTAAAAACCTACGTTGCCATAGTTGCTCTCCTTTTAATATCAGGAGTGGTATTGGCACAACAACCAGCCCAAGCACAAGACTCTATTAAAACTGGTTTTAGCTTAGGAAATATTAAATTTCCAAAAGCAAATAGTATTGAGTCTAAATACACCTATGATCCTATTACAGATAGGTACATTTATACCGAAAAGATTGGAGAATTCAATATAAATTATCCCATTATTTTAACGCCCAAGGAATATCAAGATTTGGTAGCCAGACAAAATTTAATGGATTATTACAAAGAAAAAATTGATGCTTTTGATGGTAAAAAAGATGGAGCTGACGATAAACAAAAGAACCTACTCCCAGAGTTTTATGTAAACTCGAATTTCTTTGAAACCATTTTTGGTGGAAATACCATAGAAGTAATTCCACAAGGTTCTGTAGAAATGGATTTGGGGATTTTGTTTTCAAGACAAGATAATCCTTCTTTTTCACCAAGAAACCGAAGTAATTTTACATTTGATTTTGACCAACGTATTAGTCTAAGTTTATTGGGTAAAGTGGGTGAGCGTTTACAAGTAAATGCCAATTATGATACGCAGTCTACTTTTGATTTTCAAAATATTATAAAGTTGGACTACACACCAACGGAAGATGACATTATCAAAAAAATTGAGATTGGTAATGTTAATATGCCATTGAATAGTTCGCTAATTACAGGAGCTCAAAGTTTATTTGGTGTTAAAGCAGAGTTGCAATTTGGAAGAACTACAATTACTGGAGTATTTGCAGAACAACAATCTCAAGGGAATACAGTAGTAGCGCAAGGTGGAGGAACTTTAGAAGAATTTGATTTCTTCATTAGAGATTATGATGAAAATCGGCACTTTTTCTTAGCACAATATTTTAGGGATACTTATGACGAATCTTTAAGAACTTATCCAGTTCCTAATAATAGAGGTCTTCAGGTTACGCGTTTGGAAGTTTATATTACTAATAGAAGTAATAGGACAGATAATGTAAGGAATGTAGTTGCGCTTCAAGATTTAGGTGAAAGCGATAAATTGTTTTCTGATCAGGTGGGTGTTTTGGTTGGTCCAGGAGCATTTCCAGATAATGGAAATAATAACTTAGACCCAACTACTATTGGCAGCGGATCAGTCCTTACCGAGCAAATTAGAGATATTGCCACTGCTCAGAATGGTTTTGGTTCACTTCAAAATAGTGTGAATGAAGGTTCTGATTATGGTAAAATTGAAAATGCTAGAAAGTTAATTGATGGTCAGGAATATACATTTAACAGGGATTTAGGTTATATCTCATTAAATCAAAGATTAAATGCAGATGAGGTTTTAGCTGTGGCTTATCAGTTTACAGTGGGTGGCAAGGTATACCAAGTGGGTGAATTTGCAAATGATGGTATAAATCCAAATGAGGTTAAAAGAAATGATGATGGAGAAGTCACACAAGTCACAAATAAAGCCTTGGTACTAAAAATGTTAAAAAGTGCGGTTACTAATGTGCAGCAACCCATTTGGGATTTAATGATGAAAAATGTTTATGATACAGGTGCTTTTAACTTGAGTCAAGACGATTTTACATTAAACATTTTTTATAATGAAGCGTCTCCTTTAAATTTCATTTCTCCTGTTGAAGGCACGTCATTTCCTTTATTTGATAACCATACACCTACCATTTCTGGAGATGATAAAGAAATTCAAGAAACAACACTTATTCGATTATTCAATTGGGATAAATTAAACTTTAATAACGACCCACAAGGTAATGGTGATGGTTTTTTCGATTTTGTACCGGGCATAACAGTACAGCCCCAAAATGGTAAAATTATTTTCACGAAGGTGGAGCCTTTTGGTAAATACCTTTTTGATGTTTTAGATGACCCCAATAGTCCTGGAGATTATGAAGCAGATATTTATACCAATCCTAACCAAGAAAAGTACGTTTATGATATTCTTTATAAAAGTACTAAAATAGCGGCCTTAGAAGAAGCAGAGAAAAACAAGTTTAAATTAAAAGGGCGATACAGTTCTAGTGGCGGTGGCGATGGTATTCCCATAGGCGCCTTTAACGTACCACGAGGTTCGGTAAGAGTAACAGCTGGTGGACGTGTTTTGGTAGAAGGTGTTGATTATACTGTAAATTATCAGCTGGGTCGTGTACAAATTTTAGATGAAGCCTTAAAAGCATCAAACACACCAATTCAGGTGTCCACGGAAAATAATGCGGTATTTGGGCAACAAACACGTCGTTTTACAGGAATTAACGTAGAACATAAATTCAATGATAATTTCGTTATTGCGGGTACACTTTTAAATCTTAACGAGCGCCCAATTACACAGAAGGCAAATTTTGGTTCAGAGCCCACAAACAATACCATTTTTGGTTTTAATGGTAATTTCTCTTCAGAAGTGCCATTCTTAACTAGAATGGTCAATAAGCTGCCAAATATAGATACTGATGTGCCATCCAATATTTCCCTACGTGGTGAGTTCGCGTATTTAGCACCAGGAGCACCAAATGGTACAGATTTAAATGGTGAAGCAACGTCTTATATTGACGATTTTGAAGGTACGCAAAACGCAATAGATTTAAAAGCGCAACAATCATGGTTTTTATCTAGTAGACCTTTAGATTTAACAGGGTCTCCAGGTAACGATCAAGCGGGAATTGAAAATGGTTATGGTCGAGGTATGTTAAACTGGTACTCTATCGATCCTATTTTCTACAGTGTGAGACGTCCTGATGGTATTTCAGATCAAGATTTATCAAGTTTATATACCAGTCGCGTGTTTATTAATGAATTATTTCCTGAACAAGATTTAGTACAGGGGCAAAATTCGGTTTTATTTTCTTTGGATTTGGCGTATTATCCAGAAGAACGAGGACCTTATAATTTTAATCCAATGGCAAACAGTACACCTGCAAATCAAAGATGGGCGGGTATTACGCGTCAATTAACGTCAACAGATTTGGAACAAGCCAATGTTGAATACATTGAGTTCTGGTTACAAGATCCTTTTCAGGAGAATCCGTCAAACCCGGGTGGTAAATTAGTGTTTAATCTGGGGAATGTTTCTGAAGATGTGATTAAGGATGGAAGAAAATTATATGAAAATGGACTTCCAGAGGATGGTAATATTGAATTATTACCCGAGACGGAATGGGGTTCGGTTGTGCCACTTAATCAATCTTTGGTTTACGCTTTTGATACTACTGGTGAAGAACGTACTAACCAAGATGTGGGATATGACGGTTATAGCGATGCAGATGAAATTGAAAAATTTGGAACTGCGTTTGGAGAAGACCCATCTAACGATAATTATGCCTATTTCTTAGATGCTGAGGGTGGTATTTTTGAGCGTTACAAAAGATTTAATGGTGTTGAAGGTAATACACCAGACACATTTAGCGATACACAACGTGCTAATAACCCTCAACCAGATGTAGAGGATATCAATAGGGATAACACCATGAATACTATTGATAGTTATTATGAATACGAATTAGATATTACACCAGCTACTTTAAATATTAATAACGAATTTATTGTAGATACTAAGAACGTTGAATCTGAAAGTGAAGACAATAGAAGAGTATTACCAAATGGAGATATAGTATATCCAAAGTGGTATTTATTCAGAATTCCTGTTACCAGAAGTACAAGAGCAGTTGGGGGTATAACAGATTTTCGTTCGGTACGTTTTGTAAGAACCTATCTTAAGGAGTTCACACAAAATACTGTGTTTCGTTTTGGAACGTTGGATTTGGTGCGTAGTGATTGGCGCCGTTATAACCAATCTTTAGAAGCGGATAATGACGATCCTGCTGATGATGGAACTGAATTTTCTGTTGGAATTGTTGGAACCATTGATAATGAAGGGTCTTACGTGCGCCCTCCAGGAATAGAGCCTGAACAACTCTTTAATAATAATACAGTTGTGCGTCAAAACGAACAGGCTTTAGTACTTAATGCTTGCGATTTAGAATCAGAGGATTCTAGAGCTGTATTTAAAAACATTAATATAGACATGCGCCAGTATAAGCGTATTCGTATGTTTTTACATGCTCAAGATGAAGATTATGGTTTCGTAGATAATGACGCAGAACGTTTGGTTGGTTTTATGCGTATTGGTAACGATTTAAATGATAACTACTATCAAATTGAATTACCATTGGTTAAATCACCAAATGGATCTATAGACCGAAGAGATGTTTGGCCTTTAGAAAATGAAATAAATTTACCAATTGATGTACTAGCTAAAATTAAGGCAGAGGGCATTGCAAATGGAACTTTAAATAGTGGTGAACCTACATTTTTTGACGTGGTTGGAGAAGATGTTGTTGAAGTGTTGAATCCTTTAACAGGTTATGTAATTGGTCAACATCGTGTAGCTATAAAAGGTAATCCTAATTTTGGAGATGTTAGAACATTGATGGTTGGTGTTAAAAATGTTACAAATAGTGATGTTTGTGCTAATGTGTGGTTTAACGAATTACGTTTATCTGATTTAGATAATGAAGGTGGTTGGGCAGCAGTAGTAAGTATGGATACCAATATTGCAGATTTTGCTAATATTAGCGCAACCGGAAGACAAAGCACATCAGGTTTTGGCACTTTAGAGCAAGGTCCTAGTGAACGCGCACTTGAGGATGTAAAGCAATACGATGTAGTTACCAATGTAAATGTTGGGCAATTATTACCAAAAAAATGGGGTGTCCAAATTCCATTTAATTACGCGCAAGGGGTTGAAGTAATTACACCAAAATTTGATCAGTTTTATAAAGATTTAAAATTAGACGATCGCATTGATGCTGAGGATACTCAAGAGGGTAAAGATAGAGTAAGAGAACAATCGGAAGATTATACCAGGCGTCAAAGTATTAATTTTATAGGAGTCCGAAAAAACAGAACTACTGATAAGACACCACGTTTTTATGATGTTGAAAATTTCACTTTCAATTATTCATATAACAAAGTAGAGCATCGCGATTTCGAAATTGAGAATTCTGTTAATAAAACCTTACGAACTGGGGCAAATTATGCCTTCAATTTCAATCCTGTTAAGGTAGAGCCATTTAAGAAAAACGATTCGCTTTTCACAGGTAAATATTGGAAGTTTTTAAAAGACTTCAATCTAAACTTATTACCCACAAGTCTTGCAATTAATAGTGATATTAATAGACAGTTCAATCGTCAAAAATTTAGAGAAATTGACCTTACTGGAAATAACATTGGCATAGATGAATTATTCAGAAGAAATTACACCTTCGATTTTCAATACACCATAAATTATAACCTTACCGAGGCATTACAACTTAATTTTACTGCAGCAAATAATAATATCGTTAGAAACTATTTTATTAATGACGATCTTATTGCTGGTGAGCAAGATCCTAGATTAGATGTGTGGGATGGTTTCTTGGATTTTGGAGATCCTAATAGGCAGACTCAACGATTGGGTATAACCTATCAACTGCCGTTGAATAAAATTCCAACCTTAAGTTTTATTGATGCCACTTATGACTACAGTGGAGATTTTCAATGGCAAAAGGGTTCAGATTTGTTTGGTTTTGAATTTGGACAGGATATACATACTATACAAAATTCAAATACGCATAGGTTGAACACTAGTTTAGACATGAATCGTCTTTACAGATATTTAGGTTTGGTGAAGAAACCAGTACGCACTGTAAGAACGCGAACTCGAACTGCGGGACCTCCTGGTGGGGGACAACCAGCTCAGGATAGTAAACCTAAAAACGCTAATAAACTTGGAACAAAATGGTTAAATGCTGGTATAGACATTTTAACCAGTATAAAGCGCGTTCAAATAAATTATTCTGAAAATAACGGAACATTCATACCTGGTTACACGAATACTCCTGGTTTTATAGGCACTTTAAAACCGTCTTTTGGATTTACATTTGGTAGCCAAAGTGATGTTCGGCAAGATTTGGCTCGAAGAGGTTGGTTAACTTCATTTCAGGAATTCAATCAACAATTTACCCAAACCCACACAGAACAATTAGATATTTCTGCAAGTTTAGAGCCTGTGAGAGATTTGAAAATCGATATTACTGGGAACAAAACGTATTTTGAAAATTTTGCCGAAAACTTCAGGGTGGATGTTAATAATAACAATGAGTATGTATCGCTAACCCCTAATACTTTTGGTAATTTTAATATTTCTACAGTACTTATTAGAACCGCTTTTGGTAAAAGTGATGAAACTGGCTCTGACGCTTTTCAAGATTTTAGAGATAATAGATTAACAATTGCAAGGCGTTTGGCTTCTGCAACAGGTGCCGACGTTAACGATGTGGATGCTGAAGGTTACCCTAGAGGATTTGGTAAAACTAGTCAAGCAGTGTTGCTTCCTGCATTTTTAGCTGCCTATACAGGTCAAGATGCAAGTGATGTAAAACTGGGTGCATTTAGAAACGTACCTATTCCTAATTGGGATTTAAAGTACACTGGTTTTATGAAGTTCAAGTGGTTCAAAAAGAACTTCAGGCGTTTTTCTGTAACACATGGATATCGTTCAACGTATAATATTAATCAGTTTCAAACCAATTTAGATTACCAACAACCCTTTTATAATTTGGATTATGATTCACCATTTAATGATGGAGCCAAAGACCAATCGGGTAATTACAAAAATGCAAGACTTTTTAGCAATATAAATTTGACTGAAATGTTTAGTCCGTTAGTAAGGATAGATATGGAAATGAAGAACTCCATAAAAATACTTGCAGAGGTTAAAAAAGATAGGTTGTTGTCTTTAAGTTTTGATAATAATTTATTGACAGAAGTAATCGGTAACGAATATGCTTTAGGTTTGGGGTATCGAATTAAGGATGTTCGTATAAAGTCTCAATTGGCTGGTCCTAAAAAGCGCATTGTAAGTGATTTGAATATGAAAGCAGATATTTCTGTGCGTGATAATAAAACTATTGTTAGGTATTTAGATTTAGATAATAATCAAATTACATCTGGACAAACTATATGGGGCTTGAAGTATTCAGCAGATTATGCGTTTAGTCGAAACTTGACAGCCATTTTCTATTTTGATTATGCTTTTGCCGATTATGCAATTTCCACTGCATTTCCTCAAACTACCATTCGCTCTGGCTTTACTCTAAGGTATAATTTTGGTAACTAAAGTTTAAACTGTTTTTTTGAACTCGGTTCAAAGTCTTAAAATTAACAGGGTTGAAAGACGTTTTTAATTATTAGTTACCTATTTGAAATCTAATTTTGGATACATACATTTGTGTAACTATTATTTAAATCTTTACCATGAATATTCCATCAGAATTAAAATACACCAAAGATCACGAATGGGTAAGAATTGAAGACGATTTAGCTGTAATTGGTATAACCGATTTTGCCCAAAGTGAATTAGGAGATATCGTTTATGTTGAAGTTGAAACGCTTGATGAAACTTTGGAGGCCGACGAGATTTTTGGAACGGTCGAGGCCGTTAAAACGGTTTCCGATTTATTTTTACCTCTTTCCGGTGAAATTGTTGAATTTAACGAAGGCTTAGAGGATGAACCAGAAGCTGTAAATTCCGATCCTTATGGTAATGGCTGGATGATTAAGGTTAAGTTTTCTGACGCTTCCCAAATCAATGATTTGCTTTCAGCAGAAGGTTATAAAGAACTTATTGGTGCTTAAACGTTTTGCCCTTTTTTTAGCCGTACCATATTCCTTGGCTCTACTTTGGGCGAGTTTAATGAGCCTAAAAGATGTGCCTGAAGTAGACATAGATCATGGAGATAAAATTTTCCATTTTTTAGCATATGCTATTTTATGTTTGCTGTGGTATTTTGTTTTCTTATTCAAATTGGAGCAGACTTCAAAGAGAGCGGTATTAAACGCTATATTACTAGCAGTTGTTTTTGGTATAATTATTGAGGTTTTACAAGGTACATTGACCGTACATAGGGCATTTGATGTTTATGATGCTATCGCTAATTCTTTAGGAGCATTATTAACAGGAACAGTTCTATGGATTAGACGAAACTTGCAAGTTAAAAATTGACATTCCCTTGCATTTTTCCTAAATAAGTAGTTATTTTAGCAATCTGGAAAAACAATAAAATTATGGAACCTAAAAAGAATCCTAAAGCTAACGTTGGTAGAAACAGTTCCTTGTACTTTGCCATTGGATTATTACTAATGTTATTTTTAGCAAATTACGCTATTAATTACAAAACGTGGGATAAAGCTGACATTGATATTGGACAGCTTAACCTTGAAGAAGAACTTGATGAAGAAATTCCATTAACACAACAAGTAGTACCACCACCACCGCCACCACCACCACCAGCGGCACCAGAGGTTATCGAAATTGTTGAAGACGAAGAAGAAGTTGAAGAAACAGTTATAGAATCAACCGAGGTTGATCAGGAGACTGAGATTGTTGAGGTGGAAGAGATTGAAGTTGAGGAAGTAGAAGAAGACATTGAAGTGCCTTTCGCAGTAATTGAAAACGTTCCAGTATTTCCAGGATGTGAGAAAGGCAACAATGCGAAGAAAAAGAAATGTATGTCTGAAAAGATCTCAAAATTTGTAAACAGAAAATTCAATACTGAATTAGCAGGTGATCTAGGGTTATCTGGGAGACAGCGTATAAACGTAATATTCAAAATTGATAAATCTGGTAATATTACTGGTATTCGTGCAAGAGCGCCACATCCAGGTTTAGAAAAGGAAGCTAAACGTGTTATTGGGCAATTACCAAAAATGAAACCAGGTAGACAGCGTGGAAAACCGGTTACAGTACCTTATTCATTACCAATAATATTTCAGGTACAGGATTAGCCCAAACGTCTTCCAGGACAAAAAGATAAAATATAAAAACCCGTTGCAAAAATTGCAACGGGTTTTCTTTTTTTGGTATGCTTCTTGTGACTTTATCACATTATTAACATTTAACTATGATAATGAAATGAGCAAAAACTAATACATGTTTCCGCATGCTAAATGCTGCATTAGTTTGGCAAATTTCATTTGATTGTAGTTCAAGAAAAATCACAACAAATGAAACATTCAAAACAATCTCACGATCTCGTTCGGCAAAACGAGAAAGTCGTGAAACAATCACAAAAGCATGATGCAAATTTACAAAAAAACTCTACCCTCTATTTTCAGATAGGTTTAATAATATGTCTTCTGGCAGCTTTAGGCCTTTTGGAAATGCAATTTGAAACAAAGCCAATAGATACTGCATTTAAACCAGAAGTTACCGATGTAGACTTTATGGTTGATATACCAAAATTCAAGCCTTATGTGGAGCCAGAGGAACAAAAACAAACTAAACAGAAGGAAGAAGAAACAAGAAAATTTATTAATAAAATTGAACAAGTTGATGATGGTACAGATTTGCCTGAGGAGGTGAAATATGATACACCAGATAGTACATCTCCTGGAGACTTTGATCCAAGTAGTATAGATGATACAGAATTTACTGAAGAGATCATAGTAAAATTTGTTGAAGTGGAACAAGTGCCAATTTATCCTGGCTGTGAGAAGTATATTAAGGATAATGAGGATCTAAGAAAATGTATGTCTGATAAAATAAACAAATTGGTGCGTAAAAAATTTAATGGTGGTATAGCTTCAGAATATGGACTCTCGGGCGTTCAAAGAATTTATGTTGAGTTTCAAGTGGATAAGCAAGGAGAAGTAAAAGATATACAAACAAGAGCGCCTCATCCAAAACTGGAGGAAGAAGCAAAAAGAGTGGTAGATAAAATTCCATCTATGGAACCAGGTAAACAGCGCAATGAACCTGTTGGTGTTCGTTATACTCTTCCAATCATATTCAAAGTAGACTAAAAACAATATAATTTAGCATGCAGCAGGCCGTTATCCTAAAGGATAACGGCTTTTTAATTGAGGTGTTTTGATACATCTATCTTAAGAAAATATGCTATCTTTCAACTCAAATTACATGTAAGATATTTGCATTTCGTTCGGTTTATTTTCGAACGTTACATAAAATAAATTCATTAGATGAAACAAAATGTTGCCCTACTTCTATTTCTCTTCTGTAGTACCATAATTGCTCAAAACCCAAATTCCTATGAAAAACCTCCAATATTTTCGGAGTGTTCAGGTAGTGCTGTCGATAGTTTACAGTATTGTTTTGACTTAAAAATCTTTCAGCATATAAAAGCAAATTTTAAACTACCTGATGATGTTGCTAAAGAAGACTATAAAGGCAAGTTAGTTGTGCTTTTTGAAGTTGATACAGCAGGTGTCTTTAAAGTGATTTATGTTGATGCTATGTATAATAGCTTAAAGGAAGAGGCTAAAAGAGTTTTTTCATTATTACCAAAAGTTGAGCCAGCAACATATAGTGGTAGACCAACATTCAAGCAGTATTCTATACCTATTAAAATTCCCCTTGAAGATTTCAATTTGTCGTCACGTGGAAATGTAACTAAGGTCAATAAAATTGAGCAAGAAGCATTAGCCGTAAAGCAAGAATATGATAGTTTAAATAAGAGTGTTAAGGCATATTCTAATAAACAACTAAGTAGCCAATTAAATATTCAGTTTACTCATAGCGATTATTCTAGATTCGATAGAGCTATGAATCTTGTTGGCACAAATAGTCATACCGCGCAAAAACCATTTCTACACGAGGATGTTTCGAAATATTATGATTTTAAATCAGAAAGAAAGGCACTAACCAAATCCACAAAAAATGGAGCAGGAAAGAAGTTATGGAACGAACATTTAGTACAATTAGAAAGAAAGGATTATTGGTTTACCGTTGACCCGATTTTTGATTTGCAATTAGGAACAGATTCTGAGGGAGGAGGCACATATAACAACACAAGAGGGCTTTTGGTTCAGGGTGGTCTAGGTAAAAAGTTTAACTTTTATACGACGGTTTTTGAGAGTCAAGGGCGGTTTGCGGAGTATTTTAATCAGTACATTGAAAGTTTGAGAGCTTCAAATTCTGAACCTATTGTTCCTGGTCGCGGCGTTTCAAAGCGCTTTAAAACAGATAGCTACGATTATCCTGTAGCCGAAGCTTACTTGTCTTATTCTCCAGCTAATTTTTTGAATATCCAGTTTGGTCATGGTAAAAACTTTATTGGTGATGGTTACCGTTCTTTATTTTTAAGCGATGTTACAAGTCCACATCCTTTTTTAAAACTAAACACCAAGTTCTGGAAGATAAAATATACCAATACCTTTATGTGGATGCGAGACGTAAGACCAGAAGTTTTGGAAGATGGTGCGTTTCTAACAAAATATATTGCCAACCATTATTTAAGTTGGAATGTGTCTAAGCGTTTAAATTTAGGCTTTTTTGAGTCTGTATTGTGGACAGATAGCAATAACAGAGGTTTCGATATCAACTATTTAAATCCTATTATTTTTTATCGGGCTATAGAGTTTGAAACAGGACAGGACGCGGGTAATGCGCTTCTTGGAGCCTCGGCTAAATATAAATTTAATGATAATGTGAATGTGTATGGACAGTTTATTCTAGATGAGTTTTCATTAGGTGATGTGAGAGCCGGAAACAAAAGTTGGAAGAATAAATTTGGATACCAATTAGGTGTTAAATATTATAATGCTTTTAAGGTAGATAATCTGTTTTTACAATTTGAATTGAACCGTGTAAGACCATACACTTATAGCCATAATACGATAGTTTTGAATTATGCGCATAACAACCAACCTGTCGCACATTTATGGGGCGCTAATTTTAGCGAAGCTGTAGTTATTGGACGCTATCGTCTCAATCGATGGTTTGCCGATGCTAAATTTATTTTTGGCACTAGAGGTTTTGACTTTAATGATGGTACAGATAATTTTAATTATGGTGGCGATATTTACAGGGTTGAAGAGGATAGGCCATTTGAAAATGGTGTTGAAATAGGACAAGGGATAAAAACAAAGACTTTTTACAGTAATTTGCAAGCAGGTTACATTATTAATCCTGCATCTAATCTCAAATTGTTTACTGATATTACGTATAGAAGCTTTACTCCAGATATTGAAACTAATGCACTTACAAAAAGTAACACCTTTTGGTTAAATTTTGGGTTGCGTACAGATTTGTTTAATTGGTATTTCGATAATTAATAAATCATTTAAACTTCGGCTTCCATTGCTCAAATTACTTTTAAGGCGTATCTTTGCACTCGCAAATTGATAGCGATAGTTTAGATAGTTTTGAGTAATACAAAAACTTCATTAGCAGCACCTTCAGTAATTTCAGATTTTAAGGAAATTACCAAAATGCGCTTATCTATAAGCGTTGTTTTTTCTTCGCTTGCAGGGTATTTATTGGGAGTTGAGGTTGTAGATTTCAAAATACTGATGTTACTGGCCTTGGGTGGTTACTTTATGGTGGGCGCTTCCAACGGCTTTAACCAAATTATCGAAAAAGATTTGGATGCCTTGATGAACCGCACTAAAAATAGACCTATACCAGCTGGACGTATGAGTGTGACTACAGCTTTTGTTATTTCGTCTATTTTTACACTTTTAGGCATCATTATTTTATATAGCATAAATAAGCAAACCGCTATGTTTGGTGCTATTTCTATTTTTTTATATACCTGTGCTTATACACCCTTAAAAACAAAAACACCCTTGGCAGTTTTTGTAGGCGCTATTCCAGGAGCAATTCCGTTTATGTTAGGTTGGGTAGCGGCTACTGACGATTTTGGTATAGAACCAGGTACTTTATTTGCGCTACAATTTTTTTGGCAGTTCCCTCATTTTTGGGCTATTGGATGGTTTTTGTATGAGGATTATAAAAAAGGTGGATTTTTAATGCTTCCAACAGGAAAACAAGATAAAGGAACTGCTGTACAAACTATTATGTATTGTATTTGGACGGTACTTATTTCTATAATTCCTGTATTTGGTTTTACAGGGCGGTTACATCTATCCATAGTCGCGGCTATAGTGGTTTTTGGTTTGGGACTGTGGATGATATATTACGCGGTTCGCTTGTTTAGATTAATGAGTGAAAAGGCTGCTAAACAGTTGATGCTAGTAAGTGTGTCTTATATTACTTTGATACAGATTGTTTACGTGATTGATAAATTTATAAGTTAAGATGGATTTAACTCAAGGAACACCTCAGGAAAAGAATAGTAGAGCAAAAAAAATGATGCTATGGTTTGGCATTGTATCATTAATTATGAGTTTTGGTGGATGGACAAGTGCTTTTTTAGTAAGTAAATCGAGACCAGATTGGGTTAATGATTTTGTATTGCCTAATGCTTTTGTCATAAGTGCTGTGGTAATAATTTTAAGCAGTATAACTTTTGTTTTGGCAAAACGAGCGCTAAAAGTAGGAGATCGCAAAAGTACTTCTGTTTGGTTATTGATCACATTGGTTTTGGGGGTTGTTTTTATTTTCAATCAGTTTAGCGGGTTCCAACAAATTATAGATATGGGTTACAACTTTACAGGTCCTACGAGTAATGTTACCATGTCTTACATTTATTTAATTGCATTCGTACATATTTTGCACGTGGTTGTAGGCTTAATTTGTCTTTTGGTTGTAATTTATAATCATTTTAAACAGAAGTACAATCAGGAAAACCTACTAGGATTTGAACTGGCTGCTACTTTTTGGCATTTTATAGATGTACTTTGGGTTTACTTATTCCTGTTCTTATATTTTGTAGGCTAGTAATTTGCTGATAATGTATTTGTTAGGTTGATTTAAAAATGTTGGCTAGTTTGCCCGCGTTAGGGATTGTAACGATAGCTTTTGGCGAGTCGAGCATTGAGCCAAAACTACAAGTGGAAAGCCAGATCCGACCCAAGGAGGGGAACGCCCAAATTGAAGCGGTATAGTTTCTAATTTTTAGAGGGCGATATTTCGTTAGATGAATAAAATGATTATTTTTGTGCAACTTTTAAATAATAACCATTATATATGAGTACAGCAGTAGTTGAAGGCAAAACTTGGGGCGGTGGTAACCAACCGTTAAAGGCAAGTTACGGTAAAATGATGATGTGGTTTTTCATTGTTTCCGATGCATTAACGTTCTCTGGGTTTTTAGCAGCTTACGGATTTTCTAGATATAAATTTATTGATGCATGGCCTATTGCAGATGAGGTGTTTACACACTTTCCGTTTTTACATGGTGTAGATGCACCAATGTATTACGTGGCGTTCATGACGTTTGTACTTATTATGTCTTCTGTAACTATGGTTTTGGCGGTTGATGCTGGACACCATTTAAACAAAGCTAAAGTAACGTTGTACATGTTCTTAACCATTATTGGTGGTTTAATATTCGTTGGGTCTCAGGCATGGGAATGGAATACATTTATCAAAGGAGATTATGGTGCGGTGCAAACTAAAGGTGGCAACATTTTACAGTTTGGACACTATACCGAGAAGGATGGAGAACAAGTATTTAAGAGAGTTGCTGTAAGGGACTTTGCTATTACTACAGCAAGTGAAAGAACACAACATGAGCGTAAAAATGGTTTGTGGTATGTAGATGAGGCGCCACTACCACCATATACAGTTGGTGAAGTTGTTGAAGGTTTAGAGGCTAATGAAGATATTCTAGTTAGAACACAAATTATTAATGAAGAAGGAGAAAAAACAGTACTTTCTAGGGCAGAGTCTTTGAGACAAATAAAGGAAAATGGGAAGTTGGTTGTAGAAGGTGCGAACTTAAAGGTTAATGAGTATGGCTCTCCTTTATTTGCAGATTTCTTCTTCTTTATAACAGGTTTCCACGGATTTCACGTGTTTTCTGGAGTGGTGATTAACATTATTATCTTTTTTAACGTAGTCTTAGGTACCTATGAAAAACGTAAGAGCTATGAAATGGTTGAAAAGGTTGGGTTGTACTGGCACTTTGTAGACCTTGTTTGGGTATTTGTATTTACATTCTTTTATCTGGTATAATATTAAATTGAGCCAGTAGCCAATAGCTAATGGCCAAAAGCAAAAACATATGGCACAGGATCATAAATTAGAAATATTTAGAGGACTTTGGAAATTTAAGTCTAATACACAGAAAATTTGGGGTGTTCTTGCATTCTTAACTTTTGTAACTATTATTGAAGTTGCTTTGGGTATTTTTAAACCTGAAAGTTTAATGGGTAAGTTTTTAGGAATGAAGCTTTTAAACTGGATATTTATTATACTTACCATTGTAAAAGCATATTATATTACTTGGGATTTTATGCACATGCGCGATGAAACCAAAGGATTAAGAAGAGCTGTGGTTTGGACTGCCATTTTCTTAATATTATACTTAATATTCATTTTGTTACAGGAAGGTGGTTATGTGTTTGATGTATATGATGAAGGATATATAAAACGGGATTTCTAAACACAAATTAGTGTTAAAAACATATAATGAAGGTGGTTTTAAAGAACCACCTTTTTTATTTTTGCAAAACTATTTGGAAAACAAAGTAGTAAGAATACGATGAATTACAAGAAAGTAGGAGTTTATGCAATTTTGGGGGTTTTGTTTTTTCTTCCCGTGGCTTTTTTGCTTTTTCTCTACCCTGCCACACATAACTATACGCCATTAGATATTGTGAATGAAAATGTTCTGGATTTAAAGGGGTTTTCTTCGGATACAGAGGACAATATAGTTTTGAAAGATCATATTACTGTTCTTGGATTTTTAGGAAGTAAACCTTTAGATAGGGCTACTGCAGCTTCAAATTTAAAAGAGTTAGTTTATGATAAGTTTAAAGGATTTAAGAAGTTTCAAGTGGTTTTGGTGTTACCTGAAGGAAATCAAAAAGCCGGAGATAAATTAAGGAAGGATATAAGCCTGTACGAAGATTTACGTTTTTTACATTTAATATATGGAACTCCAGAAGCCATAACAAAGACGTTTAAGAGTTTAAAATACACAGAGCCTTTAAGTGAAGATTTATCTACTGATTTTGTGTTTATTATTGATAAAGATTTGAATCAGCGTGGACGTATAGACGACAGGGAAGATGCTGAAATTGAAAAGGATAAACCTATTTACTCTTTAAATTCTTATGATTGTATTGAGGTGGCTACCATAAAAAATAAAATGAGTGAAGATTTACGTATTTTATTTACGGAGTACAGGCAGAAGCGTAAGGATGAGTTTAATTCGAATATAAGACGAGCGACAGATTTAAAAGGAACAAATGAAAAAAACTAACTATTCCTACATAGGTATTGCATTTACAATATTGGTTTTTGGGATATTATTTGTGCCTAAAATTGTTGATAGGGTAACTACTGGAGACATATCTCGACACGAAAGTAGAAGTGATTTTGCAGATGATAGAGACTCCAAGCTATCCGATCTAGCTTATATTGAAAATAATGTTGCTAAACGTAAAGTGCCAGAGTTTAGTTTTACCAATCAAGATGGTAAAATTATTACCAATAAAACGTATAAAGGCAAAGTGTATGTTATAGAATTCTTTTTTACTTCTTGTCCTACCATTTGCCCAAGAATGAGTAGAAATTTGGTGCAAATTCAAAATGAGTTTGAAGATTTTGAGGATTTTGGTGTAGCATCCTTCACTATTAATCCAGCGCATGATACACCAGAGGTTTTAAAAGCCTATGCCGAATCTTATGGCATTGTAAATCCTAATTGGCATTTATTAACAGGAGACAAAGAGGAAATATACAGACTTGCTAACAAAGGATTTTATATTTATGCTGCCGAAAATGCTGCTATTGAAGGCGGATTTGAACATTCGGGTAATTTTGCGTTAATAGATAAAAATGGATATATACGTTCTCGAAAAGACGAATTTGGTAACCCTATAATATACTACAGAGGTATTGCTTCAGAAGAAGAAGGTGTGGATGACAATGGCGAAAAGGAACAAATAAGCGCTTTGAAAGAAGATATCAAAAAACTACTAAAGGAATAGTTTTCTGTTATTTTGAGCACTTTTATTAGTCAAAACTGAACAATATCAAGGTTTCAAGAAAAAAATAGAATGGAAAAAAATAAGATTTTAGACGATAAGAAATACAATAAGGTGATAGTTATATTGTCTGTTGTAATTCCTTTGGTTGTGGCAATTTTGTTTGGTGTAAAAATTGATGCTGAACTTCCTGTATTTTTGCCTCCCATTTATGCCACGATCAATGCAGTTACTGCCGGTGTTTTGGTATTTGCTTTTATGGCAATACAGAAAAAAAACATAAAGCTTCATGAACGTTTGATGAAGTTTGCAATAATTCTATCAGTATTGTTTTTGGTGATGTATGTAGCATATCATATGACCAGTGATTCCACTAAATTTGGTGGAGAAGGAGCCATAAAATATGTGTATTTCTTTATCTTATTAACGCATATAGTTTTGTCTATTGCTGTAATTCCTTTTGTTTTGATTACTTATGTTAGGGCGATTACCAATAACATTGAGAAACATAAAAAAATAGCGAAAATTACGTTTCCATTATGGTTATATGTCGCCATTACAGGTGTTATAGTTTATATTATGATTTCACCCTATTACGTTTAAGAGTTACTATATGAAGCCTAAAATTGTTCTTTTTCTGGTTACTATTTTTCTGTTTTTAAATAGCAATGCGCAATGTGCTATGTGTAGAGCCGTACTAGAAAGCGAAGAAGGACAAACTGCCGCAGAGGGTATCAATAATGGTATTATGTATTTAATGGCAATACCATATATCCTGGTAGCTGGTATGGCTTACTTCATTTATTATAAGTTTTTTAGGAAAAAAGCCCAAAACTAATGGCGGTTTTACCTTTAGTTTTTAGAGTGTTGCTTCAGCAAATAGTCAACACTTATTTTTCCACTTCCAATAAATAAGAAGCACGCAAATAGTAATAGCAAATAAAAGGGTTCAGTTCTGATTTTTCCGTCTAGCATTACAAAGTTAACCACAAACATTGTTATTACTAAAGGAATACTGGCATATCGGGTAAAAAGGCCAATAGTCAATAAAAGCCCACAGCTAATTTCGGCGAATTTACCAATGTATGCCATTACTTTAGGCAAAGGCATTCCGACGTCGGTTAACCACTCTGTGTATCCCGCTAATTGTTCAGAGTTAAAAATTTCGAGACCATAGGAAAAAATAATTGCACCACATACAATTCTAATAATGTCTAGACCAAAATGAGGCATTTTACTTATTAATACATTTTGCTTCATGATTTTATAATTTCTCACAATGTATAGAAGCATTTATGTTAAGAAGAAAAACAAATGTAAAAAAACACTAAAATAAATGTCAAAACGTTATTTGGTTTTCTTAGTGAATTGATTTTTAAATTTTTATCAGTTTAGTATGGAATTAGAATTTAGAAAATCACAAATAAAATAGCATACTTAAAAGATAAGTTAAAAAACTAATAAAAGTTTTTTTTAATTTTTTTTGTAACATTTCTTTGTGTCGATAGTCTAACTGCAAAGTGCTATCATTAAAGTGACTAGTTTAACCATCAATCAATCAAAAAATGCTTAAAATAAATGCACTACACAAATCCTATAAAATAGGAGATTCCAGTTTACATGTTTTAAAAGGTATTGATTTATCAGTTGAAGAAGGCGAAATGGTAGCCATAATGGGGTCTTCTGGTTCTGGAAAATCAACACTGCTCAATATCATTGGAATGCTCGATGTGGCAGATACTGGAGAATATATTTTAGACGGTTTACCAATTGATAACCTTACCGAAAAGAAAGCTGCTGTATACAGAAATAAATTTTTGGGTTTCATATTCCAATCCTTTAATTTGATCAATTACAAAAATGCACTTGAGAATGTAGCATTACCATTGTACTATCAAGGGCTTAATCGAAAGAAACGTCAAGAATTGGGAATGTTCCATTTAGAAAAAGTGGGGCTTGCAGATTGGTCAGATCATTTACCCAAGGAATTGTCTGGTGGACAAAAACAAAGAGTGGCTATTGCTAGGGCTTTAGCGGCCAACCCTAAATTACTACTTGCCGATGAACCTACTGGAGCACTTGATACCAAAACTTCTTATGAGATTATGGAGTTTATCCAACAACTAAATGATGAAGGCAAAACCATTTTAATGGTAACGCATGAAGAGGATATTGCCAATATGTGTAAGCGTATTGTTAGACTTCGTGATGGCGTAATTATGGAAGATAAAAAAGTAACACAGGTAAGAGCAAGCGCACATGTTTGATTTAGACCTTTGGAGGGAAATATTTCAAAGTATTAATAAGAATAGAACACGTAGTTTACTTTCGGGGTTTACTATTGCGTTTGCAATTTTATTATTTACCATTTTGTTTGGGATTGCAAATGGACTGCAAAACACTTTTAAAGATGCTTTTGTAGATGATGCCAAAAATCGAATAGCCATTTATACTGGTAGAACGACCAAAGCTCATAACGGTTTACAAGCAGGAAGACGCATTAGGCTGAAAAATGAAGATTTCGATTATATTGAAGAGGAGTATGATGACAAGATTCAATTTTTAACTGCAAGAATTTATCGAAATGTGCAAGCGTCTTATAAAAATGAAACCAATACTTACGATTTAAGAGCAGTGCATCCTGATCATCAATTTTTAGAAAAAACCCTTATCACTGATGGTCGTTACATTAATGAGAATGATTTAAAAAATAAGACAAAAGTCGCAGTCATTGGTAGATTGGTTGAAGAAGATTTATTTATTAAAACTGATCCTATTGGGCAATACATAAATCTAAGTGGTGTGCAATATAAAGTAGTAGGGGTTTTTAGAGATGATGGTGGTGATAATGAGGAACGAAAAATTTATATGCCGGTAACAACGGCACAAATGATTTATGGTAATAATGATTATATAAATGAAATCAATATTGGGTACAATCCAAATCTCGACTACGATCAGGCTATTGGTTTTGGGAGCCAGCTAAGGAAAGATTTAAAGAAACGGTTTAACGTGGCTAAAGACGATCAAAGAGCTATACGAATTATGAATATGGCTGAAGCCACAAAATCGGTTGATGGTATGATGGTAGGGTTAGGTATTATAATTCTTGTAATAGGTTTTGGAACTCTTATAGCTGGGGTTGTAGGTATTAGTAATATCATGATTTTTATAGTAAAAGAACGCACAAAAGAGATAGGCATTCGTAAAGCCTTAGGGGCTTCTCCAAAGTCTATAGTTTCCATTATTCTTATTGAAGCTATTTTAATTACGGCAATTGCTGGGTACATTGGGTTATTAATAGGTTTTGGTGTTTTAAAAGCAGTAAGTCCTGTACTAGAAGATTATTTTATAAAAAATCCAGGAGTAAGCAATGGGCTAGTAATTGGCGCAACTATGACGCTGATTATCGCTGGAGCAATTGCTGGTTATATTCCGGCAAAACGCGCATCACGCATAAAACCAATAATTGCATTAAGAACCGACTAGTATGTTTAGATTTTTATTTGATAGAGATACGTGGCAAGAAGTGTTCGATAGCTTTAGTAAAAACAAACTAAGGTCTATTTTAACCATGGTTGGTGTTTGGTGGGGCGTACTTTTACTAATTGGTCTTTTGGGTTCTGCCCGTGGACTAGAGAATTCTTTTAATCGTTTGTTCGGGGATTTTGCTACAAATAGTGTTTTTATTTGGGGTCAAAATACAAGGAAACCTTTTAAAGGGTTTCAAGAAGGACGTCGCGTTCGTCTTACTTTGACAGATGTGAAAAAGGTAGAGGAAAATGTTGAGGGAATAGAGTTTGTTGTTCCAAGAAACCAGCGAACAGCCAAAATGGATCGTAAGTTTCTTTCAGGTAATTTTAGTGTTGCTGGAGATTTACCACTTTTAGATAAGGTTCAGAAGAAAAAGCTAAAACATGGCCGTTTTATTAATGAAACCGATATACAAACTAAGCGTAAAGTAGCTGTTATATCAGAAGATATCTATAAACAACTTTTTGAAAAAGACGAAAAAGCTGTTGGAGAATACATGCTTATAAATGGTATTAATTTTAAAGTAATAGGCATTTTTAAAACATCGAATGTGTCTATGGGACCTTCTTCTGATGTTCACATACCTTTTAGCACATTTCAACAAATATTTAACCAAGGTGATCGTATAGGATGGATTATGGTTACAGGTAAACCAGAATATAGTATTAAACAAATTGAGTCTGATGCTAAATTACTATTAAAAAACTTAAATAGGATTCATCCTGACGACAAGCGTGCCTTTGGCAGTTTTAACCTAGGTGGCGAATTTGCCAAGGTTACCGGATTTTTAACAGGAATGCAATTTTTAACATGGTTTGTGGGTATTGCTACGTTAATTGCTGGTGTTTTTGCTATTGGTAATATTTTATTAATTACCGTAAAAGAACGTACTAAAGAAATTGGCGTTAGAAGAGCATTAGGGGCAACTCCATTTGAAATTAAAAGACAAATAGTTGTTGAGGCTGTATTCCTAACAATTATTGCTGGCTTGTTAGGAATTATTTCTGGTGGATGGATATTAATACTACTTAATCATTTTGCTGGCCAAGGTGCTGAAGCTGTTATCGTTAATCCATCGGTATCAATAATTGTAGTTTTTATAGCCCTTATAATTTTAGTAATACTTGGAACTTTAATTGGTTTAATACCTGCATTTAAAGCCACAAGTGTGAAACCTATAGAAGCATTAAGAGAAGAATAAACAATCAAAAAAATGAATAAAACAGTAAAAATTATTTTAGTTCTATTAGCGGTTATCGCTTTAGTCTTTGTGTTGAAATATTTTATGGACGCCAACTCTAAGGATATTGAGGAATTTGATGTGGCAGAACCATTTTTTACAACCATAAGTTCTCAAGCAGTTGCTACTGGTAAACTCAATCCTGAAGAAGAAATAGAATTGAAACCTCAAATTACAGGAATCGTGGACAAGATTGTTGTTGAAGAAGGTGATGTTGTAAAGAAAGGTGATCTTATAGCTACGATTAGAGTAGTGCCTAATGAGCAAAGTTTAGCTAATGCACAAAGTAGAATTGCTACCTCTAAGTTATCTGCAGACAATGCATCTACACAATTCCAAAGAGACAAAAAATTATTTGAAAAAGGAGTGATTTCTGTTCAAAATTTCGAAAACAGCGAATTGAGTTACAAACAGGCTTTGGAGAATTTAAGACAAGCTCAGAACGATTACCAAATAATTAAACGTGGTTCAATTGCTGGTGGTAGTGCAGCTAATACAAATATTATTGCTCAAATCTCGGGAACCATTTTAGAAATTCCTGTTAGAGAAGGAGATCAAGTAATTCAAAGTAACAACTTTAATGCAGGAACTACAATAGCCACTATTGCAGATATGAGTAATATGATTTTTGAAGGTAAAGTTGATGAGGCCGAGGTAGGGAAAATAAAAGAGGGCAAAGATATTACAGTTGTTTTAGGAGCTATAAATGATGAAGAATTTCCGGCGAAATTAAGTTTTGTTGCACCTAAAGGGATTGAAGAAAATGGTGCCGTTCAATTTACGGTAAAAGCAAGTGTAAAGTTAGATAGCACCACTAATATTAGAGCGGGTTACAGTGCGAATGCTGAAATTGATTTAGAAGGTAAGGATAGTGTTTTGGCTATTAAAGAAGCATTGTTACAATACAAACGCTCTAGTGATAAACCGTTTGTGGAGATTCAAAATGAAAATGGAAAATTCAAGAAGAAAGATGTTAAAATTGGTATTTCTGATGGTATCAATGTTGAAATTTTGGATGGCGTAGAAGAAGGAGATAAAATTAAAGTTTGGAATAAAGCTTCTGATGATGAGGAAGATGAAGATAACGATGAATAAATTATGATAAAATTAATCAAATATTTAGTCTTATTAAGCCTGTGCCTTATTAGTATGTTGGTGTATTCTCAACAGAAAAAATGGACACTTCAAGAATGTGTTGCGTATGCTTTAGAGAATAACATCAGCATACAACAAAGTGAGCTTGATGTGCAACAAGGTGAAATAAATAGAAAAGATGCATTTGGTAATTTTTTACCTTCTTTTAACGCATCTGGAAGCCATTCTTGGAATATTGGTTTAAACCAAAATATTACAACCGGTTTACTTGAAAATTTAACAACGCAGTTTACATCTTTTCGCTTAAACTCTAACGTTACCATATATAATGGTTTAAGAAATGTAAATCAGTTACATAGGGCAAATTTAGCTATATTAGCAAATCAGTATCAACTTTCTGATATGAAGGATGATATTTCGCTTTTGGTGGCCAATTCATACTTGCAAATACTATTTAATAAAGAACAGCTTAAAATTCAAAAAGCGCAATATGATGTAACTAATCAAGATTATTTACGAACTGAAGAATTGGTTAAAGAAGGAGTATTACCTAGAGGTGATGCTTTGGAGTTAAAGGCAACTTTAGCCTCTCAAGAGCAGCAAATGGTAAATACTGAAAATGCATTATTGTTATCTAAAATTAATTTAGCGCAGACCTTACGTATTGACGATTATCAAAATTTTGATACAGAAGATGTATCTTATGGTGTACCCCTAAGTTCAGTTTTGGATGAATCTCCAAACATAATCGTCGAGAAGGCTAAAGAGAGACGTTACGATTTAAAAATTGCCGATGCTAATGTACAATTGGCAGAGTATGATTTGAAATTGGCTAAGGGTAATTTGCAACCTACTCTTTCAGGGTTTTACCAGTATGATAGTCGTGCTACAAGTAGTGATCGCGTAATTGGTGTGGAATCTGAACCTGATGGTACAACATCTCCAATTGGTTTTGTTGAAAGCTCAGGGGAAACTGTGGTAAGTCCAAATTTTACGACTAATAGAATAATTGCAGGACCAGATAACATTTTTGACCAATTTAGTTTAAATGATGGGCATGCTATAGGTGTTAGTTTAAACGTGCCGATTTTTAATGGGTTTTCTGCAAAGAACAATGTGGCTAGGAATAAAGTTAACCTTGAACGCTTAAAAAGTCAGTACGAGCAAGCAGAATTAGATTTGGAGACCGAAGTGTATCAAGCTATTAATGATGCAAAAGGTGCATTAAAGGCTTATGAGGCTGCTTTAAAGACTGAAGAAGCAAGAAAAGAAGCATTCAACTATGCTAAGGAACGTTATAATTTAGGGGTGTCAAATTCTTTTGATTTTAGTCAATCTCAAGCAAGATATGAGCAATCACAAAATGAAGTTATTCGAACAAAATATGACTATATTTTTAGATTAAAGGTTATTGAGTTTTATTTTGGTATTCCCATTGATAATCTAGCTCAAAATTAATTCTTTAGGCTTTATCCAATAAGCTTGGTTTTAAGGTAAAAGTTTTAGATTTTTACATCTAAAATTTATAACTAATTCTTTTGTCTTACATATTAAATCTTGAAACGGCAACCACCAACTGCTCCGTTAGTTTATCTAAAGAAGGTAGTACTTTGGCATTAAATGAAGATGCTAGAAATGGCTATTCCCATGCTGAGAAGTTGCACGTTTTTATTGATGATGTGCTTAAAGAAGCGGATATTTCTAGATCTCAGATTGACGCTATTGCAGTGAGCAAGGGGCCAGGTTCTTACACAGGATTACGAATTGGGGTTTCTGCGGCTAAAGGGCTTTGTTTTGCACTAGACAAACCTTTAATTTCTTTGCCGACTCTAGAGGTGTTAGCTCACCAAGTTGTGATAGAAGATGGACTTATTATTCCAATGCTGGATGCAAGACGGATGGAGGTTTATTCGGCTATTTATGATTCCAACTATAATGAAATACGAGAAACCCAAGCTCAAATTTTGGATGAGACTTCTTTTGCTGATTATTTAGAAAAGGGAAGCGTATATTTTATTGGTAGTGGTGTAGAAAAAACAAAGACTATTATTAAGCATCCCAATGCAGTTTTTATTGAAGATAAATTACCTTCAGCCAATGAAATGAGTGTTTTAGCTTTTGATAAATATAAAATAAGCGACACCGAAGATGTCGCTTATTTTGAACCTTATTATTTAAAAGACTTTATAGCTATTAAGCCTAAATCTTAAGCTTCTTTGTGTATTTCAACACTATGTGGGTAAGGAATTTCAATACCAGCGGCATCTAGTGCTAATTTACATTTTTCAATAGTACCAAAATATACATCCCAATAATCAGCAACAGTAGCGTAAGGTCTAACCGCAAAATTAACCGAGCTATCTGCCAATTCTGATACATTAACAGAAGGAGCTGGTTCTTTTAAAACTTGTGGGTTATCGGTTAACACTTTCATTAAAACCTCCTTGGTTTGCTTAATATCGGCATCGTAACTAACTCCAATTGTTAAATCTACTCTTAACTTACCTTCAGTAGAATAATTTGTAATGTTTCCGTTAGAAAGCGCTCCATTAGGAATAATGATTTCTTTATTTGTTGGGGATACTATTTTAGTAGTAAAAATTTCAATCTCTTTTACAACACCAAGCTCACCTTGGGCTTCAATTAAATCACCAATTTTAATTGGTTTAAATATCATTAACAAAACACCTCCTGCGAAATTTCCCAGCGAGCCCTGAAGCGCCATACCAATTGCTAAACCAGCAGCAGCTAATATGGCAGCAAAAGATGTGGTTTCAACCCCAAGTTTGGCAAGAATTGCAAGGATTAACAATATTTTTAAAATCCAGCCAACTAAGTTTAATAAGAATTTTTGTAAGCTTTCATCATAATTTCTTTTAGACATTATTTTGCCTAAGCCTTTGTTTATTTTTTTGATGATCCATGAACCTATTATCCAAATGATGATAGCTCCAATAATTTTAAGTCCATAATTTGTAATGAACTCAATCCCCATGTCAAGATACTTGTCTGCGTTTTCCATAAATTTTAGTTTTTTAGTGAGTACGAAATTAAAAACTATTGCTAAGTTTTTAAGTGATTGAATGATAAAAAATGATTAATTAATTTTAAATGAAGCAAAAAACAAGCGCTAAAATAGCGGGAACTGCTTGCACTAAAAATAGTTTTATTTGCTTTGTTGAGTAAGACCCGTAAATACCTGCAATAGTCACACAAATCAAGAAAAATAATGCAACTTTTTTATCATCAATTAAAATTGAAAACAGCAAGCCAGCGGCTAAAAATCCATTATATAGTCCTTGATTTGCAGCTAAAACTTTTGTTTCTTCGGCAAATTCTTTTGATTTTAAACCAAAGGTTTTAATACCCTTTGGCTTGGTCCATAAAAACATTTCTAAAACCAAAAAATATAAGTGTTCTAAGGCAACAAATAAAATCAATATTATGGCTAAAGTACTCATTTGTCTAATAGTTTTATGGCTTTATCAACTTCCAATACAGGTAACTTACAGGCTTTATTTACACACACATAAATTAAAGTATTGTCTGGATTAAACCTGTTTTTAAGCAAGGGCATATTATTTTCAGAAGTACTACCTGCAATTAGTTTATTTGGAATATAATTTTTGTTTAGTTCCGAGATTTTCTGTTTAGCATCTGCTCCAGAAATGGCAACTTCATAAAATGGATTAGTATAATTCAACATTAAATCTAACCAATTAGAATATGCTGTTGGGTATTTCACTATCTCTGGTTTAATATTATTCAACATTGTAGTAGCAGATTCTGCGTAGGATGTATTATCAAAATAATGAGACAGTTTAAATAGGTTTTTGGCTATAATAGAATTGCTTCCAGGAATCACATTATCATGATATACAATATTTCGCACAACCAATGCTGTGTCTTCATCGGAAGTATAGAAAAACATTTTACTGGTATCATCATAAAAGTGATCGAATATATATTTTGATAATTGATTTGCAGTATTCAACCATTTTTCATTTAAAGTAACTTCATAAAGTGCTATGAAAGCGTCTATTACGGTTGCGTAATCTTCCAAATAACCATTTATTTTGCTTTCTCCTTTTTTATATGTGTGATTTAACCCGCCATCTTCTCTCAAAACTTTTGATGTAATAAATTCTGCATTAGCGATTGCGGTTTGCAAATAATCTTCATTTCCAAAAACACGGTATGCATCTGTATAACCTTTAAGCATTAAACCGTTCCAAGAAGTTAGGGCTTTGTCATCCATTCTTGGTTTAGGTCTTTTATTTCTTATATCACGAAGTGTGGATTTCCAACTAGATTTTTTGTCATCTAATTCGTTTTGAGAAATACTATACTTTTTTAAGATGTCGGCATCATCGTCTTTTCTGATAAGAACATAATTACCTTTTTCCCAAAGTCCATAATTATTTATATTATAATATTCAGAGAAGAGATCTAAATCTTCCTTTAAAATAGATTTTAGCTCCTCTTTTTGCCATACGTAAAAGGCGCCTTCTTCAAGCTCACCTTCAGGATTCATGCTATCAGCATCAAAAGAAGAATAAAAGGCACCTTCAGATGTTGTCATTTCTTCATCGATAAAATCTAAAGTTTCTTTAACAATTTCTTTATACAATTCATCTTTAGTTAACAAATAAGCATCAGAATATAAACTTACTAATTGTGCATTATCATACAACATTTTTTCAAAGTGAGGCACGTGCCATTTACCATCGGTAGAGTATCTTGAAAACCCACCAGTTACATGGTCGTAAACACCTCCATAAGCAATTTTTTTAAGTGTAAGATTTACAAAATCCAAAAGCTCATCATTATCAGTTTGATACGCATATCGCAATAAAAAATGATAATTGTTGGGCATCATAAACTTAGGTTCGCGATTGATACCTCCAAACTTCTTATCAAATTGTTTAGACCAAGTATTAACGGCTTGAGCAATAAAATCTTTTTCAAAAACAGGAGCATTGCTATTTACTTCAACAACGGAAATAGAATTAATTCCGTTTTGTACATTTTCAGCTTGTTGAATGAGTTTGGTTGGATCTTCTTTATAAAGTTTAGAAATCTGTTCCAAAACGCTTGTCCATTGGTCTTTTGGTAAATATGTTTCTGCCCAAATAGGTCTACCATCAGGTAAAGCAATTGCATTAACTGGCCAACCACCGCTGCCTTTCATTATCTGCAATGCATTCATGTATACCTGATCTACATCTGGACGTTCTTCTCGATCAACTTTTATATTAATGAAGTTTTTATTCATTACTTCGGCCACTAAAGTATCTTCAAAACTTTCATGTTCCATCACATGACACCAGTGGCACGACGAATACCCAACGCTGATTAAAAGTAGCTTATTTTCGTCTTTTGCCTTCTTCAGTGCTTCATCATTCCAAGCATACCAGTCAACCGGATTATGCGCGTGCTGTAATAAATACGGACTTGTCTCTTTAACTAAAGCGTTGGTGTATTTATGTTGACTTTCGGTTTCGTTATTCTGGCTTTTGCAACTCACCATGACAATCAGGAATAATAACAAAGAATACTTCATATCTCAAATGTACTTAAAAGAAAAGCATAAAAAAAGCGCCCCAATTAAGAGCGCTATCTTTTTAAAAAGTTTTAACTTACTTTACTTCAAAAGTGATTTTTACATTCACTCTAAAGTCTGAAATTTCGCCGTCTTTTACACTAGCACTTTGGTCTTGAACGTAAACAGAGCGAATGTTTTTTACACTTTTAGAGGCCTGGGCCACTGCTTTTTTAGTAGCGTCTTCCCAACTTTTTTCAGAGTTTGCTAAAACTTCAATTACTTTTAAAACTGCCATAATTCTATATTTTAGGTTAATAATTAATTTTCTAAAGCCTATTTCCTAAGATACGAATTTAGACACGTTATTTTACTATAGGTCACCCATTAATAGCTTCAACAGTCTCAACTTTACCAGGTAACATTTGCTTGAGCATGTTTTCAATACCATTTTTTAAAGTGAATGTTGAAGACGGACATCCGCTACAAGCACCTTGCAATAAAACACTAACGTTTTTTACATCGGCATTATATTCAATAAATTGAATATTTCCACCATCACTGGCTACTGCAGGTTTCACATATTCCTCCAGAATATTTACAATTTCCTTTGAAGTATCATCAAGCCCTTCAAACTTTCTATCAAGTTGAGGTGCAGAGGTTTCCATTTTTTCGGCTGCTCCAGGTAAAACAACTTCTTTTCCGTCTGCTATAAAGTTTCTGATGAATTCTCTTAATTCGACAGTGATATCTTGCCATTCTGCCATATCATATTTCGTTACCGAAACATAATTTTCTTCTATAAAAACGCTTTTAATGAAAGGCAAATGAAATAGTTCTGATGCCAATGGTGATAATTTTGCTTCATCGATGGAAGTAAATTCAAAAACCGCTGTTGCTATTTTTTTGTTAGCTACAAACTTCATAACAGCAGGGTTAGGTGTAGCTTCAGCATAAACGGTAACAGGTGTTTGTTTTTTAGGAGTTGCATCTTCTGTAATTACAACACCTCCTTCATTTAAATAGGCTTCAATTTGTTGTGCTACTTCATCTTGAACATCAGCCCATGCCACGATATTATAACGTTCAATAGCAATAAAATTTCCTGAGATGTATACCTTTTTTACAAAGGGTAAATGGAAGAGTTGTTGTGCAAGTGGCGATAATTTTGCCTCATCAATATTATTAAATTCAAAACTTAGGTGTTTTGTAATAAATTGATTTACCTCAAATTTAACAATAGTATCATTTGTTGTTTCTTTCACGGAAACCTTGAAATCTTTCATTTTAGCTAATTTTTCGCAAAAATACTAAAAGAAATTCTAGATATGCATATATTTGAGTTTAGTTAAGAGTTTTCTGTATGTAATTTTTTCAAACAGTAAGCGTTAGCTAAATACCAGTTTACCAAGATTGTTACCTATGAAATTGAAATATTCGCTACTATTAATTTTTGGAGTTTTTCTACTCACAAAAACCGAGGCGCAAGAGGGGCTTCCAATATATACGGATTACTTAACAGATAATTATTATCTTATTCATCCATCAATGGCTGGAGCAGCAAATTGTGCTAAAATTCGTTTGACAGGAAGACAGCAATGGTTTGGGCATGAAGATGCCCCACGTTTAATGACATTAAGTGTTAATGGACGAATTGGCGATTCCCCTTCTGGTATTGGTGGTATTTTATATGCAGATAAAAATGGGTTTCACTCACAAACAGGAGCATATTTAACCTATGCACACCATTTAATGTTCTCGAGAAGTGAAGTTGATTTAAATATGTTATCCTTTGGTTTAAGTGCTGGTTTCATTCAGTATCAGCTTGATGAAACTACATTTCCTTTTGATGGCTCAGATCCCATAATACAAGGTGTGGTTCAGAATGCAACTAACTTTAATATTGACTTTGGGTTTTCCTATCATTATTTAGATTTCTATGCACACGGTACTATAAAAAATATACTTGAGAATGCTGGTGTTAATAACGATATTCAAATTACAAGTAATTTAAGGCGTTATTTACTTTCAGTTGGTGGTGTATTTGGAAAATTAGGTAGTGCATGGAGTTATGAGCCTTCTATAATGTTTCAATATAGAGATGGAACTCAAGAATCAATGGTAGACTTTAATACCAAGGTATATAGACAAATGGAATTTGGCACTTTATGGGGAGGACTTTCCTATAGACAAAGTTTAGATGGAGCTGAGTTTGTAAATAACTCAGGCGGTGTGGAAAGTCAAAAGTTACAACAGTTTACTCCCATTTTAGGTGCTAATTACAAGCAATTTATGTTTGCTTATACGTATACTTATCAGGCAAATTCGATAGTGTTCACGAATGGCGGTTTTCATCAGATAACTTTAGGCTATAACTTTAACTGTAGAAGAGAGCGTTTTGAATGCAATTGTCCTGCAGTAAATTAAGCTGTGATATTTCCTTTATGAGGAAGTAGACCTGGTAATCCTTACAAGTTTAGTGTTAGATTACTCAAGCCTCACTTCCTTCCTGAGAATAATTTTACCAAGAGTATTTTTTCTTTTTGGCTTGAGTTTTTATCGCTTTGGTCATGGCGTTTTCCAAACCATTTCCTGTTTCTTTTTCAGAAATATAGGCTTTTCGTTTTTTATTTAATTCCTGAATTTCTATTTGAATGGCTTCCCGCTTCTTTTGTAATTCAAATATATAAGCCTTCAGTTCTTCCTTACTTTTGTTTCTTAATTCTATAGGTAATGCTTCCTTTTTAAGATCTTCAATTTCAACTTCCTCTTCAGATACTGCATCTACCAAATCCCATTTAGAGTTTTTATATAGGTGAGAACTCTTGCTAATAGTTCTACTTACAGCATTAGCTTTACTATAACTACCAGCATTTATATCTTGTTCTGTTTGCATTGCTATTTTGTTTTTTCCATATCTCCCGTAACCTACATAGGTTTTATTGAGTTTAATATTAAGTTGAAGAATTTGATCGTCATAAGGCGATGCAATGTGCACTGTAGCCTTGTTGTGATTAATGGCCATATAATCGCCATTGGTTAAATCTGCTCCTTCTTTCCAATAAGTGGAAATTCCTTGATTGTAATCGCCACAGAAAATGGTATTCACCGTAATATCTTTTTCTTTTGCATCTATTGATGCGTCTTTATAATTTATTTTTCCTTGCGTAAATGGTTCGTTGCCAGCAATGAAAATTAATTTTAAGTCGTCTGGATTATTTCCCCAACTTAATTGATTTAGGGAAGTTTGTATCACTTGTCCGCAATATTCGTTACCACCATTTGTTGTTAATGAGAATAATTCTTTAGAAATTTCGTCGAGGTCATCACTAAAAGCCAATACCTGTCTAATATAACCTTCTTCACTTTCCAGCCTGTCATTGCCATACTCATACAGGGCTATTTTTAAATTGGGTTTACTGTTGCCACATTTGGCATAAGAGAGTTCGTTTACAATTTCCCAAAGTTGCGCTTTGGCTTGGTCTATCAGTCCATCCATACTATTACTAGTATCTAATAGAAGCGCTACTTTAATAAATTGTTTATTGGGTAACGCTTTAGGGGATTCTATATTTCCCATGGAAAGATTAGGCTTTTTGTTATCTGCTTTACAAGCCGTAAAGCTAAACAGTGCCAAACAGAATAATAATGTTTTGATTTGAGCATTCATAATTCATTTCTTTTTTTGATTAATACTCGAAAATTAGTTTGAAAGTATTTTCTAAAAAAAGATGAATGAGCGAAGTGGTTATTTAAATGAGTAAACGGTCTGAATAAATACGTAAATAGGATATTTTTTTATGAAAAATGTAGCTTTTCAGACTTTTATCATTTTATTAAACCGTTAAAACTGTGTAAGTTTAGACACCAGAAAACAGAATATGCAAAAACAGTATAAATATATATTGATTTTAGTTTTAGGTTTTATTGCCAATGGTCTTAACGCACAGGTAAATGAGGTAAATAATTTTCAGAGTTTTACCGTAAGAGGTTCGGTGATAGAACAAGATACAAGAAAGCCAATTCCTAATGTAAATATTCAAGTTAATGGCGGTGGATACACTACTACAAATACTTTTGGTGAATTTAGAGTTGAGGCAAGGAAGGGCGACGAATTAACTATCCGTCATAAAGATTTTGAGACGGTTTACTATACTATAGAAAGTAATGAGCGCATACTAGTAGAAGTAGAACCTTATGAAAAGTCTAATTTCATATCTAAGAAATCAAAAAAATTACAAGAGCCAAAGTTCAATTGGTTTATAGATTCTGCTGAGGTATATCTTAAAAAAGATGCTAAAAAAAGTATTCAATTTATTGCGGATGCTTTAGAACTAAGTGATTCAAAAAAAGAAAATTCAGAGGCTTACGAAGTATTAGGCGATATTTATATGTTCTGGAAACAATATGATTTAGCAGTTTCTAATTATCAAATAAGTATTGAAAATAAGACAGTAAATAGTACGAAATTAAAATTAGCAAAAGCATATACGCAAAATGCAAATTATCAAGAAAGCATTGTGTTGTACAATAATATTAGAGAAAGAGATTTGTCAAACTATCAACGCATAATTCGTTTTGAAGGTTTAGGTGATACCTACAGAATAATTAAAGATTTTGATAAATCGGTTGAAGCGTATAACAATGGGTTAAAACTAGCAAAACGGTTTTCAATTACAACTAAAATTATAGATTTAAATTCTAAAATAGCCGAAACCTTAAATAACAAAGGAGATATTGTAAAAGCAGAGGGTTATTTTAACGAATCTCTAAATCTTGCCAAAACTCAAAATAAAAAAAGAGCTATTGAAGAGCAAATTAAGGTTGCTGATTTAAAAAATAAAGCCAATAATTATTCTGATGAAATAAAACTGCGTAAGCAAGCTTTAGAAAGCATTGAAGATATTGAAAAAGATTCTGTTTTTGACAATGAGAGTCCTTTAACTCCCCAAAAACAAAACTATAAAATTGGAAGTGCTTATGCGCAACAAAACGATTATGGAAATGCTATTGAGTTTTTAGAAGAAAGTATTGAGGAAGCTACTGATAAGAAGGATTTAGTGGTTCAAAAAGATGCCACGAGAAAACTATCTGAAGTTTATAAAACTACAGGAGACTTTAATAAAGCACTAGAGGCATATCAAGCCTATGTTGAAGTTGTAGACAAATTAGTTATTAAACGAGAACAAGAAATATCTCAAGCCGCTAGATTTGAAAAAGAGCTCTCAAATAAGCAAAACAGAATTACAAGCCTAGAGAGTGACCGAGAACTTTCTGAGAGCAAATACTTGCTAAGTACAGAACAATCAAAACGTCAAAGAGTAATTATTTACTCACTTATTGGAGGTTTGTTTTTACTAGCCTTAGTAGCGTTTTTGATGTTTAAATTTATTCGAGAACAAAGGCTTGCAAATAATTTACTGGCTTTAAAATCGCTTCGTAGTCAAATGAATCCGCATTTCATCTTTAATGCGTTGAACTCGGTAAATAGTTTTATTGCTTCAAATGATGAGCGCACCGCGAACAAATATTTAACTGATTTTTCAAAATTAATGCGCGCTGTATTGGAAAATAGTGAGGAAGATTTTATTCCGTTAGAAAAAGAGATAGAGCTATTACAATTATACTCCCAATTAGAGCATTTTAGATTTCAGGATAAGTTTGATTACAAGATTGAGATTGATGAAAAAATAAAAGTAGAAGATTTTGTTATTCCACCAATGCTCTTGCAACCCTATATAGAAAATGCGGTTTGGCATGGGTTACGTTACAAAAGGGATAAAGGCCTTTTAAAGATAATTATTTCTCAAGAGAAAAAAGATGAAATAAAAATTACGATTATAGATAACGGGATTGGACGGAAAAAATCAAAGGCTTTAAAGACGAATAATCAAAAGAAACAAAATTCTAAAGGCATGGGAAATATCAAGAAGCGTGTGGCTATTTTAAACGATATGTATAAGGATAAAGTAGATGTTTCTGTGGGTGATTTTCAAGATGAAGAAGATACCGGAACTAAAGTAGTTGTAACTTTAAAAAAAGACTAAATGAAATTAGCAGCAATTATAGTCGAAGACGAAGAAACCAGTAGGCAAATACTAAAGAACTATTTAAAGAAGTACTGTCCTAATGTTATAATTTTAGGAGAAGCCTCAAATGTAGATGAGGCGTTAGTTTTGATTCGGAATAATGATTTGGACTTAGTGTTTCTTGATGTTGAAATGCCCTATGGGAATGCCTTCGATTTATTAGAAAAAGTAGGAGATATAAATTTTGAAACTATTTTTGTTACGGCCTATGACCACTATGCAATTGATGCTTTGAACGCTCATGCTTCCTATTATTTGATGAAACCTATTTCAATTGACGAACTAATAAAAGCCGTGGATTATGTGGCAGACATCAAAACAAAAGAAAACGCTTTGCAAGATGAGATTTTAGTAGCGAAAACTTCTGGTGTCAATGGAAAAATTACTATTCCTTTACAAAGTGGGTTTGAGGTTTTAAGTACAGCTGATATTTTGTATTGTAAAGCAGATGATAATTACACAGAAATTTATTTAAATAACAATAAGAAAAAAGTAGTAAGCAAGACACTAAAGTACTTTGAAGAAGCTCTGATTGATGCTAGTTTTGCAAGGGTTCATAAATCTTATTTGGTTAATGTTAATGAAGTAATTAAGTATCAAAAAGGAAAAGGAGGGAGTGTGGTATTAAGTAACGGAAAAGAAGTAATGGTTTCCGCTTCTAAGAAAGCCGATTTGTTGTCGTTTTTTAAGTAATTGAAAGTATGTTGTCATTCCGCACTTGATACGGAATCTATTAAAAGTAATATTTATAAAGAGTCTCTTTTCAATCTTTAAAGAGATTCCTTTTTCAAAGGAATAATTATGCCAGTAATAAAAGAAGTAAGAGGTAAATCACCAATTATCCCAGAGGATTGTTTTGTGGCGGAAAATGCAACAATCTTAGGCGATGTTTCTATGGGTAAACAATGTAGTATTTGGTTCAGTGCAGTCGTTAGAGGCGATGTAAACTTTATTAAAATGGGAAATAAAGTAAACGTGCAAGATGGTGCTGTAATTCATGGTACTTATAAAGTGGCGCCAACCACCATAGGGAATAACGTATCTATTGGTCATAATGCTTTGGTTCATGGGTGTACAATTCATGATAATGTTTTAATAGGAATGGGAAGTATTATTATGGATGGCGCAATTGTAGAGTCTAACTGTATTATAGCTGCCGGGGCTGTGGTATCTAAAAACACAGTAGTAACTTCTGGTTCAATTTACGCTGGTGTACCCGCTAAAAAAATTAAGGATATTAGTGAAGAATTGATTTCAGGAGAAATTAATCGCATTGCAGATGCATACATAAAATATTCAAGTTGGTTTAAAGATTAAATTTTTAGCCTTAGAAGTTACCTTAAACTAAATCTCAAAATATTTTTAGCAATGGAATGTGCTTAAAAATCAAGGAGGTCAATCTTAAATTTTTCACCTAATAGAGATTGCATAACCTTAACACTACCGTTGGTGTAGAATTCAGTTCTAGGAATGAAAATTTTAGTATTTTTCAGTCCGTTTTGTTCTAAAATTACTTTTGTTTGTCTAGCAACCGCTTCTCCAGAATCGATTATTTTGACATGATCTGGCAGTAACTCTTCAAGTATAGGAATAAGATATGGGTAATGGGTGCAACCTAAGACTAAATAATCAATATTGGCCTTTACCATTGGTTTTAAATATGTTGATAATAACGATTCCATTTCATTGGAATATAATTTCCCACTTTCTATAAGTTCAACAATTCCTTCTCCTTCTTGTTCAACAATTTTAATATGACTTGCAAAGCGTCCAGATGTATGTGAAAATAGAGCGCTACTTAATGTGCCTTTAGTTGCTAAAATGCCAACGGCATTTGTTGTTGTATTTAGAGCAGCTGGTTTTATAGCTGGCTCAATACCTATAAAAGGGACATTGTAATTTTCACGAAGGTAATCTATAGAATTTGTGGTGGCGGTGTTACAAGCAACTATTATCAGTTTACAACCTTTTTTCAAGAGGAGTTCGGTGTTTTTGATAGAAAGGGCTGTTATTTTTTCTTTTCCTTTCGGGCCATAGGGTGCATTTGAACTATCAGAAAGATATATAGTGTTTTCGTTGGGCAGTAGCTGATGCACTTCTTTCCAAATTGAAGTTCCACCAACACCAGAATCAAAAATACCGATAGGTTTGTTACTCATATTAAGCAAAAATAAAAAAGCTGCCTTTTTAAAAGCAGCTTTATATTCTTTATTTGGAAATAGTACTAAAGTATTCCTAAAGATTTTTTTACATCTTCTAATAAATCCTTGCCATCCGCCATTATAGTAACCGTTTGTGAAGAATCCAATACATAATCAAAGCCTTGTGTTCTTGCAACTTTGAGAATAGCATCTTTTGCTTTTTCAGTAATAGGTTTCAATAAATCAAATTCTTTTTTCTGTAAATCTTGCTGCGCTTTTGCCTGATACTCTTGAATACTTTGTTGCATGGTCTGAACCTCTTTGATACGCGCGTTATTTTCTTCCTGAGTTTTTGTTGGCGCTTCAGAATCGTACAATTGCACTTTCTTTTGGTATTCGTCTCCAAGACTTTTTAATTCAGTCTGATAGGTTTTAGAAAGTGCTTCTAAATCTGCCTGAGCTGTTTTCATCTCTGGCATTGCTTTAATTAATTCTTGGGTATTTATATGTGCAACTTTACTTTGCGCTCCTACAAAACCTGCCATACCTACTAAAGCAACTGCGAATAAAATTGATTTTAAATGTTTCATTTTAAAAAATAGTATTAATGTGTTATAATTTTAAAGTTTATTTATTGTTTTTTATACTGTCTCGTACTTTTTGTTTTTCCTCTAGCGCCTTTTTACGTTCTTCTAAAATTTTCTTTTTACGCTCCTCTAAGGCTTTTTTTCTCGCTTCTCTATCCGCAAGCTTTTTTTGTCTTGTTTCTTCCAGTAATTGTTCTTTTGTTTTTTGCGGTTCAGCTTCCGCACTTTTGGTTACTTCTGCTGTTGTAGCAGTACTAGTACTATCAACTGCACTTACTGCTTTATTTCTAGCATCAAGTTTAGCTTGTTTTGCTTTTTCGCGATCCTCTATTATTTTTTGACGTCGTTCCTCAGCCTCTTTTTTCTTTGCTTCTCTTGCGGCTAAGATTTCCTGTCTGCGTTTTTCAACGGCACTTTCTCTTTCTGCTTTTTTCTCTTCAAGCGCTTTTTGTCGCTCTTCTAATTCATAATTAATTTCTGGAACGGCTTCTTCTTGTTTCGCTGCTTTTCTTTCTGCTTTTGTTTGCGCTTGTTTTCTTTTTGATGATCTTGTAATAGCTCTTAGAACACGATCGCTTATATCAAAGCGTTTAGCAGAATACAACATTACCACATCTGCAGCTTTATCAAAAATGAAGTCATAATTCGTAGCCATATCTTGAACTGCTGCAAAAATTTGATCTTGTATAGGTTGCATTAGTTGCTTTTGCTGAATAACTAAATCACCATTTGGCCCAAATCGCTTTTGTTGATAGTCAAGAATTTCTTTCTCTTCATACATGATGTCCTCTTCACGCTCTTCAATTAGCTCTTGAGTTAGCAATACTTTTTCGTTGCTCAAATCTTTTCGCTTTTGCGCAATATCAGAAAGTTTTGCCTGAATTTCATTCTTCCACTTTTGCGCTTTTTCATCTAATTGCGCCATGGATTCCTGATACTCTGGAACGTTTTCCAAAATATACTCTGTATCTATATAGGCAATTCTTACCCCACGCTGCGCATGTGTCGAAATTGTAATGCTAAGCATAACGACTAATGTCAATAAAAAAAGAACGTTTTTTCGCATCTGTGTTATTTTTAATTTACTTGGGTTATAAATCCTAAAAACCGACAGATGGTTTATAATTCTGTCACTCTCTGAATTTTATTCTTAAAATTAACGCAATTTAATCTTAAAAATTTTAATTCTCAATCAATTCATCAAAGTGTTATTAGAAAATATCGTGCCAAAATGTTTTTCAACTAAAATTGCTGCCCAATGATAAAGTGTGTTTGCCACCCACTTTTTTCAACATTTCCAGGAATTGGATCGAAACCATGACCAAAATCTATACCCAATAATCCGAAAGCAGGCATAAATATACGTATACCTAATCCAGCGGAACGCTTTAAGTTAAATGGGTCGAAATTTCTAAAGCTATTGAAGGAATTACCCCCCTCAAGAAACCCTAGTGCATATATTTTTGCGGATGCCTTTAATGTAATAGGATATCTAAGTTCTAATGAGAATTTATTATAGATACTTCCGCCATCTGTTGAAGAAAGTGATTGATTTGGATAACCTCTCAATTGTACAACCTGTCTGCCATCTAAAGCAAAGTTTCCTAAACCATCACCTCCAACAAAATAACGCTCAAATGGTATTACACCTCTATCATTATTGTAGGCACCTAAAAACCCAAACTCAACACTTGGTCTTAAGACAAGGTTCTTAGTGAATTCGGTATACCAATCTGCCTTAAAATTAATTTTATAAAATTCCAACCAATTGAAGCGTTCTTGATCTATTTGACTAATTCTATCTGCTGCCTCATTTCTCACGTCATCAGATAGGGAAGTGTCGTTAACGATTGCTTGTTGATCGTCGCGTTCATCACTTAGTGCCGAATAATCTACTCCGTCAAATAAAGACCATGGCGGTGAAAGTTTTGCCGTAATAGAAAAGTTTGAACCACCTGTTGGAAAAATTGGATCTATTCTTGTATTGTTTCTAGATAAGCCTAACGTATAGGATAAGTTTTTTGAGCTGCCATCTCCAAATGTAAATAAACCAGTATTATAATTATTTAAGTCGTACACTTGGTAGCTAAGCGCTTGAGACAATGTAAAGTAGTTGTCCGGAACTGTTAATCGTTTTGCCAATCCAAGAGTAATTCCCGTAATGTTAAAACTTCTACTTCTGTCTGCACGTCGAGACAATGGATTAAACAAAAATTGTTTTGTATGAGATAAGGATACCGAAAATTGTACAGGACGTTTGCCTCCTAACCATGGCTCAGAGAACGAAAAACTATAGGTCTGAAAGAACTGACTTGCTTGCAAACGTAATGACAAGCGTTGTCCATCTCCCATAGGTATAGGTTTGTACGCTTTCTTGTTGAAAATATCCTTCATGGAGAAGTTATTGAAAGATAAACCAAGTGTGCCGATAAAACCACCACCGCCATAACCACCTTGAAGTTCAATTTGACTTGATCCAGTTTCCTTAACTGAATATTCCATATCAATTGTTCCTTCATTTGGATTTGGATTATTAAAATTAGGTGCAAGTTCCTGAGCATCAAAAAAGCCTAATTGTCCTAACTCTCTTACCGTTCTAACAACATTAGCCTTACTATATAATTGTCCTGGTCTTGTGCGGAGTTCTCTATATATTACATGATCGTTGGTTCTATCATTGCCCACAACGCTAACATCATTAAAATATGCTGGCTTGCCTTCAGAAATTCTTATCTCCAAATCAATGACATTGTCTTCTGCACTAACTTCAACAGGATTTATAGACGAGAATAAATAACCGTTGTTTTGGTAAAGGTTAACAATATCATCGGCGTCTGGTTTACTATTATCTTGAATGCGTTCTTGCAGCAATACACCGTTATATGTATCACCTTTCTTAATTCGCAGGTATCGGTTTAATTGTTGATCGGTGTAAACAGTATTTCCAATAAAATTAATATCACCAAACTTATACAAATCACCTTCTTCTACAGCAATATGAATAGATATAGTTTTATCATTATTCACGCTTACGCTATCTGAAAGAATTCTGGCATCTCGATAACCATTTTCGGCATATTTATCTATAACACTTTTAAGGTCTGCTTGATATGCTGAATCAATAAATTTCGATCGTTTTAAAATACGAAGTCTATTAATTTTTTTGGTGCTTTTCATCGCTTTACGTAGCACTTTGGCTTTTAAAGCATTATTTCCATCAAAAGTTATATTTTTTATTTTTACTTTCTCACCTTTATCAATGGCAACAACCATGTTTACTCTAGCCTTTTCAATAGAGTCTTTTACTTCGATGGTATTGATATTGACCTTGGCGTTATAGAAACCACTTTTACGATATTTTTTGGTAAGAAAATTATCTGTGGTGGTAATTAAATTTTCTGTAACCTTTGTGCCAATTTTGAGTTTATTGTCGTTTATAATACCTTCGTGCTTACCTTTTTTAACACCTGTAATTTTAACATTGTTAAGCTGTGGTAAATCAGAGAGTCTTATTTCTAAGAAGGCTTTATTGCCTTCAATATTAATGAGATAAATTTCAATATCACTAAATAACTTTGAACCCCAAAGTTTTTTAATGGCGTTGGCAATATCCTCACCAGGAATGGCAATTTCTTTTCCTTTTTTTAGTCCGGAATAGGTTATTACTGTTTGTTCGTTAAATGTGGTGTTGCCTATTACCGAGACCTCGCCGATAATATATTTTTTTCCATTTTCAAATGAAATATCTTGTCCGTAGAGCGCAAAGCTAAATGCAATACAAAATAGTGCAATACATTGTTTTAAGTAGGATTTTAAAAAAAATGTACTAGCTAAGTTGTTCACTTGTTTTCCCAAATCGTCTTTCTCTTTTTTGATATTCAATAATAGCCTTATACAATTCGTCTTTTGTGAAATCTGGCCAAAGTGTATGGGTGAAATACAATTCGGCGTAGGCTATTTGCCAAAGCAAAAAATTACTGATACGTTGTTCTCCGCTAGTTCTAATAAGCAAGTCTACGTCTGGTAAATTTTGCGTGTAAAGATGCTTATTTATAATTGATTCATCAATAGTTTCTATCGGAATTATATTATTTTTAACTTTATTACTGATTTCTTTAACAGTACTAATCAACTCTTCCCTAGAGCCATAACTCAGGGCCAAGGTTAAAGTCATTCTAGAATTTTTTGAGGTGGCTTGTATTACCTCAGTAAGTTCTTTATGAACTTTTTCAGGCAGTAAATTTAGGTTGCCGATTGCTGAAAGTTGAATGTTGTTATCCTGTAATGTTTTAATTTCTTTTCGTAGTGAAGAAATTAATAATTTCATTAAAGTCTTAACCTCTAGTTTAGGTCGATTCCAATTTTCAGTTGAGAACGCGTAAAGTGTAAGATTATTAATTCCTAGTTCTGCAGAGGCTTCAACTACCTGTCTAACGGCCTTTGTTCCATTTTCATGACCAAAAGCGCGTATCATACCTTTTTGTTTCGCCCAACGACCATTGCCATCCATAATAATAGCAATGTGTTTTGGAAGTGCTTCAAGGCGTATGTTATCCTTTAATTCCATTTATTCTACGCAATAACATGGGTTTTCTCCAAAAGTATATGTTAAGGTTAAACCAGAAAACACATACCAATCATTATTATTTATATTCCCAAATCGGAAGGATTCTCTGAAGTCTGCATCGGGAATACTACCGTCAATTTCATCCGTAAATGTATATCGCGCTCCAACCTCTAATCCAATAATAAATTTATCAATTAAACGGGCCTTAAAGCCTAACACCATTGGTATGCCAACTGCCCAACTTTTGCTATTTTCTGAAATAAGATTACCATTATCAAAATAATAGTTGTCATGTCTGGCGAAACTTATACCACTATATAAATAAGGCGTTGCAACTGGCTCACCAGTATGTAGATTAAAGTCTAAAAACGTAAACTCCATTCCAGCAGATATTTCAAACATACTATTATAAAAACTATATCCTCTTTGTTGGCGTCGTGGGTCATCAGATTCAATGTCCATCCCTTCCAATTCTGTGAAAATCATGGAGATTCTGTAGGAGTGACGAGCACTTCTATTCCACTTATATATACCGCCAAAAGCCGCTTGTTTGGGGGAAATATAATCGGTTGCTCCAACATCACCAATAAAATTACTTCCACCCGCAAACACACCTATTTCGTTTATTTGAGAGAAGCTCAACTGAAGCGTTAATATGCTAATAATTAATACGTTTACCTGCCGCATAGCCATTTAAAGTTTGCAAATATAATAAATAAGACGAGCCTATTACAATTTGAATTGAATAGTATGATGGTAAAACAGTATTTATACAGAAATATTGTTTAATTGCGCTTGTCCTCGCCCCAAAGCATTTTTTTGCGAAGTGTTTTTAAAAAACTTTCATCCAGAAGATCAATCATCTTGATTTTGAAATTGGCTTTTTTAATTTTTATGATGGTGCCATTGTCCAAAGTTGCAATTCTGGAGTCCAATGATACAAGGTGTTGTTCTTCTCTTCCACTAACCTTTAATTGTATTTCAGTAGAATCTGGAATCACCAATGGTCGCGCACTTAGGTTATGCGGTGCTATTGGTGTTAATACAAAACTGTTGGCGCCCGGTGTAATTACAGGTCCGCCACAGCTTAAAGAGTACCCTGTGGAGCCTGTGGGTGTTGAAATAATCAAGCCGTCACTCCAGTAGGATGTTAAATATTCCCCATCCAAAAGGGTTTCAATGGTAATCATTGAAGTGGTGTTCTTTCTGCTTACTGCAATTTCATTTAAAGCAAAGTCCAGCTCTAAAATATCCTTATTTTCAGGAGAAGTTTCAACAGATAAAAGACTGCGTTCTGAAAATTTATAGCGACCGTCTAAGATATTTTGAATGGCTTTTTCGATATCTTCTACCTGTATCGTGGCCAAAAAACCGAGGCGACCAGTATTAATTCCAACTATGGGAATATCAAGAGTTGTAACGAAGGTAATTGCTCTTAAAATGGTACCGTCTCCGCCTATACTTATCAAGACATCGTAAGATTCATCTAGAGTTTCAAAAGTTTTAAAGGTGTCATAAAAAGATTTTTTAGCACCATCTGCTTTAATGAGTTCTGAAAATTCAGCCTCAATCCAGACTTCAATATCCTTTTTAACAAGATAGTTTAAAAGGGTGTCAACAGATGCAATGGTGTAGGTATTGTTAAATCTTCCGTAGACGGCTAATTTCATACACTAGATATTAAGATATTTATTTAAATAATCTGACCTTTCTTTTAGGTTCTGTGTAAAACTATCTTCTTCATGCCCTGAGGCAATATTATAACTATACCGTCTAAAGGTCTGTATAATATCGTTAAGACTTGTATTGCCGATTTTTAAGGTGACTTGCACTATATCATTTTTGATTTGAGATACAAATGCCCCAAGTAATTTGCCGTTATTTGATTCCACAATTTGGCTTATTTCACTAAACGAATAATCATTAATGCCTTTTTCAACAACAAGAACACCACCAGCCTCAAAAAAGAACGGTGACTCATTAAATAAGCCAATAATATCGTTAAGTTCAAAATAACCTAAGTACTTCCCAGATTCGCTAAGTACGGGCATAATGTTGGATGAATTTTGTGCAAATGCCTCCAAAACATCAAGCCATAATGTGGTGTTCTTTACATGAAAGTCTTCTAGGGCATAAATATAATCCCGTACCAATTTATCACCATCAAAACAGTGTACATCAGTTTCAAAAAAACAACCAATAAATACTTCATTTTCGTCTTTTATGGGCATATGCGAATATGTAAGTTGATTAAAAACTCCCTGCAATTCGCTTATCCTACTAGCCGTACTTAGTGGTTTTATGTCGTTTATTATAAACTCAGAAAGTTTCATTGTATGAAATTATAGTAGGTTGCAAATTAATTAAAAAAATGCTACTTAAGCCTTTTCTAGTTTGTATTTTTGCCCTTCAAATTAGATTTTATGACTAAGTTAAGTGTGAACATTAATAAAATAGCAACCCTAAGAAACTCCAGAGGTGGGGATGCGCCCAATGTTGTGCAGTTTGCTAAGGATGTTCAGCGTTTTGGTGCAGAGGGTGTTACGGTACATCCAAGGCCGGATGAGCGCCATATTAGGTATCAAGATACAAGAGATTTGAAACCTGAGGTTTACACAGAATTTAATATTGAAGGAAACCCTATAAAATCCTTCATTGATTTAGTATTCGAAGTTAAACCTACACAGGTAACTTTAGTGCCAGATGCCGAAGATGCTATTACTAGCAATGCGGGTTGGGATACCATAAAGCATAGAGAGTTTCTTACTGATGTTATTGCAGAATTTCAAAATAACGGAATTAGAACATCTATTTTTGTAGACCCTATACTCGAGCAAATTGAGGGGGCAAAAACAACAGGAACAGATAGGATTGAATTATACACCGAAGGATTTGCGCATCAATTTGGTCTAGGAAATAAAGCAGGCATTAAACCTTACACTGAAGCAGCTATTTTAGCCAATGATTTGGGATTGGGCATAAATGCGGGCCATGATTTGTCTTTAGATAATATTCAATTCTTTAAACAGAATATTCCAAATCTTTTAGAAGTCTCAATTGGTCATGCTTTGGTGGCTGAAAGTTTATATTTAGGCATTGAGAACGTAATACAAATGTATTTGCATAAGTTGGAAGGCTAATAGCAAAATCAAGAACGAAGTCATGATATTACATTCAAACATAATAGGAAAGGGAAAGCCGTTAGTGATTCTTCATGGATTTTTAGGTATGAGTGATAATTGGAAAACTCATGGTAAAAATTTTGCAGAATTAGGGTATGAAGTTCATTTGGTAGATCAGCGAAATCATGGTCATAGTTTTCATGATGATGAGTTCAATTATGAAGTACTTGCGGAAGATTTAAAGCACTATTGTGAGGCTAAAGAAATTGAAGATATAATCCTTCTTGGGCATTCTATGGGCGGAAAAACAGCCATGTTATTTGCTACGTTAAATCCTGAAATGGTTTCAAAATTATTGGTTGCTGATATTTCCCCAAGATTTTACCCAGTACATCATGACGCTATTTTGAATGGATTAGGGACTTTAAATTTTGATGAAGTTAAAACCAGAGGACAAGCGGACAAAGTATTAAGTGAATACGTTTCAGAATTAGGTATACGTCAGTTTTTATTAAAAAATCTGTATTGGGTTGAAAAAGGACAATTAGGTCTGCGTATAAATTTAAAGGTGCTCACTAATGAGGTTTCAGAAGTTGGAGAGTCACTTCCATTATATGCAAGGTTTGAAAAAGATACTTTATTTTTAAGAGGAGACCGATCAGAATATATTGGAGTAGGAGATGAAAGAATCATAAAAAATCATTTTCCAAAAGCTCAAATTGAAACTATTGCCAATGCTGGACATTGGTTGCATGCTGAAAATCCTAAGGATTTTTTTGAGGTGGTTCATAGCTTCATAAGATGAAATATTTTGTAATTTTAGGCAAAGTCTAATATTATGAACTGGGTTATCAAAATCTTATTAAACGCAATTGCAGTTTTAATTTTATCTTATGCCTTATCAGGAGTCAGTGTTGACGGTTATTTCGGTGCACTTGTTGTGGCCTTGGTGATATCTTTACTAAATATTCTCGTAAAGCCAATTTTGGTAATATTTACACTGCCTGCTACCATTCTAACATTAGGATTATTTCTATTCGTGATAAACGCCATAATTATTCTATTAGCAGATAAATTAATAGACGGCTTTTCAGTAGCAAGTTTTGGTTGGGCATTAATTTTTAGTGTGTTATTATGCATACTTCAATCTATGTTACATTCCTTATTAAAAGAAAAGAAAAAATAGCCTCGTAATCAACGAATTAAAAACTTTGTTGGGATGTAAAAATATACTAATTTTGCATCCCAATTTTAATTTTAGGGATTATCCCATTTGTTAAACGCCTTAGGGGCTTATATCATAAAAATGAATATTACAAGAGAAGACTTAGATGCATTAAATGCAGTTGTTAAAGTAGATATCGCTAAAGAAGACTATAGCGATAAAGTGGATAAAATCTTAACAGATTATCGTAAAACTGCTAATATTCCTGGTTTTAGAAAAGGTCATGTTCCTATGGGTCTAGTAAAAAAGCAGTACGGAAAAGCTGTTTTGGTTGATGAGGTTAATAAACTGCTACAAGATGCTCTAAATAAATATCTTACTGAGGAAAAACTTGATGTTCTAGGGCAGCCTTTGCCGAAACCGCAAGACGAAATTAATTGGGACGGAGATTCTTTCTCTTTTGAGTTTGAATTAGGACTTGCCCCTGAGTTTGATGTAAAGCTAAAGGGAAAAAAAGCGATAACACACTATAATATTATTGCAGATAACAAAATGGTTGATGAGCAAGTAGAGCGCATTCAAAAACAATATGGAAAACTAGTATCTCAAGATGTTATTGAAAGTGATAGTGAAATCACGGGTACTTTCAAAAATGAAGAAAAGGAGATTGACAATACCATTACTTTAACTTTAGATAAATTTAAAGGAAAAGCTACTGCTAAGAAATTTATTGGAGGAAAAGTTGGTGATGTAATCACTTTAAAGACTAAAGGTTTATATGATGATGAGCATGAATTGATGCATGCTTTAAAAGTTAGTCAAGAAGAAGCAAAAGACTTAAATATTGAAGTTGTTTTCAAAATCACTGAGATTAACAAAAGAGAATTAGCAGATTTAGATCAAGAATTGTTTGATAAGTTATTTGCCCCTAAAACGGTAACAACAGTTACTGAATTGAAGGATAAAATAAAAGAAGATGCTGAGAAACAGTTCAAACAACAATCAGATCAAAAGTTGTTGAATGATGTTACTGAATATTTGGTGGATAGTACGAAATTCGATTTACCTGCTGAGTTTTTAACTAAATGGATGCAAACTTCTGGAGAAAAGGAAATGGACGAAACGCAAGCAAAAGAGGAGTATGAAAAGTCTGAAAAAAGTTTACGCTATCAGCTAATAGAAGGTAAGCTAATTCAAGAGAATGATATTCAAGTGACGCTAGATGATATTAAAGGGCATGCAAAAGAAATGATTAAGGCTCAAATGGCACAATTTGGTCAGTTAGATCCATCCGATGAAGAACTTGAAGGAATTGCTGCTAGAGTATTAGGTAATCAAGACGAAGCACGTCGTATTTCAGAGCAATTAATAAGTCAGAAATTAATTGGTTTGTACAAAGAAAAAGCAAACTTAAAAGCCAAAGAAATGAGTTACGAAAAGTTTGTTAAAGAAGTTTACGGCGACAAATAATCAAATATTTATTCATTATATTTATGCGCTTAAATCGCTGTGATTTAAGCGCATTTTTATTTTATACAAGCAGATAAAATTTTTAAAAAATAATCCATCTTGATGTCTGTCAAGAGATTAACAAAAAAAGGGAAAACGTATATGGATTACGGTAAAGAATTTGAAAAATTCGCAACAAAAGATCAAGGTATAAGTAGTACTTACTATGATAAAATAATCAGTAGTATGTATCCTGTTGGTTTAACACCAAATATTATTGAAGAACGCCAAATGAACATCGCAATTTTTGATGTGTTTTCGCGTTTAATGATGGATCGTATTATCTTTTTAGGTACGGGAATTAACGACCAAGTGGCTAATATCATTCAAGCACAATTGTTGTTTTTGGAAAGTGTTGATGCCTCAAAAGATATTCAGATTTATATTAATTCCCCTGGAGGTAGTGTTTATGCAGGCTTAGGTATTTATGATACTATGCAATTTATAAAACCTGATGTAGCTACAATTTGCACTGGTATGGCGGCTTCTATGGGAGCTGTTCTGTTATGTGCGGGCGAAAAAGGCAAACGCAGTGGATTGACGCATTCTCGTGTTATGATTCACCAACCAATGGGTGGTGCTCAAGGACAAGCTAGTGATATTGAAATTACAGCGAAAGAGATTTTAACACTTAAAGAAGAATTATACCAAATAATAAGTAAGCATTCGGGACAAAACTACGACAAAGTATATGAAGATAGCGATAGAGATTACTGGATGAAGGCTGATAAAGCCAAGGAATACGGTATGATTGATGAGATTTTAGCAAGGAAATAAAAATTTCTTATATTTGTAAGTCACACTTAAATCTGTAAAGAAAAACTTTACAATTTTAAAAAAGAACTTAATTAATGGCGAAAGAAGAGTTAGAGTGTTCGTTTTGTGGTAGAAAAAAGTCTGAGACTAATTTGCTAATTGCAGGTCTAGATGCGCATATTTGTGATCGATGTATAGAGCAGGCACATGGTATCGTGCTTGAAGAATCAAAACAAAACGAAACTAACGATTTATCTTCAGAATTACAGCTTAGGAAGCCTCAACAAATAAAAGCTTTTTTAGACGAGTATATTATAGGTCAGGAAATGACCAAGAAAGTCATGTCTGTTGCTGTTTATAATCATTACAAGCGTTTATTACAACCACCTTCTAACGACGATATTGAAATTCAAAAAAGTAATATCGTAATGGTAGGTCAAACAGGTACTGGAAAGACATTAATGGCAAAAACTATTGCAAGAATGCTCAATGTGCCTTTGGCGATTGTTGATGCTACAGTCTTAACTGAAGCGGGGTATGTGGGCGAAGATGTAGAAAGTATTTTAACCAGGTTACTTCAAGCTGCCGATTATAATTTAGAAAAGGCAGAAAAGGGTATCGTTTTTATTGATGAGATTGATAAGATTGCTCGTAAAAGTGATAATCCCTCCATCACAAGAGATGTATCAGGAGAAGGTGTACAACAAGCGCTTTTAAAACTTTTAGAAGGAACCGTAGTTAATGTGCCGCCAAAAGGAGGTAGGAAACATCCAGATCAGAAGTTTATAGAAGTTAATACTGAGAATATTTTATTCATTGCTGGAGGTGCTTTTGATGGAATAGAGCGAGTAATTACAAAACGTCTTAATATGAAAGCGGTAGGATATGCAGCTTCAATGTCGGACGATGTTATAGATCAGAATAATTTATTGCAGTATATTATACCTAAGGATTTAAAAGATTTTGGACTTATTCCAGAAATTATCGGAAGACTTCCGGTTTTAACACATATGGATCCTTTGGATGCAAAAACGTTAAGGGCCATCCTTACGGAACCAAAGAATGCAATTATCAAGCAGTACAAGAAGTTATTCTCTATGGATGAAATAGAATTCAGTATTACTGATGGTGCTCTTGGTTTTATTGTTGAGAAAGCTATTGAATATAAGCTTGGTGCTCGAGGATTACGTTCTTTGTGTGAAGAGATTTTAACAGATGCTATGTTTGAGCTACCGAGTAGTACAGATAAGAAGTTGAATGTTACCAAGTCTTACGCCGAGGATAAATTAACGAAAACTACATTGAAGAAATTAAAAGCGGTTTCTTAAATTGTTGAAAATATTTAATTTTTGAAGCATTCTATTTTAATAGAGTGCTTTTTATTTTTACAAAATTTCAAAAGAATGTTTCGGTTTTTATTACAACCATTTAATTTAGAGAAACCAAAAGAGGAGCAAGACCCCATGAAGAAATTTTTAATTGTTGGCTTAGGGAATATAGGAGAGAAATATGAAGAGACTAGACACAATATTGGGTTTAAAGTTTTGGACTATTTCGCTGAAAAAGAACAAGTATCCTTTGAGACTAATAAACTCGGAGATATCGCATATTATAAATTAAAAGGTAGAACTTTTATTTTTTTAAAACCGAGCACTTTCATGAATTTAAGCGGTAAGGCAGTTACTTACTGGTTAACGAAGGAAAAAGTGCCAATAGAAAATCTTTTAATTATAACGGACGATTTGAATTTACCATTTGGAAGTATTCGTTTGAAAACGAAAGGAAGCGATGGTGGACATAACGGATTAAAGGATATTCAATTAAAACTTAATACTACAAAATACAGCAGGTTTAGATTTGGAATTAGTGATGCATTTTCTAAAGGGCGCCAGGTGGATTATGTTCTTGGGGAATGGAATGAAGAAGAACAAACACAACTTCCAGAGCGTTTAGAAAAATCAACCGATTTAATCAAGTCATTCGTTCTATCAGGTACCAGCACTACCATGAATTTGTATAATGGAAAATAATCGATTTAGAACGACAAGTAGTAGGTTTAGGCTCGTTTTCTATTGAATAATTATTCTTCTTATATCCGTAGAAATACCATCGGTTAAACGAAGAAGGTACATGCCAGATTGGGCGTTTGTAATTGCAATTTCTTGGTTTAATTGGGTAGTCTCTCTAATTTCTTGTTCGTAAATCAGTCTACCTCTTACATCAAACACTTCAAGTGAAATATTCTTAGCAACATGCGGAGTGTTAATTTTTAATAAAAATATGCCTTGATTTGGATTCGGAAATAACTTAACATTACCAAAAGAGAACTCGGTTAAGCTTAGCGAAGTGTGCATAGTTTGACAAATTTCGATAAACCAAGAATTTAAAGTACCTGAGTCTCCGGGTTGAAAGTCTCCAACTTTTATAGTCCAGTTACCTGAAGTATTTTCACCATTTAAAACAGAAAGTAAATCATTTACAGATCGATAGGAGGTATTACTTAAGGTCTCCAAGCAATTGAATTGAACCGCCTGATCATCAAACGTAACGATTAAATTTTGTTCTGAATCACAATCCCGAGAAGTTTTGAGTACAAGTTCAGTTCCTTCGGGGCTTTCTAGGTTAATTCCTAAATCACCAATGTACGTGTGCGAAATATTTAAACCAATATTAATATCGGTAATTGTTGAACTATCAGGAATGTTTATTGTGTTATTTTCAGAAAGTAGTTCAGAATTATCGGCAATATTAATATTTAAGTTATTTGCAGAGGCATATTGAATACAGGTTGTGGAAACTTCAAAATCAATAGCAAATGCTTCATTATTTATGGCAAAAAAACTGCCATTAGCAGCTTCAACCATAACTCTACAATTTGTAGATGGGCTGTTTGGAACCATAATATTATGACTTCCATCATTTGGTACATCAGTAGCAATAGTATTGTAAGTTTCACCTCCATCGGTAGAGAGTAAAATGTTCACGTTTGCTGCTCCTGAAATATTATTTGTGTTATTCACATTCCATGTAATAGTTTCAGTTGTGCCGCTTGACCAAGAAAGGCCCTCAGTATTTTGTGAGGTGACAACAAAAGGACCATAGTTGGCATCAAATGTCACCCGCATATCATCACTAGAATTATTACCACCACCCGATCTATTGTCTCTAACAGTCAATCTAAAGTCTGCAGTTCTTCCTACATTAGGAACTTTTTCCCATTGACTAGCATTTAGTCCGCCATTCTTTAAATCAAACAAATTGGGAAAGTACCTAGTATTACTGCTAGTAGGTGAAAACGATCTAAATAAAACTGAATTTGAGCTAGTTGAGTTTGGGTTAGGAAAAGTGGTAATCGCATTATCTTCATTAATTTGTTCCCAGCAATAGGTCAGGTTATCACCGTCACTATCAGTTGCTGATCCTGCAAGTTTAAATGGAGTACTTATAGGAAGTATTAGATCGGGGCCTGCATCTACATTTGGAGTATTGTTTCCAGTATTTGTTTCAACAGCACAACTTGTTGATTTAATAAAATCTGTGACTTGCTGTATAGAAATAGCATGGAAATATGGGTCGCTATTTGTTTGTACGTTCGTAGAACCTGTTATGCCAGCGTATCCCATAATTGTAGAGCCACTACCAGGTTCCATTTGTACATTAGTTCCTTCGTTGCCATCGTGTGTCCAAGTGTGGTTTGCTCCAAATTGGTGCCCAATTTCATGAGCAACTAAATCAATGTCAAAATTAAATCCATCAGGATTATCACTCGATGTATAGCCTCTACCTTTAATGCCACTGTCACAAACACACCCAATACATCCAGCGTTCCCGTCAAATCCACTTGCTGCTAATAAATGGCCTATATTGTAATTTGCATCACCAATTTCGTTATCTAATGTGTTTTGTAGTTGACTTCCGTAATTCGATAAAGCAGTGTAAGGATCTGTTAAAGGGTTTAGATAAATTACATCATCATTATTGCTTATCAATTGTAAGGATACATTAAAATCGTTCTCAAAAACAGCATTGATATTAGTTAGAGTAGCTGCAATTGCTGCATTAACTTCTGATAATGTACCACCATGAAAATTAGAATACTCTCCAGTAACAGAAATTGCAATAGTATATTCACGGTTTATACTGTCGTCAGCATTTTTTAAGTTGGTATTTGTTTTATTTGTCCTCTGATGTAAATGGTCGGTTACCTTACAATGAAAGTTTCTAGAATTAGTTAAACTTTCTGTTTTTAAAACTTTAAACCGATTTTTACGTTCTAGTAAAGGTTCAAAAACTTCTGAAGCCTCCTTGCCTAAAACAATTCCCGAAAATCCTTTGTGGGGTGATAAACAAAACCTGAAAGTTGCGGAAGGCACATCAATTCCTTGAGCGATATAAGATCTGATTTCGGGATATCTAGCTTGCATATCAGGATGGAATACTGAAGCTTCTTTAATACGATATCGTTCTAATATTCCATCAGCATTGGGAAAACTAATTGTTGTTTCACTAGATTTTGATAGGTATGAAGTATTTCTATCCGATAGCAATGCTTCACTTAATCTATTATAATCAAATTCATAAATGGAATAAGACTCAGATGAGTTTTTTGCCCCTACAGTTTTTTGAGTTTCTCCAACTTTTATAAAAAAATTATCTTGACAAAACACCGAAAATACGCTGAAATATATGGTGATTGCAAAAACATAATGTAGTTTTGTTTTCATAACAAATTAGGGCTTCTTTAAAGCAAATCTAGATTATTTTGAGGAGATTAACAATTTTAAGATCCAGTGGGTAAAGTAATTAAAATTGAAAAATATAACGCTGTAAAACCTTCAATTATTACTATTGGAACATTTGATGGTGTTCATGTGGGGCACCAAAAAATTATAAAGCGATTAATTTCCTTAGGAGAAAAAGAAGGCTTAACTTCTATTATACTTACATTCTTTCCACACCCAAGAATGGTACTTCAAAAAGACAACACTATTAAGCTAATTAATACTATTGAGGAGAGAAGTACGATACTTAAACAGTTGGGATTAAATTATCTACTGATTAAGGAGTTTACCGAAGCGTTCTCGAGACTATCTGCCGAGGAATTTGTAAAGCAGGTGTTGGTTGAACAATTGAATGCCAAAAAGGTAATTATTGGGTACGACCATAGGTTTGGTAGAAATAGAAATGCCGATATAAAGGACTTAATGAAATTTGGTGAAATGTTTGACTTTGAAGTTGAAGAAATTTCGGCTCAGGATATAGATGAAGTTGCAGTGAGTTCAACCAAAATTAGAAAAGCACTTTATGATGGTGATATAAGAAGAGCAAATAGATATCTAGGTTATCCTTTCATGTTGAAAGGTAAGGTTATAAAGGGGAAGGGCATTGGCAAACAAATAACATATCCTACAGCGAACATTAAAATAGCAGAGGATTATAAGCTTATTCCCAAACAAGGTGCTTATGTAGTATCATCTACCATTAATGGAAAAACTGTTTTTGGTATGATGAATATTGGCGTTAACCCAACAGTAAATGGAGAAAAGGAATCGATAGAGGTTAATTTTTTCAATTTTGAAACATCCATTTATGGAGAAACACTTAAGATCGATATTTTAGAACGTATTAGAGATGAACAGAAGTTTGAATCTGTCGATGTCTTAAAACAACAGCTTAAAAAAGATCGTGAGTTTTCACTAAGGTTTATTGATAGTTACAATGCGCAATAGTTTATTCTTTAAACATATTGATAACGCCCAACTAGTTATTTTTAGGATATTTTTTGGGCTGCTTTGTTTTTTGGAGTCTTTTGGAGCCATTTTAACAGGTTGGGTACGTCGGGTTCTTGTAGAACCTAAATTCACATTTTCTTTTATAGGTTTTGAGTGGTTACAACCATTGGATGGTAATGGCATGTACTTTTATTATGGCATTATGGGCTTGTGTGGTTTATGTATTATGATTGGGTACCAATACCGCATAAGTATGTTAACATTTACTTTGTTGTGGACAGGATCTTATTTGATGCAAAAATCCGCTTATAATAATCACTATTACTTATTGGTTTTAATAAGTGCCATTATGGTGTTTATGCCTGCACATCACGATGTTTCTATTGACGCTAAACAAAACCCAAAGATTAAAACTAATGCGATGCCAAATTGGTGTCGTGTAGTTTTTATTGTTCAATTGTTTATTGTTTATACATATGCCTCTATCGCAAAATTGTATCCCGATTGGTTAGACGGAACAGTTATGAGAGTATTAATGAGCGGTAAGAGAAATTATCCTGTTATTGGTGAGATTTTGCAAGAGCCGTGGTTGCAAGATATGCTTACTTGGGGTGGTATTTTTTTTGATGGTCTCATTATACCGTTTTTACTGTTTAAACCGACTAGAAAGTGTGCATTTATTGTTTCTATAGGCTTTCATTTATTTAATTCGGTAGTATTTCAGATTGGTATATTCCCGTACTTAGCATTGGCGTTTTATCTTTTCTTTTTCGAACCTAAAACTATCAGAAATATATTTTTAAAAAAACGAATATTCTATAAAGCTGGAGAAGTCAAGTTTCCAAAGTTTAAGAATGTTTATGTGCTTTTGTTTTTTGTTTTTATTTTGGTGCAAGCAGTTTTGCCATTGCGCCATCATTTATTTGAAGACAATGTGCTTTGGACTGAAGAAGGGCATCGTTTGTCATGGCGCATGATGCTACGATCAAAATATGGCAGAATAACATATACAGCTAAAGATAAGACTACAGGAGAGGAATTCAATATAAATCTCGATGATTACTTAACTAAAAAGCAACAACGCGGAGCTAGTACAAAGCCAGATGTAATTTGGCAATTTTCAAAATACTTAAAAGAAGATTTTGAGTCTAAAGGAAAGGATGTTGCGATACATGTGTATTGTAAGGTAAGTGTTAATGGGAAACCACTAAAACGACTCATTAATCCAGATGTAGATATTGCAAGTTTACCCTGGGAACCATTAACGCATAGTGATTGGATTTTGCCATCAAAAACCAATTAAGTCTATCAGTATTTATTAAATTTGTCGCTTAAATTTTAAACCATGCTACAAGTCCCATTTATTAGAGAAAACAAGGCTTTGGTTATCGATCGTTTATCTATACGAAATATTGATGCTACTAAAATGATTGATGATGTGATTGCTTTGGATGAGAAAAGAAGAAGTATACAGGCACAGCTTGATAATACACTGGCAGAATCTAATACAATTTCAAAGCAAATTGGCGGCTTGTTTAAATCTGGAAAGGTAGAGGAAGCCAATGTTCTAAAGGCCAAAACAGGATTACTAAAAGAAACGTCTAAAACACTGACGGAAGAATTAAATGAAACTTCTGGAAGTTTGAATGACTTATTATTTCAGATTCCGAATGTACCACATAAATCAGTTCCTAAAGGAAATACGGATGAAGATAACGAAGAGGTATTTAGTGTTGGAGAAATCCCCAAATTATATGATGGTGCTTTGCCACATTGGGAGCTGGCAAAGAAGTATGATATTATTGACTTTGAACTTGGAAATAAGATTACTGGAGCTGGTTTTCCTGTTTATAAAGGTAAAGGAGCAAGGTTACAACGTGCTTTAATAGCTTATTTTTTGGATAAAAATACTGGTGCGGGATATATCGAGTATCAGTTGCCGCATTTGGTGAATGAAGCCTCCGGAATTGGTACTGGGCAATTGCCAGATAAAGAAGGACAAATGTATCATGTTACTGAAGATAATTTGTACTTAATACCAACTGCGGAAGTGCCTGGAACCAATATATTTAGGAATGTAGTTTTAAATGAGGCAGATTTACCAATTGGAATTACAGGCTATACACCATGTTTTCGTCGTGAAGCAGGAAGCTATGGTGCCCATGTTAGAGGACTTAACAGATTGCATCAATTTGATAAGGTAGAAATTATAAGGGTTGAGCATCCATCAAAGTCTTATGAAGCTTTAGATGGTATGGTAAATCATGTAAAAACAATTTTAGAAGAGCTTAAATTACCATATAGAATTTTAAGACTTTGTGGGGGAGATACGTCTTTTGCTTCTGCTTTAACCTACGATTTCGAGGTGTTTTCAACAGCACAAAATAAATGGTTGGAGGTATCTTCAGTTTCAAACTTTGAAACATTTCAGGCTAACCGTTTAAAGTTAAGGTTTAAAAATTCAAATGGAAAAAATGAATTGGCGCATACACTTAATGGTAGTTCTTTAGCGTTACCTAGAATTTTAGCTGGAATTTTGGAAAATTATCAAACCGCGGACGGAATTGAAATTCCTGAAGTGCTAAGGTCGTATACTGGTTTTGATATAATTTGATAGAAATTTCTTTCTAAAAATTTTAAAAATATCGACGAAAAACATTTTTTGCATGTTGTTTAACGATTTGTGGGTGGTTTTCTTGGTGATTATTAAATGATTTTAAACATTAGTAATCCCAAATTTATCAACCTACTTAACCATGAAGAATGTTTTACGCATTATCTTATTAATAGCTCTTGTTTTTATTGGTAGTCAAGTTTTATCTTCAGACTTTAGTTTAGAACAGACCGATGAAAATACTGTTGCTATAGTAAAAAAGTGATTTTTCATTATTTCAAATGAATTAGCAGAAATAGAATAGTCAAATTTTAGATTGTTATCCTATAGCTGCGGCTTTGTCATAATAATTCTATGCCCAAATATAATGATTGGGCATTTTTAGTATTCTTCAATTAACAAATTAGTTATCCTTTAATACTTAATGATAGTTTCCTAACTCTTCATTATATTTACTTTATGAGATTTTTGAGTTATATTTTTTGTTTTATCGCAACTATTGCATTTGCTCAAGATGATGATCTTTTCGCCAAGGAATATTATAAAGACGGTGACTTTGAAAAGGCATTAATTGAATATAAGCGTTTATATAGTCAAAATAAATCTAGCATGATGTACATCAAAAAAATCATTGAAGTACATCAGCAGTTGGAGCAGTATAATGAAGCAGAAGCGTTTATTCTGGATGTCATGAAGAAAACTAAGTACCCGCCCTTTTATATAGATCTTGGGTACAATTATCAGTTAAAGAATGACTTGGAAAAGGCAAATGAGAATTATAACAAAGCTATAAGTAGTCTTTCGGTAAATCCAAATAATGCCTACCCTGTAGCGAGAAGCTTTCAAGAATATGCTTTATTAGATCAAGCTGCTACTACTTATGAAAAAGGACTTGAGCTAAAACCAGAACTTAATATAAGGCTGGCTTTGGCGCAAATATATGGTGAGCAAGGCGATATTGAAAAGATGATGTTGAATTACATTGATTATGCCGAGAATAATCCCATGTCGGTTGGTAATATAAAGCGTGCATTAAGCAGTTTTATTGGTGAAGATAGTACTGAAGAAGGCAATGTTATTTTGAGAAGAGTGCTAATAAAAAAAATTCAGCAAGAGCCTTCTTTACTTTGGAATGAAATGTTGAGTTGGCTTTTTATTCAGCAAAAAGATTTTGGAAAGGCTTTTAGTCAAGAAAAAGCTATATATACAAGAGACCCTGAAAGTTTATTTAGAATTATAGAACTAGGTGAAATAGCTGAGAAAGCAGATGAATACGATACGGCTACTATTATTTTCAACTATGTTATTGAAAAATCTCAGGATACAGATACAAAACTTAAGGCATATTATAATTCGTTGCAAATTGAAACGAAAATTAGTGCTAAAGAGAGTTATGATGCCATAAAAAATAAATATTTAGAACTCTTTGAAACATACGGAAAGTTTGCACAAACTTTAAGGTTACAAATAGCTTATGCACATTTTTTAGCGTTTTACTTAAATGAGACTAAAAGCGCCACAGTGTTTCTCGAAGATACACTTAAGTTACCATTGACTGAATTAGAAAAGGCCGAAATAAAATTAGAGCTAGGAGACATTCTAGTATTACAAGAAAAATTTAATAAAGCACTTATTTATTATACACAAATTCAGCGCAACGTTAAAAATAGCACGATATCACAAAAAGCAAGATTTAAGGTTGCAAAAGCTAGTTATTATAAAGGGGACTTTAAGTGGGCAGAATCTCAATTAAAAATTTTAAAATCTTCTACGTCACAACTTATTGCTAACGATGCTTTGGATTTGAAATTATTAATTACGGATAACAAATATGAAGATTCTTTACAAACCGCTTTAAAGCTATATGCAAAGGCAGATTTACTAGCGTTTCAAAATAGAAATGATGAAGCAATTGTAATTTTGGATAAAGTACTAGAGAATCATAAATCTGAGCCTATTATACCACAAGCATTATTTAAACAGGCTCAGTTATTTGAAAGTATCCAAAAATTTGATGCTGCGGCTGTTAATTATGAATCCATAATGACAAATTACGCTGATGGTATTTTAATAGACAATGCCATTTACAATTTAGCCGAATTATATATGCGTTATTTAAACCAACCAGAAAAGGCAAAGAAACTCTACGAAACCATTGTGTTTAATCATTTGGACAGTATTTATTTTGTTGAGGCAAGAAAGAATTTTAGAAAATTAAGAGGAGATGCTATTAATTAGATGATTGCATTTTTAATGTTTGAGCCGGAGTATGTCGAACCCATTGGTTTTGGAGCTGCAATACTAACTACTATTGCATTTTTACCGCAAGTTTATAAAACTTGGAAAACTAAAGACGTTTCAAGTTTGTCTTTACCAATGCTTCTATTATTTTTTGTGGGGATTGTGCTTTGGTGGATTTACGGATTATTAATGAAAAGTGCGTCTATGCTTTTTGCGAACTCTATAACTATTGTTTCTGCATTTTTGTTGATATACTTCAAGTTAAAATACCGCAATAAATAGATTTTTATTGTATTATCATTTAAGCGATTCGGATTCCTTTTTAAAGTCTACTAAATCAGTCGATTTTGTATAATTCGTATTCTATTTGTATATGTGGTATAAAAAATTCAATAAAATCACTAAATATCTGTTTATTTTCAATTCAATGTAGTAATATTGCAATTCTATTACGTTTTTTAATCATAAGTCTTATTTAACTTAAAAATTGAAATATGAAAATTGGAATTCCTATAGAAATTAAAAATAATGAGAATCGTGTTGGAATGACACCTTCTGGAGTTTTTGAACTAACGAAAAGAGATCATATTGTTTACGTGCAAAAAGATGCAGGGTTTAACAGTGGGTTTCCTGATGAAGAATATGTGAGCGCTGGTGCAAAAATTTTAAATACCATTGAGGAAGTGTATGCCTCTTCCGAGATGATTGTGAAGGTAAAAGAACCTATAGAAAAAGAGTACGACCTTATAAAAGAGGACCAAGTTGTGTTTACCTACTTTCATTTTGCATCAAGCGAAACACTAACAAACGCTATGATAGCCTCTAAAGCAATTTGTATTGCCTATGAAACTGTGGAAGATGCCGACGGATCATTGCCGTTGCTAATTCCCATGTCCGAAGTGGCAGGACGAATGTCCATTCAACAAGGTGCAAAATATTTAGAGAAACCTATTCAAGGTCGTGGAATTTTACTTGGAGGAATTCCAGGAGTACCACCGGCAAAAGTTCTTATTTTAGGTGCAGGTGTTGTTGGCATACAAGCAGCACGAATGGCTTCTGGACTTGGTGCCAATGTGTTTATTCTAGATATAAATATGAAAGCGTTACGACATGTGAGTGAAACCATGCCTAATAATGTGATTAGCGAATTCTCTAGCGAATATAATATTCGAAAGCATATAAAAGATTCAGATTTAATTATTGGTGGCGTTTTAATTAAAGGGGCGAAGGCACCAAAATTGATTACCAAGGATATGCTTAAAGATATGAGGCATGGTACTGTTATGGTAGATGTTGCCGTTGATCAAGGAGGATGTTTTGAAACTACAAAGCCAACAACACACGAAAACCCAACATATATCATCGATGAAGTAGTGCATTATAGTGTTGCCAACATGCCAGGAGCGGTACCTTATACGTCAACAGTAGGCTTAACTAACGTTACGTTGCCATATGTAATTAAATTAGCAGAAATGGGTTGGCAAAAAGCAACAAAAAAGGATAAATCTCTAGCTAAAGGGCTTAATATAGTTAAGGGTAAAATAGTTTATAAGGAGATTGCCAAAGCTTTCGATTTGCAATATGATATTGCTCAATGATCACTGAATAATTAAAGGCTTAAAAATGATTTTGAAGTCTATTTTCTGCCAAAATTTCTGAATTAAAGGTCTGGTGTTATTTTTGATAATGTTTTAGTAATTTTACTAATATTTAAATCATTTAAGACATGATAGGTTACTATATTTTAACAGGAATAATTTTTCTTATTAGTTCCTATGTAAGTAATAAGTTAAAAAGCAAATTTAAATACTACAGTCAAGTTAGTCTCAGAAATGGAATGAGTGGTGTTGAAATAGCTGAGAAAATGCTAGCGGATCATGGTATTACAGATGTGCAAGTTATTTCTACAAATGGACAATTGACAGATCATTACAATCCCAAGAATAAAACAGTTAACTTGAGTGAAGTTGTATACAGTCAGCGTAATGCCGCCGCCGCCGCTGTTGCAGCTCATGAAGTTGGTCATGCTGTACAACATGCAAAAGCTTATAGCTGGTTACAATTAAGATCGGCTATTGTTCCTGCTGTTGGTATTAGCAGTAAATTATCTAATATTATAATAATGGTTGGTTTGGCTCTTTCTGTTGGTGGGTCTATACTTGGTAACGGTATATTTTTGTTGGGTATAGGTCTTTTTGCTGTAACTACACTATTTACATTTATTACCTTACCCGTAGAATATGACGCAAGTAATAGAGCCTTAGCATGGTTAAAGAATAAACATATTGTCTCTCAAGAGGAATATAAAGGATCTGAGGATGCTTTAAAATGGGCAGCCAGAACATATTTGGTTTCAGCCTTAGGTTCTTTAGCTACCTTATTATACTTTATTAGTATATTTATGAACAATAGAAGATAACTTTACTAAACACAAAACAATCATGGATCACTTAACAGAAAATGAATTTAAACCTATGTTAGTTGCTCAATTATCAAATGAAGAGCAGGTAACATTTTACAAAAAAACATATACGCATGTAGCTGGAGGAGTATTAGTATTTATTCTTTTTGAGTACATATTACTACAGAGTGAAACAATTTTGAATTTTGCCTTATCAATGACTCAAGGTTGGAGATGGTTACTCATGTTAGGTGGTTTTATGTTCATTACAAACTATGCCGAAAACATGGCACTAAGGACTGTGGATAAGAATAAGCAATATTTGGCATACGGGCTTTATATTCTTGCTGAGGCTTTTATCTTTTTGCCCTTAATCTATATTGCAATTGCTTATACACAAAGTTTTGATTTATTGAATCAAGCGGCTATAGTAACGCTATCATTATTTACTGGATTGTCGGCTATCGTACTCGTGACTAAAAAAGATTTTTCTTTTTTGAAATCAGGTTTAACAGTTGGTTTTTTCATAGCTATTGGACTTATTATTGCTGGCACTTTATTTGGGTTTAACCTAGGGCTTTGGTTTTCTGTTGGAATGTGTGCCTTAGCAGCAGGATCAATTCTTTACCAAACTTCTAATATGGTACATAAATATTCACCCGATCAACATATTCCTGCTGCATTAGGATTATTTGCATCATTAATGTTGTTGTTTTGGTATGTACTTAGAATATTTATGTCTAGAGATTAAATAGACATACTAATATAAAGCTTAAAGCTCTGAACTACATCAGAGCTTTTTTTGTTTCTTTACCTCGCAGATAAAATGACAATGAAAGGCAATAATCCACTTACCTACTATACTGAACAAAAGCGAAATTATAATACAGAGGTCAATAGGCTTAAAAAGCAACTTGTCTCATATAGTGGGCTTCGTCTTTTTACTTTTTTGGCTACTATTTTTGGTGTCTACTATTTTTTTCAATATTGGCAAATTACCGTATTAATTGGTGTTTCTGGATTGGTGGTTTTCTTGTATTTATTATCAAAGTATACTGATACGAAACATCAAAGAGATTTTTATAAAGCTTTGGTGGGAATTAATACGGATGAACTCAAAATAGTAACAGGAGATTTTCATAATAGACCAGATGGCTCAGAATTTCATGACCCAAAGCACTTTTACAGTTTAGATATAGATTTATTTGGGCGTGGCTCTTTTTTCCAATGGATTAATAGAACTGCCATAAAAGAGGGTAAGACCAAATTGGCAGCACTTCTAAAAGCTAATAATATTTCTAATATTAAGAAGCGACAAAATGCAGTAAAAGAACTGTCTAATAAACCAGAATGGAGGCAGTTTTATCAGGCAAACGCTTCTTTAGTTCATGTTGAAACACCAGCAAAAGACATTATAACATGGTTGCAATCTTATAATTGCTTTACTCCAAAGATTGCCAAATGGCTTCCATTATTGTTTTCTATTACGTCAATATTGCTATTTCTATTAATTGCTACTGGTGCAGTTGCAGATCAAAAACTTATAGGATATTGGTTTTTTGTTGGTTTGGTTATAACAGGTATTTATGTAAAAAAAACAAATCAACTTTCATTGAATGCAGATAAGATAAGAGATACATTTAGGCAATATGCGGTATTATTAGATTTAATAGAAAACGAAGTCTTCACTTCTGAATTACTGAAACAAAAACAGATACAAATTCAGTCAGAACGTGAGGAGGCATCTAAAATTTTCCAAACACTTTCAAATGCTTTAGATGCTTTGGATAATAGAAATAACATTATCGGTGCAATTTTTGGAAATGGCTTATTCTTAACTGATTTAAAAAATGCGTATCACATTGAAAAATGGATTGAGCAGTACGCGAAAAAAGTGTCGGATTGGTTTGAAGTTGTTGCTTTTTTTGATGCTTACAATTCTTTAGGAAACTTTGCTTATAATCATCCGGATTTTGTGTATCCCGAATTAACCTCAAAAAATATTTTAATGAAGACCACCGGTCTAGCGCATCCACTTTTAAATAAAGACAAAAGAGTAGATAGTGATTTGTTAATTAATGGCGAACAGTTTTTTATTGTTACTGGAGCAAATATGGCTGGAAAGAGTACCTTTTTGAGAACTGTATCCTTGCATATAGTTATGGCCAATGTTGGCTTACCAGTATGTGCTGTTTCAAGTTTGTACAATCCAACCAAGCTTATTACAAGTATGCGCACTTCAGATTCTTTAACAGATGATAGTTCTTATTTCTTTTCGGAATTAACACGACTTAAGTATATAGTAGATGCTATAAAAGAGGAACGGTTTTTTATCATTCTAGACGAAATTCTAAAAGGAACTAATAGTACTGATAAGGCCATTGGTTCTCGAAAATTTGTAGAAAAACTAGTTGCTTCAAATGCTACAGGAATAATTGCAACTCATGATTTAAGCTTATGCGAAGTAGAAGAAGAATTGGATGATGTAAAAAACTACTTTTTTGATGCTGAAATCATCAATGATCAGCTTCACTTTGACTACAAATTAAAAAGGGGCGTTTGTGAAAACATGAATGCTTCTTTTCTTCTTAAGAAGATGGATATTGTCTAAAACGTAGTAAACTCTTTTACGTATTGACGGTGACTCACAGATAAATAATGTGTCTTAATATTAAAGTTAAATACATTATGAAAAATACTATTAGATTACTAATGTTGGCTGTTTTTGTTTTCTCAGGGGATTATGTTTTTGGACAAGAGGTTACATTGAATGATACAGTTTATAAAGTTGAGAATGGTGAAATATTTTCGGGTAATAAAAATGTAACCAAGACAGCCAAACCTGAAATAAGAGAGAAAATACTTTTTGCCATAGAGCATCAAAATGATAAATTTCAGGAGGCTAAAAGGATAGAAAAACAACTAGAAAAGGCTGAGAAAGAGAGAAAACGAGAAGAGAAAAAACGAAAGCAAGTAGAGAAGAAATTAAAACAAAAACAGAAGGCACAAGCTAATTTAGAACACGCAATTAAAAGGCATGAAAATGCTTTGAAAAAATATAATAAACTTAAGAGTAAAGGAAAGCTTTCCCCTGTAAAGGAGGCAAACTGGTTAGATAAAATTGAGAGACTTGATCAAAGTATAGGTAAAGCAAAGCTTAAACTAAAATGATATACCATCTAATTTTTTCATAATTTATTGATTGGATTGATTCAAATTAAATAATATCTTAAGAGTTCAAAATATTATGATTTTTTGAACTCTTTTTTATTTGATATTACTATTGTTGGAGGCGGTATTGTCGGGGTTGCTTCGGCATATAAACTGCAACAGAAATACCCAAAATTAAAATTACTTTTAGTTGAAAAAGAGCGGGAGTTGGCGTTTCATCAAACAGGCAGAAATTCTGGGGTTATTCATTCAGGATTGTATTATAAGCCCGGTTCTTTAAGAGCAAGACTTTGTAGTGATGGAAGAAAACAGTTAGTTGCTTTTGCAAAAAAATATAAGGTACGACATGATGTTTGTGGAAAAGTTGTAGCCGCTACAAATAAAAACGAACTGCCTTATTTGGACAAAATATTTAGTAACGGAATCCAAAATAATATTGAAGGGATTGAGAAGATAAATGCTGCCCAATTAAAGGAGATAGAACCATTTGTTGAAAGTATTGGGGGCATAAGAGTGCCATGTACAGGAATTATAGACTTTAAAGGCGCCACGAAAACAATGGCAGATGCAATACTAGGTATCCAACAGCAGAGTAAAATAGTTTTAGGAGAAGAAGTTATAGGTTATAAACATGATGCTGAGTTCTCAACTATAAAAACATCAAAGCAAAGTTATAGTTCTAAGCATATTGTGTTTTGCGGAGGACTACAAGCAGATCGTTTAGCAAAAAAGGATAAGCTTAAACTTAAGCAACGTATTGTTGGTTTTAGGGGCGATTATTATAATCTTACAGAGTCCGCTAAGTATAAGGTAAAACACTTAATTTATCCAGTACCAAATCCAGCCTTCCCCTTTTTAGGAGTTCATTTTACTCGCATGGTTAATGGAGATATTGAATGCGGTCCAAATGCTGTATTAAGTTTTAAAAGAGAGGGTTATAGAAAAACCGATTTTAGTTGGAGCGATTCTTACAATGCATTGACTTATAGTGGTACATGGAATTTGCTACGGAATCATTCTACGTTTGCTCTAAACGAATATAGAAGAGCATTTTCAAAAGCCTTATTTTTAAGAACGTTACAAACACTTATCCCTTCATTAACTTCAGAAGATATTGTTCCAGGTAGATCGGGAGTTAGGGCTATGCTATTAAAGGAAAATGGAGAAATGCACGAGGATTTTAAAATTGTTTATAACAGAAAAAGTATACATGTGCTAAATGCACCTTCACCAGCTGCCACAGCTTGTTTAGCTATTGGTGACCAAATATGTAAAATGGCAACAAACTATTTTAACTTAAACTGATATGCAAGAAGAAGTCAAGGTAGCTTTAGTACAAACAGATTTAGTCTGGGAAAACCCTGAACAAAATCGTATAAATCTTGAAAATAAAATAAAGTCTATTTCCGAAAGTGTGGATATAGTGATGCTGCCCGAGATGTTTACAAGCGGCTTTACTATGAAACCCAAAAAAGTTGCAGAGTCAATGGATGGTGCCACGGTTTTATGGATGCAAAATTTAGCTTCTTCCTCAGGTGTTGCTATAACAGGAAGCATAGTAATTAAGGGAAATAACAACCATTATAATAGACTATTATTTGTGGAACCAAATGGTAAAATTTGGCACTATGATAAGAGGCATTTATTTACGCTTGCAGGTGAAGATAAAGTTTATGCATCGGGAAAAAGCAAAGTGATTATTGAGTATAGAAGTTGGAAAATATGTCCAATGGTTTGTTACGATCTACGCTTTCCTGTTTGGGCTAGAAATGCGGAATTGTACGATCTCATATTTTATGTAGCTAATTGGCCAAAGCCTAGAATTGATGCTTGGAATGCATTACTTAAAGCACGAGCTATTGAGAATATGAGTTATGCCATAGGTGTAAATCGTGTTGGTAAAGATGGTGCGCACATTGAATATAGCGGAAGTTCAGCGGCATATGATGTTCTTGGCAAACAAATATCAAGCATTCCTTTGAATAAGGAAGAAATAGAGATAGTTACTTTGAGTAAAAAGCACCTTAAAAGTTACAGAAGCAAGCTAAAGTTTTTAGATGATAGAGATTATTTTAGTATTGAAAATTAGTCTTAACCTATTCTTAAATTATTATAGTTCTCCGTCCCATTCCTTATAGAACTGATCTAGATATAAAAGCATAAACTGGTGTCTTTTTTTAGCTAACTCTTTCCCTGTTCTTGTATTCATTCTATCTTTTAACAGTAGTAATTTTTCATAAAAATGATTGATAGTCGGCGCTGTAGAGGCCTTGTATTCTGCTTTGGTCATATTTAATTTAGGCCTAATTTCAGGGTTGTAAATTGCTCTATTTTTAAAACCACCATAATTAAACGTTCGAGCTATTCCAATAGCCCCAATTGCATCTAGTCTATCCGCATCTTTCACAACATTAAGTTCAGGCGATGAAAATTTTTGCTTTTCGTTACCGCCTTTGAATGAAATGTTTTCAATAATGTTTACAACATGTTCAATTACCTTTGAGTCCACATTTTGTTTAAAAAGAAATTCTCTGGCAATTTTTGGCCCTATGGTTTCATCGCCATTATGAAATTTACTATCTGCAATATCATGTAATAAAGCTCCAAGAGAAACTATAAAAGTGTCAACAGATTCAGATTTAGAAATTAAAAGGCTGTTTTTATAAACACGTTCTATATGAAACCAGTCGTGTCCACTTTCGGCATTTTGAAGTGTTTTCTTAACGAAAGCAATTGTTTCTTCTATAATGGTCTGAGAATTCATTTTATAATTCTTCTAATATAGAGTTGCCATTTGATTTGTCACCTGATGTCCATTGCCATTCCTCATGAAGTCTAATCTTTCCATTTTCCAAAATTTCTGGAGTTGAAATGCAAGAGCCTGTCATTAGTTCTTTTTTAGTGTTAATTTGATGATAACACATGTTAATTACACCACTGGTGTCAACTGTACCCAATAAATGTCCCTCAAGTATATGCCTTCCAATGTAGGACGAAGTAATTATGTCGTTGTTTTGTTGATAAATAAAAATAGTATCAGAAGACACTTCTCCGTTTTCTGAAGTAGAAATACATCTGAATTTTTTATTATTATAGTTTATCAAATTAGTCTATTTAACAATTGCAGGAGTTACCCATTTAAACTCGAAGGAGTTTTCAGGAATTTTCATACGATCTGCCAAACGATACATTCTTTGTGGTAATTTCATTAAATAGTCACGAGCTTTTTCAGCTTCATCAGAAAGATTAGTGATTTTGTCAATTTGCCAACGATCAATTAATTTTTGAAGTATGTCAACATAGTCTGTTGAGGTATAAACACCAATGCGTTGTGCAGTATTCGAAAATTCTTCAAAAGCAGTGCTAATCTTTCCTCCTGATTCTCTTAAAAAGTGGGCGGGCATAGTAATTTTTTGCTTCATCATATAGTGAAAAGCCATCATCATCTGGCTAGGGTCTACTTTAAAAATGCGTTCCACAAACTCAGAGTAAGCATTGTGATGACGCATTTCATCACCTGAGATAATTTGACACATTTTACCCAAACGTTTATTACTTGTTTTTTTTGCAATTTTCGCTACTCGGTTATGAGAAATATAGGTAGCAAGTTCTTGAAAGCTAGTATACACGAAGTTCTTGTATGGGTCTCTATCAGTACCAATATCAAAACCATCAGCAATTAAATATTGTGTAGTTTTTTCTATTTCTTTCATGTTTACACGCCCAGATAAATACAAATATTTATTAAGAACATCTCCATGACGGTTTTCTTCAGCCGTCCAATGTTTTACCCATTTACTCCAGCTATTACCACCACTTTCTACTTGATTCACACCCTCTACATCCATCAACCAAGATTCATAGGTAGGTAATGCTTCTTCGGTAATCATATCGCCAACCAAAACTACCCAAAAGTCATATGGTAATTCCTTGGCTAATTCTTGTATTTCTTTGACCTCGTCAAAAAAGCTATCTTCTTCAGAATTTGGTAGAAAATCTGTGGGTTGCCATATTTTTTCAATTGGAATTAAATACTTCTCCATTAGGCTAGCAACATCCTTTTCTAAGAATTGCATAACCTCCAATCTTACATTTTTTAATGACATTATCTTCGTTTAAGTGTGAATTTGAGCTTTTATAGTGCTTTCAATTTGCTGGATTAGCACTTGTTTATCTGCAAAGTTAGCTAATTTCAAGGGTTCGTGTACCCTAAATTTTATATGAGTGCCTAATCCCATAGGGAATGAGCCATAACGTTGCATTTTCCAAGAATTATTAATAGAAATTGGAACGATAAGGGCCGAAGGTATTTTTTTAAATAGAATCTCTAAACCTTTAGTTTGAAAAGGTTTTGGTTTTCCAGTTTTACTCCTTGTGCCTTCTGGAAATATCACTGCAGCACGTTTGGTATTTTCAATATACTCCCCAAATTTCATGATGGCAGGTAGAGATTGTCTTGGGTTTTTTCTATCTATTAAAACAGAACCACCATGGCGTAAATTGTATGATACACTAGGAATACCTTTACCTAATTCCAATTTACTAACGAATTTGGTGTGATGCTTACGCATAAACCACATTATGGGCGAAATATCATATAAACTTTGATGGTTTGCAATTATAATAAGAGGAACGTTTTTTGGAATATCGTGGGGGTTATTAAATGAAAACCTTGTTCCTAGAATATTCGCACACCTTAATAAAAAAAACTGCAGGGCATCCACGCTTAATTTGTGTGCTTTATATCCAAAAAGATTGAAACAAACCCATTGAATAGGATGAAATACTAATAGTGTTAATCCAAAACACAAATAATAAATAATGGATATTGGATAAGACAAGAATTTTTGCATGTGGCAAAAATAATGTAACGAAATGTTTGCTCCTAAAAAACCACCTGTTATTTGGCAGGTGGTTTTATACAATATTTGTAATAAATTTTATTATAGTGCAGGTGAATAGTTTGTTTGGAAATCACTAGCTTTTGCCAGATTGCCTGAGGCGACAAAATTAGATCCGTATGTTTCGTCAATTGCTTCTAGAAACGCATTTGCCATTAATGCATAACCTCTTGCTGTTAGATGAACACCATCTAAACTTACCAATCCTCCAAACACCAAATCAGCATTTAAGCTGAACTCGTCAAAGATAATACCTGTTGTTGAGGCCTCAGTCAATATGCTATTAACATCTACAAAAGCTAAACCATTGGTGTTAGCTACTGATTCAATTACGCTGTTATATGAATCTACAGCTGCAATAATCTCACTATTTTCACTTGGTAATAAAACCCATCTATCATCCAAAGGATAAGTAATGCCCTCAACAGCAAATTGTCCTGCAAGATTAGCAGGAATACCTTGGCTAGTTAAAAGTGTAAAAAATTCATTATTTACTGTTCCTATTACCGCACTACTAGGTAATGTCAATAAATCATCTGAATTTGCTTGCCTACATTGTCCGTAAGTAGTACCCAATAAATTGGCAACTAACGGTGCAGCGGCAGCAGGTAATCCTAATGATTCGACGAAAAACGGAAATGTTGGGCTAGCGTTAAATACGGCTATCATTTGCACTGATATATCTGCTAAACTTTCATCTCTTATGATTACAGGACTTGCTGCTGTTTCAGAAAAAACAATTGATCTTTCAGATTGTCCCAGAGCTTGATACACTAAATTGATTTGACCAAAAATTCCATTTAAAGTAGGGATAAGAGGACCAAAAGATGGGTTCGATGGATCTAAGGCATTGAATGGAACAGTAGTAAAATATGGTAAGCTACTAACATAAGGAATATTTGTAACCGCACCTTTCGCGCCATTTGCTATTAGCCCTGAAATTATGGCATTAAAAGCTCCTTGAAACACCGCAGGGTCTGTAATTTGATCTCTAGAAGAGTCACCTCCGGAAGTAGCATAACCTAGCACATCATTACCGCCAATTAAATCCGCAGTAAAAAAACTTGGATTTTGAGCTGTTGCTAGTTCTAATATTGTGGCATTAGGAGTAGCACCGGTAACACGAACCGCGTAAGGATTTGCAGCAGTGGGAAAATTTGCAATATTCCCAAAACCTGGAGCAATAAAATGAAAACTTTTAGCACCAGGAATTCCTAGATTATTGAAAGGACCAGTAGGATTATTTAATGCAAAATCTGTGGTAGACATTGCTGCTGGATTAATAGTTTGTAGAGGTACTGGGCCTGCACCACCAAAAACCAATCTTTCACTGAATAGTCTTTGACCAGTTGAAGGATTAATAACGGGATCTCCAGCTAAGATAAGTCCTCCAAAATTATCATTCATTAAAGGTTGCGTAAACGCTCCACCGCCTGCATTAGAGAATTTTTTTGCAAGCGTATTTGGGAAAGAGTTTTCTTGTGCCGCTGTAAACAAGCCATTATCTGTAAACCCTGCAGTAAATGATGGTCCAATAGCTACATAGTTTGAGAAGTCCGCTTCTCCAGAGGTTAATTCTGGTAAAACAACTTCTTCATCATTATTTTTAGCCCTTAATTCATCTAATTCCTCATAATCGCAAGAAATGTAGCTTAGTGCTAATATTGATAAAAGTATATATCTTATATTTTTCATGGCCTTGTTTTTATAGATTGTTGATAGTTAGGGATACATAGTATTGAGAACCAATGAAACCGGTTCCAAAGGCAGTAAAGTATTCATCAGCCAATAAATTAGTAGCGCCTACTTTTACCGTTGATTTTAAACTTGGAACCCTAAGATTAATCTGAGCGTCTAAGACGTTAAATGCGGGTATTTCACCGCTTCCGAATGACGCCTCCCAAAAGTAATTATCGCTCCAGCGCCATGCTACATTGAACCCAAAGTCTTTAAACAGTTCCGTTTTACCGAAACTTAATTTCACTTTATGTTCTGGTGTATTAAAATTAGTTTGAAAATCTGGATTTCCAGCTACATCAAAATCTAGTCTAGACCAGGTGTAGTTCGCATTTAAATCGAAACCGTCTAAAATTTTAGTTGAAACGGATACAGCTGCACCATAGGAATTAACTGTTTCCTCTGTATTTGTGTAGGTTTGATAACCCACAAAGTCATTATTGCTTAAAGCTGCCAAAATTTGCTGAGTATCAGTATTCAATCCTACCACAGACGCAGGATTGTTTGGATCGTACCCTGTCAAATCAAAATTCGAAACATCTCCGTACAATGGGGCTATAACAGTTTCATTAGCAAGAAAATCGTCGTAAGTATTATAATATGCTGAGGCATCGATTATAAAATTATTTACTTTACCTCTATAGCCGACTTCAAAAGAGCTTACTTGCTCGGGGTTTGCAAAACTTGAATTTCCCACAAATTCACTACCGTTGGATGTTGGGTCATGAGATCCTAAGTCGTCCTCTATTGATGCAAATATGGAGTTTGTGTATGCTGCAGCACCTGTTTGAGTAATACTTGCAGGTTGTCCAAGGTTATTTTGAGCAAATTGACTTACACCATAATCTCTAGAATAGCGATCACCAATATCAGTTGCTCCTCCAATTAAGGTTCCTAAGGCTGTTTCCAAACCAATATATAGTGATTGTGTGTCAGGATTTCTAAAACCAGTTTGGAAAGATGCTCTAAAGTTATGGTTTTCATTAACTGTTAATCCAGCCGAAATTCTAGGGGAGAAAAACCCATCAAATAATTCCGATTTATCATAACGTATAGATCCGGTCAATTTAAGTTCTAAGCTCTCGCTTAATTCTAAAGAACGTTGTAATTGTGTGTAGACTCCTAATTCTGAGTATGTAATTGCGCCCTCAGCATCAGCATAAATAGTTCCGAAAGAATTTAATCTATATGTACGATAGGAACCACCTAATTGAATCTCAGCAAAATCGAAAGTCTCACCAAAATTATAATTTGCATCTCCGTGATAAATTTTGGAATTATCTTTAAACGCTGAACCCGTTAAAAAATTAGTATCTGTTGTAACTTGTTCGAAAAGACGATTGAATTCCTCAGATCCTAGTTCCGGCCTTCCTTGTTCAGCGGCAATTCTTGCTGCACTATGTGCTTGATCATTTGAAGCTCCACCCAAGGTTTGACCTATATATTCGGCAACATATTCACCAAACCACACATCATGTACCTTCCATGCTTGTAGTAAGTTAGGGCCAGCTACATCCATTACATAAGTATCACCAGCTTTATCAGAAGTTATATAACCTCTTAAAAAGAAATTATCATTTCTGATCTCTAATTTATGCTGTTGTAATGAAAAACCATCTATTCTATAACGTTGCGCACCTTGATATATAGTAGATCCGGTTCCAACTTTCCCAACATACTGAATTTCAAAATCATCTGCCCAAGGGCGATAATATAATCCCCAATCTGCTTTAACACTTTCAGCATCATAATCCGTAAGGTCCACTTCTCTGTAGCCTGTTCTACTAACTGCAACTGAGGGTACAAGCGAAGATGATCCTGGAGGAGCAAGACCTAAGCTCTCCAAAGCTTGAGCAACGTCATTAATGTTTGTAGTTACATTATCTCCATATACATTTACACCGTCGTAGTTGATATTACTTTCACGAGTTCCACTCGGAGTATCTTTGTCGTCATAGTTGGTGGCGTGCCAATCTGTACCTTGTAAATACCCAAAATTAACTTTTGCTGCAAATTTTTCACTGAATTTGTGAGAAGCGCTTATTCCTATGTCGGTATAATCATTATCTCCAGCTGCTTCTTGTGATGTTATACCTCTTTTAATGTATGCTTTAACTCCTCCAGTATGATCAAACGGATTTTTACTTTTCATAAATAGTATACCATTAAACGCATTGGCACCGTAGAGAGCAGATGAGGCACCTGGAAGTAATTCAACACTTTGAACGTCTGTTTCTACCATACCTAATAAATTTCCGAGCGGAAAATTAAGTGCTGGCGCAGAGTTATCCATTCCATCAACCAATTGCATAAAGCGCGTATTGGCAAACGTTGCAAATCCTCTGGTATTAATTGATTTGAAGGTTAAACTATTGGTGTTTATATCAACGCCTTTTAAGTTTTCCAGTCCGCCATAAAAATCTGAAGAAGGTGTGTTCTTGATAGATTTGATGCCGAATCTTTCTACGGTAACAGGAGATTCAAAAATGCGCTCTGGAGTTCTGGAAGCAGAAATTACTACTTCATCCAAAGCATTTCCTTCTTTAAGGATGACTTCTAACTTTTGATTGGATGAATTAATTTCCTGAGTAAATGTTTCAAATCCTACACTACTCACTTGAAGTGTAAATGGTGGATTTTGATTTGTAGTTAATGAAAAACCGCCATCAAAATCTGTAACGGTTCCTGTAGTTGTTCCTTTGATGATAACATTAGCTCCAGGAATGGGCATACCACTGTCATCATTAACTGTTCCAGTTATTGTTGTTTGTGCATAACTACATACGCAAAACAATAACAAAGTAAATTTGAGTATTGTCTTCATTTATTAGAATTAGTTGTTTTAGGGATTTATTTAGTCAAAAAGTAAATAAATGCGAGCTAAAAATATAAAAAAATTATGCACGCATAGTATATTTTAATAAAAATTTGCAAATTTTTATGTGATTTTGATAAAAAAATAGCCCCAAACTGAAGATTTGTAAATTTTACAATCTCAATATTTTTAAGTGTTGGGTTAGCCGAATTACTCAACCGTAACTGACTTAGCTAAATTTCTCGGTTGATCAACATTTTTATCTAACATTACTGCAATATGATAAGAAAGTAGTTGTAAAGGAATGGTTGTTAATAACGGAGAAAGAGCTTCTATAGTATCTGGAACCTCAATAACATGATCTGCTAGTTTTCGAACAACAGTATCACCTTCTGTTATTACGCCTATAATCTTTCCTTTTCTTGATTTAATTTCCTGTATATTACTTACCACTTTATCGTAATGCTCAGCTTTCGTAGCAATGACAACAATGGGCATATTCTCATCAATCAATGCTATTGGGCCATGTTTCATTTCGGCCGCTGGATATCCTTCGGCGTGTATATAAGAAATTTCTTTTAATTTAAGGGCTCCTTCTAAAGCTACTGGGAAATTAAACCCTCTTCCTAAGTATAGAAAGTTTGAAGCCTCTTTATAAATGTCTGAAACAATTCTGATATGTTTATCAGATTCCAACGCTTTTTCTACTTTTTCGGGAATTAGTTCCATTTCTAATAAGTACCTTCTAAAATCGGAACTTGAAATGGTTCCTTTGGCTCTAGCTAATCGTAATGCAATTAGTGAAAGAACCGTAATTTGCGTTGTGAATGCCTTGGTTGAAGCTACTCCAATTTCTGGGCCAGCGTGAGTGTAAGCTCCAGCATCTGTTTCTCTCGCAATTGATGAACCTACTACATTACAAACACCGAAAACAAACGCACCTTTAGATTTTGCCATTTTAATTGCCGCTAGAGTATCTGCAGTTTCTCCAGACTGCGAAATAGCAATTAACACATCGTTCTCAGATATTACCGGGTTTCTATATCTGAATTCTGAAGCATATTCTACTTCCACAGGTATTCTAGCCAAATCTTCAAAAATGTATTCGGCTACAAGGCCCGCATGCCATGAAGTACCACAAGCTACTATAATTATTCTATTGGCATTCAAGAATTTTTTCATATTATCCTCGATACCCGCCATTTTAATTATCGCTTCGTTTCTTAATAGTCTTCCTCTAAAAGTATCCCGAATTGCTTTAGGTTGTTCATGTATTTCCTTAAGCATAAAATGATCATAACCTCCTTTTTCAATTTGTTCAAGATTTAATTGTAGCTCTTGCATGTAAGGATCAACCAAAGAATCGTCCTTTATTTTTCTAACTTTTATTTTTTTATCAAACCTTATTATAGCCATTTCTTCGTCTTCTAAGTAAATAGCGTTTTTTGTGTATTCTATAAACGGAGATGCGTCACTGGCAATAAAAAATTCACCGTCGCCAATTCCAATTGCTAAGGGGCTTCCAAGTCGGGCTACAATAACTTCTTCAGGTCGTGTTTTATCAAAAACAGCAATGGCATAAGCGCCAACTACTTGGTTAAGCGCTATTTGAACTGCCTTTCCAAGCTTTACTTTTTCTTTTGTTTTAACTTCTTCTATAAGGTTAATAAGAACCTCGGTATCTGTATCAGATTGAAATTTATAACCTCTAGTTATAAGTTCTTTTTTTAAAGATTCATAATTCTCTATAATACCATTATGAATAATAACGAGACTTCCAGAATTTGATATGTGAGGATGAGAATTTACGTCATTAGGAACGCCATGAGTTGCCCATCGCGTGTGGCCAATTCCTAATTTTCCTGTTTTGGTAATTTCTTCATTAATTCGTAACTCTAAATCAGAAACTTTACCCTTGGTTTTGGAAATTTTTAAATCTGTACCATCAAAAAGTGCCACTCCTGCACTATCATATCCCCTATATTCAAGTCTTCTTAGTCCTTCTATAATAATGGGGTATGCTTCTCTATGACCAATGTATCCAACAATTCCACACATGAACTTTTGATTTAGTGATTAAAGTAAATAAAAAACGTGAATTTAAAAGTAAAATAAAATACAAGAATGTATACCGATTTAAATTGAAAAGTGTTAACACATTTTTAGTTAGTTTCGGTGTAAAATAATTTTAGTTTTACGCTTTTCTCTTCTTCTGTATTTCCACTTCCATAAAGAATAGTTCCTCTAGGCGAAATTACTGAAGTAGCCGGAATACCTGTAATATCACTGTTTATTAGTTCTGTGTTAGTAGTAATATTTACATTGTTCGATAGCGTAAGACCTAACTTTGGATTATCTGCATCACGAATTAAAATATTAAGTAAATGATCTGTAAGCTTTAGTTTATACTTAACGCTATTTTGGTCATCATCATTTTCTTCTTCTTCTATTCTTGAGCCTAAGCTAAAACTTCTGGAATTAAGAGGGTTTGACGTGTTTACTGAAGGATCAGATTGGTAATCTAATAAAGGCACATTATTTTTTAAGTCATATATATAGAGCCTATTAAACTCATTTAATGCTGTATTATCGGATATACTTTTATCTTCATAAACTACTAAATGAGCCTCGTTTAACAAACGCTTTAACTGATATTGACCATTTACAGGAGCCAATTCCTCTCCATTATCGTCCGTTTGGCGATATGTTTTCTTAAAACATTCAAGTTCTGTAACGTTCACAATAATATCTTGTCCGTTACTATCTTTTCCACAATTACAATCTATTTTTTTTGTGTCATCATCATTAAATAACTCAATTACGGCAAGAGCACCTTCATTTCCTTTTATATATAATTTTTCATCACCATTTTCAGTATCTGGGACCGAAGGAATAACGTCAGGCGCATAGTCATTTATAAAAGTGTTAAGGATATTACCACTAAAATTTAATGTATAGGTTTTGGATTCTCTTTCATCATCATTATCATCATCAGTTGTGTAATTTATTACAATATTTGCATCAGTATCCAAAAGGTTTAGCATCATCATATTTCCTTCGCCATCAACTGCTTCAGCCTTTATGTAAAGACCTCTAAAATGTTCTAAAAAATTATTGGTATTACTTAAGGATGATTGACCTTCTTGATCTAAGATCATAAATTGCCAAAAGGCTTTTTGACTTAGGGTTCTTGATAAATTCAATTCAATAGCAGGTCTCAGATAAGAAGTTGTTTCATTGTCTTCTTCACCGGTAACAAGTTCTCTGGCTTCATTTCTTGGCGTAAAAAGCGTATCACAAAGTTGAATGCCAGTGTAATCTTCAAAATTAATAATACCTGTTTCAGTTTGAACAGAATTATCTCCATTATTATCTGCGAGATTGGAATTAGAAAAATAGTTTTGCCCTTCAGGATCAGTAATACTAAAATTTCTTAAAAAGTATTTGTTCTCATAAACAGTTAGCCGAATTTTTTTAGTGTTATCTTCTATATTGTTGTTTTCAACAAATAAGGAATCCAACCTGTAAATAGGTTCTCCTGTAGTTAGTAAATCTATTTGTGTACTGTAATAAGGTATTGTTAATATTACCGATTCAATTTGTTTGTCTAAACCTAGAGTTGGATCATACAATGTAGGAAGCAATTGTGTAACAATACTTGCAGTTGTTTTGCCATAATTGGGATCATTGTAAAAACCTAATAAATTAGATGGTAGCCCATTAATTTGTTGTGCAGCTAACTTTTGGTTATAAGCAACAACTGAAAAACTAGAGTCTGCTGTTGCAAAATTGAAATTCTCTTTGCTTAATACGTCACTTTCAATTGAGTTATATTCTGTGTCACAAGCAATAAACGCTAATAACATAAACAATAGTGTAAGCGTAAAGTTGAGGGCTTTAAATATCTTCTTCATAAATCTACAAGAACAAAATTTGGACTGTTTACACTAAAACCTCAGTATTAAAAAACTGTGTGTAAGCTTCACCAAATTCGTCTTTCGTTTTATATTCCAATAAAGGTTTATCAGAATTTTTAATATAATTTTCTAAATGTTCAGGTAAAACTTCAGATCCTATAATTATGGCATCAGAGTAATCAATAGCAACTTGCATTAAATTATTATAAGTCGGTTCTTCCAATGTTTTGATAGCATCTTCATTTATGTCGTCAAATTTAATCTTATTGACCATATCTTTATTTAACGTATTGTTAAAACTTTGATTGTACACCGAAGTAACTATTTTGCTCTCATTAAAAAGTGGTTCGTCCTTATAGTATTCTTTTAGATATAATGGCAATAATGAAGCTAACCATCCATGAACATGGATTACATCAGGTGCCCAATTTAATTTTTTTACAGTTTCAATTACACCTTTAGCGAAGAAAATAGCACGTTCATCATTATCACTAAAAAGCTCACCGTTTTCATCGGTTAATGTAGCTTTTCGCTTAAAGTATTCATCATTGTCAATAAAATATACTTGAATACGCTCTTTTGGAATTGATGCAACTTTTATAATCAAAGGCATATCCAAATCGTTAATAACTAAATTTATGCCAGAAAGTCTAATAACTTCATGCAATTGATGTCTTCTTTCATTAATATTGCCATAACGAGGCATAAAAATTCTTATTTGACCACCTTTCTGATTAACCATTCTTGGTGCCTCGAACGACATTGAAGAAATTTCAGTTTCAGGTAAATAGGGCACAACTTCAGATGATACGTACAATATCCTCTTATCTTTCATATATGGTTTGCTTTTGACAAGATTTAAAAATAAAAACACGCAAAAGTACAAAAATTTATGCAAAGTCCCTGTAAAATCTTATGTTTGCAGCCGTTATTTTTTATTCGATAATGTTCGTTTACAAGAAAAAAGAAAATATTACCAAAGCCATAAAATCTATAAGAGAAGATGGTCTAACTATTGGTCTAGTGCCAACCATGGGCGCATTGCACGAGGGGCATCTACAACTAGTAATTAAAGCACTTCAAGATAACGATAAAGCAGTGGTGAGTGTTTTTGTTAACCCTACGCAGTTTGATAATTCTGAGGATTTAGAAAAATATCCAAGAACCTTAGAAAATGATGTGGATTTGCTAAAAACAGTTAATGCAGATGATATAATTGTTTATGCACCTACGGTTGAAGATATTTATGAAGGAAAGGCAGTTTCAGAATCTTTTGATTTTGATGGTCTAGAATTTGAAATGGAGGGCAAATTTCGTCATGGACATTTTGACGGAGTGGGTACAATTGTGAAGCGATTTTTTGAAATCGTAAAACCCCATAAAGCTTATTTTGGAGAAAAGGATTTTCAACAGCTTCAGATTATTAGAAAGCTCGTGGAAAAATACGAACTTCCTGTAGAAGTAATAGGTTGCAAAATTCATAGAGAAACTAATGGCTTAGCTATGAGTTCCAGAAATACGAGACTAACACCAGAGCATTTAAATGTTGCCCCATTTATATATAAAACACTAAAATCTGCCAAAGTAAAATTTGGCACAAAAAGTGCTAATAAAATAGCGGAATGGGTTGAAAATCAGTTTAAAAAAAATAACTTATTAAAGTTGGAATATTTTCTAGTAGCTGATGCCTCAACCTTAAAACCAGTTAAGCGAAAATCTAAAAATAAAAAGTATCGGGCTTTTATTGCTGCATATGCAGGAGAGGTTAGACTTATTGACAATATAGCCCTAAATTAATTACCTTTGCCACATGCAAATTCACGTTGTAAAATCTAAAATACATAGAGTTAAGTGTACAGGAGCAGACCTTAATTACATTGGTAGTATAACTATTGATGAAGATTTAATGGATGCTGCTAATATTATTCAAGGTGAAAAAGTTCAAATTGTTAATAATGACAATGGAGAACGCTTGGAAACTTATTGTATTCCAGGACCACGAAAAAGTGGCGAAATTACACTTAATGGGGCTGCTGCACGGAGAGTATCTGTAGGAGATACTTTAATTTTGATTACCTACGCAATGATGGATATTGAAGAAGCGAAAGTCTTTAAGCCTTCTCTGGTGTTTCCTGATGAAGCAACTAACTTGTTAAAATAAAATCTTGAGTCCTTCTTTCAAAAAGATTTTAAAGTTTGTAGTCCCGTTATTGCTAGCTACTGGTTTTGGTTGGTTCATGTTCTCAAAAATACCAATATCTACAATTCTACCTTACTTTAAGAAGGCCAATTATTTATGGGTTGCTTTCGGTATGTTTTTGGGGTTTTTAAGCCATTTATCTAGAGCTTACAGGTGGAAATATTTATTAGAACCAATGGGTTACAGCGTTAAATTACCCAACAGTATAATGGCTGTTTTTGTTACCTATTTGGCAAATTATGGTGTGCCTAGATCTGGTGAGGTGTTGCGCGCTGCCGTTCTTTCAAATTATGAAGGAGTTCCTTTTGAGAAAGGATTTGGAACAATAGTGGCTGAACGAATTGCAGATATGCTAGTAATGCTTGGTATAATTGCATTCACGCTTATACTTCAGTTTGATTTTATTTTTGGAATTTTGGCAGACCTAGTACCTTCCTCAAGCCTACTAATTTATGGTTTTTTTGCTCTACTGGCTTTTGGGTTTTTTATCTATTATATTAGAAAAAGCGAATCAAAAATTGCAGTAAAGATAAAAACATTTTTAAACGGATTAAAAGAAGGTATTTTTAGTATTTTTAAAATGAAGAATAAGTGGCCATTTATTCTTCATACATTATTTATTTGGGGAATGTATATTGCAATGTTTTACGTTACCACATTTGCAATAGAAGATTTAAAAGGTATTTCACTTGGGGCGGTAATTATCGCTTTTATAGCAGCAAGTTTTACAATAGCAGCTACTAATGGCGGAGTGTTTTTTTATCCAGCTGCAGTTTTAGGGGCGTTAACTTTGTTTGGTTTACCAAAGGATCCTAGTTTTGCGTTTGGATGGATAATATGGTCGTCTCAAACGTTAATGATTTTTATTTTTGGCATTTTGTCGTTTATATTTCTGCCAATTTTTAACAGAAAGTCTTCAACAAAGTAGAGCCAAAGTTCGCTTTCAATCTCTAGGTATATTTATTACCTTGCCAATATCAAATAACTTCAATTAGTTTAAAAATGAAAAAAGCACTTCTTTCATTATTCATATGTACTATTGTAAGCGGGTTAGGAGCTCAGGTAAAATATGAGAATTTCCAGTCCAGTAAATTAGGCGAAGAGCGTCAGATAAAAATCCAATTACCTCGAAGTTATTCGTTAAATGAAGAGAAAGTATACCCGGTTTTTTTCGTTTTAGATGGAGATTATTTATTTGAAGCCGTTGCAGGAAATGTAGACTATTATTCCTATTGGGAAGATATGCCAGAATGTATTGTAGTGGGTGTTAATCAATTGGATAAGCGCTATGATGACTGTTTATACTCTGAACAAAATTCTCTTCCTGTAGAAACAGGAGCCGCTTTTTTTGAATTTCTTGGTATGGAATTGTTGCCATATATTGAAAATAATTATAGAACAGCTAATTTTAGAGTAGCTGTGGGCCACGGTGAAACAGCCAATTACATAAATTATTATCTTTTAAAATCGAGGCCTTTATTTCAAGGGTATATTGCTGTAAGTCCAGAGTTAGCACCTAATATGTTAGAATATATTCCTGAAAGTTTGAGTAAAACACAATCTAAATTGTTTTATTACTTAGCAAATTCCGGCTATGATAATAAGTCTATTAAACAAATGACCGAGGCTCTTAATGATGAAATAGGCGCTATTGAAAATGAAAGCCTAACATATACTTTCCAGAGCTTTGAGGACTCTTCGCATTATTCAGCACCAGCGCATGCAATACCAAATGCATTGCAAGTCATATTTAAAATATTTAGGCCAATAAGTAAAAAGCAATATAAAGATGAAATTTTAGAGCTTGAAATTTCGCCGGTGCTGTATTTGGAAGAAAAATATCAAACCATAAAGGATCTCTTTGATATTGATAAGAAAATTCTAATTAATGATTTTCGGGCAATAGCTGCTGCCATTGAAAAAAACGAATTGTTTGAATATTATGAACCTCTCGGGAAGTTAGCAAAAGAACATTATCCTGAAACAATTCTAGGCCTGTATTATATAGCAAGGTTCTATGAAGAAACTGGACAGCCCAAAAAAGCAATGCGAACGTATCAGTCGGCCTATACCTTTGAGGAAATTGCTGGAATTACAAAGGACGATGTACTTGATAGAGCTGATGCGATTAAAGAAGATTTTGGGTATTAATGGCGAAAGTAAAAACTACATTTTTTTGTCAAAACTGTGGCACCCAATATGCAAAATGGCAAGGGCAATGTAATGTATGTAAAGAATGGAATACCATTACAGAAGAAGTACTACAGAAGCCTGAAAGGAGTAATTGGAAAGTAGATTCCAGCCAGAGAAAACAAGCGTCTAAGCCATTGAAAATAATGGATATCGATCTGTCTGAAGAGGCGCGATTAAATAGTTTTGATGAAGAATTTAATCGTGTTTTAGGAGGAGGTATTGTTCTAGGTTCTTTAACGCTTTTAGGTGGTGAACCTGGAATAGGTAAAAGTACATTGCTACTTCAAATGTCATTAAAATTACCTTACAGAACGCTTTATGTTTCAGGAGAGGAAAGTGAGAAACAAATAAAAATGCGTGCTCAACGTATTAATCCGGCAAATAACAGCTGCTACATTCTCACCGAAACAAAAACTCAAAACATATTTAAGCAAATTGAGTCTTTAGAACCTGAAATCGTAATTATTGATTCAATCCAAACACTACATAGCGATTATATTGAATCGTCGGCAGGTAGTATTTCGCAGATTAAAGAATGTACTACCGAACTCATAAAATTTGCCAAAGAAACGGCTACACCTGTTATCCTCATTGGACACATTACAAAAGATGGTAATATCGCGGGTCCCAAGATTTTAGAGCACATGGTTGATACGGTATTGCAGTTTGAAGGTGATAGAAACCATGTGTTTAGAATTTTAAGAGCACATAAAAATAGATTTGGCTCCACCAACGAACTGGGTATTTACGAAATGCAAGGTTCAGGTTTACGCGAAGTTTCAAATCCGTCCGAGCTACTAATTTCTGAAAAGGAAGAAGCATTATCTGGTAACGCAATTGCTGCGACTTTAGAGGGGATGCGCCCCTTAATGATTGAAGTGCAGGCGCTAGTAAGTACTGCTGTTTATGGTACACCACAACGTAGTGCTACTGGTTTTAACGCAAAACGGTTAAACATGCTTTTAGCGGTTTTAGAAAAACGTGCAGGGTTTAGACTTGGAGCGAAAGATGTGTTTTTAAATATTACGGGTGGCATTACAGTAGATGATCCAGCTATAGACCTTGCGGTGGTTGCTGCTATTTTATCCTCTAATGAAGATGAGTCTCTACAAAATGATTTTTGTTTTGCAGGAGAAGTTGGGCTTTCTGGCGAAATTAGACCAGTGCAACGCATAGAACAGCGTATTTTAGAAGCCGAAAAACTTGGGTTTTCAACAATATTTGTTTCAAAATACAATAAAATTTCCTTAAAAAATAGGGCTATAAAAATTCAATTAATTACTAAGGTTGAAGATTTAGTAAATCTTGTAATGTAAATTTTTTAAAGCTCCTAGTGCTTCGATTGAATAACTACTTTTCCCAAATTTTTTTGTTTTTCATCGCTTAAAAAAGGCTTTTGTCGAACTTTTTTATCACTTTATCGATAAAAACAACATTTTTTTCTAGGAATTTTACTCTTTTATTAATAATATTGCCTTACAAAATGTTTAAATTTGAAGGATTTTATTTCAATTTTAGCAAAATAGACATACCCTCATCGTCTTTTAATCCATTAGAATACAGTTGTTATTTGGTGCCATAAAATTTGGTTCTAAAGCAAATAACAATTAATCTAATGAAGAATATAGCCCCACTTTGGCAATTAGTAGTTTTATTGTGTTTAATACTCTCTTCTAGTTTAGGAGCTCAAACAGTAATTGATTCTGAAGACTTCGAATCCGGTAATTTCCCCTTTACGCTCTGGCAAGATGGTGGTGCGAATTGTAGAATTACAGAATGGTATGCTATTTCTGGTTCTTTCAGTCCTTACCTTAGAAATGGAACTACCACGTCTGTTATGTACACCAACGATTTAGACTTAACAGGGTATGATTCAGTAACCCTTGAGTTTGATTATTCTTCGTGGGGTTTTGATACAGGAGAAGACTTTTTTGTTGAATTCTCTGATGACGGTGGGTTAAGTTGGAATAGTACTCCAGTCGATCATTTCATATGTGATATTGATTTTACTGATTTAACGACATATACAGATGTTGTTGTTACAGCACAAAATAGCACATATGGTTTTACCAGTAATTCTAGATTTAGGTTTAGAACGAATTGTAACTCAAAATGGGAGGATGTTACTTTTGATAATATAGAAATAGTAGGCTACGGAAGTTCTGGAGGAGGAGGTTCTGGAATAGATCAATGTGACGCCGTGGCTTCAGGTAATACAGACACTGATGGCGATGGTATTAGTGATATTTGTGATGTTGATGACGATAACGACGGATTATTGGATTGTACGGAAAAAGGTATTACTTACGGCACAATTTCCGAAGTTTTTAATTTAAGCGGAACCGCAACAGAAGCATCAAGTACAGAGTTTCAACTTACTGCGGCGGTTAATGATCAAGCAGGTGCAGCTACAATTACAGATAGAATAAATTTTGAAAATAGCTTTTCTTTTTCGTTTGAAGCATATTTAGGAAATAACGATAGTGGAGCAGATGGGATAGCTATTATCTTTCATGATGATCCTTCTGGTTCGAGTGCAGTAGGTGCAGCTGGTGACGGTATTGGCGCAAGGGGCATTCAAAATGGAATAGTTTTAGAACTGGATACCTACTATAATCCTGACGATGATCGTGGAGATATTACAAATGATCATGGTATGATTTGGGATTCTGAAAATCAAGAAGGATCGGGATTGCTTACTACTGCTGTTGATTTAGGTAATATTGAAGACGGTAATTGGCATACAGTTACAATTAATTGGGATGCATCTACAGAAACTATAAATTATTATTTGGATACTACTTTGGCAGGCACATATACAGACAATTTAGTGGATAATTTTTTTGACGGTAACAATCTTGTTTATTTTGGTTTTTCGGCTTCAACGGGAGGCCTTAATAATAATCAAAGTGTGCGCTTCAATAGCGTTTGTGATATTCCGTTATTTGTGGATACAGATAATGACGGATTTCCAAATGACTTAGACTTAGATAGTGATAACGATGGTATCCCAGATAATATTGAAGGGCAGTCAACCTTAGGATACATCCTTCCAAGTGCTACGGTCAATACCTCAGGAACGTATAATGGTCTTTGGGATAATTATGGTTCAGGCATTACGCCCCAAGATACAGACTCTGACGGAGATCCTGATTATGTAGATTTAAATAGTGATAATGATATTTATGATGATGATGAAGAAAACGGAATGGCAAATTCTAATTCCGCAGCTGATAATGATAACGATGGTTTAGCAAATCCTTATGAGACCAATGGCGTGAACGATAGTACTTGGGATGTCAATGAAGATATTGAAGACCCTACAGACCTATCTATTCTTCCTGATTCTGACGGCGATTTAAACTCAGGAGGCGATTTAGATTATAGAGATGTTTATTCTGTTACTTATCCGTCATCCGCATCTATAGATTTTGATGGTGTTGATGATTATCTTGAAGGAGATAGCGTATTGGACGGTATGGGAGAATTAACCATAATGGCATGGATTAAAGTAGACGCTGAAAACTCTGGAGTATCGAGAATTACCATTGCAGGAGAAGATACGGCATGTAGACTATATGTTGAACCTAACAACGAAGTGCTTTTTGGAATAAGAACTTCGGCTAGCATATCAAACACAGTTAGTGGTGGTACAATAAATTATGGGGAGTGGCACCATGTAACTGGCGTTTTTTCAGCTACTACTGGAGAACAGAAAATTTATATAGACGGACATTTAATAGAAACCCAAACTAACGGAAATCTAGTTGGAACTACCATCGATACTACGTCTGATTGGAATGGTGATTTTGAGATAGGAAGACTATCTAGTACAGTGTCGGATTTGGAGTACTTTGATGGAGAAATAGATGAGATAAGGGTATTTAATGTAGCCCTAACAGATTCCCAGATTCAGAGCATGATATATCAAGAAATTGATAAGAGTTCCAATAAAGTTATTGGAGTAATTGTTCCAAAAGACATTATAGATACTAACACTGAGGTAACCGTTGCTTGGAATAGTCTAAAAGCATATTATCCCATGACAGATATTGCACTTAACAAAGTTTCCGATAATTCGGATAATAGTAACGAGTTAACTATGCATAATATTTCTACAGTACAAACGCAAACGGCGCCTATGCCCTACAAAACAACTGATGATGGTAGCTGGGACTCGGAAAGTATATGGGAATACGGAAGTGTTTGGGATATTGAAGGTGTGTCTAGTACTAGAGAATGGTGCATTGTAAAAATTGAAAATGATATAAGCATTAATAGTTCTTTTTCCACATATGGTTTGATAATTGAGGACGGTACGACTCTAACGGTAAATGGTAGTAATTTGGTAAAAAACACAGGATATTTTGAATTAAACGGTACGCTCGATTTAATGGAGGATTCTCAATTGATTCAAACCAGTACTAGTGATTTGGTAACCTCAGCCAATGGAAAAACACTGCGTCGTCAAGAAGGAACTTCAAGTGCCTTTTGGTATAACTATTGGGCATCACCAGTGGGATCGCAAGGTGCCACTACGCTTACCGATAATAATGCAGCAACTAATAATACAAATAATTCAGCTTTCAGTTTAGGTATGTTAAAAGATAACACTGGGTTTAATATGCAGTTTACTTCAAATTATACGGCAAATGGTAATATTAGTAAAACCTGGCTATACACCTTTATAAATGGAAAAACTTATTGGGATTGGAAGCAAATTTCATCCACGTCAAATTTGAGTCCTGGAGTGGGCTATACCCAAAAGGGAACAGGAGTTCCTTCTTCAGAACAACAATATATTTTTGAAGGTAAGCCAAACAACGGTACCATTTTGGTAAATGTAATAGACAAGGGTGGTCCAGGTTCGGTAGTTAACGTTTCAAAAACCGAATATTTAATTGGTAACCCGTACCCTTCAGCACTAGATATCCATAAATTTATTGATGATAATGATGGTATTATTGATGGTACACTGTATTTATGGCAACAATGGGCGGGGAGTTCTCATAATTTAAATGAATATCAAGGAGGTTACGCACAAGTAAATAAACTTGGATCTACGCGCGCATACCAATTTGTTGGCATTAACGGAGAAAATAATGGGTCTCAAGATGGTACATTGGTGCCTTCAAGATATTTGCCAATTGGTCAAGGATTTATAACTGAAATTATCGCAGATGGAAATATTGAATTTAATAATGACCAACGTGTATTTATCCTTGAGGAAGATGCAGACGGCAGCTATAATAATGGTTCTACATTTATGAAGAGCAGTGGTAGTAAGAAATCTAAAAATGCGGAATCTTCTGCAAGTAAAACTACAAACAGTGCATTTAAGAAACTGAAATTAAATTTTGTTTCTGTGGTTGGCCCTTCCACTAAGCGAGAACTGCTTCTTGGGTTTAGTGATTTTACGACGGATGATTTTGATTATGGGTATGATTCAAAATGTACTGATATTAATAATAATGATCTGAATTTAAATTTGGAAGGACAAAATATGAACATACAGGCATATGGAGATATTACTAGCGATAAAGTAATTCCATTAAACTTTAAGTCTTCCAGCGAAAACACATTTGAAATTAGAATCTCAGAATTAGAAAATATTAGCGAAGATCAAGAAATTTATTTAAGAGATAACTTAACTGGTGAATATTTCGATTTAACAACGCAGCAAGCTTATAGATTTTCTTCCGATCAAGGTAAGTTTAATAACCGACTAGAAATTGTATTCCAATCAGAATCGGCGACATTAAGTAATCAAGAGGTAGTTATTGAAGAGAATTATATTTATCACAACAGGCAAAGTAATATGTTGTTCGCCAAAAAGATGAATGGCGAAGTAAATAGGTTTACATTGTACAATATAAAAGGTCAAGCAGTAATGGAAATGTCAAAAGTGTCTGTATCAGAACTTCAAAACGGACTCCAATTACCAAGTGTAGCCACAGGAGCTTATATTGCATGTTTTAGAACGGATACCAATAATGTAGTTACCAAAAAGATAATTATTAATTAGCCTTAAAATTTATTAGTTTAAGACAGGTAAAAGCCAAACAAAAATGTTTGGCTTTTTTGTAATATTTTATTGAACACTCTTAATACTTAAATTGCATTAAAGTGTGTTTTGACGGATTTTTTATTGTTTTTATCGATTTTTTTAACTAATATTGCGATTGAGATGAGTTTACTATGAAGTTCTTGTCTTACTTATTATTCCCTCTGAAAGACTTTAATTCCATTGATTCTAAAGATTAGGTTTTTAGTGCTTAAAGGTTACTTTAATGCTATTAAGATAATGCCTAATGAAAAATACTTCAAAATTAACGTGGTTAATATCCTTTTGCCTTGGAATCTTATCCTACTGTGATATTAATGCTCAGACAGTACTTGACAATGAAGATTTTGAATCGGGTAGTTTTACAGGAACTATTTGGAATGATGCAGGAAGTGATTGTAAAATGGACTCTGGCTCAAGACTTTCTGGAACTTATAGTGCCAATTTAGAGGATCATTCTGCTAGTTCAAATATGTATTCGGACAATTTGGATTTAAGTGGATATGATTCTGTAACTATTACTTTTGATTTTGAAACAGACGATGATGTTCAAAGTGGTGATGATCTTTATATTGAATTCTCTGATGATGGAGGCATAAATTGGCATAGTACTCCAATATTGCACTACGTAGAAGGTTCTGATTTTGACGATGAAACTACATATACAAATGTTTCGGCCACAGCGGTAAATGGTTCTCCTTACAATTTCACGGCAAACAGTAGTTTTAGATTTAGGGTAGATATTAATGACTCTAGTGGAGATCTATATATAGATAATGTGATGATTTCTTATACAATAGCTATAGATACAGATGGTGATGGTATTTCAGATTCGGCCGATGTAGATGACGATAATGATGGACTTCTGGATTGTATCGAAAAAGGAATAGTTTATGGCACAATATCTGAGGTTTTTGATTTAAGTGGAACTACGACGGAAATATCTAACACAGAGTTTGAACTTACTGAAGCTAAAAACAATGAAGCTGGGGCTGCAACAATAAAAGATCAAATTAATTTTGATTATAGTTTTTCATTTTCTTTTGAAGCATATTTAGGGTCTAAAGATTCTGGAGCTGACGGAATTGCTATGGTTTTTCATAATGATCCTGCAGGATCTTCGGCTGTAGGATTGGATGGAGAAGGTCTAGGTGCAAGTGGTATTCAAGATGGAATTGTATTGGAATTGGATACATATGATAATGGCTCAACCAGAGGAGATCTGTCTGTCGATCATGGAATGATATGGGATTCAGATAACCAATCAGGAGTAGGTTTGCTTACCTCAGCCGTTAATTTAGGTCAATTGGAAGATGGAAATTGGCATACGGTTACCATGAACTGGGATGCTTCATCCGAGACTATTAATTACTACGTTGATTCAATACTTGCAGGTACGTTTACTGGAGATTTAATTGACGACTATTTTGGAGGAAGCAATTTGGTTTATTTTGGTTTTTCGGCTTCAACAGGAGCGCTAAACAATGTTCAAAGAATACGTTTTAATAGTGTTTGTGATATACCTATATTTATTGATACAGATAATGATGGATTACCTAATGAGTTAGATATTGATAGTGATGCGGATGGTATACCAGATAATATAGAAGTGCAAACAACTTTAGGTTACTTGTTGCCTAGCGGAACGGTAAACGCTTCTGGCACGTACATAGGTTTATGGAACAATTATGGAACTGGCTTAACAGCAGTAGACACTGATGGTGACGGCACTCCAGATTATATTGACACAAATAGTGATAATGATAGTTACACAGACATCCAAGAAAATGGAATGGCAGATACGTATACAGCTGCTGACGTCGATAGTGATGGGTTGAACAACGCTTTTGAAACTACTGGTGTAAACGATGCTGTATGGGATGTGAATGAGGACATAGAGGATCCGACGGATTTAAGTATTTTGCCAGATGCAGATGGTGATTTGGCAAGTGGAGGCGATTTGGATTATAGGGATTTGTTTGACACCAATCCACCTTCGATAGCTACGATTGATTTTGATGGGGTAGACGATTATTTGGATAGCGATTTGGATATTTCGGGCTATAACCAGGCCACCATAATGGCGTGGATAAAATTGGATCCAAGTTT
>DIYI01000013.1 GCA_002428965.1 Jejuia sp. UBA6058 | reverse complement strand
GATTGAACGGCATGTTTGAGCTCTCCCGCCATATGCGGGAAGCGAGCAGTGAAAGCCCGACCCGGAAGGGAAACGCCATGATAAATATTACCATTGTATAATGGCCAGTTGAGTATTCTCCTCCTTTGGATGAGTTAGAGTAGGCTTCTTATTTAATCCAACTTTTCAGTTAAACGTTTAAAAACCTTCTTAGGGCTTTTATTCTCATACAAAATCTCGTAAACCGCATTAATTATAGGAAGTTGTGTTTTTTTCTTATTTTTTTGATTGAGTAGTTGAGCACTTTTAGTAGCGTAGTAACCCTCTGCAACCATGTTCATTTCCATTTGGGCAGATTTTACGGTGTATCCTTTACCTATCATGTTCCCAAACATTCTATTTCTTGAAAACGTAGAATAACCCGTAACCAACAAGTCACCTAAATATGCAGAATTATTAATATTACGCTTCATTTTATGCATCTTTTTGATGAAGCGTTTCATTTCCCTAATAGAGTTACTCATTAAAATACTTTGAAAATTATCCCCGTAACCTAACCCGTGCGCAATTCCAGCAGCAATAGCGTAAATGTTTTTCAGCATTACTGCATATTCTACACCAATTACATCATCACTAATTTTTGTTTTTATGTAGTCGCTGGATAAACTATCAGCAATATGTTGTGCTTTTTCAGCATCCCAACAGGAAATAGTAAGGTAAGATAATCGCTCTAGTGCTACTTCTTCGGCATGACAAGGACCCGCAATTACCGCAATACTTTCAAAAGGCACATTGTATTTTTCATTAAAATGTTCCCCAACCAGCAACCCAGATTCTGGCACAATACCTTTTACAGCAGAAACGATTGTTTTATTAGAAATATCAACCGTTAGCTTTTTTAATTCCTCTTGAATAAATGCCGATGGAATTACAAAAATTAGCACATCTGCCCATTCCGCAATTTCGTTAATAGCATTACTTAATTTCAATTGCTCCAAATGAAACTCTACTGAACTTAAATAATTTGGATTATGCTGCTCCCTTAATAAATGCTCTTTGGTGTATACACTGCGCATGTACCAACCAATTTCACTTAAATTTTCACTAAGCATTTTCACAATTGCCGTAGCCCAACTACCGGCACCAAAAACTGCATATTTTAAAGGGTTTTCCATGAAAAAACTAAAATTTTTCGCGATTTCAAAAGTACATAAATTTATAAAAGATAAAATTAATAAGGCCTTAACTGTAATTTTTTGGCACGCGTTTTGAAATTAGTTATATAGAAATCAGAAAAACGAATACATATGAAGACTGCGAAACTACTTTTAGGACTTGTATTAGCTTCAACACTTTTTACTTCTTGTTATACTGAAGTAGTAGTTGATGAAAGAGACACTTTTATAGATGGACCTGTAATTACAGCTAATGATATTTTAAACTCTTATGAATTATGGTATGTAGATATTAACCGTACCGTTGGTTTTGGAGAGGTACCATTTTTGCAAAAGGCGTTCACTGTATCGTTTATTAATGGTGTTATGTATGCCAATAATAATTTAGTAGGCATTGGTAATAGCGGAAATGGCTACGGTATTGATGTTGCTGAATACGATGCTTACAGAATGATTTTAGACGTAAATCACGATATTGATGGTTTTGTAACTTTTGATGTTTTTGAAGTGGATTTTAATACTATAGAATTGTATGACCCTAATACAGACACCTCTTACTTTCTAGATGGATATCAAAGAAGAGATTTTGATTATGATTTTGTTTTTTATGACAACATTCATTATTTCTTACAAGAATATGAAGCTTGGGAAAAAACATATACCAGTGAAATGGGAGCAATAAACGAGTTTGATAATGAAAATTATTTACAATTTTTAGCAGGTGGTAACGATTCTACATTTAGAAGCTCTCAAGACCCTATTGGATTAAATCCTAACAATCTTTTATGGGATTATACCGGAGTTTATGGTGTTGGAGATGTAAGCAACAATTTCTATTTAAAAACTTTAACATTAGATTATGATTTCTTTGACAATGAGTTTTTTGAATTGAGCGTTATAAATGATGAAACGATAGAGTTGTTTCACCCTGCTTCTGAAACTATTTATGAATTTAAAGGAAGAGGTTATATACAATATCTTAAGTCTGAGAACACAAAAGACAAGAATACTAAAATTGAAAAGAAACGTAAGTTTAAAAAAGAACGTATAGAAAACCCAAGAGAACCATCTAGGGTATAACATAAAATTTTTGGTTGGTTATTTAGTTTAGAAACCGTTTAAAGCAAACTTGTTTTAGGCGGTTTCTTATTTAAAACAATAAACATTGTGTGACCTCGCCATAAAGTTTGTGTCTTAATAATAAAAGAAGCATTATTCAAGTTAAAAAATAAGCCAATACTTTATTTTAATGATAATCTAAATACAAGTATTGAGCATCTGCCTTAGACAACAAAGTCCTACATAATTTATGTTATCAAAAAAAGCGCGAGTGTTTATACCTCGCGCTTTTGTTTTGTATTTTAAATGCTATTAATCCTTAAAATACTAGAACTCTAAATCTGCAACTAAATCAAACTCATCATAAATGGCTTTATCTTTTAAGCCATCAAAAAAGCTTGCAGAACCGTATTTTACATCAAACTTTGTTCTATCAACTTTAATAGTTGCGTTGGCTTTACTACCATAAACAGAAAGTTCAAAAGTAATTGGCTCAGTTTTTCCTTTAATAGTAATATCTCCTGTTACTTCGTATGCATTTTTGCTAACAGATTTTACATTAGTAAATACTAAAGAAGCGGTAGGGAATTTTTCTACTCCAAAGAAATCGTCTGATTTTAAATGACCTTCCAATTTGGCCTTACCACCACCAGACATATCCGTATTAGTAATGGTTGTCATATCAATCACAAATTTGCCACCAGTTAAGGTTTCATTTTCAAAATCTAAATAACCAGATGCAATAGATATTGTTCCTTCGTGGCTACCTGTAACTTTATACCCTTTCCAAACTAATGAACTGCTTTCTACCTTGATTTCTTTTTTCGAACTTATCGTTGTGAATGATGCTACTACAAGCGTAACCAACGCTATCAAAGCTAAATTCTTTATTGATTTTTTCATTTTTATAGTTTTTGAATTATGAATTAATAATTACAAAGGTAAACAACAGGTAAGCCTTGAAAAATGAAGTAGATTATAAAATAATGTTAAACTAGATTAACTTTTATGGTTTTGAGCCAATTGACGTTTTATTTTACTTAAGAACTCCTTTGTAATTCCCAAATATGAAGCAATCATATATTGCGGTACGCGTTTATCAATTTCAGGATAAGTCTCTTTAAAAATCAAATAACGTTCCTTTGCTGAAAGACTAAAATTTCTAATTATTCTTTTTTGAGAGGCTACGTAGGCGCGCTCGGTAATTATCCTAAAAAGTCTATCAAATTTGGGAATCTCTTCATATAATTCCTGTAAATTCTCATAAGTAAATTGCACTACTTGTGTAGGCTCCAAACACTGGGTATTAAAATCTGCTGGGTTTTGTGTGATAAAACTTCCTAAATCGGAAGTCCACCAATCTTCAACAGCAAACATCACAATATGCTCCTGCCCTTCAGAATCAACATAAAATGTTTTTGTGCAACCAGAAATGATGAAATTTACGTTTTTGCAAATATCACCTTGCTGAATCATGAACTGATCTTTCAGATATTTTCGCTCTATTATTTTAGATTCTAAAAGACGCTTCTCCTCTTCAGATAAGTTAATAAACTTTGATATGTAGTTGAAAAAGGTGGTATTCTTCATCGTTTTATTAGAACCAAATTCGTTTCAATTTAAAACTTAATCAACTTTAAATTCACCCTAATTATCTATAAAAATTCATTTCATCCAGATATTCCCAAACCGAATTGGGCAGCATTGGCTTAACGTTTTTCCCTTCTTTAATCGATTTTCTTATAAAAGTAGATGATAATTCCATAATAGGTGCATCTACAAAATGAATTTTAGGGTTTTCATGAAACTGGGTTTCAATCTTTTTTTCAGAAATTCTAGGATAGACGTATATATGGTGCCCTTCAAGAATCAATTCATAATTTTTCCATTTATGAAAACTTTTTAAATTATCTTCTCCCATGATTAAGGCAAACTCCTTATCTGGGTATTTTTCTTGAAGATATACTAAAGTATTTATAGTATAGTTGGGCTGCGGTAAACTAAACTCAATATCACTGGGCTTCAGCTTATCAAATTCCTTTGTAGCTTGATACACCATTTCTAAACGTTGATAATTATCTAAAAGCGAACTTTTCTTTTTAAAAGGGTTGTGTGGGGTAACAACAAACCAAATTTGGTCTATATCGCTATGTTCAGCTAAATGATTGCCAATAACCAAATGCCCGATATGAATAGGATTGAAGGATCCAAAAAACAAACCAACCTTCATTAATACTAAGAATTAATAAATTGTCTCACTTCATTTTCAGCTTCCTCAAGTGCATGCTCTAAGGTGTCATTTATAACAATGGTATCAAATAATGGTGCTGTTGCTAATTCCGCTGATGCTTTTGCTACACGCATATTAATTTTGTCTGCACTTTCAGTCTTGCGTTTTTTTAAACGAATTTTTAATTCGTCGATGCTAGGAGGTTTTACAAAAATTGCCAATGTCTCTTCAGGAAATTTACGTTTTATTCTTAATCCTCCAGAAACATCAATATCAAAAATCACATTTTTTCCAAGTGCCCAAATACGTTCTACCTCTGTTTTTAAAGTGCCATAAAAATTATCACGATATACCTCTTCCCACTCTAAAAATTCTTCGTTTTTAATTTTAGATTTAAATTCTTTTGCCGAAAGAAAATAATAATCTTTTCCATCTATTTCCTTACCACGTTTCTCTCTTGAGGTTGCGGAAATAGAAAACTCTAGGTTTAGACTTTCAATATTTAATAAATGACGCACAATGGTTGTTTTTCCTGAACCTGAAGGTGCCGAAAACACTATAAGCTTGCCTTGTTTTTTTTCTTTGGTCATATCAATTCCTAATGCTTACTAACTAGACAGTAAACTTACTATAGTACGTTCAATAACTGTTCCTTAATTTTTTCTAGCTCATCTTTCATTTGCACCACAATTTGTTGCATAGGCGCATAATTACTTTTAGACCCTATAGTGTTTATCTCACGACCCATTTCTTGACTTATAAACCCTAGTTTTTTTCCGTTGGAATCTTTGGTATTTATAGACTCTATGAAGTAGTTTAGATGGTTCTTTAAACGCACCTTTTCTTCGGTGATATCAAACTTTTCAATATAATAGACTAATTCTTGTTCAAATCTATTTTCGTCATATTTTTCTTTTAGTTCTTCAATACCTTTTTTAAGCCTTTCCCTAACACCTTCAACACGCTCCGGATCAATATCAATTACTTGTTCCAACAACGCACTTATACTTTGCACACGCTTATTAAAATCTATTTCAAGAACTTTACCCTCGTTAAGTCTATGATCTACCAAAGCCTTAACTGCATCACCAATACCATTCTCTATAGCGCGCCACTCATTTTCATCTATTTCTTCCCTTACCGTGTTAAGCGCATCCGGAAATCGTACCGCCATTTCCAAAAGACTTAAATCTTCGGCATTTACAATGGTTTTTAATTGTGCCATGTATTGCTTTACAACCGGAGTATTTATTTGAGTAGATGTGTCTTCCGCAGTAGCTTCAACAAATATTGAAAAATCTATTTTCCCGCGCACCAATTTATCAGCTAATAGCTTTCGTATGGAAAGCTCTTTTTCTCTGTAAATTGAAGGCATGCGCGCATTTAAATCTAAATTTTTACTGTTTAAAGATTTAATTTCAATCGTAATTTTCTTTGTAGGCAATTGCAAAACAGATTTTCCATAACCTGTCATTGAATATATCATAGATCAAATAATTAAGTTGCACAAAGGTAACTAAATCTTGAGTATAGCCATAGGGTGAAATTGCAACGAAACTTCAATAAAAATTCTAAATAGTTTATCACCTAAATAATAGATACATTTGAACAATTTATTTTGAACAATTTATGATGCGCTTAAATCTTATAATAACTCTATTTATTGTTTCACTTTTTATCGTTAGCTGCAATAACAATGTTAAAAACATCACAGAAGTTGAAGTTTTAGATAAAGATATAATCGCAAGCCAAGACCTGGATAAAAGCAATATTAATCAATCGGTTTTAGATAGTCTTATTGCCAACCCACCAAAAGGAATGGTTTGGATTCCTGCAGGCACATTTATGCAAGGAGCCGTTCCTCATGATAAAATGGCTATGGCTCATGAAAAACCACAACACCCCGTTGCTCTTGATGGTTTTTTTATGGAAGCTACTGAAGTCACAAATGCACAATTCAAAAAATTTGTGGACGATACTGGTTATGTTACAATTGCCGAAAGAGCAATTGATTGGGAAGAAATGAAGAAACAACTACCACCAGGCACTCCAAAACCACATGATTCTGTTTTGCAACCAGGATCTTTAATGTTTAAGAAAACAAAAACTTCACTTCCAAACCTCTATGATTTTTCGCAATGGTGGCGCTGGACTATTGGTGTGAACTGGCTCCATCCTAGTGGAAAAGATTCTTCAATTGAAGGGAAAGATGATTACCCTGTAGTACATATAAGTTATCAAGATGCACTGGCATATTGTAAATGGGCTGGCAGACGTTTGCCTACAGAGGCAGAATGGGAATATGCTGCAAGAGGAACGCAAAAAAACACTATCTATTCTTGGGGAGACGACAGGTCTCAACTTTCAAAAAAAGTAAATAGTTGGGAAGGCGAGTTTCCCGTAAACAATACTTTGGAAGATGGTTTTGAGCGAACAGCACCTGTAAAAACATATGACCCTAATTCATTTGGATTGTATGAAATGGCAGGAAATGTATGGGAGCTTACATCAGATTTATATAATTTGAAATATTATGAAGAACTTGAATCTTCAGGAGAAATAGCTCAAAATCCAACAGGAGCTTCAGTTGCTTATAATCCTAATAATCCATTAATTGAGGAAATAATTATTAAAGGAGGTTCTTTTCTATGCAGCGATTCCTATTGTGCGAGTTACCGTCCATCTTCAAGAATGGGATCTAGTAAAGATTCTTCTTCAGAACATGTAGGTTTTAGAACTGTCGTTACGCCTAAAATGTTACTGCATTAGTATATACAAGTTTCGGGTTTATTTTTAATGTAGTAAGACTTGTAGTTTTTAGCTTTAGGATCTTTGCAACCACATAAATCTAGAAGCTCTATATTCTTAAAATCTATTGGGTGACTTTCTGCTTGTAATGAAATGTAACCTTCTCTCAATATATCGCCAGCTTTAGTATTCCAATCCTTTGGGTTCATGCCCCAATTTTCCCATTGTTCTCCTTTATAATATGTGTTTGGTTTAGAAGCACCAATTTGTGGCAACTTAAATTGTAGCACGGTGTCTCTTTCAATAATAAATGTCATAGACTCACCTCCTAAAACAATAGCCTCGGCATGTACCCATTGATCGCCAAAATAAGTTTTAGACTTTGATTTAATACAATGTTTGTAGTTAATAGTATCTGCCAAAACAACTGCAGTGCCAGGAGTGCAAACATTTCCTGTATTACGTTCTTTTTCATCTTCCAAACCACCTAAAAGTTGTAACTCCACAGAAACTGGGAAGTTTTGATTAAAAGCATTACTTTCTGCAGATTGTGAATGCAACATTACTCCGCTATTACGCACATTCCAATACGAACCACCTTTGGTTTGCTCACCAGTAAATCGGTAATCAAACTTTAATTTATAATAAGAGAAAGGTGTATTATAGTATATATGAGCAAACTTATCGTCAAATGATTCGTAATTATCATACTTAATTCTCAGTAAACTATCTTCAACCACAAAGGTTTCATTATAATTAGTATTTATCTCTTCTCCAGTAAATTTAATTGTCCAATCAGATAAATCCTTTCCATTGAATAATGAAATCCATTCTTCCTTATTTCCTTGATTAGAATTTTTGTTGATTGAATGGCAACCTATAAAGAGAAACAAAGAAATAAATAATAGAGTGATAGAGGTTTTCATAAAATTAAAGCTTAATTAAAATTACGGTTAGAGAAAAGTACAAATAAAAAACCTGCCAAAAATAATTAGCAGGTTTTAAGTACTCAAGGTGGGAATCGAACCCACACTCCCGAAGGAACTGGATTTTGAATCCAGCGCGTCTACCAATTCCGCCACTTGAGCTAAATTGGACGACAAAAATAATTTTTTTTCTCGAAATACAATCAAAATTAGTGGGAATATACTTTTCAGGTTAAAATAAATGTATAAATTTGCACCTCGTTTGAAAAACTGTGTAGTCTTACACACTACAAAACAACAAGTTAACCATGGCCGTTGTAAATACAGAAGCTAAAATTTTTGCTTGTACTCAAAGTACAGAGTTAGGAGAAAAAATTGCTGATGCTTTTGGTGAAAAATTAGGTAACGTAATTACTTCTACATACAGCGATGGAGAATTCCAACCTTCTTACGAAGAGTCTGTACGTGGTTCTAGAATTTTTATAATAGGATCTACCCATCCAGAGCCGCGTAACTTAATGGAGATGCTGTTAATGATTGATGCTGCTAAACGTGCATCTGCAAGACACATTACGGCAGTAATGCCATATTTTGGTTGGGCAAGACAAGACAGAAAAGACAAACCAAGAGTACCTATTGCAGCTAAATTGGTAGCAAAAATGTTAGAAGCTGCTGGAGCAACAAGAATAATTACTATGGATCTGCATGCAGATCAAATTCAAGGTTTCTTTGAAAAACCAGTAGATCATTTATTTGCTTCGACTATTTTTCTTCCTTACCTGCAGGAATTAAATTTGGAAAACCTTACTATTGCCTCTCCAGATATGGGTGGCTCTAAAAGGGCGTATTCTTATTCCAAAGCACTAAAAAGTGATGTTGTTATTTGTTATAAGCAACGTGCCAAAGCTAATGTAATTTCTCATATGGAATTAATTGGGGATGTTACTGGCAAAAATGTAGTTTTAGTAGACGACATGGTAGACACCGCAGGTACGTTAACCAAAGCTGCTGATTTGATGATGGAGCGGGGAGCTTTGAGTGTTCGTGCTATTTGTACACATCCTATTCTATCTGGAAATGCCTACGAAAGAATTAAAAATTCTCAATTAGAAGAATTGATTACAACAGATTCAATTCCTCTAAGACAAAAAAATAAAAAAATTAGAGTTTTAAGTTGTGCTGAATTATTTGCCGATGTTATGAATAAAGTGCATAATAACAGTTCAATTAGCTCTAGGTTTTTAATGTAAATAATTATTAATAAATAGACAATGAAATCAATTACAATCAACGGATCTCAAAGAGAAAGCGTGGGCAAAAAATCGACAAAGGCCTTACGTAATGCTGGACAGGTTCCTTGCGTATTATACGGAGGAGACAAGCCAGTGCATTTCTCTGCACCAGAATTGGCTTTCTCTAAACTTGTATACACGCCAAATGCGCATACAGTTGTGATTGCCTTAGATAATGGAGTAACTTTAAATGCAGTACTTCAAGATATTCAATTTCATCCTGTAACAGATAGAATTCTTCACATCGACTTCTATCAATTATTTGATGATAAAGAAATTGCTTTAGATATTCCTGTAAACTTAGTTGGTAACTCAAGAGGTGTTAAAAATGGTGGTGTTTTAAGAAGAAATAATAGAAAACTTCGTATTAAAGCACTTCCTGCAAATCTTCCTGATTTTATCGAAATTGATATTACACCATTAAAGATTGGTGACAAGGTTTATGTTGGAGATTTAGATAGCGAAAAGTATAGATTTCTTCATACTGATAACACTGTTGTTTGTCAGGTTAAAACATCTAGAACAGCTGTTGCTGATGATGACGAAGATGAAGAAGTTGAAGGAGCAGAAACAGCTACTGAAGCGCCAGCTGCAGAGGCTTAAAAAGACTGAAAATTTAAGTTTAAAAACGTTAAAAAGCACCTATAAATTATGGGTGCTTTTTTATTGTAAAAAACCTTCAATCAGAACTTTCTTTTTCAATTAAAAAATATATCTTTGCACGCGAAAACTAAGCATGGTTTAACTATTTAAACCACATAATATTAAACATATAAGTAATGTCTAAAGTTACAGGTAAAGTTGCCCAAATTGTAGGACCAGTTATTGACGTTGAGTTTGCTGCAGGTTCTGAACTTCCAAAAATTTATGATTCCTTAGAAATAAACAGACCAGATGGTTCAACTTTGGTATTAGAAGTACAATCTCATATTGGAGAAGATACAGTGCGTACCATTGCAATGGATTCTTCTGATGGTCTAAGTAGAGGAACTGAAGTAAACGCTACAGGAGCTCCTATTCAGATGCCAATTGGTGATGATGTATACGGACGATTATTTAATGTAATTGGCGATGCCATTGATGGTTTAGGAGATTTACCTAAAGCTGGTGATGAAGGTTTACCTATCCACCGTCAGGCACCAAAATTTGAAGAATTATCAACTTCTACAGAAGTTTTATTTACTGGTATTAAAGTAATTGACTTAATTGAGCCTTATGCAAAAGGAGGTAAAATTGGTTTATTTGGTGGAGCTGGTGTAGGTAAAACAGTATTAATTCAAGAGTTGATTAATAATATAGCAAAAGGTCACGGTGGTTTATCAGTATTTGCTGGTGTAGGTGAAAGAACTCGTGAAGGAAATGACCTTTTAAGAGAGATGTTAGAATCTGGAATTATTAAATATGGTGAAGATTTTATGCACTCTATGGAAGAAGGTGGATGGGATTTGACAAAGGTGGATAAAAAAGCCATGAAAGACTCTAAAGCTACTTTCGTTTTCGGACAGATGAATGAGCCTCCTGGAGCACGTGCTCGTGTGGCACTATCTGGATTAACAATTGCTGAATATTTCCGTGATGGTGCTGGAGATGGACAAGGGAAGGATGTATTATTTTTCGTTGATAACATCTTCCGTTTTACGCAAGCTGGTTCAGAGGTATCTGCTCTTCTTGGTCGTATGCCATCTGCGGTAGGATACCAACCAACATTAGCAACAGAAATGGGTGCCATGCAAGAGCGTATTACTTCCACTAAAAAAGGATCGATTACATCTGTACAGGCGGTTTACGTACCTGCGGATGACTTAACTGACCCTGCTCCGGCAACAACCTTTGCCCACTTAGATGCAACAACAGTATTATCGCGTAAAATTGCGGAGTTAGGTATTTATCCAGCGGTGGACCCATTAGATTCTACTTCAAGAATTTTAACAGCAGATATTTTAGGAGATGATCATTATAATTGTGCGCAACGTGTTAAGGAGTTGTTACAACGTTATAAAGAATTACAAGATATCATCGCGATTCTTGGTATGGAAGAATTATCAGAAGAAGATAAATTAGCGGTATCAAGAGCACGTCGTGTACAACGTTTCTTGTCTCAACCATTCCACGTAGCAGAACAGTTCACAGGTATCCCAGGAGTATTGGTTGATATTAAAGAAACCATTAAAGGATTTAATATGATTATGGATGGTGAATTAGATCATCTTCCAGAAGCAGCTTTCAACCTTAAAGGAACCATAGACGACGCTATTGAAGCTGGCGAGAAAATGCTTGCAGAGGCTTAATAAAGACCCTAAAGCTAGTGCTGAACTCGTTTCAGCATCCTTAAATATAAAATCAATTAAGACCCTGAAGCAAGTTCGGGGCAGTTAAACAAGTTTAACTATGTTTTTAGAAATTGTATCTCCAGAAGCTACATTATTTAGTGGAGAAGTAGATTCTGTTGCAGTCCCAGGTGTTAATGGAGAGTTCGAAATGCTTAATAATCACGCACCTATTGTTTCAATACTTAAAGATGGATTGGTTAAAATTTCGGGGAATATTACTTTGGAAGAGGAAGTGGAATCAAAATTTTCAAAAACTGATAAAGGTTTTAGTCTAGAAATTAATTCTGGAACTATTGAAATGAAGGATAACAAAGTGATTGTATTAGCCGACTAAAATTCCATAATAATAAATATACAAAAGCCCGAAACAAGAATGTTTCGGGCTTTTGCTTTTCTGACTAACTGAAATAAAATTAAAAAATAATAACAAGTAAGTTAAAGGCAATAGTAGCAATTATTAATATTGTAAGACCAATTAGTTGAGGCCTATTGAGAAATGTTTCGGAGGGTTTCATATTGGTAATATTTATTTCTTAAAAGAAAACTCTGTGCTATTACCACACAGAGTTTTACAAAATTCTCTTAAGAAAAGAAATTGATTAATAGCATTGTAAAATTAATACACATGTTTCAAATAAAAAATACGCAGTTCTACGTATTTTTATAAATAAAGAGATGTTGATTTTTAAAATGCGAAAGCCCTAGACATTTACGATCTAGGACTTTCTATAATTCTCCCTAAGAACTAATTAATAGCGCTATAAAACTAAACTAATATTAGTTGGTAAAAAATAAGTACTTGTACGTATTTTTAAAGAAAATCTTTGTTAATTGATGCCCAAACTGATAATGCCGTGGGCTTTTTGCTTAAATGCAGTTTAGCTACAATATTACTTCTATGCTTATCAACGGTTCTTGGCGAAATTGATAAGTCTTTAGCTATTTCTTGAGAAGTTCTATTTTCTGAGATAAGTTTAACAATCTTAAGCTCAGCTTTGGTAAGAAGTTCTAGTGATTTGGGTTTTTCTTTTATATTATGGCTTAAATATTCTGCAATTTCATCGCTAAAATAAGCATGCCCTTTTTCAACATTGGCAATACAGGTTTCTATCTCCTCAACCGCAAAATCTTTTAATAGATAACCATACACACCATATTTTAAAGCCATATCATAAAGCTCTTCTTCCTTATCAAAAGTAATAAGTATAACTTTTGTTGGTAGATTGTTTTTCTGCACATCTTCAGCAACTTCCAACCCTGTCTTTTGAGGCATTCTAATATCTAAAATAGCTATTTTCGGCTTGTGCTTTACTATTAAGTTGTAGGCCGTTTGCCCATCTTCAGCGCTACCTATTATATTGTATCCTTTCGATTCTAAAAAATCCGTCAAACCACGAAGCATCAACGGATGATCATCAGCAATTACAATTGATGTGGGCATGTATACTTAGGGATAATTTGCTATTAATAATTATGTCAGCCGTAGCTTACAATTTTAAATATAGATATTTTTTTTCATAATCGATTATGGCTTTTCCTTTTTTCAAAATATCTGCACCAATAATACCATCTACAGGTTTGGCATTATGATTAACTAATGCAGTATTTACATGAACCAAACTAAATAAAACCAATACAACTTTGTCATGATTCCATTTGCCAATTTTAACCTTATTTTTTCTGGACATTTTCGTTTCCATATCGGAGGCTCCTGCCCCTGCCGCTAAAATATCAGAATCTTTAACTTTAAGATTGAAAGTATCTATACCTTCGAATCCAACGCACGAGCTTGATGCCCCAGTATCTAGGATAAACAAACCTTTCTTTCCATTTATAGAGGCCTTAATTTCAAAATGATTGGTCTTGGTTAAATGCAGTTTAATTTTGGTGTAACCTTTGTCTAGAAGAAAATTTTGAAGAGAGACATCCATTAGTTTGGTTTTGAGCAAATATAATCTATAAAATCAATTACTTTTACAAGTAAAACTTTTTAACGCTTTCTTCCATTGATTATTACAGATACACATACACATCTTTACAGCGAAGCTTTTCAGGAGGATAGAAATGATATGATTGAAAGAGCCTTAAGTTTAGGGGTAACGAGATTTTTTATTCCAGCTATAGATGCATCATATACAACATCTATGCTTCAATTAGAAAAAGATTTTCCTGAACATGTATTCTTAATGATGGGGCTTCATCCTACCCATGTAAATGCAAATTATGCAGAAGAATTGCAACATGTAGAAGAGATGCTTTCTCAGAGGCATTTTTATGCAGTTGGAGAAATAGGCATAGATTTATACTGGGATAAAAGCACTTTAGAAATTCAGAAGAAGGCATTTAAGCAACAAATTAAATTGGCTAAAAAGTACAAATTACCTATTGTAATTCATTGTAGAGAGGCCTTTGAAGAAATCTTTGACGTTTTAGAAACGGAGAAAGGCGATAACCTTTTTGGGATTTTTCATTGTTTTACCGGTACCTTAGAACAAGCGCATCAAGCTATTTCATATAATATGAAATTGGGGATTGGCGGCGTTGTAACCTTTAAAAACGGAAAGCTAGATCAGTTTATTAATCAAATAGATTTATCGCATATTGTACTGGAAACAGACGCTCCTTATTTATCACCTGTTCCTTATCGCGGGAAGAGAAATGAGAGTGCTTATATTATAAATGTGTTAGATAAATTAGCAGAACTATATGGTCTTCCCAAGGAAAAGATTGCAGAAATAACAACTCAAAATTCGAGAGACGTTTTCAAGATATGAATAAGCCCAAACCACAAATTCTACTTATTTACACTGGCGGAACTATAGGTATGGTGAAGAATGCCGAAACAGGATCCTTACATGCTTTTAATTTTGATAATTTACTAAAGCAAATTCCAGAACTAAAACTTCTTTCATGTGAGATAAAGACCGTTGCTTTTAAAAATCCAATAGATTCTAGCAATATGAATCCTGAGCATTGGGTTGAAATTGCAGAGATTATCGAATATTCATACGATAGTTTTGATGGGTTTGTAATTCTTCATGGGAGCGACACTATGAGTTATACGGCTTCAGCATTAAGTTTTATGTTAGAAAACTTGGCTAAACCTGTAATTTTTACAGGTGCCCAACTTCCCATTGGCGATTTGCGTACTGATGCCAAAGAGAACTTAATTACTTCAATTCAAATAGCTAGCTTAAAAGACGAAGAAAACACACCCGTAATTAATGAAGTTTGCTTATATTTTGAGTATAAATTGTACCGTGGAAATCGCACGACAAAAATAAATGCTGAACATTTTCAGGCATTTAACTCCTTGAATTATCCATGTTTGGCGGAATCTGGTGTGCACTTAAAAATCAACCATCAATATCTCTGGAAGTTAAAAAATACTGAGCCTTTAAAAGTGCATAAAAAACTTGATAATAGAATTGCACTTGTAAAACTTTATCCTGGGGTTACGGAATCTTATTTAGAAACTGTTTTGAAATCACCCGAGTTAAAAGCAGTAATCATAGAAACTTTTGGCTCTGGCAACTGTACTACGGAAGCATGGTTTTTAAATTTATTGAAGAAGGCAATAACAGAAGAAAAACATATTATTAATGCAACACAATGCGTGGGTGGTGGCGTACATATGGGTCAGTATGAATCGAGTAATCGACTGAAAGAGATAGGCGTAATTTCGGCAAAAGACATGACCACAGAGGCAGCAATTACTAAGTTAATGTTTTTATTGGGTAATTCCATATCCTCAGAAAGCCTTAAAACAGCCTTTGAAACTTCACTTAGAGGAGAAATAGCCTAAAAATAATAGACAACGCTTTAAAGTTTGATATTTTTTTTGTTATTTGGGCGACCTTTAAAACTATAATATAAAGCTACAGAGAGGTGGCCGAGTGGTCGAAGGCGCACGCCTGGAAAGTGTGTATACCTCAAAAGGGTATCGAGGGTTCGAATCCCTTCCTCTCTGCTCAATTATATTTATATTTTAATTGTATTTTTTATATCTTTAACACTTTAACTAATAAAATTAAGATTTAGAACATGAAAAGATTATTTTCTATCCTAGCCATTACAGGAATGATGGTATTTGGAACAGCGAATGCAACAACGAATACAGCAGTTTCTGCAAGTACTACAACCGTTGTAACTACACAAGATGCCGAAGACGCAGCACCTGCTGAAGAACTTGGTTTTCATCAAGGCTTGAAAAAGCGTTTTATTGAAGGTGGTCCTGGATTTATGGGGATTGTACTTTTATGTTTAATACTAGGTTTAGCTATTGCTATTGAGAGAATTATCTTTTTAAATCTTTCTACTACAAATTCAAAAAAATTGACTCAAAATGTTGAAGATGCGCTAGCCTCTGGTGGTGTAGAAGCAGCTAAAGAAGTTTGTCGTAATACTAAAGGACCTATTGCATCAATATTCTATCAAGGTTTAGACAGAACCGACGAAGGTATTGAAGCTGCAGAAAAAGCGGTAGTAGCTTATGGCGGTGTACAAATGGGACAACTTGAGAAAAACGTTTCTTGGATCTCTTTATTTATTGCTTTAGCACCAATGCTTGGTTTCATGGGAACGGTAATTGGTATGATTCAAGCCTTTGATAAAATTGAAGCTGCTGGAGATATGAACCCGTCACTTGTTGCAGGTGGTATTAAAGTAGCACTTTTGACAACGGTATTTGGTCTTATTGTTGCAATTATTCTTCAAATATTTTACAATTATATTATTGCTAAAATAGATAGCATCGTTAATGATATGGAAGATTCTTCTATTACATTAATGGATATGCTTATCAAACACAAAAAGTAATAATTTAAAATTGTAACAATTATGAAAAAAATATTAACCATAGTATTAGCCGTAGTAGGAATACTTTCTATAGTATTTCTTGCTATGATAATATCTGCAGGTGATGAAGCTGTAAAAATGGGAGAAGCTGGAGGATCAGTTAATTCTATTATGTATATAGCATATCTGATTTTGTTTCTTACACTTGCTTTCGTAGTAATTTTTAGTTTAAAAAACATATTAACTAATTCAGATACTTTAAAAAGCACATTAAGAGGTGTTGGTATATTTGTACTGCTAGCAGTTATATGTTATTTTGGATTAGCAACAGGAGTTGAAACCCCTTTAAAAGATGGCGGTGTGCTTTCAGCAGGAGGCTCAAAACTATTGGGTGCGGGATTATATTTATTTTATTTCCTTATCGCAATAGCTGGAGGTTCAATGTTGTTTTATGGCATTAAAAAAATGATTAAGTAATTATGGCAAAAAGAGCAGCACCAGAAGTAAATGCAGGCTCAATGGCCGACATTGCTTTCTTATTATTAATATTCTTCTTAGTAACTACTACCATTGAGAAAGATGCGGGTATAAACCGTAAGCTTCCTCCAATGGAAGAGTCTGATGAAGATGTTATTATTAAGCAAAAAAATATCTTTACGGTTCTTATCAATAAGCATGATCAATTACTTGTTGAGGATGAATCCATGGAAATTCAAGATTTAAGAACTGCAGCAGCAGAATTCTTGGATAATAATGGAGATGGATCATGTACATTCTGTCAAGGTAAGAGGGATTCTAAGTCTTCTGACAATCCTGATAAAGCCATTATTTCGTTGAAAAATGATAGAGAGACATCATACGCAGCTTACATATCTGTACAAAACGAATTAGTAGCAGCTTATAATACATTGAGGAACAGACGTGCATTACAAATTGGAGCTTCTAAAGGGTTTCCTAATATGAACTTCCAAGAAATGCAATTAGCTCATAAAGATGTAAGATGGACTGGAAATAAGACTAAATTAAAAGAGCTTATTGATCAGATTAAAGTAGAAATTCCTCAGAAACTCTCTGAAGTTGTTGAATAAAAAACTGAAAGAATATGTCAAAGTTTAAGAAGAAAAAAGACGGAGGATTGGCGCCCATAAATACAGCTTCCCTTCCAGATATCGTTTTTATGCTATTATTCTTTTTTATGGTGGCAACCGTAATGAGGGAGGATACATTAAAAATTAAAAATGCGTTACCCGTTGCAGATCAAGTTGAAAAACTAGACAAGAAAAATCCTATTGCTTATATATATATGGGTAAGCCAAGTGACAACTATAAAAATTTTGGAACCGAGGCTCGTATCCAACTTAATGATGATTTTGCCGATGTAAGTGATGTGGCTGCTTTTATAGCTGCCGAAAGAGCAGCGATGAGAGAAGAATTAATTCCTTTTTTAACTGTCTCGCTTAAAGTAGATAAAGAAGCCAATATGGGTATTGTTGGAGATGTGAAGCAAGAACTTAGAAAAGTAAACGCTTTAAAAATTAATTACACTACTGGAGTAGGCGATGCCTTGAGTAATATGAAATAGGTATAGAAATAATCTTAATAAAAAAAGTCGAGAAAATTCTCGACTTTTTTTATTCAATTACTTAAAGTAAAATGGAGTAATAATTTCTTAACTTTAAAAAGATCTTTTTACTCTAAATTAATTGTCAATACCATAAATTATCATGCTTACTTGGATAAACCCAAACACCTTGAACACATCAGGTGTACCGTATTTTGATATAGGCATTTCTGCTGGTTTTCCCTCTCCCACTGGAGATTTCAATCAGTCTCAATTGTCCTTAGACGATGTGCTTATTAAAAATAAAGAAACAACATTTTTTGCAAGAGTTAGTGGACAATCTATGATTGGTGCAGGGTTAAATGATAGTGATTTATTAGTAATTGATAGGAGTATAGCTCCAGAAAACAATAAAATTGCAGTGTGCTTTTTAAATGGTGAGTTTACAGTAAAGCGTTTAAAGGTTAAAGCAGATGGTGTTTGGTTGCAACCTGAAAACCCGCTTTATGAGGCCATCAAAGTTACGGAGGAGAATAATTTTATAGTTTGGGGTATTGTTACGAATGTTATTAAAAAAGTTTAATTTCTACTTTTAAATTTTTAATTCTTAAACTCATAGAATACAATTTATGGTTAATCTTTCTGTTCTTGACATAGGAATTATAATTACGTTTTTTATAGTTTCTTTAGTCATTGGTATTTGGGTTTCAAAACAAGCAGGAAAGAACAGTTCTGAGTTTTTCCTATCAGGGCGAAATATGCCTTGGTGGCTTTTAGGGGTTTCAATGGTTGCAACTACGTTTGCCGCTGACACTCCAGGCTTAGTTACAGAATTGGTGCGACAAAGCGGTGTTTCTGGCAACTGGGTATGGTGGGCATTTTTACTAACAGGTATGCTAACCGTATTTTTCTATGCAAAGCTTTGGAGGAAATCTGGTATTTCTACTGATTTAGAGTTTTACGAATTAAGATATTCTGGTAAGCCAGCAAGTTTCCTAAGAGGTTTTAGGGCTATTTATTTAGGCGTTATTTTTAATATCATTACAATGGCTGGGGTATGTTTAGCGGGTGCCAAAATAGCTAACATTTTATTGGGACTGTCTCAAGAACAGGCCTTGTTATACTCCTCTATTATTGTTGTAATCTACTCCTCTCTTGGAGGGCTAAAAGGCGTATTAATAACAGACTTTATTCAATTTATAATAGCTATGGTAGGATCCATTTGGGCTACTATTTATATTGTGAATTTACCAGAGGTTGGGGGTATCCAAAACTTATTATCTCATGATAACGTAGTGGACAAGCTAGATATTCTTCCAGACTTTTCTAATTCTGAAGCACTCATAACGTTATTTATAATTCCATTTGCAGTACAATGGTGGAGTACGTGGTATCCTGGGGCAGAACCTGGTGGTGGAGGTTATATTGCCCAACGTATGTTAGCTGCAAAAGATGAAAAGAATGCTACTTGGGCAACCTTGTTTTTCAATTTTGCACATTATGCGCTGAGACCATGGCCATGGATTGTGGTAGGATTAGCCTCTTTAATAGTGTTTCCAAGTTTGGAAAGTATTAATGCTGCATTTCCCAATTTAAATGCAGAAATGCAAGGAGAGGACGTCGCCTATGCGGCTATGATGACGTATTTACCTGCTGGATTGATAGGCATTGTACTTACTTCTTTAATCGCTGCTTTTATGAGTACTATTTCTACACAACTAAACTGGGGAAGTTCTTATGTGGTAAACGATTTTTATGCAAGATTTATAAATAAAGGAGCCACCGAAAAGCAGAAAGTTCTCATTGGAAGAGTATCTACGGTATTACTAATGCTTTGTGCAGCACTATTCTCCTTCTATATAAAATCAGCTAAAGATGTATTTGATTTACTATTACAAATAGGTGCTGGTACAGGTTTATTATTCATTGTACGTTGGTTTTGGAGTAGGGTTAATCCCTTTAGCGAAATAGCTGCAATGGTTGTATCTTTTGTTATTGCATTTGTTTTTTTTATCAATGGAAAGCTAGAAGCACCATGGTTTGAAATTGCTGGCTACTGGCAACTAATTATCGGTGTTCTTATTACAACACTGGCTTGGATTTTGGTTACAATAATGACATCTTCTAGTGATAACGAAGCTCTTAAAACATTTGAATCTATTGTTTTTGAAGGCAAACCAAAATTTGAGAATTTTAAATATAAAATTTTGGCGTTTATAGTTGCCGTTGTTGGCACATATAGCTTCTTATTTGCAACTGGTTATTTTATTTATGGAGCCGCAGGAAAGGCATTAATTTTGACTGTTACAACTGTACTATGTGTTTTTATTTTGATTCGTAGCTGGAAAAAAATCCAATAAAAAAAGGCGAAACTCTCGCTTCACCTTTTATTCTTAATAAGTAGCTTCTTAAAGCTCTAATGATTTTTTAACTTCATTATTCATTAGTATTTCAACAGGATTTTCTAATGCTTCTTTAACAGCCACTAAGAATCCAACACTTTCTTTACCATCAATAATTCTGTGGTCATAAGATAAAGCTACATACATAATAGGTCTAATTTCAACTTTACCATCAACAGCTACAGGTCGCTCTACGATATTATGCATTCCCAAAATACCACTTTGTGGAGGGTTAATTATAGGCGTAGATAACATACTACCAAATACACCACCGTTAGTAATTGTAAACGTTCCACCAGTCATTTCATCAACAGTAATTTGTCCGTCTCTTGCACGAAGCGCTAAACGTTTTACTTCGGACTCTACGCCTCTAAAACTGAGGTTTTCGGCATTTCTAATAACAGGAACCATAAGTCCTTTCGGTCCTGAAACAGCGATACTAATATCGCAAAAATCATAAGACAACATTTCTTTACCGTCAATCATTGAATTTACCGCAGGATACATTTTAAGTGCTCTAACAACGGCTAGTGTAAAGAAACTCATAAACCCTAAACTAACACCATGTTTTGCTTTAAACGTCTCTTTATATTCTTTTCTTAAAGCGAAAATTGGAGACATGTCTACCTCGTTAAACGTAGTTAACATTGCAGTAGTGTTTTTAGCCTCTACTAAACGCTCTGCAACTTTACGACGTAACATTGACATTTTACTGCGAGAAGATCCTCGACTACCACCAGTTGGTGTTCCCATAGAAGGAACAGCCTTTACAGCATCTTCTTTGGTTACTCTACCGTCTTTACCAGTACCCTTTATTGATGCGGCATCCATACCTTTTTCAGCCAAAATCTTTTTAGCGGCAGGACTTGCACTTCCAGTTGCATATGTTTTAGTTTCAGGGGCTGGTGCTGCTTTCTCCTCCACTTTTGGAGCTTCTTCTTTTTTCTCTTCTATAGTTGCCTCGCTCCCTTCTGGTTTAGCTGCACTTGTATCAATATGACACACCACTGCACCTACAGCTACAGCATCACCTTCTTCAGCCTTTAAAGTAATAGTACCACTAGCTTCTGCCGGCAATTCTAAAGTAGCTTTATCACTATCAACCTCGGCAATAGCTTGATCTTTTTCTACATAATCGCCATCTTCAACTAACCATTCGGCAATCTCTACTTCTGTGATTGACTCTCCTGGAGAGGGTACTTTCATTTCTAAAATCATCGGTATATAATTTTAATTGTCTTTGTAATTTATTTTTATGCTATATCGAAAACAGTATTGATAACTTTTTGTTGTCTCGCCTTATCTCTTGTACTCGAACCTGGTGCGGGTACAGAAGCAAACGGTCTTGCATTCACTTCAAGCGGCACCAAACGCATGCGCTGTAACATGTAACTCCATGCACCCATATTTTCTGGTTCTTCTTGGGCCCAAACATAGGTTTTAACTTTTCTATATTTATCAACTACTTTTTGAATTTTATCTAAATGAAGAGGGAACAACTGCTCAATTCGAACCAACGCGATATTAGTAGTACCTAGCTCCTCTCGTTTTGCCAATAAATCGTAATAGAATTTACCCGTACAAAACACTAACTTTTCCACTTTTTCTGGTGCAATATTATCATCTATTACTTCTTCAAACCTGCCAGTTGCCAATGTACTAATAGATGAAACTGCTTTTGGATGACGCAATAAACTTTTTGGTGTAAAGACCACAAGCGGCTTTCTGAAATTGCGTTTCATTTGACGACGTAATAGATGGAAGAAATTGGCAGGAGTAGTACAATCTGCTACAATCATATTATCGTTACCACATAGTTGAAGGTAGCGTTCAATTCTTGCAGAAGAATGCTCAGAACCTTGTCCTTCATAACCGTGAGGCAATAATACAACGATACCATTTTGTGCTTTCCATTTATCTTCAGCAGCGGATAAATATTGATCAAAAATAATTTGAGCACCATTACTAAAATCTCCAAATTGTGCCTCCCAAATTGTCAGTGTATTGGGATTAGCAAGGGCATAACCATAATCGAAACCTAAAACACCATATTCTGATAAAAATGAATTGTAGATATACATTTCACCTTTATTATTCTGGTTAGTGTTAAGCAAATTCACACGTTCTTCAGAAATAATGTCTCTAAGAATAGCATGTCTGTGGCTAAAAGTTCCACGTTCAACATCCTGCCCAGAAATTCTAACATTAAAGCCTTCTTCTAACAAACTTCCATACGCAAGAGTTTCTGCCATACCCCAATCTAAAGTATCAGTTTCAAAAACCATTTTAGCTCTACCCTCTAAAATTCGTTCAGCTTTACGTAAAAACTTTTGCCCTTCAGGAACTGTAGAAACTACTTTTGCAATATGCTTCAGGTTATCTTCAGTGTAAGAAGTATCTGCCGTAACAAGCATTTCGTCAACACCCTTACGCTCAAAACCGTCCCAACGCTCCTGCATAAATTCACGAACCTTTGAAGATTCAGCTTCTTTAGATTTTTCGTATTCCTTTTCTAAAGTATTCTTAAACTCTTTAACTATACCATCTGAATATGCCTTATCGATGGTGTTTTCAGCAATTAATTTATCAGAATAAATTTTGAATGGATTTGGATGCTTTGATATGTTTTTATATAAGTTAGGTTGGGTAAAACGAGGTTCGTCACCTTCATTATGACCATATTTACGATAACCTAATAAGTCGATGTATACATCCTTTTTATAACGCATACGATAATCTAAAGCCATTTCTACGGCATGCACCACGGCCTCAGCATCATCTGCATTTACATGCATTACTGGAGACAAGGTAACTTTCGCTACATCAGTACAATAGGTGCTTGAGCGTCCGTCTAAATAGTTGGTTGTAAATCCAATTTGATTATTTACAACGATATGAACTGTTCCTCCAGTTTTATATCCATTAAGTTGACTCATTTGTCCAACTTCATACGCAATTCCTTGTCCTGCTATTGCGGCATCACCATGCACTAATATTGGTAGAATTTTAGAATCATCACCATTATAATCGTCATCAATCTTAGCACGTGTAATTCCCTCAGCTACTGGACCAACAGTCTCTAAATGAGAAGGGTTTGGCACCAAATTCATTTTTATAGACTTACCGTTTTGGTAGGTTTTATCCAAAGTTAAGCCTAAGTGATACTTAACATCTCCATCAATGTTTTCATCTTCAAAATCTTTTCCATCAAACTCACTAAATAATTCATTTAGTGGTTTTCTAAATATATTTACCAATGTAGATAGACGACCACGATGCGCCATACCTAAAACACACTCCTTTACGCCGTATTTTTCTACAGACATATAAAGTGCATTGCTTATAGCAGGTATTAAAGATTCGCCTCCTTCTAAAGAAAAACGCTTTTGTCCAACATACTTAGTTTGTAAGAAGTTCTCAAAAGTAACGGCTTGGTTTAACTTAGAAAGAATATATTTTTTAGTTTCAGCAGAGTAAGATGGATGATTGTCGTTATGATTCAACTTGTCCTGCCACCATTTTATAACATCAGGGTTGCGCAGGTACATATATTCAACACCAATAGAATCGGCATAAATACTATCTAAACGTCTTAAAATTTCGCGTAAAGGTTGAGGACCATTTCCTAAAATTTCAGCTGCGTTAAAAACAGTATCTAAATCATTTTCAGATAAACCGAAATTTTCTAAAGCCAATGTTGGCGAATAGGTTCTCCTATCTCTAACAGGGTTTGTCTTGGTAAACAAGTGCCCTCTGCTTCTATAGCCGTCTATAAGTCTTGCTACCTGAAATTCCTTTTGAATATGTTCTGGAATTTGGGTGCTAACACCTTCAATAATTTCGCCATCTAATCCGTAATTTTCAGAACCAAAATCATAACCTTGAAAAAAGGCTCTCCAACTAGGTTCAACACTATCAGGGTTTTGCAGATATTGCTCATATAAATCTGCAAAATAAGCTGTGTGAGCAGCATTCAAGAAGGAATATTTATCCATGTTTATAGTATCCTATCGCTTGTTGAAAAAACATTCTTCAAAAATACAACTTTTGATAAAAATAGATTCGCAAATACACATATTTGTAAAGACTGTTTTTACTTTTAATTAATCCTTTGAAATAAGCGTTAATTTTTTAAGAATTATAAGTGAAATGGCTGAAAAATTTGAAGTATAAAAAAACCACGATAGTATCGTGGTTTTAAAACTTAAATTTCTTTAAAATTAACAGTGCTCGTTGTAAGCGTCCATTAAGTTTTCAGCAATCAATTCTGCTGGTCGCCCTTCAATATGATGGCGCTCTAACATGTGCACTAGTTCGCCATTTTTAAATAAAGCCATACTTGGCGAACTTGGAGGAAACGGAATCATATATTCTCTTGCTTTTTCAACAGCTTCTCTGTCAACACCTGCAAATACAGTTGCAATGTTATCTGGACGTTTAGCATTCTGCAAACTCATTCTAGCTCCAGGTCTTGCATTTGCTGCTGCACATCCACAAACCGAATTTACTACAACCAAAGTAGTACCTTCTTTAGCTATTGCAGCATCAACAGCTTCGGCAGTTTGTAATTCTTCAAAACCAACATTGGTTAAATCCTCACGCATAGGTTTTACTAATTCTGCTGGATACATATTTTTAAATTTTAATAATTAACATTTTTTATGGTTGCAAAGATACCATTTGTGTAACAAAATGATGAATCAATCAACTAACAAATATTATATTTGACGATAAACAAAATTTATTCTTACATGAGTTTTTCAAAATGGATTGGTGGTGCTTTAGGGTGGTCTTTTGGTGGCCCAATTGGTGCTATAATTGGGTTGGCAATTGGTAGTGTGATTGATTCTATGGCAGACAATGGTCAGCCGGTTTTAGGAGAGCGACAAACCAGAGGAAAAAGAACAACATATAGAACACAACCAAGACAAAGACCTCAAACGCAATCTGGTGATTTTGAGGTAAGTTTATTAGTGTTAGCTTCTGTTATTATAAAAGCAGATGGCGTGCAAGATCAACGTGAACTAGATTATGTGCGCAAGCAGTTTGTGAATATGTATGGAAAAGATCGTGCGAATCACGCGTTTAAGCTTTTTAAAGGTATTAGTAAGCAGAATGTATCTGTGCGCCCAGTGTGTCTACAGATAAAGTCTATGATGGATCATCCATCACGCTTACAACTTATACATTTCTTATTTGGAATAGCTAAAGCAGATGGTACTGTTACTCAAGATGAAGAACGTCAAATTTATACCATGGCAGGGTACTTAGGTATAAGCGCAGGAGATTACGAAAGTATTAAGGCAATGTTTTACAACAGTAAGGACAACGCTTATAAAATTTTAGAGATTGAAAAAGACGCCACGGTAGAAGAAATTAAACGTGCTTACCGCAAAATGGCAAAAAAATACCATCCTGACCGTGTGATTCATTTAGGAAAAGAGCATCAAGAAGGTGCAGAAGAGAAATTTAGACAGGTGCAAGAAGCTTATGAGCAGTTGCAGAAAGAGTTGCGGTTTTAATTGAAAAATAAACTTTTATATTTATAAAAACATTTCAACTTGTTATTTGATTTTAACGAAAAGAGCTCTTTACTACTTATATTCTTTTTTCATGGAATTGTCTTTTCTATTCTACTATTAAGAAAAGGGATTTTTTATCAAAATAACGCCAGCAAATGGTTGAGCCTATTATTGTTTCTATATGCTTTATATATTGTGCCATATATGCTTGGTTACGCCCTCTGGTATTCTGGTGGCATTACAAGAGAAATTATGTTTTTTGTTCCCTTCATGCAAGTACTCTTAATTGGTCCTGTAGTTTATTTTTATGCGAAAAGCCTTTTAAATCCTAAATATAAAATATCTCAAAAAGATTGGATTCATTTTACTCCAGCTATCTTATATAGTGTCTATAGTCTTATTGTTTTTATTACTGATAAACTTGTTTTAGAGGAATATTACTTCTATGCGGACCAAAAAGATAAGGATCTTGCAGACTGGTACCAAACTGCAGGTGTAATTTCAATGACGTTCTATTTGGTATTAAGTTTAAAAGATTATGGAAACTATAAGAAATTAATTTTTGAAAAAGTAAGTTACGCAGATACAATTTTATTTGCCTGGATTCGTAATTTTATGATCGCATTTCTTGGGCTACTAATTTTGCGAATCCTTTTATTTATAATTAATCCAGAATGGGGAAATTTCGGAAATCAATTTTGGTACTATATATGCTTTTCTTTAGTATTCTACTATATCTCATTTAATGGGTATGCACATTCCATAAAGACCTCTATTTTAACAAACCAAGAAAATGCACAATCGGTGATTTTTGAAGAAAACATGGAGGTAACAAATAACACTCCTGAAAAATCCCAACAGCTAGAACTTGAAATTCTTGAATGGAAGCCTAAACTAGAGGCCTTAATTTCGAAAGAGCACATTTATAAAAAGTCCACTTTAACATTATTGGATGTGGCCAAAGAACTAAATACAACATCTAAAATGATTTCAACAGTTGTAAATACGGGTTTTAGTATGAATTTTAATGATTTTATAAATCATTACAGGGTAGATGCTGTTATTGATCAACTTAAAAAAGGAGAACAAAACTCAAAAACACTATTAGGAATAGCTATAGATTGTGGATTTAACAGTAAAGCCACATTTAATAGAGCTTTCAAAAAGCACACATCCCTTTCTCCAAAAGATTATTTATCACAGATAACATAAAAAAGGTCTCAAATCAGGATTTGAAGCGATTGACAAGACATTTACTGAGATATTTGCTTAAAATAAAATCTCAATCATGAAATCAGTTATATCCTTTTTTACAATTCTTCTATTCTTAGTATCTAACGCTCAAGAACTCGAAGAAAAGTTAGAAAATATAGATTCAATTATAGCCTCTAAAGTAACAGAAAAAGCACCCGGAATAGCTGTTGGGATAATTAAAGATGGTAATATTATTTATGAAAAATATCTTGGACTAGCTAATCTTCAACACCAGGTGCCTTTTAATGAAAAAACAAGATCTAATATAGCATCTACAGCAAAACAATTTACTGCTTTGATGATTTTACAATTATCACTGGAAGAAAAACTAAGTTTAAAAGATGACATTAGAAAATATCTACCTAACCTCTATAGCAATGTAAAAGATATAATTAGAATAAGACATTTAATAAACCATACAAGTGGCGTTCGCGACTATGTAGAACTCTTAGATTTAGAGGGTGATGTTTGGTGGAAAAGATTTGGATTAGGTAATGATAACATACTTGAGTTATTAGAAAACCAGCAGGATTTAGGTTTTGCGCCAGGGTCAACCTATAGCTATAGTAATTCTAACTATAATTTGCTAGCAAAAATCATTGAAAAGGTGACTGCACAAAGTTTCAATGATTATTCAAAACAATTCTTCAATACTTTAGACATGAATGAGACCTCTTTTGTTGAAAAATATATGGCGGTAATTCCTAATAGAGCCAATCCTTATTCAGACTGGGGAAATGGCGAATGGTGGGAAGTACCAACTGTTACCAAAACTAATGGAGAAGGCTTTCTTTATACCACTTTACAAGACCAATTGAAATATGAACAACTGCTACAAAATGCAATTGCCGAGAATAATACACTTTTAATAAAAAGCCAACAACCAATTCCAAATAGTGAAATAAAAACATATGGTTTTGGTTTAGAACTAGAAAATAGATTGGGTAGAAATGCTGTGCATCATCCTGGAGGTACATTTGGTTTTCACGCACAAACTATTCGATTTCCTGAGGAGAATCTCACGGTATTTATAATGAGTAATAATGGAAATATTAGCAGTAATTTAATTGCTCAAGAAGTTTCTAAAATACTACTGCCTTCATCAAATGAAAAAAATAAATATGATGAACAATTTTATGAGGAAATAGACAAAAACAACTTACCTATTCTGGGTAAATACACCTACCCAAATGAAAATAAAATGGTTGAGATACTAGAAAAAAATAACAGAATATATTGGAAAGAGCGTGCTTTTACATTAGAAATGGTTCCTGATAAAGAAAGTATATATTCCTTCACTAATGACCCTGATTTAAAGATAAAATTTTACAAGGATAAAATGATTGAATATTATTCTTCTGGAAAAACAATGACTTATATGAAGAGTACTGAGAAATTGGCCTCCTCTATAGATTTGGAAGGGTTGGTTGGCAACTATTATAATAAAGAATTGGATATTGATTTTTCTATGGAATTAATTGAAGACAATAAATTACAATTCAAACTATCCAGTAACAAAGGTTTTAGTGATGTTTTAGTGTATAACAAAAAGTTTTTACTTGCCGATGGCTATTTTCTAGAAGTGATAAATGATCAATTTAATCGAGCAAAAGAAATATTATTAACTCATGATAGAGCTTATAAAATTCGTTTTAAAAAAAGAACCAATTTAAAATTTCAACCTAAAATTTCAACTGAAAATGGCTCAATTCAAGTTACAACAATAGGATCGCAAAACGGAGATACTTCAGATATTTTACTTACTAAAAATCAACGTAACGGTAATGAGCTATGGTCTAAACGTTTTGGAGGAGATGGCTATGACAAGGCAAACTCAATTATCGATACAAAAGATGGTTTTTTGATTATTGGATCTACAAGCTCTTATGGAAATGGTAATTATGACATGTATATTATTAAAACAGATAGAAAAGGTAATAAAATATGGCAAAACACTTTTGGTAGATTAGACAATGATTATGGCTATACTGCAGAAAAACTCTCCAATGGTTATATTATTAAAGGAACAACTCAGCGCTGTAACTCTAGAGATGTACTAAACAGAAAATGCACCAATAATATATGGGTTGTTAGAATAGACAATAAGGGTAGAGAAATTTCAAATGAAATTCTTGAGGAGATTGTTAACTAATATTAAACCCGATGCAACTTATAAGGATAAACACCACCCGCATTCCATTGGCAGACATATAAATTTTTGTCATCATCGACACAGACATCATGGCAATGTTTAAATATAGGCTCGTCCTGTAAAACCAACTCGAGTTTTCCCTTTTTGTATTTTGGTTTTGTGCCTCCAGGATTGGAAACTACTTTATTTTCTTTGTTCAAAATGGTAACAAAACCTTTATTCATTTGCATATTATAATTACCCTCTTCCATACCGAAACATACACCAGAATAAAGTATATCGTCGTCAATTACAGGTCTACTGATATAAGCTCCCGGAATGTAATAGGTTTCAATATATTTACCATCTAATGTAAAGCGTTTAAAAGCATTTTTTATTCTTGCAGAACATAACAAAGTAGGATTACTAGGGTCTCTATAATCGATTGCTACTCCATGTGCCTGTTTAAATTTGTTGGGCTGCAAAAAACTATCGCCTCCAAATTTTCTGATGCATTCACCTTTACTATTATATTGAAGAATAAACTGTGATCCATAACCATCGGCAATATAAATATCTCCATTTGGACCAATAGCTGTTTCTGTAGGTTTAAAAGGTTGAAATGGTTTGTATTCATCAATAGCCTTTGGATTATCAATGGTCATGATAATCTTGCCTTCTAGTGTTGTTTTTACAACTTTACCGTTGGAAGGATCTGTGATATATAGAAATTCTGTACCGTTCTCATCATGTAAAGTCAAACCATGCGCTCCCTTAAAATTTAGTGTCCAACTATCCAATAATTTACCCGATTTATTGTAAATGAGCATATTGTTTTTAGGATGGTCGGTGAGCATAAACAGACGATTCTTGCTATCCATAACCATTTCATGACAGTTTTTAACTGGGTGGTTTTTAGAATTTAAATTACCCCATTCTCTCTCTAATCTGTATTTGAAATCTCCATGTCCAAGAATAACATCTCCTAATTTTGGTTTAGATGCCATTATATGAAATGGAACAGAGGATATTGTTGCCATCGCTCCGGCGCCTAAACCTGCTTTTTTAATAAAGGATCTTCTTTTCATATTTATGATAAAATGTCTTTAACTACATGACCATGTACATCGGTTAATCTAAATCTTCGGCCTTGGTGTTTAAACGTTAATCGTTCATGATCAATCCCTAATAAATGTAAAAGCGTAGCCTGAAAATCATGAATATGCACTGGGTTTTGAACAACATTATAGCTAAACTCGTCTGTTTTCCCGTAAACCATACCTTTTTTAATGCCCGCCCCAGCCATCCACATGGTGAAACATCCTGGGTGATGATCTCGCCCATAGTTTTTGGCGGTTAATCGCCCTTGGGAAAAACTGGTTCTACCAAATTCGCCGCCCCAAACCACTAAAGTATCTTCCAATAAACCACGTTGTTTTAAATCTTTCAACAGTCCCGCTGTAGCCTGATCGGTATCCATCGCCTGTCTTTTTATACCACTTGGCAAATTTCCATGTTGGTCCCAGCCTGTATGATATAACTGAATGAATTTTACACCACGTTCCGCTAAACGTCGCGCCTGTAAACAATTGGCTGCATAAGTTCCCGGTTTTTTAGCATCTTCACCATAAAGCTTGTAAATATGCTCAGGCTCCTCTTTGGTATCAACAGCTTCAGGAACGGAATTTTGCATTTTATAAGCCATTTCATATTGATTGATTTTAGATTGAATTTCAGGATCATTCCAAATATCAAATTGTTCATTGTTTAATGCTTTGATGTAATCTAAAGCGCGTCGCCTATCATGATCATGAACTCCATGAGGATTGTTTAAATACAAAACAGGATCTTTTCCCGATCTGAATTGTACACCTTGGTGATGGGAAGGTAAAAAGCCATTGCCCCAAGCAGCAGTACTTAAAGGTTGTGCGCCACCGCCTTTAGAAACCAGAACCACAAAGTTTGGTAAATTTTCATTATCACTGCCTAAACCGTAACTTAACCAAGAACCAATGGAGGGTCGTCCGCTTAATTGCGATCCCGTTTGCATAAACATTACAGCAGGTTCATGATTTATCGCTTCAGTATACATGGAATTTATCACGCAGATATCATCAACAATTTGAGAAGTGTATGGAAATAATTCGCTTACCCATATACCCGATTCACCATATTGTTTAAAATCATAAATAGATTTTACCAACGGAAAGGTAGATTGATCGGTTACCATTCCCGAATTTCGTTGTGTACCCTTTACCGACGGTGGAATTTCTTGCCCGTGCCATTTCGCTAAATTTGGTTTGTAGTCAAAGGTTTCTAATTGCGATGGCGCTCCACTTTGAAACAGATAAATCACCCGTTTTGCTTTAGGTAAAAAATGCGGAACATTCACACCTCCACCACTAAAAATATTGTTAGCAAATGCTGAAGGCCCCAGCATTGAACTTAAAGCAATGGAACCAAAGCCTAAAGAAGCTTTCTTGAGAAATCCTCTTCTAGTTTCGGCAAATTTCAGTTGTCTTGTTAAATCATCCATAATTTATCTAAGTGTATAGGCGTCGGTTGTATTCATAATGCCATTAATCACTGTTGCCAAAGCAGCGGTTTTTGCTGTATCTATGTTTTCATTCACTGGCGCATCACCTATATTTAAGTATGCTACAGCTTCTTCTTCGCTTTGTAAAAAACGATTAAGCTCTTCTTTATAAAAATTTTGCAACAATTCTAATTCCTTATGTTCTGGCGTTCTACCAGTGCTCAACTTAAAAGCGTGTTGTAACTGTTGAAGTGTATCGTTTTGATGTTCATCTATAAGTTTCGTAGCCAAAACACGTCCTGCTTCAATAAATTGCGGATCATTTAAAAGCACTAAGGCTTGCAAAGGTGTGCTTGTTTGTCTTCGTTTTACGGCACAAACACCGCGGTCACCCACATCAAAAATGGTCATTGAAGGTGGTGGAGATGTACGTTTCCAAATAGTATATAAACTTCTTCTGTAAAGCCCTTCACCAGATTCCTGTAAATATTTATACCTCCATTTTTTATTACTCAATTCATCCCACAAACCTTGAGGTTGATATGGATAAACACTAGATCCGCCTATTTCAGGAGACATCAAGCCACTAATAGCAAGCGCATTATCTCGAATCATTTCTGCGGGCAATCTAAAATTCGGGCCTCTTGCTAAAAGCATATTTTCAGAATCTATTTCTAGCAAATTTTTAGCCGCTTTAGAGCTTTGTTGATACGTCGCCGACATAACTATTTTTTTATGAAGTGCTTTAATATCCCAACCAGATTCCATAAAATCAATAGCTAACCAATCCAACAATTCTGGGTGTGATGGTAAGCTTCCTTGGTTCCCGAAATCATCCGAAGTTTGTACAATACCTTTGCCAAAATGCATTTGCCATATTCTGTTTACGAATACTCTAGCTGTTAGAGGATTATTATCATCAAATAACCATTTTACTAATCCAAGCCTATTTTTTGGCAAGGTGTCGTCAAAAGGTAATATAGCATTAGGCACACCAGGAAACACCTCTTCTGTTGGTGAGTCATATTGCCCTCTATCCAAAACAAAAGTTTTTCTAGGTTCTGGCAAATCGCCTAAAACCATAATCTCAGGAATTGAGTCTACATGCGCGGTTAATTCCTTCTTTAAGTTTTTGAGTTTTTCCTTTTCTTTTTGAATGGGTTGATGAAGGTTTGCAAAGTAGAATTCAGATAATTGCTTTCTGTTTTCTTCAGTAGTTTTGTGCGCAATTACTTTTTGAAATTGCTGTTTATCTTCTAAAAATTGCACTTCTACATTTGTGAGTGCCTTATTGAAAATTTTAATGTCATCAATACCACCATCAACAAAAGATTTCATCCCCTCGGTTCGTCCAACTATAAAACCTCTAAATCCGTAAGTATGAATATCACTTTTAAAAATGATGGATTTATACAAATTATCAATTTCAATATCTACTTCTAATTCATTACCATTTTTATATAACTGAATACCTTCAGCTTTACCAGAACCATCATAAGTTATTGTAACATTTGCCCATTCTTTTTCGCTTAAAGGTAGTTTTGATTTAACCTGAATAGCATTTGTTGGCCATGAAAAAGCAATAATAAATTTTAAGTGATTGTCCTCTAAATGAAGAGAATATCCTTTAAGCCCAAGACGATCTCCTTCGCAATGGTTGAATACCATCGCATCCTTATAAATTCTATCTGGATATACAGAAAGATTTACGGAAAAAGGGTCTGTGTGATCAAACCAAGCAATATTTCTAGGAAGGTTTAAATTGGTATAATCATTTAAGAACAACACTTTTCCATTACCTTTAGTTTTAATTTCAGGACTTTTAACAATAGCTTTTTTTGTGGGTGTGGTTGCTGGAGTTTCAAATAATTCTCCTTTCTTTTTTGTGAAACTATTGAGTGGATAATGAGCAACTAGGCTACTTTTAATGGATTTTGAAATGTTTTTCCTTAAAGAAGTATTGTTTTGGTTTAGCCACGATACAAATTTTTTATTGCCTTTGTTTTTAAGGGTGATTAAATTCTTATTTGTTGTTTCAATATCCCTTTCTAAATAAGACTTTATTTGTTCCTGCTCTTTAGTGGTTAATAACATTGAAGGCCCCGGTGTTTGGTCGGGGCCATAAACCGCTGTCCCCAGTTCGTTTGTACTATTAAAAAAGGCAGATAATTTGTAGTGGTCTTTTTGGCTAATAGGGTCATATTTATGATCGTGGCACCTTGCACATTCTACAGTTAGCCCTAAAAAAGCTTTGGATACCGTTGCGGTTCTATCCGCAACGTACTCCGCTCTAAATTCTTCATAAACGATTCCTGCTTCAGAATTTTTTTTATGTAAACGATTAAAAGCTGTGGGTAAAATGGTTTCAATGGTCGCATTAGGAAACAAGTCACCAGCCAATTGATGCGATGCAAAGTCCTTATAAGACATATTTTTGTTGAATGCATCAATCACCCAATCTCTATAAGGACTAAAATCTCGGTGCTTATCATCTAAATACCCATCAGAATCTGCATAACGCGCCACATCCATCCAATCTGCTGCCATTCTTTCACCGTAAGCAGGAGATGCTAAAAGCTCATCTACCAGATTTTCATAAGCATTTTCGGAGGTATCATTCACAAAATCTTCAATCTGCGCTAATGATGGTGGTAGACCCGTCAATGTAAAACTTAAACGCCTAATTAAAGTCTCTTTTGAAGCTATTTCAGATGGAGATAACCCTGAGGTTTCAAGTTTGTCTGCAACAAAATAATCTATACTATTATTTGCCCAATCGTCATTTTTAACTTTCGGAAGTTCTGCTTTTTTCGGTTTTATGAAAGACCAATGCGGTTTATAATTTGCACCTTGCTCTATCCATTTCGTTATAATTGCCTTTTCTTCATTGCTAAGCGTCACCTTAAATTCTGGCGGAGGCATTAGTACCTGAGAATCTTCAGAAAAAATCCTATGAAACACTTCACTTTCTTTGAGGTTTTTTGGAGAAATAGCTTTAAACCCACTCTCAAGGGTTTTGTATGCATCTTCAGCTATGTCCAATCTTAAACCTGCTTCTTGATTGTCCATGTCGGGGCCATGACAGGCAAAACACTTATCGGAAAGGATTGGTTTTACATGATAATTAAAATCTACTACATCGGGAAGTTTGTTGTAAGCGACATAAATTTCTTCCGGAATGCTCTTCTTGCAGCTTGTAAAAAGTGCTAAAAGAACTCCAGAGATAAGTACCTTATTTCGTTTCATTTTTAAATACCTGATAATCGAATATATTAATTTTTGAAAAGCCAATTTAACTTGGAAACAGTTTTATTAACTGTTAATAAATAAGTATATATTTGTGTTTATAAGCTATTTACATGAATAAGGACAGTTATTTTGAAATAACGGAACAGATTATTGCGAGCAAATCTTTTGGGAGATCTGACACTTATGCTAACATGTTAAGATATCTAGTAAAATGCTCTATAGATGATAATATTCCAAAAGAAACGACTATCGCTAGTGATATATTTGGGAAAGAAAATTTTGATCCTTCTGAAAGTACATTAATTAGGGTTTATGCCTATAATTTGAGGAAAAAACTTCAGAAGTATTATGAAAATGAAGGTGTGAACGACAAAATTGTTCTAAATATCCCCAAAGGCAATTATGAGGTTTTGTTTGGGGATAAGTCTAAAGAAAAAACATCGTTACTTCCGCCTACTAGAATATGGTTAGTAGCCATTATTTTATCTTTTTTAATTATTCCTTTTCTTTTTGATTTTAATAGACCTAATTCTTCTGCGAGTTTGACAATATGGGAAGATATTTTTGATAGTAACCGAAATTCTATGTTAGTTTTGGGAGACTTATTCATTTATAGAGAAAAGGATTCAATTTTGGATAGAACACTTACGATAAGAGATCCTAATGTAAATTCTAATGAAGAGTTTGAAGCTAAAAAGATAGAAGCCAATAGTAAAGGACTAGAAATAGACCCACTTAGTTACGCTTTTCTTATTAGGAATAGTTCCACTTGGGTAAAAGATTTGAGTAGGGTGTTTTATCAAGGAGACAAGGATTTTGTTATTAGAAGTATGTCTAGGTTTAACCCTAAAGAGCTTTCTGATAATGATTTGATAGTAGTAGGGATGTTGAAAACACTTGGGGTTTTTAGTGACTATTTTATAAAAGAAGGCTATTCGGTAGACAAAGATAAATTGGTATATTTTGATAAGGTTGCTAATAAAACGACAAGCTATGTTACCAAGGGCGATGCTGATACTTATCATACGGATTATGCTGTGATTATGAAGTTAAAAGGCCCAAACAACAACAGCATTTATCTTTTTGGTGGCATATGGGATACTGGTGCTTCTCAAAGTTTAAAGACTTTTACGGATTATAAGTTAGCTTTAAATATCCAAAATCAATTGAGAGAAAAGTTTGGAGAAATTCCGGATAATTATAAAATATTATTAGAAGTAAGTGGCATTGATAGGATGGAACTAAATTCTAAAATTATTCATTTGGAGAAAATTGACAATTAGGTCCGTTACAATCCTGAAAATTTTTAATATCATAGAAAATAAATAACTTTCAACTTATAAAAATCATCAATCTATAATAATGAGAAATATTTTTGACGCTTCAGTTACCAAAGAAGTTATTGAAAGAATTAATCAATTAGAATCCTCAATGACTCCTAATTGGGGTAAAATGAGTGCGAGCGAAATGTTGGCGCATTGCAATGTTACCTATGAAATGGCTTTTGAGAATACTCATAAAAAGCCTTCAGGTTTTACTAAATTTATGTTGAAATTGTTTGTGAAAAATACTGTTGTTAGTGAAAAGCCATACAAGAGAAATAGCAGAACTGCGCCACAATTTTTGATTACAGATGCTAAAAATTTTGAAGATGAAAAGAAGCGATTGGTGGATTACTTAAATAAAACTCAGGAATTGGGAGCCGATTATTTTGATGGTAAAGAATCTCATTCTTTTGGGAAATTGACAGTTAAGGAATGGAATAATATGTTTTACAAACATTTAGACCATCATTTAACTCAGTTTGGAGTATAAAAAAACCAACTAAATCAATCAGTTGGTTTTAGAGAGATTTGGTTGTTGATAATTATTTGCTCTTGTAAATTTTAGTTTCTTCACCTTTACCAAATATCATAACGATGTTTTCTTTTTCATCCAAATAAACAGACATTAGTTCCCATCCATCGGCTTTAGAAGCTTCTAGAAGACATTTTCTAACGTCCGGATTCATGATATTTAAAGATGTATTGATTTTATCATCTGCACTTGCGCTTAGAGATAATAACACTATTGCTGCTGAAAGTAATATTTTTTTCATAGTTGGGGTTTTTTAATTATTCCTCCACAATGTTAGTATACATCTCTATGATTATTAAATATAATAGCTGTTTGTAACTTAATTTACGTTGAAACACATGTTGCAACTATAAAACGCAAATTTCAACCTACAAAAAACATTAGATGTTTAGGCAAAATAAAGTAGCAAAAGTGTTTCTGAAATGAATAATGCTAATTACGAAATTCAATACTTGATTGCGCTATATCCACTTTAAGAGTTACTATCTTACCAAAAATTAAGGCACGATTATCCTTTTCGTGACCAGCTTTCATATTAAAGGCAATTGGAAAATTATAGTCTGAAAGTACATCTATTATAAGCTGTTCTATGGATGAACCCCAAGGGGTGGTGTTACGTTTAATTTTGGTCATATCACCAATAATAACACCTGCACAATCATCAAAATATCCAGCGCGCTTTAAACTTTGTAGCATGCGATCGATATGATATTTGTATTCGCCTATTTCTTCTATGAATAGAATTTTTCCAGAAGTATCAATACTTGTTTTAGAGCCTAACATAGTATGTAAAATAGTCAAGTTACCTCCAACTATCTGTGCTGAAACTATACCCAATTTATTATACTTTGAACCTTCTAAAGCATAATTCTGTGGTGTTCCAAAAACAGCACTCTTAAAGGTAGCAATGGTTTCTTTTATAGTTTCGGCATCATCTTGGAGGTTTGTACACATCATTGCGTGAAGCGATTGAAATCCCAAATTATGCACTTCACTATGGATAGCTGTGATATCAGAATAACCAATAATCCATTTCGGATTCGTCTTAAACTTAGTCCAATCTAATTTATCCAAAATCCTAACACTGCCATAACCACCACGAGCGCACCAAATTGCACTTATAGAGCTATCGTCCAAAGCATTTTGAAAATCTTCACAACGTTCATCATCGGTTCCAGCAAAGTGCTTTCCCTGGTTAAATACATGCTTGCCTACAATTGCATGTAACCCCCAATTTTTTAAGATCATTTTCGCTTTATTTATTTCTCCTTCTCTATTTTTTAAAATTCCAGCTGGTGCAACAATGGCTACAGTGTCTCCTTCTTTTAAAAATGGTGGTTGCTTCAAATCTTTATTGTCTTTATCAGTAGAGTTATTTTGACCTTTTAATTGTTGAGGCCCAAACAAAAAAACAGTAAAACATAAGCTTAAAATCAGTAGGTTTTTCTGCATAATGTAAATGTACATTTTTTTTCCAATAAGCCTTTAAAATGTGTACTTTTACGCCCAAATTTATGACGGATGAGTAAACCGAAAAGATACACTATTACTACAGCATTACCTTACACTAATGGCCCAATTCATATTGGACATTTGGCAGGAGTTTACGTGCCTGCAGATATATACGCGCGATACCTGCGCCTAACAGGAAATGAAGTAGTGTTTATCGGTGGAAGTGATGAACATGGTGTACCTATTACAATTAAAGCGAAAAATGAAGGTGTTACACCTCAAGACATTGTAGATAAGTACCATGCGATTATTAAAAAATCTTTTGAAGACTTCGGGATTACTTATGACAATTATTCACGCACATCGGCGCAAATTCATCACGATACGGCTTCTGAATTTTTTAAAACCTTGGATGCTAAAGGTGAATTTATTGAGGAAACTACAGAGCAGTTATATGATGAGGAAGCGAACCAGTTTTTAGCAGATAGATTCGTTGTGGGGACTTGTCCAAATTGTGGTTATGAGGAAAGTTATGGCGATCAATGTGAAAATTGTGGCACCAGTCATAACGCAACAGATTTAATTAATCCAAAATCTGCCATAACTGGCAATACGCCAACTTTAAAGCGAACTAAACATTGGTTTTTACCTTTGGATAAACATGAAGCCTTTTTGAAAGAATGGATTTTAGAAGGTCATAAAAAAGATTGGAAATCTAATGTTTATGGACAATGTAAATCATGGATTGATGATGGATTACGTCCAAGAGCGGTAACTCGCGATTTAGATTGGGGAATTCCTGTGCCTGCAGAAGGAGGTGAAGGCAAAGTATTGTATGTATGGTTCGATGCCCCTATTGGCTATATTTCTTCAACCAAGGAATGGGCAGAACGCGAAGGAAAAGGTTGGGAACCGTACTGGAAGGACAAAGACACAAAGCTTGTTCACTTCATCGGAAAGGATAATATTGTATTTCACTGTATTATTTTTCCAGCGATGTTAAAAGCTGAAGGCAACTATATTTTACCAGAAAATGTGCCTGCTAATGAGTTCTTAAATTTAGAAGGTAATAAATTATCCACTTCCAAGAATTGGGCAGTTTGGTTGCCAGAATATTTGGAAGAATTTCCTGGTCAGCAGGATGTATTACGATATGCGTTAAATGCAAATGCCCCAGAAACTAAGGATAACGATTTTACTTGGAAAGATTTTCAAGCTAGAAATAATAACGAATTAGTAGCCATTTTTGGAAACTTCATTAATCGCGTGGTGGTACTCACAAATAAGTATTATGCTGGCATTGTTCCAGAACCTTCTGAATTTACTGAAGTAGATGAAGAAACTTTAGCTGCAGTAAAAGCTTATCCTGATGTTATTGCGAGTTCCATCGAGCGCTATCGTTTTAGAGAAGCAGGACAAGAGCTAATGAATTTAGCACGTTTAGGAAATAAGTATTTAGCCGATGCTGAACCTTGGAAGGTAATTAAAGAAGACGAAGCACGTACTAAAACCATTATGTATTTGGCACTTCAAATAGCTTCTGCTTTAGCAACGTTGAGCGAGCCATTTTTGCCGTTTACTTCCACAAAACTCAAAAATATCCTTTGTCATTCCGCACTTGATGCAGAATCCACATGGAACGACATTACCACCAAAGAAGTATTATTACCAGCAGGTCACCAAATTGGAAAAGCAGAACTACTATTCTCTAAAATAGAAGACACAACGATACAAAAGCAGTTAGATAAATTGGAAGCTAGTAAAAAAGTCAATGAAGCTGCGAATAAAACCGTAGAACCACAAAAAGATACTATTACTTTTGAAGATTTTACCAAACTAGACATTCGCGTTGGTACTATTTTAGAAGCTGAAAAAATGCCAAAAACCAAAAAATTATTGAAGCTTAAGGTAGATACAGGTATTGACACCAGAACTATTGTTTCGGGTATTGCTGAAAGCTTTTCTGCTGAAGAAGTTGTTGGCAAGCGTGTTACTGTTTTAGTAAATTTAGCACCAAGAGCATTACGAGGTGTTGAAAGTCAGGGTATGATTTTAATGACAGAAACTCCTGAAGGGAAATTGGTGTTTGTAAATCCTGATTCTGAACATGTTGTTTCGAATGGATTAAAGATCAGTTAAATCTTTACTTTTTTAAGAGCTTTAAAATCATATATTTCTTACATTTACTTCATGTTCCAGTAAAATCTATTAACATGAATGTAAAATCTATTCTACCCTTATTAATTCTTCTAATATCCACCCAATTAATAGCTCAAAAGGAAGTTTTATCCATACCCTTTGGTTATAGAAGCACCTTTTACGACGGTAAAGAATCTTTGGCAATTTCAAACGAAGCAACAGGAGAATTAGTTCTTTTTGTGGAAGACTCAGATATTTCAAAGGCATTTTTATTTGATAAAAACCTTATCCTAAAGAGTGAGATTTTTTGTCAAAGCCTACCAAGTTCTTTTAAAGAATTTATAGGATATCAAATAAATAAAGATGGAAGTTATTCAATTTTTTACACCAATAATAGCCGAAAAAAACTCGGTGAGTTAAACATAGATTTTTTACAAAAGAGTTCTGTAGCCAAAACACTTGAATTTAAATTAAAAAAAGAGGCCTACGTAGAAAGTATATCGCACAAAGGCATATTTTATTTAATGAGTGCATCAAGAGGAACTAGCAATGTAAACTTCTATCTCTTTAATGATGGCAAAATCTCAGATAAGAAGACAGTGTCGTTTGATTTTTTAGAAGAAATTAAAAACGGTTATCTAAAAAAGGCTTACGATTTTCTTGTAACGAAAGGGTTCACACAAGGATCTTTAGTAAAAATGGATAATAAAACTCCCAATGCTATTGAAACCACATCAAGACCGAATAAATTATATATCATAGATAATGATTTTGTATTCACTTTTGATAATAATCGTAGTAATACAAAAATAATTTCAATTGACCCAAGTACTTTTGAACTGGAGAAAACAAGTGTAAATCATCCAAAAATTGATGGTGAAAGTGAATTTACCAATTATAATTCATACCTATATGATAATAAAATCTTCCAAATTAAATCGTCATCATCTACCATGGCTTTTACTGTAAAAGATTTTAAAACACAGAAGTTATTAAAAGAAATCGTCCTTAAAAAAGAAGACTCAATTACCTTTAAAAACACGCCGATCATCCAAGAAGGGCCTGCTTTTATTGCAGGAAAGAGAAGTCGTGAGATGGAAGCTACTAGCAAATTTCTTAGAAAAATTTCAGCTGGGGATATTGGTATAGCAGTCTATAAAAAAGATGGGCAAAACAGAATTACTTTGGGAAGCAAGAAAGAAATACGCAGTGGCGGTGGCATGATGCCTATGGGTGGCTTTGGAGCTGTACCTATGGGTGGTTTTGGGCCAGTAAGCGTTAGTTTTAATCCAACTTTTTTTGCCTACGGAGGTTATTCTTCAACTAAAACGGTTAGAATCGACTGTTTATTTAACGACAACTTTGAGCACCTAATGGGAGAGATTTCTGAAAATATCTTCGATCGTATTAAAACTTTTGAAGAGTCTTTTAAAAACACTTCAAAAAAGAGCTCTATCCCAGAAAAAGGATACAAGCAACTTGGTCAAAACAGTCTTAAAAACAGACCCGAACTAAAGAACCTGTTTTGGCATTTTGATAAATTATATTTTGGATATTTAGATACTGGTGACAGAAATTATCATTTAGTTGAGTTTGAAGATTAAAATATTATTTATGCTTAACAAACATTATCTTTCTACCAAAATGAGAATTATACTAAGCTCAATTTTTATAGTATTCTCAATTTTTGGATCATTGGCCCAAGAAGATGTTTGGTGTTATATAAATGCTCGTTCTGGAGAAAAGTACAAAACACCTAACGAGGTACTTCAGGCTGTTGATAATACTTCTGGTAACTTATCTTTTATATTCAAGCATCGAAAACTTACAAAGTATTTTTTATTCAATAACAACAAGGAAATAATATCAGAATTTGTAGCTCAAAACCTAACTAAGAAAGCTACTTTGCCTGTTGCAGGTTTCTGCGCTCAAAATAAGCATGTTGTTTTTTTAAAAAATTTCAATAACTCCATATTCGACAGGGTTGAAATTGATTATGACACTCAAACTGTCGGTATCCAAACTATTGGTTTAGACTTGAAAAAAGAATATCTTATTGAAACGTTTCAAGAAGGCAGTACACTATACCTACTTTCAATTAAGAAAAACACTTCCGTTCTTAAATTACATGAGATAGCTCTTGATGGTTCGGTAAATGAAAAACTAATAGACTTATCTTCCGAACGCTTTGAAAAATTTAATGGTCTTGAAACTACGTTGCACTATTTAATAACTAGTAAGGAACACCCCTCAAAAAAAGCATCAAGCCGAATAAATTTTAACATTCCTAATTCTATTGAAACTACTTCTGCAATAAATAAAATATATTGTAAAGATGGGGTAATTACTGTAACAAATGATAATGTCTCAAGTAAAACGAACATAATTCAAATTGACATTAAAAATGGTAACTACAAATATTTTCAAGTTCCTAAACAAGGATTCACAAAAGAAGAGTTGCGTTCAGAATCTAATTCATTCATTTTAGATAACTTATATTTTAGTTTTTACGTTACTCTCGATAAACTGGTATTTGCAGTTTACGATTTAGAAAAAGAGACTATTATAAAAGTTTTTGAAGTAAAAGATGAAGAAGAAATTAGCTTTAAAAATACGCCTGTAATTATAGCCGACGGCAAAATTGAACGTAATAAAAACAGGAAAAATAGTAACTCGTTTTTAAGACAGCTTACAAATTCTAATGTTGGTATATCGGCCTACAAAAAAGATGACTTAATAATAATTACTCTAGGTGGCGCTTTAAAAGAAAATGGAGCAGCAATTGCAATAATTGGCGGTGTGGTTGGTGGACTAGCTGCGGTACTTATATTAGAGTCCTTTGAAGCTTATATAAGTAGTAAATCAACCAGAGTAGATTGTTTGTTTGATTATAATTTTAACCATATTGACGGGGATATTCCAATAAATGGATTTGATAAACTAAAAGCGTTTATCAAATCTCAAAATCTAATCAATGCCCCACTACAAAGCATGTTTGAATATAGAGACAATTACATTTGGGGGAGTTTTAACAAAAAAAGAGGTTTATACGAACTATATAAATTTGAAAAGTGATTTGTTCCATATACACTGGTTGTAATGTTCTGTGAATATCACGACTGATGAATAATGCAAAACACATTCACAGAGTTTTCTACCAATGCCATTCTTAAAATCGGGAATGAGGAATTACTAGAATCCTTTAGAACTTCAAAACAGCCAGAATTATACACTTTTATTAGAACCACCACTTCTAAAGCAGAAATTGTGGTGGATAGTATTCCGTATACCATTGCCCCTAATAGTATTTTAGCGTTAACAGTAGTGCAGTATTTTCAGTTTATTTCTGGAAAAGATTTGGTGGTGTATCAATTTAACAGGGAGTTTTATTGTATTAAAGACCACGACCAAGAAGTGAGTTGTGCAGGGTTACTGTTCTTTGGAAATGTTCACATTCCAATTATAGAATTAGATTCCAAGGAACAACGAAAACTGGATATTTTGCATGAGGTGTTTTTGGACGAATTAGAAACTAAGGACACTATACAAGCAGAAATGCTACGGATGTTGATGGCGCGTTTCATTATAATTAGTACACGTTTGCTAAAGGCTAAAGAAGGATTTACTGAAACAGCAACAAATACCAAAATAGATTTATTGAGAGATTTTAATTTATTGGTTGAAACTCACTTTAAAACAGAGCATAGCGTTTCATTTTATGCAGATAAATTGTTTAAATCTCCTAAAACACTATCCAATAATTTCGCGAAGCTGAATACAAGTCCACTACAAATTATCCACGAGCGTATAATTCTCGAAGCAAAACGATTATTGATTTATACGGATAAAACTGCAAAGGAAATCGCCTATGATATTGGTTTTGATGATGCATCACATTTAAGTCGATTATTCAAGAAACATACGTCTTTATCACCTTCAGACTTTAAAAAACAACTCAAAAAGGCTTCTTAGGGAAAAATTGACAATACCTTGGGCAGTCTCTTCATTTTATTGCCTTCCCTTTTAATTCATCTTTGTACCAAGAAACAAAAACAACAAAGTCATGAATTTAAAGCATATATCTATTTTCAATTTAATTGAAATATTTAGAGGAAAAAGAAAAAGTATTGTTAATACAATTTCACCAAAAACACATTGTGAGCAAAAGCATATTCACGATTTCTATTGTGATGCTGAAATGCCTTATGTAATACAGGATTCTGTCACTTCAAATTAGTAAGGGAAAAATTGACAACCTAAAAGGAAATGGTTACATGGTTTAAGGGTATAAACAACCGCATCTTTGTACCATCAATTAATTACAACAAAATAATAACAATTTAAAATTTAGAACAATGAGCACATTTAATGTACCAACAAGAGAACAAGTAAGTGAAAACAATCAAGCGATTTTTGATAATCTAAATAAAGCTTTAGGATTTGTACCTAACCTATATGCTACTTATGCACATAGCGATACCGCTTTAGAAAACTACTTAAACTTTGCCAATGCAAAGACATCTTTATCTGCAAAAGAAAAAGAGGTGGTAAACTTAGCGGTAAGTGAAGTGAACAACTGTATTTACTGTTTATCTGCCCATACAGCTATTGGAAAAATGAACGGATTTACAGATGAGCAGATTTTAGAACTAAGAGCTGGAGAGGCGTCTTTTAACAATAAACTAAATTCTCTAGCAAGATTAGCTAAAAACATTACCGAAAATAGAGGAAGAACTGATGCAGATGTTTTAGAAAACTTCTTTAACGCTGGATATAATAAAGGAAGCTTGATTGATGTGATTTCTTTGGTAGGAGAAAAAACAATTTCAAATTATTTACATAGTACAACTCAAGTGCCGGTAGATTTTCCAGTAGCGCAACCTTTAGAAAAGGAATTAGTGTAATAACAACGAGAATAATCAGGGTGTTCCGCGTTAAGGATTGAGGCATTTGTTGAAGCT
>DIYI01000018.1 GCA_002428965.1 Jejuia sp. UBA6058 | reverse complement strand
GTAGCAGGTTTAGGCGTTACGGTTAAGTTTAGTACTTGATCCGCAGTACAGCCATCATTAGTGATGGTGATATTCTGATCAGTACTATAAGTCACACCATTAGCAGCCCAAGTATACGACTCACCAGAACAGATGGTTTCTGTGGTAGTTACCGTAGCAGGTTTGCTACAACTAGGTAAAATATTAACACTATAATCTTCTACTTCACCCCATTGGAAAGAATCACAAGAATTTGGAATTTGGTTATATCTCATTGAAACACGCATTCTAGTTACCCCTGTAGAAATACCTGAGTTTGGAACATCAAATGTACCAGAAACAGATGTCGCATTAGTGGCAGCATTAGTCCATACTTGTTCATCGGTGTCTTCAAAATCACCATCACGATTATAATCAATCCATACCGAATATCCTTCAGCATAAGTCCCTGGACCTCCAGACCAATCTGGAGTTATTGTGATAGGAATATTTTGCTCGCCTATAGTGATATCAGTAGAAATTGATGTATAATCCGAATAGCTATCATTTCCCGTAATACCATTGTTTATAGTTTGTATTTCAACTCTTTGTATCCATTCATCCGTAGCTCCAGCATTATTTCCACTTGAGCTGCAATATGTTACTGTAGGCGTGGAAAAATTTGTTGAGCTTGTGTATGAAGAAGTTGTAGTATCACATTTACTTCTCACTTGCACTTCGTAATCTGTGGAGGCACTAAGCCCTGTGATGGAGTAACTTGTTCCAGATAAATCTAAAACTTCGGTCCAAGTACTAGAACTTGTAGCTTTATATCTTAAGTCAAATGTTACGGATGGTATATTATCCCAAGAAATATCAGCACTAACAGGTGTGATAGATGCGGCCGTAATGTTGGTTGGAACTGTTGCATTACATGGTACAGGGAAGTTGATAATCTTAAAATCGTCAAAAATAAATCCATCAAACGTCGTTGTAAGGTCATCTTCTCTGTTCGTGGTGTCCGATTTTAATCTAAATCTAAATTGAATATTATTTTGCCCCACCAATGCGCTATTATCATCATTATTTATGAGAATTTCCTCCATTACCCATTTATCCATACTATCTCCATCATACACAATGCTTCCGTTTGTTGACTGGTGTTGCCTAAATGCATTTGAATTCTTATTTAGATGAAAGTTAGTTAAACTAGTAGCAGCAGGTTTGTTGTAACGCCCACATAAAGCAGTCCAATTACTACCACCATCTGTACTAGCTTCAAATTGTACTAAATCGTAATTTCTTTCAAGATCCCACTTAGCATAGAACTGAATTACTGCATGACTAGAACTAGATAAATCTATCGGCGAATTAAGTGTAATTGTTTTGTTAGTACTATTGCTATACGCGCCAGAAGGAGAATCTGTTATAGCTCGATTGCCAGCGTAGGAATCAGTTGTTGTTCCCCAGGTTCCACCAGAAGTTGTCCAGTTTGAAGTATCTGTATCATTATCTTGGAACAATACTGAAGGCTGATAATATTTTATAAAATTGGCTCTATAAATTATAAAGTCATTATTACTTAATGTTACTTGAAATTCTATTTCATCATTTGGTTGAATACCAGAACTTAAAGTAAAAGGAATATTTAAATTACGTTGCTCTAGTTTGGACCAACTCGTTTGAACAGAAGGAGATGTAACCGAAGCAACATTTGACACTGGAGTTACAGTTAAAGTAATATCATCATAAGTCTTACCTAAATATTCTACTCCAAAAGTTAAATTTCCAGACGTTGATGTTATGTTGCTGGAATTAAGATCGTGTAGTTTAGCGTACTTTCCAGAATGGATAACAGAAAGGAAATTCATTCTCATAGCACGCCGTGCTATATCTACAAGTAATGTTGAAGATGGCCAAAAGTCGTCTCCATTTTCAGGAGCAAATGCCAAAACATCTTTTCCTGAACCAGAACTAGTTTGTCCACCTGATGTTACAGGAGTACCGCCCAACATCCAATCATTGATATCTCCATTTGCTTCATATAAAGTATTAGGAGCAGAACCATAAATATATCTATTGTAATGAGTAAGATCATGACATATTTTTGCATATTCATCTTCTCTTCCCGAATCGGCTGCGGTAGATTCTCCATTATAGGAGGAGGTTACAATGGAGTTTAAGCCACCGTGATGATTAACAGCGACCTTGATATCATGACTTTGGATAAATTCCTGGACTATTTGTGTTTCTGGTTCGGAGCCTGCTGAGGGTCCTCTATAAGTATTGCTGCTTGTGGTAGGTGATGATCCAGAATTATCCCATCCCCAATAGTAGTTGAAGTTTCTATTCAAATCTACACCTCTTACATTGTTGTTTGAGTTGGTTGTTCCATTATCTGCAACATTAGGTCTAAGGTTTTTACGCTGCAATCCACCTCCAGTTGGAGCAATGATTTCATTCCAACGATAACCATCAGGATTGCTTATTGGAATAACGTAAATTTCTTGATTATCAACAATATTCTTGATAAATGGATCGGTGTTATAGTTTTCTAAAATATACCACATGAAATAAAAGGTATTCATTACACTACTTATTTCGCGTGCGTGCATCGCTCCTGTAATTAAAGTCTCAGGTTCATTTGCTTCATCTATATCTGGGTTATCTGAAATTCTTACGTAAAACACTTCTTGTCCAGACCATGTGGTGCTTCCTGTAGAATTTCCATGAGTCTTGATGTTTGATGTAGAAGCGTCAGTTCTTACTGATATAAGATTAGGGTAAAGCGTGCGCATTAGGTCTAATTCAGCATAAGCTTCACTCAAAGTAAAAGCACCACCCATGCTTCCTAATTTGAAATTTGTTGGAGCTGCCCAATCAATTTCACTACACTCATCATGTTGCGTTGGATTATTAATAGGTGCGTTTTTTAAACTCAAGGTTTTACTTGCGTTTCGGCTCGCTCTCTGAGATAATGTAATAGCCTGTTCTTGCTTAAGGGCAGCCCTTGCTTGGGGCAGTTCAATGGCATTTCTTTGTTTATAATAGTCTATTAAATCATCAATAAGAACATTGTAGGAAATACTACTGTTATCAAGCAATACTAATTCTTGATAACTAAGTTCCATTTCAAGGTTTCCATTGACTAATTTAGGTCCACAAGTTAAATCAATACCGGCATTTTGTATACGGTGTATGGTTGCATGTGAAGGATTTGGAATTGAAATCTTTTTAGCCGTTTGTAACGGATTTTGAGAGAATGATAGGTGTACCAATAGGTAGAAAAGTACACTTGTGAGAGTAGTGTTTTTCATCAGATTTGAGAGTTATGAATAACAATTTGGCTACGAATATATAGAAATATTCGCTTAATAATCTATAAAATGCATAAAAAATCGACGAAATGCAATTAGATAGCATCCAGCCCTCTCACAAACCGGATGTATCTAATTGTCTTTCAATAGTTACCTAATTTACCCTCTCACAATAAATTTTTTGGTAACTATTCGTTCGTCGGTATGTACTTTAACAATATAAATTCCATCTCCTGAGATATGATTTCTGAATGTTAAAGCTTTATTGTTAGACATTACATTAATGTCGTTTATTTTTTGTCCTATCAAATTATAAACCTCCAAGCTTTCAATTAACTTAGATTTTGAGTTTGTAATTTGAATAACGTTATTTTCTTCAGTTACATATATGGCTATGTCATTATTTTCAAATTCTGAAGCACTTAACAGTTCCATGTTTGAAAATGCAATTTCAAAACGATCTTGATACGTGCCCTTATCTAAAGCTATAGCAAAATCTGACTGTCTTAAATCATGATTGCTTTTATTTAGTTTATCATGAACGAGTACTGTAAGCTCGTTAGCAACGTTTTCTAAACTATCTATTGATATTGTTGCTATACCCGATTTGTTTATTTTTAATCCGATAGGTAATCTTGTTAGTTCATCAAAAGTATCAACTGCTTGAATAAGCAATTTACTAGAATCGAACATCCAATACATATCTTCTTTATTATTCTCAATTAAAGGAGCCTCATAGCCCAAATCAAAACCTGCAGAGCAGTTGGTATCTGCACCTAATAATAATTGTCTATGATAGCCATTAGGAGAATCAAACTTTAATCGAATCTTTTGTCTTTCGTCTAGAGTAGGGTTAGAACTTTCTTTTTTGAATAGACGTTGACTATTTTTGAATACTAAATCACCACCATCAACAGTAATATTTGAGTTGTTTATATTAAAAATCGATGACACAAAGAAACCTTGGCCAACAGGAATATAGCGTTCCCAAATATTTGTTCTTACAACTCCTGTTGCTGCAACTCTGTTATCATGATTTAATGCGGGTATGCCTCCCATAAGAGTATAGACAGCATATCCGCCCTCATATTCATCTAAAGTATGAGATCCAGATCCGAAATGATCCCAAAAGTATAACGCGCCATTGATAACATTACCATTTGTATTTCTGCCTTCACCTATCCCAATACTTATATTATCTTTTATGAAAGCATTGGCATCTAAAGCAGAAGCGTATGGGTTTCCAACTAAATACTCATTATTTGCTTGAATATTTACTATAATATCACCATTAAATGGTTTACCTTCAAACACATAATTTTGTTTAGATACAAAACTATTTGTAGAGCTTTCTACACCCTTCATTGTAAAGCCTTCACCTGGTTTTATACTGCCATTGCTTCTTATATGTTGCCAAGTAGAATAATTGGATGATGGAAGGTTGGTATATTTCCATATCCAAAAATCTGCAATTTCAATATCAGTTCCAGATATATTTCCATTATAACTAGAGCTTAAAAATGTAATATTTTTAGGTGTTGCACTTACAGTGCCATTTTTAAGAATATTAGTGCTTAAATTGTAACTATTGTTATTGGTAGCGGTATTACAAACTCCAACTGGTGCGGACCAATGATTATAGGAGTATAAATCTTTTGTACCCTGTTGATCCCTTTCTAAGGAACCCGAACTTGCAGCATCCAAAACACTACCTTCATTTTGAATTAGTTGCGATTCTCCTTCTAAATCAATTTTACCATTAAGATTCAGATAGTGAGAAACTTCTATACCGCAACCTTCTTCAGTTAAGTTATCGCCTTTAACAATGAGTTTTCCTTCAGTGTTAATCGTAAGACTAAGTAAGGTTCTTACACCATCTTTTCCTTCAGGAATAAGAGAAGTATTCTCATTATCCATAATTATTTCATGATCTATCTCAACAATATTATAGTCTATTGTCTTTGATATTTCGTTAGATATTTTAATTCCTGGAATATATTGAACATCTCCATTTAACCACGTATTTGCATTATCCCAATTTCCATTTTTAGTTGTTTTGTAGGGTAGAGGTGCCGTCTGCTTCTCAATATTAGCATAATACATCATTACTGCATCGTTACCATAAATCGATTCATCTTTGGCACTTCCAAAAACAAATCTATTCATTGGGTAATACGATACCAAATTTGCCCATGGTATAGAGGCAATTTCATTTTTTGTTATGGTATTGGGTAATATTTTACCATCCACAAAATTGTTATTATTTGCTAATTCTTGATTCATTATGTAGCGTAATTGATCTTGAGAAAGTGCTACATCCCAAACGCGAATTTCGTCAATATTACCACTACATTGATGCTGTCTATTCATATAATTTGTCGCCCCAATCATGAAGTGCGCATCTGATATAGTTTGTAGTGGATTTACACCATTAGTATTGGTCTCTTCTGCTCCGTCTACATATAGTATTACTGAATTATTAGAAGCGTTAAAAGTTACGGCGATATGATGCCATTGATTCTCGGGCAGAGTGCTAACAGATGTAATTTTGGTAATAGTGGGATCGTTGGTATTTTTCCATTCCATAGCAAACTTTCCATCAGCATCAATGCATAAAGCATATCCATCAATGAAATTTTCATGATCATCTGATGAATAATTGCGTTTAGATACAATATCAAAGTTTGTGCTGCCCGGGTCTCTAAGTACCCAAGCACTAATGGTGTAATTGCTATTAGATAAATCGTTTATATCTCCAGCTGTTAAATATTTATCAGTTCCATCAAATGCAGCAGAACTTTGCATTTCCAATGAAACAGCGGTAGTGCCAAATGTGATATACTTTGTGCCTTCAAAATAAAAATCCGCGATAAAATCTGTTTCGGTTTCTTTCAAAGTAGTAGAAGTAACATTATTGGTGAAGGTATAATCGTCTGAGACAATCATTACATATGTAACGTTATCATTTTGAATAGTTTCAATAATTGACTTTGGGATAATAATGTTTGCTGTGGGAACAAATTCAGAATTGACGACTGTCCATATTCTTTCAAGAGGTGTTACACTTACATTTACAATATGGTCTGCATTACTGCCAAAATTTTTGTTTATTGGTGCTGCAGGAGTGAGTGCCCCATTATCGTGATACCAGGTTAAAGCGTTGCTCCCAAAAGTTTGAGAGTTGGTTCCTTTGTTAGTTAAATTGGCCCTATAGTTAATGGTAATATCGTCCATATTCTTCTTGATTTTCGAATTTTGGGCGAAAGTCACTAAGCTAAAGATTAAAAATGGCAAAAAATGTATAGCCTTTAAGCGGTTATAAGATTTTATCATTCTGGGTTAAGTTTTAGTTTGGGGCTAATTACTTACGGCAAGTATAGGAATAATTATCTATTAAATGCAAGAAAAATCGATAAAATACACAAATTTTAATGTTTATTCTTACATTTATATGTGAAATCTTACATTTTAATATTTTCTAAAATGTCTGACTTCAAAGTTCTGATTTGGGTAATATGTGTGGTCTTATTTATAAGTTTCAAGCTAGAAATTGGTATAAGTAGTTGTTCAAAATAGATTTAGTTAAATTTTATATTTTCATATTATGATTTTCAGGACGAAGTGTTGACCATTGCCCCATTCATTAAAAAGAGAACAATTATTGGAAAAAACAATACCAAAATCTAAAAAAATAGTACATTCGGCATACAAAACTTCTATACTAAATATTAAACAATGAAAAGATTAAAACATCTTATTTTACTACTGTCCATTCTATGTTCAGTATATTATTGTAAAGATGAACCAAAAGCCTCATCTAACGTCGAAACAAACGAAGTTACTACAAAACCAAATGTTGTAGTTATCTATTTAGATGATTTGGGCTATGGCGATTTAAGTTCTTACGGCGCTACTGAATTACAAACGCCAAATATAGATAAGCTAGCAAACGGTGGTGTAAAATTTACCAACGGATATGCTTCATCTGCTACTTGCACGCCTAGTCGATATGCGTTGCTTACGGGAGTATATCCTTGGCGAAATAAAAATGCAAAAATTTTACCAGGAACTGCACCACTATTAATTAGTACAGAACAACAAACTTTGCCTAAATTACTTAAGAGTGAAGGCTATCAGACTGCTATAGTTGGAAAATGGCATTTAGGCTTAGGCCTTGGCAATGTAAATTGGAATGAGCGTGTTTCTCCGGGGCCTAACGAAGTTGGATTCGATGAGTCATACATACTAGCTGCAACACAAGACAGAGTACCAACAGTTTATATAGAAAACGGGCATGTGGCTAATTTAGATCTTAACGATCCTATTGAGGTAAGTTATAAAAAGAATTTTGAAGGAGAACCTACAGGAAAGGACAACCCAGAACTTACTACTATGAAGTGGCATCATGGTCATAATGCTAGTATTGTAAATGGAATTCCAAGAATTGGTTTTATGAAGGGTGGAGAGCGCGCCAAATGGAGCGATATTGATATGGCCGATAACTTTCTTAAGAGAGCCCAAGATTATGTTAAATCTCACAAAGACAAACCTTTCTTCTTATATTACGCATTACAGCAACCACATGTACCGCGTACACCGCATCCAAGATTTGTGGGTAAATCTGGAATGGGACCAAGAGGTGATGTAATATTGGAAGCAGATTGGTGTATTGGTGAATTTATCAAGACATTAGAGGAGGAAGGTATTTTAGAAAACACGCTTATCGTTTTCTCTAGTGATAATGGACCAGTTCTTAACGATGGATATTTTGATGATGCTGTTGAAAAATTAGGAGATCATGATCCTAAAGGTGGTTTACGAGGCGGAAAGTATAGTCTTTTCGAAGCTGGGACGAGAGTGCCTTTTATTACGTATTGGAAAGGAACCATAGAGCCAAAAGTATCTGATGCTCTGGTTTGCCAAATGGATTTATTGGCATCTTTGGCTACTTTGGTAGGTACTAGTGAAGCTTCAACAGATAGCGAAGATGTTATCGATGCCTTTTTAGGAAAATCTGAAAAGGGAAGAGATCATCTAATTATTGAAGCTAGTGCGAAAACTGCTCTAAGAACTGCGAATTGGGCGTATATACCGCCTTATAAAGGAAAAGCAATTAATCAAATGGTAAATATTGAATTAGGCAATAGCGAAATACCTATGTTATTTGATTTGAGTGAAGATTTAGGACAACAGACTAATTTGGCAGAAACGCTTCCAGAAAAATTAGCCGAAATGCAAAAGATTTATACTTCCATTAGAGGAGAATCGAAAGTTGAAATTAAGGAGTTGGAACTGAAATAATTCTGACATAAAATAAGATTAAAATGCCATACGAGATTCTTGTATGGCATTTTTGTATATTATTGATAGTTATTTAAAATTGGCATCTAATGAAATTAAGAATTTTAGTAATCAGTTTAGCAGTTGTTTTTTGTTTTGCTTGTCAGAAAAATGACAAAAGCGATAGTGGAGAATTATCCGTTAACTCTAACACTCCAAATGTAATTCTTTTTGTTGCAGATGACCATGGGACGGATGCTTTAGGATGCTATGGAAACCCAGTGATTCAAACACCTAATTTAGATAAACTGGCATCCGAAGGTATAAGGTTTACAAATGCCTATTGTACTAGTGCAAGTTGTGCTGCGAGCAGATCCGTGATACTTACGGGGCTTTATGGACATGCCACGGGAAGTTATGGACATGTGCACGATTACCATCATTTTAGCACTTATGACAATGTACGTTCCTTATCAAATAGATTATCCAAAGCTGGTTATTTAACTGCAAGAATTGGTAAGTATCACGTAGCACCAGAATCTGTTTATTTATTTGATGAAGTTCTGAAAGCGGACCCGAGAAATACTGTGGAGATGGCAGATGCCAGTAAAACAATACTTAATTCCAGTAAGCCATTTTTCTTGTATTTCTGTACTGACGATCCTCATAGGTCTCAACCATTTAAACCAGAGCCGTGGAATGTACCGAATAATTTTGGTAATAAGGAAGAAGGATATAAAGATGTTGAAGAAATTATTTATAATCCTGAAGACGTATTAGTCCCTGAATTTTTACCAGACACAAAGGAAACTCGAGAAGAGATTGCGCAGTACTACCAAAGTGTTTCTAGAATTGATCAAGGTTTCGGTAGGCTTATGAAACATTTAAATGATGCTGGTAAGGTTGAGAATACAATTGTGTTTTATATATCTGATAACGGAATGGCTTTCCCAGGTGCTAAAACAACGGTTTATGAACCTGGAATTAAATTGCCATGTATTGTTAAGGATCCTACAAAAGAAAAGCAAAGTGATATCAATACCGCACGAATTTCATGGGTAGATTTAACACCAACTATTTTGAACATGGTAAATGTAGCTTATGATGAAGGCGATTTTCATGGAAAGTCTTTCAAAAATATAATTCATAGGGAACCTATAAATGGATGGAATGATGTTTTTGCCTCACATACCTTTCATGAAATAACAATGTATTATCCAATGCGAGTTGCTATTCATGATAATTATAAATTAATTTGGAATGCCGCCTACGGTTTAGAGTATCCATTTGCTTCAGACTTATGGGCTGCCTCGACATGGCAATCTATTTACCGCAAAAATGAAAAGCACTTTGGACTTAGAACGGTAGAACAATACATTAAGAGACCTGAGTTTGAATTATTCGATTTGGCTGAAGACCCAAATGAGTCTACTAATTTGGCTCAAAAAACGGAGTTTGCCCAAGTCTTAGAATCTATGAAAGTTAGATTGAAGGTATTTCAAAAAAGAACTAATGATCCATGGTATATTCTATGGGATAATGATGCGTCACTACAAGGTTCGGGAGTAAATTTATAGGTTTAGTTTTACCGATGATTCTCTAATATTAAGACTTCCATTTAGTTTAATGGTTTGTGGAATGAAGGCTTTTTTATTTTCAATCTGTTCAATCAATAGATTAGCAGCCGTTTGTCCAATAAGATGAGTAGGTTGTTCCACCGAAGTTAGTGGTGGCGAAATATGCCGAGACATATCAGATTCACTAAAGCCGCATATGGCGATATCTTTTGGTATGCTATATCCAAAGTTTTTAAACGTTTTCATTGCTCCAATTGCGCAGTAATCGCTGGAGGCAAAAATAGCTTGTGGTACTTTTTTTTTGTCTATTAAGGTTTTCGCGGTAACTTCTCCATCCGTCATGCTAAAACCAGAATAGATTATTTTAAAATCATCTAATTTGTATTTTCGATGAGCATCTTTAAATCCTTTTATCCTATTTTTAGTAAGGGTTAGATTCATATCTCCTGCCAAATGAATAATTCTTGTATAGCCTTGTCTTATAAGGTGTTCTGTAGTAAAAAGTGCCCATTTATAGTCATCAAATAGTACTTTTGGGGCTTCAATTTCTTCAAGTGTTCTATTGAAAAAAACGATAGGTATTTCTGTTGAAACTAGTGATTTGTAGTATTCTACATTCTTATCCTCTGCGCACAATGAAATAATTAAGCCATCCACCATGTTGTTTACAAGTGTTTTGGTATTTCGCAATTCCGTTATGGAGGATTCATGAGATTGCATTATAAGTACTTGGTAACCTTTTTCAATAAGCACTTCTTGGGCACCAATAATTACTTTTGGAAAAAACGAATGGATAAATTCTGGAACCACAATACCAATATTATATGATCTCTTCTGAATCAATTTTCTGGCAATCGGGTTAGGCTGATATCCCATTTCTTTGGCTTTTTTAAGAATTAAATCACGAGTATTTGGATTGATATCATATTTATCATTAAACGCTCTTGATACCGTAGAAATAGATACATTTAAAGCTTTAGCAACATCTTTAATGGTAATACTTTTCATCAGAACTATTTTTTGCAAAATAGGTGATTTTATCTTTTTCGGAAACGTTATCGGAAATAATTTAAGTTTCGGAATCGTTACCGAGACTTAATTTGGTAGAACAAGTAGTTTAATTGCGTAATTTGGTTAAAAACAACTAAACTAAATCCAAATGTCGAATATTGATATTACCGTTATTCTGGTATTCACACTTTTAGTTTTTTTCTGTGGAATGAGTTTCTCAAAAGCAGGAAAAAATATGAAATCGTTCTTTGCTGCAGGTGGTGCTTTACCTTGGTGGATGAGTGGTTTATCACTCTTTATGAGCTTCTTTTCTGCAGGCACTTTTGTTGTTTGGGGCTCTATTGCCTATTCAAGTGGTTGGGTTGCAGTAATCATTCAATGGACAATGTGTATTGCAGGAGTCATCATTGGATTTTTTATCGCTCCAAAATGGCAAAAAACCAAAGCTTTAACTGCAGCTGAGTTTATTGCTGATAGATTAGGAGTGTCCATTCAAAAAATTTACACCTATTTATTTTTATTTATTTCCATTTTTACAACTGGTGCTTTTCTGTATCCTGTAGCAAAAATTGTTGAAGTATCTACAGGAATTCCAATATCAACAAGTATTATAGTTTTGGGGATTTTAATCTTAATTTATACAGCAGTTGGTGGTTTGTGGGCAGTAATTGTTACCGATGTTTTACAATTTATTGTGCTTACAGCTGCGGTATTAATTGTGTTGCCTTTGTCTTTTGATAAAGTTGGTGGAGTAGATAATTTTATTGCAAATGCTCCAGAAAAATTCTTTGAGTTTACCAACTCTGAATACTCTTGGGTATTTATGATTGCCTTTGGATTGTACAACCTCTTTTTTATTGCAGGAAATTGGGCATATGTTCAACGTTATACAAGTGTAGCTACTCCAAAAGACGCCAAAAAAGTAGGATGGTTGTTTGGAGCATTATATACCATTAGTCCATTAATTTGGATGTTACCTCCAATGATTTATAAAGTTTTAAATCCTGATTTAGGAAATTTAGCAGATGAAGGCGCTTATCTTTTAATGTGTAAAGAAGTGTTGCCTGTTGGTATGTTAGGATTGATGTTGGGAGGAATGGTTTTTGCCACATCAAGCTCAGTAAATACAACATTAAATATCTCTGCAGGAGTTTTAGCCAACGATATTTACAAGACAATGTTTCCAAATACTTCCAATCAAGGATTGGTTAAAGTTGGTAGAATTGCGACTGTTTCTTTGGGTATTTTAACAATAATTATTGCCTTATTAGTCCCTTATTTTGGAGGAATTGTAGAAGTGGTGATGAGTGTTGCAGCCTTAACAGGTGGCGCAATGTTTTTGCCTCCTTTGTGGGCGTTATTTTCGAAGCGTCAAACAGGAAAATCAATATTATCAGTTACCATAATATCCTTATTAATTAATGCCTTTTTCAAATTTTTTGCTCCAGATTTAATTGATGTTACTCTTGGACGAGCTATGGAAATGGTAGTAGGAATGGGAATTCCAATTGTACTATTAGCGATTTTAGAAATCTATTTTATGCAAACTAAAAGCAGCACAATAGAATTTGATAACTATGTGAAAATTGCTAGTGCAAAAGAAGATACAAGTGATGACGAGGAAGATGCAAAAGGAAATAAAAAAGGAACAAGAGTAATAGGTATTGGTGTAGCATCAACAGGTGTGCTAATATTAATATTATCCTTTTTAGCAGAAGATGCAAAATATTTAGTTGGTGGAATGGGATTAGCCATTTTGCTACTTGGAATCTATATTATAAAAAAATCAAAATAGAATATTAGAAAATTGAATTTTAATGATTATAGGAGAATTCATAAAAACGAAAAGAGAAAGTAAATCTGTAGTTTTAAATTGCGATTTAGCAATTACTGGAGGAGGAACAGCAGGGGTTTGTGCAGCCATTACAGCTGCAAGACAAGGTACAAAAGTAGTGCTAATTCAAGATAGACCTGTGTTGGGTGGTAATGCTTCTTCTGAGGTTAGACTTTGGATCTTAGGAGCGACTTCTCATATGGGAAACAACAATAGATGGTCACGTGAAGGTGGAGTGATGGATGAAATCCTAGTGGAAAATCTGCACAGAAATAAAGAAGGAAATGCTGTTATTTTTGATACTATTTTGCTTGAAAAAGTATTAGAAGAGGAAAACATTACTTTGTTATTAAATACGGCTGTTTATGATGTCATAAAATCAGGTGACACAAAAATTGATGCTGTTAAAGCTTTTAATTCTCAAAACTCAACTGAATATGTTGTAGAAGCGCCACTATTTTGTGATGCTTCTGGTGATGGAATTGTTGCTTTTAAAGCAGGTGCTTCTTTTAGAATGGGTGCAGAATCTAAAGAGGAATTTGGTGAACTATTTGCTCCTGACAAATCATATGGAGAATTGCTAGGACACTCAATGTATTTCTACAGCAAAGAAACAGACCAACCTGTAAAATACAAAGCACCTTCTTATGCGTTAAAAGACATTACAACGATTCCAAGATACAAAGCTATTGGTAAAGACGATAAAGGTTGTCGTTTTTGGTGGTTTGAATACGGTGGTAGACACGATACCATTCACGATACAGAAGAAATTAAATACGAATTATGGAAAGTAATTTATGGTGTTTGGGATTATATTAAAAACTCTGGAACTTTTGAAGGAGTTGATAATATGACCTTAGAATGGGTAGCTACTGTTCCTGGAAAACGTGAAAGCAGACGTTTTGAAGGCTTGTATATGATGAAACAACAAGATGTTATTGAGCAAAAAACGTTTGATGATGCCATCGCATTTGGTGGTTGGGCAATAGATTTACATCCTGCAGATGGAGTATATAGCAAGCTTAATGCGTGTACACAATGGCACTCTAAGGGAGTGTACCAAATTCCATATCGTTCTTTCGTAAGTAAAGATATTGACAACCTATTTTTAGCTGGAAGAATCATTAGTGCGACTCACGTGGCTTTTGGTTCAACTAGAGTTATGGCAACTACAGGATTTTGTGCGCAAGCAGTGGCAACAGCTGCAACTTTATGTACCCAAAAAGGAATATTGCCAGCTGAAATTTTAGAGAATGGAGTGATTAAAGAATTGCAAAATGAGTTGAATATTTACGGACAAAGTATTCCAAGTATTCCAATTCAGCCAGCAAGTAATTTGCTTTCTGATGGAGCAATTTCTGCATCGTCAAGTTTAGCATTATCAGAAATTCCTTTTGATGGAGATTGGATGCCATTAAGCATTTCTTCTGCGCAATTATTACCATTAGCTGCTGATGAAAAGTATCAAGTAAAGGTATTGGTAAATGCTGATGAAGCTACTCAATTGGAAGTACAATTAAGAACATCAGAAAAAGCAGAAAATTATACACCAGAAGTTATTTTAGATTCACAAGTATTTGATTTACAAAAAGGTGAACAAACCATTACAATTGATTTTGCAAATGGTGTTCCATCAAATCAATATGGATTTATCACATTTATGGCAAATGAAAAAGTGAGCATCAAGTCAAGTAATAAGCGTTATACAGGTGTACTTTCAGTGTTTAATGGGGTAAATAAAGCAGTTTCTAATAACGGAAAACAGACACCACCTGCAGATATTGGAGTTGAAGAATTTGAGTTCTGGATTCCTCATAGAAGACCAAAAGGTCACAATATTGCTATGGAGATTTCTCCAGCAATCAAGTCTTTTGATGTGGCTAATATTGGAAATGGTTTTGTGCGTCCTTGGTTACAATCTAATGCTTGGGTGGCAGATTTAAGTGATGCAAATCCAACATTAAAAGTGGAGTGGAATGCAAAAAAAACCATCTCAGAAATCAAGTTATTCTTGGACCCAGATTATGACCATCCAATGGAATCAACGTTAATGGGGCATCCAGAAGAGGTTGTGCCTTTTATGTTGAGAAATTATAAAATCAAAGACTTAGAAGGGAATCTTTTACATCAAGTTGATGGAAATTTCCAAACCATAAATTCATTTAAACCTTCAGAAAGTTTAGTGTTAAAGGGATTCGTAATTGAAGCAGAACATCCATCAGAAAATGTTCCTGCAAATATTTTTGAAATTGTTTGTTAATAAGTTAATGCATAAAAAAATGAAGTATTTTGTTCTATCTGTTATCGCTTTTGTACTGACGAGTTGCCAAACAAATAATCAGAAAATTACTATTGTTCCTGAAGAAACATTGTCATTAAATGGAGATTGGAAATTCAGTACAATTTACGGGCAAGGATACAATTATATGAATGTAAAATTATCTCCATCAGACATAATTATTGACAATTCTGATGCAGATAAAGTTGAAATAAAAGGGAAAAGATGGGTTAAAAAAACGAAGCCTTCTAAAGATTATCCATTTCAAGGAAAAGACTTTTTAATTAGAAACTTCAGAAAAGGAGAAGATAAAGATAGTTACGTTCGATTTCGTCCAAAATTCAAAAAATCAGGCTACTATGAAGCTTTTTTAACGCATCCCTATGCAAGTCATAGTAAAGTAAGATATACTGTAAAGCACAAAAATGGAGAATCTTCAAAGCAAATAAGTTCGCGCACATATTGTGGAGAATGGATTAGTTTGGGTATTTATCAGTTTGATAAAAATGATGATAATTTTATTCAAGTTACAGCACCTACAGAAGGTCAAGTTCCTGTTGATGCTGTGATGTTTCAACAGATTTCTGAGGAACAATACACAGAAGCTCAAAAATTACCAAGTCAAATTTATTTACCATCACATAATGATGCTGATTGGCATAATTTAAAAGTTCCTGGTCATTGGGGAATGATTAATTCATATTCAAATTATACAGGAATTGGTTGGTATCGTAAAACATTTGAGTTGCCAGCAAATTGGTCTAAACAAGCTGATGAGCGAATTCGTATTCAGTTTGGAGCTGTTTACCATTTGTGTAAGGTTTATGTTAATGGAAAATTAGCAGGTGAACACAGAGGTGGATTAACGCCTTTTGAAATTGATGCAACAGACTATATAAAGTTTGGAGAAAAAAATCTTATTGCAGTTGAAGTGAATAACGATTTTATTGTTGGAGCAACTTGGAATTGGGGAGGAATTATTCGTGATGTAAGTATCAAAAAAAATAAAGATGTACGTATTCAACATCAGTACATTCACGCAGACCCAGATTTAAAAAATCACACAGCAAAAATTGCTTTAAAAGTTAACATTGAAAACAATTCAACAGAAACTAAAAAAGTTGATGTTGTCGCAAATATTAAAGAGATACCTGGAGTAACATTATCTCAAGAGGATATAGAGGTTGAAGCAAACAGTATAAAAACAATTGTATTAAAAGAGGATGTAAAGGATGTGAAATTGTGGCATTTTGATAGCCCTAATTTATATACTTTACAAACTTCAATTTCTAATGAAACAGAGACTTTAGATTCTCAGATAGATAATTTCGGAATTCGTAAAATAGAATTAACAAAGTCGCAACTCTTATTAAATGGTGAGCCTGTTAGAACAGGAGGATTTAATCGTGTAAGCGAAAATCGTTATTTCGGTTCTTCTGAACCTCTAGAAATATTAGAAAGAGATGTTGATTTAATGAAGGCTTCAGGTGCTAATTTTATGCGAATTATGCACGGAACTCAAAACGAAAAACTAATCGAGTTGTGTGATAAAAAAGGAGTTTTATTGTTTGAAGAAGTAAATGTGCGTCACTTGGAAAATGTAGAGTTTACAGCTCCAGATTATCCTTTAATCAAACAATGGGCAAAAGAAATGATTGAGCGCGATATCAATCATCCATCAATCATTGGTTGGAGTGTAGGTAATGAGTTAAAACATCATTACGATTATGCAAAAATGATGATTGAGTATGTAAAAACTGAATTAGATGAGCATAGATTAGTGACTTGTGTAAGTAACTCTGGGCAAAAAGTAGCTTATACTAGAGAAACTGACCCAAATACGCACGTGGATTTAATTATGCACAATATGTATCGTTGGCAAGGGAAACCACAGGTTATTTTGAATACCTTAAGAGAAAAATGGCCAAATAAACCAGTTTTCATTTCTGAGTATGGTTTTGACCCTTATCCTACAGCGTCCTTGGATGGTGATAAACCAATTGTTTCTGAATGGCATCAACATTACAAAGGAAAAAACGAGTTTGTAATTGGTACTTCTATGTGGACATTCAATGATTACAGAAGTGGTTATGGAGGAACATCTGCAGAAGAAAATAGAGTTTGGGGAGTTATTAATGTTTGGGGTCAAAAAAGACGTTTATTTGATAGGTTTCAAAAAGAAAATAGTCCAATTAAAAACATTGATTTAGGCACTATTGACATCAACAAGAAATCAGCTTCAATTGAAGTGTTATCAAAAGCAGTTGCTGATTATCCTAGTTATACATTAAGAGATTACAAATTGGTCACTACAGTTACTAATGAAGAAGGTAAAGTGCTTTCTGAAAAAGAAGAGTCATTACCTGTTTTAAAACCTGGAGATTTATGGAAAGGAACTATTTCTTGGGATGATTTGGAGAATCCTTATCGATTAAAAGTAAAAATAATCAATCCGTTAGGTTACGAAAGAGCAAAAAAAGAAGTGTATTTCAAAGTGCCTAATGCACCTAAAATCAATCAGGTAATTGCAGGAAAAACAAAAGCAAGAATCTATTTTGACAAAACTTTTGGAGTTAAAGAATACAAAGCTAGATACAAATCAAGCACAGGTGAAGTAAAATTTACAAAACCTACGATTTCTAACTTTATCAATTTAGATAGCTTACCCAAAGGAAACTATGAAGTTTCTTTAATTGGTGTCAATGCAAAAGGAGAAGGTAAATCATCAGAACCAGTAACTTTTAAGACCGGAAACAAATTGTTACCTCCTGTAATATGGACTTCCTTTATTATTGATAACAAACTTGTAATTGGTTATTCTAGTGAATTTGAAGATGGAAACTATACGGTTCAATATGGCACATCTAAAGATATTTTGGATAACAGTTTTACCTCAAATGTGAGAGGGATGATGTCTATTGATTTAGAAGGTGAAGACGAAGTTTATTTCAAAATAAAGAGGGTTTGTAATTCAGAAGAAAGCAATTGGTCTCAAATTGTTAAAGCAGAAAAAACTAAATAAAAAATGAAGCATAATTTTTCAATCATAGTTGCATTGCTATTGTTAACAGTAGCATGTTCTGGAAAAAAAGAGAGCAAAAACGAAGCCGTTATTGACTACCAAATTGAACTGGGTGAGGTATCCCCTAAATCAGTATTTGTAAATGATACCATGAGTATTTGGGGTGGTTCTTTAGTAAAAGGACAAGATAGTTTATACCACATGTTTTATTCCATTTGGCCTAAGGATATTGGTTGGGAATGGGTGAATTATTCTATTATTTCTCATGCCATTTCAGAATCGCCATTTGGACCATATGAGCATAAAGATGATGTACTACCAGACAGAGGTCCCGATTTTTGGGACGGTTCCACTACCCACAACCCTACAGTGCACAAATTAAATGGAAAGTATTACCTCTACTATATGGGGAATTATGGGGATGAAAAAATAGTGAGTGTTCCAGGAAAACCAAAAATCAATTGGGTACACAGAAACAATCAGAGAATTGGAGTTGCGGTTGCAGATAATCCTAATGGACCATGGAAACGCTTTGATAAACCCGTTTTAGATATTACTGAAAATGATTCTTTAGCCCATGATGCTTTAATGACTTCAAATCCGTCGGTATGCCAGATGGCCGATGGCAAAATTTTAATGGTTTACAAAGCCGTAGGCAAAAAGTTCAAGTTGCCAGCAGGTGGACCTGTGGTGCACATGGTTGCTATTGCTGATTCACCCACAGGCCCGTTTAAAAAATATCCAGACCCGGTATTTACGTTTGTAGGTGAGCGTTTCCCGGCTGAAGACCCATATATCTGGTATCAAGATGGAAAATACCGTGCTATTGTAAAACGTATAAAACATGAAGGGAAAAAACGTCTGTTCTCATTGGTACATTATGACTCTGATGACGGTATCCATTGGAACCAGGCAAAACATTTTGAAATTTCAGACCGTACAGTAACTTTTACCGATGGTAGAAAAATAAAGTTTGACCATTTAGAACGTCCGCAGGTATTTATCGAAAATGGTGAGCCGGTTACCCTACTTTGCGCTACGGATTCTATTGATGTAAATAATGTCCGCCACTCGTTCAATTTGCAGATTCCTTTAAAGATTACGAAACACCAAAACTAAACGATAATGAAGCGAATAATAGGTCTCTTTTTTCTTTCTCTTGCGGTTTTCGCGTGTAATGGCAATGAACCTGAAAGTCAAGTAGCAGAGATTTCACTTAATGGTTCATGGCAATTTTTAGCTTCTAATGATATAACTGAGGAAGCTGTTTTAAAAGCCAATTTTACCCAATGGGATACCCTTCAAGTTCCGGGAAATTGGGATACAAGAGAGCGTTATTCAGAATATGTTGGGAAGGGCTATTATCAAAAAGATGTCAGTGTACCAAAGGACTGGAATGGCAAGCAAATCCGTTTAAAATTTGATGCAGTATATGAAACAGCAAAAGTTTGGTTAAATGGTGAATTATTAGGTAAGCACGTTGGAGGTTATACCCCGTTTGAATTTAATATTACTGATAAAGTCAAGGCTGGTGAACCAAATTTAGTTGTCATTATGGCTGATAACACCTATAAACGCGGTGCTTGGTGGGCTTGGGGCGGTATAAGTCGAGATGTGTCTTTGGTTGTTAACGAAAATGTAAGAATTGTGTACCAGCATATTACTTCGGTGCCAGATTTTGAAAATGAAAAAGTAAACTTTACCATTAAATATAAAATCGAAAATAATGGGGATACTTCGGCTTCTGCTAATCTATACTCCGAAATCGATGGGATTCACATGGATTCCGTAGCTATTGATATTGAAGGGACATCTACAAAATTAACTTACATTAAGTTTGAAAAACCACTTTCTAAAGTAAAATTATGGCATTTCGATTCGCCAAATCTTTATGAGTTAAACACTTCGGTTTCCATAAATAATCAGATACAAGATTTGGCTTCGGACAATTTCGGCATCAGAAAATTTGAAGTAAAAGGCGAGCAGTTCTTTTTAAATAACAAAGCCGTAAGAATGAATGGAGTCAATCGTGTACACGACCACCCAGCTTATGGCAATACCGAACCAGATCATCAGGTGCGGGAGGATATGTTAGACATAAAATATAATTTAGGGTGTAATTTTTCAAGGTTGATGCATGCGCCTTTACCTAAAAATTTGTTGAAACTATGTGATAGCATCGGGTTTTTGTTAGTTGAAGAAATCCCAGTTTGGGGAGAAAACGACCCGCAATCACATCCAAACAATCCTGTAACCAAACAATGGATGACCGAAATGGTAGAGCGCGATTACAACCACCCGTCAGTAGTAGCTTGGAGTGTTGGTAATGAATTGAGAACAGTAGAACCCAAATGGGGCAAACAACATCTTACCCAAGACCAATATGATTACGTCAATGAAATGATAGATTACACGAGTACTTTAGATAAAAGAAGACTACGAACTTATGTCAGCAACACCTCCTATCAAGGTGGAGAAATAGGAAAAGAGCCTTATGAAAAGGTGGATTTTCTTTGTGTGAACAGTTACGGGAACGCTATTAAAATAATAGAGCGGGTGCATGAAAGGTTTCCAGATAAGCCCATTTTCGTTTCAGAAATTGGAAAAGGTCAAATTGGACCGGCACCAGCTGCAGAATTAGATAGTGCTTTTGTAGGTTGGTTAAGAGAACTAAAAGGATACCCTTTTGTAACAGGTATTTCCATATGGAGCTATAACGATTACAGAAGTAACTATAAAGGTACACCAGAATCTGGTTTTAGAGAATGGGGCGTTGTTTCTGAAGTGCGTGAAAAGAAAAAGGCCTATTATCAATTAAAGGAAGTTTTTGAATATTGGGAAGTACCTTCTAAAAAGATTAAAAATTAAAACTTGAAGTAATGAAATATATCATTTGTCTATTGACTATTTTAATCATGCTTGGATGTAAGAATGCACCAAAGGAGGCAGCAACACATCAGAAAGACGATGCACTTTTTCCTTATACCATTACAGACAGCACTAAAAATAGAACCTTAAGTGCTGCAATGGATAGAAGTTTCAATCACTATAGCAATATACACCCTCGGAATAATGAATTATATACGAACTTTAAGTATACTGAACTTAAAGGGTTTGATTATAATGGTCATGATGGTACTATTTCTAGAAGAGACCCTTCAAAAGTTATTTTCGAAAATAGCAAATATTACGTTTGGTATACAAAGCGTAATACTCCAGTAATTCCAGTAGGTGCTAGGAATGCTGAAAAAAGTAACGATACCATACCATCTACAGATTGGGATTTATCCGAAATCTGGTATGCCACAAGTAAAGACGGTTTTACTTGGGAAGAGCAGGGTATTGCTATACCCAGACCTCCAAAACCTGAAGTGGGTTGGCGTTCGGTTACTACAACGGATATTTTAAAATGGAAGGGTAAATATTATTTATATTATCAAGGTTTTATGGAAGCCAGCGGAAAGCGTGGGGATTATTGCCCCGTAACGGCTTCGTATGCAGATTCTCCAGATGGTCCTTGGACTCCAGCTGGTAAAATTGTAATAGAGAATGGCCCCAAAGGTTCATGGGATCAGTATGCCATTCATGATCCGTATCCATTAGTGCATGATGGCAAAATTTATATTTATTACAAATCTGCTTTTAACAGACCAAATCCAGTTTGGGTAGGCGGAGGTTTGGTAACAGGAGAAAATCCGTTAGGGCCATTTGAAAAGCACCCTCTTAATCCGGTTACAAGTTCGGGGCATGAAGTCACGCTTTTCCCGTTTAAAGAAGGTTTAGGAGCTATAGTAGCTAAAGATGGAACCGAGCATTTTACTATTCAATATGCCGAAGATTGGGTGAATTTTGAGATAGCTTCTATTTGCGAATTGGTACCTGTAGCAACTGGTCCGTTTGTGCCTGATGCTTTTACGGATACTAAATATGGTCGTGGTATTACTTGGGGAATGTCCCATTTTGTGAATGCAGGAAAATATGGAGTGAATCAACACTCTGTTTTGGTGCGTTTTGATTGCGATTTGAGTCTGGATGTTGACGACCCAGATATGAAACACACAGGAGTGCGTCATGATCTGGATGTTTATTACCGGCAGGGTTTAAATAAAAAGCAAAGGGAAAGAATAACAAAAGCGAACGAAGCATTGATTAACAACGAATGAGGTTTATAACAACTATTTTTTTAGGGCTTTTGTTTCTCTTCTTCGGCTGTAAAAAGGTAAATAAAGAAAAAGAGGTTGAACGTCCAAACATAATCTGGATTAACGCTGATGATTTAGGTCGAGAATTGGCATGCTATGGAAACCCTGATGTAAAAACCCCGCATATTGATAAATTGGCAAAAGAAGGTAAGTTATACACAAACGCCTATGCCAATGCGCCCATTTGCTCGACAAGCCGGTCGTCTTTAATTACGGGTATGTATCCAACAACTATTAATTGTTTAGACCATAGATCAATTGATATGACAGAACTTCCGGATAATATAAAACCCATTACAGAATACTTTAAAAAAGCAGGTTATTTTATTACCAATGGCAGCGGTAAGGACTATCATAAAAAGCCCGGAAAGCGAGATTATAATTTTATTCCGGATATTAAATATGATGGAAAAGATTGGAGCGAACGAGCAGCAGGCCAACCATTTTTTGCCCAAGTACAAATTAAATATCCGCACAGAGCTTTTGTAAAAGACGAAACCGAGCCTATAAATCCAGAAACAGTCGAGCTTCCTGGGTGTTATCCAGAACATCCCTTGCTAAAAGCAGATTGGGCGCTTTATTTGGAGTCTGTGCAAAGATGTGACGATATTGTAGGTTGGGTAATGCAACGTTTAGAAGATGAAGGTCTTACAAGTAATACCATAGTTTTCTTTTTTGGAGATCACGGGCGTCCGCACTTAAGAGATAAGCAATTTTTATATGAAGGCGGATTGCAAATTCCTTTAATTGTGAGATATCCGAAGTATTTAGAAGCCGATGATATTGATAATAGACTAGTGAGTTTGGTTGATGTAACAGCTACAACTTTAAAACTAGCGGGTATAGAATCAAAACATAAATTGCATGGAAAAGTTTTTATTGGTGATGCGCAAGAAAAAAGAGATTATGCGTTAGGTTTTCGGGGAAGAGCAGGTGATGCGGCAGATAACATGAGAAGTATTACAGATGGACGTTACAAACTAATTTGGAATCAAGAACCAGAAAGGCCCTATATGCAACTATCCAGTTATAAGCGCAGTGAATATCCTGCATTTACATTGTATAGGGTGTTACATAAAAAAGGAGAGTTGAAAGCGCCATTCAATCAATTTATGGCTAAGACTAGACCAGAGTTTGAATTTTATGATTTAGATAATGACCCTAATGAATTCAATAATCTAGCAAGTAATGAAAATTATATGGCTGATTTTAACAAATTGAAATCAGTGCTACAAGAAAACTTAAAAGTCTATGACAAAAATCAAATTCCTGAACCCGAAGAAACCATTTTGAAAGGGCAACAAGGCTCTCAAAATTACGCTAAAAAGAAAATGAGGGAACGCGGTTTATCGGAGTCACCTACAGATAAAGAGTTATTAGAGTACTGGAATAGAACATTGCTCAAATAATAAATAATCACATAATCAATAATCCAACGTAAATAATTAAAAAGCCCAAGGACAAAATTCCCTTGGGCTTTTTATTTTGTAGCGAGATCGAGATTTGAACTCGAGACCTCCGGGTTATGAATCCGACGCTCTAACCAACTGAGCTACCTCGCCATTTTGAGGTTGCAAATATAATAACAAATATTACGTTCGCAAATATTACCTCGGCAAAATATTATCAAAATAATTGCATAAACAATAAATTAATGTATATATTGAGCATCGCTAAATTTAAAGACATTTATGGAGGATAAAATTAAATTCGAAATAGAGTTTCCTATTCATGCATCACCACAATTGTTGTATCAATATATTTCTACGCCTTCTGGTTTACAAGAGTGGTTCTCTGATAATGTAAACTCTAGAGGCGAATTATTTACTTTTATTTGGGATGACAGCGAAGAACAGGCGAAGCTATTAAGTAAAAAAAGTGGCGAGCGTATAAAATTTAGATGGTTGGCTGATGAAGAGGATGATTTATCTTGTTATTTTGAAATAAGAATTCAAGTGGATGAAATCACTAAAGATGTTTCGCTTATAGTTACTGATTTTGCAGAAGACGATGAAATTGACGAAGCCAAAATGCTTTGGGAAAATCAAATTTCAGATTTAAAACAGGTACTAGGATCTGCGTAAAAAATTATTTTAACCTTATCTTTGTCCGCGCTTAAAAATTTAAGATTGCGGATTTTTTTATGACAAATTTTAACGGAAACATCTTAGATGATAGTACTCCAATTTCTATAAATAATAGAGGATATGCTTATGGTGATGCTCTTTTTGAGACTATTAAAGTTTCTAATGGGAAAGTACTTTTTTGGGAAGATCATTATTTTAGACTAATGGCTTCAATGCGTATTATGAGGATGGAAATTCCCATGAATTTTACGATGGAATTTTTAGAGTCTCAAATACATGCAACCCTGAATGCAAATCAACTTCAGAATGAAAGTGCCAGAGTAAAGTTATTAGTGCATAGAAATGAAGGAGGACTGTATTTGCCCTCTCAAAATTCGGTTGGCTATAATATAAGTGTAAAGCCTCTCGATAATGCCGTTTTTGAGTTTAGTGATACTATCTATGAAGTAGACCTGTTTAAAGATTATTACGTAGCACCTACATTATTATCTACCTTAAAATCTAATAATAAGGCAATTAACGTTATTGGGAGTATTTATGCCAATGAAAATGAATTACAGAATTGCCTGCTCTTAAATACCGATAAAAAAGTGGTTGAAGCCCTAAATGGGAACTTATTTTTGGTAAAGGACAACGTCATAAAAACACCACCACTATCTGATGGATGTTTAAAAGGTATAATGCGAACCCAAGTTTTACGAATAGCGAAGACGTTACCTGAATTAAAAATTGAAGAAGCTTCCATATCTCCGTTTGAACTTCAAAAAGCAGATGAACTTTTTATAACCAATGCTATTCAGGGAATACAGCCTATTTCAAAATACAGAAAGAAAGTATATAATAGCGAGTTAGCCAAAAGACTATTGGACAAACTTAATGTTGAAGTAAGATTAGCTTAATTATAATTTGGGTTTTCAGGAGCATTAGACCAAATGCTGTATTCTCCGCCAAGTTCTAACATTTTTTCTTTCCAGAAAGATTCGTAGTGCTTTTCTATAATGTTTTTTTCGTAGACATTTTCCGAAACAAGCCATGAGTTACCTTTTAGCTCATCCTCTAACTGATTGGCATCCCAACCAGAATACCCAAGAAAGAAGCGAATATCATTTTCTTGAATGGTATTATTGGCAATAAGTTCGGCCACTTTACTGAAATCGCCACCCCAATAAATCCCTAGTGATATTTCAATACTATTAGGTATTAATTCTGGAATTTTATGAATAAAATAGAGATTGTCTTGTTCAACAGGTCCACCATTATAAACTTTAAATGTGGCTTCAACTTCTGGGATTAAATCTTTTATGGTATAATCCAAAGGTTTGTTTAAAATAAAACCTATGGAGCCTTCCTGAGTATGGTCTGCAAGTAAAACAATGGAGCGGTTAAAAGAAACATCTCCAATTATGGCTGGTTCTGCTATTAACAAATCACCTTTTTTGGGTGTTGTGCTCGTCATGTTTCAAACATTTTAGTAATTAAATCTACTATTAATTTATAACAAATGCAACTTTTGATAGCAGCATAAAAAAAATGTCTCCCAAACTGGAAGACATTTTTTATTTCATTCTGAAACTTATAATTAGTTTACAGCGCTTGATAAATCTGATCCAGCTTTAAACTTAACAACATTTTTAGCTTTGATTTTAATAGTCTCACCAGTTTGAGGGTTTCTTCCTTCTCTTGCAGATCTTTTTGAAACTGACCAAGAACCGAATCCTACTAAAGATACTCTGTTTCCTTTTTGTAAAGCACCTTCAATTTCAATAAGAGCACATTCTAATGCCTTTTTAGCAGCAGCTTTAGTAATTCCTGCATGTTCCGCCATAGCATCGATTAAATCTGTTTTGTTCATAATGTAATATTTAATTATTAATAAATTGGTTAAACGTTAAAAGTTAAATCCTTATACAAATTTATACGGATTATGCATCCATGCAAGTAATAGCAAGGGAAATACGAGGTTTTGTTGATAACTTATAGCATTTGTTAACAACGAGTATGTATTTTAACGATATTTTGCTGAAATGAGTAATACTAAGGGATTAGCGCATTTTTGCCTCTTGGTGAAATTGATATCCATTTAGTAACGCGTTCGCATCCATTAGTTTCTTACCTGGTAGTTTAATCTTGGTAATGTTTAAATACCCCTGAGCCACAGCCACTTTTATTTCTTTTTTAGAAGTTATAATAGTACCTATATCCTTATTATGAGACATTATTTCCTTTTTGGCCTCGTATATTTTGATATCAAAATTGGTAGAATCATTAACGAGCTCGCACCATGCTGCAGGGTAAGGACTTAAACCTCTTATCAAGTTGTATATCTCATCTATTGAGGCGTTCCAATCTATTTTACAATTTTCCCTATTTAACTTGTATGCCGTTTTAACATTAGGTATTTCTGGTTGAATTGTAGTTTCAATATCGCCAGACTCAATTCTTTTTACTGTTTTAAGGACAAGTGCACTGCCTAAATTCATCAATTTATTATGAAGACTGCCTGCATTTTCATCGGCTTCAATTATAATATCTTCCCAATCTATTATAGCGCCAGTGTCAATTTTTTCATCAATAAAAAAAGTTGTAACTCCAGTGGTTACTTCACCATTAATAATTGCCCAATTTATAGGTGCTGCTCCTCTGTAATTTGGTAGGAGAGAGGCATGAAGGTTAAATGTTCCGTATTCTGGCATCTGCCACACAACTTTTGGTAGCATTCTAAAGGCGACTATAATTTGCAGGTTTGCATTTAGTGCTTTCAGTTCACCAATAAATGATTCACTTTTTAAGTTTGTGGGCTGTAGTATATGTAATTCTTTTGATTTTGCATACTTTTTAACTGCACTTGCATTAAGCTTTCTTCCTCTTCCAGCGGGTTTGTCTGGCGCAGTTATCACACCCACAATATTGTAATTGGCTTCTAACAAATTCTTTAAAGTCTCAACCGCGAAATCTGGTGTTCCCATAAAAACAATTCTTAAATCTCTTTTCATAAATGACTCAATTTATATGTATTTGTTTTTGTAATTCTAATAATATCATGTTCTAAAAGCTGCTTTAAAACATCTGTTGTTTGGTTTGAAGAACAGCCAATTAATTCTGTAAGGGTTCTAGAAGATTTTTCGCCTGATTCTAATATCTCGATAACCTTTTTTCTTATTTCTTCAGTATTTAAAGACGCTTTTTTTGAATTTGAAACACACACAGAGCATATGCCACAAGGCTTAGTGTTTCTTTCACCAAAATACGCTAACAGTTGCATACTCTTGCAAACATCGTCATTATTAATGTAATTAGTTACCGCCTTTACCTGTTCTTTTTTTAGAGTATTTTGTTGCGTAATTATTGACGCAATTTTGTTGATTGTTCTATCATCTTCTCTAGGAACAATAAATGTTACCTGAGCATCAGTTTTAGATATATTTAATTCAATAATTTCATCTTTATATAGCTGATCTAAAATTTGAATAAGTTCAAATTCTTCTACACCAGCTTTGGCTGCCATTTTAATGGTACTAATTTCAGTTTCAAAATCAAAAACTCCTCCGTAGGATCGAAGTATAGATTTTATTACGGGTGCACTTTCAGAGTGCTTTTCTATATAATTAAAAATAGAATCATTATTAGAAAGAAATTGAATTAGGACTTTGTTTTTAAACCTATTACTCAAGCTAATAATACTATTTCTATCAAGAATTAAAAGAGCGTTGTAGCATAAAATTGTATTAAAGTTATAGGTCTTGGAAAAAGCATTAAAATTGAAACTGTAAGTGCTATTTTCACCTTCGCCATATGGAATTTGAAAATAGTTGCATAACTTCCTATAAACTAATTTTACCATTGCGACTTCTGGAAGAACTTTTAAAAACTGATTCTTAACCAAGATCTCATCATTTTTATTCTTTAAAATAACAGCGTAAGCCTTATCTCCATTTCTTCCAGCGCGACCTGCTTCTTGAAAATAACTCTCCAAACTTTCGGGTAAATTTAGATGAATAACTGTTTTTACATCTGCCTTATCAATACCCATTCCAAAGGCATTTGTAGCTACCATAACCTGTTTTTGGTCTTGCATCCAAGCCTTCATATTATCACTCTTATGCTTGTTATTTAGACCGCCATGATAAAATGTTGCACCAATCTTGTTTTTCTCTAGAATTTGGGTCACTTCAATCGTGGCGCGTCTATTTCTAACGTACACAATAGAACTGCCCTTGTATTTAGTTAGTATTCTTTCAAGTTTATAATACTTATCCTCCTCATTAAGTACGAAATAACTTAAATTCTCTCTAAAAAAAGACTGTTTAAATATTTTAGGTTGAATAAAATCAAGCTGGTCTACAATATCATTTACTACTTCGGGTTTAGCAGTTGCAGTTAAAGCTATAACATTTACTGAAGGTTGAAGTTGTCTCAATTTTAAAATATTGGAATAGGCTGGTCTAAAATCATTACCCCATTGAGAAATACAATGTGCTTCATCAACAGCAATAAGATTCACATGCATTTGTTTGATACGATCTTGAACTAATTCTTGCTGTAGTCTCTCTGGTGATAAGTATAAAAACTTATAATTGCCATAAATGCAATTATCCAGCATGGTATCCAGCTCACTTTTAGATATATCACTAGTAATCGCCATAGCCTTAATATGTCTCTGGTTCAGGTTTTGAACTTGGTCTTTCATCAGAGCAATTAAAGGTGAAATTACAATACAAATACCATCCTTAATTAAAGCAGGAATTTGAAAACAAATTGATTTTCCACCACCAGTTGGCATTAATGCAAAAACATCTTCGCCATTTAAAGCAGCCTTTATTATGGACTCTTGTTGGCCACGGAAGGAGGTAAAATTCCAATATTTTTCTAGAATATTTATAGGATGTAAACTCACTTTATGTCCAGTGTGTTTAAAATAAAATTGGTGCGCTCCTCAACGGTACCAAATGGAACATCTATTGGCGTATAATTATAATCTTTATAAGTATTAAGAAGATGTTTGTAAATCTCTTTCGCTTGCTCGAAATTTTCGTAACGTTCGTTGTCGCTCTTGTAAATGGCTTTCCAAGGTTTTAGAATAAAAATACTATTGTAAGCATTTGCCCTAGTAGTGTTTATAAAGCTTTTTGGATATGCATCACCAATGTAGTCCATATAAGCCAAAACATCTGGTATACCTCGGTCGAAAAATATGATATCGGAATTTAATGCAGTAGATTTATCATATTGCTCTTTTCTTCCTTTCAAAAGTAATTCGCTAAAAAGGAGAGGATTTGATAGAAAAAGCTGGTCAACACCTTCATTTTGAGCCTTTATTGTAACATCACGAGAAATCTCTGGCATACAAATGAAATTTCTTTTAATAAGTTCATTTATAATAGTTGATTTTCCAGTTCCTGGACCACCTGTAATAACAATCTTTTTACCGCTCAAAACATTCGTAATTAATGTGTAAAAATCGGAATTAAACTTCTATAAAAAAAATAGAAAGTAAAGCGTATCTTTGCTTCTTAAAAAAGCAAATGAGTGATACCTCAAATCAAGAAGAATTTTACAAAAAGCTTAAAGCACAACTTTACGATACTACTTTATGGCCCAGTGAATACTTGTATAAATTTATTGTTAAAACAAGTGCTTCTCAAATAAAAAAAGTAGGTGAATTATTTGACAATATGGGAGCAGTTATAAATACTGTAGAATCTAAGAATGGCAAGTATACTAGTGTTTCTATTAATGTAAGAATGAAAAATCCAGATGCCGTAATTGCGAAGTATAAAGAGGTTGCAGAAAAAATTGAAGGGGTTATAAGCCTTTAGTTTTTTTTTGTACTTTGCACATACTTCATAAGAATATTTAATACCACAATTTTGATTGATAATTTAGAATATAATACAGAAAGAGAGCACTTAATTATACCAGAATATGGTCGTCATCTTCAAAAGATGATTAATCATGCGAAAACACGTGAAACCAAAGAAGAAAGAGAGAAATTAGCTAAGGCTATAATTTCTGTAATGGGTAATTTACAACCTCATTTGCGCGACGTTCCAGATTTTCAACATAAGCTTTGGGATCAATTATTCATTATGTCTAATTTTGAGTTGGATGTGGATTCTCCTTTCCCAAAACCCTCCAAAGAATTATTATCTGAAGGACCAGAACCTTTAGAATATCCACAAAGCCATCCAAAGTACCGTTTTTATGGTAATAATATAAAAACAATGATAGATGTGGCCAATACTTGGGATGAGGGTGAAATGAAAGAAGCGTTAGTATATACTATTGCTAACCATATGAAAAAGTGCTTCTTAAATTGGAATAAAGATACGGTAGAAGATATTGTTATTTTTGATCATCTTTATGAACTTTCAAATGGAAAAATAGATTTAAGAAATTCTGAAGAAGATTTATCAGATTCTAGTAGTTTATTACGTTCTAAAGGTAAATACAACAATAACAAAAAGAAAAAAGGCTCTAACCGTTCTAGAAAACGCCACTAAACTTATCCATGGGAACATTTAAAATTGAAGGAGGCCATAAGCTTAAAGGAAGCATACAGCCTCAAGGTGCAAAGAATGAAGCATTACAAATTCTTTGTGCAGTTCTGCTTACGCCCAAAAAGGTTACAATTAATAATATTCCTGACATTATTGATGTAAATAAGTTAATTAAATTACTTGAAAAGCTTGGTGTTAAGGTCGAAAAAATCTCAAAAGGTACTTATTCATTTCAGGCAGATGAAGTGAATCTTGAATATTTGGAGTCTGATCAATTTAAGATTGACGGAAGAGGTTTACGAGGGTCAATTATGATTGTGGGGCCTCTACTAGCGCGTTTCGGCAAAGGATATATCCCAAAACCTGGAGGTGATAAAATTGGTCGAAGACGTTTGGATACTCATTTTGAAGGCTTAATAAAATTAGGCGCAAAATTCGGGTATAGTAGAGAAGAACAGTTCTATGGCGTTGAGGCAGATAAACTTAAGGGTACTTACATGCTTCTAGAGGAAGCTTCAGTAACTGGTACTGCAAATATTGTAATGGCCGCAGTCTTAGCTGAAGGACAAACCACTATTTATAATGCCGCTTGCGAACCATATTTACAGCAACTCTGTAAGATGTTGAATAGGATGGGAGCAAAGATAAGTGGTGTGGGCTCTAATATGTTGATTATCGATGGAGTTGATACTTTAGGAGGAACAGATCATACCATGCTGCCAGATATGATTGAAATTGGTAGTTGGATAGGTCTTGCAGCCATGACCAAAAGTGAATTGACAATCAAAAATGTAAGTTGGAACGACTTGGGTGTAATTCCAAACGCTTTCAGAAAGTTAGGCATTACCGTTGAAAAGCAAGGCGACGATATTCATATTCCCGCACATACTGATGGTTACGAAATCCAAAGTTTTATAGATGGCTCAATATTAACGATCTCAGATGCACCTTGGCCAGGTTTTACACCAGATTTACTAAGTATTATTTTGGTTGTGGCTACTCAGGCAAGAGGAAGTGTTTTAATACATCAAAAAATGTTTGAGAGCCGCTTGTTCTTTGTGGATAAATTGATTGATATGGGTGCAAAAATTATACTTTGTGACCCACATCGTGCAACTGTTATAGGCCATGATTTTAAATCTACTTTGAAAGCTACCACGATGACCTCACCTGATATTCGTGCTGGCGTTTCGCTACTTATTGCAGCATTGTCTGCCAAAGGCACTTCAACAATTATGAACATTGAACAAATAGATAGGGGGTATGAGTATATTGATGCGCGTTTAAGGGCTATTGGTGCTAAAATTGAACGTACATAATGCTTTTGTGTTGTAAATAAGCTCTCAAACTAGCTTTTAAGTTTAACTTATTGTATAATCATAATAGAGCATTCTATTATAGTTTGTATAAACTTTATATAGTTTTTGTATACAAAATTCAAAATTTATTAATTATTTGAGCGTTTTGTATAAAAAACTGTAAAACTGAGAAGTAGCAAACGTTGTTTTACTTTTTTCCTTAAATTGAGAGTAAATTTTTTAATCAATTAAACTAAGTTATTATGACAAAAATTACTCAATTAATTTTAAGAGGACTATGCGTCTTGTTCTTCATTGGAACTTCTACTTTAATGGCGCAACAAACTATTGCTTGGAGTGTTGAAACGCTCACAACTGGCGCGGGTGAAGTACAAACTGCTGGCACTTTAGTACAAGCTTTAAATTTTGGAGGTGGTGCAACAGCTAGTGATTATGATGCTACTGTAAATACGGTTCCTTTCACTGGGGTTTCTAATGGTGCAGATATGGATAATGCTTTTGCAAATCCAACATTAGCAAATTTTTCTTCAAATACTAATAATGTAGTACCTTCACAAGTCGACAATTATGATCCTGGAGCAGGGGGCATTGCGGATTACGATGCAATTTTAAGTCGATTTTTATGGAATGGTGGCAATCCTGGAACGGTTACACTGTCTGGTTTAACAGCAAATAACACTTATAGAGTCCAATTTTTTATGGGTGATACTCGTGGAGGTTCGGATGGAAACTATATAATAATAGGTGTATCAGGAGGAACTAGCTTTGGAAGCAATAGTGGTGCGGAATCTACAGTATATGGAGGAAATAACCCTGGAATTGTAATAAATGGAGAATTTACTGCTGTGGGTACTTCTGTTTCAATTGATATTGCAAAAGATAGTAATGATTTCAATTTAAACGCGTATCAGTTAAGAGATGTATCAAGTTTGAGTTTAGAAGATAAAAGTTTTGGAAGTTTTAAAATGTTCCCCAACCCAGCTAGAGACGTACTTAAGCTTAGTTTAGATCAAGTCTTTGATAGTTCCTTAATTTCTATTAAATCATTAACTGGTCAATTAATACTTTCTAAATCTATTACCAAGAAAAATACCGAAATTGATATTTCGTCACTTAAATCAGGTTTATATTTGGTACAAGTTGAAAGTGATAATGCTTCAATAACAAAAAAATTAATAGTTGAATAAACTAACAAACCAAGATGTTTTTCAAAAGCCGTATTCTTTGAATATGGCTTTTTTGTTAAACAATTAAAAACAAATTAATATACTTCAACATGAGAAAGTTTACGTTTTATGTATTTATGATATTGGCTGTTTGGGCCTGTAATAATGAGAAAAAGAATAAAGTAAATAATATTTCAAAAACGTCGGTTGAGCCTACCTTAGAGTTTTTATGGGAGACTGATACATTATTAACCACTTGCGAATCTGTTTTATATGATAAAGCTTCCCAAATCATATATGTGGCTAATGTTAATAATGAACCATGGAACAAAGATGGTAATGGGTTTATTTCTACATTAAATACCAAAGGAGAAATTATTGATTTGAAATGGAAGGACGGGTTGAGTGGACCAAAAGGTATGGGTATACTAAATGGTAAATTATATGTGAATGATATTGATGAAGTTGTCGAGATCGATACAACATCTAAACAAATTATTAATACATTTTATGTAGAAGGGGCGCCTCAACTAAATGATATAACAATATCTAGTGAAGCCGTATATGTTTCAGGATCTAATTCCGACGCCATATACAAAATTCAAAATGGTAGTATCAACTTGATAGCTAATGACAGTCTTGGTCGTTTAAATGGTTTGTTGTATCAGAAGGAAGGTATATATTTTGCAGCTTCTAGATCACATACTTTCGGGGTTTATAACGAAATGGAAAATACCTTTAAAATACTAACTGAAGAAATAGGGCATGGAGATGGGATAGTAAGGTTGGAAAATGGAGATTTTATTGTTTCTAGTTGGTCTGGTGAAATATTTTATATCAATTCTAATGATTGGACCAAAACTCAGTTGCTCGATACGAGAGAGCAGAAGATAAATGCTGCGGATATTGATTTCATAGTCGCAACTAAAACTTTGTTAGTTCCAACATTCTTTAATAACTCAGTTAGGGCTTACAAGCTAAATTACTAAAGTAGTATTATAAGCTTAATTTCAATTGATAAATACTGAATTTGTTGAGTGCAAGCTGCTTTAATAATAAGCAATAATACTTATTGAACTTTCTTTAGTTAGGTTTGTTATATAACTAACAATTTTTAGTCTTAATAATTAGTTTATTTTTTAATTGAGACAGTCAATTTAATACGTTTCTGAAATGATTTTCAACATCCTCCTTTTTGTAGGAAATGTATTCTATCGATTAATTTTGTTGTTTGACTTAAATTTTGTCTTTCCATAAAATATATTATTACTTTTCCGACATTGTTATAAGATAATTTTTATTTCTCCCTCAGTTTTAAATAATAGCTTAAAACATTTATTATTTAAAATTAAAATTATGTCCCTATTCTTTTTAAGCAAAAGCAGGATTAATTGTTGGTGCTCTTTAAAATCAAAATTGAGTTATTTTATTGTATTACTACTCTATTTTGGAGGTTCTTTATGTTTGTTGGCGCAAAATCAGAATATTACATTAGATGAGAATTCTGATTATTATGTCAATGCACAAACGTTGAACAGAACACCAATTGGCGGTGATACTATTTTTATCGATTCCTCAAGAAAATTTCCATTGCGTTTTCAACAAATTGAAGGAGATTCCCTTAACCCGCTTGTTGTCATAAACAAAGGTGGGCAAGTCAAAATTAATGATACAATAGCTAATACTTGGGGGGCAATTACTTTTGAGGATTGCAAGTATATCAAAATTAGTGGAGCTGGTCACCCAGGCTATAAGTACGGGTTTGAGTTGGCGGCAGTACAATGTGGGCTTGCTTTCTCGGAGTTAAGTTCAGATTGTGAAGCTGAATTTATAAAAATAAGTCATGAAGGTTTTTTTGGAATCATGGCGAAAAAAAATTATGATGGCAACCCCCCAAATCCAGTACCAATATTTGAAAACCTAATTATACATGACTGCTTTATTGAAAATGTATCTGAAGGTATGTATCTAGGAGAAACTACCTCACCGGGAATGGAATTTAAGCATGTTAAAATTTATAATAATATAGTAAGGAATACTCAGCGAGAATCAATTCAGATTGCCAATATGGTTGAGGACGTAGAAATCTATAATAATACCATGATTAATGCAGGTTTAGAAGGCGCTATTTATCATTTAAATAACTTACAAATAGGAGATAATACGGTCGCCAATATTTACAATAATATTTTGATGGATGCACCTGCTTGGGGAATTATAAATATGGGGCGTGGAAATGTTCGTATAGCTAATAATTATATGGCCTCGAACGAAGGAATATTTTGTGATAACCGTACTGTAAGTGATAGTTTAGCTCCTATAGAAATTGAACAAAATTATTTTCGATTAACTGATGGTAATCAGGTTATACGAAATATGAATGAAATGAACTTTCTTACGGCCATAGACAATAAATTTGATACTAATATTACTTTTTATTTAAATCAAACAGGAGTTAATAACGACTCGATTAATAATAATACGCTAACTAGTGTATCTGAAATTCAATTTGAAGATGTGGCTAATAATGATTATTCACTTGCAGCAGGAACTGTTCCGGAATATTTGGGCATAGGAGCTCCAGGAGGACCTGAATTTTTTGAGTATGACGATCCTGCAACAACATCTCAACAAATTTTAATTACTTCATCGATGGTCATAGATTCGGTTGCGAGTGGGAGCGTTAGCGTTCCTTCTTTATTATTTGATGAGCAAGATCTTGATATTGACGCAAATGAACATGCTGTGAGCAGTTCATGGAAACCAGATTATGCCATGAACGAATCTTCGTATCATGCAATTATTGATTTGAAGAATGAATATCATATTTCTGAAATCAATTTACACGATATGAATTCGACTTTTGACTTTACAGTAGAATATTTGGATTCTACTTTGGTTTGGAATACCCTTTTCGTTGACCCTTTAGATAGTTATAATACATGGAAGAAACATGCTACAGATATATCTAGTAGATATCTGCGCTTTTCAATGTATGATGATGTATTTGCCGCAGTTAACGAAATTACAGTTTACGGATATCCATTAGTTAAGGAATCTGAGCAGGTTGAAGTAGATTCTACAATGGTAACGGATTTAGTTTTAGGAGGAAGTGTAGATTCCCCATTACTGCTTTTTGATGAACAGAATTTAGACGTAACGTTGAATGAACATCCAATAAGTAATTCTTGGAAGCCTTTTTATACAGATGTTAATGCCCCATATTGCGCGATTGTCGATTTAGGACAAGATTATTATATATCTGAGATTAATTTACATGATATGAATGGTGTTTATGATTTTGAGGTTGAATATGGAGATGGACCACATTGGACTCCATTATTGACAGAATCTTGTGATGGTTTTAACGTTTGGAAAAATCACCAAACAGATATTATCACAAGATATCTAAGGCTAAAAATGCCTCAAAGTCCATATGCCGCGGTAAATGAAATACAAATCTCTGGCTATCCAATAATGACATTACCTGGCTCAAACATTTTCCCTACAGACCCAGTACCTGATGACCAACAAATTATAATTACTAGTAGTATGGTTACCGATTTGGTTTCTGGAGGAAGTGTCGATTCTCCTTTGCTTTTATTTGATGAACAAAACTTGGATGTTACAACTAATGAGCATGCTGTAAGTGGATCATGGAAACCTTATTATAATAATACTAATGCGCCTTATTATGCTACAGTTGATTTGCAAGAGGAATACCATATCTCTAAAATTTACTTACACGATATGAATTCGACATTTGATTTTAATGTGGAGTATGACGATAATTCTAGTTGGACACTTTTATTCGTTGAACCTTTAGATGCATTTAATAACTGGAAGGAACACCAAGTGGATATAGAGACTCAACACTTAAGATTGGGTATGTTAGACAGTCCGTATGCTGCTGTAAATGAAATTATTATTTTTGGTTACGCAACAAGCAACAGTTCTAAAGATGCCCATGAAGAAAAGTATTCCGAAATTACGCAAAGTGTTACTAGAAAAATGATTGTATTTCCTAATCCTGTCAAAGAAACATTGCACATTAAATTTTCAGAAGAAATGATGGGGCTAAACGAGCTTAGAATTATTGATCTATTGGGTAAAGAAGTTTTTCGAAGGGAAGTTCAAGTTACTTCAAAGAGTAATTTCATTGAACTCGATTTAAATGCAGTTTTACCTAAACCTGGATTTTACTTGCTTAAAAGTATTTCTTCCTCAGGTAATCAGGAAATTACAAGATTATTGAAGAAATAAATAAGAATTATTCCTAAATAGCATTTTAGTGAAGGTTGAGATTGTTGATCTCAACCTTTTTTTGTTATGATAGATACGTTATTTGACTTTTGTATACTTCTTAATTCTAACGGACGTAATACTTCTAAAAATATTTTAATTCGATACACTTCAAGTAAATAATTTGTGTATGCAGTAGTACATTGAAAACTTGTTTTTATTTTATACTTTCATATAGAATTCGCTTAAGTTTCTGGGCGACAACTTAAAATTATCTGTTTTTTAAGATTATTAGCATTTCGTATTTTTACAATTTAAAATCACAAAATAGTTTAATGCAAATTTCAAAAGAAGAAATACTAAAACGGGCTAACGCTATTACAAAAAACACTTTAATGGAGACATTAGAGATAGAAATGGTTGATTTTGGTGATGACTTTGTTATAGGTAGAATGCCAGTTAATAAGCGGGTGTACCAGCCAGATGGTGTGCTTCATGGAGGAGCTACGGTTGCTTTGGCAGAAACCACCGGTAGTTTTGCTGCAGAGTTACTTTTTAATCAAAAAGATGTTTTTGTTCGTGGTATTGAAATTAGTGCTAATCACGTAAAGAGTATAAAGGAAGGTTATGTCTATGCCAAAGCTAAGTTTATCCATAAAGGAAGAACTACTCAATTGTTTGAAATTAAAGTAACTGACGCAGAAGGTAATTTAGTTTCACATTGTAAACTAACTACGATTTCCTTACCCAGAAAAAAATAAGACCTTGCAACACTTTTTTAATCGAGTTAAGCAACATTTTAGTGAGCAGCTCCCCTTTGTAATTTATAGAAAACCTAAAGCGTCAGAAGTAAAAGCAATTTTGCAAAATGATGATGAACTTAATATAGACCTAGATTTTAGTGAAAGTGGTTTTGTGTTTTCTCCATTTGATGTTAAAGAGGATAGTATAATCATACCAATTTCGAAATCCGAAACTATAAAAAGCTCATTTTCATTTGAAGAAGGTGGTACGGAAATAAGTGAAAGTAAGGCTTCAAAAGAGGATAAAGAACAGAAACCCTTCCATATAAATCTTGTAAAAAAAGGTATTGCGGCCATTGAAAAAGGTAAGTTTGATAAAGTTGTACTTTCTAGAGTGAAAACTTCAAAGTTCCATAAGAAGAAGGTTTTCGCAGTATTTCAAAAATTAATTAAAAACTACCCATCAGCTTTTGTATACATGTGGTATCATCCAAAAGTTGGTTTGTGGTTAGGTGCAACTCCTGAAACTTTATTAAAAATTGAAGGTCGTAATTTCTCAATTATGGCGCTGGCAGGAACACAGAATTACCAAAGCACATTAAATGTAACATGGCAAGAAAAAGAGCTAAAAGAACAACAATTTGTAACAGATTTCATTCTAAAAAATATTAAAACAACTATTGATAATATTCAAATTTCAGATGTACAAACTGTAAAATCTGGAAATCTTTTACATCTAAAAACGGACATCAAAGGACATCTAAAAGATAAAAATGTTAATCTAAAGGAACTGTTATATAGTTTACACCCTACACCAGCAGTTTGTGGTTCACCTAAAGAGAAAGCCATGAAATTTATTTTGAAAAATGAAAATTATGATCGTGAATTCTACACAGGTTTTTTAGGAGAGTTGAACTTTGATGTAGATGTAAAACCACGAATTGGTAATCGCAATATAGAAAATAGGGCATACGCGTTGAAACAAAGAAGCACTCAACTTTACGTAAACCTTAGATGCATGCAAATTAAGGAGGATAAAGCATTAATTTATGTTGGTGGAGGTATTACTTCAGATTCTAATCCAGAACTAGAGTGGGAGGAAACTGTTTTAAAATCTATGGTTATTAAAAAGGCGTTACAGTAAAAATAATTTTCGTCTATTTCGTAATTTTGCAATAAGATTATGAAGTTGATGACCTATCCTAAAATTCCCCTAGCACAAACTGTAATTCAATTATGCAAATCAAAAAGTATAAAACATATTATTATCTCTCCAGGTAGCCGGAACGCACCATTAACAATTGGTTTTACGCACGACGATTTTTTTAAATGTTATAGTATTGTAGATGAGCGTTGCGCAGCTTTTTTTGCACTTGGAATAGCACAACAAACCACAGCTCCAACGGCTTTGGTATGTACCTCAGGAAGTGCACTATTAAATTATTATCCAGCAGTTGCAGAAGCGTTTTATAGTGATATACCTCTTGTAGTGCTTTCTGCAGATAGACCAAAGCATTTAATTGGGATTGGTGATGGACAGACCATAAACCAAAAGAACGTTTATGAAAGTCATATTTTATATTCAGCTAATTTGAAGCTGGATCTAAATGATGAAAAAAATGTACCTATTTCAGAAGAGTTACCCATTATTAAAAGTATTGAGAATAAGTTAGAACGTTTCTTAGGACTTCAAAAAGACATTCAAGAGCATAACGAACATGAGATTAATACGGCTATAAATTTGGCACTCTTAAAAAATGGACCAGTTCATATCAATATACCTTTTGATGAGCCCTTGTATGAAAGAGTTGCAGAATTATCAGTACATCCAGAAAACACTGCACCTAAGGAAAAAAATAAGATTGTTGATAGTTTGGTCCTAAAAGAATGTGTAGAAGATTGGATGGCAGCTTCTAAAAAAATGATTTTGGTTGGTGTGAATTATCCTGATGACATAGATGAAACCTTTTTAGAAGAATTGGCGGAAGATGATAGTGTTATTGTATTTACCGAAACTACATCCAACCTGCATCATAAAAGTTTCTTTCCTAGTATAGACCAAATTATTGCGCCTTTATCAGAAGACGAACAAAAAGATTTACAGCCTGAAATTTTATTAACGTTTGGAGGGTTAATCGTTTCTAAAAAGATAAAAGCACTACTAAGAAAATTTAAACCCAAAGCACATTGGCATATTGATGAAAAGAAAGCTAATGATACTTTCTTTTGTTTGTCCCAGCATATTGAAACATCACCACAACACTTTTTTGAAACGTTTCTTCCCCAATTAACGCATCATAAAAAAAGCGACTACAAGGAGTTTTGGACTAAGATTAAGAAACACCGTTTAAAACGTCATGAGACCTACATAAATGAGATACCTTTTAGCGATTTTAAAGTGTTTGATATTGTTTTAAAAGCACTTCCAAAACAATCTGTTTTACAAGTAGGTAACAGTTCTACCATTCGTTACACGCAGTTATTCAAAATGAATAAAACAATAGATATATTCTGCAATAGAGGTACAAGCGGTATTGATGGAAGTACATCTACAGCTATTGGATTTGCAGTGGCTTCAGAAAAAAGAGCAACATTCATTACAGGAGATTTAAGCTTTTTTTATGATAGCAACGCCCTTTGGAATAACTATGTCCCCAATAACTTCAGAATTATTGTTTTAAATAACCAAGGTGGTGGTATTTTTAGGATTCTATCAGGACATAAAAACACTGAAAATTTTGATACTTATTTTGAAACACAGCATAATTTAAATGCAAAACACTTATGTGATATGTTTGGTTTTGAATATGAAACAGCTGCGTCTGAAAAAGAATTATCCTCAGCTCTAGAAACGTTCTTTGAAACCTCCGAAAAACCAAAATTACTCGAGATTTTTACACCTACACGCTTAAATGATAGCATACTTTTAGAATATTTTAACTTTATTCAGTGACAGAATGTGACTTAACAAAAGTTAATGTGTCTAAAAAATAACTATATTTAAGAAATTAATTATTAACCTAAAAAACACTTTTTATCATGAGTAAACGTGACGAGCTTATTGCAAAATATGCTGCAGATTTAAAAGAAAAATGTGGTGTTGACGCTGATATGGATTTACTAACTAAAGTCACCATAGGCTGTGGACCATCAATTTATAATGCTGATGCCTCTACAGTATCAGGATCAGATCAATCTGAATTAGATACAGTAAAAAATAACTTCTTAATTAAAAAATTAGGTTTAAGCGCTAGCGATGATTTAGATGGTGCCATTGATGCCGTTATGGAAACTTATGGAAAATCAAACCGTAACAAATACAGAGCTGTGGTATACTATTTATTAACTAAGCATTTCGGGAAGGAGTCTGTTTATTAATAGAAAGTTTCAATATATCTTAAAAGCGTTGCAATGTCAACGCTTTTTTTATACTTATTTACGTAGTAGGCACTCTTAAAATTTTACCTTTGCAACCTATGAAATTAGGAGAGATAAATACTTTAGAAATTCTTCGTGAAACCGATCATGGCGTTTATTTGATAGATGATAATGATGAAGAAGTGCTGCTGCCTAATCGCTATGTTCCCACACAATTTAAAATTTGGGACAAAATTGATGTATTTGTATATCTAGATAACAAGGAGCGCCTTGTGGCCTCTACAGATATGCCATACATTAAAAAAGGTGAGTTTGGGCTTTTAAGATGTAACCAAGTCACCGATTTTGGAGCTTTTTTAGATTGGGGTCTGGTAAAAGAATTATTTTGTCCATTTAAAGAACAAGCTTTTAAAATGAAACCTGGAGGTTGGTATTTGGTGTATTGCTATTTAGATGAAAAAACGGATAGGTTAGTAGCTTCTAGCAAAACAAATCGTTTTTTAGATAATAAGGTACTCACAGTCGAACAATTTGAGGAAGTAGATTTAATAGTATCGCATCCATCAGACATTGGTTGGAATGTTATTGTTAATAAAAAGCATTTGGGGCTCATTTATAAGGATAGTATTTATAGGGATATAAGTGTTGGCGACAAACTAAAGGGCATTGTAAAAAAAATAAGAAAAGGCAATAAACTAGACATTTCTTTAGAAAAAATTGGTTTTAGGAATATAGAACCAAATGCGCAACGAATTATTCAAGAATTAGAAGATAATGGTGGTTTTCTAAATCTTACAGATAAATCTGATCCTGAAGATATTAAGGAGACGCTGCAAATGAGTAAAAAAAGCTTTAAAAAAGCAATTGGAAACCTTTACAAACAGCGACAAATTAGTATTAAACTAGAAGGCATATATTTGATAAAAACATAAAAAAGCTGAACTCTATAGAGTTCAGCTTTTAACGTTTGGTTTATATAATTTAATGTGAATTATTCGTCTTCCAGCTTCCAGGTTCTTACCCAATCATACTTCGTTGTACGTTCTTCAACAGATCCCGTTTTTAGAATATTGTTGGCATCAATTGGATTCCAATCATAAGTTTCAATTGCCATTGTTATATGTCCCTCAATGTCAAAATCACTAGGTGGATTATCTATGGTGTACATATACTCTCCATCTAAGTAAAAGATTATCTCAGTTGGAGATTTCCACCAACAACCGTATACAAAATATCTAGAATGATTCTTTTCATTTAAAGTCGTTTTTGCAGGTGAGGTTGTAGTTTCTGTCGAAGCGCAAGTGAAATTTAATCGTGTATTAGAATGATAAATGTTATCCCATTCACTCGCCCATGATTGTGTTCCACTGTGTACCCTGCCAACACATTCCTGTACGTCCAACTCAAGTTTTCTAGTAGGACCAGTAGTACAATTAAACGGAAAGGCGATCCAGAATGTAGAGGACATAACTGTACTATTAGCCTTCATTCGTGCTTCATAATACTGTCCTGGGCCTGCCATAGCTTTCGATCTTAGAATGGCACCACCATGAGTCCAGCTTTGACCATTTGCTGTCTTTGGTGTGTCGTACTCTAATACCGTAACACAAAGATTTCCATCACTTATTGAGACGTTTTCTGGATCGAAGAGTGCCGGAGGTCTACCATACCAACGAAAAGGATCTGTTGCTGGGTTGTTATGCCATTTGGTATCATCCAATGAAGATCCGTCGAACTCATCTGATAGTTCCTCGGCTTTCACCCACTTTTTTCCCGCAGGAGTTGGATCATTTCCAATAAAATAAGGTGTATTAGCGCCAGGAGCATCACGCGTAACTATAACATCAAAACTGCATGTAGTAGAATTACCCGCAGCATCTGCGGCTCTAAAAGTATTGGTTGTTACACCTTCAGGGAAAGATGATCCCGAAGGCAACCCTTCTATTTGACTCGTTATTGCATTAACATTATCAGTCCCAACAGGTGTTATGTAATCAATAATTGGATTAGCCTCTGTGGCTCCAATAGTGATAGTTATGTTATCAGGACATTTTATTACAGGATTTTCCGTATCAACTTCAATCGTAGTAGATCCTTCATCATTACTACTACATCCTAGCAGAATGAATGACACTAAAAATAGACTTAATAAACTTGTGGCTTTTGTTGTCATTTTAAATTTTTGATTCGAAATAACGCCAAAAGTCCAGATTATTGAGAGACATATGGTCTTTATAACCTAATAAATGAATTGTTTAGTAAAACCCTTTTTTACTGAAATGTAATGACCAAGCTGTTATACTAAAAACAACTATTATTTTAAACCTCTATTTGTCAATTAATTTAAAAGCCCTAAAATACTCAACATAAGTGGTTCTATCTTCTAAACTCATTAACTCAACTTGACTGCCATTTTCTGGAATAGGATTCCAATCGTAGCTTTCAATAGAGAACTGCATATGCATATCTTGATCAAACGGTATAGGAGGATTCAAAGTATATTGATATTAGCCATCTAGATAGAATAGCAATTCTGTTGCACTTTTTCTCCAAAAGCCATATACATAATATTTTTCATGATTATTGGTAGGAGGTCATACAATAAAATCATCATTTTGACAAGCATCATTTCTTCTTATAGCATTAGAATGATAAATGTTATCCCGGGCCTAGTATCTTTTTTAAAACAATTTAATTTATTCATCAATTAGTTTGAAGGACCGAATGTATTCAATATATGTAGTTCGATCCTCCTGACTAGCAGTTTCTACAAAACTTCCATTTGCAGGAATTGGATTCCAATCATAGCTTTCTATAGAAAATTGTAAATACATTTCTTGATCAAAAGGCACAGGAGGATTTAAAGTATATTGGTACTCTCCGTCAAGATAAAAGAGTAATTCCGTAGCACTTTTTCTCCAACAACCGTAAACATAATATTTTTCATGATTTTTTGTTGGGGTCGTTATATGGTCACTATCTCTCTCTTGGTCTGAATCGCAACTGTCCTCTCTTCTAATAGAATTAGAATGATAAATTTCTGTCCAACCTCTCGTTTTAGCCCAACTAGCCATAGTTTCACTTTCTATTCCCACAGATTCAGTAATATCAATTTCATGTTTTTTACCACAAGTATTATTGAAACCCATTAACCAGAAACCACCACCCATCTCTGTTTTATTCATTTTCATTTTACATTCATAGAAGTTGCCTACATTAGTAGTCACTAAGGATCTTATATTACCACCAGAAAATGTGTAGTCTACAGGTGTTCCATTCAAGCCCCAACCAGAAGCAGTAACAGGTGCTGGTAATTTATTGACTTCAATGGTTAATTCGCCATTATTGAGCTTAACATTTTCTTTTCTGAACATGGCAGGTGATCGTCCAACCCATTTTAAGTGTGGGTGGGTAGCAGGTTCTGTGTGCCACTTAGTATCTATTTCTGTGCCCTCAAATTCGTCTGTTAATTCTGGTATAAATTCCCAGGTTTTACCGGATGGGGTGGGATCACTGCCAATAAAATAAGGCCAATCATCAGCTGGAGCACTTCTAGTAACAACAACATCAAAACTGCAAGTAGCAGAATTGCCAGCTGCATCCGTAGCCTTAAATATATTAATAGTAATACCTTCAGGAAAAGCGGACCCAGAAGCTAAACCCTCAACTTGGGTAGTTATGGCATTTACATTATCCATTCCAACAGGAGTGTCGTACTCTACTATGGGGTTACTTTCAGTAGCTCCAACGGCTATACTAATGTTATTTGGACAGTTAATAATAGGGTTTTCCGTATCAACCTCGACAGATGTGTTACCCTCTTCGGTATTACTACAGCTCGTAAATACAAGCAAAACACCTACTAACAAACACTTGAAATAGATTTTTTTGATAAGCTTTTTCATGACTCTTTTAATTTATTGAGCTTCAAAACTATTATCAAAAGGCATCAAATAAATCGTTAATTATGAAAAAACATTAGTGTATTCTGTTGATATGTCAGTTGCAACTATGAAAACATATAATTCTTAACTTTTTCGTATACTTTATACACGGCCTCATTCAGATCCTCAAAGTCTACTTTAGCGGCTTCGCAAAAGTCGTTTTCAATTTCTGCATTCATTTTGGCCGCAAGGTTATGACCAACAACACCATAAGCTTTAAGGTTTTTTACTTTTTCTTTATAACGAGGCGTATCAAGTAAATCTACTGAATATGAATTTATCCTGTTGGCTATAACGCCAAAGGGTCTTTCAGCAAAGTATTTTTTTAATTCGTTGATAATTATATCGGCATTATTTATATTAAAATGTATACCTTCATCAAGCTCTACAACGGCAACATGATTAAAAAAGAAAATCTTTCCTAGTTGGTTATGAACAAAAAACAATATTTGATCTGCAAAATCAGAGTTTACAATTTTCATTTTATTAATAGCTAATTTAATTTGACATGGGGCTAAACCACTTCCAAGTGTTTTATCTGACACAGTATTTGAAATGCGTCACATTGATTTTTGAAAATTTTAAATTTCGGCCTGCAAATATACTATGCTAGCATAGTATAAAAAAGTTAAATTTTCGTAAAACAGATAATTACGATTTTTTAGCTAATGATCAAAAAGAAATGAAAAGCATTAATAAACTTGAAAGAATTATTGAAAACTCCATAACTTATTGATTAATTTAACATTAATATGTTATGGGGCTTATATAGAATAGTTGTTGAATTTTATTTAAAAAGTCCTGAATAAGGATAGAATATCAAAAGAACCTGAAGCAATTTGTTACTTTTGCCCTATGATTTTAAAGGATACCATTGTTGCTTTAGCTACGCCATCAGGTGCTGGTGCCATCGCTGTAATTAGATTATCTGGTAACGAAGCTATTGCCATAGCCGAGAACCAATTCAAATCAGTTTCTGGAAAACTTCTTAGTAAACAAAAGACGCATACCATTCATTTAGGTCATATTATTGATGAAGGCAGAACTTTAGATGAAGTTTTGGTATCAATATTTAAAAATCCAAATTCGTATACTGGCGAAGATGTGGTTGAAATTTCGTGCCATGGTTCAAGCTATATTCAACAGGAAATTATCCAATTGTTTCTAAGAAAGGGATGTAGAATGGCAAATGCAGGGGAGTTTACTTTACGTGCGTTTTTGAATGGTAAGTTAGATTTAAGTCAAGCAGAAGCTGTTGCAGATTTAATAGCTAGTGATAACGAAGCATCGCATCAAATAGCAATGCAACAAATGCGAGGAGGATTTTCTTCTGAAATAGCAAAACTTCGCGAAGAGCTTTTAAATTTTGCTTCTTTAATTGAGTTGGAGTTAGATTTTGCTGAGGAAGATGTGGAATTTGCAGATAGAACACAGTTTAAAGATTTAATTGAGAGGATCATATTGGTTATAAAGCGATTAATAGATTCCTTTGCTGTTGGAAATGTTATAAAAAATGGGATTCCTGTCGCCATAGTTGGTGAGCCGAATGTGGGTAAATCTACACTGTTAAATGCACTTTTGAATGAAGAACGCGCTATCGTTTCTAATATCGCTGGAACTACGCGAGACACAATTGAAGATGAAATAACTATTGGCGGCATAGGCTTTAGGTTTATTGATACAGCTGGAATTCGGGAAACGAAAGATGTTGTTGAAAGTATTGGTATAAAGAAAACATTTGAAAAAATTGAGCAATCGCAAGTTGTGATTTTCCTTTTTGAGGCACAAGAGCTTAAACGTCAAGATTCAAAATTTAAAATGGAAATTGAACGTATAAAAAATAAATACCCACAAAAACCATTATTGATAATTGCTAATAAAATTGATAATCTTTCAGCATCCGAAAGGCAAGATTTGGCGCATTCTATTTCTTCTATTCAAGTAGCACATTCACAATTACTATCTGCCAAAACAGGTGACGGTATGGAGCAGTTGAAGAACACACTTTTAGGTTTTGTGAATACTGGTGCCTTAAAAAACAATGGTACGATTGTTACGAACACTAGACATTATGATGCCCTTTTAAAAGCGCTAGAAGAGGTTTCAAAAGTAAAGGAGGGTCTTGATACTGGTTTGTCAGGAGATTTGTTGGCCATAGATATTCGTCAAGCTCTTTATCATTTTGGAGAGATTATTGGAGAGATTTCTTCTGACGATTTGTTGGGTAACATTTTTGCAAACTTCTGTATCGGTAAATAATTGGTTGTTCAGGTTATTAATTGTATTATTCGGTGTTGCGAGATGGTAATTTTTGAGTTACGATTTAAGGTGTTAAATTATTTTGCAACTAAGTTGCATTTTTGATAAATCAAGAGTAATTTTGACTTTATATTTTACTTATTGATTTTAAATGACTTTTTCCCTTAATAAATCCGATTACCTAGGAATTATTTCCAGTACGTTATGTCTTATTCATTGTCTTGCAACACCTTTTTTATTTGTGGCTCAAGCTCATGTTGCAATAGCGGTTGATGCCAAACCATTATGGTGGTCAAGTTTAGATATCCTTTTTCTAGGTTTTTCTTCATACGCTGTATATCGATCTAGTTCAAAAACATCAAAGAAATGGGTTGGAATCGCGCTTTGGATTAGTTTGGTAGCATTGGTCTTCATTATTGTTAACGAAAAATTGGGGTGGTTAAGTATACCTGAAGTCGCCATATATATTCCGGCGTTCGGTTTGATAATTTTCCATTTATATGCAGGTCTTTTTTGTCAATGTCAGGATGATGCTTGTTGTGTTAATTAAATAAATACTGTTATTGTAGCTCAGAACATAGTGAAATTTTTATGTATTTATCAATTCAGTCAATTGCTTTCTAAGGTAATAGTGATTTGACAACTGTATTGGTACAATTATAGCTGCTCATTGATTAGCACATACTAAATTAAAATATGTTAATTTTTCAATAAAAATAAACACAACAATGTCATCAATGTATAAGAATGTCATATATTTAAACGAAACAACTAAATCATTAAATAAACACTTTCTTATAAATTAAATATTATGTTACAACGAAAATTTGACGAAATTGTTAAAGCACAGTATCCAAATGCCAAGGACGCTAAAGACACTTCTATTCATTATTTGGGAAAAATGCAGTCTGAGCACAATTTAGATATTTCTAAAATACTTATGGCTACATCTTTATGTTCTGATGATATCAATATCCCATCTACCACATTTTTTAATGTGTTATTTGGACCTTTCATTATGGGCGGTCTAGGAGGTATCCCTTTTGTTGGACAAACAGGTATGACGGCATTTGCTCACCACATTCCGGATGAAGGAAGCGCGTTTATATTTTACGGGCCTCATATTGGGATAACTTTAGAAGGAGAACTAGGTAAAATGTACCGACCGAGAATGGAAGAAAAGGGCAATTCTTGTGGGGCATTAATGCTTGCATTAAGTAGACTAAATGATTCCTCTTACTCACCAGTATTAAATGCTGATGATTACCAACAAATGAAATTAGAGGAAAGCTTGTTGCCATATCGAGAAGATATTGTGAATAGCGACAATCCTCAAAAAGCAATTACAGATGCTACTTATAAAATTATTGATAAAAAAATCCATGAGCATTTAATGACTTGTAAAGGTGAATTTCATGCTGATAAAGTAACGCTTTTAGGAGGTGTAATTATTAATACTGGTCATGGAATAGATGATTATTTTGATGCCAGAAATTTTGAGGTCATTGATTTAAGTTCTTATGAATATAGTGCTTAGTTAAAGCATTTCAACGTGATTTAGGAAGTTCCTAAATGTAGTAAATATCCTTAGTGAGACAATTTAAAATTGTTTAACTAAGGATATTTTTGATATAAGTTGTTGCTCTCTTGAAGGAGAAAATGCATCTTCTATATTAGAATCGTTGAATACTAAATAAACAAAAGAAAGTGGCAGGTATTCCCAACTTGCACGTATGTTCCAGCGCCCCTGTTTGTCAAAGCTATTATATTGATAAAACGTAGATAATTGTAGTCTTGGATTGAATGCGAATCTAGAGCCAATTGAAAACAAATTCGTTGATAAATTTTGATGTGCTTGTCCGATACCTTTTAAATCGTTATGCTCATAATCAAAGGTTAGTGCTATGTGGGGAATAGGAGCTAACCTTCCTGAAGCGATGTAAGTTTGCCTTGTGCCGTTATAAAATTCACCAAAATTGTAACTTCCACTTAACGACCATTTTTTTGATCTATCAGTATAATATCTTAGCCTAAAACGCGTATAGTAGTATTCATCTTCTTCTATCTGTAACCCTAAAGGCGCAAAATTAAAGTTAATGTTTTGCCATGTGGGAGTTAGTGAGAGTTCAAAAAAACTGTTGTCTTTAAACCATACATAAACAGGAAATATATAGAGACTGGCCTGCTGAAAATTACTAAAATTAGTAGCATCGTGGTTATAGTTAACAAATACACCAGGATCCCAACGCCTTATCCAGTTTGCTTTTTTTGGTCTCCAAATATAATAGCCTCCTGGATTATGACTGACAACATTAGACTGCCTAATAAATCCCATTCCAGGATTGTAACTGTCATCAGTAAAATTTGTAGACCAACCATAATAAAATTTGTTAGTACTCTTGCCCGCAAAAACGCTTCCAGCGAAACCAGTTTCGCCTGTACCTTCATCAATGGATGTTGTTAAAAGGTAGTTGATGTCCCATTCACTGGTGGGTCTTATTCTCCCATCTATAGAAATAGTAGTGTTATTATTAGATTCTAGATTCAATGCATCAGATGAATTATCCAATCTATGAGTTACCATAACTCCTACATTGTTTTCCTTTCCATAATTTCTTAAATATCGAGCTACTCCAAAATTAGAGGCTTGAGAGTTATCCGTTTCACCCTGCCTTACCAAAAGACCAGCAATGGCTTCCTTTTCGGTGCGTCGGGTATATCTAGCACCCACTTCAATTGGCGCAGGTTCGGCATTAAAACTACCTTGTAAACCAATACGTCTGCTAAAAAAAGGACGCACTGTAGTTTGACTGCCTCCTGCCCAAATTCCAGAATTTTCTAGAAAAAATTGCCGCTGTTCTGGGAAGAAAATATTAAAGCGCTCTAGGTTATTTATGGCACGATCTACATCTGCTTGTGCAAAATCGGTGTTAATGGTCAAATCAAAAACAGAGCTCGGATTAATAGCCCATTTTACGTCGCCACCAACTTTTAATTTGTCGACCGAATTACTACCACCATTTTCAATTTTATCGTATTGATATAGGCTGTAAGGTTCAATACGAATATTAGTAGAAGGTGGAGGCAATTCTATACCAACCAATTTAGCGGCATATGTCATTCGGTATGGCGTAAATGACTGCGGAATAGCAGGAAAGGTAGATACCTCAATATCTCGTCTGGCATAACGCACCAAAGTTACGCCCCATTCAATAGACTCTCCAGGTTTTGTTACGTTGTATCTTAAAGTTTTAAATGGAATAGCGAATTCTGCGGAATAACCTTCATTTGTTCTTTGGGTACGTACTTTCCAAAGAGTATTCCAGCCATTATCAAAACTATTGCCATTGAAGTTTTGAAAATCACGTTGATTGCCATATGGTGTTGTTTGAAAAGCTTGTGCATACTGCTTTAAATTTTGAGGATCCAGAGCAATACCAAAGATGTCATTGTTGCCCCAGCTAAAATCACGCCGTAAATCTTGCACCCTAATGCCTTTTATGCCAGCTGAATCTTTACAGAATGCTGCAACATATAGATTTTTGTCATCGAATAGAAATTTAACCTCAGTTTTAAATTTTACCGTTCCGCCTTGACGAGGTTCTACTCGAAAAAAATCTGATACAATTTCTGCATTATCCCAGTCCCTTTCATTGATTCTACCATCAACTATAATTTTATTTTCGGCCTTTGTTACATGTATTACTGGTGGGTTTTCAGGAGGAGGGAAGTTGGCATCAGAATTTTGGGAGTTCGCATTCTCAATAAGAAACAATAAAAGAATTAATATTCTAAAAGTGATTTTCATTAAAAAGGATGCTTATATTAACACAAAAGTAGTGATTTATGTATTTATTGCAACTTAGTTGCATTATATTTGCGGTTATTAAAATAGGTTGCCTCATGATTATCAAAATGTTATGTCATACAGCAGAAGAAAGTTTATAAATTTTTTGGGTAAAGCCAGTATCGGGGCAATAGTAGCACCACCTTTTTTAACAAGTTGTGGAAATTCTACTACCCCTTTAAAATCAAGATTGTCCCAGGAGGATTTGGCGAGATTGAAGAATCTCGTTCTTGAGGGTTTACCTGCTTCGGATAAAGATGATTTACTTCTTACCAATGGACTAAATTATCACACAATTATTAAATGGGGAGATAGGATAAGTGATAATGATACCTTTGGGTTTAATAATGATTTTACCTGTTTCATTCCTTTTGATGACGACAACCCAAAAGATGGTTTACTTTGGGTAAATCATGAATACGTAAATCCGCTTTTTGTTTCAGGTTTTAACCAGAATAATTTTGAAAATCCGCGAGCGCATCACACTTTAGAACATGTTGAGAAGGAAATGTATAATGTTGGTGGTAGTATTATAAGAATAAGGGAAGAAGATGGAGTTTGGAATGTGATTCAGAATGATTCTCATAATAGACGTATAACTGCAAAAACGCCAATACAATTTAATTGGGATTTCCCTATAAAGGGAAAGACTGAAGCTATAGGAACTTTGGCTAATTGTTCTGGAGGCATCACACCTTGGAATACCTTTTTAACCTGTGAAGAAAACTATGATGACTGTTATGGTGATTTTATCTATGACGAAAATGATATGCCTACTAGAACACCAAGTGAATTTAGTTGGTGGGAGGACCATTACGACTATCCACCAGAACATTATGGTTGGGTTGTTGAAGTTAACCCGAAAAGTGGTACAGCGAAAAAACATATCGCATTAGGACGTTTTGCACACGAATGTTGTACGGTTTATGAATTAGAAGATAAACGTGTAGTGGCATATTCTGGTGATGATAAAAAAGACGAACATTTGTACAAATTTATATCTTCTAAACCAGGGTCTTTAAAAGAAGGGACGCTTTACGTGGCGGATACAGTTAATGGTAAGTGGTTAGCCCTTGATTGGGAAAAGCAACCAGAGTTAAAAGCTAAGTTTAAAGATCAAACAGAAGTATTAATAAGAGCTAGAGACGCTGCCAAAGTATTAGGTGCTACGGAATTAAACCGTCCTGAAGATATTGAAATAGATCCCATTACTGGTAACATTTTTGTATCACTAACCAATAATTCAAATAGGAAGGACTATCACGGTTCGATAATGAAAATTGAGGAAACCGATGGTAAATTTGATGCTTTAACTTTTAGGGCTTCCACATATAAAGCTGGAGGTGAAGATAGTGGATTCTCATGTCCTGATAATTTGGCTTTTGATATGTCTGGAAATCTTTGGATGACATCTGATATTTCTGGTTATGCCATGAATAAAGAAGACAGACCGTATATGCCATTTAAGAATAATAGTTTATTCGTTATTCCACGTTATGGTAAAGATGCTGGAAAAGTAATTAGGGTAATTTCAGCGCCTACGGATGCAGAACTTACAGGACCTTGGTTTGCTCCTGATGGTAAAACGCTTTTTTTAAGTGTTCAGCACCCAGGCGAAGAAACGAAGGATTTGGCAAAACCTACTAGTAAATGGCCTTTTGATACCGATGGCATTCCCAAACCAGCAGTAGTTGCTATTACAGGAGATTTAATAGAAAAAATGAATTATCTAAATCAAATTGAAGTTTAATACTTTATAAAAATGAAAAAATTACCCGTAACCGTATTAAGTGGTTTTCTTGGGGCTGGAAAAACCACCTTGCTAAATCATGTGCTTCACAACAAAGAAGGTCTAAAAGTTGCTGTTATTGTTAATGATATGAGCGAGGTTAACATTGATGCGCAATTTATTGAAAATGAAAATACTCTATCACGAACAGAAGAGAAATTGGTAGAGATGAGTAACGGTTGTATCTGTTGTACACTTCGTAAAGACCTTATGGTAGAGGTTGAAAAGTTGGCGTCCCAAAATAAATTTGATTATTTATTAATTGAAAGTACTGGTATCAGTGAACCTATTCCCGTTGCACAAACCTTTAGTTTTGAAAGTGAAGATGGTAACATAGACTTAAGTCGCTTTAGTTATGTAGATACCATGGTTACGGTAGTGGATGCGTTCAATTTTATAAAAGACTTTTCTTCGCCAGATTATTTGGCAAGTCGAGAACTTACCAATATAGAAGGCGATGATAGAACCATCGTAAATTTGTTAACGGACCAAGTAGAATTTGCAAACGTTATCATTATCAATAAAGCAGACCTTGTTAAGGAAGGTGATTTGGAAGAGCTAAAAGCCATCATAAAATCTTTAAATGCCGATGCCGAAATTATAATGACTTCGCATTCAAAAGTAGCTCTAAGTGATGTGATTAATACAGGTCTATTTGATTATGCAAAAGCAGAAGCCTCAGCAGGGTGGATAAAGGAATTAGAAAACGAACACGTTCCTGAAACCGAAGAATATGGTATTGGTTCCTTTGTTTTTAGAAGTAAAAAACCATTTCACCCAGAGCGTTTCTTAGATTATTTGAATCAGGAGTTTCCACAAAATATCATACGGAGTAAAGGCTTATTTTGGTTGGCGTCGCGCTCTAATCAAGCTCTTATATGGAGTTCAGCTGGTGGTTCCTGTAAAGCAGATAATGCTGGTGTATGGTGGGCTTCAATGCCTTATTCAGAAAGAGTATATTATTCGGCATTTGTTGAAAATCAAAAACAAATAGAAGCTAACTGGGATGTAAAATTTGGAGATAGAAAGATTGAACTGGTTTTTATTGGACAGTATATTCAAAAAGAAAAAATGATAGCAAGATTAAACGATTGCTTGCTTACAGATTTAGAGGCAAAACTTTGGGAGAAAGGCGAATTCCCTCAAGAGGATAAATGGCCAATACAGGTTTATGCGTAAAATTCAAAAAGTCCCTAATTAGATAAATATGAAAAAAGTAGTTTTACTAACATTGGTATTGGTTTCGTCACTTTCATGTAATCAAATTAAAGAAGAAAAAAGAGTACTAGTAAAAGGAGAAGACAAGGAGGTTTTGGTTATAAATACACCAAAAGCTAGATGTTATAAATGTCAAGGTATTATAGAAGGAGTCCTGAATAAAACGGAGGGTGTAAGTCAATCTATTTTAAATTTGAACACCAAAGAAGTTTCCATCGTTTACTCCCCAGAAACCACCTCGCCTGAAGTTCTTAATGCAACTGTTGAAAAGTTGACAGAACAAATACCTTGTAAATAGTAAAATATGAAAGATAAAGTTTCAACCTTAGTTTATTACGTTATATAAGCAAGAAAATGATTCAAATAGAACACCTTAAATTTCAGTATAAAGGAGGCGAACATATGTTCTCGTTTCCCAACATTAGTTTAAAGACTAACGAAGATTTACTTATTTTAGGTAAATCCGGAATTGGAAAAACTACGTTTTTACACCTTTTAGCTGGTTTGATTTCTCCTTCAAGTGGCAAAGTGTTAATTGATGAAGTAAATATAAGCGCGTTGTCACAATCAAGGTTAGATACTTTTAGGGGAGAAAACATTGGTTTAGTCTTTCAAAAAAAGCATGCCATACAATCCCTAAGTGTTTTTGAGAACTTGAAGGCACGTCTTTATTTTAGTAAAAAAAGTTTCAACGATTCAAAAATTGATGAACTTTTGGTAGAACTAGACCTAAGTTCGCACAAGCATAGCAAAATTAATACGCTTAGTGAGGGCCAGTTACAGCGCTTCAGTATAGCAATGGCTGTTATACATCAGCCTAAAGTGATTTTAGCAGACGAACCCACGTCAAGTTTGGATGATGAAAACTGTTTTAATGTTATTGATTTACTAAAAAAACAAGCAAAACAGAATAATGCCAATTTATTAGTAATTACTCATGATTCTAGAGTTAAGGACCATTTTAAAAATACAGTTGAGTTATGAATGTTTGGAAGATAAGTTGGAAGAATCTAAAATCTAAGCCTTTGTATACCTTTTTAAGTGTTTTTGCACTTTCACTAAGCATTTTATTATTACTAGGGGTACAGCAAATAAAATCGTCTTTTGAATACCAAATGGAGAACAATTTAGGAGACATAGATTTGGTAATTGGTGCAAAAGGAAGTCCTTTACAGCTAGTACTGGCTTCCATATTACATATTGATAATCCAACGGGAAATATTTCTTATGATGAAGCTAAAAAAATAACCAAAAATCCACTTATTGAGACTACAGTTCCTATTTCATATGGTGATAATTATAAAGGATTTAGAATAGTAGGAACCACTGGAGAATTTGTGCATTTGTATAATGCCAATTTAGAAAGTGGAAGAGATGTTGAGAAACCCTATGAAGTTGTTATTGGATTTGCAGTTGCCAATGCTACGAGCCTTGAGGTTGGAGACACCTTTTTAAGTTCGCATGGGCTAATAGATAACGATTTTGATGTACATGATGAAAAATTTACGGTTGTTGGTATTCTTGAATCTACTGAAAAGATAATTGATAGGTTAATTATTTCAGATTTACAAAGTATTTGGGATGTTCACGACCATGAAGGTCATGATCATGAATCGCATGCCGCTACTGATCATAATGAACATCACGAAAAACAAGATGCCCATAATGAACACGCCCATGATGAGCATGAAGAGCATAATCACGATAAACATTTAGATCATGAAGATCATGATAACCATTCGTTTATTAATGAAGAAGATGAAAACCATACTCATGGAGATCAAGATCATGAATCAAACGAACATGAACATAATGATCATAAAGGTGATAATCATGAAAAACACATTGATAATGATAAACATGAATATGAAGGACATCATCATGAAGAGCATGAGCATGCCGAACATGATGAAGATAAAATGATCACCTCTTTATTAGTGTCATTTAGAAATCCTACCGGTTTGTTAACATTACCTAGATCAATCAATGAGGATACCAATATGCAAGCAGCTTTACCTAAGTATGAATTAGATAAGTTATATAACTATATGGGTATTGGTTTAAAGACCATCACTTGGATTGCCTATTTAATTTTATTAATATCTGGGCTTACCATATTTATCAGTTTGTACAAAATGGTAAAAGAGCGTGCCTTCGATTTGGCACTTATGCGCACTTACGGAGCAACTCAATTCCAGTTGATACGCATGGTTGCTTATGAAGGTTTTGTGGTAATATGCGTCGCATTTATAATTGGACTTACTTTGGTGAAACTAGTTTTGCCTTTAATGCTTAAATTTGCAAAAGTAATGCCCTATGAAAGCACACTTAAACAATTGCCATTTAAAGATATATTGAGCATAGGAATACTTGTGTTCTTGATTATTGCAGTTTCAATTGGTGTTGCGGTATATCCGATTATGAAAATGAAAGTTTCAGAAATATTAAGTGATGAAAAATAAAATCTTGCTGCCATTTTTTCTTTTTTTCAGTATAACCTGTTTTGCCCAAAAGGATATAACTTGGAAAGATTTATCTCATGTAACGTTTAAGGATAAGTATTTTGAGGAATACGATGCTGTTTTTTTACATCCAAGTTTTTCGGAATCTATTAAAGCTTTAGAAGGAAAAGAGTTAACTATAACAGGTTATTTTTTAAGTATCGATCCTAAAAGGCAATTTTATATATTATCCAAGGGGCCAATGTCGGCTTGTTTTTTTTGTGGTGTTGGAGGTCCAGAAACAGCTATAGAACTTCAATTTGAATCTGAACCAAAGTTTAAAACTGATGATATTGTTACTGTTACTGGTAAGTTTAAACTAAATGCTGAGGATGTAAAGCATTTCAACTATATCTTTACGGAAACCAAAGGAGAATTAATCAATTAGAAAGAGTTTATGCAACTTATGGTGCTTTATTATCCTTTATCTTAAGGTTGCGTACAATTGTTTAAATATTCAATATTTGGTCACTTTTATAACTAAACTGCTTAAATAGTCAATATGTCAAATGCCAAAATAGGAATCATTGCCGTGAGTGATCGTGCTAGCGCTGGTATTTATGAAGATATTAGCGGAAAAGCCATTATAGATTCTTTGAATGATTATTTGATATCTGAATGGCATGAAGTCTATAAAATAGTTCCTGATGAACAGAAGATAATTGAAAGTACAATTATTGAAATGGTTGATGACCAAGATTGTTGTCTAGTAGTTACAACTGGAGGTACAGGGCCTGCTAAAAGAGATGTTACACCCGAAGCGACTGAAGCTGTATGTGATAGAATGATGCCTGGGTTTGGAGAATTAATGAGAATGGAATCTTTAAAATATGTTCCTACGGCTATTTTATCGAGACAGACGGCAGGTTTAAGAGGAAGTAGTTTAATTATAAACCTACCAGGAAAACCAAAGTCAATAAGAGAATGCTTGGACGCTGTTTTTCCCGCGGTTCCATATTGTATAGATCTAATGAATGGCCCTTTTTTAGAGTGCAATGAAGATGTAATTAAACCATTTAGACCTAAGAAAAAATAAGACATTTTTAACTTTGCAATAGCTGAAGTTTTTACAAGATAAAATGCAATAATTTGAAATCATTCCTTTCTAAAACTAGTATTATTTCTTTATCGGTTTTGTATTTATTGCAACCTTTATCACATGAAATAGGGGATATTTTACATTCATTTGTACACTTGTTAGAAACCACCAGTAGCAATTTTGGGCATTCACATCTGCATAGTGACGAACATTTTCATTTTGAGCATGATTTTGAATTTTCAGAACACGAATTACATGATCACAAGTTACTGAATATGTTGGTGGATTTAATGGAGGGGTCAGTGGAGCATGATCATGATATGCCTTCAACTACAAAACAAAAAGTCGATAAACACATTGGCAATAGAATAACTTTTGTCAAACCATTGTTTTATGAAGAATCTTTAATAGATAAAGAATTTAGTTCTGTAAACAAAAATATTAGAGATGGCTTTTTAAAACTAATCGATCATCCTCCGCAATAAGAATTCTACTCTTAATTTCATTATTCGTGATTAATGAAAGGCGCGTTATTCGCATTTTTCATCATCACTAAATCTCTTTTTTATTTATTAATTATCCAGAAGATATAATAAAGAAATATTCTTTTCTGGATGAAATTAAACATTATGAAAAACATAATAGTAGGATTGATATGCCTTTTTGGTATATCTATAACTTACGCACATGAATTAAAAGGAACGGTAATTTCCGAAGACAATGAAAAGCCCGTACAAGGAGTTGGCGTCTACAATAAAACTACGGGTGCTTATACCTATACCAATGTCTCTGGTTATTTTGAAATTGATGATATATCAGTAGGCGATATTATTTATTTTTATCAACTAGGTTATGAAATTTATGAACTCACAATTGTTGAGTCCCATATAGGTGCTTCCATTCAGGTAATTATGAAAATATCACCTGCATCTTTAGAACAAGTCTTAGTTGTTTCAAAAGTAAATGTACTAAGTAATTTTGTTAATGTTGATTTAAAAACAAGTCCAGTAAAATCTTCACAAGAGATCTTAAGAAAGATACCTGGATTATTTATAGGTCAACATGCAGGAGGGGGTAAAGCAGAACAAATCTTCTTAAGAGGATTTGATATAGATCATGGAACGGATATTGCTATTGAAGTTGATGGAATACCCGTAAATATGGTATCTCATGCTCATGGTCAAGGATATGCGGATATGCACTTTATTATCCCTGAAACTATAGAGAATTTAGATTTTGGAAAAGGTTCTTATTATGCAGACAAAGGTAATTTTAACACCGCAGGCTATGTAGATATTTCTACTAAAAAGAAAATTGACAAGAATTTAATTTCTGTTGAGGCTGGTCAATTTAATACCGTTCGGGCTATGAGTATGCTAAAAATTTGGGATGGAAAAAACAGTAATGCATACGTTGCTAGTGAATTAAACTTAACAGATGGCGTATTTGATTCTCCACAAAATTTTAATCGTTTAAACATTATGGGGCGTTATAATTATAATAATTATAAAGACCAGGAATTTAACTTGTCTATTTCTCATTTTCAAAGCAAATGGGATGCTTCAGGTCAGATACCACAACGAGCTGTAGATCAGGGTTTAATAGGTAGATTTGGAGCGATTGATGATACCGAAGGCGGAAATACAAGTAGAACCAATATTTGGATGAATCATATTAAATACTTTGATGAACATTCTAGCTTAACATCTTCAGCCTACGTTTCAAATTATGACTTTGAATTGTTTTCGAACTTTACATTCTTTTTAGACGATCCTATTAATGCAGACCAAATCCGTCAGTTTGAAGATAGAACAATTATTGGCGCAAAAAGTGTCTATGAAAAGTCATTTCATTTAGAGGATCATGATAAACAATTGAAGTATCGTGTTGGAGTAGGATTTCGATATGATGATGTTACTGATAATCAATTGTCTCGTACAAAGAACAGGCAAGAATTGTTAGAGAGATTGGCTTATGGTAATGTAGATGAGGTTAATGCATTTTCATTTGCAGACCTCACTTATAAAGTTAATAAATGGACTTTAAACCCAGGTTTGCGTTTAGATTATTTTAGATATGATTATGAAGATTTACTATCGGTTACTTATGATAGTAAAAGTGAAAATAAAATATTGTTAAGCCCAAAAATGAACTTCATTTATGCAGCTTCACCAAAAACTCAGCTTTTCCTTAAAACTGGATTAGGATTTCATTCTAATGACACAAGAGTTGTGGTAGCCAATAGTGGGGAAAGGATATTACCTACTGCGTTTAGCACAGATTTAGGGACCGTTTTAAAACCGTCGGATAAGTTAGTTTTAAACGCCTCACTATGGTCCTTATTTTTACAGCAAGAGTTTGTGTATGTAGGAGATGCAGCTATTGTAGAACCTAGTGGTGAAACAGCTAGATATGGTATAGACTTTGGTTTACGATATGAAATCGCAGATTGGTTATATTTTAACACTGATATTAATTATACGGTAGCCAGAAGCACAGAAGAACCAGATGGACTAGATTTTATACCTCTTGCTCCAGATTTAACATCTGCAGGTAGTTTTACGGTTAATAACTTAGGAAAGTTTTCTGGTGGGATTAATTATCGTTATATAAAAGATCGTCCTGCAAACGAGGATAATTCTATTGTAGCTGAAGGTTATTTTGTAACAGATTTAAATTTGAATTACAATTATGATAATTGGACTTTTGGATTGATTGTTGAAAACCTTTTTGATGTAGATTGGAACGAAACACAGTTTGCTACTGAAAGTAGACTTTTTAATGAAGTAGACTCTGTAGAAGAAATTCATTTTACACCAGGCGTTCCCTTTTTCTTGCGGGGAAAAGTATCAGTAAGATTTTAAAAATTGACAACAATTAATTTTGAAAGGGTTGCAATTCTGTAACCCTTTCTTATGGAATTTATCTTTAAAAAAAACCTTAACTATAATGGTAGTAATACACTTTCGTTTAAACTTGTTTAATGAAGGGTATTTAATAAAACCCTTTTTTAAATATTCAACCACTGTTTAAACTGAGCAGCTTTATTTTTACTAATAATGATACTAGCTTCAGAATCGGGCGTCACTAAAATCTTAAGTTGATTATTCCCATACTTCACAATTTTCTCAATACTGGCGATGGAAATGATAAATTGCCTGTTTGCTCTAAAGAACACAGATTCATCCAATTGCGTAGATAATTCATCTAAACTTAAATTGGAAGTAGAACGTTTTTTATCTCTACATATCACATAGGTGATGGCATTTTCAGTATAGATATATGATATATCACCAGTGGAAACTGGAACCAATTCATTCCTGACATAAGTTAAAAGCCGCTTTTTAGACGTGCTAGATTCTGTTTCAGTTATAGTGCTCCCCTCACTTACTTTTTGCTGATACTCTCCAACGGCACTATTCAATTTAGAAAGGTTTATCACTTCATCTTCGAGCTTCTCATTTTTAAGCTCAAGTGTTTTTTCATAAGAACTACCAAAAATTCTAAGTATAACAACAGCAGATATCACAATAAAAAGTCCCATAACCAGAAAAACCGCAAGAAATTGTTGTTTAAAATCGCCTATTTGATTTTGAATATTATCTGTTCTTACATGTGCTGCCAATATCCAATCAGAGTTTTGAATGGAGCTAAGCGCAATAACTTTAGATTGTTTTTCAATAGTTTCTGCGGCTATGGTATCACTTTCATTATGTAATAAATCATAAAATGTATTCGGCGTCAAATCATCATTTACAGAAGACACATAGGAGTTGTTTGGACTAGCCAACAGACCAACGTTTTTTATATCTGGATGCGCCACCACTTTTCCAGACCAATCATAAATACTTAAAAAGCCCATGTCTAAATCAGTGCCATTCAAACTTTGTTGAATATTGTGCTGTAGCGAATCCTTCGAAATATTTTGAGATAATTGTTGACTTAAAAGCGTAGAAAACGACTTTGCTTCTTTCTTGCTAAATACCAAGTGGGTTTCTAAAAGTTTCAATGTGCTTTCCTTCACCAAATAGTGAAATGCCATACTTGCAATGACGCTATAAATTATTGCAATAGATAAAAATGTAAGAAAATAAAGTTTGTCCTTTCTCATTAGCAATTAAAAAACTAGGACTAATATAAGCATTTTGAATATTGAATTTCCGTTAATGCTTTTTCAAACCCAAATATTCGCTTTTGCTATATTCCTAGTAAATATTCAACTAAAAATATTCCCTTTTAAAGCTATTTTTTCCCTCTCACATAGGTTTATAGTGTAAAATCTTGCTCTAAGAGATTCCTTTGTAATGCCTTTAAATACTGGCATTCATAAAATATTATCATTAAAAATTAAACTTATGAAATCAATTCATCTTTCTCTTTTGTGCTTATCGGCACTTTTCCTCTTAGGATGTAGTAATGATAGTCCAAGTGATCTCATTGAGGAGCAAAATCCTAACGTAGCTATTACGTATGACAACACAATTCAATCTATTATCAATAATAATTGTTTGGGGTGTCATTCCAACCCACCACAAAATGGAGCACCTTTCCCATTGGTAAATTTTGATCAAGTTTTTTCGCGAGCGGATAATGGTCAACTGTTAAGATCCATTAGCAGACAAACAGGAGAACCAAGAGCAATGCCTCCATCAGGAAGGTTGCCTCAGGCAACTATTGATTTGGTAGAACAATGGATTGAAGAAGGTAGTATAGAAAATTAATAACCAAACCATTTAAAATGAAAACAAACGCAAACGTAATCCAACTTTTTCTTTGCTATTTATGCCTTCTCGTATTCGGTATAAGCTTCGGGCAAGACAAATACATTGATAAAAACGGAACTGTAGTTTTTGAAGCCTCAGAAAAACTATTTGAAGAAGTAAAAGCCACCAATACATCTACCACCGCCATTTATAATATTGAAACTAATGAAATTGCCGCTTTGGCATTAATGAAAGGATTTCGATTTAAAAATTCCTTGATGGAAGAACATTTTAATGAAAACTACATGGAGTCTGACATCTATCCGAAAGCCATTTTTAAGGGTAAGCTGGTTGATTTTGATACTGAAACTTTGAACGCTACAACTACGGAAGTACAATTGAAGGGTACTCTTGAATTACACGGAAAGCAAAAGGAGATTGAAACGGTTTTAAGTATTCAAAAAGTAGATGACATCATTTCGTTGACAGGAACTTTTAGTGTAACGCCTGCTGATTTTGATATAGACATTCCAAAAATTGTACGCAACAAAATTGCCAAAGTGGTTAATGTAACCTTTGATTTTAAACTAGTTAAAAAATGAAAAAGAAGGCGAGTTACATCATAGCAATTATAATAATTGTCCTAGGCATTACTGGATACACAATTTATGGATATATGTATCAAGCACATAGAGATATTTCTTCGGAAGGGATTGATTACTACTTGACCTCGGATTATTTAAAGAAGGCAATGGGTGTAGATTCTACCTCCAAAAAGATTATTGATAAAGTAATTCAAACAGAGGGCATAATTACATCTATTGAACAAAATTCAGTGATAATTAATGATGCGGTTCAAGTGAATTTTACAAAAACAGATATAAGTAATCTTCAACCGCGAATAAAACTCATCATAAAAGGAAGGTGCGTTGGGTACGACGACCTTTTAGAATTGGTAAAAATAGACCAAGCAACAATAACTAATCAATAACAACCAAAAATGAAAAAATTATTATACATACTTTGTTTAGCGTCTGTTTGTGTAAATGCGCAAGACGAATTACTAGACGAAATTGATACGCAATTATCTGGCGATTCTTATGAATCTGCGGCTTTCAAAGGACTTAAAATTGTAAATTTTGAATCTACCAAAATGGTATCACAAAAGGAATTGTATTTTGTGGTATCACACAGGTTTGGTTCCATAGAAACTGGTATTAAAGATTTCTTTGGGTTGGATCAAGCGGTAACACGATTGAATTTTATCTACGGAATTTCTGATGGTGTAAATATTGGTGTTTCAAGAAGTTCCTTTCAAAAAACTTATGAAACTTCTTTAAAACTTCGCTTACTAAGACAAAAGAAAAACGGCACGCCTTTTACGGTTGTATTATTCAATAGTTTGTTAATTAATACAGTATTAGATAAGGATGAGTTACCGGGATTAGAATTTAAGCATCGATTGAGTTATGCAGTACAAGCCTTAATTTCTAGAAAATTCAGTAAAGATTTTTCATTGGAAATTATTCCAACACTATTTCATGATAATTTAGTGGCTTTCGATCCTCAAACCAATACGCAATATGCAGTAGGTTTCGGTGCCCGACATAAATTAAGCAAGCGTTGGTCCATCAATTTTGACTATGGTTTACACTTGAACCGAGCTTCAAATTCTCCTTTTATAAACCCATTATCCATTGGGTTTGATTTAGAAACAGGCGGACACGTATTTCAATTACATTTTACGAACGCGCAACCGATGAATGTCAACACCTTTTTAGGACAAGCTACTGGTGACTGGACAGACGGCAATATTTTCTTCGGGTTTAACCTTTCAAGAATCTTTTAAACCTCAAATTATGACAACAAGTTTAGCAAGAGTAATAGTTCAAAATCCGTTTTGTTCAAATTGCATAACGCCAATTAAAAAGAAAATCATGGAAGTAGATGAGGTGAAAAACGTCAGGTTATTTCCTTCAGATTCTTTGGTTGTATTCAACTTTAATCGTGCACATCAAATTTCGGAAGTTTTAAATACGCTAATGGCATTGGGGTATCCACCTGAAGGTGATCAAATTTCAAGCTGTAACGCCACAAAACCTTTATGTAGTTGTATTGAGACTTCAAATTAAATCAATAAAAAAAATCAAATAATCATTTAAATACATTTAAACATCATGAAACATCTATTTTTAATTTTAATTGCCCTTTTAATGGTAACAAGTTGTAGTACAGATAATGACGACGATACCGTAGTACCTCCAGTTCAGAACAATGCCATTCAGTTAAAAAGTACGACTGCATTTGGTAACATATTAACAACTTCTGATGGTTTTACGCTTTATTTTTTCTCAAAAGACAGTAAAACTGCATCTAACTGCAGCGGAGGTTGTTCAGATAATTGGCCAGCTTTTTTCGCTTCGGATTTAACGTTGGATACTGGTTTAAATACCTCAGATTTTGGAACAATAACAAGAGCCGATGGTGCACAACAAACTACATTTAAGGGATGGCCATTATACACTTTTGCTAACGATACTGCTGCGGGTAACATTAATGGTGACGGTGCAGGTGGCGTTTGGTATGTTGCAAAACCAGATTATACAGTAATGATGGTAAGTGCCCAATTGGTTGGTAGAGATAGCAATGGCGCTGAAACAAATCTAAAAAGTGATTACACGCCTGGAGATGAGGAAACATTCTACATGGTTGATGCGGAAGGAAATACATTGTATGCATTTATAAACGATACTAATGGCGTAAACAATTTCACAAAAGATGATTTTTCAAATAACGGTGTATGGCCAATTTTTGAAACTACTTTGGCAAATATTCCAAGTGTTTTAAGTGCTTTCGATTTTGGCAGTATTGATGTGTTCGGAAGGACTCAAATTACCTATAAAGGCTGGCCATTGTACTTTTTTGGTCAAGACACGCAGAGAGGTGATAATTTTGGAGTTGGGTTCCCAAGTGCTGGTGTTTGGCCTGTTGTAAACCAAAATATAGACGCAGCACCCACTGCACAAACCCCAAGTACAATTACTTATACCATTGGAAATCAAGGTGCTTCTGCTTATTTATTCAGTGGAGAAGGGTTAAGCAACGCTTCAAATCCTAATATCACCCTAAAAAGAGGGGAAACTTACGAGTTTGTTATTGGTACTCCGGGACATCCATTTCTTATAAAAACGGCCCAAACGTTAGGAACTGGTAATGCTTTTAATGAGGGGGTCACAAATAACGGTGCAGCATCAGGCACTATATCATTTACGGTACCATCCAATGCACCAGATACGTTGTTTTATATATGTGAATTTCATGCATCTATGAAAGGCACATTTAATATAGTTGATTGAAAAAGGGAAGTTTAATTTTTAGTAGTTTTGAACCTAGGGTGGATAGCTCTAGGTTCAAAACGTTTTTAAAATGTTTATTTCTGAAATAGTTTAATTTGAAAAGAAAATCAGTTTTACATATTATTTTATTAATGGCTGTTTTTGTGGTTTTGGTATTTCTTGTGAAACACGATGTTTGCGATAAACCAGATACTGTCGATCTTTCAGTAAAACAACCTGTTTATAAGTTAGACGCTAAAACGCTTATTGATCTTGTTAAAAATAAGGGTAAAAATACTCTTGTTGCCAATGAGATTGTTGAGGTGGAAGGCGTCGTTAAAAAGGTAAGCTATTTAAATGATCGGATTACGATACTATTAGGAACGGAAGAAACAGAAAACACGTTTATTATTTGTGATATGGAGTCAAATCAAGAATACAAAGTATCAAGACTTAAAACTAATGATTCGATTAAGTTGAAAGGGGTTTTTAAAGGTGTTCTTGAGGATGCCATTTTTCTAAATTGTATAATTTCTGAATAATTTATGTACAAATTTATTTTTGTAATTATTATAGCTTTTTTGAGTGGACAGCGTACTTCTGAAAAGATTATCGCTAGACAGGGCAATGTTTCTTTCTTTTCTTATACGCCTGTTGAAAATATTAAAGCTGAAAATAATCAGGTACTCAGTATTGTAGATTTAGAAAATAATAAAATAGCTGTTAGTATTTTAATGAATGCTTTTGTGTTTGAAAAAGCCTTAATGCGCGAGCATTTTAATGAAAGCTATATTGAATCTGATATTTATCCTAAAGCTACGTTTGCAGGTGAAATTATAGGTTTTGATCCAAATATTGAAGGTATTCAAACCAAAATGGTAAAAGGCAACTTTTCAATGCATGGATCTGATAAAGAATTAGAAATAAAAGTAAAGATTGAAAAGCAGAATTGCGTTTTTACTATAAGTGGTTCTTTTGAGGCTGAAGTGGAAGACTATGATATAAAGATACCTCCATTATTAAGAGGGAACATAGCTAAAATTATTAATGTTGATTTCAAGTTTGAATATGAAGCTTATGAAGAATAGAACTATATTTTACTTGATGTCCTTTATGCTAATAAGTAATCTTATTGGAGGTCAGGAATTGCTTGATATTTTGGAAAAGGAACAAAAGGATACGCTGATGTTTACGGAAGCCACATTTAAGTATTCTAGAATTACTTTTGGGCAATCTGTTCAAACACGAAAAAACGGAACTTTAGATGTGAAGATGTCCAATAGATTTTGGAATACACCGGCGGAACGCTCTCAAAGCTTTTTTGTAGATAGAATTAACACCAGATTTGCGCTAGAATATGGGCTTTCTGATAGATTATTAATAGGCGCAGGTCTTAGTACTTTTGATGAGCGGTTTGATGGGTTTTTGAAGTATAAATTATTGAAACAGGGCCTAAAGGGAAATGGCTCGCCAGTTACAATTTCTTTATTTCAAAATTTAAGTTATTTTGATGATATGTTGCCATATTCAAGTCCGGGAACAATGGCATCCAGTAGATTTTCATTTACTTCTCAAATATTGATTGCAAAAAAGATAACTTCAGATTTTTCATTACAAGTATCTCCAACATTTATTCACAGAGGACTAGTGTTTAACGAAAACGATCCTCAGAATCACTTTTCTATCGGATTTGCAGGTAGATATAAACTTGGAGGTCATGTATCTTTTGTTTCGGAATATTACTATGTAGCAAATCCAATAGAATCATTTGATACTTACGGACCATTTTCAATAGGGATTAATTGGGAGGTAAGCGATACTATGTTACAATTTATGTTAACCAATGCCGTAAGTATGGTAGAAGATGCTTTCATAACCCAAACTAGGAATAACTTCAATTTTAAAAACCCTAATTTAAATGTTGGATTTAATTTTGTGTATACGTTTCATTTAAAGAATAGGTTGAAACGTTGATGGGATAGACATTATTTTATCTTAGAATTTTTCTAAAATCTTTATCATCTTAAATGATTTAAAAAGATGATAAACTCCTGGTAAAATTATCAAACCACCTATAATTAATGATATTCCTAAAACAGAAATCACCTTTGGCGCAGCAACAGATTCCAATAGGTTTATAGTTGAAGATGATGAGATGATTAAATGAGGAAAATGTGTTACCATGGCAGCGCATAATATTAAAACAACTTGGGTGCCTGCTAAAAACCTACTTTTAATTCGCCTTACCTTTTTTATATTATAAGTTAACGGATAGATTAATAGTCCTGAAAGCGCAACAAGACCTATAGAAAATGGATTTTTTATAAAATCTGTAACAAAAGATATATTATTTAAAAAACCATAAATTAATACTATAAAGCCTATTATAATTACAATAACATTGGCATTTCTGGCACGTTTTACATACAATTTACGTTCAGTTTTCGCCTCACCAATTAAAAGAATAGCAGCTAAAAAAGCACACAATGAGGTAAAAAATAGTCCTACCAAAATTGAAAAGGTATTTAACCACGATTTTATGAACAATTCATAGAACGTGGCGTTATTCATATCACTATTTACCTCAATTTGTCCACCAATCATAGCCCCAAAGGTCATGCCTAAGAATATTGGAGTAACTAAGCTCCCCAACCTAAACATCCAGTCATATAGTTTTTGGGATTTATCTTTATAAGCATCATAATGACGAAAAACGAAAGACACACCCCTTATGGTTATTCCCAAAAGTATAAGAGTTAACGGTATATGTAAATAAATCATTAAAACGTTATAAAAATTAGGAAAACCAACCCATAGAATTACAATAACAATTATAATCCAAATATGGTTCGCTTCCCATACTGGACCAATAACACGGTATATCTTCTTTTTGGTGTTCGCGCGATTTTGCCTCGAAGAAAAAAGCTCAATGATTCCAGCTCCAAAATCTGCACCAGCAAGCAATACGTAAAGCAATAAAGATACCATTAAAAAGAAAAGTACAACGTATAACATATTACACTAATTCAGTATTATTTAAAGATTTTATTTGTCTTGCCATTAACCATGTTACAGCAACGGCTAAAATGCTGTAAAGTATAACATACATGTAGAAGCTAAATACCATACCTGGCATTGGGGTAACAGCATCTTTAGTTTTCATTATATTATGAATAATCCAAGGTTGTCTACCAACTTCTGTTACAACCCAACCAGCTTCAAGAGCAATAAATCCCAAAGGCGCCAGTGCTACAAAAAGCAACCAAAATTTATTGTTTTGCCACCATTGTTTTCGCTTTAAACTGATGAAGAACACTAAACCCACAACTAAAAGCAAAGTTCCAATACCTACCATTATTTGAAATGCATAATGCACGATAGGAACATTTGGACGAATATCCTCGGGAAAATCATTTAAACCTTTAACTTCTGCATTAAAATCACCAAAAGCTAAAAAGGATAGCGCGTTTGGAATTTCAATTTTATAATTAACTTCTCTTTTCTCTGAGTCAACAATTCCACCAATGTATAAAGGCGCACCTTGTTTGGTTTCGTAATGCGCTTCCATGGCGGCTAACTTTACGGGCTGTCTTTTTGCAATATCCTTGGCGGATAAATCCCCACTTAAAGGTTGTAAAATAGCGGCTACTGCTCCAAAAGTAATAGCAATTTTAAATGCCTTTTTATGAAGCTCTACTTGTCGTTTTCTATAAATCTGAAAGGCGTGAATACCTGCAACGGCAAAACCAGTAGCAGTGAAAGCCGCTAGCGTCATATGTAAAGCTTGGGTAAACCAAGCAGGATTCAATAAGGCTTTAACTGGATCAATGTTCAAAAACTCACCATTTATATAATCAAAACCAGAAGGAGCGTTCATCCAACCATTAGCAGACACCACTAAAATTCCTGAAGCTACACCAGATATACCAACAATAAGTCCTGTATACCAATGAAATTTTTCGGGTATTTTGTTCCATCCATACAGATAGAATCCTAGAGCTATGGCTTCAACAAAAAATGCAGCACCTTCCAAAGAAAATGGCATACCTATAATTGGGCCAGCATGTTTCATGAATTCTGGCCAAAGTAGCCCTAATTCAAAAGAGAGGGCGGTACCCGATACTGCGCCTGTAACAAAAAAAATCGCGACACCTTTTTGCCACGATTTTGTTAATTTTAAATAGACAGGATTTTTGGTATTGAGCCATTTTTTATGGGCAACTATCATAAAAAAAGGCATCACCATACCAATACATGCAAACACAATGTGAAACATTAAAGTAAATGCCATTTGAAGTCTCGCGGCATCAAGATTGTCCATAAAAAAACAAGCTTTAAAATAGTACCACAAAGGTACGTTTTAAAGCTCGAAATCAATATTAAAAAGTGGCGAATTTTGCTACCTAAAGTGTTAAAATATTATTCTACAATTTCAACTTCAAACAACTTATCCCAACGTTTTCCTGTTACAAAAATAGTTTGTGTATCTGGGTTGAATGCTATACCGTTTAAAACGTCTAATTTATCATGTTGGGTTACCATATCTTTTAGAGGCGTAAAGTCTATGACACCTTCCACAGCACCATTTTTTGGATTAATAATAGCCACACCATTTTTTTGATAACGGTTGGCATAAATTTTATCACCAATCCATTCCATTTCATTAATCTGGCTTATTTTTCCTTTGTGCGTGTACACTTGTATTTTACTTTCTTCGGTAAGCGTCTCGGGGTTTAATAACCAAATATCCTCGGTTCCATCACTTTTGTAAATGTGCGTAGCATTATGTGTTAATCCCCAACCTTCCTTACTTTTACCATAAGCAAAACTTCCTGTTTTTTCTAAGGTGTTTACATCATAAACAAAGCCAACACCTTTTCTCCAAGTTAATTGATAAATCTTGTCATTCATAACTGTTAATCCCTCACCAAAATAGTCGTCTGCAAGATCTACGTTTTTAAGCACGTCACCTGTTTTATAGTCTACTTCACGTAACTTGGATTCTCCATTCTGTCCTGTACTTTCGTAAAGCATTCCATTATGAAATTCCAATCCCTGAGTATAGGAGGTAATATCATGCGGATATTCATTGAGGATTTTGTATTTATATATTTTTGGAGAAGCGTTGTTAAGAATAGTAACTGTAGAGCTTACTGTTTGGGTTTCATCTCCATCAAAAAAAACAGTGGCTTCAATTGTATGTTTACCAAGTTTGTGGTTTTTTAGATTGAAGTTGTCTTGAATCGTTTTTCCATCTAATGTATAAACAACAGAATCAATAGTATGGTTTTTAAGATTTCTTAAACTTAATTCTAGAGTTTTATTGATAGAAATATTTCCTTTCTCAGCATTAGTATTGATACTAAACAAGATTTCTTCTTTATCAGATTTTGATCCGCAAGAAGCTTGTAGAATGAGTAACAATGTTATAGTGAATACCTTAAGCATTTTCATGAAGTAACTGTTATTTTTGTCCAATATATTTATTTAAAATCGGTTTAAAAAATCATTGCGATAATTTTAAAAGATTGTATCTTTGCAGCCGGCAAGTCCTACACAACCAGCTCCTGTAGAATCCTCCAGGGCGGGAACGCAGCAAAGGTATACGGTTGTAGCGGTGTGATGTAGGTAGCTTGCCTTTTTTTATGCCCTAAATTTAAATTTTATTTTAGCATTTCTATATTGTAATTTGTGACTTTAATTAATCAACATGTCTAAAGTTATTTTAATCACAGGAGGCTCTTCTGGAATTGGAAAATCTATTGGTGAGTTTTTACATCAAAAGGGATATAAAGTTTACGGCACAAGTAGAAAACCTAAAAACTACTCAGATAGTATTTTTCCATTGCTTGCCTTGGATGTAAAAGACATTTCTACCATAACTTTGGCAGTTGAAGAAGTTATTGCTAAAGAAAACAAATTAGATGTTTTGATAAACAATGCAGGAGCTGGTATTACCGGACCCATAGAAGAAATTCCTGAGGAAGAGATCAAGGCCAATTTTGATACGAATTTTTTTGGTCCCATTAACGTAATTAAAGCTGTTCTGCCGCAAATGCGTAAACAGAAATCGGGTTTAATTATTAATATAACCTCAATCGCAGGTTACATGGGCTTACCTTATCGTGGTATTTATAGTGCCAGTAAGGGTGCGTTGGAGTTATTAACCGAGGCATTTAGAATGGAATTGAAACCGTTTAATGTTGAAATGACTAATGTAGCTCCAGGTGATTTTGCCACCAATATAGCTGCTGGAAGGTATCATGCACCGTTATTGGAAGATTCACCTTATAAAACAACATATGGAAGGTCTTTAGAATTAATGGATACCCATGTTGAGGAAGGTAGTGACCCTTTGGTGATGGCAAAGGCTGTTCATAAAATTATTGAAACTAAGAATCCTAAAGTGCACTACAAAGTTGGGGAGTTTATGCAAAAATTCTCTATCGTTTTAAAACGCATACTTCCTGATAAAGTTTATGAAAAATTATTGATGAACCATTACAAATTATAAGGTTTGGTATGCTATTTGTGTTATAGAATAATAAAAGTAGCCAGATGCATAAAAAATTTTTTTTTCTCTCAGTATTTTCTTTGTTCTTTGTGGTAACGGGTTGTCAAGATGTTTTAGAATGCATCATCAACCGTAAGCCTGTATTATCAGATACTCCCATTGATAGAGCACGACAAAATGAATATTTTTTTGCTAAAATTACCGCAGAAATCAAGAATGAACCTCGAGACAATGATTACTTTTATGACTATTCTATTTTTGGTGATTTGCCCGAGGGATTAGATGTGATTTTTGATTACCGTGATGTGATAATCGAAGGGAGACCTCGCGTTAAGGGACGTTATCGTTTTACAATTGATTTGTATGTAGAACAGTTTGATAACTATTGTGAAAATCAATTAAATGATTGTGATGGCCTCTGTGAAGAAAGAACATCAAGAACATATGTGCTGACAGTGAATTAGTATTTCTACGTTACTTACCATTTTACTGCGAAACTTTTTAGCAACTTGTTAATAGATTCTATCTTAATAAAATAAAGTAAAGACCTTAATGTTGTAAATTCGCTGCGTTAGGGATTGAGGCATTTGTTGAAGCTCCCCGACGATAGGATGGAGGGACTGCCGAAAGCCCGACCTTTAGGTACCGCCCAAACTCTTGAGATTATAATAAGGAACTGTAAACTATATTTAAACCAATGAAATTTTTTATTGATACTGCGAATCTTGACCAGATAAAAGAAGCCCAAGACATGGGGATTTTAGATGGTGTAACTACTAACCCTTCATTAATGGCAAAAGAGGGTATTGCTGGGCACGATAATATCATGAAGCATTATGTTGATATTTGTAATATTGTGGATGGAGATGTGAGTGCTGAAGTTATTTCTACTGATGTAGAAGGTATGATTAGAGAAGGAGAGGCCCTAGCAGAATTGCATGAGCAAATTGTAATTAAGCTACCTATGATTAAAGACGGCGTAAAGGCTTGTAAATACTTTTCTAGTAAGGGTATTAAGACTAACGTTACTCTTGTGTTTTCTCCTGGGCAGGCGCTTTTAGCTGCCAAAGCTGGAGCAACATATGTATCACCATTTATTGGTCGTTTAGATGATATTTCGACAGATGGTTTAAATTTAATTTCTGAAATTCGACACATTTATGATAACTATGGTTTTGAAACACAGATATTAGCAGCTTCGGTGAGACATACAATGCATGTAATTGATTGTGCTAAGATTGGAGCGGATGTGATGACTGGACCTTTAAGCTCTATTGAAGGGTTGTTGAAACATCCATTAACAGATGCTGGTTTAGCGAAATTTTTAGCCGATTATAAAAAAGGAAACTAACAGAACGAATGAAAGTTATAGAAAAGAGATCGTCTAAAAAGTAATTTTTAGGCGATTTTTTTATATCGATGTTTGGAACCTATTACGTTTAAAAAGTGGGAGTCGTTACCTTTATTAGTATATAAAATTTAAGACATTTTGTTTCAAGTCCATTATTTTCTTGTCAGTATCTGTAAGTTGATAAAAACCTTCAAAAATTACAACCAGAAAGTCCCGATATAATAGGTTATAGTATTTTATTTAACTAACTATATTAGATTTTTATATTTACTAAGAAAGCCCAATGGACCATTCATCTAGTTACAATTACCAAAATTTATTTTAGTAATCGTTAAGTAGTATTTTTTGATTACTACTTTTTCCCATATCTATCTTTAATTCTATTAGTACGGTTATCACTATAAAATGAAGATACACTTACACCAATAATAATCATTGGAATAATACTAAATAATTGGATATAACTTTTTTCTCTAATTTCTAAAAAGAATTTATAGCCATAATTTTCGATTATTAAAAATCTTATCAACCAATGGATTGGTATGTACAAAATCAACATAAATACCATTTTGACTATAGTATCGGACCTAAATAGTTTAAATAATCTATAATAAATATAATCCATATTTAAATTTAAGGAATTTTATAGCTCATATCAATTTTATTATCTATAACGTCTTTTATTCTTTGAGTCAAGCTTCTATCCATAAAAATGGCAAAATTGATATGAAACTAATTAAAAAAAAGAGACTGCCTTTTTAGACAGTCTCGTTTAGTTTTATATAAAATGGCTTATGATTTTTTCTGTTTATTAATTTCATCTTGTAATTGTCGTCTCACTTTTTGCTCTCTTTCAAGAGCTGTTTTTCGATGTTCGTCAAATTCCTCTTCTATTTCTAGCAAACTTTGTTTTGCTTTTCTGGTAATGGCATTGCTGTTTTTAAACTTAAAGATGAAAAACAATAACAATCCTAGTAGTCCCGCTATTATGGTCCATAGCAAACTATTATAGCCTGTTTTGCTCATCTGCATTCCAAACAGAGACATGCTATCTTTTTCAATATTTGTTTTATCTAAATTTGATTGTGTACTTGTAAGATCTGATTTTAGTTTAGAAATCTCATCAGCCTGCGTGCTTACAACTTTTTGTGTGTTGCTTAATTCTTTTTTTAAACTATTTAAAGAATCTTTCACATGATTTCTTAAGGTTAATAACCATGCTGTTTTTACCGCCTCATAGGGCAGTCCGTTAGTGCCTTTAAAATTTCCAGATTTTTTAAAAACATATTCGAATTGACTTTCAATAGTTCCACTATTTAGGGAAAGTGCCTCTTTTTCTTGTATTGTTTGAGCAAAAGACATGTTGAAAACAAACGCTAAAATTATGGCTGTTAGGTACTTTGAGGAATTCATTTGGTTGTGTTTAAATAGGTTAACTAATTGATACGAAAATAAAAAATAAAGTTGAAATACCATATTTATCGGATGAATAGCCTTAATTTATCTCAAGGCTATTTAAAATGATGTATGATTGAAATTGAGTTTTAGACGTTTTTAATAATATGTATAACGTCTTACTTTCGAGATGTACTTTGCCAATCGAATAACTTGATGGCTATAGCCGTATTCGTTATCATACCAAATGTATATAACGGCGTTTTTGCCATCAGAACGCACTATTGTAGCTTTACTATCATAAATTGATGGTGCGGAACATCCAATAATATCGCTAGAAACGAGTTCGTCGTTTAATTCGTATTTAATTTGCTCTACCAAATCGCCCTCAAGAGCATACTTTTTAATAGTAGCATTAATCCCATTCAGCGATGTTTTTCTTTCCAATTCAAGGTTTAATATGGCCAGAGAACCGTTTGGAACAGGAACTCTAATGGCGCTAGAGGTTAACTTATCTTCTAAACTAGGTAATGCTTTAGCAACGGCTTTACCCGCACCAGTTTCTGTAATTACCATATTTAGCGCAGCAGCACGACCACGACGGTATTTTTTGTGAAAATTATCTACTAAGTTTTGGTCGTTAGTATAAGCGTGAATGGTTTCTAAATGTCCGCTTTTAACACCGTAAGAATCTTCAATAGCTTTTAGAACCGGTGTAATGGCATTTGTGGTGCAAGAAGCAGCAGAAAAGATATCGACTTTATCAGGATCATAATTGTTATGATTTACTCCATGAACAATATTTGGAATTTCTTTTCCAGGGGCAGTAAGAAGTACTTTTTTAACACCTTTAGCTTTAAGATGTCTAGATAGGGCTTCTTTATCCCTAAATGCGCCTGTATTGTCAATTATTAAGGCATTATTTATACCATATTTGGTATAGTCTATTTTATCGGGAGCATCTGCCGAAATTATCTTAACCGTTGTGCCGTTCACAATTAGTGCTTTATTTTTAAAGTCAGCAGTAACCGTTCCAGCAAATTCACCATGAATAGAATCATTGTTGAACAATGCTGCTCTTTTTTCCAAAATTTCTGGGGTGATAGTGCCTCTTGTTACTATAGCTCGCAAGCGTAATTGACTTCCCTTTCCTGTTTTAGTCATTAATTCTCTTGCTACGAGCCTTCCAATTCTTCCAAAACCATAAAGTACTACATCCTTTGGTACAATAGATTTACTTTTGCCAGCATCTTTAATTTTATTGGCTACAAAGTGAATGGCATCATCAAATTTATTTTCTTCCAGATGAAATTCGTAAGTTAATTTACCAATATCTAACTTGGCAGGAGGGATATTTAGCTGTTTAATGGCTTTTGCAATTTCAACAGAATCGAAAATAGAAATTGGCTTTTGAACAAACTTACCGGCGTAGTCGTGTAAGTTTAAAATTTCACTTACATTTTTGTCGATAAGTTGATTTTTAAAGAGAATTAATTCAATAGAGTTATCGTACCAAAGATCGCTAACAACTTTTATAAATTCAGCAGTTGCTCTACGACGATCTGCTTGAAACGCCAACTCTTTTTCATAAGTTGCATCAGTAGACATTTTTTTGAGTTTAGTGGTTTTTAATATTGTAAAAATATCATATTTCAAACGTTTTCGTAAAACATTTGCATAAAAAAAACAGCATCATAAATAGATACTGTTTTTAATATTTAAAACTATATTTTTTATCTAAAATTATAGCGTTCTTTTTCGCCATCTTTATTAATAAGTTCTAGCCTAAATGAATCGTATGTAGACATATTTTCAATGATATCTTTTACGTCATCTACACTATTCACATTTTCATCGTTAACAGCGGTAATTATAGAACCTTCTTCAATCCCATTTTTTGTCCAATACTCCGAATATTTTTCATTCAGTATTGAAATTTTTACGCCATTTTCAGTGCTATACTTTTTGAGATCTTTCGGTTTGGCATTTTTAATTTGACCAACGTATGGTAAAATTACTGATGGTGCTGGTTTTACAAGTTTAACAGGAACAGTTTTGATATTCCCATCCCTTAAGAAGGTAACATCAACAAAATTCCCTGGACTTTTAGTATTCAAGTGTCCTTTTAGGTCAGCAAACTTTAAAATTCTAATATCGTCTACTTTTTTAATAATATCTCCCTCTTTGAGACCAGCTGCTTCAGCTCCTGAATCTTCTTCAATTCCATCAACATAAAAACCTTGTGTATCTTCAATTTCTATTTGTTTTTCAGTCTGGATACGTTCTAAAGTTGAACTGTTTAATGCGATACCAGTCACTCCAAGTATTCCATTCTGCACATTTCCAAATTCTATAATATCATTTACAACTTTACGAGCAATATTGCTCGGTACCGCGAAGGAATAACCAATATAAGAACCTGTTTGTGAGGAAATAGCAGTGTTTATACCTATTAATTCACCATTTACATTTACCAATGCACCTCCTGAATTCCCAGGATTTACCGCCGCATCTGTTTGAATAAAAGATTGCGAAGCACTACTTAAATTTCTGGATTTCGCACTAATAATACCAGCGGTAACAGTAGATGTTAAATTAAAGGGATTACCTACAGCCAAAACCCATTCACCAATTTTGGCATTGTCTGAATCTCCAAAGGTTACTACTGGCAATTCTTCGTCAGCATCAATCTTCAATAGAGCAATATCCGTTGTAGAGTCAGCCCCAACAACTTCAGCCTCATAAGTCTTATTATTATTTAGGGTTACCGAAAGTTTCTGAGACTTGTCAATTACATGATTATTTGTAATAATGTAGCCATCCGGTGAAATAATAACTCCTGACCCAGTACCCGTTTGCTCACGCTGTGGACTTCTACCCATAAAAAAATCTTGAATACTCATCGGTCCGCTGTTACTTATTGTCACATTTTTTACGTGCACAACAGCGTTAACTGTATTTTCCGCAGCAGTTGTGAAATCTGGCGTTTCGTAAGGGTTGTAAACGGTATTGGCTACCGTTGTAGGAATTAGGGTAGGTTGTTCTTCAACAGTATCAACCAATAATGTTTTGTCTTTTTCTACAAAAAGTTTGTAGCCCCCAAGTGTTAATATACCACCAAGAGCTGAAACCAAAACTAATGTTAAAATCTTCTTCATAATTTTCAGTTTTAAGATATATTCATCAACGATTAAAATTAAATATTTATTGAATGTTCAATTCAACTTTAACGACGATTTAACAACCCAAAATCACCTATAATATTTATATCTTTGTCATATAATATGCAGCAAAAGTTTTACAAATATCAAGGAACAGGAAACGATTTTGTGATGATTGATAATCGTCAACAAATGTTTGACAAAAACAATACCAAATTGGTTGCAGAACTTTGCGACCGACGTTTTGGCATAGGAGCTGATGGTCTTATCTTATTGGAGAATCATAATGACTATGATTTTAAAATGGTGTATTATAATTCTGATGGCAACGAGAGTACTATGTGCGGTAATGGCGGAAGATGCTTAGTCGCTTTTGCAAAACAACTTGGAGTTATAGAGGATAAAGCAATTTTTGAGGCAGTTGACGGAGTGCATCATGCCGATATCAATGAAGATATTGTAAAACTTCATATGCAAGATGTATCGGGTATTTTGAAAGCTAAAAGCTACACGTTTTTAGATACGGGATCTCCACATCATGTTCAATTTGAAGAAGCCATTGATAATTTTGAAATAAAGAATAAAGGTGCTGAAATTCGTTATGGCGATTTGTATAAAAGCCAAGGCGGAAGCAATATTAATTTTGTTAAGAAGGTTAATGAAAACACATTTAGGTTAAGAACCTATGAACGGGGTGTGGAGGATGAAACCCTATCCTGTGGTACAGGAGCTACGGCAACTGCCATTGCGATGCATTATATTGGTGAAACCGAAAAGAATCATATTGTAATTAAAGTTGAAGGAGGAGAACTAGAGGTTTGTTTTGATGTTGAAAACGATAATTACACAAATGTACGGCTTATTGGTTCTGCCAAATATGTTTATGAAGGCCTTATCTAAATTATGCAAACTTTAAAAGGGCAACATATTAACCTTAGAGCTTTGGAGCCAGAAGATTTGGATTTTGTTTTTGAGGTTGAAAATGATGAAAACATTTGGGAATTAAGTAATACTCAAGTGCCATTTTCTAGATATGCTATTAAGCAATATTTGGAGAATGCCTTAAAAGATATTTTTGAAGTCAAACAATTGCGATTAGTTATAGTTAGTAAAAAGAATATAACACTAGGTTTGATTGATTTGTTTGATTTTGATTTTAAAAATAAAAGAGCTGGAGTGGGAGTTGTAATTAAAGATGATAACAATCGAGCAAAGGGCTATGGTAGCGAAGCACTGAAGCTGTTAATAAATTATAGTTTTACGCATTTAGGACTACATCAATTATACTGTAACATTTCGGAGCACAATAAATTAAGTATTCAACTTTTTGAAAACAATGGCTTTAAAAAAGTTGGACTAAAAAAAGATTGGAATGTTGATAAAGGCAATTACAGTAATGAATATTTATTTCAACTCATCAATAACTAATGTACATTAAAAAAATACTTTGGACTATAGCTATTTTAGGGCTTGTTGTGGCAGGTTTATTTGCATATTACATCTATAATGCAATGTTGGCTCCTAATACCAATTTTAATAATGAAGAAGCTTATATTTATATAAAATCTACCGATGATTACAGTGTTGTTAGAGCCCAGTTGGAACCTCTTTTAAAGGATATTGAATCCTTTGATGTTTTGGCTGAACAAAAAAAGTACACATCCAATATCAAGTCTGGGAAATATGCTATAAAAAAAGGAATGAATAATAATGATATTATTAATTCTATTAGAAGTAATAATATTCCAGTAAAGGTATCTTTCAATAATCTAAACTCTTTAGAAAAATTGGCAGGACGAATTGCCAATCAAATTGAAGCAGATAGTGTGTCATTATTAGAAGCAATGTCTAATTCAAATTTTTTGAATAGTAATGGTTTTAAATCCGAAACCACTTTAGCAATGTATCTTCCAAATAGCTACGAATTATATTGGAATACAAGTGCAGAATCTTTTAGAGACCGCATGCTTAAGGAATATAAAAGTTTTTGGAATAAAAGTCGTTTGAAGAAGGCAAATGATATTGGCCTAAATGAAATACAAGTCATGACATTGGCTTCCTTAGTTTATGAAGAGTCGAAAGCTTCAAAAGAACAGCCTAGAGTTGCTGGTTTGTATATAAATAGGTTAAAGTTGGGAATGCCTTTAGATTCAGATCCAACACTTAAATTTGCAGCATACAAACTTCCTGAATATAAAAACACTATCATTAGAAGAGTTTTAAACGTTCATAAAGAAATAGAATCTCCTTATAATACTTATAAAAATTTAGGGTTACCGCCAGGACCAATTTGTATGCCAGATTTGTCCGCAGTTAAAGCCGTTTTAAATTGTGAAAAGCACAAATACATATTTATGTGTGCAGATCCAAAACGCATAGGTTATCATAAGTTCGCTAAGTCAATAGCTCAGCACAATGTGAACGCACGAGCTTATCACAACTATTTAAATTCTAAAGGTATAAGAAAATAGTGCATGTTGAGAGCAAGGTTTAATATTATAATATTGCTTTGTGTAACTTGTTGTGTATCTTCTCAATCTACATTAAATGATTTTCTTAAACCAAGTGACACCTTGAATGAAAAGAGAAGGAATACAGTTATTATATCTGAAATTGCATTATCAACTGCTACTCTAATCGGGCTTAATCAAATTTGGTATGCCGATTTTGAACGTTCTAAGTTTCATACAACAAATGACAATAACCAGTGGTTACAGATGGATAAGTTTGGTCATGTATTTACATCTTACCAACTTGGAAAACATGGAGCGAACCTTTTAAACTGGAGTGGAGTAAGTAAAAAAGATGAACTTATTTATGGGGCAACATTTGGTTTTGGTTTTTTAACAGCGGTTGAAGTGCTTGATGGATTCTCAAGCGAATGGGGTTTTTCTTGGGGAGATGTTGGTGCCAATGCTCTTGGAACTGGCATCTATATTTCTCAAGAATTATTGTGGAATGAACAGAGAATTGACGTAAAGTTCGGTTTTATACCTTCAAAATATGCCGAACTGAATCCAGATAAACTGGGAAGTTCTTTCTCAGAGGAGATTCTGAAAGACTACAATGGGCAAACCTATTGGCTAAGTTTTAATCTGCATTCATTTTTTAAGGAAAGTAAAATTCCTAAATGGCTGAATATCGCTTTAGGCTATGGTGGTGAAGGGATGTTGTCTGGGTCTAAAGTTACTGACAATCAAATGTTAACAACTATTCCAAGGTTTAGACAGTTTTATTTAAGTTTAGATGTAAATTTGTTAAACCTAAGAACGAAATCGGCACTGTTAAAGTCAATTTTTAACATTTTTAATATGATAAAAATACCATTTCCCACCTTAGAATTTAATAAAAATGGGGCTGTATTTCATCTATTGCATTATTAAAAATTGCACTTAAACGAGTTATTTTGATATAATTAAAAGAATGTGTAATTTTGCACGCTCAAATTTTCAAGCAGACTTACACAGTAAATTTGCTGAAGAAATTTAAACATTATGCTAAAAAATATTGCAAGTTTTTCATTGATACTTACAATATGTGCACTAGTAAGATTATCGTTTGTTGAAACTAAAACGATAGATTTAGGTAGGTATTCAACCGAAGGCTTAGTGTTAAATTACACTGTAAAGCCAGATGCTAGCATTAGGGACAATGCTAAAACATCAAATGACGGATACGAAAGGTTTTCACCGTACTTGGGGAAATCATTCGTTGGTTTTAAAGAAGCCTTGGCTTTCAAAGAATCTGGGGGAGATTATGCTATAATTAACTCTTACGGTTATTTAGGTAAATATCAATTTGGTAAGGAAACACTTAGATTAATTGGTATTAAAAATGTTCAACAGTTTTTGAACAACCCCAAGCTTCAAGAGAAAGCTTTTGTGGCTAATGCCCAAAGAAATAAATGGATTTTAAGACGAGACATCAATAATTTCGTAGGAAAACGAATTAATGGTGTTGTAATTACCGAATCTGGAATTTTAGCTGCTGCGCATCTTGCAGGTGCTGGTAGCGTAAAAAAGTATTTGAGAAGCTACGGATTAGATAATTTTGCAGATGGTTATGGCACCACAGTTGAAAACTACATTAAGAAGTTTTCTGGATATGATATGTCTTCTTTAAAAGCGAATAAAAAAGCGAAAGTAAATTCTATTTAAGATTTTATATTTTGTGAATTATAAAAATAGTAGGCCTTTTATGAAGGACTACTTTTTTTTGTGCCCAAATCTTTGCAGGTAATGTTTTTATATACTCGGAAGGAAGTGTAAGATCAGATGCAACACATACATATGTTTCAGAAGAAACTGTATTGCATATATCCATTAAAAGTTTGTCGTTTCTGTAAGGTGTTTCAATAAAAATTTGAGATTGGTTTTTCTCAAAAGATAGACGTTCTAACCGTTTAAGTTCTTTTTTGCGTTCATTTTTGTCAATTGGAAGATAACCATTAAATGTAAAACTTTGTCCATTCAATCCCGAGCTCATAATAGCAAGTAGTATAGAGGACGGACCAACAAGCGGCACCACTTGAATGTCTTTATCATGAGCTAATTTCACAACATCAGCCCCTGGATCTGCAACTCCTGGGCACCCTGCCTCAGATAACAACCCTACGTTATGGCCTTTTAAACATGGTTCTAAATATTCGGGTAACTCTATCGACTGCGTAAACTTATTAAGCAAGAACAGTTCTAGCGCAGGTTGTGATTTTTTAGGGCTTATCTTCTTGATAAATCGTCTAGCTGTCTTTTCATTTTCAACAATGAATGTATTTGTGTCTTCAATAACTTTTTTAACCGAAATTGGCAACACCTCTAGCGGTGGATTCTCTCCAAGTGTAGTTGGTATCAAATATAATTTACCAATAGCAGCCTTCATAAATAACTATAATTTTGAACTTCTAAAGTAAAAAAACTAGGGTAATAATTTGTTTGCAATCACTTCGCAAGAAGCGTCTAACATCTGATACACATTTTCAAAACCTTGATCTCCGCCGTAATACGGATCAGGAACGCTTAAATCTTCATTGGGCGTTAATTCATTTAAAATTAACTTCACTTTTGCCTCGTCTTCTTTATTTCTGGCCAAATTTAAAATATGCCTTAAGTTAGAAGAGTCCATCGCATAAATTAAATCAAATTCATCAAAATCCTGCTGAATAAATTGTCGACCTCGTAAATGGGTGATATCAATATTATATTTATTGGCCACCGCAATAGATCTGCTATCTGGGTCACTACCAATATGATAAGTAGCAGTTCCTGCAGAATCAATAAAAAAGTCCTTTTCTGGTAATTTAGCTCTTAAAATACCTTCAGCTAATGGCGAGCGACAAATATTGCCTAAACAAACCATTAGAATTTTAGTCATTTATACAGAAAGTTTTTTAGAAATATCCTCAACGTATTTTCTAAACTGCTTATCAGTAGAAGATAAGTTATCTACGGTTTTACAGGCATGAAGTACCGTGGCATGATCTCGCTTTCCAATTTGAGAACCAATACTCGCTAATGACGCTTTCGTCATCTTTTTAGCAAAAAACATGGCTAATTGTCTGGCTTGTACAATATGACGTTTTCTTGTTTTAGATTGAAGTGTATCTACATCCATCTGGAAATAGTCTGAAACCACCTTTTGTATGTAATCTATTGAAACTTCGCGTTTTGTATTTTTAACAAACTTCTCAACGATTTGTTTCGCTAAATCCAGCGTAATCTCTTTTCTGTTGAAAGAAGACTGGGCAATTAAAGAAATAATGGCGCCTTCAAGTTCTCTTACGTTGGTTTTAATATTTTTAGCAACATAATCTATTATATCTTCTGGCATTTCAACACCATCACGATACAATTTGTTTTTTAATATAGATACGCGAGTTTCAAAATCTGGATGTTGTAATTCTGCAGAAAGCCCCCATTTAAAACGAGACAACAAACGCTGCTCAATATCTTGCATGTCAACAGGTGCTTTGTCACTGGTTAAAATTACCTGCTTTCCATTTTGATGTAAATGGTTAAAGATATGGAAGAATACATCCTGAGTGCCTGATTTTCCTGATAAGAACTGCACATCATCAATTATCAATACATCTATAATTTGATAGAAGTGGATAAAATCATTACGGTTATTCTTTTTTACAGAATCTATATATTGTTGCGTAAATTTTTCAGCAGAAATATAAAGTACTGTTTTTTCTGGATACTTATCTTTAATATCAACACCAATGGCATGTGCTAGATGCGTTTTACCTAAACCAACACCACCAAAAATAAGCAACGGATTGAACGAAGTGCCACCAGGTTTTGCTGCAACAGCTAACCCAGCACTTCTTGCTAATCTATTGGAGTCTCCTTCTAAAAAGTTTTCAAAACTATAATTAGGATTAAGTTGAGATTCAATCTTAACATTTCTAATACCAGGAATAACAAAAGGATTCTTTAATTCTGGACTTTTATTATTAAGCGGAATATCTACTTCTTGAGACTTTACTGGTGTTCTATTAGAACTAGGAATTTTTTCCGTAAAAGGTTGTTTGTTACCATAAGTGTTTTCCATCTTAATGATGTAAACCAGTTTAGCCGTTTCGCCTAACTCTTTGGTAAGTGCAACTTTTAAAATTTTAACATAATGCTCTTCTAACCATTCATAAAAAAATTTACTAGGAACTTGAATGCTTAAGGCATTGTCTTGAAGCTTTACTGCTACAATAGGCTCGAACCAAGTCTTGTATGCCTGCGGCTGGATATTATCTTTTATGAAATTAAGACAATTGTGCCATACCGATTGCGCAGTCCTACTCATCTAGTAAATTATTTGGTTTTGGTTAGTTAATATTAATTTAAGAAGAAGAACATCTTCTTAAATTCCCCCTTTAGTCTTTGGCAAATATGTGAACAAAATTCTAAAAAAAAAAATGAAAATAGGTTGAATTTTAAGAATTTTTTCCTCATGTTTAGCGGCTAGCCGAAGCTACAAAAAAATATTTAAATAAAGTCATGAAAATCGATGAAATACAAATAAGAGTGAGGTACGGTGAAACTGACCAAATGGGTGTAGTATATCATGGCAATTACGCATTATACTTGGAAATGGGTAGGATTGAGTGGCTCAGGAAACTTGGAATTTCTTACAAAAAAATGGAAGAAAAAGGAATAATGTTGCCAGTTGTTTCTTTAAATATAAATTATAAAAAATCAGCTGGTTATGACGAGCTAATTAATGTAAAAACTCAACTTAAAAATAAGCCTACCGCAAAGATTGAATTTGAGTATGAAATCACAAATGAAAAGGACGAAATTTTAACAACAGCAAGTACAGTTTTGGTGTTTATTGATATGAAAACTAACAGACCTACAAGAGCGCCCCAATATATTCTGGATTTAATAGATTAATTAATTTTCTACTTTTTTAATAGAAATACCATAAGAAGACACAAAGATATCGAAAATCCTATCAGCAATTTGCTTTCTAACAGAAATGGTAATAGAGCAAGCCAGTTCAAGCTTTTGACTTATAATATCAAGGTTTTTCTCTTTGATAATGCGCATTACTTTATTCATGTCTTTATATTCAAAAGAAATCTCAAATTCTTGATTAACGGTTTTCTCAATAATTTCAGAAGCTTCTATCGACAGTTGCGCAGTGGTTCTGTAAGATTTAATTAAACCGCCGACGCCAAGTTTAACACCACCAAAATATCTTACTACAATAATTAGTACATTGGTTAAATCAGATGAAAGAATTTGCCCATAAATGGGCATACCAGCAGTATTGCTAGGTTCACCATCATCATTTACTCTAAAGGATTTGCTTTCCGTACCTATTTGATATGCATAACACCAATGTCTTGCAGAATGATGCTCTTTTTTAACAAGTTCCAATTTTTGTTTAACAGCCTCTTCCGAAGTTATATGAAATGCATATCCAAAGAACTTGCTATTCTTCTCTTTATATAAAATAGGCTCTGAGTTCGAAACTATAGTTTTATAAGTATCTTCAAAATTCAAATTAGAAATGATGTTTTTGTGTAGAGAATAGATTTATAACATCTTCTTTATAGGGGATAATATGCCATGTGTTGATATTAAGCTGTTTTGCAGTTTTTATGTTATTGGCATTATCATCTATAAAAAAGCACTGTTCTGGTTTTGCGTTTTGTTGATTTAAAACGAACTCAAAAATATCTCTATTTGGCTTTCTTAAATTAATTTCATGAGAGAGATAAAAAGCATCAAAATATGATTTAAACTCTTCATAAAAGCTAATGTTGGCTTTTATCCATTCTATATGAAGTTCATTGGTATTGCTAAGAAGAATTAATCTATAGTTTCCACTAGATTTAAGGTCCTTAAGAAATTCTAATCGGTGCTTGGGGAAATCTTTTAATATGATATTCCATAAGTCCACAAGTTGATTCCTGTTCAAATAAGGAAATTTTTCGGCATAAAATGTGATGAACTCATCTGTAGTAATAAAACCTGTTTCATACAACTCATTGGTCGCAATAATATCTTCAGAAATTAAAGAAATCCCTAAGGTTTTTAAAGACTCTTTAAACCCATTTTCAATATCAAGATTGATAAACACATTTCCAAAATCAAAAATTAGGGTATCAATCATTCTCATATATTTTTAAAACATCGTTCTGAATATATTGTTCTGAGATACATCTATCTTTAAATTTTGGAGTTTCGATACCTTCATTGAAAAAGCGGTCTCCAATAAATACTCTTGCTTCATCCCAAAGATTTTCATCAATAAATGTTTGAAGTGTTTTTGTTCCACCTTCTATAATAACGGAATTAATATCTTCGTTAAAAAGTACATCACAAATTTGAGCAGCTATTGGTTCATCAAAATTGATAGCCTCATTTTCTATTAGCAATGTTTCAACTGATGTATCAAATACATTTGAAGTTTTAGATAGTTTATTTGTTCTATCAATTACTATTCTTACTGGGTTTTTTCCAGTCCAATCTCTCACAGTTAAACTAGGGTTGTCTTCTAAAACAGTTTTAGTACCCACTAAAATAGCTTGCTCCTCAGCACGCCATTTATGTGCTAATTGTCTGGAGTAAGAATTAGTTATCCAAACTGGTTTTTGTTCATCTTTAATTGCTGGAGCTATAAAGCCATCTTTAGTTTCTGCCCATTTCAAAATAATGTATGGTCGCTTTTTATTATGAAATGTAAAAAAGCGTTTTAAATGTGCCTTACATTCTTCTTCTAAAACACCAACAGTAATATCAACACCAGCTTCTATTAACTTTTTAATACCGCGTCCGGCTACCTGTTCATTATCATCAATACACCCAATGACTACCTTTGGAATTCCAGATTTAATAATTAAATCGCTACATGGCGGTGTTTTACCATGGTGCGAACATGGTTCTAAGGTTACATATAATGTTGAGTTTTTTAAAAGCTTCTTGTTCTTAACATCTTTAATAGCATTCACCTCTGCATGACTACCACCATAGGCGCTTGTGAACCCTTCACTTATAATTTTGTTATTTACAACAATAACACATCCAACCATAGGATTTGGTCTTGTTGAGCCCAAACCATTATTTCCAATTTCTATACAACGTCTTATATATAGTTCGTGTGCTGTCAAGCCTTATAGTTTAATTTTTATTTCTTCGGTTTCATCTACATCATAGCTATAAGAGAAACCTAAAGTTTTATAAACAATATCGCCTTTATATTGCACTTTAATTTTCTGACTGAATAAACTTCCAATAAGTCCACCAATATTTTTACCAATAATTAAACTATCAACTGGAATAGTTGCTGTTAAAGGAATAGTAAATTCCTTTTTAGCCGGAACCTTAAAAGATGCTGTAGATACATAACCTACCTCATTATCATTTACATAAATCTTAATTGCATCGGTCTTCAATTCACCACCAATATCATTAGGGTTCATAAAAAGTGCATCTGCAGATAGCACTAACATTTTAGATGTAGATTCTTTAACTATTATATTTTCGACATTTACGAACAACGGCTTTTCATTCACTTTACAATTAAAAAAAGTACAAGCTATTGTTAATAATATTAGTAAACGCTTCATGAAATAAAATAAGATTTAGTGTATATTCACTTTTGAAAAGGTCAATTTAATGAGCAAAGATACCATAGTTATTCGAGAAATTGAGCCTCAAGATAACGCAGAATTAGAGGCTGTAATTCGCGCTTGCTTTCATGAGTTTAAGATTCCTTTGGAAGGAACAGCCTATGCTGATCCTGAAACTAAGCAAATGTATGAGGCATATCAAAATGATGACGATGCATATTATGTGATAGAAAAAAATGGAGAAATTTTAGGAGGCGCAGGGGTGAAGCCCTTAAAGGACTATGAAGGTGATGTTTGTGAAATACAAAAGATGTACTTTTCCCCTAAAGTACGTGGCAAAGGTTATGGAAAACTAATGTTTGAAAAATGTATAAAGGTTGCAAAAGACTTGGGGTATAAAACCTGCTATTTGGAATCAGCACCACAATTAAAGGCAGCCATACATATTTATGAAAACTACGGTTTCAAACATTTAGAATCTTCTTTGGGAAATACAGGGCATTGTTCATGTAGTGTTTGGATGAAAAAGGATTTATGAATCTGAAGAATATTCAAAATAAATTTTATCATGAATTGAACCCAATTTATGCCAAGGAAGAAATCAATAATTTCTTTTTTATACTCTCTAAGCATCATTTTGATGTTGATCGGTTGAAGTTGGCTCTAAATACCGATATTGTAGTTGAAGATGTAGATTTAATTTTGAGAGATTTAGAGCTTTTAAAACAGGAGCGACCTATTCAATATATTCTAGGTGAAACCGAATTTTACGGATTGCCGTTTAAGGTGGATGAAAATGTCTTGATACCTCGTCCAGAAACTGAAGAATTAGTGTCTTGGGTAATAAAGAATGTTAATGCTGAAGACTCTATTAAAATATTAGATATTGGCACAGGTAGTGGTTGTATTGCAATTTCGTTAGCTAAAAATTTACCTAAAGCCTCGGTTTTTGCTGTTGATATTAGTGCAGAAGCTTTGGAAGTTGCAAAATTTAATGCAGAACAAAATGATGTTAGTATCACTTTTATTAGGGAAAATATTCTTGCGCCTTACGATGCTGAACTTCTTTCAATGACACATAATTTTGATATTATTGTATCCAATCCACCATATGTTAGAGAACAGGAAAAGGCTTTAATGAAAGCTAATGTTCTTGAAAACGAGCCTCACCTTGCGTTATTCGTAAAAAATGATAACGCTTTAATGTTTTATGAAGTTATAAGTAAATTTGCGAAAGAAGCTTTAAAACCGAAAGGGCAATTATTTTTTGAAATTAATGAATATTTGGGAGAAGAAACAGTTGGAGTATTGAAAAAAAACAATTTCAAGAATGTAGAGTTGAAGACCGATATTTTTGGAAAAGATAGGATGCTAAAAGGTATATTTGAGTAATGGAAAACATTCAACAAAAACTAAATCAACTTAGAGCAGAATTAAGAGAACATAATCATAACTATTACGTTCTTGACAATCCAACAATTTCAGATTATGACTTTGACTTGAAGCTAAAAGCACTTCAAGAACTTGAAGAAGCCCATCCAGAATTTTTTGATTCAAATTCACCAACTCAGCGCGTTGGAGGAGAAGTTACCAAGAATTTTGAAACCATTAAGCATGAGTACCGCATGTATTCTTTGGATAATTCATATTCCAAAGAAGATTTATTAGATTGGGAAAAACGTATTAAAAAATTAGTTGATGGTGATGTTGAATATACATGTGAACTGAAGTATGACGGTGCCTCCATGAGTTTAACCTATGAAGATGGTAAGCTGGTAAGAGCTGTTACTCGTGGTGATGGTTTTCAGGGAGATAATGTTACGGCTAACGTAAAAACTATAAAATCGGTTCCACTTCAACTTAAAGGGAATTATCCTCAAAAATTTGAAATACGCGGCGAAATTGTATTGCCATTTGATGGTTTTAATAAAATGAATGAAGAGCGTGTTGCCAATGGAGAAGAACCATACAGGAACCCAAGAAATACAGCTTCTGGTAGTTTAAAATTGCAAGACAGTGGAGAAGTTGCGAAACGTCCTTTAGAATGTTTATTATATAATTTAACAGGTTCTAATCTTGGAGTCAGTACCCAATTTGAGAGTTTAGAAAAAGCCAGATCGTGGGGATTTAAAGTGCCAGAAGTTGCTGTTTTGGCAAAATCGGTTGATGAAGTATTGGAATTTGTAAATCATTGGGATATTGAACGCCATAAACTACCTTATGAAACGGATGGTGTTGTTATAAAAGTAAATAATTTACAGCAACAGGAAGAGTTGGGGTATACCGCTAAGGCTCCACGATGGGCTATGGCGTATAAGTTTAAGGCAGAACAGGTTTCTACAGTTTTAAATAAAATTACCTATCAAGTAGGGCGCACAGGGGCAATTACTCCTGTCGCTAATTTGGAACCTGTAGAATTAGCTGGTACTACAGTTAAGAGAGCTTCTATACATAATGCAGACCAAATAGAAAAGTTAGATATAAGAGAGGGTGATACTGTATTTGTTGAGAAAGGAGGGGAGATCATTCCAAAAATAGTCGCTGTAGATCTAATTAAAAGACCGCTAGATTCGCAACAGACGCAATATATTAAGCAATGTCCAGAATGTGGTACAGAATTAGTACGCACAGAAGGAGATGCAAAACATTATTGCCCGAACTATAATGGCTGTTCTCCTCAAATTATTGGTCGTATTCAGCATTATATTTCAAGAAAGGCTATGGATATTGAAGGTTTAGGCGGAGAAACAGTTGCTCTTTTGGTAAACGAAGGGTTAATCTCCAATTATTCCGATTTATATGAGTTGACTAAGGAACAAGTAATTCCTTTAGAGCGAATGGCTGAAAAAAGTGCTGAAAATTTAGTTAATGGTATTGAGCAGTCCAAACAAATACCTTTTGAGCGTGTTTTATATGCTATTGGGATTAGATATGTTGGTGAGACTGTTGCCAAAAAATTGGCAAAACATTATAAATCAATTGATGCTTTAATCGATGCTTCTCAGGAAGAACTCGAGCAAGTGGATGAAATTGGTGTGAAAATAGCTGAAAGTGTAAAGGGTTTTTTTAGTGCGGACGAAAATATACTGATTATAAATAGATTAAAGTCTTTTGGAATTCAGCTAAAAGTTTCGGAAGAAGAATTGGAAGGGCTGACGGAATTGCTAAAAGGTAAGTCTATTGTTGTTTCGGGTGTTTTTGAACATGTTTCAAGAACCGAGCTTAAGAAGCTAATTGAGCAAAATGGAGGTAAGGTAAGTAGTTCTATATCTTCAAAAACAAGTTTTGTAGTTGCTGGAGATAAAATGGGACCAAGTAAAAGAACCAAGGCCGAATCTTTAGGAATAGAACTATTAAATGAAATCAATTTCTTACAAATAATAGGCATAAAATAAAATAATAACGATAAAACGCATTTTTTTATCGATTAATTGCAATATTTTATTATATTTGCCATGTAACCATTATTAGGTAATCATGTGCAACCCCAAAGTACAGATAGTCTTATTAAGTGTTTGCTATATATTATTTGTGTGTTTTTTATTCACTGAAAATGTATTTCTTACGCAATGCTTTAGTGCGCTTATACTGCCTGTAATAACCTTATGCTACTTTTGTAGTATCAAACAAAGATCAATTTACTTTGTTCTTTTCTTGGTTATATATTCAATTTCAGACTTAATTACTATTTTCTCAGATAGCTTGCCAACATTAACATCTTATTACCTATGTAATACATTGTATATATTAGCTTATATAGCTTTGGTGGTTGAAATTGCTCAAAGTTTAGACTTTAAGCACATACTAAAAAATTATAAGTTTTCTATTGCCGTTTTATTTGCTCTAAACGCCTATATAGCATATCAGCTGTTACGTATTGTCAATCCCGATTTAATTTTGGGTTCCATTTATTTTGTAGAACTTACATACAACGTTGTAATGTTACTAATTCTGTCGTTGGCTTTACTAAACTATTTTTATAAAGATAGCAGAAAGGCATTTTATATTTTAATTGGAGCTTTGTGCATTGTTTTTGCGGAAGTTTTAAATATTGCTTATCTATATGTCTCTCACCAAAATTTGTTAAGTCTATTAACGATTTCTTTAGGATTGATAGGGTTTTACTTCTTATTTGCGCAAGCAAAACTTAAATATAAAAAAGTAGACGGTAGTTTAAACTAGCGATTTAGTAGAGGGATTTCTTTTTTGTAAACAAATAGAATTATACCAGCTAAAATAAAAGTTATTACGGCTGTTCCAAAAAGTAAACCACCATCATCCTGAATTTCAATACCCAAATTAGTTAAATGCATAAATATTGCACCGCCAATTACACCTAAAGAAAGGAGAGCACCTATCCAAACTGTTTTTCTAATTATAAGTAGGATACCTGCTACCAGTTCAATAACACCAATACCAATTCTTCCAAATGGCTCTAATCCGACAGTTTCAAAAATATAAATACTATCTGGGTGTCCTAAAAATTTAAATCTAAGGGTTTGAATTAAAATCACTGCCACAACGATGCGCAGTACTAGTGGTATATGTTTTTTCATATTATTTTGATTTGATGAAGATTTAGACGAACTAGAATGTAAAACTTATCATCTTTTCAAAATAATACTTAAACAATTATTGTGGTTGCGTTGGAAGAAGAGTTTTTATCTATGTCAAAATAAAAATCTATTTGACCTAAATACAATCCATAACATCCTACCTGATTAACCAATGTGTTTTTGCCTTCTTTATTCTTGACAATAGTTGGTTTTGGTAAGAAGGTATGTGTATGTCCACCAATTATTAAATCAATATCTTTTGTGGCTTCTGCGAGTTTAAGATCACTTACTTTTTTTGGATTTCTACTATAATTATATCCTAAATGTGAAAGACAAATTACCAAATCGCAATGTTCTTCTTCTTTTAAAAGTCTTACCATATCCGTTGAAATTTCAACAGGATCGAGATATTTGGTTTCCTTGTACAGCTTCTTGTCAACCAGACCCTTCAGCTCAATACCTAAGCCAAAAACACCAATTTTAATACCAGATTTTGTAAATACTTTATAAGGTTTTACATGTGTGTTTAAGTCGGTATTTGAAAAATCATAGTTTGCAGAAACAAAATCAAATTCAGCATGTGGTAACTGCGCGTACAAGCCGTTAATACCATTATCAAAATCATGATTACCTATGGTTGCTAAATCGTATTTTAGCATACTCATTAATTTAAACTCAAGTTCACCACCGTAATAATTAAAGTAAGGAGTCCCTTGAAAAATATCACCCGCGTCTAGTAGCAAGGTGTTTTTATTCTCTTTTCTTATGGAATTTATCAAAGCCGCTCTTCTTGCAACACCTCCTTTGTTTGCATTTCTACCTTCATCTGGACCGAAAGGATCAATATGACTGTGCACATCATTTGTGTGAAGTATAGTTATTTTTGTGGACTGATCAGGAGTTTTAAACGACTGTAATCCTAGACCTCCAAGTGTTACAGAAGCACTTCCAATAGCCATTCGATTTATAAAATCCCTTCTTTTCATTTAATATTGCTTTATAACGAATCTTTGATCTTTCACTGGATTTATGGTGTCCACTTTCTTAAAATAATCAATTAATACATTTCTAATTTTATAGTCTAATACATGGACGCTTTCGTTAGGTTGATAAAAAGACATATTATCACCATTATTATATAGATAATCGCTTGTTGCTACATAATAGACTTTTCCATTATCTATAGGTTCATCATTGATTTTAGCATAAATTAGTTTATAATCAGAATCAACAACAATTTCCATTCCTGAAATTGGATGTGCCCTTCTTCCTTTAATCAGATAATCAACTGCCTTTTTTATTTGGTTACCTTTTAAACCTACAACTACAATTTCATTTTCAAATGGCATTACATTAAAAGCGGTTCTGGCATTAACTATTCCTTTTGGAATTTCTGCTCGTATTCCACCATGATTTAAAATTACGGCATCAATAGATTTTTTAGCTCTTTTCTGAAAAATGGGGTTACCTTCTTTCATAATAATATCTGCCATAAGGTTGCCAATTGTCGAGTTTAGAACACCGTCATTTTTATGATATGTATCTAAAGCATAAGCTAAAGCGCTATCTAGATCTTTTTCAATATGAATGCGATAGGGTTTGATGAAATTTTCAACGGAGGTATCTTCAACCAAAGTCGTATCAATATTTAATCGCTTTCCTTCTATAGTTTGAATATTTAGCTTTGGTTTGCAGCTAAAACAGAAAATTAAAACTACAGTACTTAAAATATGTTTATGAATCACTAACTCGTCGAAAATAAATTTCTTAATGTTTTGCATGTACTTTTGCTACCTTTGCGAAAAGTATAAAATTAAATGATTTTAAAGGCTTTTAAGCAAAAATCTAATAAAAAGTATTTAAATAAATTGTTAGCCCAACGTAAAGTTAATTTGGGCAATAATAAGATAAAGAGCTTAGGCATAATTTTGAACTTTGATGAGATTGACGACTTTAATGCCTTTAATGTATTAGCTTCACAATTAAAAATACACACGAATAAGTTAAAAGTAATTGCATATACATCTGATTTAAAGAGTCATGGAAATTCTTGGGATAGTTGTTTTAATATGAATGATTTTGGTTGGAATGGTGTTATAAAAAATATAGAACTACAAGCATTTTTAAACGAATCATTTGACGTATTGATTAGTTACTACAGTGATGCAACTTTAGAATTAAAATTATTAACTACATTATCGAAATCTCAATTTAAAATCGGAATTTTGCAGGCCGATGAAAGACTTAACGACTTGATTATAAAAACCGATATTGAAGATATGAGTGTTTTTAATAATGAAGTTATAAAATATTTAACCGTATTAAACAAAATTTAAAATGAATAATAAGTTTCTAGGAACTGGAGTAGCCTTGGTAACACCTTTCAAAAATGATTTAAGTGTTGATTTTGACGCACTGAAACAAATTGTTGAATATAACATTGATAATGGTGTAGAGTATCTTGTTATTTCTGGTACTACAGCAGAAAGCGTGACTATCACAAAACAAGAAAAAAAGGATATAACAGCTGCAATTATAGAAACTAATAATGGAAGAGTACCTTTAGTTTTGGGTATTGGTGGCAGCAATACATCTGCAATTATAGAAGAAATTGAAACTACAGATTTAAGTAATATTGATGCCATTTTATCTGTGTCGCCTTATTACACAAAGCCAACACAAGAGGGAGTTTATCAGCATTTCAAGGCTATTTCTGAGATTTGCCCTACAGATATTCTATTATACAATGTTCCTGGGAGAACATCAAAAAATATATTACCAGAAACAATTTTAAGGTTAGCCAACGATTTTGACAACATAATAGGTGTTAAAGAAGCTGGTAATAGCACATGGCAATATTTACAACTTTTGAAGGATAAGCCAGAAGACTTTCTTGTAATCTCGGGTGATGATGATTTGGCACTAGGCGTAACCTTAGCTGGAGGCTCTGGTGTTATTTCTGTAATTGGGCAAGCTTATCCTAAGGAATTTTCAGAAATGATACGCTTAGGTTTAGTAGGAGACGCTAAGGCAGCATACAAATACCATTATAAATTAATGGATATTATTACGTATATTTTCGAAGAAAATAACCCTGCAGGTATTAAGGCTGTATTTGAAGCTTTAAGCTTATGTAATGCCAATGTAAGACTTCCTTTAGTACAAGCGTCTACGCCCTTAAAATCTAAAATAGCTGCATTTGTAAAAGACTTTTAAATTGGGTAAAAAAATTAAAGATCCTGGTTTTGGAAACGCATCGGCTAAATACGTTGGGCGATTAATTGACAAAAAGGGGTATTTTAATGTTGTTCATATAAACAAACCCAAAAAGTTCTCAGAGGCCTACAATTATTTGGTTGGTATTTCTTGGACAAAGTTTTTTACACTATCCTTTGTAGCTTATATAAAAGCGAATGTAATTTTCGCATTGCTCTACTTATTTATTGGTATTGATCAAATAACACATACCACAGGAAGTGTATTTAAAGATTTTTTAAATGCCTTTTTCTTCTCTACGCAAACTTTTACAACTTTAGGGTATGGGGCCATGTCGCCATCTGGAATTGCTAGTGGTATTATTTCCTCAATTGAGGCTTTTATCGGATTAATGTTTTTTGCATTTGTTACTGGGTTACTTTATGGGAGGTTTTCTAAACCAAGAGCAGCTATTAGATTTTCCAAATTTTTGGTGCTTACTAATTATGGTAATGGCAAAGGTTTGATGTTTCGCATTGAAAACAATAGGGACAGCAATATGATTAACCCTAAAGTTAAAGTTACTTTAACTCTTAGTGATAAAAATAGAAAAGGGGAATATATCAATAGTTTTTATGATTTGAAATTAGAACGCAGTACTATTAATTATTTACCCACTACATGGACAGTTGTTCATGATATTAATAATGAAAGTCCCATTTTTGAAATTCCAGAACATGAAATTTCCAAGAAACAAGGAGAATTAATTGTTATGGTTAGCTACTATGATGAGTCGTTTAATCAGGAAGTACATCAGATGCATTCATATTTGTTGAATGAAATAAAGTTGAATCATAGATTTGTTAAGGCCTACTATTACAATGAAAAGGGCGAAATGGTTTTAGATCATAAGCTCTTTGATAAAATAGAATCTACTAAAAGTTAAATATAACTTAAACCTATCATACACTTGTTTTGAACACTTATTTTAGCTCAAAATTATATTTTTTAATTACGTTAATTAAATGTAATTTTGCAAACTGTTTGAAAGATATCTTTAACATAAGTAATTTAATCAGTGAGCGTTACGTTAATCTTTTAAATGAAAAGTAATAAATTGATGAAATACTTTTTTTCCGTTTTAGTTTTAGTTTGCTTAATTAGTTCATGTAGCGAATACCAAAAAGTACTTAAAAGTGAGGATACGGCAGCAAAATTTAAACTAGGAGATTCTTTGTATCAAATAGGTAAATATCAAAAAGCAAATACGTTATTTGCCCAAATTGTCCCAAAGTATAAAGGCAAACCCCAAGCACAAAAACTAATGTTTCTATATGCAGATTCATTTTATAAAATGAATGATTTTTATGTTGCAGGGTATCAATTTGAACGTTTTGTAACTAGTTATCCAAAAAGTGAGAAAAAGGAAGATGCTGCTTTTTATGGGGCAAAAAGCTATTATATGCTTTCACCAAGATATTCGAATGATCAAACTGAAACGAAGGATGCTATAGAAAAGTTACAAGAGTTTATTAATTTATTTCCAAGTTCAAAACATGTTTCTGAGGCTAACAAGCTTGTAAAGGAGTTAGATTTTAAACTAGAGAAAAAGGCATTTGAAATAGCAAAACAGTACGATCATATTTCTGATTACAAAGCTTCTATAAAGTCCTTTGATAATTTTATTTTTCAGTTTCCAGGTTCTAGTTTAAGAGAGGATGCTTTGTTTTACAGATTTGACGCAGCATGTAAATTGGCAATTGATAGTAAAGAGTATAAAAATACTGCAGATGGGATTGTTAAATTGAGAAAAAACAGACTGGAGCAGGCCAAAGAATATTACGCTATTTTTAAGAAAGCTTCTTCAAATTCTGATTATATTGCGGAAGCTGAAAAAATGATGGCAGAAATTAATAAAGAATTAGAAACTTATAGCGCTAAAAGTTAATATATAATGATGGATTTAAAAAAAACAACAGCTCCCGTAAACACGGTTACGTATGATAGAAATCAAGTTGATGAGCCAACGGAAAACATCTATGAAGCTATATCTATTATAGCAAGAAGAGCTGATCAAATTAACACAGAAATCAAAAAGGAGCTTATTGATAAGTTAGAAGAATTTGCAACTTACAATGATAGCTTAGAGGAAATTTTCGAAAACAAGGAACAAATTGAAGTTTCGAAGTTTTACGAAAAGCTACCAAAGCCTCACGCTTTAGCTGTTCAAGAATGGCTTACGGATAAGATTTACTTTAGAAATACTGAGGAAGACGCTCAGTAATCCAAAATATGAGTATACTAAGCGGCAAGAAAGTTCTGTTAGGTATTACCGCAGGTATTGCCGCTTATAAAACTGCTACTTTAGTACGTCTTTTTATAAAATCTGGTGCAGAAGTGAGGGTTGTCATGACGCCTGCTTCTAAAGATTTTATTACGCCTCTTACACTTTCAACACTTTCAAAAAATCCTGTTTTTTCGTCTTTTACTGATGATGAGGATGATAATGCTGTATGGAATAACCATGTAGATCTTGGGCTCTGGGCAGATCTTTTTTTGATAGCTCCAGCAACGGCTAATACCATGTCTAAAATGGCAAATGGCACATCAGATAATTTATTGTTAGCCACATATTTGTCTGCAAAATGTCCTGTGTATTTCGCGCCGGCTATGGATTTGGATATGTACAGGCATCCATCCACTAAGGCTTCATTTGAAAAACTACAAACATTTGGAAATATTATGATTCCTGCTACCAGTGGGGAATTGGCTAGTGGTTTAATTGGCGAGGGTAGAATGGCAGAACCTGAAGATATTGTTGCTTTTATTGAGAATGATATTCTTAATCAATTACCTCTAAAGAGCAAGCAAGTTTTAATTACTGCTGGACCTACCTATGAGGCTATAGATCCTGTTCGCTTTATTGGAAACCATTCAAGTGGTAAGATGGGGTTTGAAATAGCCAAAAAGGCTGCAAATATGGGTGCTAATGTTATTTTAATTACTGGACCAACCCATCAAAATGTAAACCATAGCCTCATAAATATAATTGCTGTTGTAAGTGCTGAGGAAATGTATCATGAAGTACATAAATATTATGAGAATACTGATGTAGCTATTTTATCGGCAGCAGTTGCAGATTTCACTCCTATACAAGTATTTTCAGAGAAAATAAAGAAGAAATCTGAAACACTTAGCTTAGAATTAGAACGTACTAAGGATATTTTGGCTTCATTAGGTGATACCAAAAAACAACAATTCTTAGTTGGTTTTGCTTTGGAAACAAACAATGAAATAGAAAACGCAAAGCTTAAATTAAAAAAGAAAAATTTAAATTTAATTGTATTAAATTCGTTGAACGATAAAGGCGCTGGGTTTAAAGGAGACACTAATAAAGTTACTTTTATAGATAATAAAAATAATGTAAAAGAGTTTCAATTAAAGTCAAAAGCCGAAGTTGCTCAAGATTTATTAAGTGAAATAGTAAAATATATTGATGCGTAAAATAATCGCCATTTTGTTATTAAGTTTAAGTGTAAGCAGTTTTGCACAAGAGCTAAACTGTACCGTAGTTGTAAATGCACAACAAACGGGAAATGAAAACTTACAGATATTTAAGAACTTAGAAAAACAACTTACAGAGTTTATAAATAATACAAAATGGACAAATAGAACTTTTGGACCTCAAGAGTTGATTAATTGTAGCATGAACATTATTATTTCAGAATACAGTGGTGAGTTTTTTAGAGCCAGTATTCAAGTGCAATCCTCACGTCCAATATATGGTTCTTCATATAGCTCTCCTGTCTATAACTTTAACGATAGAGATTTTACTTTTGAATACCTAGAATTCCAAAATTTAATCTACAATCCTACACAATATACTTCAAATTTAATTTCTGTTTTAGCATTTCACGTGTATATGATTTTGGCTTTGGATGGTGACTCCTACGAGAAAAACGGAGGGCAGACGTATTATAAGCAGGCACAAACAATTTTAAATTATTCGCAGCAAGAAAACTTTAAGGGATGGAAGTTAGAAGATGGTTTACAAAGTAGATTTATTCTAATTGACAATGTTATGTCTTCCACATTTAAAGAGTTTAGAGATGTTGTATACGATTACCATAGACTTGGCTTAGATACTATGAGCGAAGACACTAAGGGAGCAAAATCAAAAATTGCAAGTGCTCTTACTAAGTTTAAAACAATGAATAGTAGAAGACCTAATTCTTTTTTACTACGAACATTCTTTGATGCAAAGGCTGATGAAATTCAGCAAATATATTCAGACGGTCCACAAGTCAATATTGCCAATTTAAAAGATATGCTTCAAAAAGTGGCTCCAATGCATTCTAGTAAATGGCGAAATATTAAATTTTAATTACAACATACTTTAGTTAAATTTACAGCTCACCAGTTTAAAACTGCTGTTCAAGAAAATTAGTATAGAATGCTTAAATCGCTTGCGATAAAAAACTACGCACTTATAGATCATCTCGATGTAGATTTTAATGACGGGTTTACAATTATTACTGGAGAAACTGGTGCAGGAAAATCTATTTTATTAGGTGGACTTTCCTTAATTCTTGGGAAACGGGCAGATTTAAATAGTTTGAAAAACTCCGATTCCAAATGCATAATAGAAGCTGTTTTTGATATTTCAAAATATGATTTAAAGCAATTATTTGACACGGAAGATTTAGATTATGAACTTCAAACAATAATACGAAGGGAAATATTGCCTTCAGGAAAATCTAGAGCTTTTGTAAACGATTCTCCTGTTAATCTATCAAGTTTACAGCAATTAGGTAATCAGCTTATTGACGTGCATTCTCAACATCAAACTTTGGAACTGGCTAAAGATGATTTTCAATTTCAAGTTATAGACGCATTGGCTAATAATTTGAAGATACTAGAAAACTATACCGCTCATCTTTTAGAGTATAAATCGCACAAAAAAGAATTAACTGCTTTACTTCATTTAAAATCGGAAGCAATTAAAGAGCATGATTATAATACTTTTTTATTAAATGAATTGAATGAGGCCAATTTAGTTGAAGATGAGTTAGAGTCTTTAGAAGAGGAATATGAAACTTTAAATAACGTAGAAGAAATTCAAAGAGGCTTATCTGAAGCTTATCATTTATTAAATGATGAACAGATTGGGGCAATTACAATACTAAATAATTTAAAAACCACATTTCAAAGATTATCAACTTTGTCATCGGCATACAATGATTTATTTGATCGTATTAATAGTAGTTTTATTGAAATAGATGATATTTTTAGCGAAGTAAGCGCATATCAAGATAGCGTTGATGCTGACCCTAATCGTTTAGATTTGGTGAGTTCAAAATTACAGACTTTAAATAGTCTTTTTCAGAAGCATCAAGTTTCTTCAGTAACCGAACTTATTGAAATTAGAGAATCACTTGAAGAAAAAGTTGGCGTTACCGAAAATCTAGATGAGTCTATTTCAATTACTAAAGACGCTATTTCAAAATCTGAAACTAAGTTGAACGATTTAGCAATATCAATCAATGCCAATAGAAATAAAGCAATTCCAATTCTTGTATCGCAATTAAAAGATATTTTAACAGATTTGGGAATGCCAAATGCTGATTTCGATGTAAAATTAAATAAAGGAACGGATTTTTATTTCAATGGTAAAGATGAGCTATCATTTCAATTTTCAGCAAATAAAGGTGGTAGTTTCAGTACCCTTAAAAAAGCAGCTTCTGGTGGAGAATTGTCTAGAATTATGCTGGCTATAAAGCTTATACTTTCAAAATACATACAGCTACCAACAATCATGTTTGATGAGATTGATACTGGAGTTTCAGGAGAAATAGCTCATAAAATGGGAGATATTATGCTTCAAATGAGCAAAACCATGCAAGTATTTTCTATAACCCATTTGCCACAAATAGCAGCAAAAGGTAATTCACATTTTAAGGTGTATAAAGAAGATAAGGAGAATGTTACTCAAACGAATCTAATCAAACTGAATTATGATGATCGGATTGTGGAAATTGCTCAAATGTTGGGAGGTTCAGAATTGTCTTCCTCGGCAATAGCGCATGCCAAAGAATTACTTAATTAAACGTTTTATTTTAAAGGCGAAAGTTTAGTACTTTTGCGCCATAATTTTTAGAACAAACAACCAATAGATATGGCTTATAATTTATTAAAAGGAAAAAAAGGGATAATTTTTGGGGCACTTGATTCAAATTCTATCGCTTGGAAAACTGCTGAACGTGTTCATGAAGAAGGCGGAGAATTTGTACTTACAAATGCGCCAGTCGCCATGAGAATGGGGCAAATTAACGAATTAGCTGAAAAAACAGGATCTGAAATTATACCAGCTGATGCCACTTCAGAAGAAGATCTACAAAATTTAGTTGAAAAATCTATGGAAATTTTAGGTGGAAAGATTGATTTTGTACTACATTCTATTGGTATGTCTATAAATGTTAGAAAAGGAAAACATTATACCGATCAGAATTACAGCTGGACGCAAAAAGGAACTGATGTTTCTGCTATGTCTTTTCATAAAGTTATGCAAACACTTTATAAAGCAGATGCGATGAACGAATGGGGGAGTATTGTAGCTTTAAGTTATATGGCGGCACAACGCGTATTCCCTGATTACAATGATATGGCAGACAATAAAGCCTACTTAGAAAGTATTGCACGCAGTTTTGGTTATTTCTTTGGAAGAGATAAAAAAGTTCGCGTAAATACAATTTCTCAATCACCTACACCTACTACAGCTGGTAGTGGGGTAAAAGGTTTTGACGGATTTATTTCCTATGCAGAAAAGATGTCGCCACTAGGTAATGCAACAGCTTTAGACTGTGCCAATTATACTGTTACATTATTTAGTGATTTAACAAAGCGTGTTACCCTGCAAAACTTGTATAATGATGGTGGGTTTAGTAATATGGGAGTGAGCGATGCTGTTATGAGTGAATTTATGGGAGAAGAGTAAAAAGTATTTATCATAAATAATTAATTTGACCTATCAGGATTTTATAACCTGATAGGTCTTTTTTGTTTGTAATAGTTACATTTGTTTTATGCAACTGCATTATTCTTTTATAGTACCAGTTTATAATAGACCAGAGGAAATTGATGAGCTTTTACATAGTTTTAGTCAATTGAAAACTGATTTGCAGTATGAAATTGTAATTGTTGAAGATGGCTCATCTAAAACGTCAGAGTATTTGGTTGCTAAATATAGTAGATTAAATATATCTTACTATTCAAAATCCAATACAGGTCCCGGAGATTCCAGAAACTTTGGGATGCAAAGAGCTAAGGGTAATTATTTTATTATTTTAGATAGCGACGTAATATTGCCAAAAGATTATTTAAAAGCTGTGGACAAAAGTTTGAATGCGGATTATGTGGATTGTTTTGGAGGACCAGATGGGGCTCATGAATCTTTTAGCGATTTGCAAAAGGCTATTGATTTTTCGATGACCTCTTTTTTAACCACTGGAGGTATTAGAGGAGGTAAGCATGCGGTGGATACCTTTCAACCCCGAAGTTTCAATATGGGTATTTCTAAACAAGCTTTTTTGGCTTCAAAAGGTTTTGGAAGTATACATCCTGGAGAAGATCCTGATCTTTCCATTCGCCTTTGGAGTTTCGGGTTCAGGACTAAATTAATACCCGAAGCCATTGTGTATCATAAAAGAAGAATGTCTTGGACTAAATTTTATCAACAAGTTCGCAAATTTGGATTGGTGCGTCCTATTTTAAATAAATGGCACCCTCAAACCAAAAAAATAACCTACTGGTTTCCTTCAATATTTATCATAGGGTTCGATCTAGCCATTATACTTTTAATCTTTGGCTATAAATGGTTTTTGACTATATATATTGTGTACTTTGTATTAATTTTTATTACCGCCTTAATACAAACTAAGCAATTAAAAGTAGCACTTATGGCTGTTGGTGCAGTTATAATTCAGTTTTTTGGATACGGATTAGGTTTTTTAGAATCTTATTTTAATATTCATATTTTAAGCAAAAACCCAGAAGATCATTATCCTGAGTTATTTTTTAAAACTAGCGCATGAAGAAGCTTAAAGAAAAATTAGTCGCATCCATACGCAATAGAAAACTAAATATCTTCCTTTTATTTCTTCTTTCAGCTTTTGTTATTTTAATTTTTTCTAAACTATCTAAACAATATACAAGCACTCTAGTTTTTGATATTCAAAAGGTAAATGTACCAGAGAATAAAGTAGTACTTAATGACACCAATAGCAAACTTACAATCACACTTAAAACTCATGGCTTTAAGTGGTTAAGGTATTATTTTTCAAAACCAAAAATCAAAGTAGACTTTTCAAATGAAGTATTTGCGATACGTGATAATTTCATTTACACCAAATCTATTGCTTATTTAAACGAGAAAGAACAATTTCAAAATGAGACTAAAATATTAAATATTAATCCAGACACATTAAGGTTTAAGTATGATACTAATTTGGTTAAAAAAATACCAATAACAACTAATACGGATATTACATTTGCTCCTGGTTTTGATGTTTTGGGAGATTACTACGTTGTACCTGACTCTGCAGTTGTAATTGGACCGCACAAATTAGTTGAGAGTATTAATAGCTTAATTACCGAAGAAGTAGTTCTTGGCAATATTAAAAGTGATATTGATACTGAAGTAAAACTAATGCTTCCCAAAAACACAAAAGATTTAAAATTTTCTACTGAAACAGTAAAGTTTAAAGCAGATATAGAGAAGTTTACCGAAGGTACATTGAACGTTCCTGTAAAAGTTATTAATGTTCCAGATGACATTTCTGTTAAGTATTTTCCAAAGGTTATAAAAGTGTCATTTTATACAAGTTTAAAATATTTTGCTGGCGTAAATTCGAATGATTTTTCTATAGTTTGTGACTTTAATAAAATAAATAAGCAACAATCATTACTATTTCCTGAAATAAAGAAACAACCGAAAATGGTAAAGCGTGTTAAGTTAAATCAGCAACACATAGAATATATAATTTTGAAATGAAAATAGTAGGGCTTACAGGAGGTATAGGTAGTGGTAAGACCACTGTTGCTAACGAATTTAAAGCTTTAGGTATTCCGACATATATTGCTGATGATGAAGCTAAAAACTTAATGAATCGTTCAAAAGTGATTAAGCGAAAACTAATTGCACTTTTCGGCGAAAACGCTTACGTTGATGGTCATTTAAATAAACCGTTTTTAGCGAACATTATTTTTAATGATGAAAGTTATCTAAAAAAAATTAATGCCATAGTGCATCCAAGAGTGGCCCGCCATTTTGAAAAGTGGGTAGCTAAGCAAAAGTCATCATTTGTAATTAAAGAAGTTGCTATTTTATTTGAAAATGGAGGTTATAAAGCCTGCGATCTTGTAATAACGGTAACAGCTCCTTTAAAACTGCGAATGGAAAGACTTTTAAAGCGCGATAATACCACAAAAGAAAAAATAGAGGTCATCATGAAAAATCAATGGAGCGACGAACAAAAAGTGCAACTTTCAGACTATGTTATCGTTAACAAATCGCTTCATAAAACTAAGCATCAAGTGCATAAAATTCATCAGGAAATTATAGAAAAAATACAATAAATCTCAAATTTTAACATTTTTGTTAATGTAAGGTTAAATGCTAATACGGCTAAATGTTAAAATACTAATTTTGGGTAATGAGTAAAAGGTTATTTGTACTATCTATAGTTTTAATGAGTCTTTCGCTTATTGGGATTATATTTGTTCAAGCCTATTTTATAAATGAGGCCTATAAAAACGAAAAAGAAAGTTTTCAATTAAACCTGAAAGGTGCTTTGAGTTACGTATCCAACGTCATAGATCAAAAGGAATTTGATACTTACTTTGAGCGTTTTCAGGAATTAGATAGCGAAAAAAAGAAAGATTCTGCCGCGGTTTCGCAGTTGTTTATTTATCAAAAGAACAGTCGCACCAACGAAGAATTAATCTATAATAGTGCAGTAATTGAAGAGAACTTTAAGTTGTCTTCATCGCTCTTTGACATTGGTTTAGATATAGATAGTTTAAACGTTACTAAAGTCTTGGGTAACACTGAGATGAAAGTAATAAATGGCTCTGACGGTGCTGATAAGGATATGAATAAGTCTCCAGTAATTAATATAATAAAAAGCGGGAGATTAGAAGAAGCAGAAAAAAGTTATTTCCGTAAAAACATTAGGGATTTATTAAAAAGAATTCCGGTACATAAGCGTGTTTCTAACACTGAAATTGAAGATTTGCTTAGTGAGCAGTTAAGACAAAAAGGTATAGATATAGATTTTGAGTTTGCAATTTACAGTAAAGATTTGGCTACAAAAATCTCCAGCGAAGGATTTAATAAGGATGATGAGTCCACTTTAAGTATTCCTATTTTTTATGATGGAGATAGAAGGAGTAATTATAAACTTCTAGTAAATTTCCCTAAAGATGGAAGTTATATCATGTCTTCAATAATTGGAATGGTACTGTTGTCAATCATTTTTACATCAATAATAATTGTTGCATATTCAAGTGCATTATTTCAAATCTTTAAACAACGTAAAATCTCTCAAATTAAGACTGATTTTATCAATAACATGACGCACGAGTTTAAAACTCCAATAGCCACAATTAATTTGGCTTTAGATGCAATTAAAAATCCAAAAATAATTGAAGATAAAGGTAAAGTGGTGCGTTATCTTAATATGATTAAAGAGGAAAACAAGCGCATGCATGCGCAGGTTGAAAATGTGCTGCGTATATCTAAACTTGAAAAGAACGAACTTAATATAAGTAAAGATAGAGTTGATTTACACGATATAATTGATGTTGCTATAAGCCATGTGGAATTAATTGTTGAAGATAGAAATGGCTATATTAAGAAACATTTGGATGCCGAACGAAATTCCGTTTTAGCTAATGACACACACTTTACAAATGTAATAGTTAATATATTGGATAATGCAATAAAATATTCGCCAGAAGCACCAAAAATTGACGTGTTCACAGAGAATGTAGGCACCAATATTTTGTTAAAAATACAAGATCAAGGAAGTGGTATGAGTAAGGCTGCGGTAAAACGTGTTTTTGAGAAGTTTTATAGAGAGCATACAGGCGACATTCATAATGTAAAGGGACACGGATTAGGGTTGGCCTATGTTAAACGCATAGTAGATGACCATCAAGGTTTTATATCAGTAGAAAGTGAAAAAGGTAAGGGAAGTACATTTACAATAAAACTTCCTGTAATATCATAAAAATTATGGAAGAACAAAACAAGAAAATTTTATTAGTAGAAGACGATCCTAATTTCGGAACCGTTCTTAGAGATTATTTAATGATGAATGATTATGATGTTGTACATGCTAAAAATGGTATGGAAGGTTTTGAAAAATTTAAAAAGGACGATTATGATTTATGTATTCTTGATGTAATGATGCCGTATAAAGATGGCTTTACCTTAGCCAAAGAAATTCGAGAAAAGAACACCGATGTTCCTATTGTATTCTTAACAGCTAAGGCAATGAAAGAGGATGTCTTAAAGGGTTATAAGGTTGGAGCGGACGACTATTTGAATAAGCCTTTTGATAGTGAAGTACTACTTATGAAGATTAAGGCTATCATCCAGCGCAAGGCCACCGAAACCATTGCAGATAGTAAACAGTTTGAGTTTACAATTGGTCGTTTTCATTTAAATTCTAAACTACGTTTTTTAAGATTTGACGGAGGAGAACCCGTTAAATTATCTCCAAAAGAGAATGAATTATTGAGGTTACTAGCTTTACATGAAAATGATTTAATGCCCAGAGAGTTGGCCTTGACAAAAATTTGGAGAGATGATAATTATTTTACATCTAGAAGTATGGATGTATATATCGCCAAATTACGCAAATACTTAAAACATGATGAAAAAGTTGAAATACTAAACATACACGGTGAAGGCTTTAGGCTAGTAATAAATACCTAAATTGTAGACTATTTCATCTTCCATAAGCGCCACCACGGTACACCTGGAGCATCATGGTGCTCATAGTGATACCCAAAAAAATAACATGTTATAAAAGCCCAAAAGTGATTTTTATTTTGGGTTTTTGCATTATGCTTGTTATTGTGTTCATGACCATTTTTATGAGGAATGTAAGTTCCAAAATAGAACAATTGAAATGTGGCTAGAATACTGGGTAACATCCAAAAAAGCAAAACATTCTCAATAGCAAAAATAAAACTCAAAACCGTAAGTGTCGTCCCCATAAGAACGAGCTGTTTTAGATTAGTGTAGCGCTTAATAAAATTCCAGTACCAAATTCCTAATTTACCAGATTCATGATAATCAGGATCTTTATCTGAGGCTACATATTTGTGATGCTCATGATGCTTTTCAAATAAGAAGTCATAAAAGTTAAATGCGAACAATATTGATGTTATCCAACCAAGTATTTTGTTAACGGTTTTGTTTTTAGAAACTGTACCGTGCATAGAATCATGAGCGGTAATAAATAATCCTGTATATAAATGTGTTTGCAACAGTATTAAGAAATAAACCGCAGGATTTGCATAATTAAACTGCCAATTTAGTAATAAAACTAGGCTGATAAACCAGAAAACGATTATACTAATACCAATTATTGTTCCATATGGATCAATTGGAGTGGATAGAACTTTTCTTTTTTGCATAACCAATTTTGTTTTACAAAATTACAAAAAAAATAAACAGAATTAATTATACTTTGATAATCAGTAATAACTTAAGTATAAATTTAAAAGAAACTATCTTTTACCTTTAAAGTATTATTGTCCAATTGAAAAAGATCAAATATGACTAAGAGTATACTATTAAATACGTATGGTTAGCCACTCCCTAAACTCATAAAAATTTTGGGGTGCCACACCATGTCCTACAGGATATTCTGAATAGGTGTTTTTTACATTTAGACTATCTAAGAAAGGTTGAGTTTGTCTTGCCCAATCAGGTGGAATTACTTGATCTAAGCTACCATGAGAGCAGTAAAAGTCTAAGTGTGATAAATCAGCTTCATCTAAATCTGAGGGTAAAATATCATTATTAATGTAACCACTTAGTGCAATAACGTTTTTTACCTTTTTAGGGTAACTAAGAGCAACAGCATAACTTAAGATGCTTCCCTGGCTAAAGCCTAAAAGAGTCGTTTTGGTAGTATCTACTTTATACAATTCAGTAATTTCATCTATAAACTTTGAAATAAGAATAACTGAGTTCAGTGCTTGTTCATTATCATTCCACTTACCTTTTTCCGCATCAAAATTAATAGCATACCAAGCATTACCAAAGGGTTGCATAGGGTAGGGCGCTTTTGCTGAAATTATTAGTAATTCCTCTGGTAACTCTGTGGCAAACGAAAACAAATCGTTCTCATCACTGCCATATCCATGCAACATTACTAGAAGAGGCGCATCTTTGTTTAAAATAGATGGTCTTAATACATAATCTAAAGAGAGAGAAGTTTGTAACATTAAACACCTAAATTTGCGAATATCTTTTGATAGAATTTTCCAACAATTGGAACCATATTAAGTTTTCCCGAAAGAGCACCCAAAAATCCATATACCCAAAGTGTAATAAAAAACACATATACCGCTGTTCTTAACATTAAAATATCAAAATTACTTACTATAGAGATATTTATAACAATTAAAGTAAGCCATAATCCTAGAGATTGCTTTATGTGAAATAGGGTGAAGGGGTTCTTTCTTTCGTTATTCATATAAAAGGCGATAAGCACACCAAAAATGGTAAGATAACTTACAATGGCCAATTTTTTACCCTCGTCAATTGTCTGCTCCGTCATATTTATTTTAAAACCAGCTTGTTATTTGCAAAAATACCATATACTTCACCTTTTAATTCTGAATCTAAAAAAATGGAATTATTAGATTTGGAATGGATGTTATTTTTTGTAAAGCGATATTTAGTATTTGGATTAAACATTGTAATATCTGCTTTTACACCAATTTGAATGGGTGCTTGTAATACTCCAAACCTCGTCTTGCCTTTAGTAAGCAAATCAATGGTTTTCTTTAAAGTAAAGCTTTTTTGTAAAGCACCAAAAGCACTCTCTAAACCAATTGTACCGTATGCCGCATGATCAAATTCAATCTTCTTTAATTCAATATCCAAAGGATTATGATCGCATGTCACCATATCTATGGTTCCATCCTTCACACCATTAACCAAAGCTTCAACATCCGTTTCAGTTCTTAATGGTGGTAATACTTTATAATTGGTATCAAAATCAGTAATGGTATCATCTGTAAAGCATAAATTATGAATGGCGACGCTGCAGCTAATATCTAGCTTTTTAGCTTTTGCCTCTCTAACTAAATCAACACTTTTTGCCGTTGATATAGTAGGTATATGCAGTTTTCCGCCTGTATATTCAAGTAGAAATAAATCTCTTGCTACTTGCAGTTCCTCGGCCAATGCAGGGATACCCTTTAAACCCAAAGAGGTGCTTGTAATATTTTCATTCATTACACCTTTGCCTGAGATGAGGGTTTCATTTGGATATGAGCATACAAGTCCACCAAAATTACTGGCATACAACAATGCTATTTTTAGCAAATTAGGATTGGAGATTGACTTCTTATAATCATAAAAAGCTACGGCTCCTGCACTTTTCATATCGAACAATTCTGCTAAATCCTTACCAATTCCTGCTTTAGTTAGTGTTCCAACAGGATAAACCGCTACTGCTTCGTTTTGCGCTTTTGATGTTATAAAAGAAACATCAGAACTTGTGTCAATAACCGGGTTGGTATTTGGGTTTACCGCAACAGCGGTAAAACCAGATAAAGCAGCAGTTTTAATACCGTTTTTTATGGTCTCACGCTCTTCAAATCCAGGCTCTCCAAAGGATACGCCACTGTCAAACCAGCCCTGAGATACATGAAGATTTTCTTTATGTACTTCTTGATAATTCTTGGGGTTCTTTAAATTTGATCCTATTTTGGTAATGCATCCATCCTCAATCAAAATATCATTTGTAGTGTTATGATAATCACTCTGGGAATCTAAAATTTTGGCGGATTTTATGAGTATGTTCATTTAAAGTATTTTAAGATGACCATTTCCGTTGCAAGCATAATTAGCGCAAAAATAACAAACCATTTCCATAAGGCATTAATTTCGGAGTCACTTTTTAGAGTTTCAAACAGAGCGGTTATAGAATTACTCACTCTAATATTTTCATTATTGGTTATATCTTTATAAATCAAATTACTCTCCGTCCTGTTATAATTATAACTTACTTTGCCCACTATATCTTCTTTGTTCATTATGTTGAATATACCTGCAGAAATAGGTGTTTCACTAGTTGATATCTCAACTTTACTACTAAAGGTTTGTTGCAGCGGTATTGTAGTTTCGGTTTCATTTTGCAATGCTAAAACACCATCAGATTGTAAATTTGTTTTAACCTCAAATGTATTCTCCTCACCAATATTATAGTATAACTGAGGAATATTATAACTAAATTTTCCAATATTATATAATGTTGGTACTATTAGGGGCGATTGCTTGAAATTGGAGTTTTTTTCATCAAAAGCGGCGGCAAAAACAAAAGTGTTTTGGCTCTTTATTAAAAACGGTTTACTATCTTCAAAAGAAAGAATAGGTGAAATATTAGATTTTAAAATGTAAAAAGATTCAACCTTCGGATATTGAAAATTGGTAACTCGCTTTTCAAAAACACCTTTATTATATAAAGGATGTCCAAAATTAATTGTGGTAATGCGTTTTTCCGAATTTATATATTTACCAAAACTAACTCCGTACCTTAAGAGTAGTGCGTTGTATCCGTTTACATTTGTATTAGAATTGGGAATAAGAATTAAGGTTCCACCGTTGTTGGTAAACGATTCTAACACAGAGGCAAGCGAACTGGGTATATTCTCTAATTCGTTCAAAACAATTAACTGCTGTTGATTTATACTGTTATAGTTTAAATCCTTTAACGTCGACGTACTAAAATTGAACTCATTCTCTGTATAAATACGTTTAAGAAAATCATTTTCAGCATTACCAATTGCCAAAACGTTTATCTGCTCCTGCTTATCAATATTAAAAAATAGAGTATTATCAAATTGCAAATGTGTATCCGTTATAACTATTTTACCGTCGATAATTTCTTTATTAGGAAGATCAAAATTAATACTTGCCTTGTCTGACAATGAGGTTGATCCTTTCGCTATAAGTTTATCATTATTATATAATGACACCGGAAGGTTATCAATGGGTTCACCACTATTTTTAAATAAAACTTCAAGTTGAATCTTAGTTGGTGTAGTATTACTTATGTACACAGAATCTATAGCTGCATTTTCCGTGTTTATAGGTTTTAATTTTACAGCAGAAATGGTAAACAAAGAATCTTTTTTAGGTTTAAAGTCCTCTGTAATATTCTGAAAATCTGAAATAAGTATTAAATTTTTAAGCGTATTAGTTTTGTTACTGAAAATGTTTTCACTCTTTATTAATACGGTATTTAATGATAATTGATTTGAAGAATACGGTAACTGCAATAAGTTATTTTTAATGGCTTCTGTAGTTGTATTTTTAAAAGTTTCAGTATTGGAAATAATAGAAAGTTTCTGGTCATTTGGAATATTAGAAAGAATATCTTGAATAGCTCTTTTTAAAAGTGCACCATTATCACCTTTAGCTTGCATACTAAAGGAATTATCTAAATAAATAACTGTTTCAGAAGTTTTATTTAAGGAATTATTTTTTGAGAAATAAGGCTGTGAAAAGGCAAAAATTAAAGCTGTAAAAAGCAATATTCTGGTTATAAGTATCAACCATTTTTTTAGTTGAGCGCTTTTTCTAGTTTTTATTTCAACATTCTTTAAAAATGCTACATTAGTAAATGGTACTTTTTTAAATTTTCTTAGTTGGAATAGGTGAACAATAATAGGTATTACCAGTAAAAATAAAGCGTAAAGAAGTTCTGGATTTTTAAACTGCATTTATTTTTAAGAATTTATCAAACCTACGTATTTTTTTTATTCTAAAATAGCTAGCAAAAGAAAATATAGTCTTCAAAGGGTTTCAAGTTTAATTTGTGCAAATATTGTCGAATTTCTTTTTGAGATTTTTTATTGGCTACAGTAATTAAACTTTGCGGTTGTTGTATATACTCCAGAGTTTCAAAACCAAGCATAGTGACGCCATATATTTTTTTGCCTATTTTATTTGGGTTATCACATATCCACTTAAAGGGAATGTTTCTTTCTAAAAATAAGCTCGCCATTATCTTTCCTTTGTTTCCTGCTCCCCAGATGACTAAAGTTTTATTGGGATTATAATCAATATCTAAATAATGATGCACTTTTAAAGTTGTAAAATGATTTTGTGCGTAATGTTTATGCGTTCTACTTGTTCTGGTACTATAATCTCGCCATTTATGAATTGTCGTTTTACAGGGAATACATTTGTAATTGTGTTTATAAAACCTGAAGGTTAAATCATAATCTTCCGGATATAGGTTGTAACTAAAACCACCACAAGCCAAAAGGTCTTCTTTGTGAATCATCCAACACGGAGAGGGAATAACACATTCTTTATATATTTCAGAATAGTTAATACCCTTAAAAGTTAACTCATTTAGCCATGTTTCATAACTCTTATAACCGGGACCAACACCTTCTTTATTGAAATACTTAACACAGCCTATGGCAACATGATTTTTGCCATATTGTTGTAAATTATTAACTAAAACCTCTAGCTTATTTGGAAGCATAAGGTCATCACTATCCATTCTGGTAATAAAAGTTCCAGAGCTTGCTTTAAATGCGGTTTGTAATGCATTAATAATACCGTTTCCTTTATTTTTGAAAAGCCTAATTTTTGAGTTTACTATCGAAAATTGATTAACAATATCGTAACTATTGTCAGTTGAATGATCATCCACAATTAGTAATTCCCAATTTGTATATGTTTGATTTAGAATAGAAGTAATACATTCATCTAAAAATCGTTCTGTGTTTTTAAAAGGAGTTAGTATACTTACAAGGGGTTTTTGCATAAGACGAATATACAGTGTTTTAACAAAACCTTAGGAAACGTAACTGTAACATAATAGTATTTTTGCCTTCTCACTATAAAATTTTACGAATGAATATTAGAGTTGTTGCCCTTACTATGAGTTTGGGATTAGTTTTATTTGATTGTGGTTCTGGAAAAGTAAGTACAAATGACTTAGCCGTTAATTCACCTATAGAATCAACGATTGATTTATCAAATACTACCAACGATAAAGTACCGGTGACTATTAATCCAGGTCGTTTTACAGTAGAGTCAGTGGTCTACAGATTGCCTAGAGTAGTACAAGGTACTTATTCCGTTAGTGATTTTGGTAAGTATATTGAGGATGTAAAAGCCATAGACTACGATGGCAATGAAATTCCTGTCATTAAGTTGGATACAAACTCATGGAGCATCGAAAATGCCAAAAGCCTTGATAAAATAACATATTACGTTAATGACACTTATGATATTGAAACTGGTGGTGGTATTGGAGGTGAACAGCCATTTTCGCCAGCAGGAACTAATATTGAAGCAGAAAACTTTGTGCTGAACTTGCATGGTTTTATAGGGTATTTTGATACCTTAAAAACGAATCAATACAAATTAGATGTAACTGCTCCTGCAGATTTTACAAGATCTTCTGCATTACAAAGTATAGCATCTACACCAAGTGATGACAATAAATTTTTGACTATAAGCTACGTGGCTCCTCGGTACTTTGATATCACCGACAACCCTATGATGTATGGTAATCTAGAAGTTGAAGAGTTTCAAGTTGGAGATATTAAAATAGTTTTAAGTGTTTATTCTCCGAATAAAGTACATTCTGCCACCTCGTTAAAAGAGAATATCCAAAAAATGATGAAAGCTCAAAAGGCGTTTCTAGGTGATATTAATGCGACTTCGAGATATGATATTTATCTGTATTTATCTGAAGGAAAAGAAAATTCCCCAAAAGGCTTTGGAGCACTAGAACACCATACAAGTACAGTTGTTGTTCTGCCTGAAAGTATGGATAAAGAAACATTAGACGAAACGATGACAGATGTCGTATCGCACGAGTTTTTCCATATTATTACACCCTTAAGCGTACATTCCGAAGATGTACATTATTTCGATTATTTTAACCCAACTTTTTCTAAGCATCTATGGATGTATGAAGGCTTTACAGAATATTTTGCTACACTCTTTCAAGTAAATCAGAGTATAGTTGAGAAGGAAGACTTCTACAACAAAATTATGGGTAAGATAGATGCGTCGAAAAATTTTAACGATGCTATGAGTTTTACCATAATGAGTGAAAATATATTGAAGGACGAATATAAGGACGAATATGCTAATGTGTATCAAAAAGGTGCTTTAATTGGTATGTGTATGGATATTTTAATGAGAGAAGAAAGTAATGGTAACAGGAGTGTTTTGTCTTTAATGAAAGAACTTTCAAATAGATATGGTAAAAACAAACCTTTTGAAGATGATAAATTAATAGGAGAAATTATAGAAATGACGTATCCTTCAATTGGAGAATTTTTAAATACTCATGTAGTTGGAGATTTACCAATTAATTATCAAGAGTTTTTTGATAAGGTTGGCTTAAGTATAGGTGATAAAAGAGTAAAGGCAAATTATATCATGATGAATGGAGCTCCAATAGTTAGTGGAGATGGTCAAAAGGGCACTATTTTCTTTACTGAAGCAGCATTACGTAATAGTTTCTGGAAAGAACAAGGTGTGCAAGCCAATGATGTAATCAAATCAATTGATGGAGAGGTGCTTACCTTGGCAAATGCGAACTTAGTACTTCAAAAAGTATTTATGTGGAAACCTGGAAAAGACATAGAAGTTGTATTAGATAGAAATGGTGAAGAAATTATTATCAAAACAACGACTACTCAAGGTTACATGAAGGGTAAAGGTTTAATTGAGACTGAGGAATCTACTGAGGCACAAAAAAACCTACGAGAAGCTTGGTTAAAGGGCTAGTAGTTTTTGGAAATACAAAAGAAAAATGCGATTAATATATGTACTAATCGCATTTTTTTAGTCTTCAAGTAAATCTGGTCTTAAAGTTTTTGTGCGTTGATAGGCCTGTTCCTCTCTCCAACGTTCAATTTCAGGTAAATTACCACTAAAAAGCAATTCAGGAACTTTCCAACCATTGTAATCTCTAGGTTTGGTATATATTGGTGGAGCGAGAAGGTTGTCTTGAAATGAGTCTGTAAGAGCAGATGTTTCATTTCCCAAAACACCAGGAATTAAACGAATTACGGAATCGCATAAAACTGCTGCAGCCAACTCACCGCCAGACAAGACAAAATCACCAATTGATATTTCTTTAGTTATTAAATGCTCGCGAACACGTTGGTCTACACCCTTGTAATGTCCACAAAGAATTATAATATTTTGCTTTAAAGAGATTTGATTTGCAATACCTTGATTTAAAGTAGCACCATCTGGGGTCATATAAATTACTTCATCATAATCTCTTTTAGATTTTAATTCTGAAATGCATTTATCAATAGGTTCAACCATCATAACCATGCCGGCCCCTCCGCCAAATTGAGTATCGTCAATAGATTTATATTTGTCCGAAGCATAATCCCTTAAGTTATGGAAGTGGATTTCCACCAGATTAGCCTCGATAGCTCTTTTTAAAATTGATGCTTCGAAAGGACTTTTCAACAGTTCTGGAAGCACTGTAATAATGTCTATACGCATAAGTTTTATCTTGGGACAAAGATAAATTTTTAGCCTGATTAAAAGAAGAGCCACCAAATTCAATAATTTGATAACTTATAGATAGAATATTTTGTAAAACCTATTTGCTAATTAAACCAAGTAATTCTTCCTCAAACTTGTTAGAAAACATATTTGTACTTGCATTAACAATTCTATTTTTTTGGTCTAAGAGGTAAACCTTTGTTATTGGATGTATCGCTAATTCCTTATAGGATTGTTCAGGTTGCTCAAAAATATATTCACTTCTTTTAAGAAGATCATTATTCATAACCGTATTTATCCAACGATCTTTACTATAATCATCTATATTAATTGAAATAAATTCAATTTCAGGATACTTCTTTCTAAGATCCATTACCAACTCATGACTATCATTAAAATGTCTTTTAAGTAAGTGCGACCAAAAATATACTACGGTTGGCTTCTCAGTTATCGTTTTCACATTAACAAGCTCGTTACCAACATTACGCAATTGAATTTCTGGAAATGTAACACCGGGTTTCAATTTTGATATGGATTCTTTAAACGATAATATTATGTCTTTTTTCTCTTCATTCTTACTTTTGTCAAGAAAGAACTGCATGATTTTCTCAGCCTCTTTAGGGTTTTTGTTTTTTGAAAGGAAACCCATGGTGTACTGATATAAAAGCCAATCTTTAATTTTGGGATTAGTAACCAGACTATCTACTACGGCCATCTTACACAAATTATAACAACCATTTGTCCATATTTGATAAGGTGTCTTAGCGTGCTCAAGATGCACTTGTAATCCAATATTATTGAAACTTCGTTTTAAGAATGATCTATAGTTGTAGTAGTCTTTAAAAAAGGCATCATTATAGTTAACTTTCGTTCTATAATCATAAAAATCATCTGGCAAAGCATCTAAAATTTTCTTTTTATTGCGTCCATAATGCACAAACGGATAAATTTCTTTGCTAGCGTAATATCCATGATCAATATTAGCTTGGGCAATTTTATTAAATAACTCTGACGTGTTATGTTTTTCCTGATACGCTTTCAGTTTAGAAGTTTTAATAATTCGTATGGAATCTAACAACTTATCAAAATCCGTAGGATCCATTTGGCAAAACCTAAATACTTGCTTTTCTTCCTTTTCGCCTTTTAGAAAATCATTAATAAGATAATTATTCTTCTTTGCACCTTTACCAGTGTAAACAAGGGATTCATCAAATTCAAATGTATTTAAACGAAACATTAAACTGTCTCCAGGTTCAAGAAGTACCATTTGCGTTTCACCACCATGCTTAAACGTGTAGAAGCCAGGGTTTAAATCTTCAATCTTGTATAAAAACCTGTTGTAACCATCCAATTTAACAGTATCTATAATCTTGTCAGAATTAAATAGAACTACATAATCTGTATTTTTATTAATAACTTCTCCACCTAAAACAGCATACTGGCAACTGTCTTTACCACAGCCTATAAAGGTTAAAACTAAAACTATTAAGTAAACATACACTCTCATATATCTGCATCAAAAAAAAGCAGATTCTTGAATCCGCTTAAACAAAAATATAGCTTGCCATTAAAATACCCTGTTAATGCGTTGTTAAATGTTGATATAGCTAGATCTACGTGCAAAAAAGAAGTACAATTTAAATAGACTAACCGCATGATTTTTTTACTTTTGCACAAATTTTAAGATTCCACTATGTTATCAGTTTCAAACCTTTCCGTTCAGTTTGGTAAACGTGTTTTATTTGACGAAGTAAATACCACTTTTAATAATGGTAATTGCTATGGTATTATTGGCGCCAATGGTTCTGGAAAGTCAACTTTTTTAAGAATTTTATCAGGTAAGCAAGAGGCAACTTCAGGACATGTTAGTTTAGAAACAGGTAAGCGAATGTCGGTCCTAGAGCAAAATCATAATTTGTACGATGACCGCAATGTTTTGGAAACTGTCTTAATGGGTAATAAGCCTTTATTCAAAATTAAGACTGAAATTGATGCGCTATATGCTGATTATTCTGATGAAAATGCCGAAAAAATTGGAGAATTACAAGTGCAATTTGAAGAGATGAATGGATGGAATGCCGAAAGTGATGCAGCAGCTTTATTATCTAACTTAGGGATACAAGAAGATTTACACTATACTTTGATGACAGATTTAGATGGTAAACAAAAAGTTCGTGTACTTTTAGCTCAGGCCTTATTTGGTAGTCCAGATGTGTTGATAATGGATGAGCCGACCAATGATTTAGATTACGAAACTATATCTTGGTTAGAGACATTTTTGGCCAATTATGATAATTGTGTTATTGTGGTTTCTCACGACCGTCACTTTTTAGACGCCGTTTGTACGCATATATCGGATATTGATTTTGGAAAAATAACACACTTTTCTGGTAATTACACCTTTTGGTACGAATCGTCTCAATTAGCCGCTAAGCAAAGAGCACAACAAAATAAAAAGGCAGAGGAAAAGAAGAAGGAGCTTGAAGAGTTTATTAGACGGTTTTCTGCTAACGTGGCTAAGAGTAAGCAGGCTACAAGTAGAAAAAAGATGATAGATAAGTTAAATATTTCTGATATTAAGCCATCAAGCCGTCGTTACCCAGCAATAATTTTTGAAAGAGAAAGAGAGGCGGGAGATCAAATACTAAATATTGAAGGATTATCAGCATCATTAGATGGAGAGATCCTATTTAATAATATTGATTTAAACTTAGCCAAAGGGGATAAGGTAGTGGTATTTTCTAGAGACTCTAGGGCTACAACTGCTTTTTACCAGATTATAAATGGAAAGGAAAAAGCCGATTTTGGTAAGTACGCATGGGGCGTAACTACTAATCAATCATATCTTCCACTAGACAATAGTGAGTATTTTCAAAGTGATTTAAGTCTTGTTGATTGGTTACGCCAATGGGCTACTACTGAAGAAGAGCGCGAGGAGGTATATATTAGAGGTTTTCTAGGTAAAATGATTTTTAGTGGAGAAGAGGCTTTAAAAAAGTGTAATGTACTTTCCGGTGGTGAAAAAGTAAGATGTATGCTAAGTAGAATGATGATGATAAGAGCCAATGTTATCATGCTTGACGAACCTACAAACCATTTAGACTTAGAGAGTATAACCGCTTTTAATAACTCTTTGAAAAACTTTAAAGGTACCGTTTTGTTTACTACTCATGACCATGAGTTTGCACAAACAGCAGCAAATAGAGTTATTGAGTTAACACCTAATGGTATTATAGATCGCTATACCACATTTGATGAATATATGCAGGATGCAAAAATTAAAGCTTTAAGAGATAAGATGTATGGCGCAACGGCATAAGTGTTTAAGCCTCATATTTAGAAATGAGATTGAGAATAAGAGTTTCAGCTCTTTCCAATTCATCTCTATGCACCAGTATTTCCTGAAAACTTGGGATACCAAAACCAAATCCAGCTAGTCGTGCTGATTCGGCTTCGTCTTTTATTATGGCACAAATGTTTTCGTCTTCTAAGGCATTAAAAATACGCTGAACTTCAACAAAGCTTCCTGAGAATATTTTTATATAATTAGTGCTCATGTGTTTATTCTTTTAAAGATCTCACTTTAATATACGAAATAAACATGAATTTGTCAAATTAAAAACTTCCTATAAGGCCTATTTGGTTTTGTGAAAAAGTAAAATTCCAAGAGATTTTCTTGGGCTCTTTAGAATAATTATATGCTTTAGAACTGAAAAGAAACTTATCAATACTGTCAACAACGATAATGCTTATAGCTGCCGAAAATGCAACATCTGTAAGCCAATGCGCTCCATCGACCAATCTAGAAATTGGTGGAATTGCTCCAATACTATATATACCTGCTTTTACCCATACGTTTTCAAACTGCTTCGCGATGGCATGTGTCATTGTAATAGATAATGATGTGTGTCCTGACGGGAAGGAGTGAAAGTTGGGTTTAGTAGAGAATAATTCAAAATCCAAATGTCCATAATCACCATTGTTAGGTCTAGACCGACCTACACCACTTTTTAAAAGGCTAGTAATAATGCCACTAACAGTGGATGAAGAAATGATTAGCACACTGGTTTTTCTTATTTTTTCATTTTTTGTAAAAAGACCAAAGCCATATAAACCTGCATTGGCCATGAAATAATTTTGAGGATTGCCAAAGTACCATCCAAAATCTCTTAAAGGTTCAGGAAAACCATCTTTGTTTCTAGCAAAAAATCTATTGGTTTCATTATCTAAGGCGGAAAGTGCAACAGTACCAACTAATAAACCACCTAGTTTACCAAAATCTTTTCCTTTCCAATGCAAAGGTCTGCTGAAGCCATGTGCGACTGAATTTAACGTAGCTTTAGCATCGTGCTTTAAAAGTTCTAAAGTCGTAAAATCGCTGATACTATCTTTTGTCTTATTTTGTGCATGAAGCGAAAAAGTAGCATAATAGCCTAATATCGATAAATAAGTAAGTGCTTTACATATATCTAACATAACGTTATCTTAATTCTGCACCCACCTGTTTTTCGAAATTAGCCTGCAGTTTATTCATAATTTTATCAATTTGCTTATCATTCAAAGTCTTCTTTTCATCTTGTAACGTAAAGCTAACTGCATAACTCTTTTTACCTTTAGGTAAGTTTTTGCCTTGATAAACGTCGAAAAGATTCACTTTTTTAAGTAATTGTTTTTCTGTTTGTTTGGCAATTTTAAATATCTCTTCAAAGGTTACATTTTCATCAAGCAAAAGCGCAAAATCTCTTTTAACTTCTGGATATTTTGGTATTGCTCGAAAAACTATTTTATTATGTTTAACAATATCTAGAATAGTATCCCAATTAAAATCTGCACAAACCACTTCTTGAGAAATACCAAAGTGTCTTAGCACCTTTTTATTTACTAAACCAAAATTAACAAGTTGGTTTTTACCTAGACTTAGTGTGGCGCCTTCTGCAAATACATCACTTTTAACAGGAACCTCATTAAATCTTGAAATCCCAATACGCTCTAAAATAGAAATGACTATACCCTTAAGATAAAAATAATCACTTTCTAAGCTTGCGTTCGTATTCCAACTTTCCGAATTTTGATTTCCAGTTGCAAATACTGCAAGGTGTTTGCTTTCAACTTTTTCTATGTTGTAATTGTGGTATGTTTTACCGAACTCAAATAATTTGAGATTAGAGCGTTTTCTATTAATATTATATGAAATAGCTTCCAAACCTGAGAATATCAATGATCGACGTAAAACAGATAAATCACTACTCAACGGATTTAGCATTTTCACATTATGCTCTTCATGTATTTTTTCACTTAATTCCGTATAACTTGGTGTAGTTAAAGAATTTGACAATATTTCATTAAACCCTAAAGCAGCCAACTGATTCCCAATTGTATTTTGCACTTTATAATCTTCATAGCGCGACATACTAGAAATGGAAGCATTCAATTTTTTTGAAATTTTAATGTTATTATAACCGTATACCCTTAAAATTTCCTCAATAATATCTGCTTCTCTCTGTACATCATTTCTGTAAGCTGGTACAGTAAGTCCCAATCCTGTTTCTGTAACATTATTAACTTTAATATCTAAAGAGGTTAGAATGCTTTTTATGGTTTCTCTAGGAATTTCCTCTCCTATAATTTTCTTAGCATTTTCAAAGCTTAACCGTACTTGAAAGTCCTCAATTTTCTTTGGATACAAATCAATAATATCACTAGTAATATCACCGCCAGCGAGCTCTTGAATTAATAGAGCAGCTCTTTTTAAAGCATATTCTGTAATGTTAGGATCTATTCCTCTTTCAAAACGGAAAGATGCATCTGTATTTAAACCATGGCGTTTTGCAGTTTTTCTAACGCTTACGGGATGAAAATAGGCACTTTCCAGAAAAATGCTTCTTGTTTTTTCGGTAACGCCAGAATCAGTCCCACCAAAAACACCAGCGATACACATAGGCTTTTCTGCATCACAAATCATAAGATCCTCCTCATGTAGTTCTCTTTCTACACCGTCTAGCGTTGTAAATTTTGTTCCCTTAGCTAATGTTTTAACCTCAATTTTATCTCCTTCTATTTTGCTCGCATCAAAGGCATGCAGTGGCTGTCCCAATTCATGAAGTACATAGTTAGTAACATCAACTACATTATTTATAGGGCTAAGGCCAATAGCTTGAAGTCTATGTTTTAACCATCCTGGAGATTCTGCAATTTTTAAACCAGAAATAGTAACCCCACAATAGCGAGGTGCCAAAGCCTTATCAATTACCTCTACATCAATTTTTAAGGTTCTATTTTCAACATTAAAAGCACTAACAGATGGTGTAATTAATTCAACTTTAACTTCCTTTTGTAACAAACCCGCTTTCAAATCACGGGCAGTACCATAATGACTCATAGCGTCCGCTCGATTTGGAGTCAATCCTATCTCAAAAACAGTATCATTTTCAATATCAAAAATATCGGCTGCAGGAGTTCCAATTTTAACCTCGTCCTCTAAAACCAATATCCCATCATGCGAGGAACCCAAACCTAATTCATCTTCCGCACAGATCATTCCATGGCTTTCTTCCCCTCTTATTTTGCCCTTTTTAATCGTCCACGCTTCGCCTTCTGCAGAGTAAAGCGTTGTGCCAATAGTAGCAACAGGTACTTTTTGGCCTACAGCTACATTGGGCGCTCCACAAACAATTTTTAATGGTGCTACATCTCCTATATTTACTGTGGTTACTTTTAACTTATCTGCATTAGGGTGTTTTTCGCATGTTAGTATTTCACCAATTATTACACCTTCTAGTCCTCCTTTTACAGATTGATAGGTCTCTAAACCTTCCACCTCAAGCCCTAAATCTGTTAAGAGTTCGCTGGTTTGGTCCGCAGACCAATCAATATTAATAAACTGCTTTAACCAGTTGTAAGAAATCTTCATAAATCGTATCCTAGTTTCAACGGACAAAGATAAATTTTTGGCACTACTATTCAAATAAAGCGAGGTAAATTGTAAAGTGAAACGAGTTCTGTATCTTGCTTTAAAAATATTGTGATCATGAAATTTACATATATAATTTTTCTAACTGTTGTTGTTTTTAGTTGTGCTAAACATAAAGAACATATAAAATTAGAACGGGGAAGATACCTAGGTGAACTAAAAGTTAATGACACTTTAAATTTGCCATTTAATTTTGATGTTTCTGGTGAAACTGATTTGACTATTTTTAATGCTACCGAGGAAATTAAACTAGGCGATATAACGTACCAAAATGATTCTATTTATATTAAGTTTCCCGTTTTTGAAGGGTATATTGTTGCTAAAATAGAGAATGGCAAACTGAATGGAAGTTTTATAAAACCAAATTTGAATAGAGTGATGCCGTTTTCAGCAGAAAAAAATTCATCACGGTTTTTAAGTACAGAAGCACCCAAAACTAATATTTCGGGTAACTGGGAAACAGTTTTTAGTCCTGATTCTGATGAAGACAGATATATAGCGAAAGGTGTTTTTAAACAAAGTGGACAAAAAGTTACAGGTACGTTTAGAACAACTACTGGAGATTACCGTTTTCTAGATGGTGTAATAAATGGAAATATACTCCAGCTGTCCACATTTGATGGCGCACATGCTTTTTTATTTGAGGCAGAAGTAAACGATAGTGTTATTACTGGTATGTTTTATTCGGGAAACCATTGGCAAGAACCATTTATTGCAAAACGAAATAAAGATTATGAGTTACCTGATGCAAATACTTTAACATTTTTAAAAAAAGGCTATAATAGAGTAGAATTTTCGTTTAAAGATGAAAATGGTGATTTAGTTTCTTTGGATGAAGACCGGTTTAAAGACAAAGTAATCCTATTGCAAATTATGGGTACTTGGTGTCCCAATTGCTTAGATGAAAGTAAGTTTTATGCTGAATATTACCAGCAACATTCAAGCGAAGATTTAGAAATAATTGCACTGGCTTTTGAGTACGTTCAAACTGAAGAAAAGGCGTTTGAAAACATTGAGCGATTACGCAAAGGCACTGGTATTACTTATCCTATACTTTTGGCGCAGTATGGGTCAGCAAGTAAAGTAAAAGCTAATGAAAAACTACCAATGCTAAACCAGGTATTGTCATATCCAACAACAATTTTTATTGACAAAAAGAAAAATGTTAGAAAAATACATACCGGTTTTAACGGGCCTGCAACGGGTGAAAAATATCTTGAATTTAAGCGCGAATTTGAAAATTTTGTTAGTTTATTACTTGGGGAATAAATATTGGATAAACAATTGTTAAAACTGTTAATTAACAAAACCTTGCTTTTATTTAACAAAACACTAACAGGGGTAGATTGAAATTGCTAGTAATTTGCAGAAAAGACATTGACTGAGTCTTTGTCATCAATCAAACCAAACAATCAGTTAAGAAGCTCAATCTCAGACTAAGGTTGAGTTTTTTATTTTTAAAAATAAAAGTCCAGTTTCAAAATTTAAACTGGACTTTATTATTTCGCGGAGAAAGAGGGATTCGAACCCCCGGAGGTGTGACCCTCAACAGTTTTCAAGACTGCCGCATTCGACCACTCTGCCATTTCTCCGATTGCGGGTGCAAATATAGAACGCTTTTTTAATTCTTTCAAATAAAACCAAAACTTTTTAAAATAAATTTCAAGCATTTTCACATCACATTATTTTATGCACTAACCTTGAAAAAAGACATTTTCAAACCTTATTTTTGCATAAAAGTATAGGGTAATGTCAAAAACCATAGAACAACTTAAATGGCGCTACGCCACTAAAAAGTTCAATAATTCAAAAATACTCTCAACCGAGAAAATAGAAATATTAAAACAAGCTTTTAACCTTACAGCAACATCCTATGGTTTACAAACCATAAAAATGCTCGTCATTCAAGATAAAGACGTTAGAGAAAAATTAGTTTCAGCTTCATTTAATCAAAAACAAGTATTAGATGCATCTCATCTTTTAATTATTTGCATTCAAAAAAATATTTTAACAGACGATGTTAATGCGTATTACGATAATATAAAAGACATTAGAGAAACACCAGAAACCATTCTTAAACCTTACAGAGAGGGATTAATAGATACCGTTAATAAAATGTCTGTAATAGAGCGTCAAGAGTGGTCTACCAAACAAGCATATATTGCACTTGGTAATTTAATGACCGTTTGCGCCTTAGAGCATATAGATGCTTGCCCAATGGAAGGTTTTATACCAAAACGTTTTGATGAAATATTGGATTTAAAATCAAAAGGTCTAAAATCAGTACTTTTATTACCTGTAGGCTACAGGGCAGAAGACGATATGTTTTCAGATTTTAAAAAAGTTAGGAAACCTCTAAATGAAGCTGTAATCGAATTATAAACTATTAGGGCGTTACCACAAGGGTCGGGCTTTCAGCAGTCGCTCTCTCCTGCGTCGAGGAGCTTCAACAAATGCCTCAATCCCTAACGCAAGCCCCGTAAACTTAAGACAAAGAATGCCAGGATTTGAATTATTCGGAGATTTAGAAAGAAAAGAAGTAAATGACGTTTTAGACAACGGAGTTATCATGCGCTATGGTTTTGATGGCATGCGCAAAGGACATTGGAAGGCGAAAGAACTAGAAGCAGAATTACAAGATACATTTCAATCTAAATACGTACAATTAGTATCAAGTGGAACAGCGGCCGTTTCTGTAGCGTTGGCATCGGCAGGAGTAGGAGCAGGGGACGAGGTAATAATGCCAACGTTTACATTTGTAGCCAGTTTTGAGGCGATTATGATGCTTGGTGCAATTCCTATTTTAGTCGATGTAGATGACACCTTAGGATTAAACGCCAAAGCTATAGAAAAAGCCGTTACACCAAAAACCAAAGCTATTATGGTGGTGCAAATGTGCGGTAGTATGGCCGACATGGATGCGATACAGGTTGTGGCAGACAAACATGACCTGCTAGTAGTAGAAGATGCATGTCAAGCTATTGGCGGAACCTATAAAGGAAAACCGTTAGGTAGTGTAGGAGATCTTGGTTGTTTTTCTTTTGATTTTGTGAAGACCATTACTTGTGGAGAAGGTGGTGCTGTAGTTACAAATAACATTGAGTATTATACCAACGCCGATCATTATAGTGATCATGGTCACGATCATATTGGTAACGATAGAGGTACTGAGTCTCACCCATTTTTAGGCTATAATTTTAGGATTTCGGAGTTGCACGCCGCAGTAGGGCTTGCCCAGGTAAAACGATTACCAAAGTTTTTAGCACTCCAAAAAAGAAATTTCAACATTATAAAAGCAGCGTTATCTCAAATACCTGAGGTTACTTTCAGAAGAGTACCAGAAGGTGGAGTTGAAAGTTGTTCGTTTTTAAACTTCTCACTTCCAAATCTTGAAACGGCGACAAAAGTAGCTCAAGGTTTCAAAGAAGGAGGTGTAGATGCTTGCTGGAATTATTACAATAATAACTGGCACTATATTAGAAAGTGGGAACATCTTAAAGATTTAAAATCCTTATTTCCAATTTCAAAAGAGGTTAAAGAAGGTTTGGCCTACTTAAAAACGGCCAATTACGAAGTATCAGATTATTACATCGGAAGAAATATATCATGTTTAATAAAACTATCTTGGACTGAAAACGAAGTACAAGAAAGAGCTGCCAAAATGGTGAATATTATTCAATCAGTTTTTAATTAATAAAGCTTAATTGTTTATTTTAGAAGAACCACTATTGATAGATAATATTTAAAATGAAGAAGCATTATATTTTAGTTCTATTCTTAAGTATAGCTAAAATAGATGCACAAGACATTGATATTTTTAGGCAATATTACGGTCGTTATAGTTATACGGCAATAGGTAATACATTAAATCCTGCTGAGAATAACCCAAATACATTTTGTGACATATTACCTTCATCAAGTGCAGAATTGAATCTATCGCCTCGTCAAACTATAAAAGAAGCATATATTTATTGGGCGGGTTCAGGGGATGGTGACACTTCAATTACCCTTAATGGCATAAACATTGAAGCCGAAGATGTTCTAAATGTCTCATTTGAGGAAGAAGATAGTGATAATATATCGTATTTCTCATGTTATAAAAATATAACAGATCTATTGAAAGCATCTGGGAATGGTATTTATACTGTTGAAAATTTAAGTATTGCGGATGCATTAGCTGCCAACCCAAGATATTGTCTTAATCGGACAAATTTTGCTGGCTGGTCTATTTTTATAATTTATGAAGAAGAGACACTTCCTTTAAACCAAGTTAATCTTTTTCATGGATTGGAAATTATAAATAGAGAAAAGCAGCGCATAGATATTACAATTACCAATTTAAACGTGGTAGATAATAATGATGCTAAGGTTGGGTTTTTAGCTTGGGAAGGGGATAGAAGCCTAAATTTTGGAGAATCTCTAATCTTTCAGGGAGTGGTGTTAGAAGATTTACCTTTAAACCCAAGAGATAACGCATTTAATGGGACTAACTCTTACACAGGGTCCAATACCTTGTATAATATGGATTTAGATGTTTATAATATTGAGGACATTATAAGCATTGGTGATACCGAGGCTGGCATAACCTTAACTACGGGAGCAACTGATCCATCTACAGGTGTATTTGGAGCAGACCTGATTATAATAAACAATATTGTCACGGTTTTGAATACACAATTGCCAGATGCCTCACCTATAATAAATGATATCTCTCTAGTCTGTGATAGCCAGAACATTTTTGTCAATTACACAATTTATAATTTTAATTCTACTGAAGTTTTACCATCTGGTACACCAATTACCTTTTATGCCAATGATGTTTTAATTGAACAAAGTGTTACAAATGAAATTATTCAAATTGATGGATCAGAGAGCAATACAATACAATTATCCGTTCCAGATAATATTCCTGATAGTTTTGAGCTCTCAATTGTGGTTGATGATGATGGTACTGGCACTGGTATTGTCCCAGAAATTAGTGAAACGAATAACACAATAACTCAAGCAATATCACTTATTCGTGCCCCTATAATAAAAGAAATACCACCTCTTGAAGCATGCGATGAAGGTAACAATACTGCTCATTTTAACTTAACTCAGGTAGAAAACATAATTACTTCTGCATCAAATATTAGATATACATATTATGAAACGATAGATGATGCAAATACCTCTAGCAATCCTATAACTATGCCTCAAGAGTATTCCAATACACAATATCCGCAATCTATATATATAAGCTTAGATAACGGTTTTTGTGCCGAAATTGTTGAATTACCGCTTACAATAAATAACTGTTTAAGTCTCATAGTTCAAGAAGGGATGTCTCCAAATAACGATGGTAAAAATGATGATTTTTCACCCGATCAAGTTTATGGTATTTTTGAAAACTTAGAAATTAAAATCTTTAATCGGAATGGTACGTTAATTTTCGTTGGACGTGAAGAAAACCCTTGGAATGGTTATGCCAATAGAGGTATTAATAAAGGAAATTTACTACCAGTTGGTACTTATTATTATGTTATTCATTTAAACGACCCTAATTACACAGATCCTGTAGCAGGTTGGCTGTATTTAAATTACTAGAAATTAATAACTGCAAATGAAATATTTTTTCTTCATGATAGTCACTTTTGCAGTAGGGTGTAATAGTATACAAGGGCAACAAGATCCTCAATATACGCAGTACATGTTTAATCAATCGGTTATTAATCCAGCTTATGCGGGAATTAATGACTTTTTTCAAATTACATCATCTTATAGGAATCAATGGACAGGTTTTCCTGGAGCTCCAAGAACTATTACAATTTCTGGTCATGGTCCAATAGGCAATCAAATTGGTTTTGGTGTTTCTGCAATATCAGATCAACATGGTCCCGTTAAAGAAAGTAATATCTATTCCGATATTTCGTATCACTTGAAAATAAGTGAAACTGTAAAATTGGCTTTTGGATTGAAGTGTGGTATTACTATTCACGACATAGGTTTAGCATCGGTAAATGTTATAGATCCGAATGATCCGTTTTTCTCTCAAAATATAAACGAAAACAATTTAAATATTGGAGCCGGTGCGTTTCTGTATACTGAGAAGTATTACATTGGTATATCTATGCCTAATATGATAAAAAGTGTGCATTTGGAGGAAAATGGTACAAAATTGGGATCTGAAGCTTTACATTATTTTATAACTGCTGGATATATTTTTAATGTATCAAAAAGCACTTTATTTAAACCATCTTTAATGGTAAAATCTTCTTTGGAATCACCAGTATCTTTCGATCTTAATGCCAACTTTTTATTTTTTGAAAAACTTGAACTTGGAACATCATATAGATATCAAGATGCATTGAGCGCTTTGATCAATTTTCAGTTGTTACCTAACCTAAGATTGGGATATGCCTACGATTATGTGGTTTCAGATATAAATTACTCTGGTCCAGCATCTCATGAGATTTTCCTTCAATTTGATTTAAATCTAAATAATAAAGTATCACGTTCACCACGTTTTTTTTAGAACTAAAAACATGAAACAGTGCATTAAGGTCTATTTACTCGTTTTTTTTACTATGGTTTCAATGGCTCAAAACAAAGAAACCAAAAGTGCAGATGTTCTTTTTAATCGACTGGAATATGTTGATGCGATTTCGGAATATTTAAAACTAACCCAAAAACCAAAGCACAATACGCATTATGTAAAAAAACAGTTGGCCAATGCGTATTACAATATTTTTGATACGAAAAACGCAGAATATTGGTTTAGTAAAATAGTTAATGATACCAGGGATATAGAAGTATATTTTAAATATGCTCAAATGCTTAAAGCCAATGGTAAATATGAAATATCCAAAAATTGGATGGAACGTTTTGCAAATTTAGTTCCTAATGATTTAAGAGCTGTTAAGTATTTAAATAATCCTAATAATGTTACACAACTACTAAAAAAGACACCTAAGTATAAGGTGAAATTGGCAGATGCTATTAACACTGAGTATTCAGATCATGGTCCAATCCTACATAATAATAAATTGTACTTTGTCTCTTCTAAATATAAATCGAATAAGATTTATGGTTGGAACGATCAACCTTATTTAGATATCTATGTTTGCGATTATAATGCAGATAGAACTTCAAATACAAGAGGGATAAAAGGAGCTATAAATACACGTTTTAATGAAGGCACAATTAGTTTTAGTCCTGACGGTAAAACTGCTTATTTTACGCGTGAGAGTTACAACGAACATAAGTTTATAAAAGACAATACAGGAAAAAGCACTATCAATATCTATTCTGCCGAAAATATAAATGGCAACTGGATTAATGTAAAAGAGCTGCCTTTCAATAGTAAAACTTATAATACTAATGCACCTGCTGTAAGTCCTGATGGTAAATTACTATACTTTTCTTCAGATATGAAAGGAGGTTATGGTGATGCTGATATTTGGGTTGTTGAAATTAAAGGTAATAATGTTTTTGGTGAACCTAAAAATTTAGGACCTCAAATAAATACAGAGGCTCGAGAGGGTTATCCTTTTATTTGCACTGAAAACATTTTGTATTTTTCTTCAAATGGTCACAATGGTTTGGGGAATCTAGATATTTATGCTACACAAAAAACAAAAGAAGGCTGGAGCCCTGTTAGGAATTTAGGCGTCCCGATAAATTCAGGAAAAGATGATTTTAGCTTTACCATCGATAAGGCTTCGAAAAAAGGCTTTTTTGCATCCAATCGAGAAAATGGTATTGGAGATGATGACATATATACTTTTATCCAAATACAACCACTATGTGATGTAGAATTGCATATTCGAGTAGTGCATGAGGATATTCCAATAGTTGGAGCTACTGTTTCCTTATTTGATAAATCAAACAATAAAGTTGGAGAAAAAATAACGGATACATTTGGGATGGTTAGCTATAATTACGAATGTGATCAAGAATTGATTATAACAATTGCAAAGACCTCCTTTAATTCAGAAATATTACAGATAGAAAAGACTTACGAAATCAAAAAGGAAGTTGTTATTGAGATGAAAAAAATACCCGAAGTAGAAGTTGGTGATAAAATTCAAATTAATCCCATTTATTTTCCTTTTGATAAGCATAATATTACTCAAGTGGCGTCTCAAGAGTTGGATAAAATTGTAAATATTATGAAAACATATCCTTCTGTTAAAATAGAAGCAACGAGCCACACAGATTTTAGAGGCTCTGATCATTACAACCTCTTATTATCTGATAGAAGAGCAAAATCTACACGTCAATACATAATTTCAAAAGGAATAGATAAAAATAGGATAACAGCAGAAGGAAAAGGGGAGAAAGAACCTGTAGTAGCCTGTGGTAGTAGTTGTACCGAAAATGATCATCAACAAAACAGACGTTCTGAATTTAGAATAATAGCAAAATAGTTTTTATCAATTCCTTCAGAGATAATAAAGGTTTCGGTGTAAGAGTTTATTACTTGATATATTTTATATAGATTTTTATTACACGTATGGTTTTTGTAGTGGTGTTATATTCTTAGTTATAAAATTCATCATCTACTTTTGAAGAAACGCAAGACTATGAAAACCAACTACTCATTTTTATTCGCTTATTTATTATGTTTTATATTAAATGGCCAACAAACACCAATTGATTTTTCTGATAATTCTCATCAATTCTCAAGTTGGGTAGGAAGCACTTTTATTATTCTTGATGGCCCTATAGACCCTAGTAATAAAACAGGGCAATTTTTTAAGAATGACTCTTCCACAGAACAAGGAAACTACATTAATTTATCAAGGCCTATTGATTTGGATATTGAAGATGAAATCACCTTGAGATTTTATGCTTTTGACCCAAATGCGCATAGTGTAGTAGTTAAATTAGAAAATGGAACAAATACTGATATAGAAGTTGCGGTAACAGCACCTTCAAATCTAAATGCATGGACGGACTTAATATTTGATTTTTCCACCGTTAATGGTAGTGGTCAATATAGTAGGCTAGTAATAAGAATAGATGATGGTAGCTCTGTTCCGGGAGCCTTTAGAATAGACGACATAAATGATGGAAACGTAGCTACAGATCTGCATGCTTTAGATGTTATCTACACTGATTTAGTGTGGTCTGATGAGTTTGATAGTACTGCGCCACAGGCAATAGACAATGCCAAATGGTACCACCAAACTTTTGGCCCAAATGGAGGAAGATGGTTTAATGGCGAAGTGCAACATTATACGGATAGATTGGATAATTCTTATGTGGAGAATGGATTTTTGAATATTGTAGCCAAGAAAGAAACTCTCACACAAGATGGAGTAACTTTGGACTATACCTCCGCAAGACTGAACTCAAAGTTTGCCTTTACTTATGGCAGGGTAGATGTGAGAGCTAAGTTGCCCGCTGGAGACGGCACTTGGCCAGCGATATGGACTTTAGGTAAAAATGTAAATGAAACTAATGCTTATTGGCAAACACAGGGATTTGGAACTACTTCATGGCCTGCTTGTGGAGAAATTGATATTATGGAGCATGGTTTAGGTGCCACTAACCATACATCTAGCGCTATACATACCCCATCAAGTTCTGGGGCAACTGTTAATACAGACTCTCAAACGCTTGCAGATGTAGCTAATAACTTCTATGTGTATTCGGTAAACTGGTCTCCCAATCAAATTACATTTATGGTAGATGGTGTAGGTTATTATACCTATAATCCTCCTGTTAAGGATTCCAGCACATGGCCTTTTGATTTGGAGCAGTACCTAATTCTAAATGTAGCAATGGGTGGATTTGCAGGAAACGTGGATCCCAACTTTACACAAAGCCCAATGGTAATTGATTATGTTAGAGTTTATCAAAATAATAATCTTAGTGTAGATGTGAATACTTTAGATGAATTTAAAATTTATCCTAATCCTGTTGATAATATAATTAGCATTGGCTTTAATAAAACAATCGATAAAGTTGAAGTATATTCATTGATAGGACATTTGGTGTTTGAAGATAAACCTACAAATAATCAAATAGATGTCTCTAACTTAAGTAAAGGTGTTTACTTTTTAAAAATTAAATCCGAAAACAACTATATTACCAAAAAATTTGTGAAGCAGTAAATAGAAATAGATGCTGTAATATAAAAGTATAGGAGCATTACAACACCATGTTTCTATACTCTAATTTAATATTTTACGTATTCTACAATTTCTAAACCATAGCCTATCATACCAACACGCTTTGTTTTTGGACTATTAGTAATTAAGCGTAATTTATGAATTCCTAAATCGTGTAAAATTTGAGCTCCTATTCCAAAATCTCTGGTATCCATATTTATTCTTGGAGCCTTTAAAATTTTACTTTCAGATTGATTATCTTTTAAAAATTGCAACCTATTTAGAATATTGGTGGCTTGTATTTCCTGATTTATAAAAATAATGGCACCTCTTCCTTGACTAGAAATGGTGTTAAACATAGCGTTTAGCTGATCATCAACATTATTTGTTAAAGTACCCAATATATCATTGTTCACCAATGTAGAATTAATCCTTGTAAGCACAGGTTCATCACTAGCCCAATGCCCTTTTGTAAGAGCAATATGTACTTGGTTATTTGTAGTTTGTTTATAGGCACGTAACCTGAAGTCACCAAATCGGGTACTTATCTCAAAATCTTCTTTTTTCTCAATTAAAGAGTCATGTTGCATCCTATAGGCTACTAAATCTTCAATTGATACAATTTTTAAATCGAACTTTTTGGCCACAGCCACAAGTTGAGGTAAACGTGCCATAGTACCATCTTCGTTCATTATCTCAACAATAACACCTGCTGGTTTTAAGCCTGCTAAACGCGCAAAATCAATAGCGGCTTCAGTGTGACCTGTTCGTCTTAAAACACCGCCTTCTTTCGCCACTAAAGGGAATATATGTCCTGGTCTTGCCAATTCAAATGGCTTTGTGTCACGATCAATTAAGGCCTTTATGGTCTTTGCTCTATCGCTTGCAGAAATTCCAGTTGTAACTCCATTACCTCTTAAATCTACTGAAACAGTAAAAGCAGTTTCCATAGGGTCAGTATTGTTATTTACCATCATATGGAGTTGCAACTGTTTACAACGGTTTTCCGTTAGTGGTGCACAAATTAAACCTCTACCATGAGTCGCCATAAAGTTTACCATTTCAGGAGTAACTTTATCTGCTGCTGCCACAAAATCGCCTTCATTCTCTCGATTTTGATCGTCTACAACAATAATAACTTTACCCTTTCTAATGTCTTTAATAGCATCATGAATGGTATTTAATTGAAATTGTGTGGTTTGTGTTTTAGGCATTGTCTCTACTGTCATTGTGCAAAGATATTGCTAATTTTAAATTATGAAAAACGATTTAAGCTGTATCGTTCTCAATTTTATTCAAAAATAATATGTATGTTAGAATATATAGTGGAACTCCAACAATAAATAAGAGCACATTGGGTTTCTTTTCATTCAAAGCCTCAATCTTGTAAATTGAATTCAGATTGATAATAGATTTGAAATAATAAATAACAAACAAAACAAATGCTATAACACTAAGTTGAATTGAAGCAGATTCTAATGAAGGAAGTTTGTTGTTTTTAAAGATGAAATATAGAATTAGCAAAATAACTCCTAAGCTATATAAGATTATAGAAAAAAGACTATGTGCTTTATAGTCGTTTAGGTCTTGGGTGATGGCACTTGTATCTACTTTTGGCTCATCAACATTTGCTTCCTTTTTAATAGCAAATGTTCTTTTTGGATTTAAATACAAGGCTTCACTTGTTGATTTTCTTTGAATAAGATAAAATATAAAGTATAGTGGTAACCCTAATAATAAATATAATATACCGTTAATTCCTGATTCTTTTTCAAGATGTTTATTGAGATTGGAACTACTAATAAATGATCGAATAAGTGCAAACAAATATATAACACCAATTGCTATGCCTACAATCAATAATATCTTTCCTAGAATTGGAAATTTGTTATTGCCAAATATTAACCCTGAAAGTATTAAAGGTATTGCAATGGCATAAAGTATAAAAGCCAATTTCGAATCTTCATCTAATTTATACTTAAGTCGAATACCCTCCTCAAATTTTTGATTATCAAAATTACCGCTAAACTTAAGTTGCTGGTCTGTTATCCCTCTAGAGTTTAAAATTGAAACTGCCGTATTTCTATGTGTTCTGGTATAACCAAATTGTCTGTAATTCTTTATAACCTTAATGAGTTCTTTATCGCTATAGACAAGTAGTGTCTTGTGCTCTTCTGTACTTTCCTCATAAACAGACGTATCAATCTCTGTTTCTTTCTTTTTAATTCCAAAGAGTTTCTTTAAAGGTTCTAGTACGCCTTCTGTTTCAAATAAACCTTTGTCTGCCGTAGCTTTTTTGGTTAGGTAAATACTTAAAGGTAACATAATTAAGGTGGAGAACCAACTAGCTAAAACTGGGTTAAAACTTCCGTTTTTAGCACTATTTAAAGCAAAAATGCCAATAAAATGATAGGTTAAAAACAACAATATGGCAATTACCAAGGGCAGACCAATACCTCCTTTTCTAATTAAGGCACCAAGTGGCGCGCCAACAAAAAAGAGAATGATACAAGCAAACGGTAGTGCTAGTTTTTCATGAAACGAAATAATATGTCTATTATACCACTTAAAGTCTCGATCTACATCTGATATTTTATTCTTTAATAATTGGACAGTACTGTTAACATTACTAGATGCTCGATTAAGAAAATCATTCCCTTTTGAATTATTAAACAAACTTAAAATTGAACCTGTATAAGTAGAATCTATATTAATCTTTGAGTTTTCAATTTTCTTAGTAATAACGGTTTTGTCTTTTTTATCAATTGCTTTCCTTGTGTCAACTTTAATATTGTTATTATTAGGTTTAATACCCGTACGACCATAAATTGTCTTTGCAAAAGAGCTTATATTCTTATCGTGTTTTACAGCCAAAGAATCTAGGGTATAGTCTAGCTCAGTTAAATTGAGCATATTATACCTATTCGCATATGATTTATCATCAATATCAACTGTGTTATAGTTTGAGATATCTATGTTCATTGTATATTTCTCAAAGCTACTTTTAGCGAAAGGGTTTCTGTTACGCTCTTTATGCTTTTTAGGGTACTGATCCTCGTAGAAATGACCATCATAAAGCACTAGTTTTATAACATCTGATTCTTCACTACTAACAAGCTCACCATGCGTTGCGGTTATGGTTGTTGCATTTTTTCTGCGATCTGCAGCTTTCTTATGGATAATGACTTCCTCTAAAAACTGATCGTTATCTCCAGTTTTTTTTGCAACCTTTATGTTGTATGGTGTAGATTCTATTTCGTTAAATTGCCCTTCGGCTATTGCCATAGAAGGCTTCACTTTAGCTAAATTTTTTCTAAGGTTTAAGAAGTTATATTCTCCCCAGGGTATTATATTATTTGAAAACCAAAAGGCAACAAACCCCAAACCTACAATAAACACACCTAAACTTGCCATAGCACGTTGCAATGAGATCCCAGTAGATTTCATGGCGGCAAACTCATAGTTTTCGGCAAAATTACCGAATACCATTATCGATGTTAAGAGGATGGTTAATGGCAGCACCAAAGGAATTAACTTTGGGAGACCATACAATATGAATTTAACAATAGTACTTAAATCTAGATCTTTACCTGCAAGTTCTTTGATATATAACCATATCATTTGCAATATAAAGATGAGCAGTAATATAGTAAATACACTTAAAAAGGTTCTTAAATAAGAAGTGAGTATGTAGCGATCTAGTATTTTCAAATGTGCTGAAACTAATCTAGATTATTGATATAATAATCTTCATATTTATCGGCATCAAAGGTAAATAAGCTTTTTGGTAATGGCTCGTTTGTTTTGAAAGAATTAACTGTTAAGGTAGTTTTAGTACCGTTTTTACCAATTTGAATTAAGTTATATATATGTTTTGTAGTAGCGTCAACACCCAATAGAATGTAATCTATCTCGGCATTCGAGTCAATTGGTTTCAACTTTACGTATTGAATTTTTCTTCCTTGAATATTTTGAACAATGTTCATTTCATAAGTATAACCGTCTTGATAAAAGGATAGCATTTTACTTGGTGTAATAGCATCAGCTTCATCTTCATCCTGCGTTGAAATAGTCACCTCTTCATCTTCTGGACTTATGCTATAAAGTGTTTTTCCATCATAAAGACGTGTAATTCCCAAAATATTTAGTTTGTATTTTTCTCCTGAAAGCACCACATCACCGCGAGTTTCTTGCTTGATATTTTCTGCAATATTTTCTAAAACATATTTGAAGTCTATGGAGATATTGTCATAGTTTTTAACCTTCTCTGAAACTTCAGTTAGAAGCGCTTTACCCTCATTTTGTGTAAACCCATTAAAAAGGGTAAATAGAACAAAAACTGTAGTTATTATCTTTTTCATTTTTTAACTTTAATACAAAATTACATATTTTCATTATCTAACAACTCATCCAGAGAGGCTAAATCTGGCACTAAAACCTGTCTTGCTTTACTACCTTCAAAAGGACCAACAATACCTGCAGCTTCTAATTGATCAATTAAACGACCAGCCCTGTTATAACCTAATTTAAGTTTGCGCTGCAATAAAGAAGCAGACCCTTGTTGAGCTGTGACAATAACTATAGCTGCATCTTTAAATAGCTTATCCCTGTCTTCGATATCTATATCAAGACTTGTGCCACTTTCCTCACCAATATATTCTGGTAGCATATAGGCATCAGGATATGCTTTCTGAGAACCAATAAACTCCGTTATTTTTTCAACCTCAGGCGTATCAACGAAGGCACACTGAATTCGGATCATATCATTGCCTTGTGTATATAACATATCACCACGACCAATAAGTTGATCTGCTCCAGCGCCGTCCAAAATAGTTCTAGAATCAATTTTTGAAGTTACCCTAAAGGCAATACGCGCAGGGAAATTTGCTTTTATAATACCAGTAATAACATTTACTGATGGACGTTGAGTCGCAATAATTAAATGGATGCCAATGGCTCGTGCTAATTGGGCTAAACGCGCAATAGGTGTTTCCACTTCTTTACCCGCAGTCATGATTAAATCTGCAAACTCATCAACAACTAAAACAATGTAGGGTAAAAATTGATGCCCATCATTTGGATTTAATTTTCTCGCCTTAAACTTCTTGTTGTATTCTGCAATGTTTCTACACATGGCATTTTTAAGAAGCTCGTAACGGTTATCCATTTCTATACAAAGTGAGTTTAATGTATTAATCACTTTTGTATTATCTGTAATAATTGCTTCTTCACTATCGGGTAGTTTTGCGAGATAGTGTCTTTCTATTTTGTTGAAAAGCGTAAGTTCTACCTTTTTAGGATCAACTAAAATAAATTTAACTTCTGCTGGGTGTTTCTTATAAAGTAAAGATGTTAAAACAGCGTTTAATCCAACTGATTTTCCTTGTCCCGTAGCACCTGCCATTAATAAATGTGGCATTTTAGCTAAATCTACTACAAGCGTTTCGTTACTAATAGTTTTGCCAAGAGCAATGGGCAATTGCATTTCTGAACTCTGAAATTTCTTTGAAGCAATCACAGAACGCATGGAAACAATAGTGGCGTTTTTATTTGGTACCTCAATACCAATGGTTCCTTTTCCAGGAATTGGGGCAATAATACGAATTCCCAATGCGGATAACGACAATGCAATATCGTCTTCTAAATTTTTAATTTTTGAAATGCGAATACCAGCTTCTGGTACTATTTCGTATAAGGTTACTGTGGGGCCAATTGTTGCCTTAATACTAGAAATACCAATTTTATAGTTGTTCAGCGTCTCAACAATACGGTTTTTGTTTTCTTCTAATTCTTCCTGATTTATTGTTATACCTTCAGTATCATATTTTTTTAAAAGGTCTAAATGAGGGAATTGATAATTACCCAATTCCAAAGTAGGATCAAAGAGTCCAAAATCCTCAACTAATTTATTGGCAAGATTATCGGTTTCTGAAATCTCTTCTTTTACAGCTTCCACTTTAATTTCTAACTCAGGTTCTTCTATTTCCACATCGGGAACTTTAACCTCTATTGGAGGTGTGTCGACGGTTTTTGTAGTTTTTTTAATTGGTTCCGCCTTAGAATTGTTTTCCAAAGGAATTTCGAAAGCTTTTTTTATAGCTTCAGCTTCATCTGATAAGTTATTATCTACAACAAATGTATCTTGCTTGTCATCTGAGAATTCTTCTCTAATATCTTTCTTAGCAGAAGAAAATAAGCGTTTTATACTATCAAAATTAACTTTAAATCTAACCGCTAGGTAAATGATAAGGCCAAAAATTAGAAGCAGTATAACCCCAATCTTACCAATATATTCTTGAAGAAAACTGTTTGTTTCAAAACCAATTGTACCTCCTAAAATATTGTTGCCCGTGCCAAAGAATCCCAGTAGTATTGAGCACCAAACCATTATGAGAATGCCCCAAAACCAATTTTTACGCAATTTGGTCTTATTAAGATCCATAAGTACGTATATTCCTGAAAGAAACAACAGTCCAGATAGAATGAATGAAGAAATACCAAAACCTCTTTGAATAAAGAAATCGCTTAACCAAGCGCCAACTTTACTTAACCAATTTTGGGTTTCAATATGTCTTGAAGAGAACTCAGAAAGTGTACTTTGATCAGCCTTACCCGTAAAGAAAAATGAAATGAAAGAAATGCACAGAACTATACCGAAAATAACCAAAAAACTCCCAAAAATAAGCTTTTGTTGACTGGACAACTTAAAACTTATTTTTTTGGATTTAGATTTAGTAGGTTTTTTAGTTTTGGTTTTCTTCGCCATTATGAGCGCTAGTTTCAGCAAAAATACAAATTACTAACGTTTATCCTAGGTGATTAGTATTTTTAGTAAAGTGTAATATTGATGCGTTTTGTACTAGTATATAACACATCAATATTACTTATGCTTTAATTTGATTTAAATGATGTTCTAAATGGTCAGTATAATCAACAATTAAAAACTCCAGATCGCAATCTTCACCATCTTCAAGTTCCACTTTATATTTCAAGGTGTTGTAGTTTTGATTGGCTATTACCGCCATTATTTGCTCATTAAGTGCTATCCATAAATTAAGGATGATTGTAATATCTGAATTTTGATAGTTGTTTGCCTTAACTAGATCGTTTTGATTATACCTTTTAAGCCTATAAGGTTTTTTTTCGAACTGAATTTCAGTGAATCTTTGTAGGTTATTAATAGCTGAATCCACTAGGTGGCCTAAAATTTCTTTTTTTGACCATTTACTGGGATTAATTTTTTTAGATAATTCAATTTCAGAAGCTTTAGAAACATAAAGACGTCCTTCTTCAACTAATCCTTTTAATCTTTCTTTAGATGTTGTCATATATTATACCGTCAGCTTTGGAATATAAATGATACAACCTACAATTACAGCACAAATAGCAGCAATAAAAACAGCTCCAGCTGCTACATCTTTTATGTAACCTATTTTTTCATGGTATTCAGGATGGATAAAATTTGCAACTTCCTCAATAGCAGTGTTCACACCTTCTATTCCCATAACTAACGCAATGGTAAGAATTTGAATAAGCCATTCAGTTTTGGAAATTTCAAAATAAAATCCAGCTATAGTCATTAGAATAGTAATAACAAACTGGATTTTAATACTCGATTCCTTAGTAACTAAAAGAAAAGCACCTTTAAATGCATAACCGACACTTTTGATTCTGTTTACTAAGAAAGACTCTTTTTTAGGCATCCTGTAGAGCTTCTAAAGCAGCTTTGTAATTTGGTTCATCAGCAGTTTCGGAAACTTGTTCTGTATGAAGAATTTTTCCAGCTGCATCTGCAACAACAATAGATCTTGATAATAAACCATCGAATCCTCCAGAAGAGAATAATACGCCATAATCTTTACCAAATTTACCTGTTTTAAAATCAGAAAGCATAACCACATTATTTAGGCCTTCGGCTGCACAAAATTGATCTTGTGCAAATGGTAAATCTCTCGAAATACATAAAACAGTTGTATTGTCAAGTTCGCTAGCTTTCGTATTAAATTGTCTTACCGAAGCAGCACAAACTCCAGTGTTTACGCTTGGAAATATGTTAAGCACAAGCTTCTTTCCTGTAAAATCGGATAATGTTTTTGTGGATAAATCTATTGCTACAAGTTCGAAATCTTCAAGCTGGGAACCTACTGCTGGCAATTCCCCAACTGTTTTTACGGGTGTTCCACCCAATGTAATATCAGCCATTTATTTATTTTTAATTAGAGTTACGAAAATAAGCATAATTGAAATGTCACAACATGATTGGTTCAATCTTTAAGAAATAATTAAGGAAGGAAATAAGGTGCAGCTTTTTATCGCTAAAAACTATTGTTTTTTACAAACCCATAAGTTTTACTAATTCAAATATAATTTATAAGAATATATTCTGAAAAATATCTTCATAACAATGATTAATTTTAGGGAAATGAAATTATATAATTAAACACTAAATACAATGCACGACACTAACAGTACAGACATTAGCAAATGCCCATTCATGAGTGGAACGCAGAAACAACCTGCGGGAGGCGGTACCAAAAACAGAGATTGGTGGCCCAATGAATTAAAGTTGAATATTTTAAGGCAACATGGTAAAAGTTCTAATCCATATTCAAAAGACTTTGATTATGCCGCAGCGTTTAATAGTATAGATTATGCCACATTGAAAGAAGAAGTGATTGATTTAATGACAGATTCTCAAGACTGGTGGCCAGCAGATTATGGCCATTACGGACCTTTTATGATTCGTATGGCGTGGCACAGTGCAGGAACTTACAGAGTTGGAGACGGTAGAGGAGGAGGAGCATCTGGGACTCAACGTTTTGCACCCTTAAATAGCTGGCCAGATAATGGCAATCTAGATAAAGCACGTTTATTGTTATGGCCAATTAAAAAGAAATACGGTAAAAAATTATCTTGGGCGGACTTGATGATTCTGGCTGGTAATTGTGCATTGGAGTCTATGGGTTTTAAAACTTTTGGATTTGCAGGAGGTCGTGAGGATGTTTGGGAGCCAGAACAAGATATTTATTGGGGTTCTGAAAATCAATGGTTAGGCAATGATGAGCGTTATGACACTAGTGATGGTGATTTGGAAGGTCATTTAGGTGCTGTACATATGGGGCTAATTTATGTAAACCCTGAAGGGCCTAATGGCGTGCCAGACCCTATGAAGTCTGCACATGATATTAGAATAACTTTTGGGCGTATGGCGATGAATGATGAAGAGACCGTGGCTTTGGTTGCAGGTGGGCATACCTTTGGGAAAGCCCATGGAGCAGCAGACCCAGATAAATACGTTGGTCCGGAACCTCATGGGGCCTTAATAGAAGAAATGAGTACGGGTTGGAAAAACCACTATAATTCTGGAGTATTGGATGATGCCATTACGAGTGGTTTAGAAGGCGCTTGGACACCAAACCCAACACAATGGGATCACGATTATTTTGATGTATTATTAAATTACGATTGGGAATTGACAAAAAGTCCAGCTGGAGCTCACCAATGGACGCCAAAAAATCCTGACGCAAAACAAGCACCTGCAGCGGGAGGAAACGGAACTCAAGCCCTAATGATGAGTACTGCTGACATGGCTTTAAAGACTGACCCTAAGTACTTAGAAATTTCTAAACGTTTTCATAAAGATCATGCAGCTTTTGAAGACGCTTTTGCAAGAGCCTGGTATAAATTGACACATCGGGATATGGGTCCGATAGATCGTTATTTAGGTCCTGAAGTACCAAAAGAAGAGTTAATATGGCAAGATCCAATTCCAAAGGTGAATTATAATTTAAGTGATGACGATATTGTGAAGTTAAAGAAAATGGTATTGGCTTCAGGATTAACTATTTCTCAAATGGTAACCACAGCTTGGGCTTCTGCTTCAACTTACAGAGATTCGGATAAACGAGGGGGTGCTAATGGTGCTCGAATTCGATTAGAACCACAACGCAGTTGGGAAGTTAATAAGCCTGCAGAACTTGATAAAGTTCTAAATGTTCTTAAAGGAATTCAAAAAGATTTTAGTGGAGAAGTTTCTATGGCAGACTTAATAGTTTTAGCAGGAAATGCTGGTATTGAGGAAGCTGCAAGAAATGCTGATCATAATGTAATAGTTCCATTTTCTCAAGGCAGAGGAGATGCATCTCAAGAACAAACGGATTTAGAATCTTTTGGGTATTTAGAACCTTTAGCTGATGGTTTTAGAAATTACATTAAAGGCGACTTAAATGTAGCAGCAGAAGATCTATTAGTAGACAGAGCGAATTTAATGAGTTTGTCTATTCCGGAAATGACAGCTCTTGTTGGAGGTATGCGTGTTTTGGGAACTAACTATGATGATTCAAATCATGGAGTATTTACTGAAAATGTTGGACATCTAACCAATGATTTCTTTTCAAATGTTCTAGATTTTGCTTACACATGGAGTGCAACATCTTCTGATGACCGCATCTTTGAAGGTCGAGACAGAAGAACAGGAATCGTAAAATTTACAGGAACTAGAGCAGATTTAATTTTTGGATCTAATACAGAGTTAAGAGCTATTGCTGAAGTTTACGGAGCAAATGATGGTGAAGCACAATTTATAGAAGATTTTGTGGCAGCCTGGGCTAAAGTAATGGATGCAGATAGATTCGATTTGAAATAGTATGATTGATTAATATAAAATTGGGATGAACATTGAATAATGTTTATCCCTTTTTATTTATTTATGTTAAAAGTATTATGAATGATATTACACATTTTTTTGGGGCAATTCAATCTGGAGATACCGATAGGGTAGAAACAATTTTAAAATTACACCCTGAATTAGTTAAAGGCAAAGACCAAAGAGGATTTACACCATTGATTTTTGCTGCTTATTTTAATAAAAAAGAAATAGTCGAAACACTTTTAAAATATAATGCACCTGTAGATGATACTGATAGCTCGGGAAACACCGCGCTGGTAGGAGTGGCTTTTAAGGGAAATACAGACTTAGCAAAACTACTTATAGATAAAGGGGCAAATGTAAATGCTAAAAATGGTTTAGGCTATACACCTTTAATATTTGCAAGTATGTATGGGCAAACTAAAATGGTTGAGCTTTTACTTAAACAAGGTGCAGACGATTCTGTAAACGACAACAAAGGTAAAACAGCATTAGATTATGCTAATGAGAAAGATTTTAAAGATATAACTAGGCTTTTAACGTAAATACTATCTACTTTAGGTATATTTAAGAAGCATAACACTAGATAGAAAAAACCATCTCATTTTGAGATGGTTTTATGATTTGTAAAATTTTTCTTTTTCAACTTATGTATCAATAGAGCCCATAACACGACTCATAAAACTATTTAATGCTTCTTTTTTAGCAGTGCCTTCTTTGGTCATTTTATGCACTTCAATAGCACCATACATATTAGAAATTAATTCTCCAATAACGTCTAGTTCTTCATCTTTTAGAGAAGAAACTTCAGTTAGCGCTTCCAGAGTTTCTATAGTTTCAACAACAAAATCCTCATCGTTATCTTCTATAAAACTAGTAAGATGTTTAATTACTGGTAACTTCATTTACTAAGTCTTTTAAAACATCAAATTTGTTAGTTTGCACCTGATTTACAAAAGCACCATTTTTAAAAGTAGCAAAGGTAGGCAAATTGTCAACCGTTGCTAATTTTCTAGATTCTGGGAACTTTTCTGCATCAGCTATAACAAAAGTAATGTCTTCTAGCTCAGACGCTAACTTTTTAACTTTTGGTTTCATGATGCGACAATTACCACACCAAGTTGCAGAATATTGCACTACAACGGTTTCATTACCAGAAACTAATTCCTGTAAATTGTCTCGTTCTAATTCTTTTACCATAACTTTTTAATTTTCAAAAACTAAATTCCAAACCCCAAGTCAGAGTTTTGGAATTTGGAATATGTTATTTGGAATTTATTTTAAACGTGTGCTGCTAAATACTCAGCAACACCGGCTCTATCAGCGTTCATAGCTTCTTTCCCTTCTTCCCAATTAGCTGGACAAACTTCACCTTTTTCTTGTACGTGCGTTAAAGCATCTACTAAACGTAAATACTCCTGAACGTTTCTACCTAAAGGCATATTGTTGATGCTTTCGTGCTGCACAACGCCGTCTTCATCAATAATGTAGGTTGCCCTGTAGGTTACATTATCACCTTCAACAGTTACAACACCAGTTTCTTCATTATAAGTTTCACTAGTAATATCTAAAATACCAAGGGTTGAAGCTAAGTTTCTATTTGAATCGGCTAAAAGGGGATATGTTACACCTTCAATACCGCCGTTATCCTTTTCAGTATTTAACCAGGCAAAGTGTACTTCAGGAGTATCACAAGAAGCTCCAATTACAATAGTATTGCGTTTTTCAAATTCACCTAAAGCAACTTGAAACGCATGAAGCTCGGTAGGACACACAAATGTGAAGTCTTTAGGATACCAGAACAACACCACTTTTTTCTTGTTATTTATTGCTTCATCTAAAACGTTTAGTTTAAAAGTATCGCCCATATCGTTCATTGCGTCTACATTTAAACTTGGAAATTTTTTCCCTACAAATGCCATAATTTTTTATGTATTAATTTGATTATTATTTTCAATTTGAAGCAAAACTAATACTATAAAACACCTACGGAAATAGAATGTAATTATTAAAGCTTATTGACGAATAGCATTTACGTATCGTCGCAAAATTCGTTATCAAATTTTATGGATGATTTAAAAAAGAGGTCTCAAAATTATCAACTTGATAATTCGATTATAAGTTAGTAGAAAACTCCTTATTTAGATAATGTAAGTTGTTTGATTTTGATTTTTAAGGCAGCAAAAAGCAAGGTAGTAAAAGGGCTCATCCAATTAAAGAATGCATATAAAAAGTACTCGCCCACTCCAACTCCCAGAACGCCAGATTGATATGCTCCACATGTATTCCAAGGGATTAGTACGGATGTTACTGTTCCAGAGTCTTCTAAAGTTCTACTTAAGTTCTCAGGTGCTAGATTTTTGTCCTCAAATGCCTTCTTAAACATTTTACCAGGAATTACAATTGCTAAGTATTGATCAGACGCAATGGCGTTCAAACCTAAACAACTTATAACGGTACTAGCAAATAAACCAAAAACAGATGATGCGATAGACAATAAGGCAGCAGTTATTCTTGACAGTGCGCCAATACCATCCATAATACCGCCAAACACCATCGCACAAAGAATTAGAAATATTGTCCAGAGCATGCCTTTCATCCCTCCAGATGAGAATAATTCATTTAATTTTTCATTATCTGTAGAAATCTGAGTGTCTGTAAAAATTGAACTGATAATTGATGATAGTTTTGAATTGCCAAGACTATCGAGCACTTCGTTCTGAAAAATAATAGCAAAAATGGCTGCTAAAATAACTCCAGTTCCTAATGCTATAAGTGGTTTGGTCTTTAGTAGAATTAATGCTATTACAGCTAATGGCACAACAAATAACCATGGATTAATATTAAAAGTATTGTCAATTGTTTCTAATAAATTGCTAACGTCTGCATTCCCTGATGTATCAATTGAGGTACTTATAATCCCAAAAATTACTAGAGTAATTAAAATTGTTGGAACTGTAGTAATCGTCATATATCGAATATGCGTAAACAAATCAGTGCCTGCCATAGCGGGTGCTAAATTTGTTGTGTCGCTTAAAGGCGACATTTTATCACCAAAGTATGCACCTGAGATTACAGCTCCCGCAATCATTCCAGGGTTTATTCCTAAGGCTGTTCCAATACCAACAAGAGCAATACCAACTGTTGCCGATGTAGTCCAAGAACTTCCCGTTGCAATTGAAATAACAGCAGAAATAATGACTGATGCTGGCAAGAAAATAGCTGGACTTAGTACCTGAAGGCCATAATACACCATGGCTGGAATAACTCCACTAATTAACCATGTTCCTGCAAGAGCTCCAACTAAAAAAAGTATCATGATTGGTATGAATACACTCTTTAAATTTTCCCAAACCTCAGAAAGCATTCTGTTAATTGAAACTTTGTTGTAAAAACCAACAATTGCTGCAATTACACCACCAATAAGCAGAATATATTGATTTGAATATGCGCCCATCATTTCTCCATTAGCAAAGAAAATATTGTAGGCTAGTAAACCCATTAAAACAATAACTGGAACAAGTGCTTCGAAAAAATTAAGGGCTTTGTTTTCAATAATATTCTGGTCGTTGGCTTTAAATTCGGATATATTTTTATCGTCTTTCATAGTTGCTTTTTAGTTACGTAATGTTACGATTTTACCAATAGGTATGCAAATGGAAATAGTTCTGTACTTTTGTTTCTCATTTAAAAACCTTTATGGATTCACTCACTCAAATTGTTCTAGGCGCTGCATGTGGCGAAGCTGTATTAGGGCATAAAATTGGCAATAAAGCATTGCTTTTTGGAGCAATTGGGGGAACATTACCCGATTTGGATGTTTTTGTTGGTGCATTACTTTACAGCAACGAGATAGATGCAATGCTTTTCCATCGTGGATTTATGCATTCTATTTTATTTTCGGTTTTATCGGCTTTTTTAATAGGATGGTTGGTTCATAAATTATATGATTCTGGCAAACGTAAAGGAACCACAGTGCAAAAGAATTGGATTTTGCTCTTTTTTTGGTCGCTATTTACACACGTACTTCTAGATGCCTTCACGCCTTATGGCACACAATTATTTGCTCCTTTTTCTAATTATCGTGTGGCTTTAAACAACATAGCAGTGGCAGACCCACTTTATACGTTACCATTTTTAAGTTGTTTGATTGTATTGCTATTTTTTAAACGAACATCTGTGAAAAGACGAATTTGGTTAAAATGTGGTATTGGTATTAGTTCCTGCTATATGTTATTCACGCTTGGAAATAAATTATACGTTGATTCTATTTTTAAAAAATCGCTCACAGATGCTGAAATAAATGCAGTCAGATTCAGCACACAACCAGCTATTCTAAATAATATATTGTGGTACGGCATTGCCGAAACAGCAACTTCATATTATGTCTCTGATTATTCTTTATTTGATTCTAAAAATCGATTTCTGAATTTTAAAGAAATACCTAAACATCGTGATTTGAAACCTACGGACTATAACGATATCAAAGGTTTAGCTTGGTTTAGCAATCAATATTTCAGCGTTTATAAACTTAAAGAAAACGAGTATCAATATAACGATTTGAGATACCCGCTTTTAGATTTAGATGACTCAAATTCGTCAGTGTTTAGTTTGCTTCTTTATAAAGATAAAGAACGACTTAATATGAAACCATTTGAACCTAAAGTCGACGATATGGGCAATGTATTTAAATCTCTTTGGGAACGCTTAAAAGGTATTTAAATAACTTTTAGTTTGCGCTCTTTGTCTAAAATATTTAATTCTACCATACAGTTTCGCATTAATTGATAGCTACGTTCAACATCGGCATCTAAACCAATAGAAAAGCGAATAAGCCCATCACTTAGTCCCATTTTCAACTGATCGGTTTCTGGTATCTCAGACGACGTAGATGTACCGGGAGCTGAAAATAAAGTCTTGTAAAACCCTAAACTTACAGCAAGGTAACCAAGGTTTCTATGTTGCATTAACTCCATGAGCCTATTAGCTTTTTCAAGAGAACCAACATCTACAGTGAGCATACCACCGTAGCCATATTCAGCATTCATCATCTTTTTAAACAACTGGTGAGATGGATGTGATTTTAAACCAGGATAAACTGTTTTCAAACCATCAGCTTCAAACTTTTGAGCTAAATACATAGCATTTTTACTGTGTTGTTGGATTCTTATATGTAGAGTTCTCAGATTTTTTAAGACCGAGGAGGCTCTTAAACTATCCATAGTAGATCCTAAGAGCATACCCGCACCATCATTCACATTGCGTAAATCATTTATAAACTCTTGCGTTCCGCAAACAACACCTCCAACAGTATCGCTAGAACCATTGATAAATTTAGTTAAGCTGTGTATCACAACATCTGCTCCTAAAACTGCTGGAGAAATGGATAAGGGTGAAAACGTATTATCTATAATCAGCTTCAAGTTATACTTTTTACAAATACTAGCTATACCTTGAATATCAGCGATTTCTAGTAACGGATTACTAACTGATTCACAGTAAATTATCTTAGTGTTTTCTGTGATAGCACTTTCAACTTCTTCAAGTTTTGTAATATCAACAAAAGAAGTTTTTATATTGAATTTGGGTATGAAATTCTTTAAAAAAGCATACGTTCCTCCATATATAGTTCTGCTAGATACTATATGATCGCCAGAATTGCATAATTGCATAACTACCGAAGTTATGGCCCCCATACCTGAGGCCGTAACATTGGCAGTTTCGGTATTTTCCATGGCTGCCAAAGCTTCACCTAAATATAAATTTGAAGGTGAAGAATGTCTTGAATAGAGATAACAACCATCTGCGTTTCCCTCAAAAGTATCAAACATGGTTTTGGCTGATAGAAATGTGTATGTTGAGGAATCGGATATTGAAGGATTAACTCCTCCAAACTCACCAAAATATTGTAAATCCTGAATATTGTTTGCTGGCTTAAAACTCATAATTCAATTATTTAAAATTATATAAATTTCGATATTATTAGAATTAAAATCAATAATAAGTATGGTTTATAGAAAATAAATCTTTAAAAATTTATATATTTAGAATAATGTTCTTTATTAAGAAGAAATTCTACATAAAAACGAAAAACTTTCAATTATGATTTTTGATACAGTTGATAAACAATTACTGGAATATTTACAAGCTGATAGTAAACAGACCAATAAAGAACTTTCAAATAAATTGAATTTATCAGTGACCGCCGTATATGAACGCATTAAAAAGCTTGAAAAATCTGGATTTATTGATGGTTATACAGCTCTTATTAATAAACAAAAGATTGAACGAAATTTTGTTACTTTTTGTCACGTGAAATTGTTGCAGCACAGTCAAGAATTTGTATATAGTTTTGAAAGGGAAGTTAAAAGTATTGAGGAGGTATTGGAATGTTACCATATTAGTGGTGATTATGACTACCTTTTGAAAGTAATCGTTAAGGACATGGAAGCGTTTCGGGAATTCATGGTAAAAAAATTGACTAAAATTAGCCATATTGGTAGTACGCATAGTATGTTTGTAATTAATAAGGTAAAACAAACACATGTTATTCGGTTTTAATGACTTCAGTAAAGTATAAAATAATAGAGCTTTTCTTAATTTTTGTGATTGTTCCAGTAAGTTTTACAATCAGCTATTCACCTTTTATAAAACTTGGTATCGGACTTGCGGGTTTCGCCTATATAATTTATATTTTACTTAAGGTTGAAAACGAAAAATTTAAAATAGCACCAAATTTGAATTGGAGCGCTTTTTGGAAAGGAACATTACTAAAGTTACTTGTAATCATAATTATTACAACAGTTTTTGTCTGGGTAACGGATAAAAAAGCACTCTTTAGCGTTCTGCTGAATAAACCGCAATTGTGGTTATTTATATTGTTTGTTTATACGTTTCTTTCCGTTTATCCGCAAGAATTAATTTACAGAACGTTTTTCTTCAAACGTTATAAATCACTTTTTAAGAACAACAATGCTTTTATTTTTATAAATGCAGTTTTATTTGCGCTTGCACATTTATTATTTCGAAATACACTAGTAATTATTCTTACATTTTTGGGTGGTATATTTTTTGCTTTAACGTATCATAAGACTAAGTCCACGCTTTTAGTTTCAATAGAACATGCTATTTATGGTTGCTGGCTATTTACTGTAGGAATGGGGCAGATGTTGGGTTTCCCAAGTTAGAAATTCTAAAATAATGGCACTTAATTAAAACTTTTTGTTAAATTTAAATCAGCTATATATTAACAAAACATAATTCGACATGAAAAAATTAGGACTTCTTATTTTAGGATTTATTATTGGTGCAGTATTAACTTACTTATTTTGTCCAAGAGTAGAAGATGGAGAGAATATTAATCAATTATCGGCGGCGGAGGCCAAAATAAAAGCCCCTAGAGATACTATTACGGTGGCCGAGGCAACACGATTATTTAAGAATTGGCAACGAAATAATCCAACCGAAATAGATTCAACACTTGAAGTTGTAGGTTCCAGAAAAATTACTACCAATGTAGAATGGTCTCTAGATGTAGTTAGAGAATACTTAGATTATGCTGAAAAAAAGTCGGATTCTTTAGGCTATACTATGACAGGTATTGCGGTTTACATGGGTAATTATGGTGAAGATAAAAGCCAAGAAAAAATGAATAGAAATACCATGTTTATAGTGCCAACTGGTGATAAAAACTTATCAAAGGCTAGTGCTTTGAATCTTGGTTTAGTAGCAGCTGGTAATACTGGAACACCACCATTGAATCAAGGAAGCGGTGGAAATGCTAATTACCCTTAACTAAAATTTAGTGATAGATTTTCTTCTTGGACATTACTCATTATTGACCCATTTGATAGAATTTATCGCGGCGATAACAGGTTTATTGTGTTACAAGAAGTATAAAAATAGTCCAGCTAAGACTTTTATATTTTTTCTGCTTTTTATTGCCTTATTTGATAGTTTGGGGAATTACACAGATTATGTCAAGCCTGAAAAAGCTTTACACTTTTTAATAAATACAAAACTGGAGAAAAACCACTGGTGGTATACCTTATTTTGGGATGTTGGTGCTATAGTATTTATATCATACTTCTTTCATTCTATTCTTAAAAACATTATGTTTAAAAAAATATTAATCTACCTGAGGTACGGTTTTTTTATATTTTCAATTATCTATATCTGTTTTAATTGGGACAAGTTTTTTATTCAGTTTTTTGAGATTTTTGATATTTTAGGTGGAGTAATCGTATTTACATGTTCTGTGTTTTACTTTATCGAGACTTTAGGCAGCGAGGATATATTAGAGTTTTATAAATCAATTTATTTTTACATAGCTGCAGTTATTTTTATTTGGTGGTTGATAATATCTCCATTAACTTTTTACGATATATATTTTAAATATGATATTAAGCTTGGTTTTGTAGATGAAGCTTTTAGGTTTTTAAGATATAAATTCTATTTATTCGCAAACATTTTTATGTATTTAACTTATACATTTGCTTTTATATGGTGCAAACCGGAGAACAAGCTGTAAGTAGTGCTTCTGAGCGCTACATGTTGGTGTATATGATTGCCGTTTTAGTAATCATTACATCACTCGTCATAATATTTTTTATTGTTTTTCAAAAGCGCAAAAATAAATTGCTTTTGGATAAAATTAAACAAGAACGATTGTTTGAAGAAGAAATGTTAAAAGCACAAACCGAAACTCAGGAACAAACACTAAAAAATATAGGTTGGGAATTGCATGATAATATTGGACAGATGTTATCTTTTGCCAATATGCAATTGAGTATTTTAAAAATGCAGGTTTCTAATGATATTAAAGAAAAATTCAAAGATACTACAGAGGCTTTAAGCAATGGTTTAAAAGAAGTAAGAGCTCTATCTAAAACGCTTAATAATGATGTTATTTTAAATTTAGGGTTTCAAAAGTCAATTACTAATGAGCTGGAGCGTCTTGAACGCATTAAGTATGATACAGCAGCTTTAAAAGTTGTTGGTGATAGAATTGAATTTAAAGACAAAAGTCATGAAATAATCTTATTTAGAATACTTCAGGAATTTTTGTCCAATTCTGTAAAATATTCCGAAGCAAAAAATTTACTAGTTACCATACATTATCAATCTAAGCATATTGCAATTTCCGCAAAAGATGATGGAAAGGGGTTTAATATTGAAGATGTGGAAAAAGGTTCTGGTTTGATTAATATGCAAAGTCGCGCTGAATTAATCGGTGCTAGATTTGAATTAAATTCAAAACCAGGTAAGGGTGTAGAATTAGAGTTATTATACCCTTTATAATAAGTAGATACTATCCCAAATATTTAAAAGCTCTTTTTAACCACTTTAATTTTCCTTGGTATGGTGCATAGCGCAATTTAAGGTCCAACCAAGTACCCCTTTTCATAACTGATTTTTGGTGAGAGAAAGTGTCAAATCCAAACTTACCATGGTAGTTTCCTAAACCGCTAAGGCCAATACCACCAAAAGGTAATTTAGGGTTACCAAAATGAACTAAAACATCATTTACAACTCCACCTCCAAAACTGTGCGTTTCAATTAGTTTTTCAAAAAAGCTTTTGTCTTTAGAAAACACATAAAAAGCAAGAGGTCTTTCTAATCCATTAAGAATTTTAGAAATTTCATCCTCTGTATTATAAGTCAAAATAGGCAAAACTGGACCGAAAATTTCTTCAGTCATAATCGCACTTTTTATTTTGGGACTATCAATTAAAGTAGGAGAGAGGAAATTGGTTGTAATGTCTACTTCACCACCAAAAACTATATTCTCATCTTTGATTAAATCAACGAGTCTTTTCGAGTTTTTAGAGTTTATAATTCTAGGGAAATCTGGAGATTTTTTTACGTCATCACCGTATCTGTTATTTATCTGTCTTTTAATGGCCTTAATGAGATCTTCCTTAATATTTGATTTGGCAATCACAAAATCTGGAGCAATACAGGTTTGTCCGCCATTTAGTAATTTCCCCCATGTAAGGCGCCTCGCCGCCAGGTCTATATCTACCGTATCATCTATAATACAGGGTGATTTTCCTCCCAATTCTAAAGTCATTGGTGTTAAATGTTTAGCAGCTGCAGAAGCTACAATTTTACCAACTTTTGTACTGCCGGTAAAAAAAATATAATCCCATTTTTGGGCTAACAACTCTGTAGCCGTATCAACACCTCCTTCAATAGAAATAGCAACATCATCTGGAAAGACATTTTTTATAATTTTAGTAAGAATTTTAGAAGTGTTTGAGGTAAGTTCACTAGGTTTTAAAACCACTGTATTACCTGCGGCAATTGCCATAATTAGAGGATCAATTGCTAATAAAAAAGGATAATTCCATGGTGCAATTATCAATGTTCTTCCATAAGGTGATTTATAAATGTAATCCTTTGAAGGAAAGGTCAATACCGAAGATCTTACACGTTCCGGTTTACTCCATTTTTTAAGCCTTTTTACAGCCAAGTTTAATTCTGAAATTACCAATGCAAATTCACTTATGTAACCTTCAAAATGAGATTTTTTGAAATCAGAATTAAGTGCGTTTAGAATTTCACTTTCATTTTTAAGAATTTCACTTTTTAAACTTTTTAAGAGTGCTATTCTAAAAGAAATATCTTTGGTTTTTTGAGAGTCGAAGCAAGCTTTTTGGCCTTCTATTATTTCTGGTATGGATTTCAATTTATATCAGATTTCTTTTAATGGTTTGTTTCAATATACAGAAACAAGTTCAGTCTGACAAAGTAAGGATTAGAACCGGCAAGCATCCCAGACGGAATCATTGGGTAATGGCGCTGTAATACTAAGTTTTTCCTTTTTTACAGGATGAATAAATTCAATATGTCTTGCATGAAGATGAATACTAGCATTTTTATTACTTCTGCCAAAGCCATATTTTAAATCGCCTTTTATTGGGCTTCCTATGTATGATAACTGTGTTCTAATTTGATGATGTCGTCCTGTTTCCAAATTAACCTCAAGTAACGTATAATTATCCAGTGTCTTTATTGTTCTGTAATGTAAAATTGCCTTTTTACTCTCTTTTACTTCCTTTTTGTGACTATAAGATTTATTGTTTTTAGGGTTTTTCTTAAGCCAATGTATTAAGGTATCTTTTAATTTTGGAGGAGGCTGCTTTACAACTGCCCAATATGTCTTTTTTATGTCTTTGGATAAGAATAATTTATTAAGTCTCGGCAACACTTTACTTGTCTTAGCAAAAATAACCAAACCTGTTGTTGGTCTATCTAAACGATGAACCGTACCAATAAATACATTACCCGGTTTATTATATTTTTCTTTGAGGTGAGCTTTAACAATATCGCTTAATGGTGTGTCTCCAGTTTTATCTCCTTGTACAATATCACCTGCTCTCTTGTTAACAACTATAATATGATTGTCTTCATATAGAACTTGGAGATTAGACTTATTAGATAAGACTTTAGGCATCCTAGGCTAATATTGTTCACTTTCATTAGGAAAATCCTTTGTTTTTACATCATCAACGTATTGGGATATTGCATTCGTCATATCTTCATACAAATTTAAATATCTGCGTAAAAATCTTGGATTAAACTCATGTGTCATTCCAATCATATCATGAAGAACCAATACTTGTCCATCGACCTCCGGACCTGCACCAATACCAATAATTGGAATACTAACACTTTCAGCAACTTGTTTCGCTAATTTTGATGGAATTTTTTCTAAAACAATTGCAAAACACCCTAATTTTTCTAGCATTTTTGCGTCATCTAAAAGGCGTTCTGCTTCTTGATCTTCTTTAGCCCTTACTGTATAGGTCCCAAATTTATATATGGATTGAGGTGTTAACCCCAAATGCCCCATAACTGGAATACCAGCGTTTAAAATGCGTTTAATAGATTCTTTTACTTCTTTTCCACCTTCTAGTTTTACCGAATGCGCGCCACTTTCTTTCATAATGCGAATGGCAGATCTTAGTGCCTCTTTAGGGTCACTTTGATAGCTTCCAAAAGGTAAATCCACAACAATTAGGGCTCTATAAATCGCACGAACCACTGATGATGCATGGTAAATCATTTGGTCTAATGTAATAGGTAACGTGGTTTCGTGTCCTGCCATCACATTACTGGCAGAATCACCAACTAGAATTACATCTACACCCGCGCCATCAACAATTTTGGCCATTGTATAATCATAAGCCGTTAGCATTGATATTTTTTCACCAGAGGCTTTCATATCTACCAATGACTTTACTGTAACGCGCTTGTATTCTTTCTTTGCAGTGGACATGTCTTATCTGTTTATGATTGCTCGTAAAAATACTAAATAAAGCAAATACTGTTAAACTTTTCTTTAATGCACTAGTTGCATGTAGTTAAAGGTTTATTTTAGTTTAAAACACATCAATCATGATTCGCGTAATTTTTTACTTATTTCTTTTGTTTACATCTATGTTATTTGGGCAGACCAATGAAAAAGAGCAGGTTCAAGCTTCTGTAGATACTTTTTTTGAAGGATTTCATAAAGGTGATACCACTTTGATGAAGTCGGTTATGGCAGACAAAGTAATTATGCAAACTGCTTATAGAAATAAAGAAGGTAAAGACATTTTGGTTAACGAAGAAATTGATAAGCTAATAAAAGCTATTGCAAATAGACCTAAGGAACAAAAATGGGATGAGCGTTTACTTGATTATTCTATTCAAGTAGATGGCAATATGGCTAATGCTTGGACACCATATGAATTTTGGTTTAATGATCAGTTTAGTCACTGTGGTGTCAATTCCTTTCAGCTATTTAAGGATGGTGACAAATGGAAAATTATCTATTTGATTGATACTAGAAGGCGCTCGACCTGTGGAAAGGAATAAATTCCACCATTAACGTTTTATTATTTTAAACGATTTTTCTTTGCCATTTTGATTTGTTGTCAAGATGTAAATTCCGATGGATAGAGAGTTTCCATTTATGGGTAGCTGATAGTTCTGATTGTCCTCTGAAATTGAAACAGAGTCTTTAAGAATTTCGCGTCCCATTAAATCGTAAAGGATAAGGTCGACTGGAGTATCTTTCTCCAAGCTTACTATTCTTAGCGAAATGCTATCTACAAACGGATTCGGATATACCGATGCATTGTAACCATCTTCTTCCTCAACAATGACAAACGGATCAGTTATTGCTATTTTTAATTCACTTAAACCATAACAGTCTCCTCCAAAATTAGATATTGGGGTAATTAATACGTAACGTGCTTTAGTTTCATTAAAATCAGGCCCTTCTAAACCTTCGTATGTAGAAGAACCATTGGCACGCTCCAAATTAAATTTGCCAAGGTTTTTCCATTCAATACCGTCTAATGAATAATCAATGTTGTATTCGTTAATGCCATAATCTAGATGCTTTGCTTCATTAGCATTCCAGAATGTAGTTTCCCTTAATACATAATCATATCCCAAATCGTACATAATCCAATGCGTTTCTCCATAAGAAGATATAGGGTTCGACGAGGTTTCGCAAGACACCCAACCATCATACCAATTTGTACTGTGCCTATCTGGATAGCATTGAGCACCCAACCACTGGAAGCCAACAAATAATAGTAATATTATATAAATAAGTTTCTGTTTCATTATACCATATTCATAAAGCCTAACGGAGGTGCACTGCTAGATGTATCATAAAAATTTGAAAGATTTGGAAGTACCATATTTAAATCAGAAGGCGAAACACCAAACCATAGGGCTAATTCAGCCATATATAAATCTGCAGCAGTGGTAGGAACCAAAACGCCATTTCTTAAATCTAAATCACTATCTAAAGCTAAGGTTGGGTAATCACCATAAATCTCTTTACCGTTAACTGCTCCGCCCATTACAAAGGCATTACCGCCCCATGCGTGATCTGTACCATTACCATTTGATGTTAAAGTACGTGCAAAATCCGATACACTAAATGTTGTTACGCAGTCACCTATATTTAATTCAAACAAAATATTATTAAAGTAGGTTAAGGCGTCATTCATCTCCTTTAAATTACTTCCATGATTTATAAGTAATTCGTCATGATTATCAAATCCGTTAATTTCCACAAAAAATATTTGCCTTGAAAAACCTAAGGTATCTCTTGCCGCTATGGTTTTAGCAACCATTCTTAGCTGTTCTGCTAAATTATTATCTTCGGGAAGGGCAGTAGCAAATTCTGAAATGCCATCTACGGCAGTCTGAAACTCTAAATTCGCATCGTTTGACGCTTTAACGGTATTTTTGTATGTATTTTTATAAATATCCTGATAATCTCTTTCTAACATAGAGTCTAACGCCTCCGTCTTTAGTTCATTGAAAAGGCCACTCCCTCCATAACCACTTATGCCAACACTACCAGAATTTTTAATAGTGTAAGGGGTTATTTGATCCCCTCGTTGAAATATATTTGTACCCCTTAATGAAATATTCATTGAAATGGTGTCATTGGAGTTCATGGTTTGTACCAAATCTGCAATTTTACCACCCCATCCTACATTGGTGCGTTCTCCTGGTTTGCCTGTTTGCCATTGCTGAGACTGATCTGAATGCGAAAATAAACCTAAAGGTGTTTTAACAGTATTATTCCGAATCTCGGTTTTTGTAGCAGGTTCAACTAGCGTTCCTACATTTGCTAAAAATGCCAAATTACCACTTTCAAACATCTGACGCATATTCGTTAGTTCAGGATGCAAACCAAAAACTCTACCGTCTGAAGTATTTGGATTTATCTGCAACACATTATTCTGAGGAATAGCTAAGTTTGATCTTGTAATAGCATATTCATTGTATTCAGAATTTCCTTTTGGAATAAGCATGTTAAATGAATCGTTACCTCCACTTAACATTAAACAAACTAATGCTTTATAATCTCCACCATATGGAATGATAGCTGAATTGTCCATCGCTGCGGCAGCCATGGCTTTCAGATTTATGAGGGAAGAAAAAAGTGTTGTGTATCCTAGTGCCGCACAGGAATCTCCTATAAATTTTCTTCGTGATATGTTGTGCTTCCTTTTAGTCATTCTGTATTATTTAAGTATGACATAGTCTGGGCTTATCATAATAAGATAAATAGCCATTTTAACTCTTAAATCTGTATAAGTAACCTCTCCCCAACCATTTAAAATAGGGTCTAGTGCAGAAACGATAACTTCTTTAGATTCGTCTGATAATTGCCCTCGTGTAAATAGTTTATCCAATTGGTTTACTAAAACTTCACTATCTCTCGCATAATACTTTAAAGCTTCAAAGTCTAAAGGAGTACCATCCAACTCCAACCCCCAAGTTCTTAATACCTCATACCAACGCACGTTGGTCCATGCATCTACTTGATTGAGATAATTTATACTGGTTGCCGAGTTATGAATTTGAAATTCTGGTGCAACAAGATTACTGTCCGCAAATTCACTATTTGGAACATATTGTGGCAAAAAAAAGTTAAATACGCTAGGTGCAGATAAAGGTGCTTGCCCAGTATCTCCATAAAAATGATATCCGTTATTCCAATAACGTCCATCTGAATTATTTAAATCAATTTGACGTACTACATTAAAATAGCGCATCATAGGTTCGATTAGCTTACCGCTTGTTGGGTTTTCAATCCAGCTACAGCTTCGAGCTTCTTCATCTAATAGAATCGCTTTTATTACAGCTTTCATGTCACCTCTAACACCTTTTGTATTATTAAACACACCACTAACACGAGAAACATAGGCGGGTGAAGGATTAGACTTTACCAATTGCTGTATTAAGCGTTTACAAATAAAAGGGGCAGTATTGGGGTGGTTAAATAAATGATCTATAGCGCTATCAATATCTTGCATTCCTGATTGACCTGCTGGCACTGTAAACCCATTCAATAATTGTTTACTTCCTGTTTCATGCCAATCATCGTACATTATCATTGGCATATCTTTTCTTGCGAAATAATGTCCCATACCAAATCTCACGGTTCGATCAGGAAATTGATCCTCAACAGCTGCTGGTCCTAAACCCGTGAATATTTTCGCAAATTCTTTAATATCATCATTGTCATACGTTGGAATACGATCGCCTGACCCATCTAATACATAAGTGCCGTCCTGATTTAATTCGTATAAGCCAATGGTAAATAATTGCATTATTTCTCGGGCAAAATTTTCGTCTGGATGTATATTGTTTTCAGGAATACTTCTCGGATTATTGTAATGACTAAGGTAAACCCCCATCATTGGATGTATTGTAATCTCTTTTAGTAAATTTCGAAAATTACCGAAAGCATTATTTTTTAAAACGTCGTAATAACTTGATAATCCTATGCCATAACTTGAGAGATTAGATTCCCTTGAAATTACAAGAATTTCACTCAGAGCCAATGCAATGCGTTGCCGTAACAAATCTTCGTTATTAATATTAGACTGCCACCAGGCGTACATAAAATATTGCCAGTTAAAATTTCCAAAATCATCTGGATTACCTCCATTGGAGATAAAGATGGCTCTGGCTTCATCATAGATATTTTGTGTTAGATTGATAAGTGGAGCTGAATTGATATCACATTGCCGATCTATCCAATCTTCAAAAGAACCTTCAGAAACTTGTTTTATATAGTCTAAGTTTGTACCAAATGTTGCCTGGGCTAAAAACCGTGAAGTTTCTAAAAGTCTACCATCCAATCCATTTCCATTTATAGTATTAATACCTTCAGCACTTTCGCGCCAGCCATCTTTAGTTTGCTGACTACTTGAGGATACAGATATACCTTCACTATGACCCGCTCCTAAATAATCCCTGTAATTTTGCGAACAAACGCATGTAATAATGAAATAAAGGATTAAGGATAAATAGTTTTTCATAGCAAACTCAGTAATTGTAGGTTTTTTATTTCTTAAATAAATCAAATATATAAATATAGACGTTAAAAGTTTATTATTTTCGATGAAATACATTGTTGTGAAAGATTTCATCGAAGCTTAACCGACTAAAACCCAGATTAGCTTAAATAGCTAAAGCTTTTGCACAAAAGGATTGAACGGCCTGTTTGAAATCCCCAACGTAGGATAGATTGAGTGGTGAAATGTTCACATTCACGATTTCATTAGTTTGACATTGTAACCAATAAGTAAAGCCCGACCCTTGTGGTTGCGCCCAAATATTTATTGAATATTTTTCAGTGACTATTTGAGAAACTGCCTACTGCCACTGTGCACTGTGACTGAAATATGACACTGTGTCATACTTTCTGCCTTGGCATAAAGATTGACTATCACTAATCGATTTTAAAACGAACATTCAACACAGTAAAAAATATATTATGAGTAAAATTATTGGAATCGATTTGGGAACAACCAACTCTTGCGTTTCGGTAATGGAAGGTAACGATCCTGTAGTTATCCCAAACGCTGAAGGTAAACGCACTACACCATCTGTAATTGCATTTGTAGAAGGAGGAGAGATTAAGGTTGGAGATCCTGCAAAACGACAAGCTGTTACTAATCCTACTAAAACAGTTTATTCTATTAAGCGTTTTATGGGTAATAAATATTCTGAATCTACTAAGGAAGCAGAACGTGTACCATATAAAGTGGTAAAGGGTGATAACGACACACCTAGAGTTGATATTGACGGTCGTTTATATACGCCACAGGAATTATCGGCTATGATTCTTCAAAAAATGAAGAAAACTGCTGAGGATTATTTGGGTACTGATGTAAGTAGAGCGGTAATTACAGTGCCTGCTTATTTTAATGATAGTCAGCGACAAGCTACTAAAGAGGCTGGAGAAATTGCTGGGTTAAAAGTAGAACGTATTATTAATGAGCCTACCGCTGCTGCATTGGCTTATGGGTTAGATAAAAAGGGTACAGACCAAAAGATTGTTGTATTTGACTTTGGTGGTGGTACACATGACGTGTCTATCCTTGAATTAGGTGACGGCGTATTTGAAGTATTATCTACTGATGGCGATACACACTTAGGTGGTGATGATGTTGATGAGAAAATCATTAACTGGTTAGCTGATGAGTTTAAAGCTGAGGAGTCAATGGACTTACGTGAAGACCCAATGTCTTTACAACGTTTGAAGGAAGCTGCTGAAAAGGCTAAGATTGAGTTATCATCGTCTTCTCAAACGGAAATTAACTTGCCTTACATCACAGCTACGGCTAGCGGACCAAAGCACTTGGTACGTACATTAACACGTTCTAAATTCGAGCAATTAATCGACGATTTGGTAAAACGTACTATTGAGCCATGTGAGTCTGCGCTTAAAGCTGCTGGATTAAGCAAAAGTGATATTGATGAAGTGATTTTAGTAGGTGGTTCTACACGTATTCCTGCTGTACAAGCTGCTGTTGAGAAATTCTTCGGAAAAGCACCAAGTAAAGGTGTAAATCCTGATGAAGTTGTTTCTCTTGGTGCTGGTATTCAAGGTGGTGTATTAACTGGTGACGTTAAGGATGTATTGCTTTTAGATGTAACACCATTATCACTAGGTATTGAAACTATGGGTAATGTGTTTACTAAGCTTATTGAAGCGAATACTACCATTCCTACCAAGAAATCGCAAGTATTCTCAACTGCTGCCGACAATCAGCCTTCTGTAGAGATTCATGTATTACAAGGTGAAAGAGCAATGGCTGCAGATAACAAAACTATTGGACGTTTTCATTTAGATGGGATTCCACCTGCAAGACGTGGTACTCCGCAAATTGAGGTAACGTTTGATATTGATGCCAATGGTATCATTAAAGTTTCTGCTGAAGATAAAGCAACTGGTAAGAAACAAGATATTAGAATTGAAGCTTCTTCTGGATTAACTGAAGAGGAAATCCAAAAGATGAAAGCTGATGCTGAAGCAAATGCAGAAGCAGATAAAGCCGCAGCAGAACAAGCTCAGAAATTAAATGAAGCGGATTCTATGATTTTCCAAACAGAAAAGCAATTGGAAGAGTTTGGTGATAAATTATCTGATGATAAGAAAAAACCAATAGAGGAAGCTTTAGAAGAGTTAAAGAAAGCTTATGAAACTAAGGATTTGGCGCAAATTGAGCCTGCTTTAGAGAAAATTAATGAAGCTTGGAAAGTAGCCTCTGAAGAAATGTACAAAGCACAAGCTGAAGCACAACAAGCAGGTGATGCGCAACCAGGACCAGATGCTGGTGCAGGTGAGCAAGCACAATCTGAAGGTGATAATGTTGAGGATGTAGACTTTGAGGAAGTAAAATAAAGTTTGAAGTCGTAAGACCGAAGCTTGAAGATAAAAAAAACGCAACCAATTTGGTTGCGTTTTTCTATTTAAGCCTTTTCAAACTCTATTAAAACATCCCAGAACCCGCAGTTACAGCTACTCCAAATATTATAATTATATAAAGCGCTATTATAGCTATAGTAAAAATGGCTATAAACTTGTAATGCGATTTCAAATTTTTAAATGCCTCAATAAAGGCTTCATTGTTATTATTTCTTAAAGCATTTTTCATACTTTTTGAAAATCTGAATAAGTATAACACAGGAAATAAATAAACAACTGCTATAACAATATAGAATAATGCTCCACCAAACGCGTATCCTATTTGGTATGTACCATCTGATTCACCTAAATCAGACCCAACAAATGCAATTCCAATACCACCCAATAACATAAATCCAATTGCTATAAATCCCATTATAGATAAAAAGTAAGACCATTTGGACGTCTCATTGAGATATCCTTTTATTTCTTGATTTACATCAAGTTCAAAACTTTCAAAAGCTGATTTTTGCTCCATAAACTTATTTTTCAAATTGTTTTAAGGTTGATATAATAATAGATACGCAATCCAATAACTGTTCTTTATTCATCACTAAAGGCGGTGCAAATCTAATTATATTACCATGAGTTGGTTTTGCTAAAAGTCCGTTATCTCTTAAAGCCAAACAAATATCCCAAGCTTTATTGCTTTGTTCCTTATCATTAATTACTATGGCATTTAAAAGTCCTTTACCTCTAACTAATTTAACAATGTTACTGTTTTCAATATACTTGTTAAGTTCAGCCCTAAATAGCACACCTAATTCATGCGCATTTTGGGCTAAGTTCTCATCCTGAATTACCTCTAAAGCAGCTATAGCCACTGCTGCAGCAATAGGATTCCCTCCAAACGTGCTTCCATGATTGCCAGGTCTAATCACATTCATGATTGAATCATTAGCCAATACAGCGCTAACGGGATACGCACCACCACTTAAAGCTTTTCCCAGAATCAAAACATCAGGTTTTACTTCTGGAATGCTGTCACAGTTTTTAGTTTTGCAAGTACAATTACCACAAGTTGCCAATAACCTTCCTGTTCGGGCTATACCAGTTTGCACTTCATCAGCAATAAAAAGCACATTATGTTTTTCACAAAGTGCTTTAGCAGCAACCAGGTAACCTTCACTTGGTACATAAACACCAGCCTCACCTTGAATAGGCTCTACTAAAAATCCGGCAACATTAGGATTGTTCTTAAGTGCTTCTTCTAGCACCAATAAATTGTCATATTCAATTTTTATAAAGCCCTTTGTGTATGGACCAAAATTTTCACGAGCCACAGGATCGTTTGAAAAGGAAATAATTGTTGTGGTTCTACCATGAAAATTGTTCTCGCAAACAATAATTTCTGCTTCATTTTCACTAATGCCTTTAACTTCATATGCCCATTTCCTAGCAATTTTAAGGGCAGTTTCTACGGCTTCAGCCCCTGTGTTCATTGGTAAAAGCTTATCAAATCCAAAAAGCTCTGTGGCATACTTCTCATATTTTCCCAACATATCATTATAAAATGCCCTTGAGGTTAAGGTTAAAACTTCCGCTTGAGATTTTAAGGCATTTACGATTTTTGGATGACAATGCCCTTGGTTTACTGCCGAATACGCCGATAAAAAATCGTAATACCTTTTACCTTCAACATCCCAAACATAAACACCTTCACCACGGTTTAATACTACAGGAAGAGGATGATAGTTGTGAGCGCCATACTTGTTTTCTAATGCAATTGCTTGCTCTGAGGTTAATTGTTCTAAAACAGCCATTTTAATTAAATTTAATAGTTTGTGCTTGCCAAGTGGAAGCATTTAAAAAATAACCATTCCTTCTGTACCTTTATTCTTCCGCAGAGCGCGAAAAAGCAGCGTGGGAGAGAAATCATCCCTGGATAGGTACGCAATTTAACAAATAATAACTGCTTTTAGAAATTATTCTGACAATCTACCAGAAAGCGATGAAATTTGAATTTCTAAACGCTTAATTTCACGGGTTAAGGCATTTCTGTGTATTTGCATCCAAATATAAATTTTAATCATGCTCATGGTGATGAAGCAGAATATACAGGCGCCAACCCATAGAATTAAGTCATTCGTATTTTCAACGTCCATAGTTTGAATTATACAGTAAATGAATAATCCAAAAATAATAATATTCACTATATTCATAATTAATGCTATCCATGAGTTTTTGCCTTTAAAAACACCCCAAAGCATTTGTAAAATGTTTTGCTCATCTAATTCATCATAAAATTTAGCTTCTTCTTGGGTTAATGTCTCTTTAATTAAGTTATCGATGTCTTCCATATTATTTTTCATAATTGTATTGTTTTAAAAGTTGTTTTAATTTTTCTCTGCCGTGGAATAATCTTGATTTTGTAGTTCCTACGGATATGTTTAACGATTTACTAATTTCTTTCAAAGAGTATTCTTCTTTATAAAATAACTGAAGTACTACTTGCTGGTGCTTCGGTAATATTTTAAAGGCATCCATGAGTTTGGATTTTAAAATTGATTTTTCATCTAAAATATCATCTTCATCAATGTTGGCAACCTGTTCTTGTTTAAGGTTTTTTAGGTGCTTTTTATTGCGACTTTGTTTGTTTAACCAGTCGATACATTTATTACAAACAATCCGTAGCGACCAACTCGCAAAACTTTCAGGTTTTTCTAAACCTTCAATTTTATTAATTATCACACTCCAACTATCTTGAGCAATATCTTTGGCTACGTCTGCATCTTTTACTAACCAATATGCTCTTTTGCAAAATGTTTTATGCCAGCGCTTAACCAATTCATTTATTGCTTTTTGGTCTCCATTTTGAAAATCAATAACAAGTTTAGCATCAATACCATAATTATCTTTAGGCATAAAAATTGGCGGTGTTTTATATTATGACGTACAAAAACCTGAAAGGTTCATTTTTATTAAAGATAATTTAAATAAGGTCTCATTTATTTCCTGCTATTATTATTTTTGCAGCATGCCAAGAAGAAGACATTCTAAACGAAAAGTTTTTGAACAACTTGAAGTTATTGATGCTGGAGCTAAAGGTAAAACTGTTGCAAAAGCGCCTGACGGCAAAGTAGTTTTCCTTTCTAATACTGTTCCCGGTGATGTTGTAGATGTGCAAACGTTTAAAAAGCGAAAGGCTTACTATGAAGGAAAAGCCACTCATTTTCACAAATTTTCAGAAAAACGTGTTACCCCTGTATGCAGCTACTTTGGTACTTGTGGCGGCTGTAAATGGCAAGATATGGGGTACGAACATCAATTATACTACAAGCAAAAAGAAGTTGTAAATAATTTGGTTAGAATAGGGCATGTTGACTTGCCAGAAGTTACGCCAATATTGGGATCAGAACAGCAATATTTTTATCGTAACAAGATGGAATTCTCCTTTAGCGATAACCGCTGGTTAACCGAAGAGGAGATAAAGTCTGATGCAGATTTAGGTGATAGAAATGCCTTAGGTTTTCATATTCCTGGAATGTGGGATAAGATTTTAGATATTAACAAATGTCATCTTCAGAGAAATCCTTCCAATCAGATTCGTAATAGTGTTAAACAGTTTGCTATAGAACATAATTTGGAGTTCTTCAATACAAGAAATCAAACAGGGTTTTTAAGAACCATGATGATTCGAACCTCAAGTACTGGAGACATTATGGTTTTAGTTCAATTCTATAAAGAAGATGTCAAAAACCGACAGAAACTTTTAGATTATATTGCTGAAGAATTTCCTCAAATCACCTCAATATTATTCGTGATAAATGGAAAAGGTAATGATACTATTTATGACCAAGAAGTAATATGCTACAAAGGACAAGATCATATTTTTGAGGAAATGGAAGGCTTAAAGTTTAAAATAAATGCTAAGTCGTTTTATCAAACCAACTCTGAACAGGCTTATGAATTGTACAAAATAACCAGAGATTTTGCGGGGTTACAAGGAGATGAACTGGTTTATGATTTATACACCGGTACAGGCACAATTGCCCAATTTGTATCCAAAAATGCTAAAAAAGTCATTGGAGTAGAATCTGTTCCAGATGCTATTTTAGCCGCCAAAGAAAATGCACAATTAAATGGTATTAATAACGTTGAATTCTTTGTTGGAGATATGAAACAGGTATTTAACGATACGTTTATTAATACTCATGGGCAACCAGATGTAGTAATTACAGATCCTCCTAGAGATGGTATGCATAAAGATGTTGTGGCACAATTACGCAATATTGCTGCAGAAAAAATAGTATATGTTAGTTGCAATAGTGCTACTCAAGCTAGAGATTTAGCATTGTTAAACGATATGTATAAAGTAACAAAAGTTCAACCAGTTGATATGTTTCCGCAAACATTCCATGTAGAAAACGTGGTGCTTTTAGAAAAACGAGATTAGTTTAAAATGATTAAGAGAATAAGTGTTTTTATTATAGTTCTATTATTTGTGCTTATCGGAAATTATAGCTGCGAACGTGATGATTTATGTCCAGAAGCCACACAAACCACAGCTAGCGTTGTAATAGAAACCTTTGATGCGCTTTTACCCGATCAAAATAAAAATGTATTTGGGCTACGTATACAGGGTGTTGATAATGATAATGTTTTAGAGGGGTATAACATAGTTTCTAGTGGAAGACTTGTTTTACCATTGCGCACAGATGCAGATGAAACAAGTTACAGACTACACCAAGATTATGAGGTGGATGACAATGATACTCCTGAAGATCCAAGTGATGATATCACGCTAGGTAATGAAGACATAATTACCATAACATATATTAGAGAAGATGTTTATGTATCCAGAGCATGCGGTTACAAAACGGTTTTTAATAACGTTCGTATCATTCGAGAAGATGCCATGGTTGATCCGGATAGATGGATAAATAGAATACAAGCCGAAAACGATAATCAAATTGTAGAAAATGAAGCAGAAGCGCATTTTAAATTATTTCATTAGCCTTGGAATAACCATTTTGGTTTGTGCTCCATTACATTCTCAAAATGACACTATACCGAATATAGTTAACGACACCACTACAGTTAAATTGAAATATGGTTTGCGTGTTGGTGCAGATACAGGAAAGCTTATTAGAAGTTTTATAGATGACAATTACACTGGTATTGAGTTGATTGCAGACTATCGTTTAACCAAAAAATTGTATGTCGCTGGAGAACTGGGTAATGAAGAGCGCATAGTTACTACAGATTTTTTAAACACCACTACAAAAGGAAGTTACTTTAAAGCTGGTATAGATTATAATTTATATGAAAATTGGCTAGATATGGACAACATGGTATTTTTTGGTCCACGCGTTGGTTTTAGTTCGTTTAATCACTCAATAAACGAGTATACAATTTACACTACTAATCAATATTGGGAACCACAAAAGACCCTAACAGAATCTATTAAAAAAGACGGACTAACAGCTATTTGGTTAGAGCTTATTTTAGGAATAAAAGCGGAGTTTTTTACTAATTTATATTTTGGTTTAAATGCACAGCTTAAAGTTTTAATTTCTGAAACAGAACCAGATAATTTCGAAAATATTTACATCCCCGGTTTCAATAAAACCTATGATAGTACTAGAATAGGAGTGGGGTATGGGTATACTATTTCCTATCGTATTCCTTTGTATAAAAAAGCAAAAAAAGTTACACCTGTTGAATAACTGGTATAACAATAAAATTTCGCTACTCACCCTTTATTTGTAGGTCGAGCATTTCGCCCAGGCGGATCGTAGTGAAAGTATTCTACCTTCAGCGCATTTTACTTCTCTATTCATCTTTATTAAATGTTTTTGATTATCGTTAATCATCAATTTCGGAATAATTTAGAAATATATCTAAAACAACTAATCATCGTTAATAAAATACTTGTACAATTAGCTTACTCAATACTATTTTTTATTATCTTACTGAAAATGAAATCATTACAGCTATTAATCATGAAAACAATTAAAAACACAAACTTAAAATTACTTTTAGGTCATCAGTCAATTAAAATGCCAGTACTTTTTGTGGCAATTATTTTTTTATGGAGTTTATCTGGGTTTATCCCTGGAATAAAAACCAGTTCTAATTCAGAATTAATGCCAGGAGTGGTATTTGAAATTGAAGTGACAGATCACGAACAATCACCTCCTAAAGTAGAATCTTTTCTGGCCTCCGTTGAAGGAAAGAATTTAAAAATGGAAATTTTGCCAGATCGTGATGGTAAGGGCAAAGGACAAATGATATTTAGAGGCAATAGGGGTAAAAATGGCGAAGTAGTTATAACAGATGATGATACTAAAAGTTACTACGTCATGGACGATGCTTTCGTGGAATCTATGCTAGGAAAGATTGATCAATCTAAAGGCATGATGCAAGAAGCTCTAAAAAACTTGCCTAAGGAACAAAGGGATATGATTGAGAAAATGCAGAAAGAAAATGGTGTTAAAATACCAGGTATGACACCACCAATAACAAAGCCTAAATTAACCAAAACTAATGAGAAGAGTACAAAAATGGGGTATCCCTGTGTAAAATATGAAGTACATTTAAATGGTATCAAAACTCGAGAAATCTGGACTACCGACTGGAAGAATATTGATGGTGGAGGTGAAGCAAAAGGCGCCTTTAATGCCATGAATAATTTTTTTGAAAATATAAAGGATAAATTTGGAGCTGGCGACTTTCCTGAAGGTAAAGACTTATTTGAAGAAATGAATTTTGAAAATGGTTTTCCTGTGGTAACTCGTGAATTTAGTGAAGATACAGGTTCATTTGAAAGCGAATCTGCGCTTAAAAGTTCTAGCCGTAGAACTCTTGACCCAGCAGATTTTGAACCGCCTGCGGGGTATAAAAGAAGAAGTATGATGGGAGGGTATTAAATTATTGATCCGAAACTCAATTCCACTGGAATGAAAATAAAAACGCTCACTATTAAGGTGAGCGTTTTTCATTTTGGGAGTTACGTTATCGGGTCAGGCTTTCCGCTATATCTTTTTCTCGTAACTCGAAAAAGGATGCCACTGCAATCCTTAACGTAGGAACGGCTACTTACGAAGTTTTTTAAATAAAATGATGACATTTTTTAAGTATCTCGATGATTACTAAAAAACAACCAAAAAACTCAAACAACATGAAAACATTTAAATTCGCTTTTGTAGCCTTAACAGTATTATTTAACTTTAGTTGTGGTACTAGTGATGACGGTAATCAGGACATGCAAGACACTGGCAATTACGCAGAACTTATATTAGGTAAATGGGAACATTCTAAGGTTCTTATAGATGGTGTAGAAACGCAAGAGGCTTGTCGTATAGATGTTAGCTACACCTATGGAGATGATGGTTTTTATGGTATTATATTGGGAGAAAAAGGACTTTGTGCACCAACAGGTGGCACAGGTATTTACGAAGTTATAGGCAATAAAGTGTTCCTAAACTCAGCGCAAGGTGATATTAGGTTTGAATACACCATTGAAACCTTAAATGCTAATGAGTTTTCCTATGTATTGCGATATGAAGATGCTGATAATTTTCCTGAAGTACACACAATTACAGCTAAAAGGGTAGAAGAATAGCTATATAAAAGAAAAGAGAGCTTAATTTTCCGCGGGCTGTTGCTGTGTAACACAATGCGTCATGCCACCATTGGCATAAACATTTCTAAAATCTATACCAACAACTTTTCTATTTGGGTAAAGTGTTTGTAATAATTCAAGTGCCACTGTATCATTAGGGTCTTTATAAGTCGGCACAAGAACTTTTGTATTGGCAATATAATAGTTGCAATAGGAGCCTTTATAACCTAATTTCTCCCCATAAATTGTCATCACGTTATTTTGGGTTAAAGGTAGCTTCAAGAAGTTGTAAGCAACACAATCAATATTTTTAGCGCTATATAGCTTGTCAATATCAGATTGCAACACATCATAAGCTAATAAATCAGTGGTATTCATGGTAACAATGGTGTTAGCATTTCCAAATCTTGCAAAACCATCAATATGTTGATCTGTTATTTCAAGTCCTGCTTGTCCTTCCAACCAAACAAAATTAGTAGCACCCAAATATGTTGCGAAAATTTGTTCAGCTTCGGTTTGTGTCATTCCTGGATTACGATTTGTATTTAAAATAGAGCTTTTGCAGGCCATTAAAGTACCGTTGCCATCTAGTTCTACACTGCCACCTTCATTAATCATAATATTGTTTAGGTTCACAACTGTTCTATTCTGGTCTTGAGCGATTTTCGATGGAATGGTGTTACAATTTTCATAATTCGCTTTATTGCCCCAGCCATTAAAACCCCAATCTTGAATTACCAAGTTCCCTTCTCGGTCATACACATAAATTGGCCCATTATCGCGCACCCAAAAATCATCCGTTTTATAAACTTTAAAATCTACATTCGTCAAATCAATGGCTTGTGCGTTTAACAAACCAATAATTCTTTGCTTTTCGCTTTGGTTATAGGCAATAATATGCACATTTTCACTCGTAACCAGCTCTTTGGTCATTGCCACCCAAGTTGGGTCTAGATCATTTCTAAACTTTAGGCCATATTGGTATTGATGTGGCCATTGCAACCAAGTACCTTCATGTAATTCGCTTTCTTCGGGAAACGTGTATAATACTTCGGCCATTGTTTCAGTTGTTACTTCTGCCTTATCACAAGAGGACGTTAAAAGGGCGAAAAGTAGTAACAAAATGTTATCCATTTGATAATTCCTTATTTTCAAGATATAAAATTACGGATATTGACATTGTTTTAAATGGAATCACCAACACATCCATAAGGTTATAAGATAAAAACGAAACCTTATTAGTTCTATTGTTTGGGTTAGGTGTTACCGAGCAATAAGAATGATTAGGCTTTAGCCCTATATTGTTATGTCGAATAGGTAATTTGTGAATAAAATAATTCACTGTTGAAATCTTTTCCAATGTCTAAACCATTTTTGAGCTGGGATTTCAACATATTTATAGGTCAGATAAGAAGAACCAATAATTAATGCTAAAAGTATAGCCAACCAAAATAATCGGTCAAAAACAGTTGGCATAACACCAGGATTTTCAGGAATAAAGTAGACATCCAACCACATAATCCAAGTATATATCCATAAAAGATGGATCAAATATATCGAATATGAAATATTGCCAATAAAAAGTAAAGGCTTTGTGTTTAATACTTTGGAAGGTAAACCTTTATTTAAAGCAGCACATAGTAATACCAAAGAGAAACATGGAATAATAAGCACATCAAAAACACCAAAATGCAAGACCGTTAATGCACATAATAGCATGAGAAAAAACAACCAATCCTTGCTCCATACCGTGTTCTTGGTTATTAAAGTTTTATACGCTTGATAAACCACAATACCAATGGTAAACCCAAAAATACAGCGGAGTGTGCCTAATCCATAAAATTCATCAAGGATTAATTTAGGGTTTTGAAGAACAATCAAAACATAACCAACTATAGCTAGTACCACAAAAGCAATTGATAGTACTCGTTTACCTTTATTTAAAAACGGAATGAGTGCAATAGCCAAAATATAGGTCCACCATTCTGCAGCAATAGACCATGCACCAACATTCCAAACAGGCTTATCAAGAATACCACTCGTTTGCAAAAAAAATAGTTGAATAAAGAAATCTGGAACTGTTCTAGCCCATTCCCATTTTTTTGCGGCATATTCTGGGAACAACCAAAACAAGACTAAGGTTTGAACCACAAAAAGAAGCATGATAAATACATGCAAAGGATATAGACGTGTAAATCTAGCCCATAGGTATTTCTTAATAGTCCCTTTATTACTGCGCTCTAAAGCTTTACCATAAACGTGACAAATGATAAACCCACTAAGAATAAAGAAGAAATCCACCCATAAATAACCTTGGTTGATGATAAGCGAATCTTCCAAAGCAATTAAACGTGGAAATTTTCGCAACATCAACCAAATGTCGTAGTGAAACAAAACAACAAATAACGCCGCAATCCCTCGTAATGGTGTAAGCGAAGGAATGTAGTTAACCGAAGTAGCCTTAGTTGATGCTTTTTCCAAACTCATTTAGCCTAAACTAATCCTGTTTTAATGGAATACACAACGAATACGTATCAATCACACCGTCTATTTTTGTTAAAATTCCACCTGTCATTACCAAAGGTTTGCCATTTTCCATATAAATCCCCATACGCTCGTAACGGTGTACAGGAACAACTTTCCCATCAGTAGTTAAATATTCTTTATCCGCAACTTTATAGTGTTTGGCACGCTCCCAATTTAAACCATCGCTAGAGGTAATCATACCCATATAACCAAAGGCATGATACAAATTGTAATAACGTTTACGTTCCGTATCATACCAAACTTCAGGATCTTCGGAGTTGTAATTGATAACCACAGGTTTCTCTTGTATTTTCCAAGGCCCTAGTGGATTATCAGCCAAGAGAACCGCTTGCATCCTTACAATATCATCCCAAGGTTGGTCAGGTTGGTCCCCGCGAATAATCATCAAATAACCACCTTCGGGGCGTTTGGTAACCGTTACGTTGTTAGACTGATTTGCAATAGGCAATTGGGGTTCAAAAACAGGTCTAGGAAAACGTTTCCAAGGGCCTTCAATATTATCTGCAACAGCCACACCAATACGCTGATTTAAGCGTAGCTTATTTCGTAAATTACCAGGTTTCCAGCCAGTACGCCTTACTTCCTCCAGTTGCTCTGGCGTTAACTTCATATTACCGGAATTGGTAGACATGTAGTAGATATAATATTTACCATCAAATTTGTACGCCTTACTACAATGCACCGTGTATTGATCCCAAAAGTCGCCACCACGTGCCTTTAGCACCTCTTGCACTTTGGTCCAAGGTCCTGTAGGGCTATCAGAAACAGCTCTGGATAAAATACCATCCGTCAACCAAGAATAAAAACCATGTTTCCTAGGCATCTGGTCGTAAAACAAATGGTATGTTCCATCATCTTCCTTAATAATGGTCGATCCCCAATTAAAATATTCGGTATCGTAAAATTTATTGTCTTCAGCCACAGGTTGCATAGCGGCCGTTAAATTGTAAGTATCTGTATCCTGCGCGGTTAAATTAGTTGGTAATCCTAAGATAAGTAAGCACAAAAGCACAAAAGTGTATGGCCAATGGCGTAAAACATATTGTATCATCTCTATTTAGTTTAGTGAAACCTAAAATACTTAAATAAAAATGAGAATACAGTTGAACAAGTTCAATAAGAAAGGGATTTTTGAAACTATAATTAGACAGTTGCTTTTCTGAATACTAAAAAAGCAGCAACCCAAAAATAGATTACTGCTTCTTCACTATATCTAGATGCTGAGATGCTGAATCAAGTTCAGCATGAAAGGTCTTTTTTTTGTCTAGGATTAACTATTCAACATTACAGGCATTACCAACATGGTAATTTGCTCACCATCATCCAATCCGTCTACTGGAGTTAAAATACCTGCACGATTTGGCATACTCATTTCTAAACTTACATCGTCAGAACCTAGATTGTTCAACATTTCAGTTAGGAAACGCGAATTAAAACCAATTTGCATATCGTCGCCTTGGTAATCACAGGTCAATCGCTCTTCTGCTTTGTTGCTGTAATCTACATCTTCCGCAGAAATATTTAACTCGGCTCCTGCAATCTTCAATCTAATTTGGTGTGTAGTCTTGTTAGAGAAAATACTAACACGACGTACAGAGTTTAAAAACTGGGTTCTGTCAATCGCTAATTTGTTAGGATTCTCTTTTGGTATTACCGCTTCGTAGTTTGGATATTTTCCATCTATCAAACGACAAATCAATTCAGAGTTTTCAAAAGTGAATTTCGCATTAGAGTCGTTATACTCAATTGTAACTTCATCTTCACTTCCTGCCAAAATCCCTTTCAATAAATTCAAAGGTTTTTTAGGCATAATAAACTCCGCTACTTGACTTGCATTGACATCTTCTCTCGTGTATTTCACCAACTTATGTGCATCCGTAGCAACAAAGGTCAAGCCTTCCATAGAAAACTGGAAAAACACACCACTCATTACAGGACGTAAATCGTCGTTTCCTGCGGCGAAAATCGTTTTACTAATGGCGGTTGCCAAAATGTCTCCTAAAATTACGGTTGTACTTGGGTCTTCTAAAGCTACTGCTTTTGGGAATTCAGCACCACTTGCATAAGCCAAAGCATATTTACCATGGTTAGAACTAATTTCAACTGTGTTATTATCTTCAACAACAAAGGTTAAAGGTTGCTCTGGAAAGGTCTTTAAGGTATCAAGTAGAAGACGCGCTGGAATTGCCACACTACCTTCGCTATCGCTTTCTACATCTAGGGTAGAGGACATAGTAGTCTCCAAATCACTCGCAGAAACTGTTAGTTTTGTGTTATCCAATTCAAACAGGAAATTATCTAAAATAGGCAGGGTGTTAGAACTGTTTATTACACCACCTAAAACTTGTAATTGTTTTAACAAATAAGTACTTGATACTATAAATTTCATTCGTTGCTTATTATTTTTTTAGTCTGTTGTATGCTTTAATTAAGAAACTATTTTCGCTTGTCAGTTCGAGTGATTTTGAGGACCGAAAAATAGTATCGAGAACTATTTTGCAGATCAAAATTCTTATTCTCGATACAAATTTTACTCATTTCAATTGTAAAACCCACTCGAATTGACAGAATTTTTCAAAATCATAAACGCTTTAAATTTCGAAAATCGTTACCTACAAATATATCTCAAAGTAGCGTTTTATCGAAACAAACTTATTAACAGCTATCTAGCGTATTTTCGCTTTCTGAAGTAATTAAAAGCAAAACCAAAAATGGTAAGTAAAACTATTGGTAATCCTACATTTAAGAGTTGCCAAAACGTTTTTTCTTTGGCAATTTTTTCCTGATTTAAGAAGGCAACTTCAATTTCTTTGCTACGAATGTTTATAAGTCCGTTATCATCCAAAAGATAATTCACAGCATTCAGTAAGAATTCCTTGTTACCGTAGAGTTTTCCTGTCCATCTATCAAACCCTAATTCTTGCGGACGGTTGCGTACCACATCATTTTTGATCACATCACCATCAGCAATTACAATCATTTTAGAATTCACACTTTTATCCACTACATTATCCAAGTTTAACGGCTTTATCAAATTAGCGAAAGCCGACTTAAATTCACCTTCTAGCAATACGCCAAGGTTTTGTTTTTCATTCTTAAAAGTGGCAGGATCGATAGGTTTTGTAACCAATTCTAGACTAATTTCTCGAGGTGTGCCTTCAACCCTTGAAATTGGGGCAGTCTCTAGAAGAATAGTCTTTTTCGTTTTGTTTTTAAGGGTATCAATAGGGTTGGCGAAGTCAAAACGTACCAAATTTAAATTATTGGTAATAGGATGTGTATTTTCAGAATTTGCCAAAGGTGAATAAGGCCATTGTAAATGCTGAAATTGTGAATTACTTCCACCACCAATTGCCAATGTAATAGGGGCAGAGTAGGGCGTAGCTACCATAAGAGGATTAATGCGCACGCCATAATTAAAAAAGAAATCGGTTAAGCCTAAATCTCTACTTACCGCATAGTTTTTGCCAGCATCATTGTACAAACTGTCTTTTTCCATGGCTACAGCATCCACCAACCACAAACTCTTACCACCTTGCATGGTAAATTGATCGAGCACAAACTTTTCTTCATCAGAGAATGCTTTTGTAGGTTTTGCAGAAATTACCAGATCGAAGGTGTTTAAGGCTTTTGCTACTTCTTTTGGCTTTTGGGCTACACTATCTAAGGGAAAGGGTGCCAAAAAGTAATACTCACGCAATTTGGTAAGAAAATCGGCAATGTACTTGTCCTCTAATTGTCCGTTGCCCTTCAATATTGCTATTTTCTTAGCTTTTGGAGTTACTAGCTTTTTAAAACCATCGGCAAAGGCATATTCTAAATGCTGTACCGAGTTGCTAACCAATTCTTGTTGCGATGCACCAATCTTATTTTTTACCAGAGGAATAATAACAGTCTGCTCATTATAACTTGCTAAAGCCCAGGGAAAAATAACTTCTTGAGTGGCTTTTCCATTTTCTTTAACCTCCAATTGCATGGGCGTTAAACCACGTTGGGTCATCATTTGAATGGTTTGTTCTCGAGACGCTTCATTTTCTAAAGGATTAATAAAATTGAAAATTATATTATCATTTTCATTAGAAAATTCTTCAAGTAATTGACGTGTTTCAGACTGCAAACGTCTAAACTCCGAAGGGAAATCTTCGCCTTTTAAAAAGATATCAATTATTAGTGGAGACGATACCTCGTTAACAATATCCTTTGCTGTATTACTTAGGGTATAACGTTGATCTTTAGTGACATCAAAACGTTTGTAAATCGCGTTACTAGCAATATTAATTACGATTAACGCAATGATAAGCCCCCCAATATGTTTCAATGCTTTATTCAAACTCTTTCTCCATTTGATACTGTTTCACGTTAACAGCTGTATTGTTTTTAAAACTAATTTCTAGACATTCCTGAGTCATATTAAAAGCGCCAGGTTTAAAACCTAAATTATAATTCCACATTTCTGGTGAGTTCATTTTTAACGCATCATCCCAACTATACCATTCACTCACACCTAAGAGCGTTGTAATCTCTTCCTTTGTTTTGCCAATAAACAAATCTTCATCCAAAATATTGCCACTCATCTCGTAACGTAACGCTGGTTTTTCTTTCCAAGCTTCACTATCAAAATACTTTTCATGATGAAAGCTAAAGAATATATTAATCAATGGATAGAGTACATAGAAATAAACTACGGGTGTAGCTACAACACTTATTAAAAAGCTGACCCATTTGCGTTTGTCGATGGTTGTTGCAAACCACCAAAGCAAGATAAAGGTTACGGAAATTGTTATGATAAATCCAGGAGTAAATATCATTGATTTTCCTTATTTAAATTAAATTTTGTTAAACCAATAAACAAAATAACTACGCTTAAAAAATACACAATATCTCTAGTATCAATAACGCCTCTACTTAAACTTTTATAGTAATAATTCATTCCAAAATGTCCTATAATGATACTTGAAGTAAACTCTGCAACACCCTCAAAACCAATATAAAACACAAAACAAATAAATACTGAAATTATAAAAGCAACAATTTGATTATTAGATAATGTGGAACAAAAAACACCAATTGCCGTGTAGGACGCCGTTAGTAATACAAGACCAAAATACGACCCAAAAACACTACCTAAATCTAAATTACCTTGTGGGCTACCTAATTGCCCAACTGTATAGACATATAGAAGCGTAGGTGCCAATGCCATTATAATTAATGCAAATGCTCCTAAATATTTTCCAAGGACGATATTAAGTTTAGAAATGGGTTTAGTTACTAGTAATTCTAAAGTGCCTTGTTTTTTCTCATCGGAAAAACTGCGCATGGTTACAGCTGGAATTAAAAACAATAAAATCCATGGTGCTAACAAAAAGAAAGCCGATAAATCTGCAAATCCATAATCTAGAATATTAAAATCCCCTTTAAATACCCAAAGAAACAGTCCATTTAAAACCAAAAATATAGCAATAACCAAATAGCCTATGGGTGAGGCGAAAAATGTGTTTATTTCTTTCTTAAGTATTGCTAGCATTTACTGTTTAAATTTCGGTAACAAATCTAATAATTTGTCTCACAATGATATTATTATTTTAAAGATTCTAATTTATCAACACTCCATGCCTCTGGTTTTGCATTAAAAAGCGATTTGGTTTCTGCCCAAACACGTTTAAAAAGTTCAGAATTTCTATAGTTTTCTAAGTCTGCTTCAGAATTCCAATAACTATATGTAAAAAAGATATTTGAGTCGTTTTTATCACGGTACAATTCTAAAAACACACATCCTTCAAAGCCTCTAATATAGTTTTTATTCGTTTCAAAAATAGTTAGGAAATTTTCAATAGAGTCTTCGTTAAAACTCATTTTTACAATTCGAGTCAGCATAAGTCTTATTAAAAGATATCTTCTTTCTGTGGTACAACAGGAACCGTTATAAAATCAATACCTATGGTGTCTCTCACCTGTAAACCCATTAATGTTGCTGCACTTCCGTGTTTTTTAGAATCACTCTTGTACATTGCAATTTCTAAGAACCCGCCAGAATTGAATACGACCAAGCCCTTACCTTCATCTTGCCGCTTTTCCTTTGGAATATCAAAATTTACAAAGTCGCTATACTTCTGGTAAATCGTTTTAAACTTGTACTGGCGCGCTGTAATTTCAAACTTGCGCCCTTTTTGAATGGTTTCGAAGAATTTTTTGCGCACGTTAGTCACCACATTACCATAATTATCAATATAAATAACGCTACCAATAATTTTGGTTTTATCATCATTTACATTTGGTTTTAAATTATTTATTGGCTTTATGGCGTTTATCGGTTTTCCAATCACTTCAAGCGTACCACCTCGAGCAATATGGCAGGCCACTTTTACAAATACATCTAAAACGGGGAAGCTAGTTTGAATTTTATCGTGAATATTAATTTCCACCATCTTTTCTGGAGCAATTTCAGAACAGATCATACTCATAATACCATTGTTTGCGCAGATAAAATAGTGATCGTCCAGCTTCATGGCGATATGTTTATTCTCTTCGTTTAACTCGGAATCAATCCCTATAATATGAATTGTACCCTTAGGGAAACTGCTATAGGCGTTTTGAATAATATAGGCCGCTTCTGGGATATTAAATGGAGAAACCTTATGTGAGATATCAACAATATTTACATTGGGAAGTTCGCTATAAATAGCGCCTTTTGTCGCGCCAGTAAAGTGATCTTTCTCACCAAAATCGGTTGTTAAAGTAATAATTGCCATGGGCAAATTGTTGATATGTTTTTAAGGGTAGCTCGTCCAAAATTATGTATTTTTGGTCGACGCGATAACTGTGTAACAAAACTAATAAATCATTTCATCTTATTGAACAGATATCACGCTAATATTAAAACCCAAACTATATTAAATAAACGCTTTTGAACGAAATTATTTTAGAACTTGAAGAAATAACTCCAAAAGAGTTTTTTGGAGCTCAAAATGCCAATATAGAACTTCTAAAAAAGTACTTCCCTAAATTAAAAATTGTAGCACGCGGTAATAAAATTAAAGCCTTTGGTGATGAAGAATTACTAGAGGAGTTTGATAGACGTATTACGATGCTTTTAAAACACTTTGCTAAGTACAACAAACTTGATGAAAATGTAATAGAGCGTGTTTTAACAAGTCAAAGTAGTGAGGATTATAAAACCTCTCAAGATAGTGGAGAAGCTATAGTCCATGGCGTAGGCGGGAAAATCATTAAAGCGCAAACCGTAAATCAAAGAAAACTCGTTGATAGCGTTAGAAAAAATGATATGGTATTCGCCATTGGGCCAGCTGGTACTGGTAAAACCTATACTGGAGTTGCACTAGCGGTAAGAGCTTTAAAAAACAAAGAAGTAAAACGTATTATTTTGACAAGACCTGCTGTTGAAGCAGGAGAGAATCTAGGATTTTTACCAGGAGATTTACAGGAAAAATTAGATCCTTACATGCAGCCATTATACGATGGGTTACGTGATATGATTGCACCAGAAAAACTGGCAAGCTACATAGAGAATGGCACCATACAAATAGCACCATTAGCATTTATGCGTGGTCGCACGCTAGATAATGCTTTTGTAATTCTAGATGAGGCGCAAAATACAACCCATGCCCAAATGAAGATGTTTTTAACGCGTATGGGGAAAAATGCGAAATTCCTATTGACTGGAGATCCTGGGCAAATAGATTTACCAAGACGTACTATTTCCGGGTTAAAGGAGGCACTTCTGATTTTAAAGAATGTAGAAGGTGTAGGTATTGTATTTTTAGATGATAAAGATGTGATTCGTCATAAATTAGTAAAAAAGGTGATAGCTGCCTACAAAAGCATTGAAAATAGAGATTAATGAGTAACACGATTACTGACACAAATTTCAGCTTTCCAGGGCAAAAAAATGTCTACAAAGGAAAAGTAAGGGAGGTCTACAACATTAACGATGAGCAATTGGTAATGATTGCTACAGATAGATTATCGGCGTTTGATGTCGTTATGCCAAAAGGCATTCCATATAAAGGGCAAATCTTAAATCAAATAGCTACCAAAATGATGGCTGCTACAGAAGATTTAGTACCTAATTGGTTAACCGCAACACCAGACCCAAATGTAGCTGTAGGTCATTTATGCGAGCCATTTAAAGTTGAAATGGTAATACGTGGCTATATGAGCGGTCATGCTGCGCGGGAATATAAAGCGGGAAAACGCATGTTGTGTGGCGTATCTATGCCAGAAGGAATGCGAGAAAATGATGCGTTTCCTGAACCTATCATCACACCTGCAACAAAAGCCGAAATGGGCGATCATGATGAAGATATTTCCAGGGAAGATATTTTAAAACGTGGTATTGTTTCAGAAGAAGACTATACAATTCTAGAAGATTATACACGAAAATTATTTCAAAGAGGATCTGAAATTGCAGCTTCAAGAGGGCTGATTTTAGTAGACACCAAATATGAATTTGGAAAAGCTAAGGATGGACAAATAGTATTAATTGATGAAATTCATACACCAGATTCTTCGCGATATTTTTATGCAGAAGGTTATGAAGGACGTCAAGAAAAAGGTGAACCACAAAAACAATTATCTAAAGAATTTGTACGGCAATGGTTAATCTCCAATAATTTTCAAGGTTTAGAAGGACAGACCGTACCTTTCATGAGTGACGAATACATACAAACCGTTTCAGAACGCTACATTGAACTTTATGAAAATATTACTGGTGAAACCTTTGAAAAAGCAGATGTTAGTAATATTCAAGAGCGTATTGAAGGTAATGTTTTGGAGTATTTGAAGTAATTAACTGGGAATTACTAATGAAGCACTAAACTCTTTTCAATAACTTCAAACTTGATATCATTCATAGTTTTATCTTCTAACGCACTTTGGATTATAATTACAACTGTTTTATTTTTTAAATGAAAAGCAACGATGCGCCCCTCATGTTTTAAACCAAGTAATTCCATAGTATAGCTGCTTTCTCTGGATTTTGCATTATTAAATTTACTATCAACAATTCTCTCAAAGGATAGATTAGAATTCTTTAAAACAAAATTCGCTTTCAAGTCCTCAGAATAAATAATGATTTGTTCATTCAAATCATACTCGCCATCTGCCCATGATAGTGTCATCAATCCACTAGAATCAAAACCATTATCCTCAACACTATAGAAGCCTCCACCATCGTAAAATTCTTTTTCAGTTATTTTCCAGTTTTTAGGACAAGTAAAACTAACATAGTCGTCTTCATGTAGATATGAAGGAGAGTTTTTGCAAGCGACTAATGTTGTAAAAGCAAAAACCAAAAATATAGTAGTAGACTTCATATTTTTTATAATTAGAATTATTCATTATCATCAAAATAAACCTGCTCTATTTTCATAGCAGCCCGTTCTTTTCCGCTTACATAAAATAACGCAATAAATTCCTCGGCATCTTTAAGATAACTAGAATTAAATTTGGCAATAGAATCTGTATTGGTAAAATATTCAACAGCTGCAGTGGCACCAAAACCATGATTGGATAAAAACAACATATTCTTCGTGTCATTATCTCCATTTAATTTTGCGACTAGTACATGCTCAAAACTGTGCCCATCAGAATTTAATCTTATAATTGTATCGATGTTTTTTTCAAAATCTCTGTAAGCAATATTTCTATCTTCATTATAAAAGACATCTTCATTATTTAAAAATGCTATGTTTTGAGTAGCTTCATTTTGCTGTTTTGGTATTAATTTAAAACGCTTAGATTTTAGGTTAAAAAAATCAATAAAGGCATTTTCATATCTAAAGGGACCTAAGTAAATAGAATTTTGCGATTTTAACTTTAAAGGTGATAAGTTGTGAAACTTCTCAATGCTAAATTCATTATCATGTTCTGCAAAATACCTCGATAAATTATTTACGGAATATGAACTTAAAAAATTTACATATAGATTTCTTCCTGGGGCATAATCCTTTATTAAGTCCGGTTTGTTTTCAATCTTCTTGTAAAACTGTGATGGAGAATTGATCTCATAATCCCGATGCCATCCAATTTTGTTAAATAGAGTAGGACCATAGTATCCGAAAATATCATAAAGATAAAGTGTAGTTTCTTTGTCACTCTTAAAATTGGTATCCCAGATTGGATTATTTGGATTCAGCTTATTGTATATAAAAAAAATAAAAAATACTATTGGTATAATAGAAGCAAACAATATTACCCTTTTGTTGCGTTTGGAAATTCGTTTATTTATTCTTCTAAATTCAACCCCATATTGACCACGTTTAATTTCAATCTGAATATCATCATCTAGACCTTCACCCTCAAAGTATTTATCAAGCTTTTTTCTAAGATGGTACATATTTACTCTAACGGTGGCTTCACTTTTTTCAGGCTCATATTGTCCTCCAAAAAGCTCTAAAGCTATATCTGTAGTATTGATATTTTTATTGTTTTGAGTGGATTCGATTAAATACTTTAAAAGAATATTGCTAGTGGTAGACTTTGAAAACACATTACTGTTTAACAACTTTTCTAAAACAATAGTCTTTTCTTCATTTGAAACCATAAAACAAATTTAAACTAAATTTCTAAGTAAAAAACACCACTTTTAACCATTAAAACAACCATTAAAAGACGTTAAAAAGAAAAAAAACAAAGGGTTATATATATATTTGAAAGACACGAACTAAATATTTATAATGAAATTAATTATTCAAAGGTCTCTGGCCTACGTAACTATGCTTCTGGTATTTACAACATGTTTAAATGCACAGGAGAAAACTATTGAGCTTTTTAATGGTAAAAATTTAAGAGGATGGAAAGCTCTTAATGGTTTTGCTGAGTTTAAGGTAGAAAATAATACAATAATAGGTGTTACAACAAAAGGTTCTCCAAGCACCTATTTATCCACCAAAAAAGAATACACGAATTTTATATTGGAGTACGAAACTACAATTGATGATGGTTTAAATGGCGGAGTTCAAATAAGAAGTCAACATGATCCTTCAAAAGGCAAAAATTCTGTTTATGGCCCACAAGTAGAAGCAGAAACCTCTCCAAGAGGTTGGAGTGGTGGTATATTTGACCAAAGTAGAAATGGGTGGCGTTATACTACGGAATATAATCCTGAAGTTAAATCTGCTTGGAATCATAAAAAATGGAATAAGATAAAAGTTATAGCTTGTGGAAATAGAATTGCAACATGGGTTAATGGAGTTAATATTGCCAATTTAGTAGAAGATAAAGTTGAAACAGGATTTATATCACTACAAGTGCATGCGGCAGGAGGTGATAAGGTAGGAAAACTTACCAAATGGCGGAATATTAATCTAACCGAAATATCTAATGATTATAAGTTCGAAACCACTGCACCTGTAATTAGCTACTTAAAAAACCAACTTACACAACAAGAAAAGGATAATGGATGGCAATTACTTTGGGATGGTAAAACCACCAAAGGGTGGCGAGGTGCAAAACGAGATAATTTTCCTGATAAGGGCTGGAGTATGAAAGATGGAATTTTGACCGTTCATGCCTCCGGTGGTGGCGAATCTGAACATGGAGGAGATATAGTTACTACTAAGCCCTACAAGAATTTTATTCTAGAAGTAGATTTTAAATTAACCAAGGCTGCCAATAGTGGTATAAAATATTTTGTGGATACCGAATTAAATAAAGGTAAAGGTTCTGCAATTGGTTGCGAATTTCAAATTTTGGATGATAAATTTCATCCTGATGCCAAAAAAGGAACTAGCGGCAATAGAACTTTAGGCTCGCTATATGATTTAATAACTGCTAACGCACAAGAATATATTCCAACATTATACACCAAAAAATATAATAATAAATATGGATGGAATCGTGCTAGAATAATAGTTGATGGCAACAGTGTTTCTCATTTTTTAAATGGATCTGCAGTCGTTAAATATGAAAGAAACACCCAAATGTGGCGTGCTTTGGTAGCCTATAGTAAGTACAAAAACTGGCCAAATTTTGGTGAGGCGGAAGAGGGTTTAATACTACTTCAAGATCATGGTGATGAAGTACATTTTAAAAATATTAAAATTAAAGAACTAAACTAAAAATATATACCAATGACAACGAGAAGAAAGTTTATAAAAAATACGGCCATGGGAGCAGCTGGAGTAACTTTATTAAGTAGTTCTAGCGCTTATGCCAAAATATTAGGAGCAAATGATAGAGTTAATTTTGCAATTCTTGGATGCGGCGGTAGAGCACATGGATTAGCAAAAGCTATAAATATTTCAAAACAAGGACATATTGCCGCTATTTGTGAAGTGGACCAAAATAGACTTGATAAATTTGAAGTATTTTGTAAAAAAGAATTAAATGCATCACCAAGAACAGAAAAGGATTTTAGAAAGTTATTAGAAGACAAATCAATTGATGCTATAGTAGTTGCGACTCCTGAACACTGGCATGCGCCAATGGCAATAATGGGCATGCAAGCAGGGAAACATGTTTACGTGGAGAAACCTTGTAGCCACAACCCGCATGAAAACGAACTACTTGTACAAGTTCAAGATAAATATAAAAAGGTTTGCCAAATGGGAAATCAGCAACGTTCTTCTCGGACTTCTGCCTTGGCAGTAAGAGATATACAAGAAGGTATTATAGGGGATGTATATGCGGCTAAAGCAGTATATGCTTCCTCCAGAAAATCTATTGGATTTGGAAAAGAGGTAGAAGTGCCAAATTGGTTAGATTGGGACTTATGGCAAGGGCCGGCCCCAAGAGAAACCTATAGAGACAATGTACATCCTTATAACTGGCATTGGTTTAGAACTTGGGGAACAGGAGAAGTGCATAATAACGGCACCCACGAAATAGATATATGTCGTTGGGCTTTAGGTGTTAAATATCCTAAAAGGGTTGTGTCTACTGGTGGAAGATTACATTTTAAGGACGATTGGGAGTGGTTTGATACACAAATGGTAAACTACGAGTTTGAAGGTGGTAAATTATTGACTTGGGATGGTAGAAGTTGCAATGCTTTTAAATCTCTGGGAGGAAGAGGTTCGGTCATTTTTGGAACAAAAGGTAGTATATATTTGGATCGTGCTAAATATATTCAGTATGATATTAAAGGGAATGAAATTGCTAAACAATTTGAAAACGAAAAAAAAGAAACAAAAGCTAACAAAACCTCTGATAGAGTTGGTTTTGACGGTTTAACCGTAAAGCATATGCAAAACTTTATTGATGCTATTGTTAAAAATGAAACTTTAAATTCGCCAATTGCTGATGCAGCAGTGTCGACGCAATTGTGTCATTTAGCAAATATTGCGCAAGACTTACAAGAAAGTTTAAATATAGATACTAAAACTGGTAAAGTTTTAAATAATAAAGGTGCTGATATGTTATGGAAACGAGACTATGAAGAGGGATGGGAGCCTACGCTTTAGGTTTCAATTTAAAAAATGCCAATTTTAAATTGGCATTTTTTATGTTCAAAAGTTGTCTTGTATATCAGTTATAAATTAATAACCACTTTATCACCTCGATAATCACCTTGTGGAAGTTTCGCAACGAATGTTCTATTCCCTAAGGTAACTTTTATGGATTCGTGTTCATAGGTGGGATCAGAGACAAATAACCTGTCTTTTTCAACAATTAGAATACAAGTTTTATCTGATGAAATATTGCCAAAACGTTTTGTTTTAATACTAGACGAGGTATAGAATACTGCCATTACAGTTTCTTTATCTTCAATAGCTTGATGCTTTTCAGTATTTCCAAGAATTTCATAGGTGTTTAACTTTATTTTTTTTGCAAAAGAGGCCCTACTCAAATCGGGATAAATGATATAACTGTATTTCTGATGTTTTGGAGATTGGCCATGATTTAAATATAAATTGAAGACTTGCCCTGTTTCAGGAACGTCTCCTCTAGATGGGTACGCATATTTCCAATTACCTTCAACACTTCCAAACTTACAAATAGCATCACCCATAATTTGGTAACCAAAATCATCATGCCAAATTGCACTTTCACTATTTAAGTTAATCTCTCCATCATTTAAAAGTGTCTCGCCCGAAAACACATTTCCTATTAAGTGGCTTTGTTGTATGGAAGTATAAACATCATCATTAGATTCACCAGAAATTCCAGCACCCAAACAAATAACTTTATCCTTTAGGAAGAAATACGCTTTATGTGCTTTTAAGCTATCTCGCTTATATATCATTGCGGCAACACCTTGATCTGTTGCACCCAATACTCCTGAAAAATTTGTACCCCCATAATTTTGACGTCGAGGTAATGGCAACAAACTTTTTAGACCTTGGTCGCATGTTGTTCCTGGTAGTCTATGCCAATTCCAAAACGGTACAATATCTTCATATTCTTTTCCATCATGATATAATAGTAACGTGCCATCACCTTGATGCAATCCTAACGCATTCTGAAAGTCAGCACCTTCTGTTCCTAACATTCTCGTTGAAGACATTTTAAGCGTTGCCATCCAATTTTTTCTTCGGTGTATGCTAAATTCCGATCGCCAAAACGCCGTATGCCCAATCGTTTTATTTGCAATGCGCAACTTCTTATATGCCTTCTTAAACTTATAGTCGGCCTTAGACATATGATAAATTGAATTGATAACACTTTCAGCCCTTTTCTTTGTCATTTCCTTCGGAATTATTCTACCACACGAACTTATGTCATAATCGTCTTTCCAAAGTGGCTTACTAAGACCATGTATTAAAAAATTTCTCAGTAAGGATAGTTGTAACTCCTTTGGTCTGTATTTTGTATTTCGCAAAATCAGTAACCATTTTACAAATGTTTCAAGATAGGCAATACCATAGGTGCCCATTTGTATTTGAGGCCCATGTTGATGGAAGCTCCAATCTCTTTGTAAACCTTCTTCATTAGTTAATTTTAATTCCTCCCAAAGCGATGTAGCTGCTTTTTCCATGAGTAATTCATCTTTTAAAACATAACCTCTCATAAACGCAACTCCAGAAAGCCATACTTTATTTTGTCCGTTTCTACCAATTTTGGTGCGCTTTAAAATGTTTTCTTGTAGTCTCGTAATTAAAGTTTCGGGCAAATCTTCACCTAAAAGAATATAACAAGTCAAAATGAGCTTTGGTACTCTAATTTCTTGAGGGTACCAATTGGGATTTGTATAATCCGCGTCTATCCAATGTGTTAATGCATTTAAACTCTTTTTTAATACAATTCCGTTTTTATAATACTTTGATTTAGGGTTGCAATATCCAATACACATTTCCCTAATATTATAAAGGTGATCTGTTGTAGGCCAACCGTTAGGCCGCTGTGAGGCATAATCTACGGTTTCCCATGTACCATCGTTTTGTATAGTATTTATAAGTAATTCTATTCTATTGTCGTCATCAAAAGTGCTAATAAAATAATCATCAAACTGTGCTTTAATTAAGTCAAAATCCTGACTAAAGATTGGGAAATATGAAAACACACTAAGAAATAAACTTAGATATAAACCTTTTGAACAAATACGATTTTGCTTCATTTCAACTGTTAAGAACCCTATCGAAAATAAGGGAATTCATTTAAAGAAATGACAAGAAATGGTTTTATTCTAGTAATTAAAATTAACTTTTCTATTATTTATGGGTTGCTCATTTCTATAGTTATTTAATGGCATATTGTTTCTAAGTTTGATAACCTCCTCAACCGATAAGACAAAAGGTTCTTTAAAAACCACCCAGTTAACACCTTCGGTACATGGCGGTGTGGTAAGAGAGCCACCATAAGTGTAGTAATGCTTGTCTTGTAACAACAAATCAGATAAATCGATATTTTGGTGTATTTCCTTCTCAGTACCGTTTGCCAAAGGCAGAAAGCTTTCTAGAAATTCAAACAACTGGCTTTCTTCACCTTCTTCTCCAAGTAAACCAAGCACTGTAATTTTGCCAGATTTACTAACGTGTACTAAATGCATTTCAATGGGATAAATTAAGCCATTTATTTTATGCTCAGAAGGTTCGTGGAAATGGATCTGTTTTAAATAATAGGTTTCGCTTTGATAGATGATAGAATCTCCAGGTTCAAAATCAAACTGTATAGAATGCCCATTATTCTCTACTTTTTTAATGAATGTTTTAGGTGTATATTTTATTTCCAATTCACCATATGTATTAACAGAATCTGTTCTTCTATGAATGATATTAATAGGAGATTGATGGTTCCCATCGCAATAAGAGTTTTTCTCGATTTCTTTCCAATGTTCAGGAGAAGTTTCACCAGCATAACTCCAATGCGCATGTTTTAAATGAGATTTGTGCTTATTCTTATCATATTGCACACATGATGTAATAAATATTCCAATAGAAATATAAAGAAGAATTTTAAGCGATTGCATGTCTTGAATAATTTCGAATATTGTTCAAAATTACTTCCAAAACACTTTATAAAAACTTACAAATGTCAGGTTTTAATCCATATTAACAAGTTTGTCTTTATCTGTTAGACATGTGTGAATGGATAACTTTCCAATCTCCATTAATTTTTGAATAAATAAATGTCCAGGCAAATCCTCCTTTCAAAACCCTACCATCTAAAACTTTGGTTTCATAATTGCCAGAAGTGGTTAAAAGTACTTTGTCTTCAGAAAGAATAGTTACCTTTTTATTGGTGCAGTCAAATTTCTGGAACTCTAACCCTTTGATATTTTGTCTGAAAATAACCATTAGCTCATTAAACGTTTTAAAGTAAGTTCCATTATCAATAAACCCAGTTTTTAAGGAATCCTCAATATTGTTTTCAATACCTTTAATATCAAGTTGTTCTCCTGTTTCTATGCTATTATAAAAAATTTTATAAACTTCAGTTTTGATTTTTTTGATTTCCGTATCAGATAAATTTTGAGAATGTATAATTCCAAAACATAACAAAATAAATGACGTTGAAAGAACTAGTAAGCGAGTACTCATAACTATGAAATTTTGAATACCTAAAAATATAGAAATGTTTACCAGCAAAACCTGATAAATATCAAGTTGCTTTATAAATAATTGAAAACAGATTCTATTTTTTGCGAGATTTACTGGCCTTTGCCAAAGGATTGAAAGTGATACATAAATCAAGCCAATAGCTTAAATCTTCATCTGTATCAAAACCATCAGGAGTAACAAAAATATAGCCTTTCATGGGTCTGCCAGTAAAATCCATAGGAAGACAGTATGGCTTCTTTAGTTCTTTTTCATAGGCATCTAAACCAATACGCGCCATTAGTAGACTATCTCCATATTTTTTGTCAATATGAATCCCACAAAGCATCTTTCCATCCATTTTAAAGAGTAGACCACCCATCATTTTTTGATCCACAAAATTCACTTTTCGCTCTTTCAAAAGTCTTTTGATGCGATCCGCCAAATATTCGTCGTAAGCCATACTTGATAAGTTATATTCAAATATATCGAAAAATGATATTATCTTGAAGATCTCATAAAATACTTCAAACATGTCTAAAACTAAAAACGCAAAAGCTTATTGGAGAGAAAATATTAAATATGTTTTAGTGCTACTTTTTATATGGTTTCTAGTTTCATTTGGTGCGGGCATCCTTTTTAAAGATCAACTAAACACCATTAGGTTTGCAGGTTTTAAACTTGGGTTTTGGTTCGCACAACAAGGCTCCATGTATGTATTTGTTATTCTAATTTTTATTTATGTACGCATCATGAATAAACTTGATAAAAAATATGGTTATGATGCGTAATTTATTAATTGAAAGTATTGGTGTGCAAAATTGGACCTACATTCTAGTAGGCTTAACTTTTGCTATTTATATAGGAATTGCAATTTGGTCTAGAGCAGCTTCTACAAAAGATTTTTATGTTGCAGGTGGCGGGGTTTCACCTTTGGCAAATGGAATGGCAACCGCAGCAGATTGGATGAGTGCTGCATCCTTTATATCTATGGCGGGCATTATTTCTTTTGCAGGGTATGATGGAGCTGTGTATTTGATGGGTTGGACAGGTGGTTATGTTTTGCTAGCCTTATTACTTGCGCCGTATTTAAGAAAATTTGGAAAGTTTACTGTCCCAGATTTTATTGGTGACAGATATTATTCTAGAGTAGCTCGCTTTGTGGCAGTATTGTGTGCATTGTTGGTCTCGTTTACTTATGTTGCTGGACAAATGCGAGGTGTAGGTATTGTGTTTTCAAGATTTTTGGAGGTTGATATTAATACTGGAGTGATCATAGGAATGCTGATTGTTTTGTTTTATGCCGTTTTAGGAGGAATGAAAGGCATAACATACACACAAGTGGCACAGTATTGTGTGTTGATATTTGCGTTTATGGTGCCAGCTATTTTTATTTCTATTCAGATGACTGGGAACCCTATTCCTCAACTAGGTTTTGGAGATACATTGTCCAATGGCTCTGGAGCGTATTTGTTAGACAAATTGGATGGTTTAAGCTCAGAATTAGGGTTTGCTGAATATACCGAAGGGTCTAAATCTGCAATTGATGTATTTGCCATTACCCTTGCACTAATGATTGGTACAGCGGGATTGCCTCATGTTATTGTGCGATTTTTTACTGTGAAACAAGTGAAAGATGCTCGTAAATCTGCAGGTATTGCATTGTTCCTTATCGTTATTTTATATACCACAGCTCCTGCAGTAGCTGCTTTTGCGAGAACCAATTTAATTGAAACAGTATCGAATAAACCTTATGCAAGCGTACCTGATTGGTTTACAAAATGGGAAGAAACAAAGCTTATAAGTTTTACAGATAAAAATGATGATGGAAATATTCAATACGTAAAAGGTGATGCTTATTTGAAAAACGAAGATGGAAAATTTGATTTTTCTAAACCAAATTTTGCCAATGCAAATGAGCTTTATGTGGATAGGGACATTATGGTACTGGCAAATCCTGAAATTGCCCAGTTACCAAATTGGGTCATTGCTCTAGTGGCGGCAGGAGGTTTAGCAGCGGCTTTATCTACAGCGGCAGGTTTGTTGCTTGTAATTTCTTCTTCTGTATCCCATGACTTGATTAAGAAAATAATTAAACCTTCTATCTCTGAGAACGGGGAATTAGTTGCAGCACGCTTATCTGCCATTGGTGCTGTTTGTGTCGCTGGTTATTTTGGGATTAATCCCCCAGGGTTTGTAGCGGCAGTTGTAGCATTAGCTTTTGGATTAGCAGCAGCATCTTTTTTTCCAGCTATTATTCTTGGCATTTTTTATAAACGTATGAATAAGGAAGGCGCTATTGCAGGTATGGTAGTTGGCATCACTGCGATGTTGCTGTATATGATTAAATACAAACTAGGATGGTTTGATGAGATGCTTCCCGATAAAAGCGAATGGTGGTTTGGCATTTCACCTGAAGGTTTTGGAACGATAGCTATGATTCTAAATTTTATAGTTTCAATAGTTATTATGAAATTTACATCCGAACCACCAAAAGAAGTTCAAGATATAGTAGAAAATATTCGAATACCTAGTGGATCAGGAGAAGCGACACATTAGTTGATCATAAGACAACTTATATTAGATGCTCTATTTGATTCGGTGAAGAATGGTTCGGTTCAATAAACATTAAAAACCGATTGTACGTTCGGTTTGCCTAATTCTTGATTTGTTCAAAACATCGTTAAAAAGAAAATCTAAAATATCATTGAAGTTTTCGTGCATTGGTGCACTAGATCTATGGTGAGGCTCGCCTATAATTGTATATAAATAATAACTTTCTCCCAAACCTTTCAATCTATCCGCTATAGCTCGAGAACCATACAACTTTAAATATCCTGGTTGCTCTTCTTTACAATAATGATGTGCCGAAATATAGTATGGTACTAAATCATCACTTGTCCCATGAAATAATAATGTAGGAATAGCAGAATCGTTAGTTACTTTATCCAATCCTGTAAGGGCTCCCGTCATACTAATTACTCCAGCATATTTAAATTTTCTTGGAAGAATACGGGCATCATAGTTGTAAACCGAGTTCAAAACCGCCTCAGCACCCGAACTGGTCCCTGATAGAACAACCTTGCTTTCGTCAATATTAAACCCGTTTTTTTTGCTGGTTAAATATTTTACTGCATAACTAATATCATCAGAAGCAGTATTAAAAGCTTTAATTTTTTTTCTGGCTTTTACTTCACAACCAAGACCTATATCCTTCATCGTCAAACGATACGAAATTGAGGCTACAGCATATCCATATTCTGCTATATTAGTTGCAAAATCAGCTATATAATTTGCATTCCGTTGTCCTGATGCAAACCCACCACCATGCACATAAATCAAAAGAGGCAAATCACCTTTGTAATCTGATGGACGATATAAGTCCAACTTTAAGGTGTCGTTTTTTATAATTTTATAGACATGCGTAGTCGTACTGATAGAGTAAGTTTTATTTGTAAAATTACTTTGACCAAAACACATAGCTGAGATACAAATACAGAAATAAAGAAATACATGCTTCATAATATACTCTGTCGTAACCACTATGATTTACTTTTTATTTTATTCATAAATACTTTAAGTTTTGAATATACATAGGCATTGGTCCTCACATAATAATATGAAATTAAACAAACAAAAATTATGAAAAATATAGCACCAACAACGGCTTCATGAGGTTCTAAAGATTTATTCAAATAGTTTTTAAGCCCAAAGCCCGTAAAACTACCATAAAGCAGTATAAAATGAAACACGTATATCAGCAATGTTTTTTGTCCAATTTTAGTGATAAACGACAATTTTAAAAAATTCTCTAAACTGTAAAATATTGCAAATAATACTAAGACATTGCCAAATCTTGAGAACAAATAATTGTAATTAGCGCTTTGGTAAAACAATTTAATACCAGTAATATTTGAAATTTCTATGAAAAGCCAAGAGGAATGAAAACTAAGAAAATAACCAATTACAAAAAAAGCAGATATCGTATACACTCTAAATCTGTCTCTATGGACATGTCTAAAAAAAATTGTGGCTGTAAAGGCGCCAAAAGCTGAATATCCAAACCAGGGGATAATAGTAAAAACAGAACCATTGGTCTTAGATAAATAATTTGCAATTATTAAAGGAACCGGATCGCTTAAAGATAGATTTCTATATAGTGGTTCACACAAAAAGCACATAAATCCAATACCAAATAACACAATTGAAAACAAATAACTATTTCGTCTTAATAGCATATGTAATCCAACTAAGATGAGTAGCGAAAGACCAATGCACTGCAAAACATCAACAACTAAAAACCTTGTGTTGAAATTTCCCGAGAACCAACCTAAAAAATTTACTCTTAGCAAATATCCAGTAAGAATGAGCAACAAACCACGAAAAACGCCTTTTTTTAAACGAATACCGTCGTTGTTTTTACGATACGCTCTTAATAATAAATAAGTAAATACAAGCCCCGAAATTGTAAAAAACATTGGAGCCGTAATGCCTCTAAAATAGCTCCAAACATTATAGGCTAAATATGTCTTGTCCTTATAAATTGGGTTTAATAACGAATCTATAAAGTGTCCTTGTAACATCATTAAAATAGCAAAAGCTCTTACAGCATCAATAAAATATAATCGTTTTACGTTTTGCATATTTTAGTGTAGTTCACTAAATATAAATTAAAAAACATAAGCTGTAGTTAAAATGCATCAATTTTTAATGAATTTACTATTTTAGACACCCTAACAATCAACTAAGTTTATGAGTAACTATCATATAAAACATTTAGAAGAGTATTACCAAGTTTACAGAAAGTCAATTAGGGAACCTGAAAATTTCTGGGAAGAAGTAGCGGAAGAGCATTTTTTATGGTATAAGAAATGGGAGAACGTTTTAAGTTGGGATTTTTCTAAACCTAAAGTAAAATGGTTTGAAGGTGCAAAATTGAATATTACAGTAAATTGTATTGACCGTCATTTGACAACTAATGGAAATAAAACAGCGATATTATTTGAACCTAATGACCCAAATGAAGCTGCCGAACACATAACTTATAGAGAGCTGCATAGACGTGTTTGCCAATTTGCCAATGTTCTTAAAGATAAGGGTGTTGAAAAAGGCGACAGAGTTTGCATTTATTTACCGATGATACCGGAATTGGCTATTGCTACTTTGGCATGTGCTAGAATTGGAGCAGTACACTCCGTTGTTTTTGCTGGGTTTTCCTCCACAGCTCTAGCCACTAGAATTAATGATAGTTCGTGTAAAATGGTGATTACAAGTGATGGCTCATTTAGAGGTTCTAAAACAATTGATTTAAAAGGTATTGTAGATGAAGCTTTAAATGATTGTGATTGTGTAGAATCAGTACTAGTCGTAAAAAGAATTAATTCCAGTATTAATATGGTTGACGGACGGGATGAGTGGCTTGAACCATTACTCGAAGAGGCATATGAAGATTGTGTGCCCGAAATAATGGATGCAGAAGATCCTTTATTTATTTTATATACATCGGGTTCTACTGGAATGCCAAAAGGTATGGTACACACAACAGCTGGTTACATGATCTATACGGCTTATACTTTCAAAAATGTATTTCAGTATAAACAAGGTGATATTTATTGGTGTACTGCTGATATAGGGTGGATAACTGGACACAGTTATATTGTTTATGGGCCTCTAGCCAATGGAGCTACAACAGTTATGTTTGAAGGCGTGCCTAGTTACCCTGATTTTGGACGTTTTTGGGACATTGTGGAAAAACATAAAATTAATCAGTTTTACACAGCACCTACAGCCATTAGGGCTCTGGCTAAAGAAGGATTAGAATTGGTTGAGAAATATGATCTTAGTTCATTAAAAGTCTTGGGTTCTGTAGGTGAACCAATTAACGAAGAAGCTTGGCACTGGTATAATGATAATATTGGTAAAAAACAAAGCCCGATAGTTGATACTTGGTGGCAAACTGAAACAGGTGGTATAATGATAACTCCGATACCGTTTGCAACACCTACAAAACCTACGTATGCCACTTTACCATTTCCAGGAATTCAACCAGCATTAATGGATGAAGAAGGAAACGAACTAACAGAAAATCAGGTTTCAGGACGGTTATGTATTAAATTCCCATGGCCCTCAATGGCTAGAACAATTTGGGGTAATCATCAACGTTATAAGGATACATATTTTACAGCTTTTGAAAATAAATATTTTACAGGAGATGGCGCTCTAAGAGATGAAGTTGGTTATTACCGAATAACTGGAAGGGTAGATGATGTAATTATTGTTTCTGGTCATAATTTAGGTACAGCACCTATTGAAGATGCTATTAACGAACACCCTGCAGTTGCTGAAAGTGCCATAGTGGGTTTTCCTCATGATATAAAAGGGAATGCTCTATATGGATATGTTATTTTAAAAGATGTGGGAGAAGGGAGAGTTCATGATAATTTGAGGAAGGAAATAAATCAGATAATTACGGAGCACGTGGGGCCTATTGCCAAATTGGATAAAATTCAATTTACTAAAGGACTACCAAAAACACGTTCTGGTAAAATTATGAGGCGTATTCTTCGTAAAATTGCGTGTAAAGACACCAAAAATCTAGGTGATACCAGTACTTTATTAAACCCAGAGGTTGTACAAGAGATTATTGATAATTCTTTATAATAACTAATTAGCACCCATTTTTAGGTCATTTGTTATGTATAAGTATTAATCTGGGTATGCAATACAATATTGAAATATCTAATTTTGTAAAAAAATATATTATGTCAAAGAAATTAAATTTTTGTTGTTTAAGTCTACTTTGTATTTGGCTTTTTAACTGTAGCTCTGATGGAGACGGAGGCGGAAACCAATTAGAAATTGATACAGAGGCACCGGTAATTACATGTTTGGACGACATTATAGTAAATATTGCTGCGACTGATGCAGATCCTACAGTAGATTATGAAACACCAGTTGGAACTGACAATGTAAATGCAATTACTTCTCAGACAGAAGGTTTATCTTCTGGGTCTCAGTTTCCCGAAGGCACCACTTTAAATACATTTGTAGCGAGAGATGCAGCTGGTAATAGCGCTAGCTGTAGCTTTAATGTTACGGTAATTAGAGCCGCTCCTTCTTCTGATGTTCCATTTTTTATTGGTAATAATCAAGCTCCTTCAGGAAAGAAATGGGTTAAAATTTCTAGTCTTTCAGATGAGTTCGACGATGGCTCATTTGATAATGCTAAATGGGAAAACACTAATCCGCGGTGGATAGGAAGAGCTCCTGGACTATTCAAAATGAATACTGTTTCAGAGGCTGACGATAATTTAAAACTTACGGTTTATCAGCTAGATACACCAGAGGTTGTTAATGGAGAAACATTTACTCATGCTGGATCAAATATATGGTCTAGAACAGCAGCTACAGTAGGAACTTATGTGGAAGCGAGAATGAAAGCTAACAAAACGTTCATGTCGTCTACTTTTTGGTTGATTAACATTAATGGTGAAGGCACTGGCTGTGACAGAAGAACGACTGAATTAGATATTCAAGAATGTGTAGGTCAAGTAGTTGGAACGTCCAATTTTGCTCAAAGTTTTGATCAATCAATGCACTCCAATACTCATAGTAGAGGTGCAACATGTGCAGAAACGACTGAGGGATCTGAAGGTAATGATACACCCACTATTAAAAAAGTATGGGAAGATTATCATGTTTATGGTGCTTGGTGGAAAAGTCCTACTGAAATAGATTTCTTTTTAGATGGAGAAAAAGTGTATACTATTAATCCTGTTGAAGACTTTAGTTTGCCTATGTATCTAAGGCTGGTTGTGGAAACTTATAATTGGAATCCTGTACCAGCAGATGGAGGTATGACCGGTACTGAAGCTGAAAGAACCACCTATTACGATTGGGTAAGAGGCTGGGAACTTCAAGATGAATAATAATTTTTCTACATGAATAACTTATAAGAGCGATGGTTAATATTAACCATCGCTCTTTTTAGAATATTATAATAAATCTATAATGAATTTTTAAATCATCTTGAAATCGAGCATTAACTCTCCTTCGATAGAGGCCTGTAAGTAATCTCCTTTTTCAATTAGTCCCGTTCCCGCAGCAGGGGTTCCTGTAAAAAATAAGTCCCCTTTATTCAAAGTCATAAATTTTGAAACATATGATATGATTTCAGCAAAGTTGTATATCATCATAGAAGTGTTGCCTACCTGTTTTTGCTCCCCATTAATTTTAAGGTCGAAATTAATATCATTCAAGTTTTTGAATTCAGAAATAGCTTTAAAATAGGAAATAGGAGAGGCACCATCAAATCCTTTAGCTAACGCCCATGGCCATTGCAATTCTCTATTTTCCCTCAAAACGTCTGTAGCCGTATAATCTATACCTACAGCAATCTCTGATATATAAGATGCCGCTTCATCAACTGCTATGTTTTTACCCGTTTTTCCAATTTTAACAACTAGCTCAACTTCATATACTATTTCTTTGGTAACATCTGGATATGTCACATCGGCATTATTGGTTACTAAAGTGCTTTCTGGTTTGGTAAAAATGAGTTGATGACCAGTCTTTAAAGTTCCTATTTCAGATACTTCATTAACATAGTTCTTTCCTATACCTATAATTTTCATTTATAAAAGTTTAGTTTAATTAATAGATCAAAAATAATAATAAGCACAAAAAGACACCAATTTTCGAGTTTACAATTATTATGGCTTATTTATATACTTTGTGCTTGTAGTTCTACTCATATAAGAAAAAACCAAAATGGTTAGTACCCCAAAAACTGAAAATCCTATAAATAAAGGAAGTACCGAAGTTTTAACGAATGATCCTATGTAATTTGCAATTGGAACCGCCATCACTGTACTTATAAATCCATTTATTGCTGCTCCAATCCCTGCTATATGGCCTAAAGGCTGCATTGCTAATGCTCTAAGATTCCCAAACAAAAAACCAACAGAAAAAAATTGTAGAGCAAAAAACGTAAGTAACACAAAAATATTTGGATTATTACCTGAAAAATAAATAGCTATATAAAGTAGAGATATAATTGCATATACAATAGCTGCCGTAAATGCCATTTGCCACATACCGAACTTCATAACTATTTTGCTGTTTATGAACGTAGCTAAACCAACAGAAATAGCCAAACTTGCAAAAATATAAGGAAACATTTCTGCCAGATTATACTGCTCTTGAAATATTTGTTGAGAAGTACTCAAGTATACCATAAACGATCCCGTTATAAACCCAGAAGCAATAGTAAATGCAACAGCCTCTTTGTGCCTACAAAATTCAAATAACCCATCTAAAAATATGTTATATGAAAATTTAATGCGGTTTCTTTTGGGTAAAGTTTCCTCCTGGCGCCTCCAAAACCAGATCATTACAATTACACCGAAGAAAAGATTGAAATAAAAAACAGCTTGCCAATTAAACAATTGAATAACCCACTGTCCTAATGTTGGAGCAATAACAGGAATCAAAATAAAAAACATAACGACTATTGACATTATTTTTGCCATATAATCCCCGCTAAATTGATCTCTTATCATAGACAACGCAATACTTCTAGGAGATGACAATCCAATACCTTGCAATACTCTTGCGAACACCATTATTTCAAAGCTTTTAGTACTAACACAGATTAAAGTTGCTAAAACAAAAATGATAAATCCAATATAAACAATAGGTTTTCTACCAAAACTATCCGATAGTGGGCCAAAAACAAGTTGACCAAATCCTAAGCCTAAAAAAATCATTGTAATCAATAATTGATTGTCATTCGGATTCTTTACACCAAGGTACTCACCAATCTCAGGAAGTGCGGGCAAAAGAGCATCTATAGATAATGCAACTATAGACATAAGTACTGCCATTAGAAGCACAAACTCATTCTCAAATTTCTCACTTTTCATGTAAGCAAAATTAATCAATTGGTTGTATAAAAGTGTGTGTCAAATAGAATAGTCCAAAATTGAAATTGGCATAAGTATGTAATAAAATTTTCTTGTTCTTCTAATTTAAAGACTTAAAAGGTTAACATTTGTAAATAATAAGTTTTGATTAAATTTGTTCAGCTAAACAATAATTATCAAGTCTTAATGGATAGATTCCAACTAAAATTGAAAATATGGCATGTTATTCCATGTTTTTTTCTATTTATACAAATCAATTTTGCGCAAGAGAATAGTTTTAGTCGCTTTGTTGATTCTGCTGATGTTTACACCAACCAAGATTCTAAAAAGGCAAAACGTTTTCTTGATAGTATTCCGAAACCTGTAGAAGAATTTATACAAGGTAGTTTGGCGCAATACTATCATATTAAATCTATTGTACACAATTTTGACTACGAAAACTCGCAATATCAACAGTGCACTATATTAGCCCTTAAATACGCAAAAATTGAAGATAAACCATGTATTGCAGGGCAGTCTTGTTCTAACTTGGCATCCGAGTTTTTTCATATAGCAAGAGATTCTGTTGCGCATAAATACCTTGACCTAGCTCATAATTATTTTAAACGTTGTGAAGAATTTCCACATGGTATTGTTGATGTTGAAACTATGCGTGCTTACTCAAAACTGACCAATGGACTTTACAAGGATGCAATAGGTTTATTAAAACCAAGATTCAATTATTTTAAAAGCATTAAAGACGATAAGTATTATTATGCATTTGCATGTTATATGCTTGCGAATAGCTACATTAATTTGGATAGTCTTGCCATAGGACATTATTACCACAAAGAATTACTTAAACTAAGAAACAATGATAATTTGCTAAATTACAATTATTTATCATTTGATGTTAACGCTAATTTTTTGTTTGCCCGCGCTCATTACAGAAAAAAAAATATCGATTCTACATTGTTTTATTTAGATAGATGCAAAGACTATAAAGATTTCATGGGCGCCAATATAACTAGAGAGTATTTCAAAACATATTCTGACGTATATGAACATCAAGGCAATATGAAATTAGCCAAAGTGTATATTGATTCTCTTATTAAATTTGAAGATGCCCAACATATTAAAAGTGTTGATGCAAATATCGAAATAAGTGATGCACTTTTAAAAGCTGAAAATGAAATCCTGAAGAAAAGCGAAGCCCAATCAAAATATAAAATAGTTATACTTTTATTCTTAATTGTTGCTATTTTGCTAGGTATTTCCTACTTCCTTTACAATAAAAGACAAAAAAGAAAATTAAAATCTTTTCAGGATAAAACCAATAATCTAGAATACATAAAATCTAATAATAAGGAATTATCCCTTAAGGTAAAATACTTGGAAGACTACATAAAGAACCTTAGAAGCGATATAAAGGCAATTGCACAAATAAGAAGTTTGGATAAACAAAAGGATGAAATTAAGGCGTTATACAAAGACGTGCATGTCAATTCCTCTACTATTTTGGAGAAAAGTGATAGCCATTTGGACTTAATTAACGACTTGAATATCAATTTCTTTCAAAAACTAGAAAAATTACATCCTGATTTAAATAAATCTGAAATAATTATTTGTTATTACATAAGCATGGGCTTCACAAATAAAGAAATTTCAGCTTTTCTAAATACTTCTGTTAGAGCAGTAGAAAGCAAGCGCTATCGTATTTCCAAAAAATTAAAGATCAATTCTAGATCCATAAATTTATTAGAATATCTTAATCAACTTTTGGAAGAAAACAGTATCTTATCAAAAGCCTAATACAGTAAACCAACATTGTCATTTCGTATATTAAAATGAGTAAACAACTTGTTTGTATTATTTTTATATTAATCCAATATTCAATATTTGGACAGGAAATATATACGCGTTTATTAGATTCAGCCGAAGCTTATACTAATAGAGATTCAAAAACAGCCAAAATTTTTCTCGATAGTATTCCAAAACCTGTTGAAAATTTTATAAAAGAAGACTTAGCAAGATATTACCATGTAAAATCAATAATACACAACTTCAATTATGAAACCTCCGAATATCAACAATGCACGATATTAGCTTTAAAATATGCCAAGAGTGAGGGAGACCCATGCATCGCCGGACAATCTTGTATTAATTTATTTTCAGAGTTTTTTTATGTGAATAAAGATTCAATAGCTTATGAATATCTAAATAAGGCTGACAAATTTTTTAAAGATTGTACCGAGTCATACTATAATCTTGCAGAGGTTGAAACTATGAGAGCTTATGCAAAAATGGTAAGAGCCAAATATAAAGAGAGTATTAATCTAATAGAACCTAGACTAGAGTATTATAAAGAGATTGAGCAGGATCGATATTTCTATCTTTTTGCATGTTACATGTTGTCTGTTAACTATAGTAGTCTAGGAGATATAGAAAAAGGACACTACTATCATAAATTATTGCAAAAGTTAAAAGGTTTGCCAACAGTATTGGATTACAACTATGTTTCCTTTGATGTTGATGCAAATTTTAATATTGCCGAGGCACATTTTAACAAGAAGGATATTGACTCCACATTTTTTTATTTAAACAAATGCAAAGCTCATACTAATTTTATGGGTACGAGTGTTTTAAGAAAATACTATAAACTGTATTCTGATTTATAGAAAGAACAAGGAAATTTAGAAATGTCACGAGCTTACATAGACTCTTTGGTAAATTTTGAAGACCAATTAAATAAAACGACTTTAGGTGCAAACGTGGAGATAAGCAATGCTCTTCTTAATGCTGAAAATGAACTTTTTAGAGAAAATAGAAAGAAATCAACTTATACAATTTTCATTTATATAATGTTAATAATGCTTATAGCAGTTAGTATTGTTTATCTGATATATTATCGTAGTCAAAGAAAAAAAATTAAACTTTTTAAAAAAGAAACCAATAATCTTGAATATATAAGGTCCAACAACGAAGAGTTATCGGTTAAACTGAAATCATTAGAGCAATATGTAAAAAACTTAAGAAAAGATGTAAAAGCAATTTCTCAAACTAAAAGTTTGGATGCACAAAAGCAAATGATAAAAACATTTTACAAAGATTTACATATTAACTCCTCAACAATCTTAGAGAAAAGTGAAAGTCATCTAGACTTGATTAATGACTTAAATATTGATTTTTTTAGAAAGCTAAAGGAAGTCTATCCTAATCTCAACAAATCTGAAATTATTATTTGCTATTATGTTGTAATGGGATTTACAAATAAAGAAATAGCTGCTTTTTTAAATACTTCAATAAGATCTGTTGAGAGTAAGCGTTATAGATTATCTAAAAAAATTGAGTTTGACAGAAATAGTAAAACTTTTGTTGAACATTTAAAAGATACATTCAGTAATACTATTCAACTTCACCAACTAAACTAGCGATAATTATTACTTGCGTATATATTGCGTAGTACAAAATAGTGTTAAAAACGTCTAAATTTAAGAAATTGTGATCATTGTTATTATCAACAAGATTATAACGTAGGGAAAATGTTTCTTTGGTTTTACACACAATCTCAAAGGTTGGTGAGGTTATGTATAAATAAAATCAGAAACAAACTTGATTATTCTTCGAAATATCCTGTTTGGAATACTTTGAGGTTAATCAAATCAAAAAGGAGTTCTCTCAGACTCCTTTTTTTGTCTTCCAACTTTGCATATTTAAAGAGGTATATTACCGTGCTTTCTTATAGGCTTAGCTACCTCCTTACTCTCTAGACTTTTAAAAGCTTTAATAAGTTTCCTACGGGTATATTTTGGTAAAATCACCTCGTCAATAAAACCACGTTTGGCGGCTCTATAAGGATTTGCAAATTTACCAGCGTATTCAGTTTCCTTTTCTAAAAGCTTAGCTTCAGGGTTATCTGCTTCAGCAATTTCTTTTCTAAAAATTATTTCGCTAGCTCCCTTGGCTCCCATAACTGCAATTTCTGCACCTGGCCATGCAAAATTAAAATCGGCACCTATATGCTTTGAATTCATAACATCATAAGCACCTCCGTATGCCTTTCTTGTAATAACTGATATACGCGGAACGGTGGCCTCACAAAATGCATATAGTAATTTAGCACCATGATTTATAATGCCATTCCATTCTTGGTCTGTGCCCGGTAAAAAACCTGGAACATCCACAAGTACAAGTAACGGAATATTATAGCAATCACATGTCCGGATAAAACGTGCGGCCTTTTTTGAACTTCGTACCCCTAAAACCCCAGCAAAGGCCATAGGCTGGTTGGCAACAATACCTATACTTTTACCTCCTAATCTAGCAAATCCGATAACAATACTTTCGCCCCAATCTTTATGAATTTCGTAAAACGACTCTTCATCAATGATACCGGAAATAACATCATGCATATCATAGGGTTTATTGGGATTATCAGGAACAATATCAGACAAATTATCTCTAATCTCATCTTTCAAATCATAAGAATAATTTTCCGGTGTTTCTCTGTTATTCTGCGGTAAATAACTCAATAACATTTTAATATCTTCTAAACACGCCACGTCATTTATAGACGTTTTATGTGACACACCAGACTTTGAACTATGTGTTTGAGCCCCTCCCAATTCTTCGCTGGTAACCTCCTCGTTGGTTACTGTTTTTACCACATTAGGACCAGTAACGAACATATAACTAGTTTGCTCTACCATAATAACAAAGTCTGTCATTGCTGGAGAATATACTGCACCACCAGCACAGGGACCCATAATTGCCGATATTTGAGGGACAACCCCAGAAGCTTGCACATTTCTATAAAATATATCAGCATAACCACCAAGAGATCGCACACCTTCCTGAATTCTTGCACCACCTGAATCATTTAAACCTATAATAGGCGCTCCAACTTTAACGGCAAGATCCATGACTTTACAAATTTTTTCAGCATGTGTTTCAGAAAGCGACCCTCCAAAGACTGTGAAGTCTTGAGCATACACATAGACCAATCTAGAATTAATAGTACCATATCCAGTTATTACGCCATCTCCATAAAAAATTTGGTTTTCCATACCAAAATCCGTACTTCTATGGGTAACCAAAGCACCTATTTCTTCAAAAGACTCATCGTCCAGTAAATAGTCTATGCGCTCTCTAGCCGTTAATTTCTTGTTTGCATGCTGTTTATCAATACGCTTTTGGCCTCCACCTAATTTGGCAAGTGCCAAACGCTCATTTAGTTTATCAATTTTATCTTGTTTATATTCCATAGTCTTACTTTGGTAAACGTAATAATGCTTTATCTTCCAAATACCTTTTAACCGCAATGAGTGCAGCAATTTCAGCATCTCTTTTAGTGTTATTTTCTAAAATTTCAGAAGAATAATACTTTTTAACAAAGTGGGTATCAAAATTACCTGAAACAAATGCCTCATGTTCACAAACAAAATTTCCAAACGAGAGTGTCGTTTCAACTCCCTTAACTTTATAATCGGAGATTGCAGTCTTCATTTTGGTAATAGCCTCTTCTCTTGACTTTCCAAAGGTTATTAATTTTGAGAGCATAGGGTCATAATAAATAGGAATATCCATCCCTTCTTCATAACCATTGTCTACCCGAATACCGTTTCCTTGTGGTAGCTTATAAACTTCTAAATGACCTACACTTGGTAAAAAATCGTTTAAAGGATCTTCGGCATATACACGAAGCTCTAAAGCATGACCATTTATCTTTAGCTCATCTTGTTTAATATTTAAAATTTCGCCTTTGGCAACTCGTATTTGTAACTCAACTAAATCTAAACCTGTTATAATTTCTGTAACAGGGTGTTCAACTTGTAAACGGGTATTCATTTCTAAGAAATAGAAATTATGGTTTTCATCTAAAAGAAACTCAACTGTACCAGCTCCTATATAATCACAAGAACGCGCTACTTTTACTGCAGCTTCCCCCATTTCTTCTCTTAATTTAGGTGTTAATACAGATGATGGCGCTTCTTCCACAACTTTTTGATGACGCCTTTGAATACTACATTCCCTTTCGAACAAATGAAGAATATTACCATGACTATCTGCCATCACCTGAATTTCAATATGCCTTGGAGAACTCACATATTTTTCAATAAAAACTGAACCATCCCCAAAAGCTGATGTAGCCTCGCTTATGGCACGATTCATTTGTGATTCAAAATCCACCTCTTTTTCTACTATTCGCATACCCTTACCACCTCCACCAGCAGAGGCTTTTATTAGTATAGGATATCCAATGGATGCAGCTATATTTTTGGCTTCTTCTACATTGGTAATGGCCCTATCAACTCCAGGAACCATGGGAATATCATATTGCTTAACTGCCTCCTTAGCGGCTAATTTACTTCCCATAATTTTAATTGCTTTTGAACGAGGCCCTATAAAAGTGATTTTATGTTTCTCACATAATTCAGCAAATTCTGCATTCTCACTTAAAAAGCCATAACCTGGGTGAATGGCATCCACATCAAGGTTTTTAGCAACTTCAATAATTGTTTCTCCTTTTAAATAAGATTGACTTGAAGGCGCTTCACCAATGCAAACTGCCTCATCTGCAAACTTTACATGAGGTGCATTTCGATCTACAGTAGAGAACACAGCTACCGTTTTAATTCCCATGCTTTTAGCAGTTTTCATTACTCTAAGCGCAATTTCTCCTCTGTTGGCAATGAGTATCTTTTTCATAATTATTCAAATTCGATAATTACATGATTTTTTTCAACAGCATCTCCCTTTACAGCATTAATTGTCTTTACAATACCATTAATTGGTGAGAGGATACTATTCTCCATTTTCATTGCTTCAAGAATAACCAAAGTGTCGTTCTCTTGAACCTCCTGCCCAACATTTACTGGAATATCAAGTATTAACCCGGGCATTGGCGCACTAATGGATTTAACTTCTTTTTTTGAACTTACAGAAAAACCCATTTCTTTAATAAGTAAATCTAAATCATTATAAAGATCTACCTCAAACACCGAATTATCGATAGAAATTTGGTACGTTTTGTCATGAAAATTAGAAGAAACTACTTTAATTTGATAAGAAACATTATCGTAAAGCAGATGATATTCCTCATCTGAAATTACAGAAATGTCTAACTTAGAAACTTCCTCTAAACTGCAATCAAATTCAAAGGTTTTATTGACTTTTACCTTTAAGCTTTTGCCCATATTTATCTTGCTTTTCGTAAATATAAGCAAGATTTTTATTAATAACTAGAACAAAACTCAGTCTACTTCTTTAACAATTTTTGCAAAAACCTTTTCATAATAAGCCTTGTTTGAGGCAACAAAATGGTTATTCTCCCCGATACTATCCAAAATAATTTCAAAATTAGCAAAAGACACTAATTTAAGTGCTTCAACCTCGCCTTCTTGAGGTGTTAATTCTGAAAGTGGCACTTTCAATTCTGATATAAACGTATTATGAAATTCATTGTCGGTAATCCCATTACTATAACTTTGAAAACACGGGAAAACACCAATAAGTTTTAAATCGCTTTCTGTTACTGAAACTCCAATTTCTTCTTTAATTTCTCTTATTGCTCCCTGTGTAGGAGTTTCTCCTGCGTCAATATGGCCAGCAACAGAAACGTCCCAAAGTAAAGGACAAATAAGCTTTTTTCTAGAACGTTGTGCTAATAAAATTTCTCTATTTCTAGAGTAGAACCAAATATGTGATGTATGGTGATACAGCCCATTATTATGTATTACAGATTTTAACTCTTTAACTCCTGTTAATTGTCCGGTTTTGGTGGCAACATCAATATATTCATCCATTTAAGTTAAATTTTATCAAGCACTGCAAAACTACTTAAATCCATTACTACATCATGAAAATAATATAAAAAGTAAAGCAAATCAGTTTTAATTTTTTGCATTACATTTGTATTCCGAATACGTCTTGGTAGTTTATGAGTCAGAAAGTTTTACTTAACGCAAAAGAGGTAAACATCATTCTTCATCGTTTGGCTTGTCAACTTATTGAAAAACACAACGATTTTTCTAATACAGTTTTAATCGGATTGCAACCACGAGGCATTTATTTGGCTAACAGAATAACCAAATTGCTAACTGAAGATTATCAAGTAAAAGATGTAAAAACAGGATACTTAGATATTACTTTTTTTAGAGATGATTTTAGAAGAAGCGAAAAACCTCTTGAAGCAAATTCTACCAAAATCGACTTTTTAGTAGAAAATAAGAATATTGTTTTTATTGATGATGTTTTGTATACAGGAAGAAGTATAAGAGCTGCATTAACCGCTGTACAGTCTTTTGGAAGACCCAACGAAATTGAGCTTTTAACTCTTATTGATAGACGTTTTAGCAGGCATTTACCTATACAACCCGATTACAGAGGTAGACAAGTTGATGTTATTAATAGTGAAAAAGTAAAAGTAAACTGGAAAGAGCATGATAATGAAGATGCCGTTTACTTAATAGATAAATAAAAATAAATGAGTGAATTAAGTGTAGACCACTTACTTGGAATAAAATATCTTACACAAGAAGATATTCAACTTATTTTTGAAACTGCAGATCATTTTAAAGAGGTTATTAATAGACCCATTAAAAAGGTACCTTCCTTAAGAGATATAACAATTGCCAATTTATTTTTTGAAAATTCTACCAGAACGAAATTGTCTTTTGAACTTGCTGAAAAGCGTCTTTCTGCTGACGTGATTAACTTTTCTTCTGCACAATCCTCCGTTAAAAAGGGTGAAACTTTAATAGATACAGTTAATAATATTCTCTCTATGAAAGTGGATATGGTAGTAATGCGCCACCCAAATCCAGGAGCTGGAGTATTCTTATCTAAACACGTAAAAGCTAGTATTATTAATGCAGGAGATGGTGCCCATGAGCATCCTACGCAAGCGTTACTAGATTCATACTCAATAAGAGAAAAGTTAGGAGAAGTTGGAGGAAAGAAAGTTGTAATTGTTGGTGATATATTGCATAGTAGGGTAGCACTCTCAAATATTTTTGCACTTAAAATACAAGGTGCCGAAGTTATGGTTTGTGGCCCTAAGACGTTGATACCTAAATATATCGATAAGTTAGGAGTTAAGGTGGAGACTAATTTAAAAAAGGCTTTAAATTGGTGCGATGTCGCCAACATGCTCCGTGTTCAAAACGAACGTATGGATATTAGTTATTTTCCATCAACACGTGAATACAGTCAGCAATTTGGAGTAACTAAGTCAATTTTAGAAAGTCTTGATAAAGAAATTACAATTATGCACCCAGGGCCTATAAATCGTGGTGTGGAAATTACTAGCGATGTTGCAGATTCTTCTCAAGCTATAATTTTGGATCAAGTACAAAATGGGGTTGCAGTTAGGATGGCAGTTATATATTTACTCGCTTCAAAAATAAAACACTAAACTATGATAATTGATAAAAAAGGTAATATCTCTATCATTACCCAAGAGAAATTTACTATTGTAGAGTTGGTAAAAAAACTGGAAGCACTATATCCAAAGTTTAAAAATGACAATATTATTGTTATTCTTACCACTTTAGATATAATTGATGAAAGGGTGGTAACTGAATTTCTTCAAATATCAAATATACATAGAAACAAAAAGCATTCTTTTGTTATTGTATCTGATAAAGTGAATCTTGATAAAATTACCGAAGATCTTATTGTTGTGCCAACACAGCAAGAAGCTTTTGATATTGTTGAAATGGAAGAAATGGAGCGCGATTTAGGATTCTAAGGAGTATGAAATTAACCATTTTAGGCTGTTACAGTGCAACTCCCAGAACCATGGGCAATACTACTTCTCAAGTCTTAGAAATTAAAAACCATATGTTTTTAATTGATTGCGGCGAGGGAACTCAAGTACAATTACGCAGGCATAAAGTAAAATTTAATCGCATTAAGCATATTTTTATTTCTCACCTTCATGGTGATCATTTTTATGGTTTAGTTGGTTTAATTTCTACGTTTAGATTGCTGACAAGAGAAGCAGACCTTCATATATATGGACCAAAGGGTATTAAAGAGGTTGTTACTTTACAGTTAAAGCTTGCGGACTCTTGGACCAATTATAAACTATTTTTTCATGAATTGACCTCAGAAAAATCAGAACTAGTTTTTGAAGATGATACTGTTGAAGTATATACAATACCATTAGAACACCGTGTTTATACTAATGGTTACCTTTTTAAAGAAAAAACTGGTGATCGAAAATTAAATATTGATGCCATTCAGGAAGCCAAAATAAATATAGCGTACTACCAAAAACTAAAACAGGGGTTCGACGTTGAAAATGAGGAAGGTATTTTAATTGATAATGAAAAAGTTACATTTCCTCCTAAAAAGTCAAAAAGTTATGCCTTCTGTAGTGACACAGTCTATAAGGAAGATATTGTCCCTTTAATACGTAATGTTGATGTGCTTTATCATGAGTCAACCTTTTTAGAAGCGCATGCGCATCTAGCACCTAAAACAAAGCACAGTACTGCTAAAGAGGCAGCTAGTATAGCCAAAAAGGCGGAAGCTGGCACTCTAATTTTGGGCCATTATTCCTCAAGATATCCAGACTTAGAAATGTTTAGGGAAGAGGCTAAGTCTAATTTTGAAAATGTTGAATTGGCTCAAGATGGTAAACTTTTTAATTTCAATTAATTTCTTTAATAGAACTTATCCATTCAATGGCTTCTCCCAAGGCTCCAAAACCCTTTACCGGTTTTGGGCACATTCTACTTTCAATTTCAAAATTCATTAAATTGGTAAGATTATAAAAGACTATAGCGCCGGCATAAAAAATATCAAAGTTTTCAAGTGCTTTAAGCCATTGTCGAGGATCTGAGGAGTAAGAGTTTACACGGTTAGAAATAAAACATATTTCAGCCTCTTCACCGTAAAAATCCATTAAAGTCTTCATGATCGTTTCCACTATCTTCTTATCAACATGTATGTCGCTTTTTACTTCAGAAATGAAAAAAGTATCACATAAGTACATAATTCCAAATTGAAAATCAAATGTTTTAAATTCTAGACTTTTAAAATATGTAGTTTCTGAAAATTTCAATTCTAATAAGTTTAATTTAGTTCTTTTAGTGCATTAACCCATTTAATAGCCTCATCCAAAGAAAAACAACGTTTTATACTAGCCGAGGTAAACTGCTTTTCTACAGACGCACTTAAGTAGGAACCGTTGTTATAGCTAACAATTGCACTAGCTACCAATAAATCATATTGTTTTTCAAGCTTTTGCCAGTTTTGGGGATCTATAGAATAAGCGTTTATACGGTTGGCAATGTAGGCTATACGAACATCTTCTCCATAATATTCAAAAATCTTATCTATTAACAGGGAAGCATTTTTCCAAGTGAAATGTATGCCTTCAAATGGTTCTGCAATAACAAATTTTTTGCAGAAGAAATAGTTCCCAAAAGGCAATTCGACTTTGTGAGGATTCAAGCTCTCAAAATGTGGCGAACTTTCAAATTTCATTGATAGCAAATGAATTTAAGTTTAACATTTCTGAGAGACACACTAATTTATGAAGTTTATATGAATTTTCTGCTTTAGTAAGGATCATTTTTTTGTTAATTTCGTTAAATGGAAAACGACTTGAGTAATTATAGAAAATCTTATGAAAAAGGTGAACTTTTATTAAAAGATGCACCAGAGAACCCTTTAGAATTATTTCAAAAATGGTTTTACGAAGTAGATAAGTATTTTCCAGAGGTTGAAAACAATGCCATGACACTTTCTACAATCGGTCTGGATGGTTTTCCGAAAAGTAGAGTAGTGCTACTAAAAAAATTTACGTTTGAAGGCTTTATTTTTTACACAAATTACCAAAGTGAAAAGGGTAGAGCAATAGAAGAAAACCCAAATGTTTGTTTATCATTTTTCTGGCATGGTGCTGAAAGACAAATAATTATTAAAGGAAAAACCGAAAAGATAGCTACCAACTTAAGCGACGGCTATTTTGAATCCCGCCCAAAAGGAAGTCAATTAGGTGCTTTGGCCTCCAATCAGAGTGAAATTATCTCCAGTAGACAATTTTTAGAGGACAAATTAAAAGCACTGGAAGCGGAATACATTGAAAAAGAGGTTAAGCGCCCTGAGCATTGGGGAGGATTTATAGTAAAACCTGTGGAGATAGAATTTTGGCAGGGGCGCCCAAATAGACTTCATGATAGAATACGATATCAGCTACAAGAAGACTTTAATTGGCTGATTCATCGATTATCTCCATAAATTTTAGGATGAAATACATGACAAACTGATTTAGGTTTTCTTTTCATCGATTAAAAACTAAATTATTCGACAAAATACCAGTATTTAGTCGATTTTAACATTTTATTAACTACTCACTCATAGGTTAGAAAGTAGCTTTATAGTCCCAAATAACTTAACCTATGAAGTTACTAACCAAACTACCAGTATTGGTACTATTGGCTATATTCTCGTATTCCTGTACAACAGATTCACTTGATGATGAAGTTGCAAGAATCTCGGCAGAGGATATGATAGTTCCTGAAACCAAATCGATAGAAGTTGAAATACTTGAACTCATAAACAATCACAGACTAGGTGAAGGACTTAGTGCATTGAAAAGTATGACCATTATTAAATCAACTGCACATAGTCACACAGATTATATGGTTGACAACCAGAAAGTATCACATGATAACTTTTATGCGCGTAGTAATTATTTAAAGGATAACGCAAGTGCAAAAAGAGTTGCAGAAAATGTAGCTTATGGGTATACAAATGCAGAATCTGTGGTGAATGCTTGGATACGAAGCGAAGGACATAAGCAAACCATTGAAGGAGATTTTACTGATTTTGAAATTTCTGCAGAACAGGATATTGATGGCAGATGGTATTACACCAACATTTTTATTAAAAAATAATTGCAATTGCAATAAAGCATAATCGTTAACACTACAACTATTTAAAAAATATAAGGTTTAATTTTAGTTGTTAATGATTATTTAATAACACAGGCGTTATTAATTCAGATTTAGAACAAAAAATCCTCCTTAATTGGAGGATTTTTTAATTTTATCTAGCTCTTATTATTCAAAATCTTCCATTATTATAGTATAATCATGTTGCAAATCTTCGTGTAACTTTGAGACAGTCTTTTTAGCAATAGACAATTGTCGATAATACATGTTTTGAAGTTGTGTGCTCCGTTTTATACTAGGTTTAAAATCTCGAAGTTTTTTGCAAAAGTAGAGTAGAAGTTCTACTTCGGTTTCCTTTTGTTGAGAGTACCTAATAAACTTCTTAACATTTCTTAAAATCTTACGAATACTTTTTTTAATGTAATAGAAATTATTGGTGTTAATCAATTCAAATTCATTGTCTATAAAGTGTTTTACAGTTTCTATGTATCCTGCTTCACTTTGCGATTCGAACAACAGATAGGTGAGAAGCTCTTTATTTTCCTTTTTAAACCTTGCTAATCTTAAACATAGTTGTTGTAGTTCTATGCTGGAAAGCATATTAAGTTCTTTTTTTATTTCAGGAAGATTTACGGCTTTCATATATGTTTTAGGTTTTGGCTAAAGATAAAGAGACCAAATCATAAACCAAAGCTTTGTTATTCTATTGATTAATCAAATAATTTCACAGTCTGATTTTCATCTGTTTCATTAATAGTTATCAAAAGTTTTCTAAAACCAAGTTTATTCACTTTATAGACCTTCGTACCTGTTGTCCAGTTTTCTTTTCTAGTTGCTTGTGGCATCATCGGAAAACCATAACTAAAAGTATTACCATCTGGTTTAGGTCCAATTACAAAAAAGTTGTTTCTGTTCATGGAATTATTCTTGATTTTGAAATTGATAAATTTTGGATTATCATAATCAAATTCGTAATCTGAACCACCATCGTTATAATACTTAATAGTTTTATTTACTGGTTGTGTATCATAAATTAGCCTTCCTTTTTTAGAAATTTTGGCCCATAAGGTTTCCTTTGGCCCTATCTTTACAGTGCCTCGACTCCAAAGATTGACATAAACCTTGTTCGCTAATAGTTTAGACGCATCTATAGTTGACATTTCGCTTCCTAAACGTAATTCGTTTACCTTTCCTTCTAATATGATTGTACCAATTGGTGCTGTAACATTTAAACTCTCGCTATCGAAATTAACAATTCTAGTAACGTCATGAGTGTCATGAAATACACGTTTTAATTTAGGAGCTCCAATTTTAATGATAATGTCTTCTGAAGGTTGAATCCATTCTATTTGATCAAACTGAATTTTTCCATCAACTATTTCTTTATCAATATAATCGAACAGGTTATTATCTGTAGTTATAGTTAAACTTGCTTCAGCAGATGCATCTATAATCACCTTAGCATATAAATTAATTTTAATTTCGGTTACGTTATCAAAACTATAATTTCTAGTTTCTATTTGTTTATTCCCTTTAATTTGAGCCTGAAATCCTAGAGTTACTAGTAAAAGCAGGCATGTAAATAGTGTTTTCATTTTAATTTAATTTTTGAATGTTAATATGTTTTGAATCATTGAAAGTAGCCTCGTAAATAATGATTTCTGGTTTGTATGCAAAGCGAATACTTCTATTAGGTTGGTCTTGTAATTCGAAGCTATCATCTTGATTCACAAATTTGAATTCTATATCATAACTTGCGGAGTTGAGTTTAATTTCTCCTTCATAAATACTATCATTATTATCATCAGTAAGGTAAAATGTTTCATTCCATGATAATGGTGAAGTATTGCCTCTAACTCCAACTTTATTGGCGATTGTTTCGTTTCGCATATCCAATTTAAATCGAATGGTTTTTAAATGAGTTTCTTGAACACAATTGAAAAGCGATAATGCAATTGATGTTATTAAGCCGATCATAAAGATTTTAGTTTTCATAGTTTTTATTTTAATTTTTTTGAGATTAAATAGTCCAAGCCAAATCGACCTGAACCCAAGAATAGATTATATATAGATACCCATAAAAAGCTCATAGCAGGTAGTAAACTCCAGGTGCCTTGTCCCCATTTCTGCATAAAGATGGCAACCAACATGGTACACATAATCAAGAATGCAGACACTCGTGTCTTTAAGCCAAATGCTAGTAGAATGCCGCCTACAGCTTCACTAAAAGCACCCATCCACGCAAAAAATATTGGTGCAATTGCAAAAATTCCGCCGTAAGAGGCTACATCTTCTGGGAACCAAGCAGAAACTTCAAATAAGTTTAGATTTCTGTCATCTGGTGTCCAAGGCATTCCAAACTTTGCAGCTCCAAAATCTAGCGCCAATAGTATGCCGCATATAAATCTTATAATAGCAAAAAGTGCATCGGCTATCCAATATTTTTGTAAAGTTGGTGTAATTAATAGTTTAATGATTTTCATAACGTTTCATGTTTTTGTTCAACAAGACAAAATTGAAACATTATCAACCGATGAACGACTTAAAGCGTGTTAGGAAGACTTAAAATACGATTTGAGACGTCTTAAGTTGTGATAGATTTCAAATATTCCGAAGGGGAAATTTCAGTAAGCTTTTTAAAAACACGATTGAAAGTTGCCTTACTATTAAAGCCACATTCTTGTGCAATACCTAACAGAGAAAGTTGTTGATGCTTATTTTCTTTAATCATGTTTTTAAAGGCATTGACGCGATAGGAATTTACAAAGTCATTAAAATTTTGATGAAAACCAGAATTGATAACTTCTGAAAGTTGGCCTCTAGACATTTTTGCCTGTTGTGCCATATCAGAAAGGTTAAGTTCGGGGTTTAAAAATACCTTGTCTTTTTCCATAAGAGATTTTACAATTTCAATATCATTTTCTGAGATAGATTTAGAACTATCATCCTCTGAAACCTGCGGTATGGCTTCAAGACTAGGGGAGAAGGTAAAATTGAGTTTATTCAATTTAGTGGTGTCTGTAAAATAACCTTTTATACCAATGTATAAGGTAACCATTGCCGAAAGGAGACTTAACCACCAACGTTGTAAATAACTCAAATCAATAAAATAATGGTCAACAATTGTCTGTACCATATCATACAAAAACAATATTGAGAATAGTAGTAGAAAACTTAGTATCCAATTCAACTCCAATTTATAGGTATTAGAAAAATATTGTTTGATTCTTTTTCTATAATTATAAAATAGCTGCAGTGTAAATGCTAGATATAGCAGCATAAATGGAAATTCTATATACCCCATTACCGGTTGAATTATCGCTTCATCCAACTTTATTTTAAGAACTCCGTTTTGTGTTTCATGAAACCCAGGTTGTGAAGCATCATAAATAAATATAGAAGCACGATAAACTATAAAAGATATAGCTAAATAAAAATGCCACCAGTGTTTTCTTTGAAATTTAAAATTAGACGTGGTAACCGATTTAACATAGAGATAAATAAGTGGAGCCAACGCTATGGCTATATTATATAAAAAGTAGTTGATTTTTGTAGTTCTATACTCATTATACCATCCCATGAAGCCAACAGTATAACAGGTTTGATTATAACAGGTTAAAAGCAAAATTAAACCTAAAAATAAATCGGAGATATTCCTCTTGTTCTTATATTTAATAAAAAGTAGAACCGCAAAGACAAGACTTTGAAGCACTAACATAAACAAAGGCGTACTGTGGATATTAAAATCTGGAAACAAGAACTACTATATTTAGAAACCTAAAATAGTATTATTATCGGAGTTTTGGAAAATCAATAGGGCTCAATTCGTGCATAACCTCATAAACAGCTTCAAAAATATCCTCTGTTGAAGGTTTGGAAAAATAATCACCATCATTTCCATATGCTGGCCTATGCGCTTTAGCCGAGAGTGTTTTAGGAGCACTATCCAAATGTTGAAATGCATTTTGCCTGTTTAGAATATCATCCATGATATAAGCCGATGCCCCACCTGGAACATCTTCATCTATAACCATTATGCGATTGGTTTTCGCTATGCTTTTTACTATATCTTGATTAGTGTCTAGCGGTAATAGAGACTGAATATCTATAATTTCAGCATCAATACCTACGGCCAGTAATTCTTTAGCAGCTTGTTCTACCAAACGTAATGTAGAACCATATGATACCAAAGTAATATCTTTACCCTCCTTAACCGTTTCTACAACACCAATAGGCGTTTTAAAGTTGCCTATATTATTTGGGCGACGCTCTTTTAATCTGTATCCATTTAAGCATTCTACAACCAAAGCTGGTTCGTCACTTTCCAGAAGTGTATTATAAAATCCTGCTGCCTTGGTCATATTTCTTGGTACTAAAACTAGTACACCACGCATCAAATGCAAAAGTCCTCCCATTTGAGAGCCAGAATGCCAAATTCCCTCTAACCTATGACCTCTTGTTCTAATAATTAATGGTGCTTTTTGCCTTCCTTTAGTTCTGTAATGTAAGCTGGCAAGATCATCACTAATTACGTTCAACGCATAAAGCATGTAATCTAAATACTGAATCTCTGCTATAGGGCGTAGGCCTCTTAAAGCTAAACCAATACCTTGCCCTATAATTGTAGCTTCTCGAATACCTGTATCTGCAACTCGTAGTTCTCCATATTTTTCCTGAAGCCCTTCCAATCCTTGATTTACATCTCCAATATTACCCGAATCCTCTCCAAAAACTAAAGCTTGAGGATACTTCCCGAAAATGGCATCAAAATTGTCTCTTATAATAATCCTTCCATCAACCAATTCAGAACTATCATCATAAACTGGTTTTACTTCAGTAACATGAAGCGCAGACTTATCTGTCTCACAATATAAATGAGAGCTAAACTCTGGTTGCGTGTGCTTAAAACAATCATTTATCCAATCTTGAAGCTTAGAGCTTTCTCCATTAGTTTCACCAATTAGAAATCGTAATGCTTTTCTAGCATGAGAAAGAATATCTTTTCTGGTTGGCTCATGTATTGCTGATAAACTTTCCAATAATTTAGCTATAAAAACACCATTCATACTAGCTTTAGCTGTCTTTTTAAGTAAACCAACAAGGTCGTTTTGCTCTTTTTTTATAGGTGCTAAAAAGGTGTTCCACGCTTTAGTTTTAAGTTGCTTAACTTCTCGTTTTATGGTGCGCTCAATATTGGTAAGCGTTTCATTAGTTGCAATACCACTCTCAATAATCCATTCACGCATTTTTTTATTGCAATCATGCTCAGATTCCCATTGCAAGCGTTCACCACTTTTGTAACGTTCATGAGAGCCAGAAGTAGAATGTCCTTGAGGCTGTGTAAGTTCAGTTACATGTATTAAAACAGGTACATGCTCCTCTCTTGCTATCGCTCCAGCTTCTAAATATGTCTGAATCAGGTTAGCATAATCCCATCCTTTAACCCTTAAAATTTCAAAACCTTTATTGTTTTTGTCCCTTTGGAAACCACTAAGAATTGCAGAAATATCTTCCTTTGTAGTTTGATATTTTGCGTGCACTGAAATACCGTATTCATCATCCCAAATACTTGTAACCATTGGTATTTGAAGTACACCTGCTGCATTTATAGTCTCCAAAAATAAACCTTCACTTGTACTTGCATTTCCTATAGTTCCCCATGCAACTTCATTTCCTCCACTTGAAAACCTAGTGGTATTGATATCTTTAACTTCTTTAAATATTTTTGAAGCTTGTGCTAAACCTAAAAGACGCGGCATTTGTCCAGCCGTGGGGGAAATGTCTGCGCTTGAATTATACTGTTTCGTTAAGTCTTTCCAATTACCATTTTCGTCAATGCTATGTGTTACAAAGTGTCCGCCCATTTGGCGACCAGCAGACATGGGCTCTAACTCTAAATTCGTGTTAGCATACAAACCTGCAAAAAATTGCTCTACCGTTAATTCGCCAATGGCCATCATAAAGGTTTGATCTCTGTAATAACCAGAGCGCCAATCGCCTTTTTTAAAGGCTTTTGCCATCGCTAATTGTGGCACTTCTTTACCGTCTCCAAAAATGCCAAACTTCGCTTTGCCTGTCAGTACTTCACGACGCCCCAACAAACTACATTCTCGACTTTGAACCGCCATTTTGTAATCGTTTAAAACTTCAGCTTTAAAATCGTCAAAAGATAGGTTGTTTTTCAAATCGATAAGTGGTTGCATTACTAAGTCGGTTCAAGCGCTTGCAAAAGTAATAAATACCCCGCACTTTTGCAATTAAACCGAGTCTTAAAAAAGTGTTGAAATCACATTAAATTAGGATATTATTTGTTTTTATTGAAAAATGTTAAATAAAACATAATAAAAACTAACAATATTCTAATACCAGCGCCTCCTAAACAATCCTAGAAGAGATTCGGGATCAACCGTAAATTTAAATCTTATTTTTTGATCATAGTTAGGCTGTCCTATTTCCCAACCTAAATTGGAATATACTGGAAAATAAACCTCAAAATAATCTGTCACTAGGTTGATTCTTATTCCTGAATCATAAACAAATTTTGCAGAATTAAATTTATTTTTCACCAAACCAATATCACCATAAGCTAAAATATAACGCCATATACTTGTGCTCACATTAAGGGTACTCATCCATTGATTAGCAAAAGGAACTTCTAATTGAGACTTAAAACCACCTTCTGCCTCAATAAATTGTTGACTAAATATACCTGTGTCTTCAGATCTTCCTAAATAATTATATTCAAACAAATAATCCGTAGGTCTATCCAATGCAAAACTGAAAAAGTTAGAGTCAGCTTCATTATTATTATCTAAAAAGATACCGGAAAAGAAACGCAGGTTAAGCTGTCTATTACTTTCAAATAATTTTCTAAACTCATAATTAAAGGATAATTTACTAAATGTCCTGGCTAATTGGAAATCTGCCGACCACTTGCTAAAGTTTATCAAATTATCATTGGAATGTATATATCTTGCATTAAAAACACTATAATCAGGCTCTTCACTACTATCTGGGTTTAGTGGATTTCTATCTCTATTTATGTCTAAAAATCGTAAACGAAGAAGCTGTCTTTTATTCGATCTAAAATCGTCATTTTGTCGAAATTGAAAGGATAAAGAAGGTATCGTTCTGCTTACAAACAAGTCTTCCGCGTAAGACCTATAACTAAAACTTGCCCCATAGGTTAGCGCAAACATATTTGTGTTTTCAAAATAATGTGTCATAAAGGCAGAAGCGCCTCCCGTTAAAGTTTGAGAACCTAATGAATATTGCGGTTGAATTCTATAATTGAAATTTCTCCTTAATACTGTTTTATTGTACATCTTAGCACCTAAATTCAAACCATCATAAATGTTGTTAAACTCAACAATTGGCATAAAAAACACTTGATTATAATTCGGGTCTTCTACATCTTGAAATACTCTAAATTGGAGAGGTTTATTATTAAAAAAGAATCCCTTTAATGATTTCCAATTATCTCTTAAATTAAACTCTGGAATTTTATTTTGATAATTAAGAACTAATTTATCAGCATTATTTCTTGGTATCGTAATTCGTTTTTCCTTTTGAACATCTTCAATCCAGAACTTTGAAACTACACTATCTTTTTTAAGAGTGTAAAGCGACACGGGCATACTATTGTTTCTCTTGTTCTTTATAGTTAAGGATATAAAATCTTTTGTTTTATCTACCTTTTTTATTTTAAAATCAATCTTTTGTCTTGTACTGAGATAATCGTTAAAAAACCAATCTATATTTTTATCTGTTTTAGATTTTAAAAATTCCTCAAATTCTTTGGTAGATGTTTCTTTCAGCTTATTGGCCAATAAAAAAGGCTTTACTGCATGCTCTAAAACATCATGATTGATAAAATAGTCTAAGTATCTTAGGCCAATGCCTGCCTTATACTTATTGGCAATATTGCTGTTAAACTTCAATAAGGAATCCTTTTGCATAGTCAGCGGTTGATCCCTGTTGGTTCTGGCCATACTCATAAATGCCAAAGTATATTTGTCATTATAATGTAAATCAGCGGCATGAAAAGATCTAATTCCCCAAATATTTGCAAGCTTTCCTAAAAACTTCATATCAGGATAAAACTCTTCAATGTACTTTATCAGAAAATAAATTTGAATACCATCTAATAACCATTGTTCTTTTCTTGGATTTACAAGGAGTGTGTTTTCTAAGTAATTATGAAGCGCCACTTTAAGCAAACGCATTTCATACTCGAAAGAATCTGGGAAAGGTTGTAAAACTTTAGGTAAGGAAGTTAGACCATAAACAGGGTCGTTCGCATTATCAATTTCAGTTAAAAGTAATTTCTCATGCGGGTAATCTCCCAAATTTTCAATGATATAATTTATTACTTTTTCATTAATTAAAACCTTGTCTACAACTTGTAAATTATTGTCGTATAGGTCCGAAACAAGTTCAATCTTGTCATTCTTTATTGATCGAAATTTGGAATCTTTGCTTAAATAGAGCTTATCATTAATTCTATTCTTGCCTTTAAGAATTGTAGTTAATGTAGAATCCTTTTCAAACGTATCAACAAGATTTAACTCCGAAATTAGTTTAAAGTCTTTGGAGTAGGTAGCTTTAATCTCAATATCAGATTTCGGAGTAAACAAATCATTTAATTTTTTATTGCTAAAATACTGCCATTCAGAATTATAAATAGCAGGAGAAATATACCAATAGCGTAAATTAAAGTCTCCGGTTTTTGTAAAACCATAGCCCGTAAACTTGTCGCTTGGAACCTTAATTAAATAACTTAAATCTATATTATAACGTTGCTTTGGTAAAAGAGGTTTCTTTAATTTAACTTCTATAATATCAATTTGGCCTTTCAGGTGTTCATAATGCAAACTGTCTGTACCTTGAATTATTGCGGCAATGTTGGAATAACCGCGATCTGTATCTTTTGCCAGATGAAATTTATTAATATATTCGTCGGCTAACCTTATTGCAAGTTCGGTGTCTTTTGCGGCAAAACTATTGCCCCAATCATTTAAATAAATAGTACTAAGTGTATCATTTGAAGTGTTCGTGTAGATTATATTTTGATTGATATGAATAAGTTTTTTATGCATATCAAAATTAGCCTCAACCCTAATTTTATTTTGGCCAAAACCAAAAAAAATTGTTGCCAGTAACAATAAGTAAGTTAAAAAACGTTTATTCAAATTGGGATTTTTTATTGCTATTAAAAAAGCGCAGCAATATAAGGATTAAATTATATCATCTAAAACTCAAAAATGCATTAGAAATTAGGGCTTAGTCGGTATTCTTTATAGAAATTGTCTAAAATTTCAATTACCTCGTCCGCCGTATCAACAAGATATATTAAATCTGTATCCTTTGGACTAATGTTACCATTTTTTTCCAACAACGTTTCCTTAATCCAGTCCATTAATCCGCCCCAAAATTTTGTACCTACAAGTATGATTGGAAACTTCTCGATTTTCTGAGTTTGTATTAAGGTAAGAGCTTCAAACAATTCATCTAGAGTTCCAAACCCCCCAGGCATCACCACAAAACCCTGTGAGTATTTAACAAACATAACCTTTCTAACGAAGAAATAATCAAAATCTAAGCTCTTATCAGAATCTATATATGGATTATTATGTTGTTCAAAAGGTAACTCTATATTAAGACCAACAGAGGTACCTTCACCTAAATGTGCCCCTTTATTTCCAGCTTCCATAATACCAGGGCCGCCTCCAGTGATAACTCCGTAGCCAGAATCTACAATTTTATTCGCTACTTCCACCGTTAGTTGATAATACTCGTGTTCTGGTTTTGTTCTTGCAGACCCGAAAATTGAAACACAAGGTCCAATTTTACTCATCTTCTCAAAGCCATTTACAAATTCGCCCATTATTTTAAAAATAGCCCACGAATCGTTTGTTTTAATGGCATTCCAGCTTTTGTGGTGTTGTTCTTTTCTCATATTTATTTGTTTAGTGTATCTCTTTTTTTAAAAATTTCGCGGTATAACTTTTTTTATGTTTTACAATTTCTTCTGGGGTACCTTCCGCTATTATTTCACCACCTCCTTTACCACCTTCATATCCAATATCAATGATATGATCAACGATTTTAATTACGTCCAAATTGTGCTCTATAATTAATACAGTATTGCCTTTATCAACCAACTTATTTAATACTTGCATAAGCACCCGAATGTCCTCAAAATGAAGACCAGTAGTTGGCTCATCTAATATATAAAATGTATTTCCTGTGTCTCTTTTACTCAATTCGGAGGCTAGTTTAATGCGTTGCGCTTCACCTCCAGAAAGTGTAGTGCTTTGTTGTCCTAAAGTAATGTAACCCAAACCAACATCTTGAATAGTTTTTAGTTTTTTATAGATTTTAGGAATATGCTCAAAAAAGACAACAGCCTCATTAATAGTCATATTCAAAACATCACTTATATTTTTACCTTTATATCGAATTTCTAATGTCTCTCTGTTGAAACGTTTACCTTGACAGGTTTCGCACTCCACATAAACATCAGGTAAAAAGTTCATTTCAATTACCCGTAACCCACCTCCTTTACACGTCTCACATCTTCCACCAGCAACATTAAAACTAAATCTCCCTGGTTTATACCCTCGTATCATAGCTTCAGGTACTTTAGCAAAAAGACTTCTTATCTCATCAAATGTTTTGGTATACGTGGCAGGATTACTCCTTGGTGTCCTTCCAATAGGCGATTGATTTATATCAATTACTTTATCAATATACTCCAAACCCTTAATGCTTTCATAGGGCATTGGCTTTTTAACCCCATTAAAGTAATGTGCATTAAGAATAGGATAGAGTGTCGCGTTAATTAAAGTAGACTTACCACTTCCAGAAACACCAGTAACACCAATCATTTTTCCCAATGGAAATTTTACAGAGACGTTTTTTAGATTATTCCCAGTACAACCTTTTAATTCAAGATATTTTCCATTTCCATTACGGCGATTTTTAGGCACTTTAATTTCTTTAGTGCCATTTAAATAATCAGCAGTAAGCGTTTTATGATTCTTTAATTCATCAGGATCCCCAATGCTTATAATTTCCCCTCCATGTTTACCTGCTTTAGGACCTATATCAACCACATAATCGGCACGTTCTATCATGTCTTTATCATGCTCTACTACAATTACCGAATTACCAATATCCCTCAAAGACACTAATGAATTAATTAGTTTTTCATTATCTCGTTGATGCAAACCTATACTTGGTTCATCCAAAATATAAAGTACACCAACCAATTGAGAACCTATCTGTGTAGCTAATCGAATACGTTGGGCTTCACCTCCAGACAATGATTTTGAACTTCTGTTTAGTGATAAATAGTCCAACCCAACATCTAACAGAAATTTTAATCGTGCTTTAATTTCTTTTAAAATCTCATCAGCTATTTTTGATTGTTTCTCTGATAAATGATTATGTAAATCGTTAAACCATTCTGAAAGTTCAACAATATCCATATTTGCCAATTCTGCAATATTTTTACCATTCACTTTGAAGTAAAGTGACTCTTTCTTTAACCTAGAGCCGTCGCAAGTAGGACATTTAATTTTGTCCATATATTCTTTAGCCCAACGCTTAAGTGATGTAGAATCAGCAGTTTTATATTGGTTTTCAATAAAATTAGCAACTCCTTCAAATTCTATTTTATAATCTCTAGTAACACCAAGAGTTTTACTTTCTACTGAAAATTTTTCATTCCCACCATAAAGTATAACCTGTTTTGCCTCCTCCGGGATATCCTTGTAAGGATCGGTTAGCTTAAAATTGAAGCGTTGTGCTATAGTTTCAAACTGTTTGAAAATCCAGCTTTTCTTTTCTGGACCATGAGGTGCTAACGCCCCATTTTTAATGGATAATGAATCGTCTGGAATGATTTTATTTACATTCACCTTGTACAATTCACCAATTCCGTTACAAGTAGGGCAAGCACCTTTTGGTGAATTAAACGAAAAATTATTTGGTTCTGGGTTTGGGTATGAAATTCCAGAAGTAGGACACATTAAATTTCTACTAAAATATCTAGTTTTATTGGTATCTTGATCTAAAATTATTAAAATATCATCTCCATGATACATAGCGGTGTTGATGCTTTCAGAAAGTCGTTTTTCACTATTCTCATCGGCATTAACTACTAGTCTATCAATTACAATTTCAATATCGTGTGTCTTATACCGATCTAGCTTCATTCCTTTGACTAAATCCCTAACCTCACCATCAGTACGAACCTTAACGAAGCCTTGTTTAGCAATCTGTTCAAAGAGTTCTCGATAATGTCCCTTCCGTGAACGAACTATTGGTGCTAGTATATTAATGCGTTTATCTTTAAAATCTTTTAGAATTAAGTCTTTAATTTGCGCATCACTATAGCTCACCATTTTTTCGCCGGTATTATAACTGTAAGCATCACTTGCTCTTGCAAAAAGCAAACGCATAAAGTCATAAATTTCTGTAATCGTACCTACAGTGGAACGTGGTGATTTACTCGTAGTTTTTTGTTCTATGGCTATGACCGGAGATAAACCATCAATTTTATCAACGTCTGGCCGTTCTAGACCTCCTAAAAACTGTCTTGCGTAGGCAGAAAACGTCTCAATATAGCGCCTTTGACCTTCTGCATAAATAGTGTCAAATGCCAGTGAAGATTTGCCACTACCAGATAGCCCTGTAATTACAACCAGTTTTTCTCTGGGTATAGAAACATCAATATTTTTCAGGTTATGGACTCTGGCACCCTTAACTTCAATTTTTTCTTCAAACTCTGTCATAGCAACGCAAAGTTGCGAAGTTACGCTTTTTGGTACTAAAATTAAAAGTGAGTTATACCTCGTAGACTGTTAAAAATAGTTAATGTGTCTTTACATCGGAAATCTTTAAAGCTGTATACAACACTTTATGAAAAGTAGGCAATTTAACTCCTGTTTCTGTGATTTGCCAACTACCATATTCGGCTACTAACCCATCAATAGGTGCCCTAGAATCCCACATATTAACACGAATTGGTTTGCCCTTATCATCCAAAAGCCATAAATAAGATTCGTCGTTTTTATTCGTTACCAGTAAACCTTTTTCTCCATTTTCATTAGTAGCCAACTCTCGCCTTACTCCTGAGTTGAAAACCTGAAATGGTGCAATGAGCCAAAAAATATCTTTTTGAAAATAATTTAAACCCTTTTCGACCAATTCAGCTCCCATTTCACCTTCAATAGTAAATCCATGAACATACGCCTTACTTTCTGAATGATCCTTTAAATCTAATCTAATTTTGTAATCCTTCCAGAATACTTCACAGGTATTATTGGTTTTTTCCCATTTATAATGGCGTCTATTCTTGAATGTCCACTCAATATAATCAGTACTGGTATACGCCTCATAATTTAAGGCAATAAGCATTTTTGTTGCCAAATCGTCAGCAGCTTTTCCTTCAACCCCATTAGGTAAATCTTGATGATGTTTGAAGTATAGGTAACTAAAAAACAATAAACTTGGTAAGGTTATAAAAGCAAATACACCCAGCGCTATTTTGATAGTTTTTTTTAGTTTCATTTATTTGCTGATAGAGGCATTTAAGCCTCTAATGTATTAAATGTGTTTATGCTTTCGAAATATTTTTAGCCAAAACCGATAGAAACTCCTTCTTTTCGATAAGATACTGATTTGCATGCCGTTAATCTATAAAAAGTATACTTTAAATTTCTAAATCATGATTAAGTTGTTCTAGTTTTTCCTTTGAAAACGTAATTAATTCATCAAAAAAACTAGTGAATTCTGATTCAAATTCATCATAAAAATCTTCAAGCTCATTGATAGCGTTGTTCATTCCTGAACGATTTTTAGTTCTCCGGTTCATACCATCTAGAACCCTAGTAATACCAGATATGGAAGCATAACTTAGCAACCAATTATCCTTCATCATATATGGCATTAATTTCTTAATTCTTGAGGGTAAAATTTCATAGTTACTTTCCAAAGATTTATAGAATTGATCAGTATACTCTTCCAAAGGAGTGGAGCAGTAATTTTTCCAATTCTTAGCGAGAAAGTGATCGTATAAAATATCGACAATAATACCAGAATAGTGTCCGTATTTTTTATGTAAGCGTTTTGTACTTAACCTAACCGTTTTATGTGCATCTGTATATGTATCAATATGACGATGTAACAAGATACCGATTTGCACTTCTTTTTCATAATTTTTATAATTCCTGCCTTTAATACCGTCAGCAATAAAGTTGCCAATGGATACCAAAACATTGTCTCCTGATAAATAAATATGTGCAAGGTAATTCATTCAATGAATATATGTATTTTTGATCTTTTAAGAATTATCTGGTATGGTAAAACTTCCAAATTTAGACCCACTACGCTTCTTTTTAGTGTCTTGCGTAATTATATTTCATTTACCATCTCTTTCAAAAAACCAAGGATTACCTTACTACAACACGTTACCAATTTTTAATAGGGGATATGAAGCGGTTTGTATGTTTTTTGTTTTGAGCGGTTTTCTGATTATTAGGATAATTTATAGGAAAAAACAGAATAGCTCATTCTCCATAAGAAATTTTTATATAAGAAGGGTTTTAAGAATTTTTCCACCCTATTTATTGGTGGTCATTTTCGGATTTCTCTTTTACGAAGTTATTCTTCCTTATTTAAAAATTCCGTTTGACAATAATTATGAAGTATTGGATGGTATTTTGTTAACTATTTTCTTCTTGCCAAATGTATTCACGTTTAAATATTTTCCTGGAGGCATCTTGGAAGTTTTATGGTCAATAGGAATAGAAGAACAATTTTACCTTTTAATCGCACCTTTGATATATTTTCTGCGTAAAAAACTAATATTAGTAGTTTTAGTGTTAATTGTATTCATCTACTTTCTAATATATCATTATAATAGATTTACGTTTTTGAGAACATATTATTTTGTTTACTTCTTTTTATTATTTGGAGGAATAATTGCAATTTTAGAGGAAAAAGGGAAATTGGCATTTTTAAAGAAATATACTGCTATACCATTTCTCATTATATGCCTGACAACAATTTATTTCTTTACAGATTTACTCGCTTTTAAAACGCTCTACATTAACAACGCCATAGCATGCATTCTATTTGGTCTTTTTATTCACACAATAAGTTTTAATAATAAAAATGTAGTCATAAAAAATAGTACTCTTAATTATTTGGGTAAAATTTCATATGGTATTTATCTCTATCATGTAATTGCACTTAATATAGTTGTTTTTGGTTTTTTGAAACTACAAGAACTTAATTTGTTTAATAACTTTTTTACGATAATTTTAATAAATGTTTTAACCTTTGCATTAAGTGTTTTGTTCGCCCATATTTCGTTTAAGTACTTAGAAATGCCATTTTTAAAACTAAAAACTAAATACCGATAAATGACATTAATAAAATCTATTTCAGGAATAAGAGGAACCATAGGAGGAAGAGCAGGTAACAACCTTACTCCAATTGATGCTGTAAAATTCGCTGCGGCATATGGCGCTTGGTTAAAACAGAATAGAGTTAAAGAAAATTATAAAGTTGTAGTCGGAAGAGATGCTCGTATTTCTGGTGAAATGATTCAAAGCTTGGTTATGCAAACTTTAGTTGGTCAAGGCATTCATGTTGTGGATTTGGGACTATCTACTACGCCTACTGTTGAAGTCGCTGTACCAATGGAACATGCAGATGGGGGAATTATTTTAACAGCTAGTCACAACCCAAAACAATGGAATGCGCTTAAACTCTTGAATGAAAAAGGCGAATTTTTGGATGCTGTTGAGGGTGCTAAAATATTGGAACTGGCTGAAAGTGGTACCATAGAATTTGCCGACGTTGATAGTCTCGGTAAAATCACAAAAAATGATGCTTATTTCGATTTACATATTATTGAAGTTTTAGATTTACCCTTAGTAAACGTTAAAGCAATTGAAGAAGAGCGTTTTAAAGTGGTTGTAGATGGTGTCAACTCTACGGGCGGTATTGTAATCCCGCTACTTTTAGAACGACTAGGAGTTGATGTGGTAAAATTATATTGCGAACCCAATGGTTATTTTCCGCATAACCCTGAGCCTTTAAAGGAGCATTTAACTGATTTATCTGATGCTGTAAAAAAGCATAATGCAGATTTTGGAATTGTTGTAGACCCTGATGTAGATCGACTAGCATTTATGGATGAAAATGGAAACATGTTTGGTGAGGAATACACCTTGGTAGCTTGTGCCGATTATGTATTAAGTCGCAATCCTGGAAACACTGTTAGTAATATGAGCTCCACTCGTGCACTTAGGGACGTTACTGAAAAACACGGCGGTAAGTATGAAGCTTCTGCGGTAGGAGAAGTGAATGTTGTAAAATTAATGAAGAAAAATAAAGTAGTTATAGGTGGTGAAGGGAACGGAGGTATTATTTATCCTGAATTGCACTACGGTCGTGATGCTTTAGTTGGAATTGCTTTGTTCTTAAGTTTGTTAGCAGAAAAAGGAATGAAGGTTAGCGAACTGAGAAAAACCTATCCAAGTTACTTTATGAGTAAAAAGAAGATTGAATTAACACCAGATTTGAATGTTGATGCAATTTTAAAAACTATAGAAACGCGATATCAAAACGAACAATTGACTACAATTGATGGTGTCAAAATAGATTTCTCTGAAAGTTGGGTGCACCTGCGTAAGAGTAACACCGAACCAATAATTAGAATTTACACCGAAGCTAAATCGCAAGAGGAAGCCATTTCTTTGGCTGATAAGTTTATTAGTGAGCTTCAAGAAATATCTCAGTATCAGTAATTTTAAATGAACTTGGGAATTTTTAAATATTTTGTATTATTCCTTTCCATAGTAGGTTATTCTCAATCATCAAAATATTGGAATGAAATAACCCATAGAAAATTAGATTCTTTAAAACCTGAATTGACATCAGAACAACATGAATTCTTTAACACATTAATTTCATTAAGGTCTAATTTTGAAACTCAAAAGCGAATAGATTCATCAAGTGCTTTTATTCGAATTGTTGAAGGGTACGATTTTATTAAAAGAGTGCATGGAATAAAAGAAGAGTTTTTTCTTCATGAGAATAAGAAGACTGTCTATGAGAATAACGACAAAAAATGGGGTTTAAGGGTAGGTGATTATAATACTTTTGAAGAATTTAATTCCGATGTGAAAGACTTAGATTATATAAATCCCAGAAACTATTATGCTTTCTTTGGTTGTACACCAAACAGAAAAACATATAGAAAATCAGTAAAAATTGAAAAGAAGGTTGAAAAAGAAGGAGTAGTTTCAGAAAACTACATCAAGATTATGACCCTTATTAATCTAGAATCTAATCAAATTAGTATTTCATTTCTTGTTCCTAAAGAAGGAAAAAGAAAAGCTTTTATATCCTATGGTCCCGTTTATATAGATCCTCAGTTAGAGTATTGGTTAGATTAAGCTTTTGATTATTGTTTTATTGGTAAGATTGCTTCAACAACAAGTAGACTTTAATCAATTTATAAATACTTCATGCTAGATTTAGTTAAAATGATTAGTTTAGAACCAGCAACTAAACTAATCTTTAAAAATGACTTTAAAATCATTGCACCTCATAATATTTTTCCTTTTACTTCTATCCGTTTCCTGTAAAAAAGAAAAAGAAGATAAAAAGATTTCCGGTTCTACTAATGAACGACCCAACATAGTTTTCATTATTGCAGACGATGTGAGTTGGAGTGACATTGGTGTATATGGACATCCTAATATTAAAACTCCAAATTTAGATAAGTTAGCTAATGACGGAATGCGCTTTACAGAAGCATTCTTAACTACAAGTTCATGCAGCCCAAGTAGAACAAGTATTATTTCTGGATTATATCCACATAATACGGACGCAGAACAATTGTCATGGCCATTACCAGAGTACAAAAACACATTTGTACAACAACTTAAAGATGCTGGTTATTGGACAGGTTTAGCGGGGAAATATCATATGGGAGATCCCGTTCGAGATGATTTTGATGTACTTTTAGAAATGCAATGGTTGGATGCTCCTATTGGTTTAGATAGACGTTTAAAAGGAGATGGTAGTGGATGTGATGAATGGATTAGTTTGTTGCAACAACGACCAAAGGATAAACCATTTTTTACTTGGTTAGCTTCTTTTGATGCACATCGCCCTTTTTATGATGATAATAGTTGTCCAAAAGTGCATGATAACAGTGATGTTACATTACCACCGTACGTTCCAAATACTGATTTGGTTAAAAAGGATTACAGTTTATACTATGATGAGATTGCAAGAATGGATGATTATATTGGAAAAGTTGTTACTGAATTGGAAACCCAAGGAGTCTCTGATAATACATTGATTGTTTTTGTGGCAGACAATGGAAGAGCATTTCCTAGAGATAAAACTACTTTGTATGATGGTGGAATAAAAACGCCGTGGATTGTAAAATGGCCTGCAAGAATTAAAGCGGGAACAGTAAATAATAATTTGGTAAGTTCAGTAGATATTGCTCCGACATTTATGAATGTTGCCGGTTTAAAACCTTTAGATGAATTTGAAGGGTTTGATTTTTCCGAAATGTTGACTGATACTTCAAAAGAAATTAGAGACCAAATTTATGCCGAAGATCATTTTCATGATTATGAAGATTATACACGAGCAATTAGAACTAAACAATTCAAATACGTAAAGAATTTTTATGACGATCTTCCAGATACGCCTTCTGCTGATGTAAATAGAGGCAGAAGTTGGCAGAGCATGATTGAGGAATACAAGAAGGGAACATTAACTGAAGCCCAAAAGAAATGCTTTAAAAAGCCTCGGGATAAAGAAGAATTGTTTGATATAATTAACGACCCGTTTGAATTAAACAATCTCGCTTCAAATACTGATTATACTGAAGTTCTTGATGAAATGCGTAATCGCATGCAACGCACAAGAACTAAAACAAAGGACTTTTTACCAGAAGTTAGAACACCTGATGACTTCTTTAGAGAAACCGGGCTACCCACAAAATATAGGATAAGACCGAGGCCTTCTAAGGCAGAATATATGAAAGCGATGGGAGAGGGTAGAGTTTTAGTTAATCCTGATTTTAAGGAGTAAGTATTAGTTTTTCTTTCGGTGTTTCCAACGCTTATGCGTCCAAAGGTAGTATTCTGGAGCTTCATTAATCTGATCTTCAACTAGTTTTAAAAATATATCAGTAATTTGATAATCTTTAAATTCCTTTGGTTGTAGTGTTATAGTTTCAAATGTAGTTTCGTAGTGCCCTCGTTTTAATTTTTTCACCTTAAAAAATACTACTGCCATATCTAGTTTTTTGGCCAGCATCTCAGCTCCAGTATGCACTGGGACATTTACACCCATAAATTCATTCCAATGAAAGGCTTTGTTTAGCTTTGGAGATTGGTCTGACACAAAACCATTTATGGATAATATGCCGTATCGCTTTTCTTTAATTAATGTTGGAATAATGTCCTTCGTGGTTATCAAATAACTGTTGTATCGGGCTCTAATTCGTTTTACTAATTTATCGAAGTATTTGTTGGCTAATTTTTTATACACAGCATTTCCTCTATATTTAACGTAGGTTTGAAGTATAAAAATCCATTCCCAACTGCCATAGTGTGCACACATTAAGATGATGCTTCTATTTTGTTTTTCGATATCTTGAATCAATTCAACATTTGAAAACCTAAAGCGTTTTTTCATCTCACCTTCAGAAATGGTCAATGATTTGATAGATTCTAAAATCATATCACATAAATGATGGTAAAACACCTTAGTAATTCGCTTAATTTCGGCTTTAGATTTATCCGGATAAACCAAGTTTAAATTATCTTTTACCACTTTTGTACGATAGCCAAAAATGCGATAAATAAACACGTACAAAATATCCGAAACAAAAAACAAAACCCTAAAAGGGAGTATGGAAATGAGATATAAAAGTGGATAAACAAGAATGTAAGCTACAAATTGCATTTATAAGTTTAGATTTGCAGTCGCAAAGATATGTTAATTTGATTTTAAAAGTTTTCGTTATATGGGGAATTTAGATGTAATAACTATTGTAATAATTGCAGCCAATGTTTTGATATCTTATAAAGGATTTAACGATTTTGGTTTTTTTGAAAAATACAAATTTAATGTTGGTGGCTTAAAGCGGGGCGAGCAGATTAGAATGTTTAGCTCTGGATTTTTACATGTTGATATGCAGCATTTGCTTTTCAACATGATTACCCTATATTTTTTCTCTGGTTTAGTAATATATCATTTAGGAGTGACAGGATTTTTAACTGTTTATATTGGAAGTCTTCTAGTTGGTAATTTTTTATCCTACTATTTTCATAAAAATGAATATCATTATAGCGCTGTTGGGGCAAGTGGAGCAGTGATGGGAGTAATCTATTCAGCAATTTTATTTGATCCAATGATGGAAATAAATTTCTTCATACCAGGATTTGTGTTCGGTATTGGATACCTCCTATATTCCATTTATGGTATGAAAAAGCGTATTGGCAATATTGGTCATGATGCTCATTTTGGTGGTGCTGTTGGAGGTTATATTTTAACGCTGATACTTGCGCCTTCATTATTCGAAACAAGCCTCTTTTTTGTTGGTTTGCTAGCCATACCAATTATAATACTTTTTGTAATGCAACGAATGGGAAAAATCTAACAATTCCTTTTCTGAATGGCATAACTATTGAAACTACTTATAAAACCAAAACACTTAGCTTCTATCTAAATGACTGACAACAAAGTGTTTAAATATTTACACAACGATTAATAGTATAGGAAATTTATCATTTTAATGACAGAATGACCTAAAAGATAATATGAAGAAATCCAATTTTTTAACCCTTGACAGTTTGTCACTACAGGAATTTGATGAAAACTCAGAGTTAATTCCTTTAATGACACCTGAAGATGAAGAAGAAATAAATAGAGAAGAATTACCTAATTCGCTACCAATACTGTCTTTAAGAAATACAGTATTATTCCCTGGAGTAGTTATTCCTATTACTGCCGGTAGAGACGCTTCCATTAAATTGATAAATGACGCTAATAAAGGTGGAAAAGTAATAGGTGTGGTTGCTCAAAAAGATGAATCTATCGAAAAACCAACAGCAAAAGACATTCATCAAATAGGAACAGTAGCTCGTATTTTAAGAGTATTAAAAATGCCTGATGGCAATGTTACTGTTATAATACAAGGTAAAAAGCGCTTCGGAGTTAAAGAGGTGCTTTCCGAAAAACCTTATATAAATGCCATTATAGAAGGGCTTCAAGAATCAAAGCCTACGGCTAACAATAAGGAGTTTAAAGCTATAATAGACTCGATTAAAGAGTTGGCCTTAGAGATCATAAAGGAAAGCCCAAATATCCCTTCAGAGGCCTCTTTTGCTATTAAAAACATTGAAAGCAACTCCTTTTTAGTGAATTTCGTGTCATCAAACATGAATTTATCAGTTGCTGAAAAACAAGAATTATTAGCCAATAGCGATTTAAAAAGTAGAGCGCTGGCCACACTTAAATTTATGAACGTTGAGTTTCAAAAATTAGCACTTAAGAATGATATTCAATCAAAAGTGCAAATGGATATGAGCCAACAACAGCGTGAATATTTTCTGCATCAACAGATGAAAACCATACAAGAGGAATTAGGTGGGGCGAGTCATGATGAGGAAATTGATGAAATGAAGGCTAAGGCCAAGGAAAAAGATTGGGACGATAAAATTGCTAAACACTTTGACAAAGAAATAGGTAAATTACAACGTATGAATCCGCAAGTCGCGGAGTACTCTATACAGCGTAACTATTTGGAGTTATTTTTAGACTTACCATGGAACGAATTTAGTGAAGACTTGTTCGATCTAAAACGTGCTAAAAAAATATTAGATAGAGATCATTACGGATTAGACGATGTAAAACGACGAATCATCGAATATTTAGCAGTTTTAAAATTGCGTAATGATATGAAATCGCCTATCCTTTGCTTATATGGTCCTCCAGGAGTTGGTAAAACATCTTTAGGAAAGTCTATCGCTGAGGCGCTAGGGCGCGAATATGTGCGTATCTCTCTTGGTGGTTTACGTGATGAGGCTGAAATCCGTGGTCATAGAAAGACATACATCGGGGCAATGCCTGGACGAATTATCCAGAGTTTGAAAAAGGCAGGGACTTCCAATCCCGTTTTTGTTTTGGATGAAATTGATAAATTGTCAAACTCGCATCAAGGAGATCCTTCGTCAGCAATGTTAGAAGTTTTAGACCCAGAACAGAACAGCGAGTTTTATGATAACTTCTTAGAAATGGGGTACGATCTTTCTAAGGTTATGTTTATCGCTACTTCCAACAGTTTAGCAACCATTCAGCCCGCACTAAGAGACAGAATGGAAATTATAAATGTTACTGGGTATACCATTGAAGAGAAAGTTGAAATTGCTAAACGTCATCTTTTACCAAAACAGTTAAAGGAGCATGGTTTAAACACTTCACATTTAAAAATAGGCAAACCACAATTGGAAAAAATTGTTGAAGGTTATACACGTGAATCTGGTGTTCGTGGTTTGGAAAAGCAAATTGCTAAAATGGTGCGTTTCGCTGCAAAAAATATTGCTATGGAAGAAACGTATAATATTAAAGTGGCAAATGAAGACATTGTTGAAGTTTTAGGTGGACCAAAATTAGAACGCGATAAGTACGAAAACAATAATGTTGCAGGTGTTGTTACAGGGTTGGCTTGGACAAGTGTTGGCGGAGACATTCTATTTATAGAATCCATTTTATCCAAAGGGAAAGGCGGGCTTAGTATTACTGGAAACCTTGGTAAAGTAATGAAAGAATCTGCCACAATTGCCATGGAGTTTATCAAATCCAATGCCGATAATTTCGACATAAACACGGAAGTTTTTGATAAATACAATGTACATATACATGTGCCCGAAGGTGCTACTCCTAAAGATGGACCAAGTGCAGGCGTAACCATGTTAACTTCTTTAGTATCTTTATTCACTCAGAAAAAGGTGAAAAAGAGTTTAGCCATGACTGGTGAAATAACTTTAAGAGGGAAAGTACTTCCTGTAGGTGGTATTAAAGAAAAAATTCTTGCTGCAAAACGGGCAAGAATTAAAGAAATATTGCTGTGTGAAGAAAATAGGGGAGATATAGAGGAAATAAAATCTGAATACTTAAAAGGACTAACATTTCATTATGTTACTGATATGAGTGAAGTTATTGATATTGCTATAACCAATCAAAAAGTCAAGAATGCTAAAAAGCTATAAAAATTTCTTCCTTTCTATGCTTTTAACTATTTTTAGTTTCAAGGCATTAATAGCACAAAAAAAGGAGAAAAATGTGCTTCTCGATGGTAAGCCAGCTATATTAAATACGGAAACTGGTGAGGTAACATTAAAAAATACAACTCCTAAAAAAAATAGTAGCAGCGAACCTGTTGCTAAATCATCTAAGACAATACTTAAAAAGGAAGAAAACCTTGTAGATTCTGAATCTGATCAAATTGATGTAGGCAAACATTCTGATTTTCATACCGTAAAAGCAGGTGAGACCTTATTTGCATTATCCAAGCGATATGGTACAACTTTAGCTAAATTAAAAGAAGTGAATCATTTAAGTACTACGCTTATAAGAGTTGGACAAATACTGTTGGTTCAAAACTTTGATAGTTACCTTAAAGGTTCTAAACATAATAACGTTTGGACAGTTTCAAAAGGTGACACCTTATACAACATAGGGAATCGCAATAATATTTCTGTAAATGAAATAAAACAATTGAATGGACTTAAAACTAACACCATTTACATAGGACAAAAGCTGCGTTTAAAATAGAAAAACATTAAGTTCTAAAAATAAATGATATATGCTATCGTTTTAAGATAGATTCGTTTACTTTGTGTCCTAAATATGCTAAGGAAAATTATCACTACTACTTTTCTATCGATCACTTTACTATCCTTTTCTCAGGTAGGAGGTGAAAGCACGTATCAATTTTTGAATTTAGTATCCTCTCCTAGACAAGCAGCCTTAGGAGGGAAGGTCTTTACCAATGTGGACTATGACGTAACACAAGCTTTATTCAACCCTGCAACTATTAATACGGAGATGGATAATCAATTGGCTTTAAACTACTCAAGTTATCTTGGAGGTATTAGTTATGGTACAGCTTCATATGCATATACTCTTGATAGACGCACTCAAACAATACATGGAGGAATTACCTATATAAACTATGGTAGTTTTGATGGATATGACGAAAACAATGTTTCTACAGGTACGTTTTCAGGGAGTGAAGCCGCTCTATCTTTTGGGTATTCACTGCAAATAGGGTATTCAGACTTTTATTTTGGTGGAAATATAAAACTAATAACTTCTAAATTAGAGCAGTATACTTCTTTTGGGGCAGCTGTAGATTTAGGGTTATTATATATAAATGAGGATTTAGATTTTCACGCTGCCTTAGTCGTTCGAAATCTTGGTTCACAAATAACGACATATGCAGATTTAAATGAACCTCTTCCTTTTGAAATTGGTTTAGGTTTATCACAACGTTTAGAGCATGTTCCTATTCGTTGGCATATTACATTGGAAAATTTGCAAGAATGGCCCATTTCAAGACCAAATCCAGCTAGAGTAACTAGCGATTTATCAGGTAATATATCTGATGAGAATATTGGATTTTTAGGTCAGGTTATTCGGCATACTATTTTAGGTGCAGAATTATTTCCCGAAAGCGGTTTCAATATTAGGTTAGGTTATAACTTTAGACGTTCGGAAGAATTAAGAATAATAGACCAAAGAAACTTTTCTGGACTTTCTGCTGGTTTTTCTATTAAACTAAATAAAATGCGTTTCAGCTATACACATGCTAAATATACTAGTGCTGCAAATTCAAACTTCTTTGGATTACAAATTGATTTAAGATAATGATGTAAGCCCTAGAGCTAAAAAAAGGTTAGAATAAATTTCTAACCTTTTGAGTATATAATTAAATCGATGTTTCGATTAATTCGTAGTAAACGACCAAATTTGCCCGATAGATTGCCCACCTTCGTCATCTTTGGCAACAACTTTCCAATAGTAGGTAGTTGCAGCTTGTAAATTAACACTTAAAGTTTTTTCGCTTTGGTCTTCGCCAACTTTAGTTGCAGGATCAACCGCTGTATCAAAATAGATATCATAGGTTAATGGGTCATTATCAACATCTGATGCATCCCATTCCAATATGGTGGATGAGCCTGAAACTGTTGCGCCACTTGTTGGGTTTATCGCCTGTGGTGGAAAAGGTAAATGGTTCGTTATCGCATCACCCTCTGTATAAAATTGATATACCTGCGAGTAAGCACTCTCAAGACCTTTACTATCTTTTGCCTTTACACGCCAAAAGTAAATAATCCCTTTTTCCAAAGTAACAGATTT
>DIYI01000014.1 GCA_002428965.1 Jejuia sp. UBA6058 | reverse complement strand
TGAGTAGTGAAAGCCCGACCCCTTGTGGGTAACGCCCAAAAAAATAGTACAACCATTTCGCATACATTTATATAAATGAAATTTTTAGCTTATTTTTGAGTTTCCAAAAAAAGAGCTACGCGAATGCCCGACCATAAAATAGATCCTAATAAGTGGGTTGAACTTTATTCCGACTACCTTTTTAACTATACCATTACTCGTGTTAGCGATAGGGAGATGGCGCAGGATTTGGTGTCTGAAACGTTTTTGGCGGGGTTGAAGTCTATGAAAAACTTTAAGGGAGAAGCTAGCGAACGCACATGGCTTATCTCCATTTTAAAGCGAAAAATTATAGACTATTACCGAAAAATTAATAGCAACAAAGGTAAAGCCGAAGTACGTATTAATTATAACGACGCTGAAAGTGAGGGCGATTGGTTGGAAGAACGGGTTGCAGATCCGTTTGATAAAACCGCCGAAGACACCCTGCAAAACAACGAATTGGGCGATGCCATACACAACTGTTTGGGCAAGTTGCCACAAAAACAGGCGGACGTTTTTAAGATGAAAACCATTTTAAATTACGAAACCGAAGTAATTTGTAATGAACTAGATATTACTGCGTCTAACCTTTGGGTTATCATCCATAGAGCGCGAACCGCCATGGCCGATTGCCTAGAAAAAAATTGGTTTTAATAATGGAGCAGAAGAAAAAAGGCCTTTTATTTATAAGTTGCGAGGAAGCACAACACATTTGCGATAAGGCGCAATATGATGAGGCTAATACATGGGAAAAAATCAAACTAAACATCCGTTTGTCTTGGTGCAAAATTACACGCGCTTACTACAAACGCAACGTTAAACTCACTAAGGCTATGGAATCTTCTAAAGCTGAATGTTTAGACCCTAAAACAAAAAGGGCGATGCAGGCTAAGTTTGATGAAGAATTAGCGAAGCACTAAAAATACCTTCTTTACATTTTTTTGGGCGTTCCCCTCGATTTCACTTTCTAACGCTTTATGAAATACCCGTGCTCGGGTCGGGCTATCCACTATATCTTTCTGCGAAGCGGCCCCGAACTTGTTTCGGAATCTCATCCTTATGGTTTGAAATCTGTCTTAACTATGAAAAATCCGGTCGTCCAACGCTGCGCATAAAGGATGCCGTTTCTATCCCTAACGCGGGCTTACTTGCTAAGGTTTTGGTGAAAGTTTAAAATAAAAGTGTGTTTGCGCAAGTTATTTCAAGTTTATAGTTTATATCTTGTATGTAATTATTTGAAGAATGAGACTTAAAAAATCAATCTTGATTTCAATCTTAATCCTTGCTATTGGATTTATTCTATGGAATTTTGGATTCTTCAGTAGATATAATTATTTGACTGCTAAAACTGATATTTCAAAAAATAATCTTCAAATAGTATTTATAGGTGAATCGATGCTAACACCTTCCAGTTTAAATGAAGTCAGTGAAAAGTATGGTTTTGAAATCGTTGGCTTTGGTTGCACGCTAAGCAAAGTAGAGGAAAATGGTATTGAAATTTACAATTCTCTAATGAAAAAATATCTTAACGAACAAAACGCAACTGGATGGAAGCAAGAATTCAAAAAAGAGATTGATTCATTAATGAAACTTACCAATATTCCAAAAACCGCATTTTGGATTGAAAAAAATGGAAATGGATTTTGGTATAATATTGACTTTATGCATAATTATAAAAACAATGCTAAAATTTCGATTTTTGATAAATATGGCGAACTCATTTCTAAAGGAAAATTTATAATAGTTTGTCCGACAAACGAAATCGAATTTATGTATAATTTAGAGGAGCAAATTGACATTTACGACGGCGAGAATATCCAATTAAAAAGTAATTGCTATTTATTAAGAACAAAATAGAATCGATTTAAACAATCCCTTGAGTAAGTATTTATTTAGATGTCAGGTTTAAAAGGAATTTAACTGGCAACCACCAACAACAAAAGCCAAACCAAAGGAATCCCCTCCACCCAAAACGAACTATAATATTTATTCTGGTTTTTTCGCGCTAACACCAAAAGTAAAACCGTTAGCAATTGCACCACCCCCAAAACCAAAATTTGAGTTTGGGATGTTTCATCTTTAAAAAATTCCAACAGAAAGATTAAAACAGCCATTACAACACCAATAATTTTTGTGTTCCTCACTCCTATCCTTTGAGGAATAGTAGACAACTTTAAACTATCAAATTTTAAATCCCTTATTTCAAAGGGCAGCATCAATAAAATCACAAAACAAAAGCGCTGAAATTCGGTGATGAATACATCGTCATCTATTCCATAATCATTACTTAATAATGGCAAAAACACTGTTACACCGCTCCAAACTAAGGCAATCACATACACCTTTAATCCACCTATACTTCTCAAGTTATGGTACTTATCTATAAAGATGCGCTTTGGTAAAAACGGAATTGCATAAAAAAAGGTAATTAATCCGAAAACCCCCAAATAGACTAACAATTCCAGTGGCAATTGCAATGCATAATATCCCATCAATACAAAGCAGAAAAACGAAAATATTTGTATAGCTTTTAACCAATTAGCTAAACTCCTATGGTGGAATTTTGCCAACCCAAAATACTTCACAAAATTATAGCCCGTAATGGTGGCGTAAAACACAAAATATAGCATCGCTTCATCATAAAGTAAATCAAACTCCAGAAGCGTAATATATGTTAATGCATATACCGCTAAAGCCACATGAATACTGCTATTGATGTAAAAATTAAGAAGCTTCTTGAAAATGCTCATTTTGTAAAAATAAAGTATGCATGTCAGTTCGAGTGATTTTGAGGCACGAAAAATTGTATCGAGAACCATTTAGTACGATAAAAATTCTAGTTCTCGATACTAATTTTACTCATTTCAATCGTAAAATTCACTCGAACTGACAGAATTTTATGAAAACTCACAAAAATCAAAATACAGTGTTAATAAATGTACCGAATGGTTAAAAACTTTCGATTTTCTTCAATAAAACCTTTCTAATATTCAGTATTTTTGCAGATTATGTAATAAATTTTGCTTGAATGAACACAAATGCTTTCGCTTTACGCCACATTGGGCCACGAGAAGAAGATCAAAAATTGATGTTAGAGGCTTTAGGGTTAGATTCGTTAGATCAATTAATTTCAGAGACTATCCCTGAAGATATTCGTCTAAAAACACCTTTAAACTTGGACGACTCCATGACAGAGTATGAGTACTTATTGCATATTCACGAACTGTCTAAAAAAAATAAGGCGCGTAAAACATATATCGGTTTAGGGTATCACCCAACGGTAATGCCAGCGGTCATCCAAAGAAATATTTTGGAAAACCCGGGATGGTACACAGCCTACACGCCGTATCAAGCCGAAATTGCACAAGGTAGATTAGAGGCGCTTTTAAATTTCCAAACCATGGTTACAGATCTTACGGGTATGGAAATTGCCAATGCATCACTTTTAGACGAAAGTACTGCAGCTGCCGAAGCTATGAGCTTATTGTTTGCCGTAAGAAGTAGACCGCAGAAAAAAGCAGGCATTAACAAGTTCTTTGTTTCCGAACAAATTTTACCACAAACACTGTCGTTATTACAAACACGTTCTACACCAATTGGCATTGAGCTAGTTATTGGAAAAGAAGAGGAATTTGATTTCTCTTCAGAATTTTTTGGTGCTATTCTGCAGTATCCTGGGAAAGACGGACAGATTACGGATATAAAATCCTTTATCGAAAAAGCCAATGCTGCAGAAATAAAAGTAGCTGTAGCAGCAGATATTCTCAGTTTAATAAAACTTGAAGCTCCAGGAAAATTTGGAGCCGACGTGGTTGTTGGTACCACACAACGTTTTGGAATCCCAATGGGTTATGGCGGTCCGCATGCAGCATATTTTGCTACAAAAGAAGCTTATAAACGTGATATTCCTGGGCGCATTATTGGTGTTACCAAAGACACCAACGGCAATCGTGCATTACGGATGGCGCTACAAACACGTGAGCAGCATATAAAAAGAGATAAAGCAACATCTAACATTTGTACAGCACAAGTTCTTTTGGCGGTAATGGCTAGTATGTACGGCGTGTATCATGGTCCTAAAGGCCTAAAATTTATTGCCAATAAAGTACATAATAAAGCTTCTAAATTGGCGGAAGTTTTAAAAACTTTAGGGTACGAACAGGTGAACACCTACTTTTTCGATACACTTCAAATAAAAACCAAAGCCAAAGCGATAAAAAAGGTTGCTTCAGAAAAGAAAGTGAATCTCTGGTATCCTAATAAAAACACGGTAACTATTTCGATAAACGAAACCACTTCTATCAGAGACATCAATTATTTGATTTCAATTTTTGCAGAAGCTGCTGGAAAAAATACTATTGAAATTTCTGAAGTATCTCCTGCAAATAATATTGAGGCGTCAGTTTCAAGAACATCAGAGTTTTTAAGCTTAGATGTGTTCAATAAATATCATTCAGAAACGGAATTAATGCGTTACATCAAGTCTTTAGAACGTAAAGATTTGGCATTAAATCACTCCATGATTTCTTTAGGCTCATGCACCATGAAACTGAACGCCGCTTCAGAAATGTTGCCGCTAAGTATTTTCAAATGGGCAAATATTCATCCGTTTGTTCCATTAAAGCAAGCTAAAGGCTATTTAGAAGTTCTAAAGGAATTAGAAGATCAACTAACAGAAATTACAGGTTTTGCAGCTACATCGTTACAACCAAACTCCGGCGCACAAGGTGAGTTTGCAGGACTTATGGTGATCAAGGCCTATCATGAATCTCGTGGTGATCATCATAGGAACATTTGCTTGATTCCATCTTCTGCACATGGTACAAATCCTGCAAGTGCCGTTATGGCAGGTATGAAAGTAGTTGTTACAAAGGCCACGGAAGAAGGAAACATTGATGTGGATGACTTACGAGAAAAAGCAGAGTTGCATAAAGACAACCTTGCGGCTTTAATGGTGACCTACCCGTCTACTCATGGCGTTTACGAATCTGCTATCAAAGAGATCACGCAGATTATTCATGATAATGGCGGACAAGTGTATATGGACGGTGCTAACATGAACGCCCAAGTAGGATTAACAAACCCAGGCAATATTGGCGCAGATGTGTGCCACCTCAACCTACATAAAACCTTTGCTATTCCGCATGGTGGCGGTGGCCCAGGTGTTGGCCCTATTTGTGTTGCAAAACAACTTGTGCCATTTTTACCAGGAAATCCAGTGATTAAAACTGGTGGAAAAGAAGCAATTACAGCCATTTCTGCTGCACCTTTTGGCTCCGCTTTGGCCTGTTTAATTTCCTATGGCTATATCAAAATGTTAGGTTCAGAAGGTTTAACAGAATCCACTAAGGTGGCCATTTTAAATGCCAATTATATCAAACACAGATTAGACGGCTACTACGATACGCTGTATTCTGGAGAAAAAGGAAGAGCCGCTCATGAAATGATCATCGATTGCCGACCTTTTAAAGCGCATGGTATCGAGGTTGTTGATATCGCAAAACGCTTAATGGATTATGGTTTCCATGCACCAACAGTATCTTTTCCTGTAGCTGGCACAATGATGATTGAACCAACAGAAAGTGAAAGCAAAGAAGAAATAGACCTCTTTTGTGATGCAATGATCTCCATAAAATATGAAATTGACGCTGTATCAAAAGAAGACGCCAACAACGTCCTTAAAAATGCGCCTCATACTATGGAAATGATAACTTCAGACGAATGGTTATTGCCGTATTCGCGTGAAAAGGCAGCGTTTCCTTTGGATTATATTCGAGAGAATAAGTTTTGGCCTTCCGTAAGACGCGTTGACGATGCTTACGGTGACAGGAATTTAATATGTACCTGTGCACCAATCGAGGAATACGCAGAGGTATAACATTATAATTTTTTGGGCGTTACCACGCCTCAGGGCGTGGTCGGGCTATCCGCTATATCTTTTTGCGAAGCGTCCCGAACTTGTTTCGGGATCTCATCGTTTTTTGGAAGGAAGTCGTTTTAACTTTGATAATTTTACCATATAAAGCTTCGCAAAAAGGATGCCGCTCCTATCCCTAACGCGGGTATACCAGCTATAAACAGTGTCAAAACCAAGGTAAAACTAGCCCTTGAACGTCGTAATTTTTTTTCGTTCTTTTGCAGCAGTTTTCAAAAAGCATTTATCTTGAAAGCTGGAAATGATTTTTAAGTAATCTCTCATTTATGAATATCAAAATCACTGGAACAGGAAGCTACATTCCATCTACTGTTGAAAAAAACGATGCCTTTCATAATCACGAATTTATGAATACCGACGGTTCGGTAATTACCGCACCAAATGAGGTCATCGTTGAAAAATTCAAATCCATAACGGGTATTTCTGAACGTCGTTACGCGAAGAATCATTTAACCGCTTCAGATTTAGGTTTCTTTGCTGCTGAAAAAGCTATCGAAGATGCCAATATCGATCCAGAAACCATAGATTATATTATTGTTGCCCATAATTTTGGTGATGTTAAACATGGTACAATTCAAGGTGATTTATTACCTTCTTTGGCCGCACGCATAAAGCATAGTTTACGCATTAAAAATCCAAAATGTATCGCATACGACTTACTATTTGGATGTCCGGGTTGGGTAGAAGGCGTAATTCAAGCAAATGCATTTATAAAATCTGGTATGGCAAAACGTTGTTTGGTGATTGGAACAGAAACATTATCTAGAGTTGTAGATAAACATGATAGAGATGCCATGATTTTTTCTGATGGCGCTGGTGCAACTATTGTAGAAGCAACTGAAGATGAAGGTGGCATTTTAGCGCATGAGTCCGCAAGTTTTACCTATGATGAGGCTTATTTTTTATTCTTTGGAAATTCCAACAATCCAGAATTAGATCCGAATACGCGTTACATTAAAATGGACGGTCGTAAAATCTACGAATTTGCATTGGTAAACGTACCAAAAGCCATGAAAGATTGTTTGGATAATAGTGGAGTTGACATAAAAGACGTGAAGAAAATTTTCATCCACCAAGCCAATGAAAAAATGGATGAAGCGATTTTAAAACGTTTCTACAGATTATACAGAACGGAAATCCCAGAGGGTGTAATGCCAATGAGCATACAAAAATTGGGAAATAGCTCAGTGGCTACTGTCCCAACACTTTTTGATTTGGTAAAAAATAAGCAACTAGCTAATCATGAAATCAACAAAGGTGATGCTGTTATTTTTGCCAGTGTTGGTGCAGGAATGCATATTAATGCTATAGTATACCGCTATTAAGAAATGTACGAGCACACCTACCCCAATAAACGCTTTAAACATACCATAGAATTCTTAAAAAAGCACGTTTCTACCTCTGAAAAGATTCTAGATTTAGGTGTTGTGAATCCGTTTACCGAAATTATGGAAACCAATGGGTATTCGGTTGAAAATACAAAAGGAGAGGATTTAGATATTGATATTTCAAACATAGTTACTTCTAAAGCCGATGTGGTTACCGCTTTTGAAATTTTTGAACATTTGTTATCGCCTTTTACGGTGTTAAAATCTATCAAAGCCGATAAACTAGTAGCCAGTGTGCCTTTAAAATTATGGTTCTCTCCTGCTTATAAAAGCAAAACAGATACATGGGACAGACATTATCATGAGTTTGAAGACTGGCAATTCGATTGGTTATTGGAAAAGGCCGGTTGGAAAATTATCGATAGTGAAAAGTGGACCAACCCAACTAAAAAGATTGGCATTCGTCCAATATTGAGATGGTTTACTCCCAGATACTATATTGTTTACGCTGAAAGAATTAAGAATTGAATTTCTACATCATCATACCTGCACATAACGAAGCAGACTCCATAGGTTTGACACTATACTCATTGTCTCAACAAACCTTAAGACCAAAACAAATTGTTGTAGTTAATGATAATTCTTCCGATAAAACCGAATCTGTTGTTGATAGTTTCACGCAGCGACATAGTTTTATCTCATTAGTGAACGCTAAATCTTCAGACCAACATCTACCGGGTTCAAAAATTATAAATGCCTTTTATAAAGGTTATGATACTGTAGATGATGATTATGATATTATTTGCAAGTTTGATGCAGATTTGATTTTTCCCGAAAACTACCTTGAAACCTTGGCACAACATTTCAATAATAATCCAAAACTTGGAATGGCTGCAGGCTTCTGTTACATTGAAAAAGAAGGTGAATGGGTTTTAGAAAACCTAACAAGAAAAGATCACATTCGTGGTGCTTTAAAAGCTTACCGTAAAGATTGTTTTGAACAAATAGGTAAACTAAAACGCTCCATGGGTTGGGATACTGTTGATGAATTATTAGCTCAATATTATGGCTGGAGCATTTTAACTGATGAAACCTTACATGTAAAACATTTAAAACCTACAGGGATTAGCTATAACAAAGCCTCGAAGCACCTTCAAGGGGAGGCAATGTACAAAATGCGTTATAGCTTTTTAATCACTCTTATTTCCGCAATTAAACTTGCTACTAAAAAAGGTAAATTCCAATTATTCAAAGATTATATGGGGGGATATTTCGAAGCTAGAAAAAACAAACCTGAGTTTTTAGTTTCCGAAGACGAAGGTAAATTCATCAGAAAATTGCGCTGGAAAGGCATGCTTAACAAACTAAAATAACCTTCGCTTAGTTTAACACAAACTCTAAGGGTCTCCCAGTTGCACCATTAGGAAAACTAATCCCCAAGAGTACCGAAACTGTTGGTGCTATATCAGGTATGACAGTTTTTTCAAGTGTTTCCCCATGCTTTATGCCCTTTCCAAAAAATATAAGAGGTACATGCGTATCATAATTAAACCCTGAACCATGGGAAGTTCCTGTCTTACGATAGTAAATATGATTAGGATGAGGAATAATCAAAATATCTCCTGAGCGTTTTTGATTATACCCGTTTTGCAATAGTACCTCCACTCCGTTATTAAAATCCGAGGTACTCATCGTGTGGGCCGAATACACTTTATACACTTTTTCATAGCTAATAATCTCATTAACAATAGCCTCTTGTATTTCAATAAGATTCAAGCCAAAACTTTTAATTTTAGCTCTATTCAAAAATATTTGATGATTGCTAATATTCTCTATTAAATCATTTACATCATACTTATTGGTTAGAAAATCATTCAATCGCTTCCTTGTCTCTTTGTAGGTAACATAACCCGCTGGTATTTTAACCGAAGACAAGTAGTTTGGTACATTTACAGCACCATGATCTGCAGTTAAGAATAAACTATAATTACCTTTTCCTACTTCCTCATCCAAAGCAATTAGCAAACGTCCCAAGTCTTTATCTAGCCTTAAATAGGTGTCTTGTATTTCCTTAGAGTTTACCCCAAATCTATGCCCTACGTAATCGGTACTTGAAAAACTTACAGTTAAAACATCTGTAATAGCATCCTTCCCAAGAGCTTCATTTTTAATAGCTTCTATAGCAAAATCTGTAATTATACTATTACCAAATGGCGATTCCTTCAAAATATCATAGCCCCAATTTATTAAAAACAGTGATTTTAAATCATATGGAAAAGTTGCTGTTTCCTTACCTCTAAAAGTTCCTTCATAGCCATTTAAATCACTACCACTTTCGTGGTAAGTTTCAATATCATATAATGTATTCCACTCTCTTAAATAGGATTTTACAACTTCAGAATCATTAAAACCTTGCACCCATTTTGGCAATTCATTCATGTAATATGTACTGCTAATAAACTTGCCTTCATCTTTACCTCTGAACCAATAGGCCGCATCTGCGGTATGGCCAACAGGTAAGATAGCGCCTCTATCCTTTATAGAAATACCAATGCTTTTCCCTCGCATCTGAGTGAATAACTTATTCTCATCTGCAAATGTCGTAGTCTTTAATCTATGTGGAGACATGCGTTCTGCTTTAGAGTCGCTTCCCACAGCTTTAACACTATCGTCTTGAGCACAATAAACCATCCCTTCAGAGACTTTATCATACCAATCATTCGCAATAATTCCATGCATTTTAGGCGTTGTTCCTGTGAAAATTGATGCATGTCCGGGCCCTGTGTAAGTAGGAATATAATTGTAATGATTGTTCTTGCAATTAAAACCCTCTCTTATAAGTCTTTTAAAACCATCTTCACCATATTTATTATAAAACCTCGTGATATAATCATAGCGCATTTGATCTACAACAACCCCTACCACCAATTTTGGCCTATCGTTCTGAGCAAGCGTTGAAATACTAAAAACACCAAAAAACATTAGGATAAATAAGTACTTCATTTCAAGAAAATTTTGGAAAGCAAAAATACGGATATTAACAAATCATTATTTAAAATTAAGGTTAATAAATACCACTAACTTTTTTTACTTTAGCATCAATTATAATTGCATGAAATACCTTCACAACATAGGCGCCTACTTTTTGATGATAGCAGAAATGTTTCGAAAACCCACCAAATGGTCTGTAATGCGGCAATTAATTTTGAAGGATATTGATGACCTCATTATAGGCTCCTTAGGTATTATTGCTTTTATATCATTCTTTGTTGGCGGGGTAATTACTATTCAAACAGCATTGAATATTGACAACCCTCTAATTCCAAAATATTTAGTTGGTTTTGCTACCAGACAATCTGTAATTTTAGAATTTGCACCTACTTTCACCTCAATAATTATGGCCGGTAAAGTAGGATCCTTTATTACGTCTAGTATCGGTACAATGCGCGTAACAGAACAAATCGATGCTTTGGAAGTAATGGGTATCAACTCCCTAAATTATCTGGTTTTCCCTAAAACGATTGCTCTTATGTTGTATCCATTTGCCATCGCTATTGGTATGTTTTTAGGTATTTTAGGAGGTATGGCCGCCTGTGTTTTTGGTGGATACTCAACTCTCACTGATTATATTTCTGGAATTCAAACAGATTTTGATACATTCCATGTAACCTATGCATTTATAAAAACTATCGTTTTTGCATTTGTATTAGCCACAATTCCTTCTTTTTATGGTTATTACATGAAAGGTGGGGCACTTGAAGTTGGTAAAGCTAGCACTACAGCATTTGTATGGACTAGTGTAGCTATTATTTTAATAAATTATGTTATAACGGGAATGCTTTTAGGATAATGATAGAAGTTACAGACTTACATAAATCGTTTGGAGAAGCTCATATTTTAAAAGGTATTACAACTACTTTTGATAAGGGCAAAACTAATCTTATTATCGGACAAAGTGGTTCGGGTAAAACGGTATTTTTAAAATGTTTATTAGGCTTATTTACCTATGAATCTGGCTCCATTTCCTATGACGGCAAGATATTTTCCAACTTATCTGAAGATGAGAAACGTGATTTACGCGCTGAAATAGGCATGGTATTTCAAGGAAGTGCATTGTTCGATTCAATGACCATTGCCGAAAATGTTATGTTCCCACTCCAGATGTTTACCAAAATGAGTAAAAGCGAAATGGAAGAGCGCGCGGATGTCGTTTTAAAACGTGTTAACCTTCCTGATGCGCATCATAAAATGCCTAGTGAAGCTTCTGGTGGTATGCAAAAACGAGTTGCCATTGCTAGAGCTATAGTAAACAATCCGAAATATTTATTTTGTGACGAACCTAACTCTGGTTTAGATCCTAAAACGGCAATAGTTATTGATAACTTAATTCAAGAAATTACGGATGAATATCAGATTACAACGGTAATTAATTCACATGATATGAACTCCGTTATGGAAATTGGTGAGAAGATTGTTTTTCTTAAAAACGGTTTAAAAGAATGGGAAGGTTCAAAAGACACTATTTTTAAAACAGATAATCAAGCTGTTACCGATTTCGTATACTCTTCAAACTTATTTAAAAAAGTAAGAAAGATGTATATAGAAGAAAACCTTTAGCAATTCATGAATCACTAAAGATTTTCAAAATAAATTATATTATATCTATTACTTCCCTACATACTTTAAAGCGTTTGAAACTAACTTTTTATAATTTTGATCGCCAAAAGCCTTTTTAGAGAACCCAGGTATAATATAAACCACTTTTGATTTATTATATTCTTGTGTCCATGCGATTGGTGCCAAATCATCAGTATCAGAATCCAACAACACATGCACACCATCTCTTAGATAAATATTGCCGTAAAACACATCGGTCAATGTGAAATTTTTAATTCCTTTCGTAACAGGGTGTTTTTTATCAGCTACTTTTACATCTACAATTCTATCAATAAAATAGGTTGATCTTTTTTCTTTTTCAGGCGTGAATTTTCCTAAGAACCATTTTCCTCCGACTATTTCATGATATTCATCCCAGTTTGGTTGGGAAGACAATGTAAAATGCAAAAATACCATCCCAACCCCTTCATTCGTCAAATCCACATATAACTGCTTGGTTCGTTTCGATTCTTCATAATACTTATTCTGATTCAAAAATAGAATTGCGTCATATTTCTCTTTGATTTTCTCTTTTTTCATGGATTTAAAATGCGCATCTAATACTAAATCTACTTTTACTCCATCCAAATTTTCACACATATTTTCAAAGTCTGGTGTGTCATATGGGTGTCCTCCACGAACCACCAACACGAAAGTTTCTTTTTGAGCCGATAAGGGCTGAAACGCCAGCACTAGCATGAATAATGGAATGAAAGCGAATATTGTGCTGAATCTATTTTTATTTTGAAATGCTATTTTGAAAATCATAATTTGAATTTTGTTTAATAAAAGTTGTAATAGGTTGCCATAAGCAAGCCTTAATTTTTGTTTTAAATCTAATTTATACTTCTGACTTTTTACGGTTGTACAGTTTACCCATCCAAAGTCCCACCCCAGCCCAAACAGCGGCTATACTAGCTCCTACAACTCCTACTGCTGTAAATCCTAGCCCTAATCCTTCAGTTAAACCTGTAAAAATCCATGCAGTCGTCATATCGCCACCGCGATATACAACAACATCAATAACTGGTTTTGCTTTAAATCGCGGTTCCTTGTCGACTTCAGTAAAAAGCATTTCACGTGCAGGTTTTGTTACAGCATAATTACCTGCTCTACGTGCCACTTGAAGAATTAAAAGCACTGTTATAATTGGTGCAAATGCCAAAATTAAAATACCAGCACATACTGCAATTGGCATTAAAGCAAGTGTAAAGCCCATACCAATCTTCTTTACAATTCTTGAGGTCGCAAAAAAGGCCACGGTAAATGTCAATACGTTTACAATCCAATCTATTCCTCCTAAAATTTGAGTTCGGGCAGCTCTGTCATAATCGGCTAGTAAATTCTTCTGTTCAAAGTACACAAAAGTGCTTATCACGGTGTATAGTAAAATGAATATGCCTATCGCCAACAGATAAGGATTGGTTATAAAATATTTAAACCCAGCAAAAGGATCCCCTCCAATCTTATACTTGCTTTTATCGGTACTCTCATCAACATTTTTTAATTCACTTGACTTAAGTTTGGTTAATGTCAATATAATCGGAATAGGAATTAGCAACAGTATAGCTGCAACTAAAATTAAGTTGTCTGTTCCAATTCCAGCAAATAACGTTGGTACCATTGGACCAAGTAAAGCCCCCGCACTTGCACCTGCCGCAATGGTTGCAAACAAACGTCTCGCCTGATCTTTATTAAAAATATCAGACATAAAACTCCAAAATACAGAAAGGTGAAACATTGCAAAAACGCTTAACCACAGGTAGAAACACTTATCTACCAAAGTGCTATCTTCAATGGAAGACATAAACGAGTAAAACAGGACAAAAGTAACAGCAAAAAAGCAATAAACACTGGGAACCAGTAGCTTGAAATTTAGTTTTGAAACCGCGATACCGTAAAGCGCCACAACTCCTGTACTTATAAAGAAATTCAGAGTCCACAGTTGACTTACCTCAGCATCGGACCAATCACTTGCCATAGCGTCTCTCACAGGTCGTAAAATGTAATAGGCCAGCATTAAAATGAGAACAAACAAAAAAGAAAGTGTTGTCGCCTTTATTTCGTGCGCTTCAATTTCAGAAGCTTTTTTTAATAGTTTTTTTATCATTTTTTAGAATTTAGGTTTAATCTGGTCTCATAAACCCTTTCATTTTTATCTAATAAAAACGTTCTTAATATTTGAATATGAATAAGATATGAACTACAGCAAACTACCAAGGCATCACTTTACCTTTGTTATTAATGAAAGTTCCGCTGTTTTCCATGGTAAGCTTTGATATGGTGTCGTACATAATAGGAATAGCCTCAGAAACCGATAATTTCCCATTAGGGTTCATGTCCGTTTTAACACCTCCAGGAGTTATGGAAACCACAATAATATTGCGATCTTCAAATCTTGCAGATAAATTTCTGGTTAACATATTTACCCCTGCTTTACTTATACGGTATGCGTCCAAATCACTACTTCTTTTTTGATATTTTATACTACCAGCACCAGAAGATAAATTCACTAAGGTTGCGCCATCATTGAGATATGGCCCTATAGCTTGTGCAAACAGTGCGCTTCCCATAGTATTCACCTTAAAGTTCATTAAAATTCCATCTGCGGTCCAATTTCCAAAGTCTTCAAGAACTGTTACACCAGCATTACTAATCGCAATATCAATTTTAATTTTCTTTTTCTTTAATGTTGCTGTTAAAGCGGACATATCTTCTTCACTAGTAACATCAAGTTTTTCAATTAAAAGTTGCTTTTTATATTTCTTCTTCAGAGTGATAAGATCTGTCGCTTTTTCAGGTTTACGTGCCGTGGCAATAACTCTGTAGCCTTCATTTAAAAAATGTTCAACCCAACCTAATCCCATACCTCTATTAGAACCTGTAACGATGGCTGTTTTGATTTCGGGTTTTTCTGACTTGAATTTATCCTTACCTGAAATTCCAAAGGAATGAAGACTTAACAAAATAGCTAAACCTAGGAATATCAATTTAAAATTGCCGCTATTAAATTTGAACATGATTATTTTACTTTAGATAGTTGATATTAATTTTTGATTTAGAAGAACTTTAATTAATGAACCACTTAAAACCAACACAAATTTGCCTATTAAAATTTTTAAAATAGCAAAAATTGTATAGTTTTGCTATAGACAACATATAAAAATTAATAGAAACTATATAGACAAAATTGATTTAAAATTTTATAACATATTGATTTATATATATTTAAAAAATATTTAAAATTACGTTATTTTCAATTTCACCTAAGTATGCATACTTTTATTGGTCTATTACAAATTCAAAATGAGACCAATCCTAATTCTCTTCTTATACCTTTTAATTTATCCTAGTTATTTTCAAGGGCAAAACAACATTTATACATCAGAAGTACAAAACTCTGAATTTATCGATTCGGATATCATTTTTTCACAATTTCAAAAGGATAAAATCAATAAATTAAAAGAAGGTGATACGATTGGAGCTATAAATTCAATAATTGAAATATCGAACAGATATTCAGCTATTGGAAATTACTCGCAATCCTATGATGGATATTGGGAAGCTCTTATATATTCCGATGCCATATCAGATAGCACTTATTTGACAAATATCTACAGAAAGTTAGGAACACTATACAGCATTTTTCGAAGAGAGGAAAAGGCAGAAAAATATTTTAAGCTCTCCTTAGATGTAGCGAGGCGCCTTAATACTTCAAAAGAAAAACAACTTTTAAAGCTAAATGAAACCTATCAAATAATGGCCAGCCATAATATTGAACTAGGAAATTACGGTTTAGCTCAAAAATATTTAGATAGCTGTTTCAATATTTATCAAAAAACATCTAAAACCGAATTGTCGATCATAGAAGCGAAACAGAGCTATCTTTATTATCACCTTGGAAAATATGACAAAGCACTTGGTCTTCTTATTGCCAATGAAGAATACTTCATTAATAACCAACCATCATATCTGGTTATATTTTATTCATTCCTTGGCGATACCTACTTTAAAAAAGATGACTATATAAAAGCAGAATATTATTATCTGAAGGCTATAGAATACTCAAAAAAATATCGAAGTCACTCTAACTTCGTTCCAAATTTATATCAAAAATTAGGAGACTTGTACTTTAAAACCAATAAAAAAGACAAGGCTTTTGTTAACTTACAGATCTCCAAGGATTTGACTGAGTCTTTTTTTGGAATTAGAAGCAATACCAACATCGATATCCTAGAAATAAAAGACGCGTTCAGGATAGAAACCGAACGGCAAAAAAAAGACCTTGAGGTCGCTAAACTAAACAGATTAGAACAACAGCAAACAACACTTTTCTTTAGAAATATAGCCTTAACGGTTTCGTTTATATCATTGATACTTATATCTGGAATTTCAATGTTGTACCTATACAAACGTAGGAAATCTGAAAAAACAGAGTTTTTGAAAAGACAAAAACTAAACAGAGAAAAAAATGATGAAATATTTGCTTTGAAAAACAGAGAACTAACCAGTTCTGCACTTCAATTGATACAGAAGGATGCACTCATTCTAGAAATTAAAGATACTCTCAAAGCCAATAATTATAGTAACGATAATGACATAAAGGCCATACTTACCAAAATAAAAATTAATAAAAATTTTGATTGGAAAGAGTTTAATGCTCGGTTTACGTCGGTTAACAAACATTTTTACAAGGGTTTATCAGATAAATTTCCAGAGCTGACGAGAAGAGACAGAAGACTTTGTGCGCTTATCAAACTTAATTTTTCCAGTAAAGAAATTTCTCAACTTTTAGGTATTTCTCCCTTAAGCGTAAACACCTCAAGATATCGGCTTCGAAAGAAAATGAGTTTAAAAAAAGAGGAAGACCTTTTTGATGTAATATCAACGATTTAGTAAAATTATTCAGGTTTTTCAAGAATGATACCTTGCACATTAGAATCATAATCTTGAAAATGATACCATGGGCCATTCAACCATAGCAATACTTTGTAACCTTCATCAGCAACCACTATCGGTCTTATATTTCGGTAATTCGAATTAGAGGTTATAGCTTTCCATTGGATAGTATTTATATCATCTTTAGCACTAATACTAGCCTCATAAATCTCATGAACTCCACCTAAATCTTCTCCAGTGGACGGGTCTACATCTGTTGAAATATACACTTTTGAAGGATTATCAGGATCGAAAGCCATTAGCCCCGTGTAACTGCTCTCCACTTTGTACAAACATTTCCCTGCATACGCAATCTCCCTATCATTCCATGTATCACCATCCCATGAGACTATTCTATATCGGTGGTCTCTATCGTTTATGTAAACCGAATAACCAATATATGGATTATTCTTTTCGTCTTTACCCATTGCGCAGGTCCAAGCACTATTAGGAACGCTCTCATTTATTAGTGGTTTCTCCTTAGTACTACTTCCGACGTACAACTTTTCACCTTCAGATGCAGACATAGCACCTTCGGATAAATCCTTAATTTTAGAACCATCCACTTTATAAAATCCATTGTTTTTGTATTCTACATAAAACAAGTTATTTCCGTAATTTCGTGGATGTCCGTCGGTATATGAAATCCCAATTGTATTAACATCAATTTGGTAATAGCGCGCATAAGGTCTTTGTCTGCCTCCAATATCACTTGCGATCAAATGGGTATGATTTCCCCATGTTTCACCATGGTCTTCTGAAGTTATAAAAGAGGGATTAAAAGTATCTCCACTTCTGAAGAAATTATACAACTTCCCTTCATCCTTAAGGTAATACAAATTCATATAAGTAACCCCTCTTTTATCTTCATAGGTATATTCATATTGCATTGGATTTCCCCAAAGAGTGTAATCGGAAGAAGATGAAATATTATAATGGTGCATTTTTTCCTTGCCATGTTTTGCCCAAACCGCAAGAACGCTATTATCAGGTCTTTTATATAAAGCTGGCACATCATGATCATCTCTTTCAAAATCTTTATGAAGCGTTAGTGTACTATCATTTCTTTCAGTTTTTAGATCATAAACACCTAAGCGCACATCACCACTTTGTCCGCTCAACCCACCAATAAGTAGTTTATTATTACTAATAATTGCCCTAGGATCTTGATACCAGCACCAACCGCCATCTTCCATAAAAGTTTGATATTTACTATCTCTTGCCAACGGGTGAAAGTTGTTAAGATAGGTGTAAATCTCAGAGCCAGCCGCCAAAAACGCACCTATGCCATAAACTTGTGTATAGTCTTTAAAACTTTCTCCGGGAGCCGCACCCACCGGTTGTACGTAACCAAGCATACCATCATCGTTAACACATTTGGTTAGGGCATTCCACGCTTTAAAAAGAACGGGCTCGTATGTTTCTCTATCTAACAACCCATTATTAATACCCCATGCAATACCGAAGGCGAAAAAAGATGTTCCACTGGTCTCAACATTTTGGTAAACATCTAAGCCCCCTAGTAAACCAGCAGACCATGTTCCATCTTCTCTTTGGGTCTTTACTAGAGTATTTGCCATTTTAACAAATAACCCTTCGTAAAAGGCTTTACCCTTCCAGTCTTTTGGTAAATCAGGTAGCATTAAGGCGAGTCCTCCAAAAACCCAACCATTTCCCCTAGACCAAAAAATCTTCTTTCCATTTTTTTCCTGCTTGTCAAAATAAGATTTATCGCGAAAGAACAACTGTTCTTCGGCATCCCATAATTCATCGTATGTCATACGATATTGCTTATCCATATACTCAAGATATGTACTATCTTTAGTTACCTTTGCTAATCGTGCCCATACTGGTGGCGCCATAAAAAGCGCATCGCTCCAATCCCATTGGTACTCTTTCCCTTTTTCACTATTCATTATAGAATCGAAACGAGATTTTATTGGTTCCAATGCAACTTGCCTCTTAAACCGTATATGCTGTTTTAAACTTAGATAAAATTGTCCAACAGCGTGGTCATCCGCATGGTAAACCCTTTTGTGTAATTTCCATTTGTGCTTATCTCCAATTTCAGCAAGCCAGTTGATATATTTAGGATAATGGGAAACTTTTGTTAGCTCAAACATTCCAGAATACAATGTGGCACAAGTCCACTCTAAATCATGATGCCTATTTCTTGTATGCCATTTTTTTCTATTCTCGGGTGCCGGTAAGGCTCGGTATTTCCCCATATCCTCAAAAGTCTCTATCTGCCAGTTGGCAACTTTTTCGGTTAATTTTAGAACCGCTTTTGGGTTAGGAATTTCAGTGAAATTTGTTGAAATATTTTCAACATATAAACCTTGTTTTGATTTACATGATAAACAAATAGATAACAAAGAAATAAGACAAAATTTAGTTAGTGTTGACATCGCGTTTAGTTGAAAAATTAAAAATACAATCGATTGTATTTTTCAAATATACTACAAAAATATTGTAGATTTTAATCAAAATGACAGTTTAAAACTACCATGGCAGTTGATCTCCTTCCTCGGAAAGAAATTTACCAGAATGTATAGAAGTCAGCTGTTCTATAACAACCCCCATTTTGCCAATAGCTTCGGGAATTGTTAATGGTGCATCTTTACCTCCCATATCGGTTTGCACCCAGCCAGGACTTAAAGCCACCACAACTATATCTTTTGTTTCGCTTTTAGAAGCCAAACGTTTTGTAAACATATTTAGAGCTGCTTTACTCATAGCATAAGCTTCAAAGCCCGTTTCTGGATTTATAATATTCTCAATTGAACCTAACCCAGATGATATATTAACTAGCTTTCCTGATGAATTTATGAAGGGTAATATGACTTGAGAAAACAATGCAACGCCAAAAGTATTTACTTTAAAGGTGTTTTCGAAAGTAGCGATTTTCCAATCACCTAAATTTTCTTCTGTAAAAACCCCTGCATTATTAATTACTAAATCAAATAGAATACTATATTCTTTTAATTTGACTGAAAACGCATCGATGGAATTTGCATCCGAAACATCCAATGGTTCAATCACTAAATTATTTGGATATTCATTGAACAAAGATCTTAACTCCAAGGACTTTTTTTCACTTCTTACACAAGCAAAAACTGTCCAATCTTTGGCAAGATAATACCTTACGAAACCTAATCCTAAACCTCTATTCGCTCCGGTTATTAATACTGTTTTTTTAACATCCATATTATTTTAATAGTAAAATGCTATCCTGCTTTAATTCTTTGGTCAACCAGGTTTTTAGTTCTTTTTCTCTTTTTATCCTTGTGGAATCGGGAAGATTCTTATTCCATTTTAAACTAATTACTGAAACGGTATCAATATTTATAAAATCTCTTGAGTTCAACATCTTGGAGTATCCAAAATACTCCAAATCCTTAAATCTGACTTTTGCATCTCTGGAAAGGCTTGTAAAAGAAATACCATTACTACCATTATTAGATTCCAACTGCTGATTTAAATTGGTAATATTCCCTTCCAGTTCTTCTATTTGTTTTTGTAGGCCAGCAATTATGTTATCCTTATTATCCAAGTCGCGAATGGCTCTGTCATAAGCTTCCGAAATTTTATCAAAGCTCCTATTCTTATTTCCAAAAATCTCTAGATCGAAATCTTTAATCTTGTCATAGCCTTTAATTTCATTTTTGAGATCTACTTCAGTTGCCTCTGCAATTTCACCATTAAAATAAAGTGTGATTTTTTTTATTTCAGAATTTAATGCTCCATTTTGGAACCACAATTCCCTATTGGATTCTACTTCTGTCTTAATAAAATTATTATAATCATTTTTATAACCACTTTCTTTATAAAAATCAATGAAGCTAATTGTAGGCCAAATCATCACAATAATTGCTGTTAACGAAGCCAATTGTGCAATACGTTTTCTTCGTTTTGAATTGGCATATTTAAGCATTGGAAAACGCAACAACTTCAAAACAATAAATGTGGCCAGAGCGATAAATATGGTGTTTATCACAAACAAATTCATAGCGCCTAAGAAATAATCAAAATGATGGGCTAACCCATAACCTGCTGTACACAAAGGTGGCATTAATGCCGTGGCGATTGCTACCCCAAATATTACCGAAGCTATTGTACCCTTTTTAGTTCTCGCGATTATGAGCGCCAACCCACCAAAAAAGGCAATAAAAACATCTCTTAAATCTGGCTTAGTACGACCGAATAATTCGTTGGTCATTATATCGGCCGTAGGAAAGAATTTAAAAAACAAAAAAGCCGTTAATAAACTTAAAACAATCATGGTTGCTAAGTTTATTAAAGACTTTTTTAAGGTATCAATATCGTTAATGGCAATAGACATTCCCACTCCCAAAATAGGTCCCATTAAAGGAGAAATTAACATGGCTCCTATTACCACCGCAGTAGAATCTGCATTTAAACCAATGGAAGCTACCATGATAGAGCAGACCAATATCCAAGCGGTTGCGCCTTTAAAAGGTATATCTGCTTTTATTGCTGCAATTGTAGCTTGTCTATCAGTATCATCCCTAAAATCTAAGAGTTCATGTAGAAATTTAGAAATGCTGGCAAACAACCCTTGAGCATCCTTTTTTACGTCTTGTTTAGACTGCTCTACGGTTTGTTCTTTATTTTTGGGAGATTCTTCTTCAGAAAAATTAAATTTACTTTCTTCCATTGTAACTAGATTGCATGATACTTACGAATATAATACAATTTAGAATACAACTGAATTAGTAATTTATCCGTATTGCTCTCCGAATTTTTCTTTAACCTTCTGAAGCGTTTTCTTTATATCTTGCTCCTTAGTTTTTGGATAAATTAAAAGCACATCATCCTTATCTACAATTATATAATCACTCACACCATCCACAACAACAATTTTATCGCTCTTCGTTCTAATCAAGTTGCCCGAAGCATCTTCAACTAAAGTCCTAGCATTAACAACTGCGTTACCTGCATCGTTCTTATCCAACTTATCATATAAACTTCCCCAAGTACCTAAATCGTTCCAATCAAATTCAGCAGCAATGACATACACGTTAATTGATTTTTCCATTATGGCGTAGTCCACCGAAATATTTTCCGCTTTAGGGTAGTTTTCTTTAATGAAATCAGCTTCACCAGATGTATTATAAGTTGGAATCCCTAGCTCAAAGTGTTCGTAAAGTTTTGGCTGATTATTTTGAAATGCCTTAATAGCACTTTTTACACTCCACATAAAAATACCCGCATTCCAAAGGAAGTTACCTTGAGCTATAAATTCCTTTGCAGTCTCATAATCTGGTTTTTCTCTAAACTGATTTACGGGTTTCACAATCGCTTCGGAAGTTTTATCAAACTCTATGTAACCATAACCTGTGTTCGGAAAAGTCGGTTGAATGCCCAATGTCATTAATGCATCATTTTCTTCACAAAAATCGAATGCTGACTGTACGTTTTTAGAAAACGTATCCTCATCTTCAATCCAGTGATCACTTGGAGCTACAATCATAACCGCATCAGGATTTTCTTTCTGAATTTTTAATGACGCATATAAAATACACGGTGCTGTATTGCGCATTGCAGGTTCTAAAACAACTTGTCGTTGCTCTACCTCTGGTAGCTGCTCTAAAACCAAATCATTATAGCGCTCATTGGTTAAAATCAGTATGTTTTCTTTTGGTATTAACTTTGACAATCGACCAAATGTCTTCTGTATCAAAGTATCACCAGTACCAAGCATATCGTGAAATTGCTTTGGAAAATCTTGAGTACTAACGGGCCAAAAACGAGATCCAACGCCTCCAGCCATTAATATTGCGTAATAGTTTTTATTCATGTGTTCTGTAATTTCAATTTAATAGTTCAACTTCAGCATTTGTATTGAAAAGATAAAGCTTGCCAGTTTTTAACTCCATACACTCAAAACGCTTAATACGTTTCTTAATCATTTTAAATATTTTGCCATTATATATTTTAAACGTACTTCCATAAGGTACTTCAAAAATATAGGTTTTGTTATTTGGTGCATCAAATTGTTTTAATGCTAACGATAAGTTAACATCCGTATCACTACTTGCCTTTGGATTTTTAAAATGGTTTGCTAAAAGAGGTAACAATTCATTTGGAAAAACCTCAGGATTTAAAAATGGTAACATTAAATGCTGAAATGTTCGCTTCCATTCTAAACCATGTGGCTTTATATACCGCCCAAATTTCTGAAATGCCTCAAAATGAGCAATCTCATGAATGAGCGTAATTAAAAATTTATAAGGATTTAAGTTACCGTTAACTGTAATTTGGTGTTTACCGTTTGATAGAGGTCTATAATCACCATGTTTGGTCTTTCTCTCACGTTTTATCTTAACAATGAGATGATCATTTTCTAAAAGTTGCAAAACTTTAGATACCGCAGGTTTTGGTATGTAGTTGATAATTTGGGTTTGCATCTGATGCGAAAGTAGTAGTTTTCAATTAATTACTTCCTTTTTAGCACAACCTAATCTAGAAATTTCGATTAAGTGAAGAAGATTTCGTTAACCTTTAGATGAATGTATCATATTTAAAAGTCCATTCATGTTATTAAAAGTTTTTGTCGCAAAACCTTCTAATTCATTTTTATAATCGTGTTCGGTATAACCAAACACATCAAATCCTCCAGATTTGGCAGCTTTCACGCCAGAAATACTGTCTTCAACTACCAAACATTCTTTAGGTTTAAAGCCCATTGTTCTGGCTGCCCACAAAAACACATCCGGATCTGGCTTCCATTTTTGAATGGTATAACAACTAAAAATATTATCACCAAAAAAAGGCAATAACCCAGTAACTTCTAGATTTAATCGTATTTTATTTTCGGGGCCGCTTGATGCTGTACAAAAAGGAAGAGATAAACTCTCAAGAACTTCTTTTATACCTTTTATGGGTTGAATTTCTTTTTTAAAAGTTTCAAAAGTTCTTGCTCTGTAATCTTTCTCAAAATCATCAGGAATAGATTTATCCGATAACTCAGATATTAAAGCTACACATGAATTAAAAGATTTTCCTTTTAATTCAACAAGAGACTCTTTAAAGATCATATTAGCACCTAATTCGTTCGCCATATCCACCAAAACTCCGATGGCGATAGATTCACTATCAATTAAAACACCGTCACAATCAAAGATGATGCATTTGTATTTGCTCATAGGTTAAGGCGTTGAATTTGAAACTTGTAATAATTTACCGTTATAATATTTATTTCCGCTTAGAGAAAAATCAAAAATATATTGCGCCATTTCTAAAGCAGTTGTTGGAGCCTGATATCCAGGGAAGGCCTCTTCTAACATTTCAGTTTGTACGGCTCCTAATGCTAATACGTTGAAGGCAACACCTTGATCTTTATATTCCTCGGCAAGCAATTCAGATAAAGTAATTACCGCTCCTTTACTAGAGCTATAGGCTGCTAATCCAGGAAACTTCATACTACCTTGCACGCCACCCATTGAACTTATAGTAACCACATGACTTCCTTTATTCATAAAAGGCAACACCACCCTTGTTAATTCTGAAACACCAAAAACATTCGTTCTATAAACATATTCAAAATCAGATATTGTGGTTTCTGAAAATGGTTTGTTTAAAAGAGCGCCTGCGTTGTTAATTAATATATCTACATTATTCCAGTTACTTTTAATAAAACTATCAACATTTTGATACGCTTTTGAATCACTTAAATCAAACGAAAAGCAAGTAACATTTTCAAGCTTCAAGTTTTCAATAGGTTTTTCATTACGCGATAATGCCAAAACATTATACCCTGACTTTGCAAATAGTTGAACCATCTGAAAACCAATACCGCGGCTAGTTCCTGTTATGACTACGTTTTTACTCATTAACCATTGATTTTTCTCAATTACACTTCAATTATTAATACATTGAGCCCTTAAGCTAAAATAAAAAACCTGTCTTAGGTTAAGACAGGTTTTTGGTAAATATTATAATTCTAACAATCTATTATTATACTAACATTGTTACTGGATTCTCAATATATCCTTTCAATGTTTGAAGGAATTGTGCTCCAGTAGCTCCGTCTACTGTTCTATGATCACAAGCCAATGTGAGTTTCATAGTATTTCCAACAACAATTTGTCCTTCTTTAACCACTGGTTTCTGCACGATAGACCCAACAGATAAAATAGCTGAATTAGGCTGATTAATTATAGACGTAAAGTAATCAATACCAAACATACCTAGATTAGAAACGGTAAATGTACTTCCAGACATTTCATCTGGGGTTAATTTTTTGTTTCGTGCTTTTCCTGCTAATTCCTTTACCTCTGCACCTATCTGTGGTAAACTTTGCTCGTTGGCAAAGCGAACCACTGGCACAACCAATCCATCTGGAACTGCTACTGCCACACCAATATGCACGTGATTATTTAATCGCATTCTGTCATCAAACCATTGCGAATTTACTTGAGGGTGCTGCTTTAAAGCCATAGCACATGCTTTAACAACGATGTCATTAAATGAAATCTTAGTGTCAGGTATAGAATTGAATTGTTTACGGAAAGCAATTGCGTTATCCATATCAAATTCAACCGCTAAATAATAATGTGGTGCTGAGAATTTAGACTTTGTTAATGATTTTGCAATAGCCTTACGCATTTGCGAGTTTGCAACTTCATCAAAGTCTTCGGTACCAGTAGGCACAAATTTACCAACAGCAGCTGCTCCCGCTGCAGGTTCATAATTTTCGATATCACGTTTGATAATTCTACCATTCTCTCCAGAACCCTGTACTTTGGTTATGTTAATACCTTTCTCTTCCGCTAACTTTTTAGCCAATGGAGAAACATATAACCTACCATTTTCGGTAACAGGTGTAGGTACTGGCTTCGTTTTAGTTTCAGTTTTTACTGGTGCCGCCTTAGGAGTTTCTACTTTAGCCTCAACTTTCGGCGCTTCCTCAGTTTTCGCTGCCGGAGCAGAAGAAGCTGAAAAACTACTCGCTACACCAGAAACATCGGTTCCTGCTGGCCCAATAATGGCCAAAAGTTCATCTACTTTCGCAGATTCTCCTTCTTTTAATCCAATTTCTAATAAAGTACCAGACTGGAAAGATTCAAATTCCATAGTAGCTTTATCCGTTTCTATTTCAGCTAAAATATCCCCTTCTTCAACAGTATCTCCAACTTTTTTTAACCAAGTTGCTACAGTACCCTCTTCCATGGTATCACTTAATCGAGGCATAGTAACTACTATAACACCTTCTGGAAGTTCCTGAGCTGGAGCTTCTTCAGCTTTTGTTTCTTCGACAGTAACAGATGCATCATCATCTTTATTTTCTGTGGCTTCAACTGAAGCAGCACCTCCACCATTAAGCAAAGCTGAAATATCTTCTCCTTCATCACCAATTATAGCTAATAACTCATCTACCTTCGTAGTTTCTCCTTCTTGAACACCAATATGTAGTAAGATCCCTTCATTAAAAGATTCAAACTCCATAGTTGCCTTATCTGTTTCAATTTCAGCTAAAATATCGCCTTCCTCAATCTTATCACCTACTTTTTTTAACCAAGTTGCGACAGTTCCTTCTTCCATCGTATCGCTCAACCTCGGCATATTTACAACTATTGCCATGTTTTATAATTTATGTGGTATAAATGGATAATCTTCTTGTTCGTAAACCATATCATAAAGTTGCTGTACCTCTGGGAATGGAGATTCTTCAGCAAATTTCTCACATTCGGTTACTTTAGCCTTAACGCGTTTATCTATTTCTTTTATTTCTTCTTCGGTAGCATATTTCTTTTCAAGAATAACGTCTTTCACTTGAGTGATTGGGTCAATTTTCTTGTATTCTTCTACCTCCGCTTTTGTTCTATAGTGTTGCGCATCTGACATTGAATGTCCACGATAACGATACGTTTTCAATTCTAAAAATGTTGGACCTCCTCCTTTGCGCGCACGTTGAATAGCTTCATCAAAGGCTTCTGCAACTTTTACAGGGTTCATACCATCTACTGGGGCTGAAGGCATTTCATAACCTAAACCTAATTTCCAGATATCATCATGATTTGCCGTACGCTCTACGGAGGTTCCCATGGCATAACCATTATTTTCACAAACAAAAACTACTGGCAAATTCCATAGCATTGCTAAGTTGAAGGTTTCGTGTAGAGATCCTTGTCTTGCCGCTCCATCACCAAAGCAACATAAAGTTACCGCATCTTTACCGTGGTACTTATCCCCAAAAGCAATGCCAGCCCCTAAAGGAATTTGACCTCCTACAATACCATGACCTCCATAGAAACGATGTTCTTTTGAGAAAATATGCATAGAACCACCCATACCTTTTGAAGTACCTGTAGCCTTACCATATAATTCTGCCATAACACGTTTTGGGTCTTCGCCCATTCCAATAGGCTGCACATGATTACGATATGCGGTAATCATTTTATCTTTCGTTAAATCCATAGCATGTAAAGCACCTGCTAAAACTGCCTCCTGACCATTGTATAAATGAAGAAATCCTCTTACTTTCTGTTGAATATATACTGCAGCAAGTTTATCTTCAAACTTTCTCCAGAATAACATGTCTTCGTACCATTTAAGGTAAACCTCTTTTGTGATTTTTTGCATCGACAAATATTATATTTTTATAAAGCGAAATACAAAAGTAATACTTTGCTTGGTTTTGGAAAAACCTTTAGTATTGAAAGTAGAAAAAATGCGAAAAAACTAGAAATCATTCCATTTTTTGAATGATTTAAGCGTAACCATTAAAATGACATAAAATTTTCAAAAACTAACATATTTCAACAGAAACCTCAAGGCGAAGTGTCTAAGAATATTTTTTGAATTAAAGCTGAGACTTATCAAAAATTAATGGTAATAAATTTTTTAGGGAATTAGATTTTAAAATCTTCCCAGAAGTGCCTTTAAAGTAAATCTCAATAGGTGATTGTTGATTAACTTCATACTCCGCAATTGCTTGTCGGCACGCGCCGCATGGAGGAATAGGTTTTGAAGTTTTACCTTCAAGTAAGCCTGCAACTATGGCTATTTTTAAAATTTTAATGTTTGGGTATTTAGCTCCAGCGTAATAGATTGCTGTTCGCTCTGCACATAAGCCAGAAGGATATGACGCATTTTCTTGATTACTTCCTGTTACTACTTCTCCATTTGCTAATAATATAGCAGCTCCAACTGCAAAATTAGAATATGGTGCGTAGGCATTCAACCTTGCTTCCTTAGCTCTTTCAAACAAATGTACAGCGTCTTCAGAAAGTTCATTTTCATTATCAAACTCAAATAAATGAGTTTCAATCTTTATATGCCTCATACCATAACAGCTTAATATCCTAAAAATACAATTCCTGTAGAAACAAAAACCTAATAAAAACAGTATTCAATTCCCAAACCTAAAATTGAAGATCTAATAGTTTCATTTCTCTTAATGGCACTAAAAAAATATCTTGCATTAAGAGCTAAGGAATTAGAGAATTTATGACCCAAACCAACAAAAACACCAAAATCAAATTTATCTAAATCATTAAATGATGAATCACCACTAATATTGAATTCTTGCGCAGGTACTTGTATGACATTTTCTTCTATTTGCATAGTATATGTAAACCTAGGACCAGCTTCAAAACACAAAGACCCATTTATAAAATAACGTCCAGAAATGGGAATTCCAATCACATATTCATTGATGTTCGATCTATAATTACCAACTGTTTCTGAAAATTCAGAAATAAAAATAATATTATCACTTTTAAAGGCACTACCTTGTAGAGCAAATGTAAGTTCTGGTTGGATTATAAAATTTTCCGACACATCAATACTCATAAAACCGCCCACATAAAAACCTAATTTACCAATATAACCAATATCTTCAAAACGACGTGTAACATCATTCTGCATGAAAGCAGAATAATTAATTCCTCCTTTTGCACCATAAGTTATTTGCCCTGACTGAGCATTACTTATTGTAAATGAAGCAAAAACATAAATCAACACAAAAAGAAAACAGATTTTATGAATAGTATATCTTTCTCTAATACTCCAAATACTCACCTGCTCCTATGTTAAATGTAAGTGAGAAACGTAATGTACCCTCAAGAGGACTTTGTACTTTTGAAGTTGAAAAAAGGTACGATAAGTCAATATTTACAACATTGTATTTAAAACCAGCACCCATTGCCATAAATCTCCGAGCCCCTTTATCTTTTGCCTCGTTAAAGTATCCCGCTCTAAATGCAAAGGCATCTTGATATAAGTATTCAGCACCCAAAGCCCACGTAAATTCCCTTAATTCCTCACTAAAACCTCCAGGAGCGTCTCCAAATGATTGAAACATTCCTGATAAAAAGCCAACCTCGTCAGACTGCCCTCCAATGATAACATTTTGTTCAAAATCGGTGTCCTCATTTGGTTCGTATGTCCCATTTCCATTAACATCCGTAAACCGACTTCCTCTTAAAGGTGGTGTTGGTACTAATAATTTACTAACCTCAGCAGTAACTGCCAATTTGTTATAATCATCGAAAATAAAGTCAAATCCAGATCCTAAACGAAGAATTGTTGGTTGAAAGTTTTCTTGACCACCATCATCATACTTGAATTTAGGACCTATATTTTGCAATGCAAACCCTGCTCTCCATCTTCCATTAAAATCATTATAGGCTTGTTCTTCACTCTGATAGTAACCTGATACGTCAACACCAAAAGTGTTTGCTGCTGATGCATCAATATTTCCAACATTTAATCTTAAATCCGATAACAAATAACGCATTGCTACCGACATAGAAAACTGATCAGATAATCTTAATGCATAAGAAAGGTCTAAAGCCAATTCATAAGGGCGCTGAATTAAAGGAACTTGAAACTCATCCTCTCTAAATTCGATATCTCCTAATGAAAAGTATCTTAGACTTCCAGCAAATGCACTTTTTTCGTCGATTCTATTAAAGTAAGTAAAATTACCAAGAAAAATATCATTGACAAGTTGACTTAAATAGGGAGTATAACTAACAGCTATCCCAGATTTGGTTTCAGAAAAAGCATATTTAGATGAATTCCACTGTTGAGAAAAAGCATCTACAGATGTTGCGACACCCATATCCCCCATAGATGCGGCCCTAGCATCTGAAGGAATTAAATTAAATGGAACTCCAGTCGTAATCACTCGAGAATCATTTTCATTTGGAATTACTACGGTTTGAGCGGTTAAGTTCAGCGTCAATGCAAAAAGTATTAACACTAGTATTTTAGTATTCATATATTAATTTTTGATTAGCAAATATAATTTTTTATTAGAGTATAACAAGTTTCTCGAACTTCTCTACTTTCTTATTCAGTAAATTAGATTTCACAGTAAGCTTATAAACGTACACTCCTTTTCCTATTTTTTCTCCAAAATCATCGCGTCCATCCCATACAATATCTTTTGATAAAGAACTGGTTGTTTTAACACCTCCAGTAGTCTGACCGTTTAAAGTTCTTACCAACTTTCCAGAAACCGTAAATATCTGTATAGAAACGTCTAAAGGTTCTGAACTATTGTGATTAAACCAAAATTCTGTATAATTTACAAACGGATTTGGGTAATTCAGAACGTTGTTTATTACTAATTCTTGGTTTTGGTCAAACACTAAAAACTGAAGTTCTGAAGTAGAAGAATTATTGTAAACGTCCCAAGCTTTAAATGTAAGTGTATGTAATCCAGGATCTAAATCTCTAAAAGGAAAACTTACTGTTCCTTTCTGAAAGTCGTCCAATTCTGTTTCATAATAGTCATTAAGCACATAAGGATTTGTTTCATCTCCATCTAGAATTGCAACAATATCATGCCCGATGCCACTCGCTGTATTAATGCCATTTGCGTCTTCTAATCTGGCTAATAATGTTGGAGATTCATTAGTTATACCACCAGAAACAAAATTTTCATCATTCATGTAGAGATTAATTAATGGCCCTGTATTATCCTCTGCAGCGTTCTCATTCACCCCTCCAATTCTTAAATCGGTAACATTCGCTCCTGCTTGATCCTGTTTAAAATTAGTATCGTTGGCATAAAAACTAATTTTACCAAGTCCAACAGGTACACTAATATCCTTTGGCACCACAAAATCAAAATTAAACTTGCCATTATTTACAGATGCCTTACCCCTAAAAATTACTTCGCCAAGTGTTTCAAAATTTAACTGAACTAACTGACCATTATTTCTTGTACCATCATTAGCTAATGTTGTCCTGTTAATCAATTTATCATAAATAGTAGAAGAGACTGTGCCATTATAATTATTTAGTAAATTCCCATTTACATCAGTTATTTCTCCAGACAATTTTACACGGCTTAGTGCCTTTAATGTATCTGTAGCTTGCCCAATTGGCACATCATTTATTTCGGTAAAACGAATATTAGGTTTTGGAAAAGCCAATTTCATGGCAGGGTCTCCAATAAAAAACACCAATCGTTTTTGGCTTGACGTTATTACACTTGGATCTGTTTTAGTTAACCTAAGAGCCTCTCCCATTGAAGGGTATTCATAATCTTCAAAAGCATCATCGTTACTATATGAAAACAAGTATCTCCCCAGAGCATTGTTGAAAGTAATACCAAATGTAACGAACACCTGTCTTGTAGTTGTTATCAAGCCTATAGCCCCAGCATCTTTATTCCAATAGGTAAATTCTCCAGCCGTTTCTCTAAAGGGGTTGTCAAATTTTGTGAACTCGCACGTAACAGTAATAAAACAGTTTAACTTGCACACATTAGCGAAATCTAAAATTTCCGCTTTTCCCAGAATACGCTCACTTGATAAGCCATCTTCTCCACCATGACCAAAATAATTAACCACCAAAGCACCGTTATCAACAGCATTGAGAAATTCTTCTTGCCCTTTGGGATAACTTTCTCCTCCTGCGGTTGACTCCTGTTGAAAAGCGTCCATATGCAATTTAATTACATTAATAAATGGTTTTATGTTGGTAACATCATTACCAATGTTATCCGTTGTTTGTTGAATAATACCCTCCCATGATTCATCCACATCATCCGAAAGCACAATATATTTATTTCTCCAACTACCAAAAGCTTCTTTTATATAGTATGACTCTATTTTATCCACAAGATCCTTTGCTCTCTGCGGTGTATCAGCTAGTATCCTTCCTACTGCTATATCCATTCTATCAGCAAGAGACATTGCACCTTCAGTATCATCCATCATTCCATAAAAATCATCAGATATAAAAGAGTTTGTTAGATTAAAACTAGAATATGCGTGCCATGAAGGAACAATATTAGTATTATTTGGTATTCTATCTTTGTAATCATATGAACCATCACCAAACAAGCATAGGTATTTTATTCTATTTTCAGGAGTGCTTGCGTTATCGTAGATGTACTTAACTACATTACGAATTGCTCCAATATCTGGATTTCCAGTACTAAATTCTGTGTAAATAGTTTTTAAATCTAGAACTTTTACATTCAAGTTATATTGATCTTGATTAATTTTGGCCAACCTTTCTGCCTGAGCCAGCATGTTATTAGGAGCTACAATTAGATAGTCAATATCCTGAAATTGGCCATCAGCATCATTGAATATTGTGCCTTTGATATTTTGATTTACTACCCTTCTATCACCGTCTAACTTTGGTTCAAAGTAATCAGAAGAGGAAAGAGCAACATAAGATCTTACCTCTCCCAGATTAGCTTTAAAAGAGAAGTTATCTAGCCCATCTGTATTTTCAATTGTTTGGACATCAAAGATATTAGTAACATCCCATATTTCAGTTAGGGCAGAAGCACTGGCAATAGTATATTCTCCAATTCCTGAAGTAGTTACTACATCATTATTCTTAAATTGAAATTGGTTATCATAAAATCTTAATTGCCTCAAGGCTTCTATTGAAATATAATCCAAATATCCTAATGCCGAGGGATTACCTGAGTTATTATAGTTTAGTCGCACTTGAATGTTAGGAGACGAAACATTTATATTGCCTAAATAAGCGTCATCATCACCAACAGAACTGCCAGCAGCGTCATTAAAAGAGAATGTACGGAGGATCTGACCATTTACACTTAGCTCCATAGAGGTGTCATTACTCGCAGCAGCGGCTGTAAATACTCTTAATGAAACAGGCTCTGAAGTAACAATATCAGGAAATTCAAAATTAAATTCTTGTTCACTTTCTAGGTTAAAGCGTTCTCCAAACCATCTTCTTCCAATAGTCCCTATATTATGAATATCTCTCTCATGGAATTGATAATCATGAAACGTATTTATTGACAAATCTGCACTTCCTGTGGGCTGAACTAAAGATTGAATGCGTTTGCCTTGACTTGGGCTAACGTTGACGTAATAGTACGTTTTATCCGTGTAACAATTAATATGAGTATTACTTTCGGTATTATAACCTCTCGGCCCTAATCCATAAAAAAGAATGTAATCGCTATTATCAAAAACACCATCTGATTCTCCGACAAATTTTATGGCATTTTCTGTAATATCAAAATTTTGAAGCTCGGCATTGCTATAGGGTATCATAGCCCCTCCATTACCATAAATTTTAATTGTTCTTGGATCAACGTTATTAACATCAACACCTAAATTTTGTAAAAAGCCTTTTGAAAGTTTAAAAACTCCCGTAGTATCAATGTAGAACTTATACCATTCACCACTTGCCAATACCGAATTATATATTGTTTTTGAACCTTTAGAAGTCCTAGTTTTTGAAGAATTATTATTTTGTGTCCCGAATTTGTAATTAATTTGAAAGCTTACAATACGTTGGAAAGTACCATTTGATCCTTTCACTATTGGAAATAAACTTAAATAAGCATATCGTTTATCTCTTGCGTTTGAATTTTTTAAAACAGGTTTTGGTGAAGAAGGTATTAAATCAACATCCAATTCATATAAATCCGTTTTCGAAATTGATTGATACTCTACATTACTCAATTCTAATGAAGATTCATCCAATTCAGAACTTATAGACCATTGTGCAATAAATTGAATTCCATAATCAAAATCAAAACTATATCCAGTATTCTCAAACCATGGTAATACTATCTTGTTGCTTCCATAGCTCAATTCTTCAGAATTTTTCCAATCAATAGTAAAAATTTTTTCTTGGGCAAAAGAGAAACTGAATACTAAAAGTAAAAAGGGTAAAACTTTCTTTTTCATAAAGTAGAATAACGCAATATAATTGTAGATAGTATGCCACAAAAAACGCATTTTTTGCAATTGTTCAAAAATACAATAATAATTCTTTAAATGAAGCGTTATCTCTATGCAGTAGTATCGAGAAAAGCATCAAAATCATCGACATAATACACTAAATATAGGACGAAATACATTTTTTTTCGTCAAAATGCAAAAAAATAGCTTGTTCTGTAAGGTTTAATTCTTATATTGCAGCACCAAAACAAAAATTTAGCTTACTTAAACGTATGGATATGAAAAATGTAGCGTTATTAAAAGTTTTGTTAATTGCAGCGCTTTCTGTAACAACCTTTAGTTGTAAACAATCTTCTTCTAGTTCTAAAAACAGCTCTAGAGCAACAGGATGGCAAATTAACAGTCGCGAAGGTGGTTTCCAATACAATACGAACTTCAAGGAACAAGAAACTGCTCCTGGTTTGGTTTTTATTGAAGGAGGAACTTTCACCAAAGGTCGCGTTCAGGACGATGTAATGCATGATTGGAATAACACACCAACACAGCAGCACGTGCAATCTTTCTACATGGACGAAACGGAAGTTACAAACCTAATGTATGTGGAATATTTAGACTACATGAAAAAGTTATATCCTCCAGACGACGAACTTTATAAAAATATTTACAGTGGTATACTTCCTGACACTTTAGTTTGGAGAAACAGACTTGGCTACAATGAGGTTATGACTGACAACTACTTGAGACACCCGGCATATGCAGAGTATCCTGTTGTTGGCGTTAGTTGGATTCAAGCAGTTGAATATTCTAACTGGCGTACAGACCGTGTAAACGAATTAAACCTTCAAAAAAGCGGCTATCGAGATATTAATGTAACGGAGATGGATCCTGACAACTATTTCAGTACAGATCGTTACAAAGTTGATCCAAGCACTTATGACAACGGAGATACGGACGGTAGAAGAAACAGAAACGTAAGAGTTGATGCCGATGGTAACGAAACTGGTGTTTATGCTTCTATGGAAACTGGTGTTCTTGGTCCTAAATACAGACTCCCAACTGAAGTAGAATGGGAATATGCTGCCCTTGGTTTAAGTGAATTAAGAAGTTATAATTTATACCGCGGTAGAAAAAAATACCCATGGGATGGACAATATACAAGGTCTGGAAAGCGTAAATATCGTGGTGACCAACTGGCAAACTTTAAACAAGGTAAAGGAGATTATGGTGGAATTGCTGGATGGAGTGATGATGGTGCAGATATTACAAACGCCGTGAAATCTTACGATCCAAATGACTATGGATTGTATGATATGGCTGGTAACGTAGCTGAATGGGTTGCAGATGTTTACAGACCAATAGTGGACGATGAATTTAACGACTTTAACTATTATCGTGGAAATGTTTACACTAAAAACGCGATAACTGAGGAGGGTACTGTAAAAGTGGTAACATCTGATGAAATTGTTTACGATACATTATCTAATGGAAAAATAATCGCAAGAAACTTACCTGGAGAAATCGTAAAGGTTGAGATTGATGAAAATGAAACGTACTTGAGGCCTAACTTTGATAGAGCGAATAACATCAATTTTAGAGATGGAGATCGTCGCTCATCTAGAGATTTTGAAACTTTTGGAGAAGAGGATGAAGAAGAAGGTACTGAGACTGCTACAAGAAAAATGTACAACTCACCAAAACATACGGTTACAAGAGATGAAGACGGGAACCTTGTTAGGGAATACGACAAATCTAACAACCGTACTTCGTTAATTAATGATGAAGTTAGAGTTTATAAAGGAGGTTCTTGGAAAGACAGAGAATATTGGTTAGATCCAGCGCAAAGACGTTACTTCCCACAAGATATGGCAACGGACTATATTGGATTTAGGTGCGCAATGTCTCGTGTAGGTTCCAAATCTAAAATGACTCAGAAGAAAAAGAGTTAAACAAAAATTATACTGATATTTAAAAGTCCTAACCAAAAGTTGGGACTTTTTATTTACATTTATTTTTATGAATATAGAAACACTATACCAAATATTTTTACAATGCAATTCCGTTAGTACAGATACAAGAAAAATTGAAAAAGGCGATCTGTTTTTTGCATTGAAGGGAGATAATTTTAACGGCAATATCTACGCCAAAGAAGCACTTTCAAAGGGTGCCAAATATGCAGTTATTGATGAGGAGGAGTTTCATATATCGAATAAAACCCTTTTAGTAAGCAGTGTTTTAAAAGCATTGCAAGAACTTGCTAACTTTCACAGAAATCAGCTTCAATTACCTATTATTGCGCTTACCGGAAGTAACGGCAAAACTACAACTAAAGAACTAATAAATGTAGTACTATCCTATAAGTATAATACCTGCGCCACCCAAGGTAATTTAAACAATCATATAGGCGTTCCGTTGACGTTACTATCTATGACTAAAGACACCGAAATAGGCATTGTAGAAATGGGTGCCAATCATCAAAAAGAAATTGAATTTCTATGCAATATCGCCGAACCGGATTTTGGATTAATTACAAATTATGGGAAAGCCCATTTAGAAGGTTTTGGCGGTGTTGAAGGGGTAATTAAGGGGAAAAGTGAGATGTATATGCATTTGATTAAAAACAACAAAACCATTTTCCTTAATACTAACGACCCAATTCAAAAGGAGAAAAGTAAGGGAGGTATTACCTATACTTTTGGAGATAGTGGTTCTAAGCCTGAAGTGGTTATTAATTTCATTGGGGCGCAACCTTTCGTAAAATGCCAGTACAATGATGAAATTATTAATAGTCATCTTATTGGTGACTACAATTTTAATAATATTGCTGTTGCCATAACTATAGGTGTCTATTTTGAAATGAGTATTCACATGATTAAAAAAGCTATAGAAAGCTACATACCATCAAATAACCGTTCTCAAATAATAGAAAAAGATTCTAACAAGATAATTCTAGATGCATACAATGCAAATCCCACCAGTATGAAAGCCGCTCTTTTAAATTTTGAAAAGCAAAAGGGTAAAAAGATTGCTATCCTCGGTGACATGTTTGAGTTGGGTGAAAAAGCCTCATTAGAACATCAATATATTACAGGTTTGGCTGCCTCATTAAGCATAGATCAAATCTATTTGGTTGGTGAAAATTTCTTCAAGTCTAAAATTGACTCAAACAAAGTCGTACAATTTCCAAATTTTGATAATTTCAAAGATGCTTTTAAACTTGAAAAAACAAAAAACTCAACTTTTCTAATAAAAGGCTCTAGAGGAATGGCTTTAGAAAGAATACTAGAATAAATAAAAAAGCGCCTTTACTTTTTTGTAATAGACGCTTTTTACATTCTCCCTAAGAACTGATTAATAGCATTGTAAATATCTCTCAAAAAAGAAACTATTGCAATACTCAATTTGAGTATTTTATACTGTTTTCGACAAATAACATTTTATTATGACTTATAAGTACCTAAAGCCAGTTCTTATTCATTTTTAAAATACCAACTAATTCGCCGGTGGAAGATATATTTAGCTTTTTAAGAATATTTCTTCTGTGTGTATCCACAGTATTAGGACTAATACTTAATTTTTTAGCTATAGTTTTACTCGTATGATTTAAAACAAGTAATCTAATAATATCCTTTTCTCTATTGCTAATACCTTCAGATAATAGTTTTTGAGAATAATTATTAAAGTATATTGTTTCGTACTCGTTGTTATTATTTAAAATTTTAGCAGAAGCACAAATTGGCATTTTCACATCAGGATGTAAAACTGTGTAATGAGCTAAACCAATAATAGGTTTATCTTGCTTATCAAACTCTAAAGGTATTGTATTTTGAATGATATTAACATAAGTATCGTCACCTTTCTTTAATCTATAATTCCAAGTGTACGTAATTTTTGGTCTATCATTTACATCTACTTCACCTAATGTAAACTCCATCAAACCATTTAGAGACTTTAACCAACTATCTATATCTTCTGGATGCATTCTACCCCAAAAATAACGCATACCTCCAGTCTTAAAAGTTCTTTCATCAAGACCTAAACAAGCGGGCATATTTTTACTTACATAATCAAAAGTGAGATCTTGCGTGTTCGTTATACAAAAGAATGTTGATGTAAAAGGCAAATATGCATCAAGCTCTATAATTTTTTCAATATGTGTCTTTAGGGATGGCCTGTCGTAAGACTTAAATATTTCTTTGTAAGTATCCTTAATCTTTTCTTGCATTCGAGGAAATTACTAAAAATTAAATGAAAAGAAAACGAATAGAAACCTTTCAAAACAAAAAAAGCTTCCATTTTTGGAAGCTTTTGTGGGCGCGAAGGGATTCGAACCCCTGACCCCTTGGGTGTAAACCAAGTGCTCTGAACCAACTGAGCTACGCGCCCTAATTATTAGGTGTGCAAATATAATCTAGTTTTTAATACTGCAAAAACTTTTTTAAAGAAAAAATTAAATAATTTCTGCTACCACAAAAGTGCTGCCTCCAATAAAAATTAAATCATCTTTAAAAGCATATTTTAAAGCAGTTTTATACGCCTCATCAACAGAAATATAGCAATCGCCTTTTATATTATAATCTAATAATTCACTCTTCAATTTATCTACATCTTTACCTCGCGGAATATTAGGTTTACAAAAATAGTAGTAAGCTTTTTTAGGCAATATATCCACTATAGAACTTAAGTCTTTATCATTAACTACCCCAAAAACAATGTGTAAATTTTTATATGCTTCTTGGTGCAACTGCTTCATAATATAAGTTAAGCCTTCCCTATTGTGACCGGTATCACATACTACTTTTGGTTTGTCATTCAATATTTGCCATCTTCCTAATAAACCAGTGTTCTTAACTACATTTAATAAACCTTTTTTTATATTTTCTTCGGAAATTTGAAACCCTTGAAGCACCAGCTCTTTTATAGATTGCACCGCAGTTTTAATATTTTTTTCTTGATATGTACCAATCATATCAGATTCATATTTTGTATTTAAAACTATATCAGCATATACTATTTTACATGAATTTTCTTTTGCTATTTTATCAAATACGGATTTTGTTGCACTCTGAGTTTCGCCTATTACAATAGGAATATTAGGCTTTATAATTCCAGCCTTTTCGCCAGCAATCAATTCTAAAGTGTCTCCCAAAAACTGTGTATGGTCCAATCCTATATTTGTGATTACTGAAACTTCTGGTAGTATGATATTGGTAGAATCCAATCGTCCTCCCATACCTACTTCAATAATGGCTATATCAAGATCCTTTTTTGAAAAATAATCAAAAGCCATTCCTACAGTCATCTCAAAAAATGATAACTGATTTTCCTTAAAGAAAGATTTGTGCTTTTTTATAAAACCTATTACAAATTGTTTGCTAATGGGTTTTCCGTTAATTCTAATGCGCTCTCGAAAATCTTTTAAATGAGGTGAAGTATAGAGTCCAACCTTATAACCTGCTTCTTGCAAAACAGAAGCAATCATATGACTTGTTGAACCTTTTCCGTTTGTACCCGCTACATGAACTGATCTGAATTTCTCCTCAGGATGACTTAGGTAAGCAGCTAATTTTAGAGTATTTGATAGGTCTTTTTTAAAGGCTGTTTTTCCTTGACGCTGATACATTGGCAATTGAGCAAACATCCAATTTAAAGTATCTTTATAAGTCATAAACTTATTGACTCAATTTGAAATTAACACTCACAAAACCAATTTGTCGTGAGGGTGCGTTACTATCTGCCGGCCATTTATGAGATAATGCTATTTTTTTTGCAGGCTCTAGTAAACATTGTGCTGTATTTGTCGTTCCCTTTACTCCTGGCGTAGCTTCAATTACGTTTCCACTTCTATTCACAACTATGCGCACAATAACTAAACCAGATTCATTACAATCTTGCTTTAATCTTTTGAAAGAAGCCCTACCACGACCATTTAATCCGTAACCTACACCGCCACTTCCGGCACCTTGTCCCCCAAAATAGCTTGGAGCATAAGGGTTACCATCCAATTGTCCCTTATCTCCTGCACTGTTATCATTTCCTTCACTCCCAGTTTCGGAACCTTCAGATTTACTTACGCCACCAATTAAAGCATCTAATTTGCGCTTCTTTTCCTCTTGCTCCCGTTTCTCTTTGGCAATTCTTTCAGCCTCGGCTTTTGCTTTTGCCTCTGCAATTGCCCTCGCTTTAGCTTCAGCCTCTTTTTGTTTTTTTATCGCAATTTCTTCAGCATTATTTTGAGTTAAAACTTCTTCTTTTGATTCTGAAGATTTAGCCGGTTGGGATTTTGAAGGTTCAGGTTGCGGAGGTTCTTCCACAACTTTTGGCTCAGATTTTACGGGTTTCTTAGGTTGAATATTTCCTCGACCATAATTAGAATTACCAAAATTAACAGCAACACCATATTCTTCTGGTGGATCCATATATGGTGCTCCAACCACAAATAATAGTAAAAGTAAAATAATAGCGATTAGTGCCGTTATTTTCGCAGAATTACGTTGATGGTTGGTTTGAAAATACTTCATATAATTATGATACTCTACAAAAGTTATTCCTAAATTATCAATTAGGCTTCACAGCCAAAATAACTTTGAACTTATTTCTATTAGCAATATCCATTACCTTAACCACATTTTCAACAGGAACAGACTTTTCGGCACGCAAAACAATTGTTGGTTTAGTCTCATTGGAAAGTGCTGCCAAGAGCTCGTTTTCAAGTACACTTACACCAACAAGTTTCTGATCAATATAATATGTTAAATCCCTTTTAATACTTACAGCAACAGATTTCTTGTTCTCTGTTTTACCACTTGCCTTTGGTAATAAAATATCTATAGCATTCGTGGTTACCAAGGTTGATGCCAGCATAAAGAATATGAGTAGTAAGAATACAATATCCGTCATAGACGACATATTGAATTCTGGAGTTACTTTATTTCTTCCTCTAAAATTCATATTAAGTTGGCTCGTTTAAATGATCTAAAAACTCTAATGAGTTGGCTTCCATTTGATATACTACCTTATCAGTTCTAACCACTAAATGATTGTAAGCAATATAACCCACAATACCCACAATTAAACCAGCAACGGTCGTTGTCATGGCAGTATATAATCCATCTGCAAGCAATTTAATATCTATCTGCCCACCAGAGTTCGCTATTTCAAAAATGGAAAGTATCATACCAATAACAGTCCCTAAGAATCCTATCATAGGTGCAGCTCCAGAAATTGTAGCTAGCACACTGACATTTTTTTCAAGATTATAAATTTCTAAACGTCCTGCATTTTCAATGGCTGTATTAATATCCGCTAGTGGCTTCCCTATTCTTGTAATACCCTTTCCAATAAGTCTTGAAACGGGGGAGTTATCCTGGGCACACAACATTTGAGCTGAATCAATTTTACCATTACTCACATGATCCTTAATTTGATTCATGAAATTGGAATCCACTTTAGATGCGGCTTTGATAGCGAATAAACGTTCGAAATAAATATAGGATGCAACAACTAGGAGTAAGAATAAAATAGCGATAATAACTTGTCCAGCAGTACCGCCACTACCTATTAATTCTATTATTGAAAGTGTTTTTTCGGTAGATTCTCCATCTATTAATTCAGCACTTTCCTGAGTGTTTTGTAAAATTATGTTAAGCATATAGTTTTAGGTTAATTGCAACTGTATAACGTATGTTTTGTTGCTAAAGTATAATATTTATGGTTTTCAACTTTATTTACGTTCATTAAAAACGGAAAGATTAGCAATAAATGCTAATCTTTCAAATTTTATACCAAAAAAGTACTTTTATTAAAACATAGTTCTGGTAACCATAAATGCGGCGGCTCCAACTAAAAAGCCAACAAGAGCCAACCATGATATCTTTTTCAAATACCAGAAAAAATCAATTTTCTCCATACCCATCGCAACTACACCTGCTGCAGAACCAATAATCAACATACTTCCACCTGTTCCAGCAGAATAGGCTATAAAATGCCATAATTCATGATCTAAAGGTTCAGAAAACATACCTAAACTTGCAGCCACTAGTGGCACATTATCAATTACCGCTGAACCAAGACCGAGAAATAATACTACCAAATCAGACACTCCTCCGGAATGCATCTCAGTTCCTAATTGTGGTGTAGATTCTCTTAACCAGTCGGCAGCTCCAAACAAAATACCTAAAGACTCCAATGCAGCAACAGCCATTAGAATTCCTAAGAAAAATAATATACTGGGGAGCTCTATTTTTGACAAGGCCGAATGCACTGGACTATGATGAGCGTGAGCGTCACTTTCTTCAAAGTCTGCACTTGTCATACTGAATTTTGAACTACTGTATATCTCAGCAAATGTTGCAACCACACCCAATGACAACATCATTCCAACATATGGCGGCAAATGTGTAACTACTTTAAATATTGGTACGAATACAATAGCTCCTAAGCCTAAATATAACATTGTACCGCTAAATCTTGATTTTGCTTTTCCTCCATCTTCAACAATATCTAAGTCACCCTTAAAAGCTGGTAAAAAACTTGCAATTAACGAAGGCACAACCATGCATAATAAAGAAGGTACTAATAGATACCCTATTAAGTGTCCAGTAGATACCTTATCGCCTATCCACAACATAGTAGTTGTTACATCTCCAATAGGAGACCAAGCACCTCCTGCATTGGCAGCAATAATAATAAGTCCAGCATACCAAATTCTTATATCTCGTTCTTTTACAATCTTTTGTAAAATAGAAATAAGAACGATTGTTGCTGTTAAATTATCTATTATTGCAGAAAGAATGAAAGCTAAAACTGAAAATATCCATAAAATTTTAGACCTTTTCTTAGTTTTTATGAAACTTTTAATCGTTGCGAAACCATCAAAATAATCAATAATTTCAACGATAGTCATTGCGCCTAAAAGAAACACTAATATCTCTGCGGTTTTTCCTAAATGGTGCAATAAAGTTTCTTCCATTAAGTGCATTTTCTCTTCATGCTCTAACATGCCAAAGTTTTCAAGAAGCGCATGCTTTCCAGAATCAAACCATTGTGTAAAGCTATCTAAACCAAATGCAACCAATGCCCAACATATTGCCATCATTATTAGCGCTGGTATTAACTTATCAATTTTTAAACTATGTTCTAGGGTAATACCCAAATAGCCCATCACAAATACTAGAATAATTATTGCTTCCATAAATTATAATTTAAACAAGTTGGTTGAGCGCAATCTCAAAAGCTGTTGCGCTAATTTTAGTTTTAGATTTATTTTTATTGTAAACGTTTTGTAGTGCGGTTTTTATAGTCCTTGAAGTATCACTAAAAATGGCTTCATCTGTCATTTGAACTTTTCGCTCCATAAAATACGAAAAAACCCGTGCCATTCCACAATTAGATATAAAATCAGGAATTAAACTTACCCGATTATCAGTATGTTCCATTATGGGACCAAAGAAAATTTCTTTATCCGCAAAAGGGACGTTCGCCCCACAAGAAATTACTTCTAATCCGCTTTCGATCATCTCATCTATTTGTTTCAATGTAATTAACCTTGAAGCTGCGCAAGGTGCAAATATTTCTGTTTCTAAACCCCATACGCGCCTATTCATTTCTTCAAACGGAATTAAATGTTCCGATTTCAAGGTATTACCATCTTTTGAAAGAAAAAGTTCTGTTATTTCTTGAAAAGAAAAACCACTTTCCTTAATCAAGCCCCCAGAAATATCAATAATACCAACAACTCTTACCTCCATCTTAGAAAGATAAAATGCAGCTGCCGCACCTACATTTCCAAAACCTTGCACAACGGCACGTTTTCCTTTTATAGATCCTCCGTATATATCGTAATAGTGCTTTGCTGCCTCTGCGACACCATAACCAGTAACCATGTCGGCTACTTTATATTTTTTAGTTATCTCTGGTGAGTATTTAGGATTTTCAATCACTTTTATTACACCTTGACGTAACTGCCCAATCCTATTTATTTTGTCAGCTTCGGAGGGTTTAAAAAACCCATTAAATACGCCTTCTTGTGGATGCCATACACCGCTTGCTTCTGTAATTGGAATAACTTCTTCAGTTTCATCAATATTCATATCTCCTCCTGTACCATAGTAACTCTTTAACAAAGGAGAAACAGCGTTGTACCATCGCTCTAAAACTTCCTTCTTTCTGGGATCTTTTGGGTCAAAATTGATGCCTGATTTAGCACCTCCAATCGGCGGGCCAGAAATGGTAAATTTAATTTCCATTGTTTTGGCTAAGGATAGCACTTCATTCATATCTAAACCTAATCGCATTCTCGTTCCACCTCCGGCTGCACCGCCTCTTAAAGAGTTAATTACAACCCACCCTTCGGCTTCCGTTTCTGCATCTTTCCAATTAAAAACTATTTCTGGGGCTTTGTTTTCAAACTTATATAATAAATCCTTCATCTTAACTTTAACTATTCATTTATAACCTAATACAATTCTTGTTGCTTTAAATCAGTAATGCATAGCTAAAGTTGAGTCATTTTATAGAAATCTTTAGAAATTATTATAGAAACAAATATAAAAAACTTAACACCTTAAATATTAACTTTAAATCAACTTTATGGCATGCAAACGTTACCAGAGCTATGATTTTGGGATGCTCCAGTAACACTTTTTAAACAGTTAATTTCATTTCTAATCCTTAAAACACCTAAAAACCCAAATATAAGAGCTTCCTTAAATTCTACGATCTCTTTCGAAGGAATTACTATATTGTTTTCTGAAATTTCTTTTATTCTTTCAACTAAAAACAAGTTGTAAGCGCCTCCTCCAGTCATCAAAACAGAACCTTGAGGTTTATAGGAAATACTTTTAGAAACTTGAATAGCAATATGTTCTGTGAAAGTTCTAAGAATGTCATTCAAACTAATTTTATAAGAATTGATTAAAGGAAGAATATGATCATGTACCCATTCTAATCCTAAAGATTTTGGGGGTAATTCCTTATAAAAAGATAAAGCATTGAGTCTATTTAACAATTCAAGATTTACTTGTCCCTTTGAAGCCAACTTACCATCTTCATCGTAATCAAGTTCAACCGATCTAACATAATGATTTAAAACAATATTAACGGGGCAAACATCATAAGCAAGCCGTTCATAATTTTTGGTTGAAATATTAGCAAAACCTCCAAGGTTTATACAATAATCAAATTCTGAAAATAAAAGTTCATCACCAATTGGCACCAGCGGCGCGCCTTGACCACCTAGTTCTACATCTTGTACTCTAAAATCACAAACTACTGTATTACCCACTAACGATGCAATTTTGGTTAAATTCCCAATCTGATATGTTAACCTCTTTTCTGGTTGGTGCAAAGCAGTATGACCGTGAGAACTGACTAAATCTATTTCTTCAATTTTGTACTTTTTAATAAAACTTAGTATAATTTGAGACAGGTGTGTTGTATATTCATCATCTAAATGCCTAAGTACCCTGATATCCATCGCCACCAAATTTCCAAGTTTTGTTTGCCAATAATTATCGTAAGCAACAGTCTCTGAATAAATTAGTTTAAAAGTCCAATTTTTTTCAAACTTAAATTCAGCATAAACTAAATCAATACCATCTAGAGAGGTGCCGGACATTACACCAATAACCTTATACTCATTCCCATCCATACGACGTAAATTTAATATTCTATATTGATAAATTCCCATTAAAAAAGTATATTTGTAAACTTTTTTTACTAAAAACACTCAATATTTACGAATTATGAATTTTAACCTTTCTGAAGAGCATAAAATGATTCGTGACGCTGCTCGCGATTTTGCCCAAAACGAATTACTTCCAGGTGTAATAGAACGTGATGAAAAACAACACTTTCCTGATGAATTAGTAAAAAAAATGGGAGAACTTGGTTTCATGGGTGTAATGGTAGATCCCAAGTATGGAGGAAGTGGTATGGATACAATCTCTTACGTACTCATAATGGAGGAACTATCTAAAATTGATGCTTCGGCTTCAGTAATTGTATCCGTAAATAATTCTTTAGTTTGTTATGGTATTGAAGCGTATGGAACAGAAGAACAAAAACAAAAGTACCTAACTAAACTATCCACAGGAGAGTTTGTTGGAGCTTTTTGTTTAAGTGAACCTGAGGCTGGCAGCGATGCTACTTCTCAAAGAACCACAGCTATTGATAAAGGCGACCATTATCTAATTAATGGCACAAAAAATTGGATAACTAACGGCGGTAGAGCTGATGTATATTTGGTGATTGCGCAAACAGATAGAGACAAAGGATCTCATGGTATAAATGCATTTATTGTTGAAAGAGATGCTGAAGGTTTTCATATTGGTCCAAAAGAAGATAAGTTAGGAATTCGAGGTAGCGACACTCACACACTTCAGTTCAATGATGTGAAAGTCCCAAAAGAAAACCGTATTGGTGTTAATGGGTCTGGTTTTCGCTTTGCTATGAAGACGTTATCTGGTGGCCGTATCGGTATAGCTGCCCAAGCTCTAGGTATAGCTCAGGGTGCATACGAACTCGCGCTTAAATACTCCAAACAACGAAAAGCTTTCGGAACCGAAATTTGTAACCACCAAGCCATTGCATTCAAACTTGCTGATATGTATACCGAAATTGAAGCTGCAAGAATGTTAGTTATGAAATCTGCTTCAGATAAGGATGCTAATAGCAATTATGATAAATCAAGTGCTATGGCGAAATTGTATGCTTCAAAAGTAGCTATGGAGCAGACTGTTGAAGCTGTTCAAATACATGGCGGTAATGGGTTTGTTAAAGAATATCATGTTGAGCGTTTGATGCGAGATGCCAAAATCACTCAGATTTACGAAGGCACTTCCGAGATACAAAAGATTGTAATTTCAAGAAGTATTATAAGAGATTAACTATCCTAAATTAGGATACTTTCATGGTGAGTTTTTACTAAAAAAAGATAAAACCGTACCATCAGTCCATAGTTTTGGTTGCTGAGGTACTCCGAAGCTCTATCTCTCACACACTTATCTGTCAAGGTCAGTCTATCTCACTTAATAGGAACCATATCAACTATTTGTACTGCTTCACTCTTTCAAGACATTAAGCTAAAAACTAAGTCAAAACCAAGTCAAAAAAAATCCCTTCACTAAAGAATAATGAAGGGATTCAAAAAAGGCGGCGACCTACTCTTCCACAAGTGCAGTACCATCGGCGCTAACGGGCTTAACTTCTCTGTTCGGAATGGTAAGAGGTGAGCCCCGTCGCTATAACCACCTTAAGTTTTAAGTAATTAGTTCTTAGGTTTTAGTAATTAGACTCTCGTTCTAATTACTAATTACTAACCTCTAACTACTGCAAGCTTCGCTTGCAAATATCTTAACATATTGAAAAAATGTGCATGAACTGTTTTAGTAGAAAAAAAGACTGCCGTCCCCTTCTTATCGAAGGGGAGGCGCAATAAGCCTATGGGTTATTAGTACTACTCGGCTATGACATTACTGCCTTTACACCTGTAGCCTATCA
>DIYI01000001.1 GCA_002428965.1 Jejuia sp. UBA6058 | reverse complement strand
CCTACATTTGGCGTAGCGCTACTGCCACTCGCTAGTTGTTTTACAAGACTTAAATCTGCCTGCTCTACGGTAAAAGTAGCATCATCTTCATCATCTTCACTTTGATCACCATCATCATTATTTGGTGTGCTATCTGGGTCAAACAAATCACTTGCTGTAATTTGAGCTATATTCGTGTAATTGCCAGAATCATTAATCAATACATTATATGTTAATGTCCTTGAAAGCCCATTACCGAGTGATAAATCATTCCAAACTATAGAGTTATTTCCAATTATATATGTCCCTGAGTTAGATATTGTTCCTGGTACTATATCATATCCAGAAGGCAATACATCTTCTATATCAATTCCAGTGGCATCGCCTGGACCGAGGTTTTCAAGAAAAATAGAAAACATTACTGTATCTCCAACTGCGCCAGAAGTTGGCGAAGCAGATTTAGTAATTTGAAGATCTGCCAATTCTAAGGTTACAGAAGCATTATCTTCATCATCTTCACTTTGATCGCCATCATCATTGTTTGGCGTACTGTCTGGATCTGCTTGATCGCTGGTGGTTATTTCCGCAATATTACTATACTCACCCACCGCTCCCGTTGGTGCATTTACGGTTGTTGTTATATTGATTGAAACGGGTGTTGCTGTTGTAACCGAACCAATACTCCAAACTCCTGTGGAAGGGTTGTAAGCTCCACCGGAATCGTCACTTTGATAAGTAAAACCAATAGGCAATTGATCGACAGCAGTGACATTAGTTGCTGTATTGGCTCCTGCATTTGATACAGTAATGGTGAAAACCACTGTATCGCCCACGCTTGCATTTGAAGTTGACGCCGTTTTTGTAAGTGATAAATCTGAAGATTGAATGGTAACAGAGGCGTTATCTTCGTCATCTTCATCTTGATCGCCATCATCATTATCTGGGGTACTATCTGGGTCAATACTATTACTAGCCGTTATTTCTGCTGTATTAGTGTATGAACCACTACCATTTACAGTAGCATTAAACGTTAAATCCAAAGTGTCTCCACTATCAATATTTAAGTTTGTCCAGGTAATAGTTTGTGTAGCTACCTCGAAAGAACCACCGTTAGAAACTGTTCCAGGTACTAAGGTATAACCCAAAGGCAATATATCTTCAACGTTTATTCCTGTAGCGTCAGAATTCGGTAAACTACTATCATTATTTAAAATTGAAATTGTAAAAGTAACTGTATCACCTACATTAACTGACGATGGCGAAACAGATTTAGTTAATTCTAAATCGGAAATTGGAGTTATAATTAATGTCATTGTATCAGTTGCATCACTACAAGTGCCACTACTTACTGACCATTGGAAAACATAAGTTCCAACCGTTGTATTAGTTATCCCTGTTTCTGCATCATTTACATCGGCAAACCCTACAGTTGTAGGACCTGATATTTGGCTCCAAGTTCCTGTGCCACTAGCCGGCGTATCAGCATCTAGTGCCACTGGTGTAAGTTCTTGTACTGTTTGGTCTGGACCGGCCTCAGCTGAAACCGGATTAGAGAAGATAACTATTTCCATAGCATCGGAATTTGAACAACCTCCTTGTTCTGCCGTCCAAGTAAACTCATACGTTCCTTGACTCAAACCTAAAACAAATGTATTAGGGTCATTTGGAGAATCTATTAATGCTGGTGCTCCCGCAGTTTGCGTCCATGTTCCAGTTCCCATCATTAATGGCGTAGCATCTAAACTTGTTAACGTAGCATCACAAAATTCTTGGTCTGGTCCTGCTTCCGCGGTAGACGGCGGATCATCAGTAAACGTAAAAGTAACCGTATCAGATTGAGGTTCGCATAAAGACGGACTTATAAATGGATCTGTTGGACTAGGCGGATCAGATGGTGGAGGATTATTTGAAACCGTCCATGTTAAAACATATGTACCTAAAGCAATATTGGTTAAACCTGTGATGGGGTTATTAGGACTATCTATTGTTGTTGAAGATCCTCCTGGTGCAGAAGTGATGGTCCATGTTCCTATCCCTGATGTAGGTTCTGTAGCATTGGTTAAGAAGTCTACTTGACATGCGTTAGAATCATCAATTCCTGCATCAACTGGCCCAGGAACGTTGTAAATTTCTACACGAACAAAATCAGATTTATCAGAACAAAAATTTGCATCAAAGTTTAACTCAAATATGTAAACCCCTTCTACTAAATTACCAACATTAGTACTTGGACTATTATTTGGAGTACTAATTGTTACCGCAGGACTTCCAGAAGGTTGCGAAATCAATCGCCATTCTGAAACAACATCTGATGGAATTGTAGGAACCTGCGGATCAGGAAGAGGGGGTATATATCCAGTAGTTAAAGTTGCAGATGTTGTAGTACCAGCACCACCACCTGTACATATAATTTGATCTTCACCAGCATCTGGATCAACACTTGGGCCATTACTTACAGTTACGGTTACAGTATCTGAATTGTTACAAGCAGCACCACTACCTGTGTAATCAGTAGTGTACTCAAAGACATATGTTGCACCTGGAGTAACAGGCGCATTAGCTGTATTACTGTTACTTGGTGATTGGGTTGGTGTAAATGGAGCAATAACCCCTGGAGTTGTATCGCCGTCAACAGAAACTATTGTCCAAGTACCTGTTGTGCCCGAAGTGGCTTCTAAGAATACACTGGTAACCTCACATAAGTCTTGATCTGAACCAGCTGTAGCCGGGGCATAAACATCAACTGTAATATCATCAAAAGAATTAGTACAAAGAGGTGACGCACTAGAAGTAGTCCATCTGAACATATAGCTTCCTGTTTGTAACCCTGTAATATTGGTAGTTTCACTGCTAGGGCTCGCAATAGTTGGTGTATTAGGACCAGAAACAATAGACCAAGATCCTGTCTCAATACCTGGTCTTAATAAAGCATCAGCTGTAACGATAGTATTTGTTGCCGCACAAATTACTTGATCTGGGCCTGGTATATTGGCCACTGTTGGTGGAATACCCACTTGTATGGTGACTTGGTCTGCTGCATTAGCACTTGTACAATTACCATAGGTCACCAACCATTCAAACACATACGTACCGTCTAATAAATTGGTAAATTCTGCCGTTGGACTATTAATATCATCTACTGTAAAACCAGTTAAACCCGAAACAAGACTCCAAGTACCCACACCTCCCAATGGTGTTGGATCATCTGCAGACATAGTAAATGATAAAGCCACCGGATCTAAGCATAACGTTTGATCGGGGCCTGCGCTTACAAACGTAGTGGTATCTGAAATTACAACTTCAACTTGATCTGAGGTTGATGGACATGTATTGGTTGTTGGCGGTGTATATGCGATTTCCCAATCAAAAACATATTGGCCATCTACTAAACCTGTAACTTCTGTTGTAGGACTATTAGGATTCGTAAAACTTACTGTAGAAGGACCAGATATTTGAGTCCACAATCCTGTTTCATCTGCTTCTGGTGTATTTCCACTCAAATTAGTTATCGTAGTTGTTCCCAATGGTAAGCAAATATCCGTACCGGCCTCTGAAATTGTTGGCGAATCTTCATTGCCAGTTTCTATTATTAAAGTATCTGTCTCGGCGGGCGCACAGTCTGGAAAACCAGCTCTTTCGTCTACCGTCCAGGTTAAAATATATTCATTACCGTTTGCAATTGTCGCATCTGGAGTATCAAAACCAAACGCTATAGCATTTGGATCGTTGACATCAGAAAATGTTACACTTGGATTATTAGCAGACCAAGTACCAAGTTGACTATCTCTTAAAGGGTCTGCACTTAATTGCACAGGACCATTAACACATACCAACTGATTAACTCCTGCCTCAATTGGTAAGTTACTAGTTGGTGTTACAATAACTTGAGTTACATCAACTGCTGTTGGGCAATTAGTTCCTGCGGAAACCGTGTAGCTAAATTCATATAAACCAGGTAAGAGTCCCGTTAAAGAAGGCGTTCTGCTGTATCTATCACTTATTACTGAGTTAGTCATACCATCAGGACCACTAACCAAAGACCAAATAGCAGTTTCACCTAAACTTACAACACTTCCGGCTAAATTACCATTAACCTGTCCACAAACAAACGTTTGATCAGTACCTGCATTGGCACCAACAATATCTGTAGAAACATAAATATTTATGGTACTATTTGCTGAATCACAACCACCAACGAACAAATTACCATTTCTTCTTCTTCTAAAGTTAACCGTATAAATACCTGCTACATCAAAACTTAAGTTCGCAGTACCGTTGCTTGCTCCCCCTAAATTGGTGTAGGAAGTTGGAAAACTAGTCGCAGAATCATCAGGACCACTTATAATACTATAATCAGTTATATTTCCACTAGAAGATGTGTAAGGTATTGCAAAATCTAATTGATTACAAGTTCCAGTAATATCGCTACCTCCGTTGGCAGATATACTAACAGCATTTGTATTATAGCTTAAATTTACAGTAGCACTTGTAGTACAACCCGTATTTATATTTGTAATTGTATATCTAAATCTATAGGAGTTTGGTGAAACTAAGCCTGTAACTTGGGTTGTACTATTGGTATCATCTACAATAGTAGCTGCTGGACCTGTTTCTTGAGTCCATTGTACGGTTTCATTCGTAAAATCAGGTAAAGAACCTACCAAAGTGGTTTCAGTTATACCTGCATCGCAAAATCTTTGATTATTATTTGAAATGGTTGCATTTGAAACGTCTTGAGTAGCCTCAGGAACAGTAATAGTTACGGTATCTGAACCAGAAACACAAGGACCAACAACATCCCATCTAAACACATATTCTCCTTCAATTAAGTTAGAGACTCCAGTATTATTTACATTTTCATTTGAAATAGTAGGTGTAGAAGGACCGCTGACAAAAGTCCATGTCCCTACTTGCCCTCCACTACCGTTTCCAGAGAAAGAACCATTTAAATTTGTATTTTGAGTAATGGTGTAACAATTGGATAATGTTTGATCTGAACCAGCATCTACAGGCGAAACACCACCAAAATTAGTTACAGTAATCTCATCAAAAGAGGAGCACCCATTTCCTGAAATTGTCCATCGTAATGTAGTACTACCAGCAGAGTTTGTGGGCAAAGTAATTTCGGATGTAGTCGAATTTGGTTGATCAATTATCACACCAGCGTTATTTGAACCTTCAATCGTCCACACACCAGTTTCTCCAATATTAATGGGGGCATTTCCCGAAATTTCGAGCGTTCCTGAACTATCGGGACAAGAAGCTATATCAACTCCCGCATCAGCTATGGTTATAGGATCTACTGAAATTGTTACGGTTTGGGATGGTGTATCTCCATTAAAACATTCAGCAGACAATTCGAAAACATATACATTGCCAGCAATAGCACCAGTAATTATTGGATCATCAACGGAAGGGTCGCTAATTATTACCGATGGCCCAGAAACTTGTCTCCAAGTAGGGCCAGAGGCATATGAATCAGGCGATGTTCCATCTAACTGAAACGTTTCATTTACACAAATTGTCCTATCCAATCCTGCATTAATGGTACAAGACTGAGCGTTGGATACATTTGAAAATAAAAAGGAAATTACTAATAAAGGAAATACGAAAAACGTTCCGTCGATCTTAGGTAGTCGGTTAGAATTCATTAGAAATAGGATTAATTACAAATTTTTCAAAAATTATTTAAACAGATAAAACGCATAAATAATCGATGAAAAGACAAATATATACGATTAAATGCAATATTTCAAAATTTTTGTTGGTATTTTTTTATTTCAAAATTTTATTTACTTACATAAATAATGTTTTTACTTACAAAAACGATAACGCTTTTTATTTGCAGTATACTTAACATATGTTTAAGACACTAGCAAAAAACTAGAAGTCACATATTTTTGAAAGTATAATTTTCAAAAGCACTATATAAGCCTATATTTGCCAAAATTTATTTTCATGTCTTTTATTAAGGAAATTGAGCGCAGGCGTACATTTGGAATCATCTCTCACCCTGATGCAGGTAAAACAACGCTTACAGAAAAGTTACTCCTTTTTGGTGGCGCCATTCAAGAAGCAGGTGCCGTAAAAAGTAATAAGATCAAGAAAGGTGCTACCAGTGACTTTATGGAAATTGAACGTCAACGTGGTATCTCTGTTGCTACTTCTGTACTAGCTTTTGAATACAATGGTATTAAAATAAACATTCTTGACACACCTGGACACAAAGATTTTGCTGAAGACACCTTTAGAACACTAACTGCAGTTGATAGCGTAATTGTTGTAATTGACGTAGCCAAAGGTGTGGAAGAACAAACGGAAAAATTGGTTGAAGTTTGCCGCATGCGCAACATACCCATGATTGTCTTCATCAATAAACTGGATAGAGAAGGAAAAGATGCCTTTGATTTATTAGATGAAGTAGAGCAAAAACTGGGCTTAAAAGTTACACCTCTAAGCTTTCCAATTGGCATGGGTTACGAATTTAAAGGTATATATAATCTCTGGGAAAAGAATATTAATTTATTTAGTGGTGATAGTCGTAAGGATATTGAAGAAACAGTTGAGATTTCTGATTTATCGTCTCCAGAACTCGACACATTAGTGGGAGAAAATGCAGCCATCACCCTTAGAGAAGAAATAGAATTAGTAGAAGGTATTTATCCAGAGTTTGATAAGAATGACTATCTAGAAGGTAACTCACAACCTGTGTTTTTTGGATCTGCTCTGAACAATTTTGGCGTACGAGAACTTTTGGATTGTTTTATAGACATTGCACCTAAACCTAGAGCTAAACAAAGTGAGGAGCGTTTAGTAAAGCCCGACGAAAATAAGTTTAGTGGATTTGTTTTTAAAATTCATGCCAATATGGACCCCAATCACAGAAACCGTTTAGCGTTTGTTAAAATTGTTTCTGGCGAATTTAAGCGGAATACACCTTATCTACATGTAAGACATAATAAGAAAGTAAAGTTTTCCAGTCCTAACGCATTTTTTGCTGAAAAGAAAGAAATCGTTGATGTTTCATATCCTGGTGACATCGTTGGTTTACAAGATACCGGAACATTTAAAATTGGTGATACATTAACGGAAGGTGAATCTCTAAACTATAAAGGTATACCAAGTTTTTCCCCTGAACATTTTAGATATATTAATAACGCAGATCCTTTAAAATCAAAACAGTTATATAAAGGTATCGATCAATTAATGGATGAAGGTGTGGCACAATTGTTCACACTCGAATTAAATGGTAGAAAAGTTATTGGTACGGTTGGAGCCCTTCAATATGAAGTCATCCAATATCGTTTAGAACATGAATATGGGGCTAAATGTACATATGAAAACCTGAATGTACATAAGGCCTGCTGGGTAGATCCAGAGGACGATAAAAATGAAGAGTATAAGGAGTTTTTAAGAGTAAAACAGCGTTTTTTAGCGAAAGACAAGCACAATCAGTTAGTATTTTTAGCAGATTCGGCCTTTTCGCTACAAATGACACAGCAAAAATATCCGAGTATTACCTTCCATTTTACTTCAGAATTTGAATAAGAATAAAACCAACTAGTCGATTTTATTTCTGGTATTCAACGATATTTTTCTGTTATTGACCGATTTTCTTACTTCGGAAATCAATGTATTATTTAACTTGAGATAAGTATCAACCCCCAAATTGATCATATCATGGAAGTAGAATCTAAGCAATTTAGTAATCAAGAGATTACAGTAACTTACGACCCTTGTATTTGCAAATTATCCGGAAAATGTGCTAGAGAATTGTCTGATGTTTTCAGCAATAATGTTATCCCATGGATTAACCTTGATGGCACAAAAAGTGATAAAATTATTAACCAAATTAAAAAATGCCCTAGTGGTGCCCTAAAGTTCTATAAAAACGAACATAGAGCTGTTGGATAAACTATAAAATTACAATATAAAAAAGACCCTTCAATACGTATGTTGAAGGGTTTTTAGTTTATGCTTGTCCAGTAGGTCCAAAATTCAAAGGTATTGGTGGCTGCTCATAATCTTTTATCTCTCCATGCGCACTTTCAAACCTTGCTACATTATCACCAAGTGCTTTTAGTAATCTTTTAGCGTGCTGCGGCGTTAATATAATTCTTGATTTCACCTTATTCTTTGGAACCCCTGGCATAATATTTACAAAATCTACTACAAACTCTGATACTGAATGGTTAATTATTGCCAGATTGGAATACGTCCCTTCGGCTACCTTTTCATCCAATTCTATATTTATTTGTCCCTGTTGGTTCTTTTTTTCCTCTGCCATTTTAATATTAGCTATTACTGTGATTCTTATTATTTACTAAAAAAGCCTTCAAGTTTTTATACATGAAGGCTTTTATCTTTTGCGTTCCTGCCTCCGCAGGAATTATAATTAATTAAAATTCATCTCTTGCTTTACCTGCATCATTTCGTCAAACTCCTCTTTAGACCCTACAATGATATCAGAATAACTTCTCATACCTGTTCCTGCTGGAATTCTATGTCCAACAATAACATTTTCTTTAAGTCCTTCAAGTGTATCAACTTTACCTGCCACAGCTGCTTCATTCAATACTTTGGTAGTCTCCTGGAACGACGCTGCAGAAATAAATGATTTCGTTTGTAGCGAAGCTCTTGTTATACCTTGTAATATTGGTGTTGCAGTTGCTGGTTGTGCATCCCTAGCTTCCACAAGTTTTTTATCTTCTCTTCTAAGAATAGAATTCTCATCTCTTAGTTCACGTGGTGTAACTATCTGACCTGCTTTCAAGTTAGCAGAATCTCCGGCATCTTCAATTACCTTCATTCCGAAAATTTCATCATTTTCAGTAATAAAATCACTCTTATGAACTAACTGATCTTCTAAGAAAATAGTATCCCCTGAGTCAATAATTCTAACCTTTCGCATCATTTGTCTTACCACAACTTCAAAGTGTTTATCATTGATTTTTACACCTTGCAAGCGATACACCTCTTGAACCTCATTTACTAAATATTGCTGAACCGCAGAAGGCCCTTTAATATTTAGTATATCGTTAGGTGTAATAGATCCATCGGAAAGTGGCATACCTGCTTTTACGAAATCATTTTCCTGTACTAGAATCTGGTTAGATAATTTTACAAGATATTTTTTGATTTCTCCTAGCTTAGACTCTACGATTATCTCACGATTACCACGTTTAATTTTCCCGAAGGAAACTACACCATCAATCTCACTTACAACAGCTGGATTTGATGGATTACGTGCTTCGAAAAGTTCAGTTACACGTGGAAGACCACCAGTAATATCACCTGCCTTAGCAGATTTACGAGGTATCTTCACCAAGATTTTACCAACCTTAATTTCTTCACCATCATCAATCATTAAGTGTGCCCCTACAGGTAGGTTATAAGAACGAATTGTTTCACCTTTACCATCTTCAATATGAAGTGTTGGTATCAACTTCTTATTTCTAGATTCAGAAATTACTTTTTCTTGGAAACCAGTTTGTTCATCAATTTCTACTTGGTAAGTTACACCTTGCTCGATGTTTTCGTACTTCACTTTACCAGCAAATTCAGAAATAATTACACCGTTATATGGATCCCACTGACATACAACATCTCCTTTTTTCAGGTCTTGACCATTCTTGATAAAAATAGTAGAACCGTAAGGAATGTTATTTGTACTTAAGGTAATTCCTGTTTTCTTATCAATAAGTTTTATTTCAGAAGTTCGAGAAATTACGATATCTGCCTGATTACCTTCACTATCCTCACCTTTTACAGTTTTCAAGTCTTCAATTTCGGCAATACCATCAAACTTAACCGCTAACTTATTCTCTTCAGAAATGTTTCCTGCAATACCACCTACGTGGAATGTTCTTAATGTAAGCTGAGTACCAGGCTCTCCAATAGATTGTGCGGCAACAACACCAACTGCCTCACCACGTTGCACCATTTTACCTGTTGCTAAGTTAAGACCGTAACATTTTACACAAATTCCTCGAGGTGCCTCACATGTCAACGGTGAACGAACTTCTATAGTTTCAATTGGGGAATCTCCAATAGCTTTTGCTACTTTATCATCTATTAATTCTCCAGCTGCTACTAATAATTCATCTGTTTGAGGATTATAAGTATCGTTAAGCGCAACACGTCCAAAGATTCTATCTTCTAAAGATTCAACGATTTCATCATTCTTCTTCAACGCTCCAACTTCAACACCTCTTAAAGTACCACAATCCTCAATATTAATAATAACATCCTGAGATACATCTACCAAACGACGCGTTAAGTAACCAGCATCTGCTGTTTTTAGAGCGGTATCTGCAAGACCTTTACGAGCACCGTGTGTTGAAATAAAGTATTCTAAAATTGAAAGTCCTTCTTTAAAGTTTGATAAAATTGGATTTTCAATAATCTCACCTCCACCAGCATTCGATTTTTTAGGTTTTGCCATTAATCCACGCATACCTGTTAACTGACGAATCTGTTCTTTAGATCCACGAGCTCCAGAATCAAGCATCATAAACACTGAGTTGAATCCTTGCTGATCCTCTCGGATACGTTTCATAGATAATTCTGTTAATTCAGCATTCGTTGAAGTCCAGATATCAATTACTTGGTTATATCGTTCGTTATTAGTAATAAGTCCCATATTATAGTTACCCATAATACCATCAACCTGCTTATTCGCAGCATCAATCATTCCCTGCTTTTCTTGAGGAATAATTATATCACCTAAACTAAATGACAGACCACCTTGGAAGGCAAATTTGAAACCTAAGGTTCTAATAGCATCTAAGAATTCTGCAGTTTCAGGAACTGAGGTTTTCTTTAATATTTTACCAATAATATCTCTTAAAGATTTCTTAGTCAAAACCTGATTAATATAACCAGCTGCCTGAGGCACATGTTGATTAAACAAAACACGACCAACAGTAGTTTCAACAATCATGATATCAAGTTTACCATCAGAATTAATATCGATAGTTCTCACTTTAATACCCGCATTCAAGTCTACCTTTTTCTCATTAAAAGCAATTTCTACTTCCTCTGGAGAATAGAAAGTTAAACCTTCTCCTTTAATTGGTAATTCCGGAGTAGACTTGCGCAACTTCGTCATATAATATAGCCCAAGTACCATATCCTGAGAAGGTACGGTAACTGGAGAACCATTTGCTGGATTTAAGATATTATGAGAAGCCAACATTAATAACTGACATTCTAATATAGCTTCTGGCCCTAACGGTAAATGCACTGCCATCTGGTCACCATCAAAATCCGCATTAAATGCTGTACACACTAATGGGTGTAATTGAATAGCTTTACCTTCAATTAATTTAGGCTGAAACGCTTGAATACCCAAGCGGTGAAGCGTAGGAGCACGGTTTAGTAATACTGGATGTCCTTTAAGGACATTTTCCAAGATATCCCAAACCACTGGCTCTCTTTTATCTATAATTTTCTTTGCAGATTTTACAGTCTTAACAATACCTCTTTCGATTAACTTTCTAATTACGAAAGGCTTGTATAACTCAGCTGCCATGTTCTTTGGCAATCCACATTCAAATAATTTTAATTCTGGACCAACAACAATTACAGAACGTGCGGAATAATCAACACGTTTACCAAGTAAGTTTTGACGGAAACGCCCTTGCTTACCTTTTAAAGAATCTGATAAAGATTTTAATGGTCTGTTAGAATCCGTCTTTACTGCTGAAGATTTACGCGTGTTATCAAATAATGAATCTACAGATTCTTGTAACATACGTTTCTCATTACGTAAAATTACTTCAGGTGCTTTTATCTCAACCAATCTTTTCAAACGGTTGTTACGAATAATTACACGACGGTATAAATCATTCAAATCGGACGTTGCAAAACGACCACCATCTAATGGTACTAATGGACGCAATTCAGGCGGAATGATTGGAATAACCTTCATAATCATCCACTCTGGTCTATTTTCACGATTGTTGTTAGATTCTTTTAAAGCCTCTACAACTTGTAAACGCTTTAAAGCTTCTGTTTTACGTTGTTTAGAAGTTTCAGTATTTGCTTTATGACGTAATTCATAAGACAACCCTTCTAAATCAATACGCGCCAATAAATCGATTAAACACTCTGCACCCATTTTAGCTATAAACTTATTAGGATCAGTGTCTTCCAAATACTGGTTTTCTTGAGGTAATTCTTCAAGAATATTTAGGTACTCCTCTTCTGTAAGGAAATCCATTTTTTGCAATGGCTCTCCTTCTTCATTTTTTGCAGTACCTGGTTGAATTACTACATAACGTTCGTAGTAAATAATCATATCTAATTTCTTAGATGGCAACCCAAGTAAATACCCTATTTTATTTGGTAAAGAACGGAAGTACCAAATGTGTGCTACAGGCACAACTAAATTGATGTGCCCTACACGATCACGACGTACTTTCTTTTCTGTTACTTCAACACCACAACGGTCACATACAATACCTTTGTAGCGAATTCTTTTATATTTTCCACAGGCACATTCGTAATCCTTAACAGGACCAAAAATACGCTCACAGAACAAACCATCACGTTCTGGTTTGTGAGTTCGATAATTGATAGTTTCTGGTTTTAAAACTTCACCTCTAGATTCTGCTAAAATAGACTCTGGTGATGCTAAACCAATTGAGATTTTATTAAATCTCTTAACTGCATTTTTATCTTGTTTTCTTGCCATAATATATGGTTGAAATGAATTTAATTAATTAACTACTCCTCTAATCTGATGTCTAATCCTAAACCTTTCAATTCGTGCATTAATACGTTGAAAGATTCTGGTAAACCAGGATCTGGCATTGGCTCACCCTTAACTATACTTTCGTAAGTTTTGGCTCTACCAATTACATCATCAGATTTTACAGTTAAGATCTCACGTAGGGTACTTGATGCGCCATAAGCCTCAAGAGCCCAAACTTCCATCTCACCAAAACGCTGACCACCGAACTGTGCTTTACCACCTAGTGGTTGTTGCGTAATTAATGAGTAAGGACCAATGGAACGTGCGTGCATTTTATCATCTACCATGTGACCTAATTTCAGCATGTAGATAACACCAACGGTAGCCGGTTGATCGAAACGGTCTCCTGTTCCACCGTCATATAAATAAGTATGACCGTATCTTGGGATTCCAGCTTCATCTGTAAATCCATTGATTTGATCAATTGTAGCACCATCAAAAATTGGAGTAGCATATTTGCGACCTAATTTTTGACCTGCCCATCCTAATACAGTTTCATATATCTGCCCGATGTTCATACGAGATGGTACACCAAGTGGATTTAATACGATATCCACTGGAGTTCCGTCTTCTAGGAACGGCATATCTTCTTGACGAACAATACGCGCTACGATACCTTTGTTACCGTGACGTCCCGCCATCTTATCACCAACTTTTAGTTTACGTTTTTTAGCAATGTAAACTTTAGCTAGTTTGATAATACCTGCTGGTAATTCATCCCCCACAGAAATGGTAAACTTCTCACGACGTAACGATCCTTGTAAATCGTTCTCTTTAATTTTATAGTTGTGAATTAAATCTGCAACTAACTTATTCGTATGCTCATCCGTTGTCCATTTACCAGACACTAAATGTGCATAATCGTCAACCGCATTTAACATTTTTAAAGTGAACTTTTTACCTTTTGGTAATACTTCTTCACCTAAATCATTAAATATACCTTGAGCAGTTTTTCCGTTAACAATAGCGAAAAGCTTTTCAACTAAAACCTCTTTAAGTTCATCAAACTTTCTATCGTATTGTGCTTCAAGAGCCAAGATATCATCTTTATCTTGCGCTCTTTTGCGCTTATCTTTTACCGCTCTCGCAAATAACTTCTTATCAATTACAACACCATTTAAAGAAGGTGACGCTTTTAAAGATGCATCTTTAACATCTCCGGCTTTATCACCAAAAATAGCACGTAATAACTTCTCTTCTGGAGTAGGATCAGATTCACCTTTTGGTGTAATCTTACCAATTAAGATATCACCAGGTTTAACTTCCGCACCAATACGAATCATACCATGCTCATCCAAGTCTTTTGTGGCCTCTTCAGAAACGTTTGGTATATCGTTGGTTAACTCCTCGTTACCTAGTTTTGTATCTCTAACTTCTAAAGAATACTCATCAATATGGATAGAAGTGAAAATATCTTCACGAACTACTTTTTCCGAAATTACAATCGCATCCTCAAAGTTATATCCCTTCCAAGGCATGAAGGCCACTTTCATATTTCTACCTAGTGCCAACTCCCCTTGTTGTGTTGCATAACCTTCACAAAGTACTTGACCCTTAGCAACTTTATCACCCTTTTTAACAATAGGCTTTAAGTTAATGGAAGTACCTTGGTTTGTTTTTCTGAATTTCACTAATTGATAGGTTTTAATATCAGAATCAAAACTTACTTTAGCTTCATCCTCAGTACGATCGTATCTAATCTTAATTTCGTTTGCATCAACGTAAAGTACTTCTCCGCTTCCCTCAGCATTAACCAATACTCTAGAATCTGATGCTACTTGACGCTCTAAGCCTGTTCCAACAATCGGTGCATCGACTCTTAATAATGGTACCGCTTGACGCATCATGTTCGATCCCATCAATGCACGGTTTGCATCATCATGCTCCAAGAAAGGAATTAAAGATGCAGAAATTGAAGAAATTTGGTTTGGTGCAACATCAGTATAATGAATAGAGGTTGGCTCAATCACTGGGAAGTCACCTTCCATACGAGCAATTACCTTATCATGAAGAATTTTACCCTCTTCATCAACTTCAACAGTTGCCTGAGCGATTAATTTCTCTTCTTCTTCCTCTGCACTTAAATACGTTGGTGCATTTTTAATATCAACTACACCATCAGTAACTTTTCTATATGGTGTTTCAATGAATCCCATTGAGTTTACTTTAGCGTAAACCGATAATGAAGAAATTAAACCAATGTTAGGACCTTCAGGTGTTTCGATCGGACATAGACGACCATAATGCGTATAATGAACGTCACGAACCTCAAAACCAGCTCTTTCTCTTGAAAGACCTCCTGGACCTAAGGCAGATAAACGACGCTTATGTGTAATCTCCGCTAATGGATTCGTTTGATCCATAAACTGAGATAACTGGTTTGTACCGAAGAATGAGTTGATCACCGAAGATAATGTCTTCGCATTAATCAAATCAATCGGCGTAAAGACCTCATTATCACGAACATTCATACGCTCACGAATGGTACGTGCCATACGCGCTAAACCAACACCAAATTGAGACGACAACTGCTCACCCACTGTACGTACACGACGGTTTGATAAGTGATCGATATCATCAATCTCTGCCTTAGAGTTTATTAGCTCAATTAAATATTTTATAATAGTAATGATATCTTCTTTAGTAAGCACTTGCTTATCCATTCCAATATCAAGACCTAATTTTTTGTTCATTCTATAACGGCCTACCTCACCTAAAGAGTAACGTTGGTCTGAGAAGAATAATTTATCTATGATACCACGTGCAGTCTCCTCATCTGGCGGTTCAGCATTACGTAATTGTCTATAGATATGTTCAACAGCTTCTTTTTCAGAGTTTGTTGGATCTTTTTGAAGTGTGTTATGAATAATGGCATAATCACCTTTATCCTGATCTTCTTTATGTAATAAGATCGTTTTTACACCAGCCTCAAGAATTTCTTCAATATTCTCTTTATCTAAAATAGTATCACGATCAAGCACAATCTCGTTACGCTCGATAGATACTACTTCACCTGTATCTTCATCAACAAAATCCTCATGCCATGTGTTTAATACACGTGCTGCTAATTTTCGTCCTAAATATTTCTTTAAACCTGTTTTAGAAACTTTAGCCTCTTCTGCTAAATCGAAAATCTCTAAAATATCCTTATCACGCTCGAAACCAATCGCACGGAATAAGGTAGTTACAGGTAACTTTTTCTTTCTATCAATGTAGGCATACATTACCTGATTGATATCAGTTGCGAATTCAATCCAAGATCCCTTGAATGGAATTACCCTTGCTGAATATAATTTTGTCCCATTAGCATGGAAAGACTGACCAAAGAAAACCCCTGGCGAACGGTGTAATTGAGATACTACAACACGCTCTGCACCATTGATAACGAAGGTACCACTTGGTGTCATATAAGGAATTGTTCCTAAATAAACATCTTGAACGATAGTTTCAAAATCTTCATGCTCAGGATCGGTACAATATAATTTTAATCGTGCTTTCAAAGGCACAGAGTAAGTTAACCCTCTTTCTATACACTCTTCAATAGCATAACGTGGTGGGTCGATGAAGTAATCTAAAAATTCTAAAACGAATTGATTACGAGAATCTGTAATTGGGAAGTTTTCCATGAAGGTATTGTATAACCCTTCATCACCTCTCTCTTCAGATTTAGTTTCAAGTTGGAAAAAGTCCTGAAAGGACTTGATCTGGATATCCAAGAAATCTGGATATTCCGTTCTATTTACAATAGAGGAGAAATTTAATCTTTCAGCTTGTGTTGACAACATCAATGGACGGAATTTTGATTAAAAAAATATGATGATAGTGCTTTTAAACACTAATATTGCAGCCTAATTTTTCACCTACTTAAAAGGCTGTTTTTGCAATTTATTTACGCCTATATTTATATACGCAAAATGGTCTAGGTCTAATTACGCCCTCTGCGTAACAGACCTAAACCTTTGTATTGTTGAGTAATTAAGCTTACTTAAGCTCAACCTCAGCTCCAGCTTCTTCTAAAGACGCTTTTAAAGCTTCAGCCTCATCTTTAGCTACACCTTCTTTAATTGCAGATGGCGCGTCATCAACTAAACCTTTAGCTTCTTTTAAGCCAAGACCAGTTAATTCCTTAACTAATTTTACAACTGCTAATTTAGAACCTCCTGGAGCTTTCAAAATTACGTCGAATTCTGATTTTTCTTCAGCAGCTTCACCACCACCAGCAGCACCTCCACCAGCAGCAACAGCTACAGCTGCAGCAGCAGGCTCGATACCATACTCATCTTTTAATATAGTAGCTAACTCATTAACTTCTTTTACAGTTAAGTTAACTAATTGTTCTGCGAAATCTTTTAAATCTGCCATTTTTCTATCGTTTTAAAAATGTTTTGTAATAATTTATAATTGTAAAAAGTGCGTACTTATTTATTTATCCTTCTTTCTCGGATAATGTTTTAATGATACCTGCTAATGTACCTCCACCTGATTTAAGCGCAGAAATAACATTTTTAGCTGGAGATTGAAGTAATCCTACGATTTCTCCGATCAACTCATCTTTAGACTTAATGTCTACCAACGCATCTAATTGTTCGTCACCAATGTAAACCGCTTCCTCAATAAAAGCTCCTTTCAATAAAGGTTTTTCTGATTTCTTTCTAAAAGCTTTGATTACTTTGGCCGGTGCATTACCAGCTTCAGCGAACATGATAGATGTATTACCTTTCAAAACTGTTGGAAGTTCCCCAAATTCTTTATCTGAAGCTTCCATTGCTTTTTCAAGTAATGTATTCTTAACTACCGCCATACTCACGTTAGCCTTAAAACAAGCACGACGTAAATCTGATGTAGTTCCTGCATTTAATCCAGAAATATCTGTTAAATAGATATTTGCATTATCGGCTAATTGTGCAGTTAAGTCTTGAATTACTTGTGATTTTTCTTCTCTTGTCATAATAAAAGTAATTTAACTAATTAACCAACCTTTGGATCTACAGCAACACTTGGGCTCATAGTTGAAGACATAAAAATGCTCTTCACGTATGTACCTTTTGCTGTAGTTGGTTTTAACTTAATTAATGTTTGAATTAATTCATTTGCGTTACCAGCAATTTTATCAGCACTAAATGATGCTTTTCCAATAGCAGCGTGAACAATACCTGTTTTATCAACTTTAAAGTCGATTTTACCAGCTTTTACTTCTGTAACTGCTTTTGCAACATCCATAGTTACAGTACCAGTCTTTGGGTTTGGCATTAAACCACGAGGACCAAGAATTCGTCCTAAAGGTCCTAGTTTACCCATTACACTTGGCATGGTTATAATTACATCCACATCGGTCCATCCACCTTTAATTTTATTAAGGTATTCATCTAAACCAACATAATCTGCACCAGCTTCTTTAGCTTCAGCTTCTTTATCTGGAGTAACTAGCGCTAATACTTTCTTGTCTTTACCAGTACCGTACGGAAGAGATACAACGCCTCTTACCATTTGGTTTGCTTTTCTAGGATCAACTCCTAAACGCACTGCTATATCAACAGATGCATCAAACTTAGCATTGGTAATTTCTTTAACTAATGAAGACGCTTCATCAAGAGAATACAACTTCCCTTTTTCAATTTTCGCTAAAGCCTCTTTTTGCTTTCTTGTTAATCTTGCCATTTTCTAATGTCTTTAATAGATTAAGAAGGGAATTGCCCTGTTACAGTGATTCCCATTGATCTTGCGGTACCAGCAACCATTTTCATAGCAGATTCAACAGTAAATGCATTTAAATCTTGCATTTTGTCTTCTGCAATGGTTTTAATTTGATCCCAAGACACTTTAGCTACTTTTTTACGGTTTGGTTCGCCTGAACCTTTCTTCACCTTGGCCGCTTCTAATAATTGTACTGCAGCTGGTGGCGTCTTGATTACGAAATCGAAAGACTTATCCTTGTAAACAGAGATAACAACTGGTAATACTTTACCTTGTTTATCTTGAGTTCTAGCATTAAATTGCTTACAGAACTCCATAATGTTTACACCAGCAGCACCTAGAGCGGGTCCAACCGGTGGCGATGGATTCGCAGCACCTCCCCTAACTTGTAGCTTAACTACTTTACCTAACTCTTTTGCCATTTTTAATAAAATTTAAATGTGATAAGATTTAGTTTTGGAAGCTCTAAAACTTATCGGTCTATGTAACAATTATTAAATTTTCTCTACTTGCATGTAGCTTAACTCTAATGGTGTTTTTCTTCCGAAAATCTTCACCATTACTTCAAGCTTACGCTTTTCTTCATTAATGTTTTCGATAGTACCATCAAATCCGTTAAATGGTCCATCAATAACTTTAACGGTTTCACCCTTAGTAAATGGAATAGCCACATGTACATTTTCATCAACAGCTAACTCATCTACTTTACCTAACATTCTGTTTACTTCAGATTGTCTTAAAGGTACAGGATCCCCACCTTTGGTTTCTCCTAAAAACCCGATAACATTTGTTATCCCTTTTATAATATGTGGCACCTCTCCGGTTAAATTCGCTTGAATCATGATATATCCAGGGAAAAACACTTTTTCCTTTTGGATTTTCTTTCCGTTACGAATTTGGATCACCTTTTCAGTAGGTACTAATACTTGATCAACATAATCTTGCATTCCTAAACGAGCAATTTCATTCTCAATATAGGTTTTGATTTTGTTTTCCTGACCACTTACAGCCCTAACAACGTACCACTTTTTTTCGCTTACTTCAGACATAAAAAACTTCTTATTTAATTAAATCAAAGTAAGCTGTTATCACCTTGCTGAAAACCGTATCTACTCCCCAAATTGCTAAAGAGAATATAATTGAAAACACAGCTACTAAAACAGTTAAACTTTGTGCTTCTGCCCACGTAGGCCATGAAACATTATTTTTTAATTCGTCAAACGATTCTTTTACGTATGTTACAATTCCAGCCATTTAATTTCTTTTTTCTAGGATTGAAATCCTATTTTAAACTCTTGAGTATTACTACCCGATTTTCTTTGCACGGGTTGAGAGGCTCGAACTCCCGACACCAGGTTTTGGAGACCTGTGCTCTACCAACTGAGCTAAACCCGTAAATATAACTCAAAAGGCATCGCGCTTTTCAACGTGATACCTTGTGAGTCTATATTATATTAAACTAGTGTTTAGTCTAAAATCTCAGTTACCTGACCAGCACCAACTGTTCTACCACCTTCACGGATAGCGAAACGTAAACCTACGTTCATTGCAATCGGCTGAATTAACTCAACTTCGATAGTCAAGTTATCTCCAGGCATTACCATTTCAACTCCACTTGGAAGCGCAATGTTTCCAGTTACGTCAGTTGTACGAACGTAGAACTGTGGACGGTAGTTGTTATGGAAAGGAGTGTGACGTCCACCTTCTTCTTTCTTAAGGATATAAACCTCAGCTTTGAATTTTTTATGTGGTGTTACAGAACCAGGCTTAGTGATAACCATACCTCTTGAGATCTGAGTTTTCTCAATACCTCTTAATAAGATACCAGCGTTATCTCCAGCTTCACCTCTATCTAATATTTGACGGAACATCTCGATACCAGTAATTGTAGAAGTTAACTTCTCAGCACCCATACCGATGATTTCAACAGGGTCTCCAGTGTTAGCGATACCAGTTTCAATTCTACCAGTAGCAACAGTACCACGACCAGTAATTGAGAACACATCTTCGATTGGCATTAAGAAAGGCTTGTCCATATCACGCACAGGCTCTTCAATCCAATTATCACATGCTTCCATTAACTCTAAAACAGTATCAACCCACTTTTGCTCACCGTTAAGCGCACCTAAAGCAGAACCTGAAATTACAGGACCATTATCTCCATCGTACTCATAGAAGTTTAATAAATCTCTAACTTCCATATCAACAAGCTCTAAAAGCTCTTCATCATCTACCATATCAACTTTGTTCAAGAAAACAACGATACGAGGAATACCTACCTGACGACCTAATAAGATATGCTCACGAGTTTGTGGCATAGGACCATCTGTAGCAGCAACCACTAAAATAGCACCATCCATTTGAGCAGCACCCGTTACCATGTTCTTAACATAATCGGCGTGACCTGGACAATCTACGTGTGCATAGTGACGGTTAGCAGTTTGGTACTCTACGTGAGATGTATTAATTGTAATACCTCTTTCTTTCTCTTCTGGTGCGTTATCGATTTGGTCGAAATCTTTAGCTTCAGATAAACCTGCGTCAGCTAATACTTTAGTAATAGCAGCTGTTAAAGTTGTTTTACCGTGATCTACGTGTCCAATAGTACCAATATTTAAGTGTGGTTTTGAACGATCAAAAGTTCCCTTTGCCATGTTTTAAATAATTTAAATCTTAGTTATATAATATATTAGTGTACTCTACTTTATTTTTTGAGCCAACGACGGGATTTGAACCCGTGGCCTCTTCCTTACCAAGGAAACGCTCTACCCCTGAGCTACGCCGGCTATTATTTACGATTGCCGACATAGGATTTACGATTCGCAAATCGAGATTCGTAACTCGTAAATTTTTGAGCGGGAGACCGGGTTCGAACCGGCGACATTCAGCTTGGAAGGCTGACGCTCTACCAACTGAGCTACTCCCGCATTTTGCAAGTTTAATAACTTGCTTGGTGTTGTTTAGGATTCGCTCACTGCGTTCGCGTATCCCGTTCGGGTGACCCCGAACTTAAAATTTTATTAAAAAGCCTTACAAAAACAAGCTTTTGACGACTTCTGAATAAAATTTTAAGTGGGAAGAGCAGGATTCGAACCTGCGAAGGTAAAAACCAACAGATTTACAGTCTGTCCTCGTTGGCCGCTTGAGTATCTTCCCAATTTAATTTTTCAATATTTTAAAGAACTAAATCCTTATTTTGTCAGGATTCTCGCAACTTGCGAGCGTTTTAAGAGCCGATAGAGGGACTCGAACCCACGACCTGCTGATTACAAATCAGCTGCTCTAGCCAGCTGAGCTATATCGGCGTCTTTTACACAGTTTTTCGCATAAAAAAGTCCGCTATTTCTAACGGACTGCAAATGTATAGATATTTTTAATTATTCAAAACATTTTTTTGAAAAATTTTATCAAGAATGTGCCCTTAATTTTTCTTTACGTTTTTTAAGTTGTCTTTCTAATGATGCAACTGCAATATCAGTACCTTCTTCGAACGTTTTACATTGCTTTTTAACAATAAAACTATCTCCAGGAACGCTTACTCTGGCTTCAAAGATTTTATTCTCCTTATCGCTAGTATTTTCAACCTTTAAATACACGTCAGATTTAATCACCTTATCATAAAACATATCTAACTTATCCATACGCTTTTGGATAAAGTTGATCAACTTTCTATCAGCATTAAAATTGATGGATTGCGTGTTTACTTTCATATGTTTTTGGTTTTTGAAAAAAATTTATGAGATCGTGTTTATCTTTTTGAAGTGTGGTTAACAATAAAAGATAGGTTGGAATCTCATTATCATTTTCGGTTAGACAATAATTTTAAATACTATTTTAAACTTCTAGGGTGTGCTTTTAAGTGCACCTTTTTAAGTTCTGCAATACTATTATGCGTATATACTTGTGTTGCTGCTAAACTGGTATGTCCCAAAAGCTCTTTAACAGCATTAATATCGGCACCTTGATTAAGTAAATGAGTTGCAAATGAGTGTCTGAGAATATGCGGACTCCTCTTAACCTTCGATGATGCCTGACTAAAATAATCATTTATAACTCGGTAAACAAGTGTTTCATATATTTTAACGCCTTTTTTTGTTAGAAAAAGATGGTCTGAATCTTTAATTTCAGGTAAGCCGTTTCTAACTAATATATAATCTTGCAAAGTCTCTTTAACAGAATTTAGAAGTGGCACGATACGTTCTTTATTACGCTTACCATGTACTTTTATGGTTTTATTATGAATATCCATACTTGCAAGTTTTAGCTCTACCAACTCAATACGACGGATGCCTGTGGAATAGAATAATTCAATTATTAATTTATCACGAATGCCTTTAAAAGAATCATCAAAATTTAGTTCGTCTAGTACAGTTTTAATTTCTTCTTCTGAAAATGGCACCTGTACTTTTTTACTAGTTTTTAAAGCTTTGTGTTTTGAAAGAGGGTTTTGGTTTATATCTTCAACTTTAAGAAGAAACTTATAATAGGAATTTAAAGATGAGATTTTTCTGTTAATACTTCTATTACTTACGCCGCTTTCCACCAAAGAGACAATCCAAGTTCTTATTTGCGGGTAGTTTACTTTTTTTATTGAAGTCGAATCGTATTTATTTTTAACGAAATTTTGAAACGCTTCCAAATCGGACTGATATGCCCTAATTGTTAGTTTGGAATAATTCTTTTCTAAAAGCAGGTAATCTATAAAGGTTTGGAAATGCATGTTTAAATTTACAAAGATTAGGGAGGTAAAACAAAAAATCCCGCAAATTGCGGGATTTTAATATTTATGATGTTTAAAACTTATATGTCTTCAGCATCTCGTAATTTTTGAATGTATTGCGCTTTTTGAATTTGCGCTCTACGCTTCACAGAAGGTTTTACAAACTGCTTTCTACTTTGTAAAGCACGCTTTGTACCTGTTCTATCAAACTTCCTTTTAAAACGCTTTAACGCTCTATCTATATTTTCTCCTTCTTTAATTGGTATTATTAACATAGTGTCTTAACCTCCTCTCTTTTAGATTTTGTGGGTGCAAATATAAAAAGTAATTTAATTTTAGCAATGAATAAGTCTAATATTTATCCAAATAAATGGTTTTTGTCATTTTTCATATTTGAATTAATTTCGCTTGATAACAAAATCGGCCAGAATTGAAGCAACAATCAACTGTTAGAACACCAGTAGTCATCCTAAATGGATTTTTAGGATCAGGGAAAACCACGCTTTTTAGAAACCTTTTGGCGCAATCCAAAAAGAAAAACATTTCCGTTTGTGCTGTGGTGAATGATATGAGTGATCTTGATGTAGATGGCGAATTAATTGCTAGTACCGAAGTAGCGGAAGAGAATGATAGTATGTTTGAGTCTATTCATTCTTGTGTCTTAAGTAGTACTCAAGGCATCAAAAAACTAGATGAAGCTTTAAAAAAACTACTTTTAAAGCAACAACCCGAACTTATAATTATTGAAACTTCTGGAAGTTGTCACCCAATGCCGCTTATTGAGTTTTTTAATTTGCAATCTCATCTTAAACTCACTGGTGTATTAGCACTTGTAGATACGCTCATGCTTGCTCATGACTATGGCTACGGGCAGCAACTTTTTCCGCGAATGAAAAATAATTTGCAACATCAAAAGCGAGACATGATTAACCTACTAGTAGAACAAATCATGTTTTGCAGTCATCTTATCTTGACAAAAGCGGATCGCATTCGGAAAGAGAAACTTGACGAAGTTGCTGATCATATCCAACCTATAAACCCATTTGTTTCTATACTTTCGGTGTTGAATGGAAATTTTGCCATAGAGGAACTCTTAAAAATACCAGAGTATGATTTTCATAGAGTGGCTCAATTAATTCAAGAATTAAAACCTACGATTGATGAGGAGGCTTCCGGAGATAGACCATATAATATGGCGACACGGGTTATTAAAGATGATCGCCCTTTTCACCCACAACGTTTATGGGATGTATGCCATAAATATTTAGATCAGCGAATTTACCGCAGTAAGGGCTTTTTCTGGCTCGCTAGTCGTAATAATATCTCCTTACTCTGGAATCAAGCTGCTGGAAGTATTAGTTTAGAACTTATTGGCCATTGGCGTTCTGGTATACTGGAGGAAGATAACAATAGACTCCTTGAAAGCGAAATAAAATTACTTAAAGAGAAAATAGCAAATGAATATGGACGATTTGGCGATCGTCATTGTCATCTCACTGTTATCGGGGATAAAACCCAAGTAGATAGGTTTACCAATGCACTAAAATCCTGTTTTCTAACAGAGGAAGAAATTATGCATTGGGAGCTAGAAGGGCAATTTCCTGATCCTTGGCCGAAAAATTTGGTTAAGGTTGCTAATTGAATTATGTCAAAAGATTTACTTTGAGCTACGTAGCAGGCTTATATTCCTTCTTGTCAACAATTATTTTAGCCAAAATCTCACGGAGTATCTCTGAAGTTCCTCCACCAATAGGCCCTAACCTACTATCTCTAAACAAACGCGCCAATGGATATTCTTCCATATACCCATAACCTCCTAAAAATTGCAAACACTGGTAAATTACATCATCTGCCATTTTAGTAGATTTCAGTTTAGAAATTGTAGCTTCTTTCACAACATATTCACCTTTATCCAAAGCGCTGGCAACAGCATAGTTGTAGTTTTTATTAATTTCTAAATCAGCATGCAGATTTGATAACGTATGCCTTAATGCTTGGAATTTATCGATAGTTTTACCAAATGCAGTGCGTTCACTCATATATTGCAATGTATAGTCTAACGCATATTCAGCTCTTGCATGAGCATTAATTCCCATAATTAAGCGCTCCAAGGCAAAGTGTTGCATAATATAACTGAAGCCTTTATTTTCTTCACCCATCAAGTTACTTACCGGAATTTCAACATTATCAAATGCTATTTCTCCAGTATCCGAAGCGCGCCAGCCTAATTTATCTAGTTTTGTAGCTGAAACACCATTTGCATCTCGGTCAACAAGAAAAATACTAATACCTTTATTTCCTAGTTCTGGACTTGTTTTTGCTGCAATAATCAAATAATCGCTATAAACTCCATTAGTTATAAATGTTTTAGAGCCATTAATGAGGTACGTATGTCCTTTTTTAATGGCCGTAGTCCGCATTCCCGCAACATCACTTCCTCCAAACGGCTCTGTAATACAAAGACAACCTATTTTTTCCCCAGTAATACTTGCAGTTAAATAGCTTTCTTTAATCGCTTCATCCCCTTCTGCATGAAGATGCGTCATCGCTAAATAGGCATGGGCCCAAACCGCCGCTGCAAACCCACCAGAATTTATCTTTTGCAGTTCTTCTAATAATATTACGGTGTAGAATAAATCTAAATCTAACCCTCCATACGCCTCAGGGTAATTAATTCCGAAGAAGCCCATTTCTCCAAACTTTAACCAAATAGATTTATCAATTTCACCTGATTTTTCCCAATCCTCAATATTTGGGACAACTTCTTTTTTAAGGAAATCTTGTAAACTTTTTCTAAAGAGCCCATGCTCTTCAGTGAAGTACATACTCGTCATACTTTGATTTTTAAATAAACATTACAATTGGCTTGGTTTGTAGGATAGACAAGTTGTTTGTTTATTGAAGTTGCAAAGATAATTGAATTATCTCTAATTTGTTTATCGGAAAGCCTTTTACTTTAGACAATTCGTTCAATGTTCTAAAACCTTCATGTAACTTGCGATATTCAATAATGTTATAAGCAACTTCGTAGTCTATATGTTGGATGGTAACAAGTTCTTCTGATGTTGCCGTATTAAGGTTCAACTTGTTAATTTCCCTAGGTGTTTTTACTGTAAATTGTTCCTTAATACGACTAATTACTTCTGGCGTTAAACCATAAACATCTTGAAGTTCTGCATCAGCCACAAAACCTCCTTTGAATTTGTCACGATAATTGATAATTCGATGAGATAGTTTTTCACCAATACCATTAACTGCTTGTAACTGAGCCGCTGTTGCTGTATTTAAATCCTTCTTTTGGGCATAAGTTTTTGGAGTGTTAGAAAAGGTTTTATTAAAAGAAGATTTAGGTTTAGGCTTTGTAACCCATTGTGGAAATTTGAAATAAGGTGATATTTCGGCTAATAATGAATCTGACACACCAGTTACTTCTTGAAACTGTTTGGTGGAATTAATCCATTGATCCTTATTTCTGAAAGCCAAAAGCTTATCAATTTCTTCAATACTCATTCCAAGTGTTGCCCCTTTAAAATCTGTAATGTAATTTGGATTAAAAGGATAAATTTTTGGTTTGCTTTCTTCAATCGCAATTTGCCTCAGAGAATCAATTTCGGCTTCATAGCGTTTGAACTCTTCTTCATTTACTATGACCTCTTCCGCAGAAAAATCAACAAAAAAATATACGAATTGCAGTACCACAATAATTATGAGCAATAAAAAAATCCCATTTCGCTGTTCTTTCGTGAATACAAAATGGGATTTAAAATTACGCATAGATAATTTATGCTTTTAAGGACTTTATGGCGTCCATATATTTTTTTAGTTCTTTCTTAACTTTTGGCGCCAATAATACCAAACCAATCATATTCGGAACCATCATCGCAAAAATCATTGCATCGGAAAAGCCTATTACCGAACCTAAACTCGCGGCTGCTCCGATAATTACGAACACACAAAAGATAAGTTTATAGGCGTATTCCATTTTTTTAGATCTACCGAATAAAAATGCCCATCCTTGAAAACCGTAGTAAGACCAAGAAATCATAGTACTAAATGCAAATAATACCACTGCTACAGTTAGCACATACGGAAACCAAGAAATAGCAGATTCAAATGCCCCAGAAGTTAATAAAATAGCTTGTGCATCGTTTAATCCCGCGTTTGCAGAAGTTACATTTCCTGTTATAATTAAAACTAAAGCTGTCATAGTACACACTACGACTGTATCAATAAATGGTTCTAACAATGCCACCATACCTTCACTAGCTGCATATTTTGTTTTTACTGCTGAATGCGCAATAGACGCTGAACCAACACCCGCCTCATTTGAAAACGCTGCCCTTCTGAACCCTTGTACCAATACACCAATAGCACCACCCGCGACTCCTTCTGGACTAAAGGCACCGGAGAATATTTGTCCGAATGCATCACCAACCATTCCAATGTTGGCAAATATTACAAACAAGGAAGCTGCGACATAAATAGCTACCATAAAGGGTACAATCTTATCTGTTACTTTGGCGATAGACTTGATGCCACCTATTATTACGATACCAACTAAAACCGCCATCACTACTCCAAATAACCAACCTTTACCATAAAGAAAGGATTCACTGCCTCCTGTAATATTCTGAACCAATTGGAATGCCTGGTTTACCTGAAACATATTTCCACCACCAAAGGATCCGCCAATCACAAAAATGGCAAATAAAACCGCAAGTACTTTTCCTAAACCTTCAAGCCCTTTAGATTTTAGTCCCTTTCGTAAATAGTACATCGGACCTCCATATACCGTACCATCATCTTCAATATCACGATATTTTACACCTAAAGTACATTCCACAAATTTTGAAGCCATACCTAAAAAACCAGCAACGATCATCCAAAAAGTAGCTCCTGCACCACCAATAGACACTGCAATAGCTACGCCTGCAATATTTCCTAAACCTACGGTTGCAGACAACGCTGCGGTTAAAGCTTGAAAATGCGACACCTCACCCTCATGACCTTCAACTCTTATCGTATCCGGATTATCATCTTCATCTGTAAACTCAGATTTCTGGATTTCTACTTTATGGTCTACACGTCCTTCCAAATCATCATATTTGCCTCTAACAATATTTACAGAAGTCAAAAATCCTCTAAAATTTATTAAGTTAAAATAAAAGGTAAAGTATGTTGCTCCAATAATCAAAGGAAACAATACCCAATACACACTTATTTCATCCGTAAAAGGAATTTGATAAAATATGGCGTTCACAAACCAGCCTGTTAGATCACCAAACACCTTATCAATTTTTTGATCTATTCCCATTTCTTGGGCTTCTTGAGCAAAAGTTAAAAACGGTGAAATTGCGGCGATTAGTGCTAGAAGATATTTCTTCATAATTGTTATTATTTGTTAGTTTTTATTGCAGTTTTTTTATAAGAAGTAAGCAAGATGCTAAAAAAAAATCATTTTTTAAAACATAAACTACAAAACAGCTAAGAATCTTGCACCTCAATATCGTATTCGGAATTCAGTTTTTCAATCTGTTCGGGTCTACCTAAAACAATAATTTTTGAATTTGGCGCCAAACCTATATCTGGATCAGGATTTACAGTATACTCACCAATATCATCTTTATATCCAATTACTGTAACTCCCGTTTTTCGCCTTAAATCTAAATCCTTAATGGTTCTTGCTCGCTTAGAATTAAGCAACTTCTCTACAGCGACCTCTTCAATATTAATGTTTGAAGCACCTACAATCGATAGGTTATCTATAAATTCCATTAATCCAGGTACAACAACCAAAGATGCCATGTGATCGCCACCAATCATATCTGGAAGAATTACGTTATTGGCTCCAGCAAATTTCAGTTTTTCATAAGAAGACTCTTGAGATGCTCTACTGATAATATTTATTTTACCATTTAACTGTCTAGTAGACAATACTACAAACAAATTATCAGCATCATTAGGTAATGCCGAAATAAAATTAGAAGCCCTATCCACTCCTGCCAAAAGTAACGTTTCGTCTTCATTGGCATTACCAATAACATAAGGCACACCATCATGCTTTAACCGCTCTTCAACTTCTTTATTTTTTTCAATTACCACAAAAGACTTGTTGTGCGACTCTAGTTTTCTTGCCGCCTGTTTGCCATTTCTACCATAGCCACAAATGACAACATGATCCTTAAAACTATCTATTTTCTTTTGCATCTTTTTTTGTTTTAATTCTTCAACATTGTTTTTGCTTAATATATACTCTGTAATTATAGAAAGTGCATAACCCACAATGATTACACTTGCTAAAATTAAAAATATCGTGAATACTTTAGATTGATCATCGAGTGGTACTACCTCACCAAAACCTACTGTAGTCATGGTAATAACCGTCATATATAGTGCATCTACCCAGGAATAATCTGAAATAAACCTATATCCAAATACACCTATGAATAGTAAAAGCACCAATAAAGACAGTGCTGTGTATATTCTAGATCTAAAAAGCCGAACAATTGGATTCATAAATTATAAGTCAAAAACAGATGAGCGCTTGGTGTAAATTAAATCTTTTATTCGCATCCAAAAGGCTAAAAATAAATATAACGCAAATCCAAATCCTACCGTAACAAAAGTTAAATACATAAATGTTGTTCGTACCACCTTTGCTCTTATCCCCAAGCGGTCTGCTATACGTTGGCAAACATGATATCCATGTTTTTGTAACAATAATAATATGGTGTAAAATCTATTCACAAACGCAAGTTAAGGCTTCCTTTAAAAGTTTAAAAGTTTCGCACTCGAAAAGTTTAACTATTCAAAAGTTTATTACCAACTGCACATTTTAAACACCTATTTTTATCACAATACTCAGTTTTAAGCTGTATTAATGCCTGCGAATGCAAAGCGTTGTCCCCAACCTTTTTTATAGAATTAAACTTATCAACTATACTGTTTTTTTCTAAAGGTAAACTTTCAATGAGTTTTAAAACCTCCTCATTAGCTGATTTTCCTTGAGATTTCGCAAAACTAAACTTTAAAGGTACAATGGTATTTATAATCAATAAATGGATAAACTTTTCAGAAATCTTCTTTTGACTAACTTTTGAAGCTTTTGAAAAAGTGTAATGCGACTTCCAGAATTTTGATGGCTCGATTGAAAATAAATTGTAAATATCTTTTACGGAAGCAGCATCCATTATTTTTGAAAATAGGTTACTATGCTTGTAAAATACATTTGCCAATTGAGACAATCGTATAGTGGGAAAATTATTTGGTCTCAATCTAAAAAAGGAAGGCAATACTACCAATTCATTCTTTAAATTGAATTTTTGTCTTAGAAATTGATATTCTTTTTGCAATTCCAGATAATAGGGTTCCTCAATAGTATCCTCCAATAATCTTGCTTGCCCAAAGAGGAGTGCTTCTGATTGTTCTAAGCTTGATTGTGATTTTCGAAGAATTGAAAACTCAAAAGAGTTTGCCAAACTTAAAAACGCTTCACCATTTACATTTAACCCAAAATTTTTAGCCAGCATTTTAAACAATACCGCCTCCCAATCGTTTTTTGAAGTTTCTAGAAGCTTAAAAATTTCCCGAGATTTTCTTTCTAAACGTTCGAAATACAATCTTTCAAACCAATTAAAAATTGTAAAGTCATCAACTATGGAAAAATCATTTTCACAATTAATCCATTTTACATTTGAATTAAAAAGTTTGAAATAGTTATTTAAGGCTTTATTTGTAACGTAATCTTTTAATTCTAAAGTGGGAATAACTGAGTTATCCTTTCTAAATACCTCAGCATCATCTTCCCACACTACATGTAAAATAACATTATCATAAGCTTTGTCCCGTTCATGATTATGCAAAAACCAATCTGAGGATTTCACATGAACCTCAACGTTTCCTGCCCAAAGCTGATCGCCAATCCTAAGCTGTGCATTAAAGAAATCAGGACCTGAGTTGGTGTTGTGCTCACCAGAAGTAATTATTTGTATTAATTCATTATTTACTGATTTTAAATCAACTTTGTTAAACTTTTTATGTTTCCAGATGTAATGTAGAAAGTCTTCTTGCACCTGTCCAAAATATAAAAACTTAACTAACTTTGACATATAATTTCTACAGAAATCATGGAAGCGTTAACCTTAACTACACCAGCACTATTATTTTCAGCTATTTCATTAATTATGTTGGCCTATACCAATAGGTTTTTGGCTTATGCAGCTACTATTCGCAGTTTACATGATAAGTATATTCAAAACCCAGATTCTGTGTTGATGGCACAAATTCAGAATATAAAAAAGCGATTATATCTAACTCGGGCTATGCAAATTTTAGGTATTTCTAGTTTACTGCTATGCGTGCTCACCATGTTTTTAGTATATATTGAACAGCAAACTGTGGCAGTTTGGGTTTTTGGCATTGCACTTATCCTATTAATTGCTTCCTTAGCTTTTTTAATTTTAGAAATACAAATTTCGGTAAAAGCTCTAGAACATCATATAAGTGACATTGAGGGCAAATAATTAAGGGAATAGCGGTATTTATGTTAAAGATATGTTTAAACTTTTCGAAAATTCTTTGATTTAGCTCCTATTGAAGTATTTAATCCTTTAAAAAATTGTATTTTTAGATATGAAGAAGCGTGATTTACCCTTCATTCCTCCGTTTTATACGAAGTACATCAACTTAGTTCCTGATGATATGGAGCTCATTTCTGGATTAATTACATCTAAAAACAATTTATATGCGCTTAGAGCTCACTTTTCTGGAGATGAAAGCCTAAGCTATTTCAGGAATAAGTGGACTATAAAAGATGCTTTACAGCACAATATAGATAACGAGCGCATTCAAGCATACAGAGCTTTAGCCTTTTCGCGTGGAGAAATTAATGCTTTACCGGGTTACAATAGAGAGCTATATGCCAAATATGCCTATGCCTCTAACAGAAGTGTAGAAGATTTACTTAAGGAGTTTGTTTTGGTTAGAAATTCAACAATTGCTCTTTTTGAGAGCTTTTCTGAAAATATGTTACTAAAACAAGGTACGTGTTCTGGCACTAAACTCTCGGTTGCGGCGTTAGGGTTCTTAACTATTGGCAATACCATAAGACATACCAAAATTATTACGCAGTATTTCTTAAAACTTCATAACAAGTCATCATCTTCCTGATGGCCCTTAATATCGTCAATTGAGTCCCCAAGACTACGTTCTTCATAATTAACTATAGCTTTATAAAGTAAACTTTGCTCTATTGCAAGACCTATAGCCAATATCAAGCCTAAACTAAAAACAACAAGTGGCACTAAGATGTTAGCTCTAAAAATCCCGATGGAATCGAAATACATAATATAGAATGTGTAAAGCACATATAGCGATGAGCAAAATAAAGCTAACGAAAACAACAAATTCCCGAGCCAGAACAGTACCCCCTTAACCTTTGGTTTTACATCTAAATTTTGATAAAATTTAATTGTTTTTATTTGGTATACAACACCTAAAAAACCAAGTATCATTATAACGAATGGAATACCCATACTCCACTCCATTTGGGTGTTTTCGCTCATAATAACACCGTACATCCCAATACCAATTAGAACAATTATCGCTAGGATTAGCACAATAAAAACAATTTTTAAACCTAGCTTAAACCTCATAATCTAACGTTCAAATTCAGCTTCAAACAAACTTGCAAAATGTTTCAACAGCTTTTGCTTTACCTCCACCTCATTCACCTTTTCAACCCCCAATTCTACATTTAAAGATGTCACTGCTTTATCACGAATACCACATGGAATAATATTATCAAAATAGCCTAAATCCGCATTTACATTAAGCGCAAAACCATGCATGGTTACCCATCGGCTGGCACGCACACCCATGGCACAAATTTTTCGTGCAAATGGCGTACCCACACCTAACCAAACACCTGTTTCACCAGCACTTCGTTCTCCTTTTAAACCATACTCTGCTAGAGTTAGAATAATCATTTCTTCAAGAAGACGTAAATATTTATGAATATCAGTAAAGAAATTTTCGAGATCTAAAATGGGATAACCCACTATTTGCCCTGGACCATGATATGTAATATCGCCGCCCCTATTTATTCTGTAAAATTTAGCACCCTTCTCTTCAAGTTGTCCTTCATTTAACAATAAATTGGATAAATCTCCACTTTTACCCAATGTATAAACATGTGGGTGTTGTACAAATAAAAAGTGATTTTGAGTTTCAAGATTAGTAGCTTCTCGTCTATTATTAACCTTTGTGTCAACAATAGATTTGAAAAGCGTTTCTTGGTAATCCCAAGTAACCTTATAATCCTTCAACCCTAAATCTTGCAGATCAACTTTCCTATTCATTACTAAACTTTAGATTGATATCTAATATTTTTGGGTTTTTAATAAAATCTAACCAGCTTACCTTATAGCTAATGGTTTTATTATTATTAGAAAGTTCTGCATTTTTTAAGGAATGGCTTATTATTTTTTTAGGAAAGGTATATTCTACAATATAATAAGCATTGTTAAAATACTCCATAAACTCCTTATTAGTCTCATCATCCTCATCAAACTTTTCTTCATTTATATTATAATCTTCCGGTAAGCTAGTTATTCTATTAAATTCTAATCCATTATAACTATACTCAAACCCTTTATTATCCTCCCCCATAAACTTCCCGAGAGGACTGCTTTTCATTGCATCGACTTGATCGTTTTTAGAATTCAAACTTTTAGCCTTTTCTATCTTATCGCTTATATTCTTCAAGTCTTCGATAGATTGAAAATTAAGCCCAATTCCCATATCAAAAACCCCTTGTTCCTCATCCATACGCATTTTCATGTACATATCTTTTACAGCCTCTAATGCAACTTGTTTTTCTTCTGGTAAAGCAGCTACACTATCTTTATGTATTTCGATAATATCACTAAAAACCATCAAAGTATCAATCGCTTCTTTACCACCGGTTGCTCCATCTCCCATTTCTTCCTTCATTTTATTAACAAATTCTGCCATATCATAATTCAACAAAAAGCTTCCACTACCGTCTTCGTTGAATGTAATACTTTCTTTTATGGTGCAATTTGTTAAGATTATTGAAGCAATAAAAAGGACGATAATTTTAAGGAATTTCATAAATCTTTGGGTTTAAAACGAGCTCCAAAGATACGTTAATTCTTAGGATTATTAAGAATAACTAAGGCTGCTATAACCCCAGGAACCCAACCACAAAGCCAGAGCAAGAAAACAATGATAATAGAACCACAACCTTTATCTATAACAGCTAAAGGTGGACATATAATAGAAAGGATAACTCTCCAAATACTCATAATAATTTTTTAATTGATTGATGATTACTAATATGACGTTTTCATATTTGGTTTGTTACAGTTTCAAAATTCAAAATTTATAGTAGTTTAGTGCTGTGAGAATTATTTATACAATTATTATTCTTCTGTGCGGAAATTTACTATTGGCACAATACAACTTTAATGGCTATGTTAATACCGAACGTTGGCAAGGGGATGTTTACCTTTCTATAATTGAGGATTACCGCACTTTACAAAATATTAATAGCGAACAGATCATCTCAAAAATTACACCAGACGCCAGCGGTTATTTTCAATTCTCTGGAGATCAATTGGATAACACATATAAGATCTATAAAATTCATGTAGATAATTGTACCCCGGAAACAGCAGAAGCCAACCATTTTGATGGACATTGTTCAGATAGTAAGGAGATTCTATTTATTGCTAAAAATACTGACTCCATACGTTTCCCATTGTCTTTTGATGCAGAAATGTTTTGTGATATAGAAGCCTCAAATGAAAAGGCTGGTATATTCATTAAAATAGATTCTTTAATAGGAGAAATGCGATTTGATTATTCCGAATTTAGAAGTAAAGCCAATAGAGAATTAAATAATAAAAAATGGTTTAAAGCACTTCAAGAATTTGGTAAAGATTTGAATGAACCTTTAGCCGAACTCTATATTTATGCTTTTTTATCAGAAAGGGGAAGCTCTTTACATCAGTATTACTTAGAAGACCTTAAAACCAACAACTACTATAACGAGATGCTGGGTAGATTAAACACAAGCTACCCAAATTCAACATATCTAAATCAGTATGAAGGAGAAATTGCCTCTGACAAGTATATTATTTCTTCCAGAACCTCATCTTCTACTATTAATTGGATTTATATTCTCTTTGGCCTACTCGTAGTATCGGTTTTTGCAAATTGTTGGTTTATTTCGAACTACAGAAAAAGAAATAGAATTAACAAGCAAAAAACAACAGAGCAACTTACCAATCAAGAACAAAATGTACTCGATTTAATATTAGAAGGCAACACAAATAAAGAGATTGCTGATACGCTATTTGTAAGTGTAAGCACTATTAAAACACATGTAAATAATCTGTACAAGAAGTTAAACGTCAATTCAAGAGACAGTTTAAAATCGCTGTTTGACAAGTAGTTACAAAATTCAACCCAGGTACTAGTACCGATTTCAACCCAGTATTTTCCCTTCTTTTTTGAAATAGCATTTAAGTTTGCTTTCGTATTAATCATAAAAATCATTTAAACATGAAACGAACAGTAAACATTTTATTAACCGTATTTTTTATGGGGCTTTGTAGCTTCTCACAAGCGCAAGATTATGCAATGCTAGAAAAAGTTGCTATTATCGATTTTGAAGTTGAAACTTTAGACTATGGTACTGTAGAACAAGGCTCTAATGGTACAAGAATCTTTAAATTCATAAACAAAGGTAATGCGCCATTAGTAATTTCAGATGTTAAAACCAGTTGTGGCTGTACGGTGCCATCGTACTCAAAAGCAGCTATTCTTCCCGGGAAAGAAGGTGAACTACAAGTTAACTACAATACTAAAAAACTAGGTAGTTTTAACAAAACCATTACAGTAATTTCGAATGCAAAAGAAGTGCGAAAAACGCTTAAAATTAAAGGTACAGTAGTAGCCAAAACCGAGGTTGCGTTAAACTAATCATTTTATGAAATATTTTATTCTACTTATTGCTATCTGTGGTCTAAATACTCTGCCAGCCCAAGATGTAAATATTGAAATTGCTACTGAAGGTGAAAAACCATTTTTACTCGGAAAAATTAATAGAGAAGGATTAACGGGAGCAAACTACAATTTATGGTTTGATGAAAACTATGAAAAATATAATATTGATAAAAAGGTTGTAGAACAAATTGGAACAAAACTTAACGACTATTCTATAAAGCTATTTATGGGTACTTGGTGTGGTGATAGCAAACGCGAAGTACCCAGGTTTTACAAAATATTAGAAGCTTGTAATTTTCCTAAAAACCAACTTTCGGCAATTGCTCTTGGGCGAAAACGTAATATGTATAAAAAAAGTCCAAATCATGAAGAATCTGGTTTAAACATACATAGAGTTCCTACCTTTATTTTCTATAAAAATGGAAAAGAAATCAATAGAATTGTAGAAACACCCGTTGAGTCCTTAGAAAAGGATATATTAAATATCATCACTTCAAACAATTACAAAAGCAACTATCACATAGTAACTGAAATTGATCATATTTTAAAACACAACGGACTAAACGGCTTAGAAAAACAAAATAAAAAACTATTAAAAGCTTACAAAAATAAGCTAGAGAGTATGTTTGAACTCAATACCTATGCTAGTGTTTTATTTACTGAAAATAAATATGAAGCGGCTACTTTAGTTTTTAAACTCAACAACAAACTGTTTCCTGAAGAACCCAGAACTTACATGAGTTTAGCAAACACATTAGGGTTTCAAAAGAAAAAAGCAGAAGCCGTAGCAGTCTTAGAAAAAGCCGTAGCATTATTTCCTGATAATAAAGATTTAGTTGAAAATCTAGAAACCATTAAAACTTACTAGATGAAGTTTTATATATGTGCGCTAATGGTTTTTATAGCGTTTGTAGGTTGTAAAGATTTAAAAACGCCTAAAAAGACCTATAAAAACCATATTGGCGATACGGAGTTCAATCCAGAGATAGACAATCCAAATTTTAAATTCTGCGATTCGAGTAAGGTATTACATAAACGCGCTTTAATTTATTACACTGGTGGTACACGAGCACTAGAAGAAGCATTACTAAACGCATATACTTTCAAACCAAAATATGCATATTTTACAGGTTACATCATTATTCGATTTGCTATTAATTGTAATAATAAAATTGGACGAATTCGCACTGAGGTTTTAGATTCAGATTTTAACGCCACAACTGACCAGAATGATATTGAAGCGCACTTCGCCTCTATATTTAAACATTTAGAACATTGGAATCATGCTATTTATAAAGGTGAATCCTATGATGGATATTCGTTCTATACAGTAAAAATTGTTAATGGAAAAATTCTAAAATCATGAGTAAACATCTAATCATACTATTTTTTTCAATTTTTCAATTTACTCTAGCGCAACCCAATTGTTTTATTTATGATGAAAACTCTCCAGAACGAAAGGCATGCAATCTTTGTTATAAAGCCATAGAAGAAAAACAAGGCAGTAAGGCATCTCAATTATTGTTTGATGAAGCCATCGCTATTGCTCCAAATTTTGATTGGGCTTACTATGAAAAATCTGTTCCGTATTTTAAAAGAGGGTTTTTAAAAGAAGGGCAGGATATATTAAACAAAGCGGTGGCATTGAAACCTCTAGATTATTTGTGCTACAGAGCGTATTGGTATTGGCAATACAAAAACTACGAACTCTGTATAAAAGACTTGGAAACGTTTTATGCATTGCCAAAATCTTATTTTCAAACAACTCCTGGTGGTGAAAAAAACATGAAAATAATATTGGGGTTAGCCTACGGAAAAATGGGAAATTACGAGAAAGGAATAAAAATAATTGAGGATTTCATTAAAAGCTATGATAGTGAAAGTGACATAGATTTGACGGACTATCATTCCTTAGGTCTACTGTATTTCTTTGATAAACAATACAATAAAGCTATCACAGCATTTAAAAACCAAATAACAATTTTTGATGATGTTCCAGACACCTATTACTTCTTAGGTCTAGCGCACAAAGCAAAATCTGAAACCAACTTAGCTACAACAAATTTTCAAGTAGCTTATGAAAAATACACCAAACCTGGTAGATTTATAAATATAAATGCCGGATTTAAAGTGTATAAATCGGATATAGAACAAGAATTAATCCATTAAAAAACTACAGAATATTCTAAACAATCAGAATTAACTATTCTTAAGTAATATGCTATATAATTTTTACAAATAATGTAATTTTGCACCTGCCTACAAAAAAGGTAGGCCTCAAAATAAAAATTAGGCATGCAGCTTTCAGAACAAGAATTGGTGAGACGCGATAAACTCGCAAAATTAAGAGACTTAGGCATAAACCCTTATCCTGCAGATTTATATCCTGTAAAACAGACTACAAAAGATATTAAATCAGATTTTGAAGAAGGTAAAACCGTTATTGTTGCAGGTAGATTAATGTCGCGCCGTATTCAAGGAAGTGCAAGTTTTGCTGAACTTCAGGATTCTGAAGGTCGTATCCAAGTTTATTTTAATCGCGATGAAATTTGTACTGGTGAGGATAAAAGCAAGTACAACGATGTTTATAAAAAACTTCTAGATATCGGAGATTTTATTGGTATTGAAGGCGAACTCTTTACTACCAAAGTTGGTGAAAAAACCGTGATGGTTAAAGACTTTACTTTATTGAGTAAAGCTTTAAAACCATTACCATTACCAAAAACGGATGCAGAAGGAAATACTTATGATGAGTTTAACGATCCTGAATTACGTTACAGACAGCGTTATGCAGATTTAGTTGTAAATCCGCATGTAAAAGATGTTTTTATAAAGCGCACTAAGTTGTTTAATGCAATGCGATCATTTTTTAATGATGCTGGTTATTTTGAAGTAGAAACTCCTGTACTACAACCTATTGCTGGTGGTGCAGCGGCTCGCCCTTTTATTACACATCACAATTCTTTAGACATTCCTTTGTACATGAGAATAGCAAATGAGTTGTACTTAAAGCGATTGATTGTTGGCGGTTTTGATGGCGTTTACGAGTTTTCTAAAAACTTCAGAAACGAAGGCATGGACCGTACTCATAATCCAGAATTTACGGCGATGGAAATTTATGTGGCCTATAAGGATTACAATTGGATGATGGATTTCTGTGAGCAATTGTTAGAGCATTGCGCTACAGCAGTAAATGGCACTACAAAAGCCACTTTTGGCAAACATGAAATTGATTTTAAGGCGCCATATGCTCGGGTGACCATGGCAGATTCTATCAAACACTTTACAGGATTTGATATTACAGGAAAGTCCGAAGCTGAGATTCGTCAAGCGGCTAAAGATCTAGGTATTGAAGTGGATGATACCATGGGTAAAGGCAAGTTAATTGATGAGATTTTTGGTGAGAAGTGCGAAGGCAATTATATTCAGCCAACATTTATTACAGACTATCCTAAAGAGATGAGTCCGTTATGTAAGGAACATAGAGAAAATCCTGAACTAACAGAGCGTTTTGAGTTAATGGTTTGCGGAAAGGAAATTGCTAATGCTTATAGCGAACTTAACGACCCAATAGACCAACGTGAACGTTTTGAGCACCAGTTGGAATTAGCGAAAAAAGGTGATGATGAAGCTACGGCAACCATAGATTATGACTTTTTACGCGCATTGGAATATGGCATGCCACCAACATCAGGAATGGGAATTGGCATGGATAGATTAATTATGTTTTTAACAAACAATCAGTCCATTCAAGAAGTATTGTTCTTCCCGCAAATGAAACCAGAGAAAAAACCTTTGGCGATTAGCGATGATGCGAAGGTCATTTTAGAAATTTTAAACAAAGCTGAAAAGCTGGAATTGGTAGATTTAAAATCGCAATCTGGCTTATCCAATAAAAAATGGGACAAGTCTATTAAAGAATTGACTAAAAACAGTTTAGCCAAGGTTGAAAAGACTGAGGAAGGCTTGTTTGTCGAAATTATTTAAAACTATGCTTGTCATGCTGAACTCGTTTCAGCATTTCATCTTACTCACACAAAGGTTGTCAATTGACGACCTTTTTTTATTAAAAAAAATACAACTTTTCTTTCAAAAGCAATCTTCTTTTTATTAACTTTCGTGATATAAACATTATGGGCATAAACGCAATTGTGTTTATATAATAGCTGCGCAACATATGAAAAAAACATACCTACTTATATTTAGCTATTTCCTTTTTATCGGATGTAATTCTCAAAGTAACGTGCAAGTAGTGAATGAATTTATAAAATTATACAATGATAAAGATTCATTAAAAACTTTTGATATACTCCACAAAAACTTTGTTGAATTATGGGAAAAAGATACAGTTATAAATAATAAGACCAACTATAGTAAAAATTATTCTTGGGGAAAAGTTATGAATGACTTGGAAGTAATTGAAATTATAAAAATAGACTCAAATTTTGTGGAAACAATTTCAACATACTATTCCGATAGAGATAAGATTTTAGATATTAGTCCTTATAAATCAAAACGTGTTTATGAAATAAAAAATGGAAAAATAATCAAGATTATTGGAGGAGAATTTGACGGATATTTAGAATATGACGAACCAAGACGAAAACAATATCAAGCTTTTTTCAAATGGCTATCGGAAAATTATGATTTAGAACCTTCTGACTTTACTTTTGATAAAAATGGAGCGGAAAAACTAAAGGAAAGAATAATACAATATAAAAAAACTAAATAAGTTGAACAATAATGGCTATAAGTAATTGCTCGTTCACTCGTACTTCTGAAAATCCTTACGGATTTTCAGTTTGTGTGTGCTAACTAAGTTAAATGATAATATATATAACTTCATAGCCAAGACCTTTAGTTCCAATTAATATGAGACATTTAATTATTACTTTAACTATTATTATTTATTCTTCGGCATATTCTCAAGATATGGACGAAAAATTATTCCTGTCTGCAATGAATAATGATACGGAATTGTTCAAATCACTCATTGAAAAAGGTGCTGATGTTCATTACATAAAAAGTGTAGGGCCTTGGATGAAAGTAAATTCATTGATTTATGCGGTTCGAAATAATAACCTAGAAATAACCAAAATACTTCTAGATAAAGGAATTGACATAAATTGGAAAGATGGTTTCGAGTCTTCTGCAATAATGTATGCAGCTCATACTGGAAATATAAAATTAGTAAAATTATTACTCGAGTATGGCGCTGACATTAATGATAGTGATGGAGGTAAAAACAACGTTTTAACAGCTGCAAAAGAGAGTAAAAATAAAGAGATGATAAAATTCATCAAATCCAAAATGAAAGAAAGAGAATAGCAGGTGTATACAGAGTATAAGAATAATTGCTTGGTTCATGCCTACTTTTAAAATCCGAAGGATTTTTCTTTGGTTCGTTTCATTTTAGCAAAATTAATTACTAAATCCATTTAACTAACCTTAAACAAATCGTTGGCAGTTATTTAAAACATTACGCAAAAATCGAATACTATGAATATATTAAGAAAAAAGGATGAAATTTTAGCAGCTCTTGGAAATATACGAGCTATGGAAAGATTACACGTTGACACTTATACCGAAGAAAAAATAAAAAATATTTCTGGCAGTAAAGTTGCAGAATCAAAACAAGGTCAATTCTGGGTAATTTTTCAAGAATTAAATGGATTTTTATTTATGAATTCTACCATTCTGACTCATATTGATTTAAAAACGATGCGTGGAACTAAAATAACAATACTTACAAAAGAATATGAAATTGAAATAGACTCTGATGAAAAAGAAATTGAATCTGATTTCTCAAATGTTTCAAATACTTGGATAACGAAAGTAAGCTTTGTGCTAGAGCCTAAAGAAAGAGAAATAATTGAAAAAAGAAGCTTTGAAGAAATTGAATATCATTTAAAAAAAGAGAAACTGAGATTTCTAATGAAAAAATGAATTGCTCAAGGAAAAAGGAAACATAATCATGAAGAATATAGTAACGATACTTATAAGTTTTTTTTGCCTTTCAATTTACAGCCAAAGTGTTGATTCTATAATAGAAAAAATTTCAACCAAAATTTGCCAATGCATAAACGATGATATCAAAAATAGTTCTGAAATAAGATCAGAATTTAATAGGTGTTATGACCAAGAGTTTAATTTCATTTTTAATATTATAAATTCTGATGAGCAAAAAATATTAATCCAACAGGGAAATTTAAGTAAAGTTAAAAACGGAATTATTCCTTATTTGGATAACAATTGCGAAAAAATTAAGGAAACGGTATCTTCTGAAATTAATAATGCTATCGAAAAGGCCTTAAATGATAAAACAGCTTCTTTTCCAGTAAATTTCACTTCTAAAAAATGGAACAAGATCAAAAGATGGGAAAATAAAATTATTGCTTTAGAAGGTGAAGTCATTGAAATTACTAGAACTAAACAAAATACACCATACTACAAATTGAGGATTGGTGAAAATGCAATATGGGTAGCTTCTATGATAGATAGTGAAAATGAAAAAGTTGGCAATTTAATTAGAGTAGTTGGATATTTATTCGAAATTCTAGAAAATGACAACCAATATGAAACCAGTATTCATAACGAAAAACACCATATTATTGCTTTTGGAGTTATAAATATGGAGAACAATAAGTTAGCTTATTTTCCGGGAGCCGTAAATCAAATAAAAGAATGGATAGGTGGAAAAATACCTTCAGCTCAAGAATAAATATTTTAACCCCATCTAACGAGAAACTATTTACAAGAGTTCTTAACCAAAATGATACTAAATGAAACATCTCAAGTTATTAACAATTTTTATTATTACAATTACACTGTTATCGTTTAAACCTCAGAAGTTAGGCAATAATCCAATTAAACAGAATTTGGATACTCATCAAATTAAAAAAAACAAAAATGACATTTTAGGTACTTGGATTAAACAAACAGATTTAAAAAGTTCTAAACCATCGATAACTGATCATATTATTGAAATAAAATTCAAAAAGAATTTTACAGCAAAAGTAAAAGTCTCTGATTCTCTAGGAACGCGAACAATAACAGGAAAGTGGAGCGCTAAAGCAACCAAAAACTACAAAAAGATAGCAGGAGACAACACCAAATTACCTTCTAACACCATAATACTAGAGTATATAAGAAATGGTAAAGGACTAAATATTATAACCTTAATTAAAACGCTGAAAGATGGCAAACTTTTACTTAAAGGAAAAAAAGTACAATTTGAAAAAAAATAGCTATACCAAACTCTTAATTCTTATATTAGTTACCACACTGTTTACGTCTTGCTACTCTGTTTATAAAGTTATTCCGCACACGTATGACTACACCGAAAGTATAAACTTTACGATCGACAAAATTGAAGAAGGAAAAACTGTTGCTACAGGAAATGGTTCTTGGAACGCAAGTCGTGGTAGTAAATTTGTATTTGTGTTTCTTACATTAAAAAACAATTTGAACGAAAAACAAAAACTTGATTTTGATGACTTTGTATTATTGAATCCAAGAACAAAAACCAAACATAAAGCAGAATGGTCTATGGTTGTGGGCCCTATAAATATGTGGGGTAAGATAGACTCTTATATACTTAAGGGAGATGAAAAGAAACGAAAATTAGTGTTTATATATCCAGAAGAAGATACTGCACAACTGTTAATGGTAAATGATAAAATAATTGAAATAGACTATGCCAACTAGCCTCAATACATAAAATATAAAAGCCGATGATTTTCAAAACTATCATCGGCTTTTTCAATTCTATATTTTGATGTTTTAATCTAAACTAAAATCTTTAAAAAATTTCCAAATTTCCTCACTTGCATGAATATCAAAATTTATTGGCCATAATAAATCTGAAAACTCACCAAAAAATGCTTCAAAACTCTTGCTTCCTGGATATGTATGTCCACCATTCTCTATTACTATTAGTTGCACTTGATTATTACAATCATTATAGGTTATTTTTTTCGCTGTAGAATCATCTGTAGTATTAATATTTGGATAGTTAAATTCAGTGAATTCTGCACTACAACCTGCTTTAGCTCTCCAGAACTCAATAACCTCATCAACACCTGCGTAGATACCTTCGCAATTTGAAAATCCTGCATAAGAATTCACTTTATCAGCAGTACCATGTATTTCTAGAACAGGCACAACCCTATTGGCGTTACAGTTATTATCCATATTATTTTTTGTAAACGCACCGGCAACAGAAGCAATAGCAGCTACCTTTTCACTTAATTCACACGCTAATGTATATGCCATAAATCCGCCATTAGATCTGCCAACGACATAAATACGGTTAGCATCCACATTATAGTCTGAGATTATCTTATCTATTAACGAGCTTATAAAATCAATGTCATCCGGAGCATCAAATAAATTTCCATTCCAACGAGGTTGTGGCCCAATATTACATGTTGGCAGAACTGAACCTTGAGGGTAGACCATTACTATTTTATTTTCCTCGGCAATAGGCTCAAATTCTGTTAAAGAGCGCTCTAAAGTTTTGTTTCCTGTTGTACCATGTAAATTGATAATTACAGGTAAATTTTCCATAATATCGTGTTTAGAAGGTAAAAACACATCATATGTTCGTTCAGCGCCATCAACTAAAATAATTTCGTCTTCTACCAGTTTCTGATTGCACAATTCTGGGCAAATTTCTGAGCAAGAATTACACGAAACTTCAATATAATCTGATTCCATTTTTGAATTTGAACCAGCTTCATTACTTACTTCTAATTTTACATCATAGACTCCTGGAGTACTATAAGTAATTTCTGGATTTTGTTGCGTAGAAGTTGATGGGGTTCCCCCTTCAAAAGCCCAACTATATGATTCTATATCTCCTGTAGACGTACTTGTAAATTGAATGCTTTCTTCTACCATAATTTCAGTACTAGAACTTGTAAATGAAGCAGTAGGTGGATTTATGGTATCCTCTGCATTTGAGCAACTAAAAATAGTTAGTAATAACATAGTTAAGGGCAAAAAGCAGAGGTTTTTTAAAGTTTTCATAAGTGTTGATTTAAAGATTTAAAGCAAAGTTGCACGTTATCCTAAATTAACTTCTTCATCATTGTTTCAAAGTTCTAGAATATTGTTTCACACTTTTAAAAAGTTTCACAAAGGTTGTGAGGTTCATCAATATTGAAAACCTAATCTCATCAAGAATAAAATCGTTAAAATCAATTCAAAAAAAAGTACTATTTTGTAAATGCTTTAACATAAAACCAACCTGTTTAAATTGAAGTGTTTTTTAAAAAAGGTTCAATCCTTCTTGAACACCTGTATAATCATTTTTTTGACATTAGTAATGTATCAGGAGGGGGTATCTCAAAATCTTCATTTTAGGGATGGTTTCGTGTTTGAACAATTTCACACCCCTCATGAAGGACCGAACAATCAGGTAAATACCTTTTTAGAAGATTCTCAAGGGTTTATTTGGTATTCTACAAACAATGGTCTAAATGTTTTTGATGGAAACAATATAAAGGCTTACAAGAACTATCTGAATGAAGGCAATAATTTTAGGGGAAAATGGATACCTGATGTTTTTGAAGACAACTACGGAAACATAATAAGTAGTGCTGGCACTAAAGGTATTAATGTTTTAAATAGAAAAACAGGCATATTTACCAACATTCAAGATTCCCTTTTTACGAATTTATCTTCAAAGTTGATAATCTCAACTGTTCAAAATAGTAGTGGTTTATACTTTGCCGTTACCGAAAAAGATTTAATTCAATTTACCCTAGATAAATCTTTTAGAATATCCTCTATTGAAAGCACTCCATTATCTTTAAAAAACAGCAATAAGATTAAGCGCCTTTTAGCTTATAAAGATGAAGTACTTATTGTAACAAGACATTATATTAAGCAATTTAATTCAGCTTCGAAAAAAATAAACCTACTTAATGACACCATAAAAAAATGTCTTTATAAAAATGACCGACTATGGGTACTTACTAAAAATAAAATTGGCGTTCTACAAAAGGATTTCAAAACTATTAATTGGATATCATATAATCTGAACAATACTGAAAACAATTATTTAGATTTTGACATAGATTCTAACAAAACCTTATGGATTGGAACAAAAACAGGTGTCACACAAATTTCCTTAGACGAAAACCTAAAGCCTATTTCTTCAAAAAACATTGACGTTTTTTATTCTAAAATGGTTAGAAAAGTTTACATCGATAAGTCTAACAATTTATATCTAAATGTTGGACTTAGAGATGGTGTGTTTGTTCTGAACCATAACCAAAATGATTACAATTATGTTAATCTACCAGAAGAGTCTAAAAATGAATACCTTTATTCTTTTTCAGAAGACAAAAACGGCTTGTTATGGTGTGCCGGTTTTAATGGGGTTCAAGCTTATAACCCTAAAACAAAATCTTTTTTCACTTTTAATAATGGAAGTTTTAAGGCACTCAGAGACCTGCAAATAACTGACATTATTGAAGACGGACTCGGGACATTATGGGTTGGAACCGAAGATGGCATTGCGAAATTTAATGAGCAGGATAGAACGTTTTCATTTTACGGAAGAGACTTAAAAAGCAAAGGAACTTTTACACATCATCTAAGGGTAGACCAAAATAATAACAAATGGTTCGTAATTGGTGATGGCCTAGGGAAAATAGACCATGAAAATGAAAAAGTTAGTTTCTTTCCAACCGGATATAGTAGTTCAATGCACATAGATGCTAAAAACACATTATGGATTTCTCTTGACAAAAATGGGCTATACGGCGCTGATATATCATTGGAACAACCAAAAATGGTTTTTGAAGAAACAGAGATATTTAAGAACATTAAAACCCATGGCATTAAAGTAGACCAACAAAACAGGTTGTGGCTATCTGGCAATAATGGTATTTATGTATTTGACAAAAACACGAGAAAAGTTGTAAAGCATATTAACAAGGATAATCTTCTTAAAAATGAAAGTTTACATGAGATAGTACCTGAAAACAACGGTAATTTTTGGGTAAAACAAACCAATTCTCCATCAGTGTTTATTAACTCACAAACCTTTGAAGTTATTGATTACTCCCCCAGATGGATGCGCTTGAATGGACATAAACAAGAATTTTCTGGACCTCAATTTATTGATAAGAGCGGTAAAATTTTCACTGATGGTCGTGGTGGTTTTTGGGTGTACAACCCCAATGACCTTACCATAAGTCTCAAACCACCAAAAATTGTCATCACCGACCTTAAAGTTAACGGAACATCTAAATTCTCCAATTTTCTAGGAACTACAAATCTTAATCTAGATAATTTAACCCATGAAGAAAACGCATTTGAAATCAATTTCAAAACCATTCAACCAAACCCATCGTTTCAAACTCAATATGCTTACAGATTGCTTGGTAGTTCTAATGAATGGAATTACTCCAAAGAATTAACCCATCTTAATTTTAGCACCCTTCAACCCAATTCTTATAAGCTGGAAGTAAAGACCACAAATAATGGAAACCTGTGGAGTAAACCCAAGGCAATTGCTTTATTTACCATTGCGTCGCCTTGGTGGAAAACTACTTTGGCTTATATAATCTACACACTCCTTTTTATTGCCCTGATATATGCTTTTTATAGAGTTCAATTAAATAGAAAATTAGCAGTTTCAGAGGCAAACCAATTAAAACAGCTAGACGATTTTAAAAACAAATTTTACCAAAATATTACGCACGAATTTAGAACACCATTAACGGTAATTATTGGTATGGCCGAAAGCATTGAGTCCCAAGCTTCCAAAATGATTAAGCGTAATGCGCAACAACTATTAAGTCTGGTTAATGAGTTATTAGAAATTGGTAAAATTGAGTCTAATTCAGCTAATTTGGAGCTTTCAACAAAAGATATTGTTGCGTTTACCAAATACTGTATGGAGTCGTTAGAATCTCTAGCGAAGCAAAAGGATATTAAGCTAAAATTCGATGCTAATCCTGAGTCTATACTTATGGAATTTGATATTGACAAGGTGCAATTGGTTTTGAACAATTTAATTTCTAATGCCATAAAGTTTACGCCCAACAATGGTTCAGTTGAACTTTCAGTAATTGCTAAAAATGAAATGGTAGAAATCCAGGTCGTTGATTCTGGCACTGGTATAGCTGATGAAAACTTAGAAAAAGTTTTTGATCGTTATTTTCAAGAAAAAACCAACAAATCAAGTTCGGGAACTGGATTGGGTCTTGCTTTGTCTAAAGAACTAGTGCAATTAATGAATGGTACATTACAAGCTTATAATAATGAAGATAGTGGCGCATGTTTTGTGGTGTCTTTACCTTTAGCCAAAAACACAATAAGTTTAGCCCAAAATCAAGATCATAATACTTCTTATAAAGTTGAAAGTACCTTTGAAAATGAAGAGAATATTATTCTTGTTATAGAAGACAATGAAGATGTATTAACCTATATATCGTCAGTTCTTAAACCTTTTTATAAAGTGTACTCAGCACCAAATGGAAAATTAGGTTTTGAAAAAGCCATTGAACTAATTCCAGATCTCATTATCTCAGATTTAATGATGCCTGTTATGGATGGCTATGAATCATGTCATCTAATAAAATCAGATTTTAGGACAAATCATATTCCTGTAATCATGTTAACGGCTAAAGTAGATCATAACTCAAAAATTTCGGGGTTAAAACTAGGTGCGGACGTTTATTTAGGCAAGCCTTTTAATAGTGAAGAGCTGTTAACTCATATCAATAATCTAATAGCAATTCGTGAAAACTTAAAAAAGAAATATTCTGAAAGACAGGATAATGGCGACGTTCAAGCCCCTAAGATTTCGAATGAGTTTCTTAATAAAATCTCTGGAGTTTTATTAAATAATATTTCGGATGATGCGTTCGGCATTAACGAGATTTGTAGAGAAATAGGTGTTAGCAGAACACAGCTACATCGTAAACTGAAAGCGTTAACGGGCTTATCAACTTCAATATTCATCAGGGGAATTAGGTTAAATGAGGCCTACAAATTGGTAAAAGAGTCGGAACTCAGCGTCTCAGAAATTGCCTATTCCGTTGGTTACAACGACCCTAATTACTTTACAAAACTCTTTACCGAAAAATTTGGAACACCACCAACCAAATTGATCAAATGACATAAACAAGAAAGCCGATAATTTTGTATAAAACTACCGGCTCATTCTTTTAACTAAACTAAACTTAAACTAAACTTATACAAATAGACGATATTTTTCCCAATTACTTACATAAGTTTAGATATTTTTAACTATTAATTAATGTTTTTTGCTCTTTTAGAGGTTTTCCTTTCAAAAATTAAATACTATTTCAGCAATTTTTCGATGGTTTTATGATAACTTTCAAATTCAATAATATTATTATGATTAGCGCCTTCAATGGTAATAAAATTAATATTATTTTCTTCAACTACTTTAAATAATTTTTCGGCACTTTCATAAGGCACTACTTCATCATTTGTTCCATGAAACATAGCTACAGGACAGCTTACCTTAGTAATAAATTGATAAGTAGGAAATTTGTATTTTAAAAAAGTTTCAACAGGCAAAAATGGAAATCTGTGTTTACCAACATGCGCAATACTATAATACGGTGTTTCTAAAATTAGTTGTTTTGGTTTATTTCTTGAAGCAATATAGGTTGCAATGCCAGTTCCTAGTGAGCGTCCATATAATGTAATTTCATTTTCGTTATGGTCTTTCTTCAAATAATCATAAAACAACTGTGCATCGCTATAAAATACATGTTCGCTTAATTTTCCTTTGCTTTTGCCATAGGTTCTGTAATCCATTACCAAAACATCATATTTTTTTTCAACAAAAAATTCTGTTATAGTGCCCCAACGGGATAAGTCTCCGGCATTTCCATGAAAATATAAAATAACGCCCTTAGGGTTTTCAATTTTAAAATGAATGGCATTTAAAATGGCGCCATCATCAGTTTCAAAATTTAGTTCTTCAAAATTATAATTGAACTGGTATTGATAATCTCGATCTAAAGTTGAAGGTAGAAACAGTAGTTTTTCTTGCATAAAATATAATGCAGCTGTAATCATAACATAAAGAATCACTAAAACACTTAGTAGCTTTTTAAGCCTTCGCCTTAGTGGGTTTTGAGGTGTGTTTAACATTAATACTTGTAGTTGACAAATCGATATCTTGAGGTGTTGCGGTTAAAATATCATGAATCATAAGATGATAAGACTCAAAGGTGTTTAGATTTTTATGTCCGCCACCAATTACTGTATGTAGTTTGGTGAGTTTAGGTTTTACCTTTGACAGCTTGATACTGGTTTTATATGGAATCAATTTATCATTTGTGCCATGGATAATATGGATAGGACATTGCACATACTTTAACCATTTATAGGTTGGTAAAGGATATTTAATTAAAATAGACAATGGCATAAAAGGTGCATAACGTTTGGTAACTTTGGTTAGGCTATAATATGGCGCATCTAAAATTAGCATTTTGGGATGATTCATCGAGGCAAGTTTAGCTGCAAAACCCGAACCCAACGAACGCCCATACAGGATAATATTATCTTCTGAAGTGTATTCCTTTATTTTGTTATAAACCAATTGCAAATCCCTTTTAATTGCTTTTTGTGAGCGCTTTCCTGTGCTTTTACCAAAACCTCGATAATCTACCATTAGCACGTTGTAACCATGTCGCGTAAAATCTACCGCAAACTTCCCCCAACCTTTGATACTTTTAGAATTTCCTTTTAAATACAGCACAATCCCTTTAGGTTTTACTTTTGGCTTAAATAATAAGCCATTAATTATTGCACCATCTCGTGTGTCTAGATTATGTTCTTCTATATCTTGATTTTCATAATGAAACTGAAATTCCTTTGGTAACTTTTCGGGTTTGAACAGCAGATAATCTTGTAGATAGTATAGCGCTACACTAATTAAAATGTAAACTAAAAGAATTGTAATTACAGTAGATATCCAATACGCCATCAAAAAAACCTGTTTCTTACAAGATACGGAAATTCCATTAGGTAAAATATTTCATAAAGATATCCTGAAACGGGTCTTGATTTAACACCGTATAATAAAACAACGCTCCCAACCAACCATGACAAATGCCCATAACATAAATATTTTTCACTTTTAAATACATAAAGCCGTAGAACAGGGCTAAAATAAAAGTACCAATCATTAACCAAATTGAAGGATAATGAACCACTGAAAATAATAGAGCTGTTAGAATAATAGCTACTGTTTTCTTAACTTTTAAATGATTTAGATTCCCAGCAATTAAACCGATAGTTAAAAACTGCTGAATACTTCCCCATATTGGATAAGTTATGAGCAATGGTAATATATGCCATGTAAAGTTTAAAGTGCCTTGAATATAACCGATTGCCAAAAAGCCAATGATTGCTACTAAGACAAATGGTGCAATAAATTTTAATGCTACTTTAAAATTATCCATTCTAAAACCCCAATATTTAAGAATGCCTTGTTCTTTTTTAGCGCAGTGATACACGTAAATACCCCAAGCCAAAACAGCAAATACAACATAAGGCAATCTCCAATCTAAGATATCCATGAAAATGAACTTTCCAATTGCTGTAATTACTACTCCAGTAATTTCAAGAACTCGCCGTCGTTCTGAAATAAGCTTTGTTTTTGAAAATTCAATTAGGTTTTTTGTAAGTTTTGGTTTCATAATTTATAATTTAAAACCCCGCAGCCAAAGCCACGGGATTTTGGGTTAACTAACCAACCATCAAAACAACCCTTACTATTTTGTTTTGATTAAAAATCGTTTTATTTATTGTCTTCTTCTAATTGTCTATCTATGTATTGAATATCTCGGGTATTCTTTTGTACCGCAATGGCAGCAAAAAGACTTAAAAGGAAAGACATAGCATAAAATCCTTTTTCACTCAACCATAAATCGGCATTCCATAAACCAATAATTAGAAGTACAATAGACGCTGTTGTTGTAAACCAACTTATACTATAGTAAATGGGAGTTACAGGGATATCTTCTAATTTATCACGAACCGCTTTCTGTACCGAAATAACCGAGAACAAACCAAATAATAAAATGGTAAAATAATACCCTTTTTCATTGAGCATCATATTAGCGTTCCATAATCCAATACAATACGATAACATCCCAATAAATAATGCGGCCCATGACGCGCCTACAAATGCAGATGTTGGTTTTTGATCAAATACTTTTGTTTCTTTTTTGCTTTTAGATGTTTTTACATCTTTTTCTACTGAAACTGTGGTTTGATAATTCATAATTTTTGTTTTAATGATTACACCACAAAACTGCTAAAGAAGAAATAAGCGTAAAACACAGATTTTATATAAAACGGACGATATATTATGTATTTTATTATAGCGTTTACTATATTTAATCAACTATCCCAATTTATTACTGACGATATAATGAATGACTTAAACGCCATAATTTCGACTTTCTCTAAAGAAAACCAACATAGATTCATTAATCATCTTGAAAAAAACAACAAACGAGGCGACACTAAAAACGTTCAACTATTTAAACTTCTGGCAAACAACAACATAAACTCTAAAGACATTTGCCACAAACTCTATGGTAGCTATAAAAAAGATGCTTATCATGCGTTACGCAAACGTTTATACCAATCCATTTTAAATTTTACAGCTAATAATAGTTTTCAAGAAGAAAGCTCGACCGAAAATGTTGTTATAAAATATATTTTAGCAGCACGTTATTTTCTACAGCAAAAACAATACAAACCCGCTTTTAAAGTGCTGCAAAAAGCAGAAAAGGTAGCCAAAGAGCATCATCTTTTTGCTTTACTTAATGAAATTTACAATACACAAATTCAATATGCTGTCTATTATCCATCTTTAGATGAGATTATACTTAAATTCAATAACAATAAAGACAAGCACCTTTTAGAAGAAAAACTAAATATAATATACGCCAAAGTAAAACAAACATTAAACGCCATAACCTATAAAGGTAGGGTAGTAAATTTTGAAGACATTCTTACCGATTTATTTAGCACATACAATATTGACCTAAATGAAAGCTTATCCTTTAAATCCTTATATCAACTAATAAGCATCATTAGTTTATCAGCATTTGCAACCAATGACTATTTAAGCACAGAATCGTTTTTAACTAACTCCTACAAATCCATAGTTAAATATAAAGCTCAAGAAAAGCAGCCGTTTTATCATATTCAAATCTTGTACATTATTGCTAATACTTTTTTCAGAAATAAGAAATTTAACAACTCAATCAAGTACCTCAACTTAATGCATTCTGAAATGCTTGAGCAACATAAAAAGCATTACAATACATTTATTTTAAAATACAAATTACTACTGTCTTTAAACTTGAATTTTACCAACCAACAAGACGAAGCAATAGAAGTACTAAAACCCATATTACATAAAAAATATGCAGACATTGAATCGCTTTTAGACATCCATTTAAGCTTAATGATGTTTTATTTTCAAAATCATCAATTTAAAGAAGCTCTGGGTATTTTTTCTAAATTTTATCATACCGACAATTGGTACAAAGAAAAAGCTGGTATTGATTGGGTGCTTAAAAAGAATTTATCCGAAATATTATTGCATATAGAACTAGAAAACATTGATTTGGTTGAATCGCGATTATTAAGTTTTCAGCGCAACCATTACAAATATCTTAAAGACTCTAAACAAGAACGTGCCATTACATTTGTTGAACTTGTAAAGCGTTTTTACAAAAACCCTGAAAATGTTACTTCTTCAGAATTCAAAAATAAAGTGAAAAATTCTTTTGAATGGGTAGACTCTAAGCGGGAAGATATTTTTGTGATGAGTTTTTATGCTTGGTTAAAAAGCAAAATGGAAAAAAGAACCATTTACGATACAACACTTGAAATTATAAATTCAATTAAATCTTAGATTTCTATTTATTCTATATTTGCCGCATGCTAAGAAGCTGCATTATAATAGTCTCAGTAATGCTGTCTATTTCTTTTTACGCTCAAGAAAAAGATAGTATTTCATTTAAAAATGGCATTGACCGACCAAGTATACTGTCAACCCATCATTTTGGAATTTTTAGTGCACGCATCAACAACAACTTTAAAATAGCACCTCCAAAACAGGCTGCATTTTCTATAAACTACACAAGCGGTAATAATTTCCATCCTTTCGTAGAGGCTTATTTTCCGAAAGACCCCGAGGTAAGAAGAGCGCTTAGTGAAGTGATTTGGCATGATAGAGGATTTAATTTTATTGACCAAGAAACTACTCCAGCCGATTACATGAATATTGTAGTTGACGCTGTTATTAAAGAGTTTCGATTAAACTTAAACATACCAATTTCTAAGAAACATGAAATAGGTATCACTCTAAGAAATCACTTAATTACTAAAGGTAAATATCCTTTTAGTGTTTTTACAAGCGACGAGGGGATTGAATGGTTCCATAGCAATATTGCTGGAGGAGAAGACCCTTTTGGAAGACGTTTTTACGGTCTAAACCAAGTTAATTTTAGATATTTAGATAGAAACGGACGTACGCTAGAACTTAACGCGAACGACTTTTTTTTGGGAGGTTTAGAAATTAACCATTTCTACTATCCTTCGTTTTTAAGAAGTGATGAGAAAAATATCTATTTGAATATAGGCAACCACATAGGTTTAAACACCTCCAAGTTTAACAGCGCGTTAGATTATGGAATTTCTTTAAATGGCCTTAAAAGAATAATTCTTAAAAATAAAAATGAATTTAATTTTGGATTTGGCGCTAGCGTACTGCATAAAAACTTCATCAACTTCAAAAATGATAATATAGATTTAGGCAATAACCCTTATCTAGGGACTTTTGAAGCCCACATTGAATTTACAGAATATACAAAAAAAGGGAATTACCATTCTTTTGGTGTGAACTATCACATTCAAACCAGATACAATCAAGTAGAAGAAGCAGATTATTATAGACTGCTCGGGTTATGGCAAGAAATAAATGGTGGATGGCATAATGGCGTTGCCACACTCTATTATACTCTTAACGACTGGAATTTTATTTACACCTACGGCAGACCTAACTATAAAATTTCACTATTCTTTAAAGAAGATCTCGAAGTAAACAATGCTCCTGATTTTCAGACTGGTATAACTCTAGAAATTCCGTTTCTTCAAAAATAACTTTCCACATCTTTTGTTAAAATCGAGTTAAAATCCAAGCTTGATTTAAACCAATTAGAAGCGTTTCAGTCAAAGATGTAAACATTCAAAAAACAAAAAAATGAAAAAATTAGTATTAGTAGTAATGGCTTTATGTGCTATTCAAATAACATCTGCCCAAGGCCAACATAAAGGAAAAAAAGGCATGGATATGAGTGCTGAAGACATAGCAACACTTCAAACCAAAAAAATGACTTTAGCTTTAGATTTAACGGAAGCACAACAAGATGACATCTACAAGATTAATCTTGAAAACGCAAAATTGAGAAAAACCCACATGGAAGAGCGCAAAGCGAAACGAGAAAGTGGTGAAGCAAAGAAACCAAGCAAGGAAGAGCGTGTAGCAATGATGAATAACATGCTAGATCATAAAATTGCCACCAAACAAAAAATTAAGAGTATACTGAATGATGAGCAATATGCAAGATGGGAAAAAATGATGGCGAAAAGACAATCTAAAATGAAAGGTAAGATGAAAGACAAAAAGTCTTACAAGAAAGCATAAATAAAGTTGGAATTTTATTTAGTTAGTGATTTTTATTGAGTTGAAACACCTCCAATTTAAGGAGGTGTTTCTTTTTATAATTGTTTAGCCACCTTGTTAACTGCATTAATGGTAAAATCTAGATCTGAAAAAGTAAGAGCATCTGTAATAAACCATGTTTCAAAAGCACTTGGAGCGATGTAAACACCTTCTTTAAGCATACCATGAAAAAAGGTTTTAAATGTGTCGTTATTACCTTTAGCTGAGGTAGTAAAATCAAAAACCTCTCCTTCATCAAAATGTACCGAAATCATAGAACCAACACGATTAATTGTATGGTTGACATTATTATCATTTAACACTTTATGAATGCCTTTATGCAAATACTCAGTTTTTTCGGCTAACCTTTCAAAAACTCCATTATCAGAATTTAATACGGTTAACATTGCTAATCCGGCAGCCATGGCCAATGGATTACCACTTAATGTCCCTGCTTGATAAACAGGTCCTAATGGTGCTAAATGATTCATAATTTCATTCCTAGCAGCAAATGCACCAACTGGTAATCCGCCGCCAATAACTTTTCCAAAACATACAATATCTGCATCAATATTATAGAGTTCCTGCGCTCCTCCTTTTGCCAATCTAAACCCTGTCATCACCTCATCAAAAACCAACAGAATTTCATTATCATCACATAATTGTCTTAGATGGCTCAAGAAATTCTCTTTGGGCGGGATGCAGCCCATATTCCCAGCTACTGGTTCAACAATAATACATGCAATTTCACCCCTATTAGCTTCAATTAAAGCCTTCACATTTTCAATATCATTATAATTTGCCAGCAAAGTATCTTTTGCAGTTCCTTGAGTTACGCCAGGGCTATTTGGTGTTCCAAACGTACTAGCACCGCTACCTGCTTGAATTAAAAATGAATCGGAGTGCCCATGATAACAGCCCGCAAATTTTATTATTTTATCCTTTCCAGTATAACCACGAGCTAAACGAATTGCGCTCATACACGCTTCTGTACCAGAATTAACAAAGCGAATTTTATCAATATTTGGCACCATTGATACCGCTAATTCTGCAATTTGAGTTTCAGTTTCTGTTGGCATTCCAAAAGAAGTACCTTTTTTAGCTTTTTCTACTACTGCATTGACTACAGGTTCAAAGGCATGCCCTAAAATCATAGGCCCCCAAGAATTTATATAATCAATTAAACGGTTGCCATCCTCGTCATATAAATATGCACCTTTAGCCTCTTTTACAAAAATTGGAGTACCACCTACACCCTTAAACGCACGCACTGGAGAATTAACTCCTCCAGGAATTACCTTTTCCGCCTCTGTAAACAATGCACTACTTCGTTTATAAATCATAAATTATTCTAATTTAAGCACCTGTCCTATAGAAATAGTTGTGCCCGAAATATTATTAAGTTCTTTTAATTCTTCAATAGTTACCTCATATTGTTTAGAAATACTGTATAGCGTATCGCCTTTAACCACCACATGCTCTTTAAGATTATCTTCTTCAAACTTCCTTTCTGCAGAGTTTCTACCTAAAACCTCATCGTCATATTTATAAAGCTCGTAGCGCTGTATTAAAGAAATAAGTTTTTGAGGATACTTTTTATCAGTGGCATAACCTGCAGCTTTAAGTCCGCGTGCCCATCCTTTATAATTAGTAACCTTCAAATCAAATAATCCTGCATATCGTTTTCTTGATGTTAAAAACAAAGAATGATCGCGAAAAGAATATTTGGCGTTATTATATTTTCTGAAGCACTCCCCTTTCTTATCATCGTCATGGTAAATTTTTGCTCCGGACCAAGTATGACATTTAATACCAAAATGATTATTTGCCTGAACCGAAAGCCTTCCTTTTCCTGAGGCCGATTCTAAAATACCTTGAGCCAAGGTAATACTCGCAGGAATATTGTACAACGTCATTTCTTTCTGCGCAATGTCTTTGTATTTTAAAATATAAGCTTGGGTAGTACTTAAACCAGTTTCATTTGTTGGCGCATTAGGTTTATCTGGTTCTTTTTGAGGAACTTTTACAACTTTAGTCTCTGTTTTACTTTTTTTGGTAACCACGGTTTTTTTAGAACCACAACTTACAAGAAAAGCACCTACTAATAATGTTAAAAATAATTGTCTCATTACATCTGTATTAAGGGCATATTTTTATTTTTTAAGTGCATGTTCATACCTATAATTCCTTGTAACCCTCCCGTATGAATAGCCAAAATTTTTGAACCTTCAGGGAAATAGTTTTTATCAATTAAATCATAAATACCATACAACATTTTACCCGTGTAAATAGGATCAATCAACACCTTAGTTTTTGACTTAAACTTATTAATAAAATTGATCAAATTTTCATCAACCTTAGCATATCCCCCAAAATGATAATTCTCAATCAACTCCCAATTGGTTCTTGATACAAATCTACTAATATCTTTATGTAAAAACGAACCTTTTAAAGCGGGAAACCCTAAAACTTTTTGAGAAGACACAGACGCATTGATAAGCCCAGAAATAGTACCTCCAGTACCAATAGGGCAACATATAAAATCAAACACATTATCCGATGCTCGTAAAATCTCCTCACAACCCTTTACAGCCAACGCATTAGTACCACCCTCTGGAACCAAATGAAAGTCACCAAACTCTTCTTTTAAATTATTAATAAAAGCTAGATCGGTTTTATTGCGGTAAGCACTTCTGGTTACAAATTTAAATTGCATTCCATTTTCCTTTGCAAAATGCAAGGTTGGATTGTTATTGACCCCTGATACTAACTCTTCACCTCTTATTATCCCAATAGTATTAAATCCAAGAATATTGCCTGCAGAAGCTACGGCCGCAATATGATTTGAATATGCACCACCAAAGGTCAATATTGTTTTCTTGCCATGTTTATCCGCCTCCAACAAATTATATTTTAATTTTCGGTATTTATTTCCAGAAACGAAGGCGTGCAATTGATCTTCTCTTTTTAAAAAAAGACTCACTTTGGCATCTTCAGAAATCTTAATTTTCTGATTTACGGTATGTTCGAAATCAAAATTCACTTAAGGCGAAGATACTTTAAAAAGCTCCATAATTTTCTATTATTTAGATAATCAAGATCGTACTCTTTATGATAAGCTTCTCTCTCAAAAGATATATTTCGATATGCCTTACCCCAACTTTTAAATTGAACAAACCTTACTAAAAATTCAAAACTATACCAGACATAGAATGGCAATATCAATAACTCCAGTTGCTGTTTTAAATGTATATTTTCATGATTCAGAAGCACTTGGTTCCCAATTAAATTTGAATTGCGCAAAACAATAAAGGGATATAAAGTTATACCTCGATAACCTTTTGGTACCAAGTATTTTGAGATTAGAATCATATAATATAGCTACTTCAAAAATCAATCCAATTTACGTTATCTTTGTAAAACTATGAAGAAGATTATCCCCATTGAAGAAGGAGATTACTACTTAACACCCGAAGGTTATCGTTGTTTTACAGAGCAATACCATTTAAAAAGAGGATATTGTTGTGAAAGTGGCTGTAGACATTGCCCTTATGGTTATGATAAAAAAAGAAACTCTATTCAACGCTAACTTGCTGAATATGGTATGATTATTGATGCTTAAAAGAAATAAAACAGACCATATCATTTAATAATCACAATAATAAATTTCCTTGCTATGAAAACAGTTTTAAAAACCTTTTCGCTTATTGCTCTACTAATTGTTGTAACATCTTGTTCCTCTGTAAGAGTATCTACAGATTATGATAAAAAAGCAGATTTTAACTCGTTTAAAACTTTTGCCTTTTTTAAAACCGGAATTGATAAAGCCGAAATAAATGATATTGATAAACGTAGAATTTTGCGTGCAATAGAAGCAGAACTTCTGGCTAAGGGTTTTACAAAATCTGAAAATCCAGATATATTGATAAGTATTTTCACAAAGTCTAACCAACGTGTTGACGTTTACAACAACGCCTGGGGCATGGGTGCCTGGGGTTGGGGCGGATGGGGTCCTTGGGGCTGGGGAGGCTGGGGCCTTGGTCCAGGATGGGGCTGGGGTTGGAATCAGCCAATGGTGTCCACCAATACTGAAGGCGTGCTTTTTGTTGATCTTATTAATGCAAAGGAAAAAGAACTAGTTTGGCAGGGAATGGGCACAGGATTTTTAACAAAAAATATTGAAAAGAAAGAAGAACGTATCAAGGAATTTGTTAGTAAAATTATGGAACAATACCCTCCTAGTGCCGAAAAGAAATAACATAAAAAAGCAGCCTTTAAAGGTTGCTTTTTTTACTACATCACAATGTCATTTTTCCAAACGTAGGGCTTCGGAATATCTTCATCATCTATAAGTTGACGGATATCAATTTCTATACCTCTACTCATATCGGTAATTGGTATATCATTGGGACCACCCTCAAAAGGATTTTCAGTATTTTCACCTATAGCCTCCATCGTATGGAATACCCAGGAAATTAAAGCACTAAACGGTATAGAAAACCAAACAAAGTGTTTTGCTATAAATTCTTGAGTTAAGTGCCCCCAAGAAGTCCTTGACTCATGTACTAGCAAATCCTCCAATATATGATCTCCAATAGTCTCAAACCCTTCCATAATTCCAAAAGGCAATAGAATGATAAAAATCCACACAAATAGATAGTTAAGTGTAGCAAATTGCCTGGGGTAAGGAAAATTTTTAATGCGCTCGCACTTGCCTTGTAACGTATAAAACTCTACCAGTAAATTAGCCATTTCCATATGTCTAAAATCCTCAATTAAACCTTCTTGCATCAATTCCTTTAAGCGTCTTGATTGTATACCCAATAATTGAGAAGCTTGATTACCTTTGGCAAATATTTCATCAAATTCTTCCTCAGAGATATATGGGGTTATTACTTCTTCAATTGGCTCAACATCCTCACAAACCCTATAATTATTTGCCCTAAACTCTTTATTAGACTTTCTGCTCTTTAGATGCATCTCCCAAGGTTTATCCTTTCGCAATTGATAACGTAAAGCAGTTAACCAAGCAACATGCCTATGCACCATTTCTCTAATAATAGTTTTTAATTCATTATCAGATCGTTTTAATTTAGCATGATCGTTATTGATGAAATCTTTTACCATTATTGTCCAAGAGCGGGACGTATTAACAATACCTCCATAAATCTTTCGAGCTTCCCACAATCTATCGTAAGATGCATTGTTTTTAAAACCAACAATAAAAGCCACAGCAGTTGCTAATGCACCTAAAGGTAACCAAGGTACATGCAACCATTTTAAACCTACTATATCAAAAAGAATTACTGGAATTAACGCCAAAACTAGGAACAAGAAAATATGTCTTCTGGTCCACCGTATCACTCCTCTTACTGGAAAAATCCGTCTGGTATACATTAATTAACTATTATAATTTTGATTTAAATATATGAAATCTTACTAAGCTATAGAATACAGTGATTTCTATCAAAATTGAACAAAATTTAAATATTTACAAATAATTTGAATTATTCGTATTTTTATATAGTTTTTTACTTAATAATTTATAGATGTCGAATATTTTAGAATCAAATAACATACTAAAAAAATTACCAAACCATTTAAAACAGTTCATCAAACCTCAAAATTATGATGAATATTCAGCCATAGACCAGGCGGTGTGGCGCTACGTAATGCGTAAAAATGTTGATTTTTTGAGTAAAGTTGCTCATAATTCTTATCTGGAAGGCCTCAAACAAACAGGAATTTCAATTGATAGTATTCCCAACATGTATGGTATGAATCGTATTTTAAAAGATATAGGTTGGGCAGCTGTTGCAGTAGATGGTTTTATCCCACCTAATGCCTTTATGGAATTTCAGGCTTATAATGTTTTAGTGATTGCTAGTGATATTAGACAATTAGAGCATATTGAGTACACACCAGCTCCAGATATTATTCATGAGGGTGCAGGACACGCCCCTATTATAGCAAATCCTGAATATGCGGAATATTTAAGACGCTTTGGGGAGATTGGCAGTAAAGCTATTTCTTCCGCTCAAGATTATGAATTATATGAGGCCGTACGGCATCTTTCCATTATTAAGGAAGCCCCAAATTCCACACAAGAGGAAATAGAAATTGCAGAGCAAAAAGTAGAAGATCTGCAAAATAACATGGGTGCGCCAAGTGAAATGGCTTTAATTAGGAATCTGCATTGGTGGACTGTCGAATATGGTCTTATTGGTACTGTTGAGCAACCAAAAATTTATGGAGCAGGATTGTTGTCTTCTATTGGCGAAAGCGCTTGGTGTATGACAAATGAGGTTAAAAAAACACCTTATTCTATAGATGCAACATTTAAAAACTTTGATATTACAAAACCTCAACCTCAACTTTTTGTGACACCAGATTTTGCACATTTAAGTTTAATTCTTGAGGAATTTGCAAATACTATGGCACTCCGCCTTGGTGGCCTTTCAGGGGTTAAAAAATTAATTAATTCTAAAGCTTTGGGTTCTATAGAATTAAGTACTGGTTTACAGATTTCTGGCATATTCACTAAAGTACTAGAACATGATGGCAAACCCATCTATATTCAAACATCAGGCGAAACAGCATTGGCCTATCGTGAAAAAGAGCTTGTTGGGCATGGTGTAAAAACGCATGGTAACGGTTTTGGTGCGCCTATCGGAAAATTGAAGGGCATAAATATTGCTATTGAAGATATGAGTCCGCGAGATTTAGCAGCTTATGATATTTACGAAGAGAAAAATGTATCTCTGGAGTTTGAAGGTGGTTTAACAGTATCAGGAGAAATTATTACTGGCAAAAGGAACCTTCAAGGAAAAATAATTTTAATCAGCTTCAAAAATTGCACGGTTAAATATCAAAACACTTTACTCTTTAAGCCCGAATGGGGTATTTATGATATGGCGGTAGGAAAAGATATTGTTTCTGCATTTTCTGGACCTGCAGATTTGAACAGTTTTGACTTGATTACCCACATACCTACCACCCAAACTATTCAATTTAAAAAATCTAAAGAACGTTTAGCTCTAGAAGAATTATATCAACAAATACGCGATTATAGAGAAGGTAATAATAAAACCATTTCGAGAACAAAAGTTTTAGAGGCACTTATTGAAGATCATCCAAACGATTGGTTATTACCTATTGAAATATACGAGCTAGCGCAGTTGGATAATGAAATGCAATTAGCTCAAAAAACTTTGAACCATTTGGAACATATTAAAAGGAATAAACCAGAATTTGGTCATTTAATTGATGATGGATTGAAAATTGTAAACAAATCGAAAATTGACACTCAATTCATCTAAAACGCTTCAATGTTTTTTTAGTAAACTCACTTAAAACAAGTCGACCACTTATTTCAGCACGTTCATTCAAAAGCACATCCCAATCTTCTGTTCCTTCCCAAATTACTTTCTTCATTTCAGCAAGAGCTTCAGGATTATAACTCGCTAGTTTTTCGGCTAAAGACTTAACCGCAGCGTCAAGTTCTTCAGTAGACTCATAAACATCCGCATAAAGACCTCTTTCTTTCGCCCATTCTGCAGTAAAAAATGTTTCCGCATCAATTGTCATTTGAGACATGGCCATTTTCCCTATTTTTCTAGATACAGCAGGTTCAATCACAAAAGGTCCAATACCTATACTCAATTCGCTTAAACGAATGGCGGCATATTTAGAAGCCAAACAAAAATCTGTAGCCGCAGCTAAACCAACACCACCACCAACTGCTTTTCCTTGTACTCGACCTAATATTAATTTGGGGCACCGGCGCATCGCATTTATAACATTGGCAAAACCAGAGAAAAATGCCTTACCCGTTTTCTCATCTTCAATAGCAATAAGTTCGTTAAAACTTGCGCCTGCGCAAAATGTTCTTTCACCGCCGCTCTTCAGGACAATAATTTTTATGGTCTCATTTTCTGTAGCTGTATTAATAACACTTGCCAAATCCGACAGCACATTACTGGGCATCGAATTTTTATTTGGATGAAAAAACTCAATAAAACCTATGGCATTCTCAACCTTTAATGTTACATAAGGCTTCATATTAAATTTATTTATTGCGTTGAAGATACATAAAAATTTATCGCGATAAGGTGATAAATCTGTTACAAAACGTATAATTTTTACTTAACTTTATAGGTACATATTTTCAGGTGAATAAGAGAACTTAATAATGTGTAACACAAGACAAACTAAATGGTAATGGGCATTTTTGGTTTTATTTTTAGAAAGAACTCGCGAAGAATAAAAGACTTTCTCAATCGTGACGCCATCATTTTAGATGTAAGAACCACCAGAGAATGGAAAGAAGCTCATATTCAAAGTGCAATTCACATTCCGTTAAGTGATTTAAAAGACAATATTGAAGCTCTGACAAAAATGAACAAACCTTTTGTTGTGCATTGTAAAAGTGGAGTAAGATCTGAAAAAGCCACTAGACTTTTAAAGTTTTATGATATCGAGGCATTAAACGGTGGCGGTATAGCCGATTTGAAAAGACTTCTTTAAATAAAAAAAGGAAAAACTAGTTTTCCCTTTTCTACCTAGAAACTTATAATCTTTTAATTTTTAATCCCTTTAAAAATAAAAACAAATGTTTCTTTGTGCTATAATGTCTTGTTGAGAGTATTACTTCAAATCTGTGCGAATTTACTAAAACACTCCATAGTTAAAGTCAAAAAAATAAATTATTTATTAACATTTGTTAATAATAACATAACATCAAAAACAAATTTCTTATCGGGCTCCGTCCAAATTAATATCATTTATTTTTGCCTCATGCAATTACAAAGTTACACAAAAGAGTTTAAATACAACTGGCAACTAGCCTCTCCCGTTATGTTAGGGATGCTAGGACATACGTTTGTAGCTTTTGTTGATAATATTATGGTAGGGCAATTAGGCACCGCAGAACTTGCAGCAGTGTCTTTAGGCAATAGTTTTATGTTTATTGCCATGTCTCTCGGAATCGGATTTTCGACAGCAATAACACCTTTAATTGCTGAAGCAGACGCAGAGAAAAACTTCCAAATTGGGAAATCCTATTTTAAACATGGATTATTTTTATGTACGGTTTTAGGTGTAGCACTGTTTTTAGGTGTTTATTTTTCAAAACCGCTACTATACTTTATGAAACAACCCGAAGAGGTGGTCGAATTGGCTCTTCCTTACCTAGATCTTGTCGCTATATCGCTTGTGCCTTTAATAATTTTTCAAGGATTTAAGCAATTTAGCGATGGGTTATCTATGACAAAATACCCTATGTACGCTACCTTAATTGCCAATATTGTTAATATTGGATTGAACTATGTTTTAATTTTCGGCAAGTTCGGTATGCCCGAATTAGGAATAGTTGGCGCCGCTTATGGTACTTTAGCTTCAAGAATTGTAATGGTTGGGTATTTGTGGTTTTTATTGAAACGAAATGAAGCTTCGAAAAACTATGTTTCCAAGATTAAGTTTTTTGTACTAGATAAATTAATGGTTCAAAAAGTATTTAATTTAGGGGTTCCTAGTGCAATGCAAATGTTTTTTGAGGTAGCCATTTTTACTGCCGCCATTTGGTTAAGTGGACTTTTAGGAAAGAATCCACAGGCCGCGAATCAAATTGCTTTAAATTTAGCGTCTATGACCTTTATGGTAGCCATGGGTTTAAATGTGGCCGCCATGATACGAGTGGGCAATCAAAAAGGGCTTAAGCAATATTTTGAATTACGAAGAATTGCATTTTCCATCTTTCTTTTCGGATTTATTTTGGCTGTAGGTTTTGCAATTCTGTTTTTAATCTTCCATAATCAATTACCAAAATTGTACTTAGATTATAATGATGTAGAAAATGCTATTGATAATCGTGAGGTTCTTGAAATTGCATCAAAACTATTGTTAGTAGCTGCGGTATTTCAAATAAGCGACAGTATTCAGGTTATAGTTCTAGGTGCCTTAAGGGGCTTACAGGATGTTAAAATACCAATGGTATTAGTTTTTATTGCCTATTGGATTGTTGGTTTTCCCGTATGCTGGTTCCTTGGAAAAGCTGAGTCTTATGGAAGTACAGGTATTTGGATGGGACTTTTGGCAGGATTAACCACTGCTGCGATTTTATTGTATATTCGATTTAATTATTTAACTAAAAAACTTATTTTGTCATCATCAAAAGAAAACCTATGACGCTTCCTAAATTCATATTAGGTGATAATACAGACTTCCCAAATGCCATCTTTGTAATACATACCGAATTTCCACGATTTATTATTAATCTTGAAAATGATGAAGTTGAATGGTTTGAAGATTTTGATGCTGAAGATCAAAAGGAATTAGCGTCAGAAACTGAAAATGCTATTAAGCTGGCTACTGAATTTTATGATGCGGAAATTGCAAAATACGAAGACTAAGCTTAGTTTATGATAGAACAGCTATTAGAATATGATACCGAACTTTTTTTATATCTGAATAATCTTGGTTCAGAATCTTGGGACGGATTATGGCGGGCTATCACCAATAAATACATTTTTGGTCCAATTTTAGGAGTGATTTTATTATTTCTATTTCAAAAGCAATTTGGCTGGAAAAGCACACTTATATTGATGATAACCGCAGCTTTGATGATAACCTTTACAGATCAAATCACTAACGTTTTTAAACGTGGTTTTCAAAGGGCGAGACCTTGCGGTAACGCCGATATTTTTGATCAGATGCGTTACGTAGCAGTGCGTTGTGGCAAGTATGGCTTTTTCTCAGGACACTCTTCAAACTCTATGGCTGTCGCCATTTTTGGTGGTTTATTATTAAAACCATACTATAAAAAACTAATTTATGTTTTAATAATTGTAAGCTTGATCGTAGCATACAGTAGAATTTACTTAGGCGTACACTATCCTTTAGATATTGTTTGCGGATTGACTTTTGGTGCCTTTTCTGGATTTTTGTTTTATAAAATATCCCTGTTCCTTTTAAATAGATTTGTCAAGACCTAAAATAAACTCCGCCGCAACAAAAGGCGTAGTTTCATTATGCTCCAAAAGTTTTAGCTGTTCCTTTAAAGCTGATTTGATGGTTTTATTTTTAAAAAAATCAGATTTTAGTTGATTTTCAATGGTCTGCAACAGCCAATATTTATTCTGTTCATTGCGCTTTGTTTCAAAGTAAGAATTAGTTTTGGTAAGTTCCATATACTCTGATATTGATTCCCAAATAGACACAACGCCTTTATCTTCTAACGCACTGCATAGCTCAACTTTAGGTGTCCACCCAGAAGGTTTTGGTGGATATAAATGTAGTGCTCTATTAAATTCTACCTTGGCTAATTTTGCCGCTTTTTGATTATCTCCATCCGCTTTATTAATAGCAATAGCATCCGCCATTTCTATAATGCCACGTTTAATACCTTGTAACTCATCTCCTGCACCAGCCAATTTCAGTAACAAAAAGAAATCTACCATACTATGAACAGCAGTTTCACTTTGCCCAACACCAACAGTTTCAATCAAAATAACATCAAAACCCGCAGCTTCACATAGAATAATACTTTCTCTAGTTTTTCTGGCTACTCCGCCTAATGTTTCTCCAGAGGCCGACGGACGGATATAAGCATTTTTGTCCTTCACCAAAACTTCCATTCGTGTTTTATCACCTAGAATACTGCCTTTGGTTAAAGAGCTACTAGGATCTACCGCCAATACCGCAACGCGTTTTCCTAAAGCCGTTAAGTGTTTACCCAATGCCTCAATAAAAGTACTTTTCCCAACCCCAGGAACACCAGTAACACCAATTCTTATAGAATTATTTGCATGTGGTAAGCATGCCTTTAAAATGATATTTGCTTTCTTTTGATGTGATGACTTTGTGCTTTCAACTAAGGTAATGGCGCGACTTAAATCAATTATATTCTGATTTAGAATCCCTTCAATTAGTTTTGCTGTATCAAGTTTTTTAGAACGTTTAGATTTTAATTGAGATAATGTTGCTTTATTGATGGTTTTAGAATCTGAAACACCATCTGAAGTTTTTAAAGCTGTTCTTTTTTTGTTTGCCACAATAATAACTAAATGTAACTCTAAGATAGTGTTTTATTTAGATTCCCGTATTCACGGAAATGGCAATTTATAAGATTCTGCTACTTTACAACAGAGAGGTGTTTTGATTTAATGCAATGGCACTTTAATACGAACATCATCCCATGCCATGGTCATAAATAATTGATCTGTAGAATTATCAAAGGCAATCGTGAATTGCTCTACAGTTGTATCAAGGTGGTCTACAGGCGCAACATAATTAACAACATCAAATTCTGGTTCCCTTAATGGTTTATGAGTAACCTGGTCTACACCCCAAGGATATTGTTTGGAATTGAAAATCACAGTCCACGCCGTATCATTTGGTATCGTCCACAATGTATATTTCCCAGCTGCGATGTTGTTATTACCTATTTTTAAGGGTTGATTGGTTTCAAAAGTTGTGGCCTCATTTGCTCCTGTACGCCATACTTCATCGTAAGGCACTAGCGCACCAAATATTTCCCGACCACGTTTTGATGGGCGATTGTAAAATACATTGAGTCTTAGTTCATCAACTTTAAACGCCACATTTTTTTTAGGACTTTTTCTTTTCTGAAGACCATCATTTAAGTAGGAGTACAGACAAATTCCAGCTGCAGCAAGAATTAATACAAATATGGTACGTTTTAAAAAGTTATTCATGAATTGAGAGGGTTTTGTTAACGAAGCGCTTAAACCAAAATGGCCAAATTACTTCTTCCGCAAAGATACTTGATAGCAAAGTATTTGTAAAATACAACGCTGATTTATTTAGGTTTGTTGTATTTGTTTTACATTGTTTTTACGATTAATACTTCATAATTATAACCTTTCAATTACATATTTAAGTTCACTATTTAGCTGAAGTACTATTTTGGAACTAGACTATAACTCAACACCATTTTTTAAGCCTATTAGTTACCACTTCTTTCAATTACATTTGTAGGAATCTCAAACTTAAAAAAATGAAATTAAAATTATTTACAACAGTTACTATAATACTAGCTGCTATAACAACAATGATTGCACAAACAAAAAGTGCAGCTACACTCAGGCTAGAAGAATATCAATCTAGTGGTAATTGTAATGTAAATATTCCAACGAATAATCCAGAATGGAATTTAGAATTTGAGGTAACTAATTTAACTGGAGATTTAGCACCTAACGATTTTTACACAAGACGTGATCCAAGCTCAGTTTTAAGAGTAAATGATAAATATTATGTTTGGTATTCCTATAGTTTGAGTAACGGAGCTGGCAAAATATCTCCTTGGGATCTAAATGATTTGTATTACGCGACTTCTACAGACGGTTATCAATGGACGGAACAGGGAGTAGCCGTTGCACGTGGACCAGTAGGTTCATTTGACCATAGATCAGCATTTACCACTGAAATTTTTCATCACAATGGCATGTTTTATTTGGTCTATCAAGCTTCTGATACTCAGGCGAATTTAAATAGTAATAATACGATTGCAATGGCCTATTCAAGTTCTCCCGATGGCCCTTGGACCAAGCTAGACAATCCAATACTTTACCCTTCATCTGGAGAATCTATAGCATTTGATAAAAACGCTGTTCATGATCCTTGTATTATTTACTTTAATAATAAGTTTTATATGTATTATAAAGGAGAAGGCAATCAATCATCCATTTGCAGTTATAATACACAAATATGGGGAACCAGCAACAAACAAGTAAAATGGGGTGTTGCTATCGCTGATAATGTTACGGGACCTTATGTTAAATCAGAATACAACCCTATTACAAATACCGGACACGAAGTTTGTATTTGGCATTCAGGAGATGGTTTAGGTATTATGTTACATCAAGATGGTCCTGAATATGGGACTACACAGTATTCATCTGATGGGTTAAACTTTGAGATTATGGGAAAAGTTGATTTCCCATTAAAACAGCCATGGAATTCTACCTATCCCGAAGCTGCTGGTTTGTATCGCTCTGAAACATCTAATACTAACGCGGCATCTGGAGTATATTGGGGTTTAAGTCATGTTTTAAACTGGGGCGGAAACTACGGTTCGTGGATGTATATAAGACGTTTCGACCTGAAAAGAAATACAGCAAGTGTCAAAGATATTCAGAAATTATATGGTGTAAATATTTATCCCAATCCTGTTGATTCTATTATTCATATAGACAAATTTGACAATGGCAAGGTTACACTTTACGATATGAATGGTGCAATGCTAAAAGAAATTAATGCCTCTGAAGCAAAAAGTGGTATTAATATGAGTGATTTCTCTTCTGGCATATACTATCTATCTTTTAAAACGGCATCTGCAAGTTTTAGCACCAAGGTTTTAAAAAATTGATAGATATTGGAGTATGTTATCTATAACATTTTTCCAACATCTAGATCTAGCGCAATACTTTAGAGGATAAAAAAGTGAATTTAATCTTTAAATAAGCCTCTTTCTAAGAAAAGACACCCTCATTAAACACTATTTTTTAGGACTTTTACGTTTTTATAGCCCGTCGTTTAAGTAAGAATAAAAGTAAATTTCAACAGCTGCAAGAATTAAAATGAATATGGTCCGTTGTAAAAAGTTATTCAAGGATTGAAAGGCTATTTACAACCGTAAAAATGCTTGACGACTAAGTATTTGTAAACTAGAAAGCAGGTTTATTTGAGTTTGTTATGTTTTTGTTTTTTCTCATTTCAAGATGAACAGGATTTAAGGTCTCAAAATGTATTTTTAGCTATATGTTATACCACTAAAAATTTGACTTTGTAAAAATTTTCTTCTAACTTCGTTTACCGGCGGATATAAGCTATTACCAACGGCGCATATCCGTGATCACGTTAGCACACATTAAACCCGAACAAGATGTTTAAGAAATTATTTTCAAAAAAAGAACCTAAAACTTACGGACCGACTGAACCGATTTATCCTGGAGAATTGTTTGAACTTAGTGAAATAACAGATGAAAATGGCTTCTTTGGATTTTCTAACATCAATAAATCTTACGATAATTATCCTAATAAAAAATACTTTCCTTGGTGGATTCAAGTTACGTTGGAACTCATTGATATGGACGACAGAAAAATGCCAACCGAAAGTGAGGCAAAATTACTGAATGAACTGGAAGACGAAATTGAAAAATTTATTTCGGAGAAACATAAAACTCATTTTATCGGACGTGTAACTCAAAATGGATTTCGGGACATAATTTTTTACGTTCAAGAACCAAAATTTAACCAAGAAAAAACAAATATATTTTTTGACCAAGTTCAGCAAAAAAGACGAGTGAATTTTACAATGGAAAAAGACCTCGAATGGAAAAATGTTTCTGGACTGATAAAATAAAAAACGTGTGCTAACAACGTATAAAAATAATGCTTAAGTTTAATCCTAAATCAAAAGGTTAGTGCGTATTTGGTCACTCTGATTTTCCTGCGGAAAATCCTCGGACACAAAACCGCACTATTCTTATACAAACCGGTTAAACGAACCTCTTCAAAAAAATAAAAACTCAGGATTTAAGACAAGAGTTGGCAAGCGCACCCGCGTTAGGGATTGCAGCGGCATCCTTTTTAAAACTCTACAGATTAGCCTTTATTACAAGGAGGTACGACGAAGTAATCTTGTTGCTGGAAGAGATTGCCTCACTATATTCGCAGTGGCATTTGGGTTAGTCCATTTTTACAAAGATATAGCGTAAAGCCCGACCCCCTGTGGGTAACGCCCAAACCATCTTTTCTAAAAAAATTAAAAGTTTTTGCAACACTCCACTTTTTATATCGTCTTTAAAATGAACTAACTTAGAACCAAAAGTGTAAGTATGCTTCAAGTTGACATTATTGAACAATGTAAACAGAACAACCGTAAGGCACAAATGCAGTTATACAACCAATACTGCAATGGTATGTATATTGTGGCAATGCGTTTTGTGAAGGATACTTATGATGCCGAAGATGTGGTACAGGAAGCGTTTATTAAGGCGTTTTCCAAACTGCACCAATATAAGGCAGAGGTTACTTTTGGGGCTTGGTTAAAACGTATTGTTGTGAACAAGAGTATTGACTTTCTGAAATCAAAACGACAGCAGTTAGTGGAACTAGATGAGGTGCACCTTAAAGTTGTTGATACTGGCGCGAACGACAAATGGTTAGTAGATGATACAATTACGGTTAACGATGTAAAGAAGGCAATTAATCAACTGCCTGAAAAGTATCAATATGTATTAATGCTGTATTTAATTGAGGGGTACGACCATCAGGAAATTTCGGAGATTTTAAACATTACCGAGGTGGCGTCTCGCACACAATTATCTAGAGGTAAAGCCAAATTACAAGAACTTTTAAAAGCTGAGAACAATGGCACAGGATATTAGAGATTTATTTAAGAATGAGCAATTGCAACATGCCGAAATGCCTAAAAACCATGAAGTACGCTTTTTAGAAAAGCTAGAGGAAGCCTTTCCTGAAGAAGCGCAAAAACCTTCTAAATTTAGTTGGTTAAATATTGCTGCTAGTGTGGTACTTTTAATTGGTTTGAGCTTTGGAGTATATATTGTGAATACCGACGGTGATAGTGGTATTAAGCCTGTTAAAGTAGCTGAAACCGAAACTTCAGGGTTAGGGTCAATATCACCAGAATTGAAAAAAGTAGAGGATTATTATTTAGCAAGCATCAACTTAGAATTGTCTAAAATAAAACCAACTACTGAGACCAAGGCGGTTTTTGATGGTTATTTAGAGCAATTGGAAGAATTAAACCAAGAATATATACGGTTATCTGAAGAGTTGAATGAAAATACTTCTGAGCTAACCATTAATGCATTGATAGATAATTTACGATTTCGTTTAGACCTATTGTATCGCTTAAAAGAACAATTGCAAACCTTAGATGCTTCGGATGAATCGACCGCAGCACAAGAATCTTAACTATCTAAAATATCAAAAGATGAACATAACAATTATAAAATTGAAATTACTAGTGCTATGCTGTTTTGCTGCAACGACACTAGGAGCACAAGAAAAAGTAACCAAAGTATCGCAAAGTTTTAATGTGGATAAAGATGTTGTTATAGACTTAAGTACAAGCCACTGTAATATAATTTTTGATACTTGGAATAAGAACGAAGTGAGTATTGAAGCTTTTGTAGAAAGCGACCAATTATCTAAAAAAGAACTTGAAGAAGTTGCTAAAGGTTGGGGCATAGAAATTAATGGAGCTACAGACTTAGTTGAAATTGAAACTAGTGGTTCTCCAGGTTCTAGAGCTTATAGCTACAGGGTAAAAGGAGATTATTCTGATGAAGTAAAGCGTGCCTTAGCTAATTTAAAATTTGAATTGGCCGAGATAGAAATGCCTAATATGGATTTTGATTTCGATTTCGACTTTAATTTTGATGAAATGGAAGTTATTGAAATGCCAGAGATGCCTGAAATGCCGGAGATGCCAGAATTACCTGAATTACCTGAAGGTGTTGGCGCTGTAGCGTTTGATTATGAAGCTTATAAAAAAGACGGTGAAAAGTATTTAGAGAAATGGTCTGAGAAATTTGAGTCTAAATACGGAGACGACTACGCTAAAAAAATGGAAGCATGGGGTGAGAAGTTCGGAAAAGCTTGGGGTGAAAAATACGCCAAAGAAATGGAGAAATGGGGTGAAAAGTTTGGAGAAGAATGGGCAGAAAAAATGGAAGCTTGGGGAGAACGTTTTGAAGCTCAAATGGAGCGAAGAGCAGCCCAAGCGGAAAGACAAGCCGAACGCGTAGCTGAACAACGCGAAAAACAGGAAGAGTTGCGTGCAAAAATGGCAGAAAAGCGAGCAGAAATGGAAATTAAACGTGCAGAACAACGTGCAAAATTAGCTGAAAAACGGGCTGCTTACGCAAAAGAAAGAGCGGTACTACATGAACACCTAAGAAGCAAAAGCAGACACTCTCATGTAAAAAAGACCATTATCATCAAGATGCCAAAAAAGGCAAAGATTAAGGCCGATGTGCGTCATGGCGAACTAGAATTTGCTTCAATTTTAGATGATGTGCAAGCAGACTTATCACACACTATATTTAAAGCAGAAGGCATTAATGGAAGTAGAACTTCCATTAATGCAGCTTATGCACCCGTTTATGTAAATAATTGGAATTTGGGAGAACTAAACCTAAACCACGTAAAGCAGGCTGAAATTAAAACTGTAAAACACATGGTATTGAATTGCAACTCTTCTAACGTAAAAATTAATAATGTTGTAAGTAGCGCTATTGTTGATAGTAATATTGGCGATGTAAAGATTTTAAATGTTGATGATACCTTTACCAACCTTAATTTTATTTTACAAAATAATAAAGCGTACGTAGTATTACCAGATGGTGCATATAATTTAAACTATAGAGGTAAAGATTCTTATGTTGTGCATTCGGATAATAACAATGGTACAAATGCTTCCTCTTTTTCTGTGAGCGCACCTGCTAGTAATAAAACAGTTACTGTAAATGCGAAATATAGTAAGGTGGTTATGGAGTAGATGCCTTAACTTTGAGGAAATTTATGTGAATGACCTCTAGTGAATTTAATAACTTCTTAAAAAGCATCTCTTCTCAACCACTTCCTGTTTTAGATTCCAGTATCCCAAAATCAAAATACGTTGCTATAAATTTATCAGAAAGTAATACTGATATTCTGTCTGTTGACACCTCTTCATCTTCTTCTTTCTCAAAGTTTATAAATCATTATCTAGAAACACATAACGCTCAAGTGGCTTTTGGTGGTTATTTGGAAAAACGTAATATTTATCAAAGAAGTTCTCATTTTAATGAAGAAACATCAGAAGAGCGAAATATCCATTTAGGTTTAGATTTATGGTGCGAAGCGCAAACTCCTATTTTTGCCCCATTAAATGGAATAGTTCACAGTTTTAAAAATAACAACAACTATGGTGATTACGGACCTACTATAATTCTGGAGCATTCAGTCCTTAACACCACATTTTACACTTTATATGGTCATTTAAGTTTGAATTCTATAGCTAATATTAAAGTAGGTCAGAAATTTAAATCAGGAGAAGAAATTGCCACATTAGGAGACACATCGGTGAATGGTGATTATCCACCTCATCTGCATTTTCAAATCATTAAAGATTTACAAGGCAACTTTGGAGACTATCCAGGGGTTTGTTCTGGAAGTGATTTGGCGTTTTATTCTAAGAATTGTCCCAATCCACAAATTTTATTGGGTTTATAAAAAAAGTCACGTCTCCTTAGCTTCAGAATCAATTAGTCCTTTAAGCATTGACTTCATTGCCAATTTTAACAGCCTAATACTCTCTTTATTATCTAAACCACAAACATCTTTTGAAACAATTAGAGGTTCAATCCCCATTAAAATTGTAAAGATATTAGAGAAATCTTCTTTGTCCTTTTTTGATAATAAAGTGCTTTCTAGGGCTAATTTAAGCGTTCGTTTTCTGCGAGCACCACGTTTTGCTTCTAACGCATCTGAAACCACGACTGTACTTAAATACTTTCGAAAGGTATTTTCATGACGAATTGCGAGATTGTTAAAATAATCTTGTATACCAAGAATTTGTTTATCAAAGGATAGATTACTTAGTTCTTTGTGAATGTTCTCAGGACTTTTAGTACTAATATCCAAACCTGCTTCAGTAGATAATACATCTACACTAGAATAATACCTATATACTGTCGCTCTAGATATTCCAGACTTTTTAGCTACATCTTCAAGATTAAACTTTACGCCTTTACTTAAAAAAAACTGTGCACTTGCTAATATTTTGCTTCGTGTTTCTAATTTTTGATTTGTTCTGCCCGAATTAAAATAATTATCACTCATAAGACAAATGTCTCATAAAATTTGGTTAAATCAAAATTTCAAAGTAAGTTTGTGAGACAAAAATCTCATAAAATGAATCCAAGCAGCACAAAATGGGTATTAGGTCACAAAGTGACCACTCATGATACCACTGGCGATTATGATCTTATGATTGCCGAAACCCCTCCACAAGTTCAAGGGCCTCCTCCACATTTACATAAGTCTTACAAAGAATCCTTTTTAATAGTTGAAGGCGAAATGGAGTTTTTTGTAAATGGTGAGGTTAAAATTGTAAAATCAGGCGAATCGGTTGATATTCCGCCAAATACATTGCACACCTTCTCAAATAAAAGTGAAGCCGTATGCAAATGGATTAATATACACAGCCCTAAAGGGTTTCGCGATTTTTTTGAGCAAATGGGCATTCCAGCCGATGAAGAAGATGCTATAGAAAAGTCAGTTGCTCCAGAAATAGTCGGTAAGGTTATTCAAACCGCTCAAGATTATGATATGATTATAAAAGTATAGACTATTTTAAAGTGAATGAAGATTTGATTTTGCAGTTTCAAACTCAGTTATAAGGTCTTTCACAATTTGTTCCACTGGTTTAATATCATGAATTAAGCCTGAAATTTGGCCTATTTCAAGTTCACCTTCCTCTAGATCGCCCTCAAACATACCTCTTTTTGCTCTGGCTCTACCAAGAAGTTCCTTTAGTTCGTCTTTAGAGGGGTTGGTTTTGTATAATTCCTGAACATCATCGTAAAATTTGTTCTTTATAAGTCTAACAGGAGCCAATTCCTTTAGAGTTAGTTGTGTGTCGCCTTCTTTAGCTTCAACAACAGCTTTTTTGAAATCTATATGTGCTGAACTTTCCTCACTTGCCACAAACCTGCTTCCTATTTGCACACCGTCAGCGCCCAAAACCATGCACGCAAGCATAGCTTTTCCTGTTGCAATACCCCCAGCGGCAATTAATGGAATACTAATCTTTTCTTTGACCAAAGGTATCAAAGTTAAAGTAGTAGTTTCATCTCTACCATTGTGTCCTCCAGCTTCAAAACCCTCTGCTACTATGCCATCTACACCAGCCTCTTGAGCTTTCAATGCAAATTTTAAACTACTTACAACATGTATAACAAGCACTCCTCTTTCTTGCAACCATGTAGTCCATGTTTTTGGGTTTCCTGCAGAAGTAAATACAATTTTGACATCTTCTTCAATAATGATGTTCATTATCTCTTCAATGTTTGGATACAACATTGGCACATTAACTCCAAAAGGGTTTTGGGTGGCTTTTTTACACTTTCTTATATGCTCTTGTAAAACATCCGGATACATAGATCCTGCTCCTAAAAGCCCTAAAATTCCCGCATTACTTGCGGCAGAGGCTAATCTCCAACCACTATTCCAAACCATTCCTGCTTGAATAATTGGATACTTAATTTGAAATAAATGGGTTATTCTATTTGCCATTATTTCTTTAAAATTTTAAAAATTTTTGACTGGTTTTTAGAAATTATCGATATCAAATACATACCTGATTTTAATGAAGATAAGTCAATTTTACTATCAACTTTTGCAATTTGTTTTTCCAAAACTAATCTTCCAAGGATGTTAAAAACACGAAGGCTATAATTTTCGCTCCCATCGGATAATGTAACCCAAAAGCTATCTTTTACAGGATTAGGATATAATTGAATGGCATTTGTTTTATTTGCAATATCTTCTATTGATAGAGCTGTATTAAGTGCCGCTTGTAAATCAGGAATACCATAACCCAAAAAGCTATCGGGGGAATTAAACTGCGAAGCAGAAGCTCTTACTAATTGCATTATTTCAGCATTGGTTTTATTAGGCAACGCTTCCCATAAGCATGCAATACCCCCTGCTAAAATTGGAGCACTAAATGATGTACCATTTGCGGCACCGATAACATTATTTTCTGTTATGACATAACTCAACTGACCTTGCGCAACAACATCTGGTTTTTGCGAGGTTTGATACATAGTGCCCACTGAACTAAAAGTGGCGTAGTTGCCAGAAGCATCAACTGCCCCAATAGATAATACATTTGGTGAGTCTGCTGGTGCAGTAACTCCCCAATTTCCCGAGTTACCTGCAGAGGTTACTAAAAACATTCCTTTTTCAAAAGCTATATTAGCCCCTCTTGTGATAAACGTAGTTTGTCCATTCATATCTGATTGACTATAATCATATTTTGTCCCATCAAAATCTGAATAGCCCAAAGAGGTATTAATAATGTCAACGCCTAAACTGTCTGCTCTTTCAGCAGCTTCAACCCAATAGCTTTCTTCAACAGGTGTTTCGCTAGTGGCATCTTCGGTAATAAATAAGTAATATGAGGCATCCGGAGCAGTTCCAACAAACTGACCTTCAATATATCCTGCCATGTCACTAAAGACTAAAGTACCATGGTTACTGGTAGTATTTGTATTTACATCTGCATCTCTATTTACAAAATCATAACTTCCTAGAATGTCACCAGCGTCTCTAACTCTAGCAAAAGCTGTAATTGTATTTACACCTGGAAAACCAGAATCTAAAATTGCCACTGTCATACCATCTCCTGTATAGTTTAATGCATGCAGATCATCTCCATTAAACATTTCTATTTGGTTTGCAGCATTGCCATAATTAAAAGTAGTTAGCACTTCTTCAAATTTAGAACCTCGCTTCAGGCTTATGCTTTTATCTTGATTCAGGCTCCTATTGACAAATTCTATTTGACTCACAAAACTAAGGGTCTCTAAAGCCTCAATATCTGTTTGACTACCCAAAACATGAACAGCATTAAACCATTTTGATTTGGCTTTAACCGTAATACCTGTGGAAGATTTGAGTTGAGAAACATAGTTTTCATTAACGGGCACATCCCTAAAATCAATGCTTACATTATGCCTATTTTTCCTATCAATGGCCTTTTGCGTAAGAATGATTGCAGGATTAGCAAGTGCAAATGAAACATTCTCTTTATCCACTAGATAAACCCATGCTTCTTCTTGCGCAAAGAAGTTACTAAATGATACTAAACTAAAAAGAAAAAGGAAAAAGCTAAACTTCATAACATCGTGATTCGGAATCACTAAGTTACGAAATTACACCAGAACCAATAAGCTCTTCATTGATATACCAAGCCGCAAATTGACCTTCGGTAATAGCAGATTGTAACATTTCAAATTCTATATACATTCCTCCATTAATCATATGTAAAATAGCATTTTGTAATGGTTGGCGGTATCGTATTCTAGCTTCAACATTTAATGTCTCACCTTCAGAAATACGAAGATCCTCTCTTAACCAATGCAACTCATCATCATGAATAAAAAGGGCTTTTTTAAGCAGTCCTGGGTGATCTTTTCCTTGACCTGTATATATGATATTGTCCTTAACATCGGTATCAATAACAAAAAGAGGTTCTAGAGTGCCACCAACTGCAAGACCTTTACGTTGCCCCTTGGTAAAATAATGCGCACCCTGATGTTCTCCCACAACTTTACCTTGACTTAATGCGTAATTAATAGGCCTTGACAAATACTTTAATTCTTCTATTTTTGAAGAAAAGGAAGGCTCTTCTTTCTTATATATTTTATCATCAAAGTTTACTTCTACAATATCTCCTTTTTTTGGCTTTAATTGTTGTTGTAAAAAATCGGGCAACTTCACCTTACCAATAAAACAAAGCCCTTGTGAATCTCGTTTTTCAGCAGTAATTAAATCTAATTTGCTAGCTATCTCTCTTACTTCTGGTTTTGTAAGTTCACCTATAGGAAATAAAGATTTAGATAATTGATCTTGAGAAAGCTGACATAAAAAATACGATTGGTCTTTATTAGTATCAACTCCCGCTAATAACCTAAATATCTCTTTTCCATTTTTTTCAAAACTACTTTTTCTACAATAATGACCAGTGGCTACATAGTCGGCACCAAGATCTATGGCAATTTTCATAAAAACATCAAACTTAATCTCTCTATTACATAAAACATCTGGATTTGGAGTTCTGCCCTTTTCGTATTCGTTAAACATATAATCCACAATACGTTCTTTATACTGCTCGCTTAAATCGACGGTTTGAAAGGGAATACCCAACTTATCGGCAACCAGCATAGCGTCATTACTATCATCTAACCAAGGACATTCATTTGATATAGTAACAGAATCATCATGCCAGTTTTTCATAAACAAGCCTATAACCTCATACCCTTGCTCCTTAAGCAAATAAGCAGCAACGCTAGAATCGACACCTCCAGAAAGACCAACAACTACTCTTTTCATTATTTTTTGAGAAAAATTTTGAGACTGCAAAGATACATAATTTAGGCACTTTCATTCATACCTTGATGCATCGATGAAATGCATAAAAAGTAGTTTTTGTTTAATTTTTAGAAAATTTTATGAAACAATTCTTGTTTTTTTGTTTAATTAATTTATACTTTTGTTAAACAAAATTAAAAATCAATTCTATGAAAACATTAACAGCAACAAAGAAATTAGTAGTACTTTTTATGGCTTCTATTTTCGTTTTATCATGTAGTAATGACGATGATGGGCCTGCACCATTCGTCCCAACCGACAGCATTGTCGCCATTGCGCAACAAACAAATGACCTAAGCATATTAGTTAGTGCTTTAATTAAGTATCCAGACCTTGTAAATACATTAAGCGGAGACGGCACTTTTACTGTCTTTGCTCCTAACAATGATGCTTTTACAGCCTTATTAGGTGCTATAGGGCAAACTAGTATTGATGATGTACCCGAAGACGTACTAAGAAATGTTTTGGAGTATCATGTTTACGCAACATCAGCTTTAACCTCCAATTTAGTCGCTCCTGGCAGCATCGCAATGGTAAATGGAGAATCTGCCACTATTACAAGTAATGCCAATGGTGTTTTTATAGATAGTGCACAAATTATTGCGGTTGATGCTATTGCTACCAATGGTGTAGTACACATAATAGACAGCGTATTAGTACCACCATCTATATTACCTATTGTGGGTACAATTGTAGCTCCTGCTTATTTTAATAAAAACTTTACTACTTTAATAGCGGCAGTACTTAACGCTGACACTGATGTATTATCAGTTTTACTAGGTAATGGTCCGAGCGGTAATGGATTAACTTTATTTGCACCTACCAACGCTGCTTTTGAGGCAGCTGGTATAACTAACGTAAATGGACAAGATGCTGTATTAACGTATCACGTAGTTGATGGTACCGTAACGCAAAGTATGTTGCCAACATCTGGTATTGCAGCAGCAGAAGTTGCTACATTAGGAGGTAATATCTATGTAACAAATGCTGGTGGCCCTGTTTCAATCAATGGCACTACAACCGTAACTGCAACGGATATTACAGGCAGCAACGGTGTTGTTCACGTTATTGATAATGTATTAATCCCACCAACACAAAACATAGTAGAAATTGTATCTGATTTTGCTTCGGGAGACCCTGCAGAATTTACAATGTTGGCGGCTGCTTTAACAAGAGCTGGATTACTATCTACATTCGAGGGAACAGGACCTTTTACGGTGTTTGCTCCGACAGATGCAGCATTTATGGCAGCTGGTTTCCCAGATGTAGCATCTATTCAAGCAGCTACACCTGAGGCTTTGACACCAATTTTAACGCACCATGTTGTGCAGCCAAATGCACACATATTTTCAACTGACTTAACGGACGACCTAGCGGCTCCAATGTTGAATGGACAAAATGTGGTTGTTGACTTAGACAACTTAACATTGCAGGATGCAGGTGGAAATTCTCCAGCTGGATTAATTCCAAGTTTACTAAACGTACATGCGACAAATGGTGTTGTACATGTTATAGATAAAGTATTATTGCCACAATAAAATGATTTAGTTTGGTTTGTTTAGATAGATATGTTTTAAAGTTTTATTAGTTAAAACTATCTTTATTGAAAAGCTCCTTTTGAAAGGAGCTTTTTAATTTACATAGAATCTTGAGCATATGGAATAAACCAAATTTAATGTTAAGAAATAAAAACAAATTTTTATTTTGTTTAATTATTTTGTATTTTTGATAAACAAAATAAAAATATGATAAAGAATTTTCAAGGTAGATTTTTAACAGCAGACAAATTTTAGGTGGTGCAACCTTGAATGACGCAAACAACAGGGTAAGCAACATAATTGCTGTTGATGTTAAAGCTTAAAATGGTGTTATAAAATGCAACAAGGTTGTTTCACCACCTCTACCTTAAGAAATAAGAATTTAGTTTGGTTTGTTTAGATTAGACAAGTTTTAAAGTTTATAGTTAGTAAAAATTGTCTATGAAAAAGGCTCCTTAAGTATTTAAGGAGCTTTTTTAGTTTAAAAAGTTTTGGTATTAACTAGCTTACTATTTTCAAAGTAGGACCAAACCCCATGTTTTTTACCATCTTTATAAATACCCTTAACTATAAGTTCTCCTTTAGGGTTGTAAAATTTAGCCTCTCCATGTAACTCGCCATTGTGATAAAGCAAGAACTTTAACAATACCCCTTTAAGAGAGTAATTAAGTGCCTTTCCGTGTAACTTACCGTTTTCATAAAATGTCTTTTCCGCGATTTCCCCATTATCATAGTAAACAATACGTTCACCATCCAATTGCCCGTTACTATTGTAATATTCAATAGTAAGTAACTTATCAGAGTTTTTTTGATAATACCTCCAGCTGCCCACATAAACCCTTCCTCTCATACTGCCCTCGCTTATCACCCCACCTGCCGAAGTAAAAAAAGTAACCTTTGCAATATTAGTACTATCATTAAACTGTCTGGTTGCACTTAAAACAGCCTTTCCCTTAATGTTTTTATAGAACTTAAATAAACCTATTTCCTTACCATTGCTAAACGCTCCTTCGTAACGCAAAACCTTGGTACCTTCAAAATACTTTTTCCATACACCATGCCGTTTACCGTTTTCATTAAACTGATTAAAAGTTTGTGCAATAGCTTGATTTGAAAACAATAAAAACAAAACACTTAGGAGTAAACCTTTCATTTTTAAAATAATATTTAATGTGAATAAAATGTAAACGCGATATATAACGTTTTGGTATAAACAAAAAAGCTGCTCTTTACAGAGCAGCTTATCTTATTTTTTACGTTTTTGTTGCGCTTGTCTTTGCTGTTCTGCTTGCTCCATCATCTTTTTCATTCTTGACTGAAACTTACTTTCTTTTTTAGGTTTCTTTTTATTTTCCTGAATTTGAGCGTGTATCTTATCTTCATCAAGAATATAATTCTTTATCACCAAAATAATCCCTATACTAATCAGGTTTGAAATAAAGTAGTACAAACTCAAACCAGATGCATAGTTGTTAAAGAAGAATAGCATCATTATTGGTGAAAAATACATCATATACTTCATCATTTTTCCCATATCTGGCATACCTTCTTGCTGAGGTTGTGCTTGCACATTTTGACCCGTTGTTAATTGCATGTAAAAGAAAATGGCCACTGCTGCCAATATTGGAAATAAACTTACATGACTTCCGTAAAATGGAATATTAAACGGTAAATTGGCAATTGTATCATAAGAAGATAAATCTTCTGCCCATAGGAAACTCTTCTGTCTTAAATCAAAAGCCGAAGGGAAAAATTGGAAAAGTGCATAGAACACTGGCAATTGAATTAAAGCTGGTAGACATCCTGCTAAAGGACTTGCGCCTGCCTTAGTTTGTAACGCCATCGTTTCCTGTTGCGCTTTCATTTTATTGTTTTTATGTTTTTCTCGTATGGCGTCCAGCTCTGGCTTTAAAATTTTCATTTTTGCTTGAGACAAGAACTGCTTATACTGAACAAATGATAATAGAATTTTCACCAATATGGTCATAACCACAATAGCAATTCCGTAAGGTAAAAAACCACCTAAAAAGGCAAATAGAGGCATAAACACATAACGGTTTATCCAACCAAAAATACCCCAACCAAAAGGCACTATCTCATCTAAATTTCTATTGTAACTATTAAGTATTTTAAAATCGTTTGGTCCAATATACCAATCCATAGATTCGTTAAACTCTCCACCTTTAAGCTCCAAACCAATTTTAGAGGTAAACATTTTAGTGTAAACTGTATCTATGGTTTCGTCTTCAACTAAATTTTCAGTAGTGATTTTTGCTTTCTTAAAAGGTGCATCGGTTAACAAAACAGACGAGAAGAAGTGTTGTTTATAACCAATCCATGCTACATCATCCAATTCTTCCTCGGCATCTCTTGCTCCAGTATAATCTGCTTTACCACCTTCATATTCATAGTGAATATCGGTATATCTATTCTCATAGCTTATACTTTTTGCGTGACGATACCCTTTTAATTTCCAATCTAAACTAATACTTTGGGAACTGTTAATTACACCACTTAAACCTTGCGATCGCACACTAAAATCAATCATGTAGTCATCTGGCTTAAGCTCATAACGGTACTCTAAAAACTCAGATTCACTAATTTTGAATTTCATGGAGACTACCGTGTTTTCTCCATTTTTGGAAACTAATGGTTGAAAATACCTGTCTTTTGTATCAATTATTCTACTGTCAACGGTGCCAAAATTAATATTGAAAAGTGCATTATTCTCTTTAACGATGTAAATAGGGATCGAATCATAATCTACGAAGTTTTTCAATTTAACTTCTGAAAGATATCCACCACGGTTGCTAAATTTTAATTCGAACACATCGGTTTCAACTTTTGCCTCGGGCTCATCTGTAGCAAGGGTTTCAGAGTAAGCTAAAATTCCGTACTTATTTTTGAATTCTATGAGACCTACAGAATCTAGATCTGCTGCTGGTTTATAATCTTTTGGTGTGGTAACTAAAGTCTGGCTGTCTATTTTAGCCTTTTGCTCTGCTTCAACTTGAGCCTGTTTTTCTTTTTCCTGTGCTTCTAACTCCTCTGGTGTTGGTTGGTTTTGCCAGAGCATATAGGCTAAAATTCCAAAAATTAGTACGAAACCTATAATCGAGTTAATATCTAACTTCTTTTCTTCCATAATTTTAGTTTGATCCTTTTAAAAGGCTAGGATATCTGTTTATCAAAAAGTTATCCAAAGTATAGCATAATGCCACTATGGCACTTATTTAGAATTTTTGTGTTTTAAAGCTGCTTTTACAAATGCTACAAATAAAGGATGTGGGTTAGCAACAGTACTTTTGTATTCTGGATGATACTGCACACCAATAAACCACGGGTGCTCTGAAATTTCAACAATTTCCACTAAATCGGTTTTTGGGTTTAAACCCGTTGCCTGCATCCCTCCTTTTTCTATTTGATACCTGTAATCACTATTGAACTCATATCTGTGCCTGTGACGCTCCTGAATATTCTCATTTTTATAGATCTTATCCACCTTACTCCCAGGCATTAAAGCGCAATCCCATCCTCCTAACCTCATAGTACCACCTTTGTTTGTTATGGTTTTCTGCTCTTCCATTAAATCTATTACTGGATGTAATGTATCTGGGTCCATTTCTGTAGAATTAGCACCGCTAAGATTTAGTACGTTTCTGGCAAACTCAATTACCGCCATCTGCATACCTAAACAAATCCCTAAAAACGGAATACTATTTTCACGCACATATTTTACCGCAGATATTTTACCCTCAATACCTCGTTCTCCAAAGCCTGGAGCTACTAAAACACCATCTAAATGCGATAACATTAATTCGGCATTTTCGTCGTTAAGATATTCTGAATGCACAGATTCTACTTTAACTTTAACCTCATTGGCAGCACCAGCGTGAATAAACGATTCTAAAATTGATTTATAAGAATCCTGAAGTTCTACATATTTACCTATTAATCCTATCCTAACCTCGGTCTTTGGGTTTTTATGACGGTGAACAAACTTATTCCAAGTCTGTAAATCTGGTTTGGTACTATCTAAAGCTAATTTCTTTAAAACAACTTTATCTAAACCTTCTTTCAACATTAAATTGGGCACATCATAAATAGTAGAAGCATCGATAGATTGAATAACAGAATCGGCAGTAACATTACAAAAAAGGGCTAATTTTCTTTTTAAATCTTTTGGTAGTTGATGCTCTGTTCTACATACCAAAATATCCGCTTGTACCCCACTTTCCATAAGTGTTTTAACGCTATGCTGAGTTGGTTTAGTTTTTAATTCCCCAGCCGCAGACAAATATGGTACTAACGTTAAATGAATAACAATACCGTTATTTTCACCCAAGTCCCAGCGCAATTGTCTTACTGCTTCTATGTAAGGAAGGGATTCAATATCACCTACAGTTCCTCCTATCTCGGTAATTACTATATCATAATCGCCAGATTTTCCCAACATTTGAACACGACGCTTAATCTCATCAGTAATATGAGGAACCACCTGAACAGTTTTACCTAAAAATTTACCCTCGCGTTCCTTTTGAATAACGCTTTGATAAATGCGTCCTGTAGTAACATTATTAGCTTGACTTGTTGGTACATTTAAAAAGCGCTCGTAATGACCCAAATCTAAATCGGTTTCGGCCCCATCATCAGTTACGTAACATTCCCCATGTTCATAGGGGTTCAATGTACCCGGATCTACATTAATATAAGGATCTAATTTTTGAATGGTAACTCTATAACCTTGAGCTTGTAATAATTTTGCCAAAGATGCGGCAATTATACCTTTTCCTAATGAAGATGTAACTCCTCCGGTTACGAAAATATACTTTGTTTTGGTTGTCATGTTGCGCTTATAAACGCAGGCAAATTTACAAAATTAAAGCAGACTTACTAGAAATGTTTCATCTAATTAGAAGATGTTTATTAACAAAATAACACACTGAATTTTAAGCCTTTGACATATAAAGTTATTCAATTTGGTTAGCACTATTTAGAATTTTTTATTTTTATAAGAATTAAAAAAAATATGAAAAAAATTTATACTGCAGAGGAATATATTGGGGAGAGCTCTGAATATAACCAAGAGTTAGAACTCTTACGAACTATAATTTTATCTACTGAATTGGAAGAGACTATAAAATGGAATTTTCCAGTTTATACTGTAAAAAATAAAAATGTATTAGGTTTAGGTGCTTTTAAAAACCACTTTGGTATTTGGTTTTTTAATGGTGTATTTTTAAGAGATGAGCAAAACTTGCTTGTCAATGCCCAAGAAGGAAAAACTAAGGCAATGCGACAAATGCGTTTTCAATCCCTTGAAGATATAGACAAAAATATAGTACTTTCATATGTACATGAAGCCATTGAAAATCAAAAGTTAGGAAAGGAAGTAAAACCTAAAAGACAAAAAAAAGAAGCAATCATCCCACCGGAACTTAGCGCTGCTTTCAGTTCAAACTCTAAATTTAAAAAAGCTTTCGAACTGCTTTCAAACTATAAACAGAGAGAATATTGTGATTACATAGCAACAGCAAAAAGAGTGGTTACCAAAGAGAGGCGCTTAGAAAAAATTACTCCAATGATACTTAATGGCCTTGGTTTAAATGATAAATACAAAAATTGCTAACACCACCAAACAAAAAAGCTTCCCGTGTGTAGAAAGCTTTTTTATTATGATTTAGATTGCTTTATTTTTTTGCCGTTACAGGAGCATTTAATTTATTACTCATCTCCATCGAAATTGCAGATCGATCGAACTTCAACTTTCCAGCTAAAGTTTCAATTACACAACTATTATCTTTGTCATTAAGTTCTGCTACCTTACCATGCAATCCACTTTTTGTAACAATTCTGTCTCCTTTTTTTAATTCTGCCGCAAATTTCTTTTCCTTTTTTGCACGTTTCATCTGTGGCGCAATCATAAAGAAATATATTACTACAAACATTAAAACAAATGGCAACAAACTGCCAAATCCTCCTTCTCCCATAATTTATTATTTAGCTTTGAACAGGTTTTGCTTTATTAGGGTCTGGCTTTACGAAAGCAGTAATTCTTACGCTTTCCCTTCCTGATTCTGTATTAGCTGTAATATTGATTGTTTTTGTAACTTTATTAGACCCGCTACCATTAAACTTTACTGTAAACTGTCCTTCTCCTCCTGGAGCTAATGGAGCTCTACTCCAATCTTTAGGAACCGTACAACCGCAAGTACTTTTTATATCTGTAATTACCAATGGGGCATCTCCCGTATTCTTGTACTTAAAAACCGTCTCAACTTGAGTTTTAGCTTCAATCTCACCAAAATCGTGCTCTTTCTTGTCAAATTCAAGTACAGGAAATTTAGATGAAACCGCATCTCTCTCAGCTGCAGCTGCAACATTAGCTTCACTTATTTTTTTTGTGGCATCCTCCTTACAGCTAGTAAAAGCAACTAAGCATAATGTGCTTATTCCTAATATTATTTTTTTCATCATTTAGCGTTTTAATATTTTGTGTAAAAATAGCAATTATTTAGTGGTTTAAAAACTTTTAAGGTCTTCTTAACAGGTATTAAACTACATTAAACCCCTACCAATTTTATTAAGTTTTCCTTCCGCTTTATATTCCTTTACCAGCTTGTCTAAAATACCATTAATAAAAATACTGCTCTTGGGTGTAGAGTATTCTTTTGCAATTTCTAAATACTCATTAATCGTCACTTTTACGGGAATTGATGGAAAGTGATTTAATTCACATATTCCCATTTGTAAAAGGACAAAGTCTAAACTAGCAATTCTATCGGCTTCCCAATTTTTAGTTTTTTGTGAAATCTCGGAGTTAATATTATTTACATTTAGCACCGTTTTCTTGAACAAATCAATGGCAAATTGCTTGTCGTCAAAGTCTTTATATAACTTAGGCTGAAAATGAGTGTCAGAGGTATTTACTTTAAGCTTCCTTAGCAACTTTAAAATAGTAGTATTTACCGTTGGCAAGTCATCGAGCCACGTTAAATTTTTATCTTCAATATATTCGTAAAGCTTATCGTTTGGCGCCACAATTTCTTTAAACATATCAATAAAGAAATCTTTATCTTCCTTAAAATCTGAAGTTCGAGTTTGCATGTAATCTTTATACAAATCACTCGCCACTATGGCTTTAAATATGATATCTACATATTCGCTGTCCAGTTCCCAATTAATATGTTTATTATTCGCCAAACCAGATTTCAAAGACTCGTTTCCATCTATACTTTGAAATACAAGATTATTAACAAATTTTCGATTAGGGTTTTTATCTTCTGAAGTAGCTAAATGCTTTTTTTGCTTTTTTTCTAAGTCTTGTTCTGCCCTTTTTTTCACTTCAAGTAACAGAGACAGGATAAGCAGATAAAGATTCTGCATATTCTCCATACTAAATAAGAGAAACTTTTCGTCCTTCTTTAAATCATCACTTTCACTGCCCTTAAACGCATAAATCGTTTGCATTACTTTCACGCGAATATGTCTCCTGTTTAGCATCATGATAAAGAACTTAAGTTAAAACTTTATAATATGTGTTCTACTTTTTACGGGGACAAAAATAAAACTATTTTGTTAAAACCAGTTGTAATTTTATCTTTTATAAAGCTCAATTCTTTAGGTATTATTTAACATCCGCAAGTTATACACTTTCTCTATTCTATTTTATATTGACGTATATTTGCTGTTCATTTTTAGTTTAAATGAAAGAACTTCAACATCTCAATAAATATTTCTTAAAATATAAGTCTCATCTATTAATTGGTGTGGTTATTACCATTGTAGCACGTATATTTTTATTATTCACACCAAGATATATTAGAGGGATTATAGAAATTATAGAAAACAAAGCTGGCTTGGATGAACAAAGCATGCGTACTGAATTACTTGAAGCCATTTTATATATTATAGGCGCCGCAATTCTTGCTGGAATATTTACATTTTTAATGAGGCAAACCATTATTAATGTATCGAGATATATTGAGTTCGATCTGAAAAATGAAATCTATGCACAATATCAAAAGCTCTCCTTAAACTTTTATAAGAAGAATAGAACAGGAGATTTAATGAACCGCATAAGTGAAGACGTTGGAAGAGTGCGTATGTATGCTGGTCCTGCAATAATGTATAGTATAAATACGGTTACACTTTTTGTAATTGTATTATTCTATATGTTTAAGCAAGCGCCAACCTTAACCCTTTACACGGTTGTGCCACTGCCTATTCTTTCCGTGATAATATATAAATTGAGTAAAGAAATACACAAACGTAGTACTGTGGTTCAAGAATACTTATCTAAACTTTCCACCTTTACTCAAGAGTCTTTCAGTGGAATTTCGGTAATAAAAGCATATGGCATAGAACCTAAAACCTCTTTAGACTTTGATGCGCTCTCCACAACTAGCAAAGAAAAACAACTACACCTAGTTAAAGTACAAGCCTTATTTTTTCCAATGATGATTTTACTTATAGGCACCAGTAACTTATTTGTAATTTATATTGGCGGTATGCAATACATTAATGGTGAAATAGAAAGTTTAGGTACCATAGCAGAGTTTTTAATTTACGTTAATATGCTCACATGGCCTGTAGCAACCGTTGGTTGGGTTACTTCTATAGTGCAGCAAGCTGAAGCATCGCAAAAACGTATTAACGAATTTTTAAAGATAGAGCCGGAAATTAAAAATGAGGTAGAGACGCATACCGAAGTTACAGGCGACATTGTTTTTGACAAGGTATCCTTTACCTATGATGACACTAATATTCAAGCATTAAAAGATGTGTCTTTTGAAATTAAGGCTGGTGAAACACTGGCTATTTTAGGAAAAACGGGGTCGGGAAAGTCCACCATTCTAGATTTGATCGGACGTTTATACGATATTGACAATGGCAAAATTCTTTTAAATGACATTGCTATTAATAAACATAACTTGTCAGATTTGAGAGAAAATATTGGTTATGTACCGCAAGATGCGTTCTTGTTTTCTGATAGCATAAAAAATAACATTAAATTTGGTAAAGAAGATGCCACAGATGATGATGTGATTACAGCCGCCAAAAACGCGCAAGTACACAAAAACATTGTTAAATTCAATAAGGGTTATGATACTGTTTTGGGCGAACGAGGCATTACTCTTTCAGGAGGACAAAAACAACGGGTATCTATTGCACGTGCCATAATAAAATCTCCACAAATTTTATTGTTTGACGATTGTCTGTCTGCTGTAGATACAGAAACTGAAGAAAAAATATTGAAAAACCTCTTTAAAATTTCTAGAGGTAAAACTACAATTATAGTTAGCCATCGTGTATCATCCGCTAAAAATGCTGATAAAATTATTGTTTTAGATGGCGGTAAAATTGTTCAAACGGGAACACATAGTAATTTAATTGAAACAGAAGGTTATTATAAAGATTTATATTTAAAACAGCTAAGCGAGAATAACGAAAACCAACTTTTGTCTTAAAAATTACAACTTCTTATTTATTCAATTTATTTCAATAAAAGTTAATATTTGAAAAAGAAACTTTAAAAAATGTTGGTAAGTTTCGGTTTTTTTTAGATTTTTGATGTGACTTTAAACTAAAACGCATAAATGAATTATAACGGAATGATGGAGAAAGAGGAAATTTTTTCTAAGGTATTACGAGCCGGAAGACGTACTTATTTTTTTGATGTTAGAGCTACAAAAGCAGAAGATTACTACTTAACAATTACGGAAAGTAAAAAGTTTACTAATGATGATGGATCTTATCATTACAAAAAACATAAAATTTACATTTACAAAGAAGATTTTACAGAGTTTAAAGAGATTCTTGCTGAAATGACGGATTTTATAATTCGTGAAAAAGGCGATGAAGTAATTAGCGAAAGACATCAGAAAGACTTCAAGAAAGAATACGAAAATATTGAACCAGAAAGTACTGCCGAAACACCAAAATCTACCGAGAGCTTTACGGATATAGATTTTGATGACATATAAATTAAAAGCCTTTGCAAATCGCAAAGGTTTTTTTATGAACTACTAGTTTACGGAGCTTCCGTTTTTAACCTTTAATTCTGGGTTTAATAAGATAACTTTACTGTCTTCTACAGCCCCTAAAACCAAACATTCGCTCATAAAATTAGCTATTTGTTTTCTTGGAAAATTTATAATCGCAACTATTTGCCTTTTTAATAAATCTTCCTTTCCATATAGTTCGGTTATTTGTGCCGAAGATTTTTTTATACCCAAATCTCCAAAGTCTATTGTAAGTTGATAAGCAGGTTTTCTTGCTTCAGGAAAATCTTTCACTTCAATTATAGTCCCAACCCTTAAATCTACTTTGGTAAAATCTTCAAAAGTTATAGTATTACTCATTTTTTAAAAATACAAATTATTACGACATTTGAAGAAACAAAACGTAATGGCACAAACTCCTTCAAACATGCTCCCCTTAGGTACTAAGGCTCCAGATTTTTCTCTTTTAGATACTGTATCCGATTCAATTTTGAATTTAAATGATATTAAAGGTAAAAAAGGGACAGTAATCATGTTTATCTGTAACCATTGCCCATTTGTAATTCATATAAATCCTGAATTAGTTGCCATAGCCAATAGCTATACGTCCAAGGGGTTTTCTTTTATAGCAATATCTAGCAACGACGTTGAAAATTACCCACAAGATGCTCCTGATAAAATGAAAATTCACGCCATATCAGAAAGCTATCCGTTTCCTTATCTTTATGATGCAACACAAGATGTTGCCCAGGCTTATGACGCTGCTTGTACACCTGATTTATATTTATTTGACAGTAATCTTGAATTAATTTATCGTGGACAATTAGATGATTCTAGACCAGGCAACAACATTCCTATTACGGGTAAAGATTTAAAACATGCTTTGAACTGTTTGCTTGCGAACAAGGAGAATACAGCGACTCAAAAACCAAGTATTGGCTGCAATATAAAATGGAAGCCTTAACCTAATTTTAGTTGGTATATACCCACATCTTGCCATTTCCCAAATTTTAGCCCTACCTCTTCCAGATGTGCTATTTTTTTGAAGCCAAATTTCTCATGAAGTCGTTCACTCGATTTGTTTGGCAAAGTAAGAACTCCTAAAACCGTATGTGCCGTGGTCTCTTTTAGTGCATCAATTAGTGCTTTATATAATTTACTTCCAATCTGTTTACCATGATTTCCATGTTTAACGTATACAGTAGATTCCACGGTATAAGCGTAAGCCGGTTTGGGTCTAAATTTACTCGCGTAGGCAAAACCTAAAATTTCATTAGCTTCTTCAAAAACCAAAAAAGGAAAGTCGGTATTAATACGTCCTACCTTGGCTTCAAAAACCTCAAATGTTAAAGGTTCTATATCAAAAGTAACTACGGTGTTTATCACATAATAGTTGTATATCTCTAACAACGCTTTGGTATCCCGTGCATTAAAAGCCCTTATCATTTTATAACCAACCTTTACGTTTCAGTGCATTTTCAATATGTGCGTAGTGATGATTACTATGCCACGCGTAATTACCGATATTATAGTCTAAAAAAACCTCTGAACTTGTTTCAGGATGTTCAAAACTCCTATTTAAATCCTCCTTAGAAAGACCTCTTAGCAAATACACTAATTTGTAATGAATAGCTTTAATATGCTCTAAAGACATTTGAATGGGCGCAGATTTACTATCATGTAATTCTGCCCAATCTGCCTCGTTGTACGCCTTTATTAAAGGCTTATTTTCTGTGAGACTCCATTTAAAGCGAGTATAACTATGGTGATGACTGTCTGAAATATGATGTACAGTTTGCCTGATAGTCCACCCACCTGGCCTGTATGGAGTATCCAATTGTTCTTTAGACAGATGTTTTACTAACGCTTCAAAACGAATTGGAAAAGTCTCCAAAACATCAATCCATTCATTAATATGTTTTTCGGTAATTTGTTCAGGACACTCAAATTGCCCTATGGGATATTTTAATTTTTCTAGTGCTTCTAAATCCATATCAATCGATATCGTTTAATGTTGAAGCTCTAAAATAAGTATTAATTAGAATTATGCTACCTGCTCATGGTCTTTTTTAACCCAATTGATGGCATGATAGATGGATTGGAAGCTCTTAATCCTATTATTGAAAAATAAATTTTCTACCATTAAATTCATCTTACCCATAGGATTATCAGAAACAATACAATACGCTTTCATTGTATAGTCACTTTTAAAAAACTTTAACCAATCTACCGCTTTCACGGAGTAAGAGTTAATACGATTTGAAATATACACTACATCTGTACCATCGGTACCTAAGTAATAAGCAATATCTTGCACATATTGTTTTGCATGTTCTTTCCAACTTACAACAACACCTTGTTTAATTTCAGATATAACAAAACCCTTAAAGATGAAGAAATCTCCAAATGAATAATTAAGCTCCTTTAAAACTTCTGAATATAATTCTGTTTCTCTTACGCTTTGCACGGTGCAAAATTAGCAGCTTACTTTATCTTAAAAGAAAATTTTCGACCAATACGTTGATTTTACGTCATGTTGTAATAACTAAAAAAGACACCATTTTAGAGGTGTCTTTTTGTCGAATTATTAGTGTTTATGTCGAACTACTTTACATTCATCAGTTCTACATCAAAAATTAAATTGGCATCTGGCGGAATTACACCACCTGCTCCTCGACTTCCATAACCTAAATGACTAGGTATTACTAAACGCGCTTTATCGCCAACATTTAATAAACCAATACCTTCATCCCAACCAGCAATTACTTGCCCAACACCAAGCGGAAAATCTATAGGTTGATTCCTTTTATAGGAAGAATCGAAAACTGTACCGTCAATTAACTGTCCTTTATAATGTACTGAGACTGTTTTACCCTTTTCGGCCTTAACACCATCTCCTTTTTGAATAATTTGGTAACGTAGTCCACTCTCAGTTTTTTCAAAACCCGCTGCAACTTTATCAAGTGCCGCTTCTTGTTTAACCTTTTCCTCGGCTAATCTTTTTTCTCTGGCACCCTCAAATGTTCTAAAAGCTTCCACAGCATTAAACGCCTCTGCCTCTGCTCCTACTTTTACAATTTCTAAACTTTCAATTTTATCTCCTTGGGCAATGGCATCTACAACATCTTGTCCTTCGGAAACTTTACCGAATACTGTGTGTTTGCCATCTAACCAAGCGGTTTCTACATGAGTTATAAAAAACTGACTACCATTAGTACCAGGACCAGCATTTGCCATAGACAATACTCCAGGACCATCGTGTTTTAAATCAGGATGAAACTCATCATCAAACTGATACCCAGGGTTACCAGCACCAGTGCCATTAGGACACCCACCTTGAATCATAAAATCAGGTATTACCCTATGAAATTTTAAACCATCATAATATGGCGTACCTTGTGGTTTTACAGAATTTTCTAGGTTACCTTCTGCCAATGCTACAAAGTTACCTACGGTTCCTGGTGTTTTTTTATATTCTAAAGCTACTAATATTTCACCTTTTGAAGTATTGAATTTTGCGTATAATCCGTCTTGCATTATCTTGATTTTTAATGAGGTGCAAATATAGTGTGAATTTTAGATTTTAGATTGATGATTTAGTCTTTTTGTTTTCTGAAAATAAAAATACTATGACAAAATTTTTAGTTTTTTCAGCAAACTAAGAGCATATGGTAATAACAATAAAGCTAATACTTCTTTACTGGATGAATAGTCAAATAACCTTCAAGTATTCATTTGTTATAAAAACAAAAAAATTACTGAATGAGAAGAAGAAAAAATCACTATTATTACCACTACAACCATAATTATGTATTGCATTAAAAACTACGAGTTCGTAGGATCTAAACTAAGCCTCATTCTAGTATTGAAAATCTCTTTTCTAATTCTAGGCTGTAACGAACCGACAAAAAAAAGACCAAACATTCTATTTTGCATTTCTGACGATCAATCTTTTATGCATACCTCTTTCCAAGGGACTAGCGAAATTAGCACTCCAAATTTCGACAGGATTGCAAATGATGGTATATTCTTTAATAACGCATATTGTAATGCTTCCTCTTGCGCCCCATCCAGAGCCTCTATTTTAACTGGAAAAAATGTTTGGGAACTGGAAGAAGGCGGCTTGCTATTTGGCGGTCTACCAAAAGAGTATATGTCTTTTTCACACATTTTAGAACAACACGGCTATGTAACAGGATATACTGGAAAAGGGTATGCACCTGCTAATTTGAAAAACAAAAAATACCATACTAAACCAATTGCAAGTGAGTTCAACGAATTTAAAATGGACGTTCCTCAAGGTATATCTAATATTGATTATGCAAGAAACTTTGATACCTTCTTCTCAAAAAGAGATAAAAACAAACCTTTCTTTTTTTGGTTCGGAGCTAAAGAACCTCATCGTAACTACAAATATGGTATAGGCGCAGCATCAGGTAAAGACATTTCAAAAATTGAAGTACCTAATTTTTTACCGGATAATGAAATTGTTCGAAATGACATGGCGGACTATTTTTTTGAAATTGAATGGTTCGACACCCATTTAGGTCGCATAATTCAAACTTTAGAAGAGGCGGGAGAATTGGATAACACAATTATAATCGTTACGTCTGACAATGGAATGCCCTTTCCCAGAGCCAAAAGCACCTGTTATGATTATGGTACTCATTTACCTCTAGCGATTTGCTGGGGCGATAAAATTAAAAGGGGTGCCAAGGTTGATGATTTTATAAGTTTTATTGATTTTGCACCTACAATTTTAGACGCTGCAGACATTTCTATTCCGAAAGAAATGACGGGAAATAGCTTTTTAGAAATTTTACTAGCAAATAAAGGTGGACAAATAGATACAACACGAGACAGAGTATTCACAGCATTGGAACGACACACTTATTGTCGAACAGACGGGATGCCCTATCCCATTCGTACTATTAGAAAAAACAATTGGTTGTACATTATAAATTTTGAGCCAGAAAGATGGCCCGCTGGAGATCCTAATTTTTTATCTCCCCACCAAGGAATTTACGGCGATATTGATGCAGGCCCTACACGGGAGTTTTTAATTGCAAATGAAAAAGGTACTGGACACTATTTCGAATTATCCGCTGGGAAACGTCCGTCTATAGAACTTTATAATATTGAAGATGATCCTTTTCAGCTAAATAATCTAGCAAAAGAAGATAATTATCAGGATTTATGTAACGAATTGCATTCAGAACTATTTGCATACTTAAGAGAAACTAATGATCCAAGAATGGCAAAACTATCACCATGGGATAATTATCCATATTTTTTTAAAGGATTTGAAAAAAGACACCTAAAACCTATTGGTGAAAGGGATAAAGAATAAATTTTTAATTAGATTTAATTAGCCACCTCGCTAATAAACTTAATACGATACAAACGCAACTCTTCGTCATCATAATCACCATCAAATTCCTCCATGGCGTCTGCAATATTATCACTTTCAGATTCCATAAAATACTCGTGAATTTCCTCTTGTTGGTCTTCATCAAGAATATCATCAATCCAATAATTGATATTTAATTTCGTACCCGAATATACAATGGCTTCCATCTCTTTAATAAAATCTGGCATTTCCATACCTTTTGCCGAAGCAATATCATCTAAAGGCAATTTTCTATCAATATTTTGAATAATATAAAGCTTATTGGCAGAATTACTTCCAGTAGATTTTACCACCAAATCTTCGGGTCTTGTAATATCGTTGTCCTCAACATATGTTGCTATCAAAGACACAAAATCTTTACCATACTTTTTCGCTTTACCATCTCCAACACCATGAACATTGCTTAATTCCGAAAGGTTAATCGGATATTTAAGAGCCATATCCTCTAAGGATGGATCCTGAAAAATAACAAATGGAGGTACACCCAATTTTTTGGCATTCTTCTTTCGTAAATCTTTTAACATTCCCATAAGGGCTTCATCAGCTACGGCGCCGCTACCTTTAGCATTGGTAACTATGCCAGTGTCATCTTGAGTTTCATCAAACACATGATCTTCTGTCATCATGAAAGACTTTGGCGCTTTCAAGAAATCTTCTCCATCTGGTGTCAATTTAATTAAACCATAAGTCTCTATATCCTTTCTTAAAAAACCTGCTACAAGCAACTGTCGCAATAAAGCCATCCAATATTTTGCATCCTCATGTTTTCCATCACCAAAAAAAGGTTGTTCTGTCGTTTTATGAGAATTTATTAATGCATTTTCTTTACCAATTACAACATTTACCAAATCTTTAGATTTATACTTGGCATTTGTACCTTTTACAATATTTAATAAAATCTGTACACTATCCTTGGCTTCTACTTTCTTTTTTGGGTTACGAACATTATCGTCCATATCACCACCTTCGCCCGTTTCATTATCAAACTCCTCACCAAAGTAATGCAGAATAAACTTCCTTCTGGATACTGATGTTTCAGCAAAAGCTACCATTTCTTGTAATAATGCATGCCCAATTTCTTGCTCCGCAACTGGCTTACCAGACATAAATTTTTCTAATTTTTCTATGTCCTTATACGAATAGTAAGCCAAACAATGCCCTTCACCACCATCTCGTCCTGCACGACCAGTTTCTTGGTAATAACTTTCAATACTTTTAGGAATATCATGATGAATAACAAAACGCACATCGGGTTTATCAATACCCATCCCGAATGCTATTGTAGCCACCACCACATCAACATCTTCCATCAAAAACATATCTTGATGATTTGAGCGTGTTTTGGCATCTAATCCTGCGTGATATGGTACCGCCTTTATACCGTTAACCTGCAGTACTTGAGCAAGTTCTTCAACTCGTTTTCTACTTAAACAGTAAACAATACCAGATTTACCTTCGTTTTGTTTTATAAAACGAATAATATCAACATCAACATTTTTGGTTTTTGGACGTACTTCGTAAAACAAATTAGGCCTGTTAAACGAGGCTTTAAAGGTAGTTGCGCCAGTAATTCCTAGGTTTTTAATAATATCTTCTTGCACCTTTGGCGTTGCCGTTGCAGTAAGTCCTATAATTGGAATATTATCTCCAATTCTCGCTATAATATGTCTTAGGTTTCTATATTCTGGTCTAAAATCATGTCCCCATTCACTAATACAATGCGCTTCATCAATTGCCATAAAAGAGATTTTCACAGTACGTAAAAACTCCACGTTTTCATCTTTTGTAAGAGATTCTGGTGCTACATAAAGCAGTTTTGTTACACCATTAGTAATATCTTCCTTTACCCGCTTAACTTCGGTCTTATTTAACGACGAATTTAAAACATGTGCAACACCATCTTCATTAGATACTCCTCTAATGGCATCAACTTGGTTTTTCATTAATGCTATAAGCGGAGATACTACTATAGCTGTTCCGTCTTGCATTAATGCAGGCAATTGGTAACAGAGAGATTTACCTCCACCCGTAGGCATTATAACAAAGGTATTATTGCCCTTTAATATACTTTTTACAACTCCTTCTTGAAGTCCTTTAAACTGATTAAATCCAAAATACTTTTTAAGTGCATCGTGCAAATTAGCGTTTGCAATAGACATAAAACTTTTAAAATTTATTAACTAGTAACTCGTTGTACCTTACCGTTCTTCAATCCCATCAACTTTAGTAAACAATAAGGAGAATGCTCATACAATTTTTCGTTAGCTTTGTAACGAAAAAATGAATTTACAATAAAAATTTAAATTCACTTTTATAAAGGTAACAATTTCTTAATTGGAGTCAAACTTTACAAAACCAACAAATTTTGAATAGTAAAGCCGATATCATAAATGTAGCGAAACAAACCATTGAATCAGAAGCTAAAGCTATCTTAAATTTAGCAGCATTAATTGATGATGATTTTGCCAATGCTGTAAACTTAATTTATAACTCTAAAGGACGCGTTGTTATTACGGGAATTGGAAAAAGTGCCATTATAGCCAGTAAAATTGTGGCTACATTAAACTCCACAGGTACACCAGCTATTTTCATGCATGCAGCAGACGCCATTCATGGCGATTTGGGTTTAATTCTTAAAGATGATGTGGTAATTTGTATCTCAAAAAGTGGTAATACTCCTGAAATAAAAGTTTTAGTACCCTTAATAAAACGAGGTTCTAACAAAATGATAGCCATAACAGGGAATAAAAATTCTTTTTTAGGACAGCAGGCCGATTTTGTTTTAAACACCTATGTTGAAAAAGAAGCCTGCCCTAACAATTTAGCGCCAACAACAAGCACTACAGCTCAATTGGTAATGGGAGACGCTTTGGCAATTTGTCTTTTAGAAAAACGAGGGTTTTCAAGTAAAGATTTTGCAAAATACCATCCAGGTGGTTCTCTTGGAAAGAAACTGTACCTAAGAGTACACAATATTTCCTCTTTAAACCAAAAACCAGAGGTCACCTCAACCGCTAGTATCAAAGATGTAATTGTTGAAATTTCGGAAAAATTACTAGGTGTTACCGCTGTTACTGAAAACGGTTCTATACTTGGAGTAATTACAGATGGCGATTTAAGAAGAATGTTAAGTAAAACAGATGACTTTTCCGCATTAACTGCGAAAGATATTATGAGTGTAAATCCTAAACGTATTTCTTCTGAAGCTTTAGCCGTTGATGCCAAAGAGCTTATGGAGGATTTTGGTATAACGCAATTATTGGTTGAAGACAACGGCAAGTATAATGGAGTAATCCACTTACATGATTTAGTAAAAGAAGGTATTATATAATGGCGAAGAAGGATGTAAATGAGATGTCTTTTTTAGATCATCTGGAAGAATTACGCTGGCATTTAATTAGAATTGTAATTGCCATAGTTTTAGTGGGCACTATTGCTTTTATTTCCAGTAGATTCATTTTTGATGAGATTATTTTTGCTCCAACAGAAATGACATTTGCTACCTATGATTTTTTATGCAAATGTGCTAATTTCATTAACGTAGAAACCACGTTTTGTGGTGATAAAATCCCATTAATTTTACAAAACCGAACCATGGCAGGCCAATTCTCTGCTGATATTTGGACAGCGGTTCTTGCAGGCCTAATTCTCGCATTTCCATATGTTATTTATGAGTTATGGCGATTTATTAGTCCAGCGCTTCACGAGAACGAACGTAAATACTCAAGAGGCTTTATTATTATCTCATCTCTATTATTTTTTATCGGTGTCCTTTTTGGCTACTATATTATCTGCCCGCTATCCATTAACTTTTTAGCCAATTATAGCATTTCGGCAAAAGTTGATAATCAAATAGACATCAGCTCCTACATTGGTTTGGTTCGTGCCTCTGTTTTGGCCTCCGGTTTAATATTCGAGTTACCAATAATTATATACTTCCTTACTAAAGTAGGTTTGGTAACTCCAGAATTTTTAAAAAAATATCGCAAGTATGCACTCGTAATCGTTCTTATTTTATCCGCAATAATTACACCACCAGACATTGCAAGTCAAATTATTGTTGCTATACCAATTCTGGTACTCTACCAAATAAGTATTTATATTTCTAAATTAGTTATAAGAAGTCAGCGTAAAAAAGCAAAACGATAGGTATTTTGGGCGTTCCCTTAGCGGGTCGTGCTATCCGCTATATCTTTTCGCAAAACATCTCAAACCTGTTTCAGGATCTTGCTCCTTTTATACTACTATGTTTTATTGTAAATTCTGTCCATTTAAGTATCGCAAAAAAGATGCCGCTGCTATCACTAACGCGGGCTAACCTGCAAACTCTACCCCAATCCAAAAATTTTATTTTCAGTTTTAAAAGGTTCTGCAACAAAATTCGTTAACGAAACGTTATACACTAGCAACAATTTCCTCAATTAACTAAAATTTCCGTAATTGCACCCATGATTTTACGCGCCGAAAATTTGATGAAGTCCTATAGCGGACGAAAAGTAGTAAAGGATGTTTCTCTTGAAGTAAATCAAGGAGAAATTGTTGGCCTTTTAGGACCAAATGGTGCTGGTAAAACCACATCTTTTTATATGATTGTTGGACTTATAAAACCAAATGGTGGACAAATATTTTTAGACAATACCGAAATCACAAAATACCCCATGTACAAACGTGCACAAAATGGTATTGGCTATTTGGCGCAAGAAGCTTCGGTTTTTAGAAAACTAAGTATAGAAGATAATATTTTAAGTGTATTGCAACTTACTAAGTTGAGTAAGAAAGAGCAGCGCATGAAAATGGAATCTTTAATTGATGAATTTAGTTTGGGACACATTCGCAAAAACCGTGGCGATTTATTATCTGGAGGAGAGCGTCGTCGTACCGAAATTGCGCGTGCCTTAGCGACCGATCCTAATTTTATCCTGTTAGATGAACCTTTTGCAGGTGTTGACCCTGTAGCTGTGGAAGATATACAACGTATTGTTGCTCAACTCACCAAAAAAAATATTGGTATTCTAATTACCGACCATAACGTACAAGAAACATTGGCCATTACAGACAGAACCTATTTAATGTTTGAAGGTGGTATCTTAAAACACGGTATCCCTGAAGATTTGGCCAATGATGAAATGGTACGTAAAGTGTATTTAGGACAAAACTTTGAGTTACGTAAAAAGAAGATTCGGGATTAAGCTACTTTATTTTTAAACTGCTTAAGAACCCATTTAAATATATTGACCAACAGAACAACCCCTACACCAGCCAAAAGACCAACCATAAATTCCTTTATAATATCAGGAACAGCAATAGTATCACTAAAATGATGGATGGCTTCAATATTATGAACAAAAATACCACCAGCTACTAGAATAAGAGCAATTGTTCCAATTACAGCCAAACTTTTAATTACCACAGGTAAGGCCCTAACTAAAAAGTTACCAATGGCAACAAGAACACCACTTTCTTTAGAACTCATTTTAATCAATCTATAACCAAAATCATCCATCCTAACAATTAAAGCTACAATGCCGTAAACACCAACCGTAGCAATCACACAAACTATTGAAACCACCAATATTTGAAACAGAATAGGTTTCTCTAAAACAGTGCCTAAAGCTATGATAACAATTTCAACAGAGAGTATAAAATCTGTGAATATCGCAGATTTAATTTTCTTCTTTTCAGCTACTTTTTGTTCTTCTAAGGTGAGTTTTTTATCAACATAAACCCTGTGCTCGTTATCATGATTTCTGTGAAAAAAGTATTCATATATTTTTTCAACACCTTCATAAGCCAAGTACAGTCCCCCTAGAACCAAAGCCGCCACAATAGCAATTGGCGCAAAAGCACTCAAAAGAAATGCGACAGGAAGGATTATGAGTTTGTTTAACGCAGAACCCTTAGTTATTGCCCAAAGCACAGGTAACTCCCTAGACGACACAAAACCTGTGGCTTTTTCAGCATTTACTGCTAAATCGTCTCCTAGAATACCCGCTGTTTTCTTAGTAGAAATTTTACTCATTGCCACAACATCATCCATAAGAACAGCAATATCATCTAACAATGCAAAAAAACCAGAAGCCATAAAATTTATTTAGAAGTTATAGTGTCTAAAACAGACATAGCTATGTAAAGTAAAATAATTACGGGTATTGCCGCAAATTGGAGTATAACAAGCAAAACCAAACAAAGTATAATAAATATATATCGTGTTGCATTATACTTAAAACTATAGTTTTTAAATTTTAATGCAAACAGCTTAATTTTTGAATTTAATATCCAGCAACTAAAAATAGTAAGCCCAATTAAAAACCATTTGTTCAAAATAATAGAATTAATAGCATCATTATTTTGAAACTCTAAAATTAATGGTAAGGATATGATTAACAATGTATTTGCTGGCGTTGGCAAGCCTTTAAAAAAACTCTGTTGCTCTGTATCTATATTAAATTTCGCAAGTCTGTATGCTGAAGCTAGTGTGATTGATAACCCTAAAACTGGTAAAATCGAATACTTAAGACCATTCCAAACTATTACTGTATCCCAACCTTCTAAAGACGAATTAAAACTTGAAACATCTAAGGTGAGTTCAAATAATTTATACATTACTAGCCCAGGAACCAGTCCACTGGTTACCATATCTGCCAACGAATCTAATTGTATGCCCAAATCACTCTGTACATTTAGTTTTCTGGCAGCAAAACCATCAAAAAAATCAAAAAATATACCCAAAAACACAAAAAAAGCTCCTGTAACAAAATTGTCATTCACTACAAAAAGAACTGCAATACAACCACAAAGTAAATTGAGTAAGGTGAGCCCGTTGGGTATGAATCGCATCATTAAAGAAATATTTCGGTAAAAATAGTAAAGAATTTTACTCACGCGCAACTAATACATAATATTGACATCTATAATATACATAGAGCAACAAACAAATCAAATTATCGTTATTAGATGGAATGTAAATAATTAGGATTGGAGACTTATGTTATGATAAAAATAATAGAATGTGCATCTTTGTAAAAAAATTGTGCTTGAGACCAAATTTAACGCTACTTTTTACGTTTTTCACCTTATCAATTTTTAGTCAGACCGTTAGAAAATACTCTAACGAATTTATGAATATTGGTGTTGATGCCGCTGCTTTGGGTATGAGTAGTGCTGTCACAGCTCATTCTTCTGATGTAAATGCGGGCTATTGGAATCCTGCAGGTTTAGTGCATTTGGAGGATAATCAGTTGGCTTTAATGCATTCCAGTTATTTTGCTAACATTGCAAATTACGATTATGCCGCCTTTGCAATGCCTTTAGACGACAGGAGCGCTGTAGGTATTTCGGTAATTCGTTTTGCCGTAGACGACATTCTAAATACCACCCAACTTATTGATGAACAAGGCAATATTAATTACGATCGTATTAGCCTGTTTTCAACCGCCGACTATGGCTTGACGTTTTCTTATGCCAGAAAACTCCCTGTTCAAGGTTTAAATTATGGTGTTAATGCAAAAGTCATTAGAAGAATAATAGGAGACTTTGCTTCTTCATGGGGTTTCGGTTTAGATGCTGGTATTCAATTTGAAACCAAAAACAATTGGAAATTTGGTGTTATGGCGCGAGATATAACAACAACCTTTAACACTTGGGCAATTGATGAAGGGCAGTTCGAAACCATTCGTAACGCTGTTGAAGGGCAAAATCAAGAATTACCTGAAACTACTGAAGTAACCATACCAAAACTACAAATAGGCATCTCTAAGTTATTTACGTTTAATTACGATTACACGCTTCTTACTTCAGCTAATTTAAATGTACGATTTGAAGAAAACAACGATATATTCTCATCGTCTTTTGCAAGTATAAACCCAGCTTTAGGGTTTGAGTTTGGTTATGTGGATATGGTATATTTACGCGGTGGTGTGGGCAATTTTCAAAATGAACTCCAAATTGATAATTCGGAACAATTAAGTTTTCAGCCTAGTTTTGGTGTTGGTTTTAAATATAGAGGCGTACAGATTGATTATGCATTTACTGATATTGGGGACCAAAGTGTTGCTTTATACTCTAACGTCTTTTCCTTAAAACTAGATTTTAGTATTTTTAGATAATGCAGTTTAAACTAACCCTTCTTTTACTTTTGCTATCAACGTATATCTATGGGCAAAAGCTTTCAGACAATGCGGAGATAAGTATTTTAACGGTTGGTCCTGGCACCTCACTTATTGATGCTTTTGGCCATAGTGCATTCAGGATAAAAGATGACTCCATTGGATTGGATGTTACTTATGGTTATGGTGGATTCGATTTTGACGCCCCAAATTTCTACTTAAAATTTGCACAAGGAAAGCTTAATTATCTTATAAGTAAGGACGATATACATCGTTTCTATCGTGTTTATGAATATTATAACCGTGACGTAAATGAACAAGTTTTAAATTTAAATTCAACACAAAAGCAAAAACTCTACGATTACTTAATTAACAACTACAAACCTGAAAACAGGCGTTATTTATATGATTTCTTTTTTGATAATTGTGCCACCAAAATAAAAGATGTAGTTAATTTTTCTGCTAATAACAAATTAAAATACAATATACCTGCAAGTTATAAAGAAGCCACCTTTAGAACACTAATTCAGGAAAATTTAAATAGAAACTCTTGGGGAAGTTTAGGTATAGATGTGGCTCTTGGAGCAGTAATAGATAGAAAAGCTACACCAGAGCAGCATATGTTTTTGCCAAAAAATATTCATTCCTTTTTCGCGGAAGCAACCTTCAAGAACGGTAAACCTCTTGTAAAGTCAAGCAAAAGCTTTTATAAAGCCAAACCAAAGCAAGTTGACAGCATATTTTTTATTAGCCCTTTATTTGTTTTTAGCATATTGGCAATAGTAATTCTTTTTATAACCTATAAAGATTATAAAAAGCAACATCGCACTAAAATAATGGACACTTTAATTTTGGTAATTACAGGTTTAGCAGGAGTTGTTATTTTATTATTATGGTTTGCTACAGACCACGAAGGCACACACAACAACTACAATCTACTATGGGCAAACCCATTAAACTTAGTGGCTATCATTCAGTTGTTTAAAAACAAACCAAAAAAATGGATTAGTAAGCACTTTAAATTTAACGTGATTTTATTAGGGCTTTTAATGTTTCATTGGATAACCGGCGTGCAAGTATTTGCCATTGGTTTAATACCTCTGTTAATTGCTCTTCTTGTGAGGTACGTTTTTTTAGCAAAACATCTTTCTACTTAACTAGAGTTATTGCCCTCTAAAAAATATAACGGTGCTTAATGTTTTAAATAAGATATTTACGTCTAACACAAAACTGCGGTGTTTAATATAAAACAAGTCGTACTGCAATTTTATCAAACTATCATCCACTGAAGAACCGTATCGCGTTTTAACTTGTGCCCAACCTGTTAAACCTGGTTTTATAATATGACGTGTTTCATAAAAGGGTAAAACTTGTGATAATTCTCTAACAAAATGCGGACGCTCGGGACGCGGACCAATTAAGCTCATCTCCCCTTTTAAAATGTTTATAAACTGTGGCATTTCGTCAATTCTAGTATTGCGCATGAATTTACCAAAAGGGGTTATTCTGACATCATTTTTCTTTGCCCAAACCGCGCCATTTTTTTCTGCATTTTTAACCATTGTTCGGTATTTGATAATCCTGAAAAGATTACCATTTTTCCCAATGCGTTCCTGTATATAAAATAGTGGTCCTCTGTTAGCAATAAGATTCCCTAAAAGTACCAAAGGAAGAAATACAAGGGCAATTACTAACCCAAAAAGCGAAATAAATATATCAAACAACCTATGGAAAAACAGGTACATTTTATTTTGATTACTTCTACTAAAGGGGAAATATTTATAAAAATCTTTTCCCACATACTGTACTGGCACCCGTTGTGTAAGTTCTTCATATACTTGAGTATATTCTTTAACAGGAACACCTGTTTCAAGTAAAGTAATTAAATCTGTATAAATTTCTGGAGTTATATTTTCTGAGTTATAACTCGCTACCACAACCTCAGAAATATTTTCATCTTTAATAACCTGATAGATTTGTTTGGGGTGATATTCCCTTAATGCCTTGAACTTTACCTTCTCCTTCTTATTGACTTCGCAATTAATGAAACCTACAATTTTGTAATTGGGATCGGCATCATTGAATGTCTTTAAAATTGCTTTAATACTTGAGGTTTCACCCACCAACAGTACTTTTCTATAAAACCTTGGAGATGTTATAAAATTGATATAAGCAAAACGCCACATGAAGAGCGCTGATAATATTGCTAAAAAGAAATAAAGTATTTGTAGCCTATTCTCTGGAAGAACTGGAGTGAAAAATGGGGTAAGCAAATAAAAAAGAACTGTAGTAGATGTTGTAAGTCCAATATTAACCCAAACACTCTCGAATTTACTAGATTTTTGTAAATCGTATAATTCAAAAACCGTCCCAAAGATTGAGATATATAAGACAAGTATAAAAACCCAGCGCCAGTTTTCATCCGTAAACCTAAAATAATCAAAGGCAAAGGTATTTCCCAAAAAATACAGCACAGCGAGTACACTTAAAATATCAAAGATTCTTAATAATACTTTACGCTCTGATATATTAAAATGTACACTATATTTTGGCATTTATGTGCTGGGGTTATTAATTTCAAATATAAAAAAACTAAAATCACAATTGCTTAGGTAAGCATAGAAAACCATATATGTTTTATCACTTGCCAATCAAATTGCTCTACTTTTTTTCTGGCATTATTTGATAGTTCTTTCACCAAAATTCCATTCGCCATTAATTGCAGTACTGCATTTTTAAAGCCTTCCGTCTCGTTGGGCTCCACTAAAATACCGCTAACTAAATCGTTAATAAGAAATGGTAGTCCACCAACATTGGTTGAAATTACAGGCAAACCTAGTGCCATAGCCTCAATGACGCTAACAGGCATATTATCAACATTGGTTGTATTAATAAAAATATTATAGTCTTTAGAAAGACCAATCCATTCTTCCTTCGAAAGTTTACCAGTCAATTTAACCTCTACCTGTAATTTTTCAGCTAGTGCTTTCACTTGTCCCAAACTTCCATCTTTATCCGGTCCTACCATACAGAGCTCCGCTTCAATATTGGAGTCCTTCAAATCTTTCATCAATTGCACCGCTAATTTTGGATTATATATATCAGCAAAAGCCCTTACCCACAATAGTTTTGGCTTATTAATTACACGTAGCTTAAAGGAATATTTTTCGATTTCAATTACATTGGGAATACATATAATATTGGAAAAACCAAAGTTCTCAAATTGAGTTTTAATATATTTAGATGGTGATATATTTTTATAAGCATTTGAAAAAATGTGCCTGCACATTACAGGCGATGTTTTTAATCTATTGGGTAAATTTCCACCATGTAATATTGGGATATACTTTAATTTAAAAAAACGACAAAGTTGACTGCACGAATACGCATAATAAAAATTTAAGGTACTATATGTATCAATTAAAACATAGTCTATTTCAGTTCGATATTTTATGATATGCCAGAGCATATCCAACAATCTCAATAACTGGCTCTTTTTATCTGAAGTAGTAATTACTATATAACCTTCATTCTTCAAATTTTCACTTAAGGTATCGATTGTCGTAAGTGTATTTTGACTTTGTTTTAGCTTATTGCCTATGTAGAGAATCTTTTTCAATAATAGTTAAGCTTGTTTTAGAAGTAATTTATTGTTCTGAATTAGTTTCTTGTTGATCGACTGCTTAGGTTTGAAATCAATTCTAATTAAACAGAGTGCATAAATAAATGCAGGTGCCGCAATTCTCATGGCAGAATGATTTATGGTAAGCAGCCAAAACAAATAAAATGAATAGAAAAAAATATTGGATCTATCCCGGAGCCTATATATTAATGGTGCGATCAGTAAAATAAGAAAAGCCAAAATACCAAATAATCCATGTTCTGCAAGTATTCTACTTAACTCATTGTGCGAGGCCGCAAGCATTCCTGTTTCAGCCAATCGTCTTTCTTTTATTTTTCCTACACCAATACCCAAAACCGGATTTTCAATAAACTCTTTAATTTCAAAAGCAATTAAATCTGTCCTACCCGTACTTATATCTTCTTTTTCTCTTCCAGTAGCATCCTGATTAGCGTATCTTTTATCGATAAAACCACTGGTTTGTATGGAACTTAAGACCCAAGTAAAAAATGCCAAAACAAAAAATATGGATAAAGAAAACAACAACTTTCTTTTATATGTGTAATTCACTTTTATATAGTAGACTAAGAGAAAGAACATAATCATAACGATAGAAGTTATTACCCCTCCTCTACTAAAGGTTACAATAGCCCTGAAACTAATCAACCCTAAAAGACATAGGTCTATAACTTTTATAACAATATTCGCCTTTGACATGAAAAACCGACTAGCAAGTGCAAACATGCCCAAACCCAGAACGGTAGCCACCTGATTTGGCCCAAATCCGCCAGAAGTAGCAAAATTAGATGCTGTTCCAGTTATTGCTGCCTGTAAATTTGGTGTATACAAAAAAAGATAAACCGTTGTACTGATTAGAGGAAGTAACAACCCAATTAGTATAATTTTGACCTGATCAAATTTCAAAACTTTTCCTGAACAATAGATTGCCGCAATACCCAAACACACAGGTCCACTTAAATTAAATGCTATGGCCTTTTTAATATTTGTTTCAAATCCCATAGCCGAAACTGCAACGAATATTGATGGAATTAAAAGTAATATATATGTGAAGTATATTAACCCCCTGCTACTTATGCTAGTACCTAGCATACCCATTAAAACATATATAATTACTAAGTACTTACTTGCTTCATAAAAAAAAGTACCATTATTCATGCGTAAAAAAACCTCAACACCCACAATGTAAGCGCATGCTAACATAACATAGAATACTTTGTTTTCCTGTGAGACATTTAAAATTTTATACCCCCAAAAAATCGTCATACATATAAAGTAAACTAATGCAAGTGGTTTTACTAAAAAAATGCTTAGTCCAAGGAAGACATGAAATACTATCAATTTGTGGTATATGGACAATTTCATAAAGACACTCTTCTATAAGTATTAAGCAATTTCTTAATTATTTTATCTTTAGAAAAATTTTTCTCAATCTTGCGCTGCAAATTGGCAGCAGTTTCTTCTCTTAAATTTACATCCTCAATCAACTTTATAATAAGATTTGAAAACAATTCAGAATTATTCGGTGGTACTAAGAATCCTTCTTTAGGATTAGAAACAACAGTATCACAATCTCCAACTCTTGTTGCAACAACAGGTAATTTTGACATTCCATACTCTAACAAAGCCAACGGTAAACCTTCAGAACTAGAACTCAACACTCCAATATCACTCTGTTTTAGTATGTTAGATATATCAGATTTCGCACCATAAAAGAAAACACTCGAACCAAGATTTTTATTTAAAATTAGCTCTTTAATTTTTTTAGAATACTCATTAAAAAAGTCTTCTCCTATACAATGTAATGTCCATTTAGGATGCTTTTCTAGAACTTTCTCAAATGCATCAATTAATAACTCGTGATTTTTTTGAGGTCTTAAATTTGCCAAATGCACTATCCGCTTGCCTTTCTCTCCAAATAATGTTGTTCTGGCTTCAATTTTATCTTTTACAGAAAAATTTGGTAAAACATCAATGTAAGAGACTTTAAGTTTTTCTTTACCCCATTCTTTCAAACGCTTATTAACTGCAAATCCTTGAGAAAAGTATTTTGAGCATAATTTTAACAACTCAAATTTTCGCTCCTTTAAAAACTCGCTTCTTCCGTAATGATCATGCCAAATTATTTTAATTCTAGGCAGAAATAACTTAATTAATGTTGCCCAAAGAAATGAAGACGAATGTGCATGTATAATATTTACCTGATTATCTAGTACAAATTTATAAAGCTTGAAAAAAGCTTTTAAATCTAAGGCGTGTTTTTTATTCAGAAAGATATAGCTAACCTTCTCTTCGATACTTTTTTTTAGTAGTCCCTCTTTTCTTGTAGCACATAGAAAAGATATTTCAATCTTTTTGGTAAGTGCGTTAGCCAAATTTACAGCTACCCTTTCAGCACCTCCAGCATCCAAAGAATCTATTAGCTGCAATACACGCATCACTAATTTTTTAAAAGTTTTACTATCTCTTGTTCAAAGGTATCTAAAGTAAACTTGCGAGACCAATCACAAGATAATCTTGACATTTCTTTTAGTTTATTTTCATCAGTTATATGATCCAAAATAATTTTTACGGCTTTTTCAATATTAGATGGAATCAAAAGTCCACGACTTCCATGTCCCAACATATATGGCACACAAGAAATTTTAGTACCTATTGGTATAGCACCAAAGAACATACCTTCTGCCAGTGCCTTTGGCCAACCTTCAGACTTTGAAGGTAAAATTATAAAATGACCTTCCATCAATGCGTGTTTCAAAGTTTCTGTCGTTTGATTACCTCGCACTTTTATAAAGTTTGATACGTTTCTGGTTTCAATATAATTATCAATTTCATCTTTCATAATACCATCACCAAAAAGTTCCAAACAGGCATCAACCCCATGCTCGCGAAGCCTTTGTATAACTTTAATAGCAAAAAGCGGCCGTTTACCCTTTACCAGACTTCCTACAAAAACAAATTTTAATAGGCCTTTGTAATTTCTTTCTCCAACTTCTACATTTTCATTATTCCTAAAAGACGCGGTAAAAAAAGACTTGATATTCTTTGTTTGATCTTCCCATTCTCCATACACTAATACCTTCATATTTTTGGTAAGCGCCGTATTAGCTAAAATATGTTGTTGCAGTTTATAGCTCCACGGTTGTTTACTATTAGAATCCCAATTGCCAGCGTATTTTGCAGTTTTCAATTTCTTAGGAAATAGCATCTGTATAAAACACCCTAATAATCCAATATTTCCAGGGCATCTTAAATGGATATGATCTGATTTTAAACAAGCTCTAAAAATAGAAAATAATATAAATGGTAATTTCAGTATTGAGCCCACAGAATGCATTAAAGAAGTAAACTGTATGGAAGGTATTTGTCTAAATTTTAAATTTGAATGATCATAAGGTGTATCTATTTTTGAAATATTACCAGAGCATAGTGGAGCAACAACCTCTACTTCATCAACATGATTTAACCACAAGTTCATTTCTCTAACATATGGCAAATAAGCATAATACTTACCTTCTACTTTTTTATGCTCTACATGTGTAATTATGGTAAATCTCATTACTAAGATTTCAAATTATAATACTCCTCGAGCATAGCTCCATTGGTTCGTAATACATTATCCTTCTCAAATAGCATACTAAAACCCATTGGCGCATAAATCCTTCTATAAACTGCTTTTTTATTAAAATAATCTAGATACTTTATCCATCCGAATAAGAATCTAGAAACAAAAACCATTAACATTCTTAAATACCTATTGGAGAATAAATCTACCAAAAACTGACTATTAAAAACCGCAACTGCACTTCCTGCTCCCTCAGAGACTTCGTATTGTTTTAATGAACATTTATCAAAAAGGCTTCGTAAACCTGTAAAAGTGAATCTAAAAAAATCGTATGGCGGACTATGATAAGGAAAGTTAAACGGTATCTCTACCAATAGTAAACCGCCTTCTTTTGTACATCTTTGCATTTCTTTAGCAACGTCCCAAGGTTTAAAAGTATGTTCTAAAACTTGAGCTGCTATTATAAGATCAAAAGATGCATCCTTAAAAGGGATTTGATGCGCATCAAAAACCAAATCTGGGTTAAATTGAAGATGTACATCTGATGTTATAAGTAATGATTTAGAAAACATAGAATTATAATATTCGATTTTATCACCCGCTCCAATTACGAGTACTGACTTTGAAATCAAATTTTTAGCCAAATCACAATAACGTTTTTTTTGGTTGAAGTCTTTAGAGAGTTGAGGTAAAACACCTTTTCTTATTCTATTTTTAAGACTGTTATTTCTGTAATTTGAGTTTTGAGTGGTTGGCGCACTTTTTAATATATCTGATTCCCTAAAAACACTCTCAGACTCATCTATCAAAATAGGAATATCATTAAAAACCTGTACGCTTTCCTCATCATCAAACACTAGTTTACCCTTTTCAAATCGTAGAACATTCTTTTTCTTAGAAGGGCTAATTAGATGTTTTTTTAAAAACTCTAGTTTTGTCATTCAATCTTTGGTTTTCTCACTATCAAAGATAACAATCCTACTAATCTTCCTGCGCATTCGGTTAGAGCTTCTTGCTTTTTAGCGGTATTTACTATGTTTACACTTCTTAAACCTAGAAGCAATAAAGCTGTTAGGTTCCATTTAATACGATTTTTAATTGAGGGGTCTGGGTACTTAACACGCCATACATACCAATTATTTCGTATTATCATTTTACCATATGTGTATTTATTTGGTCTTCCTGCCGATTCATGATAATGCTCTAATCTAGCAGAAGTGTCTACATATAATTCACCATGTTTTGAAACTCTCAAACAGTAATCTAAATCTTCATATAAACCATAGCCTTCAAAATAAGTAGAAAACTGTATCTTTAGTAATATTGATGATTTAAACGAAAACGCGCATCCCATTAGGAATTCAACCGGATAGATTTTTCCTGAAGGGGGCAAATAACCTATTGACCTTCCGTGGGCAAAAGAAGGCAAAAAACCAGGTGATACATCAGGTAATAGTCCAAAAAAACGTCTCATTCTAAATCTTAAAGATTCCGCTCTTTCCCAACCATCAAAGTAAAAAGCGTTTTTAGATTTATGTTTGTTGGTCTTCACCCATTTAACCTCATTGGTAATATAACCCCCAATAGCAAGAGCTTTAGGCAGGTTGTTATAAGCTTTCATAAGTTTCTCAAAATAATTCGACTCAAGAATTACATCGTCATCTAGAAAACAAACAATATCCGATGATTTTGAAACCCTATTAATACCATAGTTGCGCTGTTTAGTTAGACCTCTATTATTTTCAGGTACTTTAAAGTATTTTAAGTTTTTATAACCAAAAGTTTCACATACATTGGCTGTGTTATTATCTGTAGAGCCATCAATTACCAAAATTTCGTTTGGATATACAGTCTGTTCATTTACTGAGTGTAGAAGCGTCCTTAAAGCACTGGGACGCATATACGTGCAAACAATAAGTGAAAATAGTTTAGGCATGAACCGTTTTGTTGTTAAACATTTCGTGAACTTTGGCAAAATACGAATGTCTTCTTAAATGGGTTTCCCATAATTCTCTATTGCTTTTTTGAATAGCTAAAAGTTCTTTGTTGCTTTTTGAATCATGATAGTTTAAAATACATTCTACTAAAGAATGCTTATTGGAAGTATCCCAAATAACTGCATGGTCTTCCCAATTAATATTATCCTCAAGTGGTAGTCTACAATCTGTATTTATAAGAATGGGGATTCTTCCAACAGCAAGAGTTTCATAAAATCTAACCGAAAAATTGCCAACACCTCTAATACATAATGTGTAAATATTGTTGAAAATGTTGCTATAAAACTCTTGGCTAGTTTTCAATTTATCTTCTTCGCTAGTGGCTCCAGCTCTATAATTATCTCTTAACCTAAAATCAGTTTCTAAATCGGTGCCTTTTTGTAATTTTTGCAAATAAGAATACCTTATATTACTTGAAGGATAGAACTTTTGCCTATCGAAATAACTACGTTTCAAAATGAATTTAATCTTAAGTTTAAGATGACTTAAATATGCCTTACCATAACTTAAAACACTAGATTTTGCCTGACCCACAAATCCAATTCCCGGTTTATCTTCCTTGGAAACGGTAATAAATTCTTTTTTTAAAACAGTGTGATACGGATCATTTATAAAAGCGGGCAGAACAAAGGTCTGTGAGTTTAATTTTGAATGAAATCCGCCAAATCTAAAAGTATAAGCGTTTGGAATATGAATTGTAAAACCAAAATCTCCAGCTGTATATAACCATATTGGTTTGTTAAATTCCTTAGCTTTACTTACTAACGCCGTAAATGCTTTTCTAAATTTCAAAAAAGCACTATAATCTATTGGAAACACAACAATATCGGCTTTTAAAACATCCGCTTCAATTGCGTAATATTGCAATAGAACTTCACTCTTCACATAGTGCAGATCAAATAATAAAGGGAAGACATGAGTTCTATGCGTTTCGGTGAAAAATGAGGTATCTGTATGTAGCTTAAGCATTTGATTTTTCCATTAAACTATTTGCCCATTTTAAACTAGATTCCCAACTCTTTTTCATTGCTTTCAGATACGCTATAGGATTTTTTCTCTTTTGATGTTTATAGAATCTCAAAAGTAACAAAAGTCTATAAGTAAGTTGTTGTTGCGATGTAAAGTACCTTAAATTAAATAGCATTATTGTTGGAGAAGGTTTCGGCTCAATATTCTCCTTACTCCATGGGTGTTTAACCTTTATGCGGTATCCACCAATAGGTGCTTTTAAATGCGTTATTCTAATATTAGCGCAAAATATTACATCTTCCCCAAGATTTCTTATTTGCATCCCAAAATCAGAATCTTCTCCATAATTAAACTCATAAGCCATATCGAACTTTAAACGATCAAGTAACTCCGATTTAACAAAACTATTTCCTCCAGCAAAGACTGATGTTTGAGTTGTTTTGAGATAAACTTGTTTTTCATTCGGTTTTAAATACACCGTAGAAATAGCCTTTGCACCAACTTTTTCAATTTCGGTAAATATATTTTTAATTAAATTTTTATCAAATCTGTTATCATCATCTCCTAGGAATGTCCATTCACTTTCCACCATATTCAAACCAAGATTTCTGGCATTACAGACTCCAGATTGATGTATGAATTTATGTTTTATTTTAAAAGGCCATTTCTCTTCTTTTAAATAATCTAACTCTGATTCTGATTGAATATCTGGATTTTGTTCAATTAAAATAACGTTTTTTGGCAAAATAGTTTGAACAGACAGGTCCTTCAAAACATCAAATAGATACTGTTTTCTGCCAATTGTTGGAATAACAACATCTACTTCTTTCTTGTTTACAATACGTTTTGAAGAAATGCAATCTATATGAGAAAAATCAAATGTCTTCTTAACCTGTTTCCTAAAAAAACTCTTAAAAAATGATATTAATGGTAATTGTCTTTTATGAAAAATATAGGAGTACAATAAAATAAAAACCCATCGTAATTTGTAGTGGCCTCTGACAAATTTAAACATGGCGCTTGTTGAAGCTGTTTTAGCTTTACCTGTTCTTGCAAAACCTTCAATCAATAATTTAGGCTCGGAATAACAAAATAAACCCTGGGGCATTGCCAATTTAGCAAGGGAACTTAAAAAGTAATTGAAATCCTTGTTTTGTTCAAGCGAGCTACTTACAGTAAGTAATGCACTAGCATGTATTCCTCCAACGTCGGAAGACATTAACCAAGTGGGATAGGTAACTCTTCTATTTACTTTAATATATACCGATTGATCTACAAAACCAATAGCATCATTTATATAATAAGAACTATGGACGCTATAAGAAGCTAAGATTAATTTATGATGAAAAACTTCAGGTATTGCACTAACATTTATATGCCTTTTTAAACTACTGTGACTCCAAACGATGAGCTCATCAGGAAATTGATGCGCCAATAAAAACAGGGTTTCAGTAATGGATTGTTGAGAATCAAAGTTTACAACTTCCAACTTATGGTTGAGTACCTCTTTTACCTTATTATTTTCATGTATAAGGTAAATCATGTTAGTAGCGACTTATAATAACTGATATTTATTTCGGCATTTTTATCAATATCAAAAAGATGTTCTACTTTTTTTCTTGCTTCATTTCCCATTTTTTGGCATAGTTCTTCATCTTCAAGCAATTGCAATAATTTCTCACTATACTCCTCAATTTTTGAAGGGTGTACTAAAAAACCATCAACACCATCATCAATCAATTCTTTTGCCCAACCTATACTGGTATTCATTACTGGTTTTTTCATTGCCATACATTCAATAGTTACCATTCCTAAAGTTTCGGCAAAGGAAGGAAACGTACAAACATGCGAATTTTTTATATAGTTTTTCACCTCATCGTATGGTACCTTACCTAAATATTTACGACGCTTAATCGCTTTGATGGAAAAAATCTTATTCATTAATTGATACGTTGAAGGTGCTCCTGTTTTTACATCTGAAGTATCACTACCAATCAATACTAATTGGGCGTTTGGGTTTTTCTCTACTACTTTATTAAAAATTTCAGCTAACTCTAAAACGCCTTTTTTCCTTATAATGGTGCCAATATATAGGATGACGTTTTTATCATAAACATTGGGTGAGTTGTTCTCAAAATTTTCCAATTGTAAACCGTAATGAATGGTTTCAATTTTTTTTTGATGTAAAGCAAAAATGGAGGCGGTTTCCTTTCCTGCATAACTAGTAGGTGCTATATAACCCTTTGCATTTCCCAAGGCTAACTTTTCGAACATAAAATTCTTAAACTTTTGCTGTCGCCCCTCTAATTTGCAAAAATAAGCATCACTACCATGCAGTCTTATTACAAGCGGAACATCAAACTTCATAAATGCAGTAATTCCTGTCCAATCTGGTGCTTCTAAAATATCAATTGCTTTTTTTTTAACAATTTGATTTACATAGTTTTGAATATGTTTGCGATAAAGAAACCAAGTGAATAATGTATAGTTCTGTTTCTTAATAAGATGAATTTCTACCCCTGCATCATTAAAAATGTTTGACTCTGATTGTTGATAGACAAAAACTGTTACTTCTAAACCTTTTTTCACCAAAGCAACTGCCAAATTTTTAATACTTGTACCAATACCTGCAGAATGATTAACTTTAGGATGCGGATATTCTGAAGTAATAAAACCTACTTTCATTTTAAAATGGTTTCAATGGCGTTCCAAATATTTTTTGATGCTTCTATTGGAGTCTCACCGACAACTATTTGATACCATTTTTTACAGTCTTCAATAGTAGACAATTTGCCATCCAAAATACTTTCAATAATGGATTCTAAATCGTTTTTATTAGTACAGAATGCAACCGCATTTTTACTAGGCATGCTTCTAAAATGGACGTATTTATAGTTTTGGCCAATATCTCGAATACCCTTTTTAAGTTGGGGCTGTTCGTAGTTATAATAAATACAAGGTTTGTTATGCGCTACAAAATCAAATACTGTGGATGAACATACATTAGTTACAAATTCAGTATGCTCACAAACATTGTGCAGCATTTTAAGATCATGTTCTGTAGGCAATACTTCGTTCCAGTTACTACCAACCTGTTCCCAAACGGGGTCAAGCACCTTAATTATATCCTTATTTTCGTTTATTACTTTATCATATCTGTTGGTGAGATCAACTGGACATTTTCGGTAAATAATACCTAAGTTCTTGCCTTTTGCATTTAAATTTCTAACAGCATTGGCAAGGTCTTCTAAATAATACTGATCTAAAGGTGATGTAGTTTCATCATCTCCTGAAAAGCAGATATATTTTTTATTAACATCAAGACCATGTGTTTCAAAAAAGAAGCTTCTACCCTCCTTTAGAGCTTCGTTATAGTGAGGCTCAAACTGAGGTGTACCTGTTACAAAAACCTGATCTGGTTTTACAAATGGATAATATTTTAATACCTCAGCTCTCATCAAATGGCTCCAAACACAATAATAGTCTGTCTCAACTACCTGCATCGCTTTTGGAACGTTATCCCAAGAATACACAAAAGCCACGGTAGGTATTCCTAAATCTTGTGCTGCCAATAAAGCACTAATAGATTGTGTAGATCGTTGTGTGGTACAAAAAATTAAATCTGGTTTATGTGTTTCTAATTGGGCTTTACAATATTTGTATTTTGAAGTGGAGCGCTCAAGTTTGTTAATCTTTTTTCTTAGTTTCTCTATGCCCTTTTCTGATGAGTATAATCCTATTAAATATTTTACCCAAACGCTTCTAACACTGTTTTTAATTCCTTTATAGTTAAATGGAAATTTATAAGTGGAGTACACATTATCATTAAACTTAGTTCTTGAAACGTTTAATTCTGCGCGTTTTCTTGCTCTAGAGTAAATAGGTAAAAAAGGATGTGTAATTTGATTTTCTATTTTAACCTCTTCAAACCCTAGTTTTTCCTTAAGTGAAAAAACCGTGTTATTCCAATAGGTTATATCAAAACCCATCCTTTCTCCAATTGACTTAAAGTCGGTAAACGCAAAGTTTCTTAAACCAACACCATCAGGAAAAAACACAAAAACTTTCTTGTTCATAAATTAACATTAATCTTTAAATGGGCATACCTCCATTAACCCATTTCGTATATCCTCTATCACCTCCTTTTGTGGCAAATATTCCTTCTCCTCAAATAATAAATTTATATATTCCTCTGTCATTTTGCTTGAAATCACTTCGGAATTGTAAGACTGAATATTGACAGATTCAAAATAATCTCGATACTTTATGTCATCCCCAAAAACCTTATTAGAAAATTTTTGCCAAACGGCTGGTATACCATAAGCGTGCGCCACAATGATTCCATGAAGCGAGGATGAGATAATTCTTTCGCATTTCAAGAATTGATCCGTTGTATTCTCAATATTATTCGTCATCAAATCTATTAACAAAACCGAAGAATCTTCCCTATAAATCTCACTTACCACAGAAAAATCGCTATAATGAGGAACGATACCTAACTTATATTCTTTTTGAGTTTTGGGGTTATAATACCTAGGTAAAAGGAGCGCGGGATCTCCATAAACACTGGAAACATCAAAACCTTGATTAAGAAGATGTTCTCTTGTTTTCGGCCCTCTTACTGCCAAGAATTTCGCTTTTTTAATAGGATATTTTTTGGAAACTATACCACTTCCCCAAACAATACAATTGGTATTTACATGAGTTAAAATACTACCAACAGTAACATAAATTGGATTAAAAAAATTTGATAAACTAATGGATTTTGGATTTGTCCAAACAACTTGTTTTTTAGATATGTTTTCTACTAAATATTTCCCCAATAAATCCCCATAATTCTCTTTTGATTTACCTTGAAGCTTAATTTCATTCCACCAAAATAGTCGGATTTTTTTTGATGAAGTTATCTTTATGCTTTTTGAATATTTGGTGCTTTTGATTGTAGGCATTTAAGAATTTAGAATTGAATTGTACGCTTTTATGACTCTATCCGTATTGTGTTGTCTATCAAAATTAACTTTTAATTTTTGATTTACTTCAAAAGCATTATTCAATAAGGTCTTATTTTTAATGGCATTTTCTATTTGCAAAGCAATATCATCACTATCCTCGCAGTCTATAATAAGAAGCCCATTTTTGTTGTGTGTGACCACCTCTTCGGTTGCTCCTCCTGGGTTTGACTGAATGGGAAAAGCTCCCATAATAATAGCTTCAAGTAAAGTGTTTGGCATTCCATCAGAGTTACTATTACCAATATAAATCAATGCTTCTCCCATATGCTGCATAAGTTCTTCATGAGGCATAAAACTAGATTTATTATTAACCGTAAGCTTCAAAGTATTTTTCATATCAAGTTTTGCAATGAAATCTTGGACTTCAAGATCTGCCCCAAATACTACAATTTCATATTTTTCTATACTTTCTTTTAAATTGTTTAAAGCCTTTAAAACAGGTATGGCGCGCCCAGACCTTCCTTGATACCCTTTAACTAGTATCTTTTTTCTTTTATTTACTGACTGAACCCAGCCATTGTAATTATCAATAGAATAACCTCCTCCTCCAGGAAAAACACCTAACACCTCACCTTGAAATCCGTAAATTTTTGCTAATTGAACGTCTCGCTTGCAGTCTGTAAACAAATAGTTAGCACGTGGCAAAACAGCTTTAATATCTCTTAAATATGAGGGATTATGTTGAAAATAGAATAGATCACTTCCCCATGAGGAATATATCCATTTTATATTTGAATACTTTTGCATTACAGACAAAATGGGCGCACAAGAAACATAAAGAGCAAAACTATGAACTATATCGGGTTTTACATCGATTAATGTTTTCTCAAAAACAGCTTCTAAATTCCTCTCTATAAAAAAACTAAATCTCCTATAAATTCTTGGGAAATATTTTTTCATAAAAACTCTTCCCTTCAATTTTGGAAATTTCTGTTTCCAACCTGTTATTTGATGTACCCAAGATAACTTTTTAGAATAACCGCCATCAGTAATATTAAACCAGTAAACCTGATGACCCGCATCCTTAAGTTGATCTGTCCACCTTTCAAAATGGATCGAATTCATTGAAACCATTAATATTCTCATCTTATTGGCTTCAACATTTGATAATAAGTTCTATTTGAGATAAATCTATATTGAAGCTATATTCGTAAGCAGAATTTCTAAAGTTTCCAATAACGGTCTCTAATATTAAATTATTCACCTCTTGCATTGGCAAAAACGTTTTCACCTTTTTATTAAGTATTTTTTTCGCCGAGTTTTTAAGGGTTTTATATTCTGGATGATGTCTTATAGTTAGCTTTACCACCTCATCATTGAGGTGCAATAGTATGCTATTTACAAAACCTTTTATATCTGCCACTTCATTGGTTATTTCAAAGTATTTTGTTGGATTTTTTAAAACTTCACACTCCTTTTCATTGTATTGTCCCCATTCAAATTTAGTATTTGCAATACTCGTTCCATTCAATTTAGTGTATGCTAAGTATCTATGATTTATTAATTCTAAATCATCATGATATGGCTCTAAACTTTCTTTGCTTCTGTAAGCCTTAGGGTGCCATTGATGCAACATCAGCAGTTTTTTATCGTAAAAATCTACTTTAACATTTGCATTATCCAAGCGTACATGTACATCTGTATCTTCGCCTCCCCAGCCATGATAAAATTCATCATAACCATTTAAAGATTTTAGGACGTCTGTTTTATAAAGGGTCATTCCTGTTGCCTCCGAATTAGATTTAAAACTCACCCTGTAGGCATCAAAAGCCCTATCAATAAGGGATTCCTGTTTATTTAAAAACCCAACTTGAAAATAAACCACTTCACTATTATCCTTTAAGTGGTAGAGGTTTTCAATAAAATCTGGATGGAAAATCATATCAATATCTCCCACAAAAAACCATGGTGTTTTACATGTTTTTAATGCAATATTAATAGCTCTAGACTTACACCATAATTGTTTAGAAGTATTACAAGTAATAAATTGAATATCTGGATAGTTTGTTAAAACATACTTTAAATTTAGAAGCTCTTCTGTTCGGGAACCATAATCAACAACAATACATTTAAAATCTTTGTTAGCTTGAGCCTTCAAGGACTTTAAACATCTTTCAATGAGATAAATTTCTCTATTTCTATTTGTTAATACAACGGTAATCATAAATACTTTCCTAACTTATAAAAGAATGCTTTAAAGAGTAAAAATAAAATTTCACCAAAGAAAACGAACCCTTAGATTGCAAAACTGTTTTTAAAGATAGACTAAAAGCTTTGAAGTATTTTTTTTCTCTGTTGTAACTAGCAACCAAATCTTTTGTGTGCTTTAATAAGCTTTGTGCAATAGCTTCTCTCTTATTATAGAAATTTTTGTCTCTTGATATACACTTTATAATCTCTAGATTAACTTTGACAATTCGACTGTTTTGATTTCTTACTTTTGAAGATACTCCTATATCATTCCTATAAACTGCCGTTACATCTTGCATTACATATATTTTACCTTTTGCTTTAAGTGTCCATAAATACGTCGGCCAATCGCCATATGGAAACCTCGCAATCCAGTTTGGCAAAGCGTCTGAAATTTGTATATTCCTAAATAACACGGTTACAGAAGCTATAAAATTCTCAAATACTAAATCTTCAAACTTATAATTTTCACCTGTCTTTCTCTGTATCGAAGCTCTAATTTTACCGTTGCTATATAACTTTTTCAACCCTGTACTAACGATGTAATACTCAGGATTATTTTCTAAAAAATCAACTTGTTTTTGCAGTTTGTTATTATCGATCCAATAATCATCCCCATCACAAATAGCAATATACTTTCCATCGCATTCTTTTATAGTTCTTAAGTAGTTTTTAATTAAACCTTTATTTTCTGAAAGCGCGGGTAAAAGTTTAATTTTGTCTGGAAAATTTTGGGCGTAATACGCGCAAATATTTCTTGTATTATCGGTACTACAATCTTCACCTATAACCAGTTGAAAATTAAAATTTGTTTTCTGCTTCAAAACGCTATCAATAGCTTGCTTGATGTAACGCTCTTGATTATAGGTAAGCATAAAAACACTTACTGTAGTTTGATACATCTTAGGCTTCTAATACATTTTGTGTTGTCTCTAAATACTCCAAACCCCATTTTTTACAAGGCTCTAGATGATTTCCTTCAGCCCATTCATTCCATGCGTTAATAAAAATAAAATTTTCTGGAACAGTATTCCATGGATAATTGGTCTTAATATAATTTAACCATTTACCATAGATTTTGGGTGTTGCATTATTCAGGATAAATGCATTTTCTTTTCTAGCAGAGTTATCCCACATTGGGGTTATTCCTGGATAGATATTCTCCAAAAAAGGCTGTTTTTTTTGTAAATTTGAGTAAGCTTCATACGTGTATACTTTTGATTTTACAGGGCTACTCACACCAAATTTTTGAGCAAATCTTTTGAGAAACCCAACCTTCTGGGGTTTAGGCAATATGGAAAAACTGGGCTGAAACTCAAACGCAAAATCAAACCCATATGGCAAGTAATCTATATCAGATTTTTTTGAATAACCTAGATAAAGACCAGGATACCCATTCTCTTTAGCAACTTTACGCCAGAGTTTAAGCGTTTTCGTTATATCTGGAAATAACTCAGGTCTGTAAATCACAAAAATTGGTTTTTTTTGAACTTTTATATATCTGTCGTCCCCAAAATACTTCAACAAATGTTCAATGTGTTTTAAATCATCTTCTTCAGAATACTGCTGTTTTAAAAGCACTTTATTCTCAGAACCTTCCCAAATTCTTGTCCAATCCTCATTTGCCCAACACATCATGAATGGCAAATCCTCCCTTACATTTTTAAGTTTCCTATCTAATGGCTCGTAAAGCATGCGCTTGCCATTAAACCAATAGTGATAGTAACAAAACCCATAAATACCATATGCTTTTGCCAGAGCTTCTTGTGCCAAACGTGCCTCTTCTAATCTCAAATCATAAAAACCTAAATCTGCTGGTAAATGGGGCTGATAATGTCCTTTAAATTTAGGTGTTGTTTTAACAACATTAGTCCATTCTGTAAACCCCTTACCCCACCAATCGTCATTTTCTGGAACTGGATGGAACTGTGGTAAGTGTATAGCTATAGGCTTAATTTTTTTTGACATATCTATAGATTGGAACTAATTTAGAATATATTTTAGATTTTAATAGCTTTAAAAAAGGTACTCTACCTCTATTATAAATCTCCTTATATTTTGCCTTACAAAGTAACGCTAGTTCTTTTTCATTTTGAGATTTAAAAAAATATTTTAAATCTTTTGCAGCTTTTAAAAACCCTCGCCGCATTAATCTATAATCAACTGACATAGATCTATTGTGAATTCTATACCTTGCTAATTCCGCTTTATTATTACTTATGCTTTTTGAAAAATAAAACAACTGAGACCAAAACACCCAATCCTCATGATTTGGCAAGTTCTCATTAAAGGTTAATTTATGTTTTTCTATCAATTTTTTATCAAATAGTACGGTATGGCATGGAATGGATTTCCTATATTCCCAATCCCATATTATCTCTCTTTTATAGTTTTCTTCAGATAAAAATGGAGACAAATAACGATGGGGTGCTGCGTTATCTGTACCATCAATAAAAGAAAAATAATTAGAAATACTTATTTCACTTTCCTTTAAATCTTTTAACTGAGTTTCAAATTTTTCTGGATGAATTAAATCATCAGAATCAAGAAACTGCACATAGCTTCCAATAGCTTTATTTAGTCCGTAATTTCTTGCGCTACTTAATCCACCATTATTTTTGTAAAAATATTTGAATCTTTTATCGCTTTCACACCAATGCAAAGACAATTTTTTGGAATTGTCTGTGCTTCCATCGTCCACTATTATACATTCCCAATTGGTAAAGGTTTGGGTTTTAACAGAAAGTAGTGTTTCTTCCAAAAATCTAGCCTGGTTGTAACAAGGAACAATCACAGATACCTTAGGTGTCATTTTAATGCCGATATTAAAAACAAATTTTACTTTAAATCTTTTATTTCCATCAAATTCAACTTAAAACTGATACTTTTCTGATAGCGAAAATACTAGACCAATGTTTTGTGTCTTTCCATGCATCAAAACCATTATTTTTAAGTATTGTTATATATTTATCAATATCATTTTCGTCATCCAAATGCATTTCAATATTCATCATTTTCACAATACTCATCCATCCTATATCTCCAGATGAAAGAATAGACTCTTCAGCCCCTTCTATATCCATTTTAATATAATCTATTTGCTTGATATTATGCTGTTTAATAATACTATCTAGTGTTATTGATTCTACTTCAATTACGTCGGATTCATTACCAGCAGATTGGCCTTGGGTAATAGAATAAGCATCATTACCTGAGTCGTTTTTGTAAGAAACCAATGTATCTTCAATCCAAACGGCTTTATTATTAACACTTACATTGCTATAGAATTTTGTATTTCGTACTGCAAGGTTGTAATTTTCTGTATTCATTTCATAACCAATAATTTTAGCATTGGGGTAAATTTGCTTCATATGTGCTATAGTTAGGCCAATATTACTTCCTAAGTCTAGGATCGTAGGGCCATGGGCAATTGCCAAAGAAGATGGAGGTAGATGGTATTGATCTTGTAAAACATAATGTACTACTTCCCTATCTGTATAATTCTTACGAATCTTAATTGTATGAGCCCATCCTTTGGGTTTAAGTATGACGAAGCCTTTTTTATTTGTTTCGCGTTTAATTTTTGAAAGTTTAAATTTATCTACTCTTCGAAACAAAGGATGCGGAGATAACAAAACCCTTATCTTTCTATATCTATTCTTTAAATCTTTAAAAAACCTTTTAAACATATTTTAAAATTAGTCTATATGTACTTTTTTTGGATAAATTTTGGTTTCCGAAAAAAAGGGTTTGTTTTTATAACTCAATGCTTTCTTTTCTATCAGGTGCCATGAAAAGTACCCTAAAAATATTGAAATAGCGGTAGAATGAATCATTAACTCATATAAATTTAGTTTGAAATAATGCATCAACATCTGTTGCACTGGAAAGCTATAAATATAAATGCCGTAAGACATATCTCCTATTCGTCCAAAATTACTAAAAAATGGTACCGGTATAAAACCGATTAAAAGTATTGTTATAGACAAAACAACATGCTTAATCTCGTCAAAAAAGTTAAAATAAAAAGATATAATTATGGCAGTAATTCCAAAAAGTAAAAATCCCACATTTTTAACTTTTTCAAAATTAAAAGCAGCTAGTAAACTTCCACAAACAAAAAAAGTACCTAAATCCAATATTTCGTACCCTAACATACCAAAAATTGAAGAGCCCGAAAGACGATTCAAATAGCAATTATAAATCACTAAGAGACCAACAAAAACAACACCTATCATACTTCTTATTACAATTATCTTTTGTCGTATAAAAAATAATAATGAAAGCGCTATGTACAATGAAAACTCATACCTAATGGTCCATAAAGAACCGTTTATAGAATGGTAAGGATTATCATCAAAAACACCTGAAACAACAGGCTGAAAACCATATAATGAGAGGTTATATGGTAAATAGGTATAGAACTCTGGTTTAGTAATTAGGGGTGTTGTGCCTTCATAAACAAAGGGTATACATAGAACTGTTATTACTAAAACTATAGAAAGCCCTGGAAATAATCTTAAAAACCGTTTTCTGTAATAATTTCCTAACGATTTACTGCGCTGTAAACTTTTAAAAATGAAAAATCCACTGATAACAAAAAAGCCATATAAACCAATTCTGGCAAGTACAATTTGTCCATTTGTGATTTGATATATCCATTGAGACGTTTCACTTCCTCCTGATAATGGATAAGCGTGAGAGATAACCACAAAAAGGGCAAAAAGAAATCTTAAAAAATCAAAATTGTTATTTTTAGTCATTCGGAAGAACGGAGTGTCAAAATTTATTTGGCTTATTAAATAGGAACTTTAAAGCATATAAATATCTTAAAAGCACATACCACAAGTCACTAAAAAACCCAGAAATCAGCTTAACAACTGACACAAAGAAACCCTTGGTTACACTTAAAAATTTCACCTCTTGATGCCAAAGCTGATAATTTCCAATCATGTCTCTTTTGAACCGGAAAAACATTTGCTCTTTTGTTCTTTTAATTTGATAGCAAAAAATTGATGGCACAAATTCAATATCAAAACCGGCTTTTAAAACCCTTACTGTCCATTCCTTATCTTCAAAAGTTGCAACATCTTCTCTAAAAGGAAGTTTTTCCCAGATAGATTTTCTAAACGCAGAACCTGAAAATATTAATCCAGATTTGTTCGGATCATCCGACGCAGAAACGTTATTAATGTAATTCTGATAATCATTTGGATGATGTAAACATCTAACGCCTGCCAAATTATCATTAGCGCTAAACTTTTCTTTAATTAGTTTAAAAAAGTCATGACTTACAGGATAGGAATGTGCACTAAACATTACTACTATAGGGTTGTTAGCCTTTTCTGTTGCAAAATTAGCGCTACCACCATAACTGAAATCCTTTATGGTTTCAAATCGCGCTCCATATACTTTGGAAACCGCCTCACTACCATCGGTAGATAAGTTATCTATCACTATAATTTCCTCAATATCATCTTGATATCTCTCTTTAAGGTTCTTAAGTGAAAAATCTAGTGCCTTGGCTTGATTTTTATTTCTGATAACAACCGAAATCATATTAATTTTCAAACCACTTTGCTTTGTAAATTTCTTTTCCCATAAAATATGCCCCCTCTTTAGTTACGTGCCCCGTATCATATATGAGAGCCTTACTATCTAGAAACAAATTACATGTTTCATTTTCTATATTGCAAAATAAATCTAGTTTTTCCAAAAAATAAACGTTGTTAATCCCCTTTAGTTCTTCTTTTAACTGATCTGATATTTTTTTCCAATCTTGTCTTATATTCTTAAATAGAAATGAGTTCAACTCTTCCGACGGAATTTCTCGTTGTGCTATTTCCATTGATAAAGATGCCAAATCATTGAAATTTCCTGTACTTACAACATACACTTTCTTTTCTCTAGAAACCAAATAATTCGCAAATGCCACCACATTTTTATTTGCAAAATAAGTCCAAGTGTTTGATAAAACTACTACTTCACTTTCCTTTAATAAATTTGAGCCTAAAACATTATTTATCTCCTTTAAACAAACAGAAGTTTCATTTTTATAATCGTACTTATCAAAGTTTTGCATACAATCTTCATCTAATCTTAGTTGTCTAAACTCATTATACTCAAAAAAGTGTTTATTCAAATGTAAAGCAACATAAAGATCCTCTGATTTAGAGTCGCCTAGTATTAGGGTATTCTTTTTATTGGCCAGTTTGTATGGCTCTTTGGCGTATTTAGAGACACTATCCCATAGATGTTGTCGCACCCCAAAAACCTTATTTCTATTAATGACTATATTCTTATACTCTGGTTCCAGTTTGTTATATTTATAACTCATAAATCCATCGGATTTATGCCCTGAATATCCAAATCCTATAAACATAACGAACAATATCCCTAGTACCAAGAACAACTTTTTTATTGACACTTTTTTTCTATCTCTAAAAATTGACTCGCAATATTTATAACTAAAAATAGAAAGAGCTAAAGACAGTATTATAAGTAAAACATAATTCAAACCCGAAACATTGTTTTTCGAAATTATTCTTGCAAATGCAAACAAAGGTTGATGCCAGAGGTATAGGCTATAACTTAACAAGCCCATATATACTAGCAACCGATTACTTAAAAAACGCACCAAATAATTGTTGTTGCTAGCAAAAAGTATAATTAGAGCTGTACCTATTGTAGGTAATAAGGTGTAAAAACTAGGGTATGGTATTCTCTCATCAAAATACGTAACAGCAAATAAAATCAGTATTACTCCAATTGCCCCTAAAGCACTATTTATTGTTTGGGTAAAAATTTTATGCTCTTTTGGTTTTCTGAATAAATAAAATGCACATAAAGCGCCTATTACTAATTCCCAAGCTCTTGTGTGGATTAAATAAAAATTACCTGTTGGGTTTTGATAAAAATTATATTGCGTTAAAAGTAAACTATACCCCCCTAAACAGAGCAATATAAAAACACTCCATTTCTTTTTGAATTTCCAAATACCTGCAAGTACTAAAGGAAACACAAGATAAAATTGCTCTTCTATAGCTAAGCTCCAGGTATGCAACAAAGGTGACACCTCACTTAAATCATTGAAGTAATCTGTTTTCAAATAGAAAAATATATTTGAGGAAAAGAAAACTGTTGCAATAAGGCTTTGACTAAAGTCTTTTAACTGATGAGGCAGCATGAAAATAAATGCTAGAGGAATACAAAGGAGTATGACTAAGAATAATACTGGTAATATTCTCCTGATCCTTTTTTCATAAAAACGAAAGATACTAAAGCTTTTCTCTGTTTTTTGCCGAAGTATAATAGATGTAATTAAATACCCACTAATAACAAAGAATACATCCACCCCTACAAATCCACCTGAGAAGTAGTTAAAACCTGCATGAAACAATACAACAGGCACTACAGCTATAGCTCTCAAACCATCTATCTCCTTTCTGTAATAATACATATTCAGAAAATCGCCTTAAAATGTCATATTACCTAAAATATAATAAGGACTATTATTTCTACCACTTCTCAATTCTATACAGATATCTTATTAAAAATACTTTTTATCATTTTCTATTCACTAACTTTTTGAGAAAAGTAAATGGTTTAGCAACCATCCTTCCTATTTTGTATTCCAACGAATTCTTAACCTTCATCTCACTTATTCGATGCGTTTTCATTTGATAAAAAAGTACAGACATACAATTATCAAAATGCTTAATATAAAGCTCTTTGTGCTTTTTGTAAATATATTCTTTGTTAGCTTCAGAATGATTATTAACCGTATCAACGAGCATTGACTTTTTTGCCTTTCGATAATAAAATAAAAAGTCCTCAACAATAATATATTTTCGATTATTTTTTAAAACAGACAACCAAAACTCCCAATCTTCAAAACCTGTTGTCATAGTTTCATCATACCCTCCAACCTCTTCCCAACAAGATTTTCTATACAACGATGTAGCGATCAAGCAATTTTGAAAAAGTATATCCTTATAATATCCAGATTGAGGTTTCAATTCATGAATAATATTAGATTTAATTTTATAAAAAAACTTACTATAGCATGATACAATAGCTGTTGAAGCATTTTCATCAAGCACAGGCACAAGCTTTTCTAAAAATTGCTCATGAATTATATCATCTGCATCTACAGGTAAAATATACTCTCCTTTACTGATACCAATACCCGAGTTTCGAGCATTTGAAAGCCCACCATTTTCTTGCTCTAAATATTTAATCCTGGAATCTTTTTGCAACCATTTACTAGCTTCTTCCTTTGTATTATCAGAACTTCCATCATTTACAATAATGCATTCCCAATTACTATAAGTTTGCGCTAAAACGGATGCTATAGCTTCACCTAAATAGTGCGCATGATTATAACAAGGAACAATAATTGAAACCTGTTTATTCATTTAAAATTTATTTAAGAACCCAAGTTTCACTAACATTTTAATTATCCTCGATTTTTGCAAACTTATCAAAATATCACTATTCTTAGTAGCCTCATTTATGCCAACAATATAGGCCGAATAACTGGAATTCAACACACTTTGTTTTTCTTCAAAAATTACTTTAGCATTTTCTTTTAAGGCACTTAAACCATCTACATAAAATGTTGAAAGTGTTGCGTCTACTTTTTTATAGGATAGACTATGTTTACAAATAGCATCGATAAAAAATTTCCAATCTGCGGTAATTTTAAATGATGTTTCGTACAGGTTAGTTTTAGCGAAAGCTTCTTTCTTAATAAAAGTAGCTGGATGCGGTAACGTATCCTTTAAAAAATAGTTAAACGATAATAATTTTGGATACTTTTTTACAAAACTGTTTTCTTTTTCAACAACGTTTAGATTAAAATAAACAATAGCTTCACCACTTAGTTCGTGGTAGTTTTTATTTAAAACTGCGTTATTAAAAAAATGATCTCCGCTATTGAGAAATAATAAATAGTCTCCTTTAGCTTTCTTAATGCCTTTATTCATAGCGTCGTACACACCTTTATCTGGCTCGCTAGAATAAAAATCTAATTTATTTTTAATGCTTTCTAAATATTGCGTTGAGCCATCTGTTGAACCACCATCTATAACAATATACTCCAAAACTTTAAAGGTTTGATTTAGAACACTATTTACTGTTCTTTTTAAACCATCTAAATTGTTTAAGTTTATTGTGATTATTGAGAGTTTTAAACTCATAAAATTAGTTTCGTATACCAAATTTCTTACCCAAAAGCTTAAAAAGCTCCTTGATCAAAAACCAAAACTCAGCATAAAATTTAGTTTTATAAATACCTACACTTTCCTTGTTTGCATGTTTAAATTTGCATAACACCAAGTTATCTCCTTCAATGTTAAAAATCACATTATTAATTAATGGAAACAATTTACCAGAAAATGAATGTAATTTATGCTTGGTTTTTGCGGCAGTTAAAATAATATCTTTTGGTTTATGATTCTTTCTACAATAAAAATCAACATCAAATTTTGGTAGGCTTAACAACTTAGGGTTTAATTTTAGCAACTCGTCATAAAGCAACTCAAAACCTACATCATATTTGGCATTTGTTTCATTAAAATTAGGAAATTTGAACATCATATGTTTAGATAAAATATCAACCTGTCTTATATTAAGTTGCGCGATATGGTGCTGCCCAATATCTCCAAAATTAGTACTCAAACCAATTTTTGGATAAACTATATACTTATTCTCAGCCATAAGATATGCTGCAAATAGCTTCTTCCAAGATGTATATGGCCAAACCTTAATAAAATTTGGTACAAGAGCATTGATTATGGAGTCTGATTTATTTTGTTCTAGCCAATTTATAAAATTATTCCATTGTTTTCGATTCCAAGACTGCCCCCAAGAACACGGAAATTGCATAAAGTAAGTATCAAAACTATCATAAATTGGTTTAAATTTAAAGTTAGCAGATTCGGCCCTTTCGTAACTATAAAGAGAGACACCAGCTACATTATCTTCTGCCTTATAAAACTCCATACAGGAAAATGTATAATCATAAAAAAAAGGACTAACAAACAAGTCATCCTCAAGAATAATCACAGCATCATATATTCTGGTAAGATTTCCACATTTTAAAATATGATTTTTAAGACCCAACTTAGTTTTGTGAGTTAACACCTCTTTTTTTCCATACTTCCATTGAAAAGTATTGGCCACTTCTATCACATCTTGGTTTTCGCCATTAAAATCTATACTAATAATTAAAGGAATATTGGTGTGTAAAGTCTTTATATTTGAGACGGAACCCAAAAGTCTTTTCAAGGAATTGCATCTGTTGTAAGCTACTACAACTATAGCTAAAGTTTGGGAAATCATTTACACTTAATATAAGTTAACTATACAAAAATGAAAAAAGTTTTTTTCTGAGCCTAACCACTGGAAAATATTTTAAACTCAATGCTGAAAACATATACTTTGGGTTCTTCCTAAAAAGAAAAGCCCAATATTTTACTGCCAATAAAATCCCTTGTTCTTCTTTATAATATAAAAGCCAAAGTCTTTTTAAAATTTCATCAACCCGTTGAAAATCAACTTTGGCTGTTTTGGTCCAAATAAAAAGCTCTTGATATAGTAAACGCGTTGTTTCCTCATATAAGTTTTCATTGTTAAAAACATTATCATTATGAACACCTCTAAGCGCCATAGGTTTATTTATAATTCCTGTTTTTAATTTACAAATTGATGCTATTCTTAAAAATAATTCGGTATCCTCTGCTACAGGTAAGTTTTCATTAAAAAACCCAACTTCTTTAAAAACGGAAGACTTCAATGTTAGTCCATCAATTGAAAAATATCCTTTCCCCCCGTAAAATAAAGCCTCAAATAAATCTTCTGGTTCAATTATTTCGCTTACCGTGGTTAGGGCTAATTTTTTTTTCTCTTGTTCTGTAGACTTCCTATAAAATTCCACTCCAATAGCATTATATATACCATCAATTTCCTTGTTTGATTGAAAAACTACAACATCATTAACAAATCGATCTTCGAGATAAACATCATCTGCATCTAAAAAGGCAATTAAACCTCCTTTTGCATTTTTTACACCTAAATTTCGGCTAGCTGATCGCCCTTTATTTTCAAAATTCCCGTGATGTAAGACTTTTACTTTTGGTGTCTCTTTAGCTATTTCCTCAATAATTTTTAGTGAGTTATCAGTACTACCATCATCAATAACAATAGCTTCCAGCACTTCTGAAAGTCTAGTGGCAGAATTAATAGCATCGCCTACATACTTTTCAGCATTATATACAGGAATAATAACCGAAATTACATTTACCATTATTTCCCTAAAAGTTTAGCTCTGTACATTCTTCTTATAAAACGCAATCCGTTGTAAAGTGCCCCTACTGCTATAAATTTCCAAAAAACAAGTATTACTCTATTGAAGGCAATTATATTTAATTGTTTAATCACCAAACCATACTCAAACAGTAATAATTCCTTTTGTGACTTATTAAAGGCATAGTTGTTATATATCGTAACATCTTCTAAAAACTCTTTTTTTGCTTGAAGTTTTTCGCTTAAGTTATCTTTTCTTCCAGAAATATTTTCTAATGACCGCCTGACATACACTATAGCGCAGTTTATAGCGTAAATGGGTTTAATTCCAGAAAAATCTAACCAAGCCTTATCGTCAGAATACCAAGCTAATGAATAGTTACTAAATCCATATTTATTAAAGACAGTTCTAGAAAAAATATGCTCTGATAAAGAACTCCTAGATACTTCATTAAATTTTCGCATGTACGCATCTGTTGCTTGCTCTAACTTTGGATGCTCAAATTTTTCCGATATTTTCTTATCCTTATCATCAATAATTACAGAAGCAAAACGAACTACATTACTTTTGTTCATTTTGATATCATTTAAATTCTCGTAAAATGATGCTATTAAAGTAGTATCTATAACATCATCATCTCCAAGAATCATTAACCACTCTTCATCTTTAGAAAGACCAATACATCTTTCCCAATGTTTGGTTAGTGCAATAGACCCCAGGTTATTATGGAACTTCTTGTAGTAAAGATTAAGTTTGCCACTATATTTTTCAATTAAATCCTTTGGTGATTTAGGGGCATTATCATCGCCAATATATACATTGAACCGCTTATCCGTTTGAATAGAAAGTGCAATAAGAGTGCGCTCAAAAAAAGTAAGCTTATAGTAAGGTATTATTATGGCTAGCATTTTATTGTGCACCACTTACTACTTTTTCTATGTTTTCAAAAATCTCTAAACCAATATTCTCAGGTGTTAATTGAGCAAACAATTGCTTCGCTTTTTTACCATCAGCTTTCAAATCATCAGGAATATTATAATAATCTATAACAGACTCTGCCATCGCTTCAATATCTAAATATGGTACTATTTTCCCCCCACCTCTTTCTAAGAACTCCTCGGTTCCTGTTGCTCCTTTAAAACAAATAATTGGTGTTTCAAGTTTTGCCATCTCTATACAAACCAAGGGAAAAGGATCTTCTCGCGAAGTCATTAAAAAAACACTAAATTCTTTATAATATGTTTCAGGACATCTTTGTTCGCCAACAAAAGCAACTTCAATATTTAAATTAAGCTTTTTAAGGTCTTCTTCAATGATATCCTTTTTATAGTTAGCTCCTACCCAAACAAACTTCATTTTCACTTCCGGATATTGCTTATTTATATACCTTGCTACTTGTAAAAAAATATCATCTCCCTTTCTCCACTGCACGGATCCTGAAGCACCTACAATAAACAAATTGTCCACTTTCTTTGTAGTTTCTAATTCTCTATATTCAGTACATTCATAAACTACATCAACCTTATCATCATTAACATTCCAAAGATTTACCAAATTATCTTTCACCAAATAAGATGCTGCAATAAACTGATCTACAAGATGTAATTTATTATTTTGTTTGTTTAAGTGCATTTTTAAAACAACCTCTAACTCGTGAATATGTAGTATTAATTTAGAGTTTAAAGAATTTGCCTTAATCTTTAAAGCTACATCCAATGTTGGTGCACAATTCCCATATATAAAATCGTATTTATTATTTGAAATGTGTCTTAAATATCTTGTTTTACTGGTAGTTCTATGGCCTATATAGCTTACTAATTTATAATATATCTTGGTGAGGTATGATTCATGACTTCTTGCTTCACTAACTTTATAAACTTTGGTGCATATATTTTTAAAATCCTCTTCAAGAACTCCAGACTTCATAATTAGAAGATGGGTTTCTTCAAACTTTTTGTTTTTCTGCATCCATTTTAGAACGGACAAGAGCATAAGTGGCGCACCTGTTCTTGTAGCCTCATGTAAAACAAAAAGTGCTTTCATTAAACTAAATTTAGAAGTTTATCGGCAAAATAATCAATAGGACTGTTTTTTATGCAATTAAATAAATGCGTTCTTGATTTCCTGCCAAATTCCATCCATTCCTCTCGTCTTCCCCAGGCTCTTTCTAAAGCCTCATCCAGCAAACTCTCTGTTAACGCTTCAATTAAGAAACCAGTTTCATTATCTAAAACTAGCCTCCTAGCATCCCCTACTTTTGTACTGATTATCATACGACCAAATGACATAGCTTGGAGCATTGCAAGAGATTGTCCTTCCATTCTCGAGGGCAATATTAAACCGTGGTTTTGTTTCCAAATTTCTTTTTTTTCACCAACATAACCTCTAACAAAAACTTGGTTTTCTAGACCATACAAATCTATAAGTTCTTGAATTTGTTTTTTATTGCCTCCATTACCGTACAAATTAAGAAATAAAGGTCTTTCTTTCCATTTCTTTGAAGACAAAACTTTTAACAAGATGTCTTGCCCCTTATGAAAACTATTCAGGGCCGCCACACATCCTAAATAAAACCTATCTTTTGTCTTAATCTCCATTGAGAGATATTCCGTTTTCATATCAAAAGGGTTGTTTATTAGCACCTTGTTTTCAAAATAAGTTGCCATTTGAGCTTCGGATATACCAATATTATCTTTAGATAAAAAATAAAGGCGTTCTGCTTCTTTATAGGTTTTCTTAAACCTTTCTCTTAGATGGTCATTTAAATCAACATAGGCCGTCACCAATTGAAAGACTATTGCGAATGGCTTTTTAAAACGCTTTAAATAATCTGTATAATAAAACAACTTACTATCTAAATGGTGTCCCATTGAAATCACCACTAGGTCCATGTTTTCAATTACAACCTGTTCTAAGTGATGCTTCCTTTTATGGTGTGTTCGAAAAATTTTATTTTTTATTCTTTGATAAGATGATAATTGAAAATTGTCTTTGCAAAAGACTGACACCCCTTTTTCTCGGAGATGTGTTATAGGAGCTGGCTCAACATTCCACTTTTTCACCAGCACGCTAACATTATTATTTTCACTTAGTTGCAATGCAGTTTTAGACCATAAAACTTCGCTTCCTCCCCAGCTTACATGGTCATTTAATGATATGAATAGAAAGTTTGTCATTACATATTTTCTATTATAAAATTACATAAGCTATTTATATCTCCATTTGGAATATAATCCTGAACCATTGCGTTTTGCCCTTTCCTCATGTGCTCTTTTTCTTCAGGAGTTAAATCAAAAATCTTATTTAAACTTTGTATTAATTCTTGACTTGATCTAGCTAGAAGAGCTGCCTTATATTCCCCAAAAGACAATACTGGATTGGAATTTGCAAAATGCGCATGTATACATGGTAAATTTTTGCGTATTGCTTCTACTCCCGATGTACTATCTTCTGTAATTACTGCATCCACTTGACTAAATAGTTGCTTTAAATTACTATCAGAAAAAGACACTCTATCTTCTAAATCAAATTTCTTTAATACATCATGATAAGGTTCCAGAATATCCATGGGATGCGGTTTTATAACTAAACTTACATCTTTATTATTAATTAAAAAATGTGCAATTGCTTTAAGTATTTGTGCGCCTTCCAAATAATTACGTGAAGGAGAATAACATTTTATAGGTTTATGAGGCCTAGTTAAAAACAATACTTTTTTAGAGCTATCTCTTGTTTGTAAAGGTTCATTTTTATCTAAAAAAATATTACCAACAACTCCATATGCCCGTGGTTGAACTGAAGACTTATTAACATATTCATTCTTTCTGTGCTCACTCCAAACCGCCACATAATCTGCAAAACAGTCCTCTAAAAAAAAGTGCTCACAATCAAGACCATGTTGATAAGTAAAAGTAGGGATACCAAGTTTTTTAGCGACTAAAACGTAATTAACATAAGGCGGATGATTATCTGAATGTACATATAACGCATGTGGCTTGTATTTTTTAAGCTCTACCAAAGCTAGATTTGTTATAGAAATAGTGCCCTTAATTTGATCTGCTAACAAACCGTAATCTTCATCGATAAGTGAGATACCCATTTCCTGCAAACCATGAACAACTGCATTAAACAATGTATTGCTCCAATTTAAATCTTGTTCAACTTTTAAACTCTTTACAACATTATGCTTACCGAGCAAAATTGTTGTTTGTTTAGAAAGTATTTTAAACAACTTAAGCTCCTGGAAATAGCGCACCAATTGCTGAGTATGCGGTCCATTAAAAGGAATAAAAATTACTTTTTTATTAAATCGGAATCTTTTTTTATAAGTTCCATTAGAAATACTAGGAGTGTAATAAAATGGAAAATTTTGATATTCTAGCTTATACGCTTCAATTTCGTTAAAACTAACATTGTTACTTATACGTAAGGAACGTCCTACTTTATCCCATAAATAAAATCTAATAATTAAACTGTAATCTATTTGGTTATAAACTGGATTAAAGTTAATTTCTTTAAACCAATTGCACACAACATCGTAGGCAAACTTATCTAAGTGCTTCAAACCATTTTTCGTCTTTAACATAACCATACTTAATAAGACTTTCGCCAGCTATTACATGAAATAATTTACCATCTGTATACGTAAAGTAATTTTTCCAATCACCTGCAATACCTTTTCTAACATGAGCATCAGGTTTTTCATTTCCATTATTCCTCCCCTTGGTCATTTTTAAGAAACTTCCCGTATCTAAACATCTATTGATTATTCTTTCATTCCTTTTAGCCCCCAAAAAGGACAAACATTCTTCTAAAACCAATTTAGGTTTAGATAACATATTTTCGTAACTAATAATTTTAACCTTATGGCTCTGTTTTGCCTTTTCAATAGTTCCTAATGGCTGCTTCCATTCGTTTGCCCATTGCTCAATTTCTTTATTTTGAAAAAATCGTTCTGAACTAAATTTTTCCGAATTTAAGAATACCTCTCTGCGTTGCAATTCAAAATCCGTAAGCTCAGTGTTCAGTGGTTTTTTGTTAAACCAATGAAAAACACCGCTTGTTAAAACATCCCTTCCATCTCTAACTAAATATATTATTTTAGACTTAGGAAAATACTTATTTATTGCCTCTATTACTAAAGAAGATGTATTTAAATATGGCGTTATTTTATCAACCGTAATCTTTTTATTCGACGCAAATTGTTCTGCTTCTAGAATACCTTTAAGAACTGATTTTGTTAGCTTATCTTTATGAGCTTTGGGTATTCCATGATGCAACAATAAACTATTAATGTACTTATCTAATGTAACTCGTAATCGAGGGTCTGCTTGATGATCATCCTTTACAAAATCTGCATAATCCCCAAATAATCTTCGTTCCACACAGTTTATCTCTGGGTGCGCATTAAGTAATTTACTCATCCAAGTAGTTCCCGATCTTGGAGCAGCAATTATAAAATGGTTTTTAAAACTAGTAGATCTTTCAAAAAACATAATTTTACTTTATCAATTGCATGTTTCTAAAACTCATTAACATCCAATCTTTACTTTAAATCAGTTGAATAGCCAATTGTTGACCACTCTTATATTGATTGTTCTTTTGAAAAGTATACCCTAAATATTTGAATTTCAAATGAGTTCTACTCACCAACTCATTCCATGCTTTGAACTCTCCTTCTTTCCACCCAGGGTAATTAAAGAATTCATCAAAAACTATTATAAGTCCAGGCTTTAAAAGACTTTCAATATTTTCAAATATTGTAACAGTTGATGAATATAAGTCACAATCAATATGAATCAGCTTTGTATCGCCTTTATAATGAGAGCTAAAATCAGGAAGTGTATCAGCAAAATATCCTTCTATCAACTTTACATTTTTTTCAACAAAAGGTAACTCTTTAGAATTATCAAATGCACCTTTGTTGTTATATATCCATGGCTCTGATAACCCTTCAAATGAGTCAAAACCATAAAATTGAACCAAAGGCAATATGCGAGCCATGTAATTAATAGTAGAACCCCTCCAAACACCAAATTCTAAGATATCAAATTCTTTCTTGTTTTCAATATTATCCTCAATTATAATCTTGCAGCATTGTTCAAGCAGCGCATATCGATCTGGATAACATAGGTTTATAGGTACATTATCCATAATGTACTGAGCCGTTTCTTTTCCAGCTATATCTTGCATTTGATACCTTAAGTTGTGAGCGTTAAATGACAACTCCTCACTTACTATTTTCCTTATTACTGGTTTAAGTGAAACTACTAGTTTAAAAACTACTTTATTTATAATTTTACCAAAAATTCTTTTTAACATTCTAAACAGATGGTTTATAATTGAACTGCTTTACTAAGTCTTCTCCTCCTGAATCAATAAACTCCTTAATGTTTTTTTCAGTAAATTCATTTATCCAATCACCTGAATTTCCTGAATGAAAGGTAGCAGATTTTCTGTCTATAACATTGTCAAACAAATTATTAGATACTTTTTTTTCTAAATCTAGAAACTCAGAAATTTTTTCAATAGATTTTTGAAAAAATTCTTGTCCATGATTACCGCTTAATTCTTCATACTTAAGCAAGCACACTTCCTCGCAGTCTACCCATGGAGTTATAAGACTATACCGTTCCTTAATTGGCTTTTCCCAAAGAACAAAAGAATCCCGGTTATTAAAAGGAGAAACATCCGGCATTCCATTGATGGCATAGGACAGTTGCTCTTCCTTCTCTAAATTATTAAAAAAACTATGTGCAGGCCAATTTTTTCTCAAATCCATTACCCAGCGTATTGTAGAACAAATCACATCTCTAGGGTCACGAATAATAAAAAAAATTTTAACGTTATTTTCAGACAGATAATCTTTCAGATAAGTTGAATATCCTAAATGCCCTTTCATGGCAAAATTACTACCATGTTTTTTTATTCTTGAATCTAATATTTCGAAAAGTAGTTCTTTGTTTTGGGGATTAGCCTTGACTGCATCATCATGATACCATTCACCTTTATTCTTCAAAATTATTGAAGCCATATTTAAAAGTAAATGAGTACCAGATTTAGGCCAACTATTACATAGGAGAATTAAATCTTTATCGTTTTTTCTTTTCCAGAGCATTTAAAACGTTTTTATATATTATAGGAGCAAATTTTGAGTTTTCTAGATGATGATTAGTTTTATCAGTATTTAGAAGGTTTAATTTGATCAATCCTGTTTCTTTATCTTTTAGATCATGTGTTAGACTAACGAAACCAAAATTGTTTCTAGCCGCAATTTCTTTTAATCTATTATTATAATCAATAGTGAGTTTTGTTCTTTCCTCTATTTTGGCATCAACTTCTTTTCTTTCATGGGCAATTTCACCTCTGAAGTCATCAAATATTGTGGGTAATACTGTTTCAATAATATATATTTCTTTGAACCCACTTTCTTGAAGATTCAGCAGAAACTCTTCATAATTACTTAGACTTCTTTCAAACTGAAATTCTATCGATTCATTATACTTTTTTGCTCGATACCAAATTACGAAACCACAATCTACCTCCCCCAAAAAAAAGAATAACTTATCTTTCTTATTACAACTCTTAAAAATTTTATCATGGTAGAGTCCCAAGGCATTTGTTTTTGATCTGGGATTAACCAACCCTTGTGCTGTTGCTCCACCTACATGTAACGTTTCAAACTTATAATCAGTTTTAAAATAATCATTCAAAAAATCAAATACTCGAGCGTGGCTATCCCCAAAAACATATATACTTTTGTTTCTTAGACTAAAGAAGTTCGAAAATTTCATAGTTAGTCTAAATTTCTTGATTCCATTCACCAGCCATTAAACACGGGGCATGAGAATAATAATTATTTCCAATAACATTAATACTTCGCGCAGATCTTAAAAGACATAGTATATCGCTCTCTTTATTCCCTTCTATCAGCTCCCTAATAACTATATGTAAAGTATACCTTCCAACATTTAAAAATAAATCATTTACTACAGATGTTATCCAAATTTCATTTCCCAATGGTTCAATTATCATTTTATCATTAAAAGAACTAAGTTGAGCTACCGGCTTTTGTTCAACATCAAAAAAGGTAACCTTAATAGTCAATCTTTCTATTATGGTTTTGAAGTTTAGCTTTATTTTTAGCTGTAATGGCTCTTTATATAATACATCAATTATTTCGTCGCTTTGATTATTTATTAAAATATTCGAGACATTTAACGTTCCATTCCCTAATTCGGCAGAATTTATATTTCCCACCAATTTATAATAATTTTCAATGGCTAAACTCAATCCTCCTTTTTCATGAATAACAATACTACCACCTCCCAATAAAATTAAATCTGTACAAATTCTTGCTATTTGAGGCATACTATGAGAAACAATAATAACCGCACATCTTTCCAATAGTTTCTCTAACGCATTAAAGCACTTCACTTTAAAGCTAACATCACCAACCGCCAACACCTCATCAATGATAAGGACATCAGGTTCCATTTGAGCTGCCACTGCAAAACCCAACCTAACTTTCATACCAGAACTGTAGTTTTGTACTGGCATATCTATAAACTCTCTTATTTCGGCAAAGTCTATTATTTCTTCAACTTTTTTATCAATTTCTTCTTTTGAAAAACCAAGTACCGCACCGTTATTATATATGTTTTCTCGACCACTTAAAATAGGATTAAACCCTGCGCCTAATTCAATTAAAGCTCCCACTTTACCTTTGATAGTAACTTTACCCGCATCCGGATTAATAAGTCCGTTTAAAATTTTAAGTAACGTAGATTTTCCCGCACCATTATGCCCTATTAAACCCAAACACTCTCCACGCCGAACTTCAAAATTAATATCTTGAAGTGCCCAAAATTCTTTGTTTCTTAAAAGACGGTCATTTTTATTTCCTTTAATATTTGCCACCAAATCTTTAACGCCATACCATAAGCTTGTTTTTAAATCTTTGCAGAATTTTTTTGACAACCCTTCAACCTTAATAAGTACTTCTTTATTCTCCATTCTTAAGCACTTAAGCGTTCAACAATTATTGGAATTGAAATTCTATAAAACAACAAACCGATAAAAAACAATGGAAAACTAATTCCAATAATTGAAAGGAAATAGGATAGAAATTCCGGATTACTACCAACAATAACATTTCTCGCTACAATAATCATTGGGGTAAAAGGATTAATTTCCATAATCGTCCTCATTACACCTTCTTGAGGAATGGCATATACAACAGGTGTAATGTACATAACCAAGCCTAAGCCAAAAGTTATAATTTTACCAACATCAGTATATATTAAACCAAAAGGTGTAATAAATAAGCCTATTGTTACCCCAAATAGTACTGCACAAACAATTACCAATGGAAATAGTAATAAAGACCAGCTAAAACCAAGCCCAAAAAGAATTACAATAAGCACTAACAAAAGAATTTTTATAGCACTATTAAAAAACAGCTTGTACATTCCTGACAAAATTAAAGCCTCTTTAGGGAAATTAATTTTAGTTAAAATGCTCCTTGCAGCATTAGTATTACTTGTAGGTAGATTAATGGCTTCCTTTAAAATAGACCATATTAAAGTTCCAGAAAACACATAAACTGGATAAGGTATACCTGTATCTGAGAGTTTAACAGTTCCTGTAACACTTAACATAATCCAAACTAATGCAGAAAAAACAGGGGTAATAAAGGCCCAAATAATACCCAAATATGATTGCCTATATTGAGCTCTAATGTCTCTCGTTGCCAATTGTTTTGCCAAAAAATGAGATCCAAAAAAATCTTTAACGCAAGCTTTTAGCACCCTATTTAGTTTAAGGCGGTTGTCTTTTTGATATATCTTAGTTTCTAGAGGCATAAAGAATTTAAGAAATGTTATAGTTTTCCTTTAATAACCTGCAAAACCTTATTTACTGCTACCTCCGGTTTTTCATACGCAGTCTTTATTTCAATAGTTGGTGAATTGGGTACCTCAAAAGGAGCGCTGATACCAGTAAAATTTTTAATTTCCTTGGCACGCGCCTTTTTATATAATCCTTTTACATCACGTTCTTCACAGACCTCTAGCGGAGTATTTACGTAAACCTCAACATAAAAATCCTCGCCTACAATAGTCTTAATTTCCTCTCGAATTTTGTTATAAGGTGTTATAAAAGCAGCAATAACAACTAATCCAGCATCAACAAATAGTTTAGCAACCTCAGCAGTACGCCTTAAATTCTCAAATCTATCTTCTTTTGAGAACGTTAAATCTTTGTTGAGTCCGCGACGTAGATTGTCACCATCTAAACTGTAGGTATGAATACCTTGTTTATACAACTCTTTCTCCAATAAATTGGCAATAGTAGATTTTCCGGCCCCAGATAACCCAGTAAACCAAATTAAACAAGGTTTGTGCTTATTAATAACCACTCTGTCTTCTCTACCAATAGTATAATCCTGCTTCTCAATATGTTTCATCAACTTACTTGACTATAAAATAAGGGTTGAGTAAATTCTCTTTGTTATATTCGAGTTCTTCTTCCATATCTGTTTTTATAACTTCTAATCCCACTGCATTACAAATAGCATGTCCCGCTGCAGTATCCCATTCCATTGTAGGCGCAAATCTGGGGTAAATGTGCGCTTTACCCTCGGCCACCATACAGAACTTTAAAGAGCTACCCTTGGACACAAAACTTACTTTATAACCTTGTTTTTTTAAGTTTTCTATATATGTATTGGTTTCTACACTCTTATGAGATCTACTACCAACAATTTTAATAGTCTTTTTAGTATTGTCCTGCAATGGTCTTATCTCACTTGATTTCAGAAAAATTTCATCACAAAATTCATGGCGATTTAGAATGTGTTTATACGATTTGTTATTAGAAACTAGCGTATAATATAATTCCTTTACTGCTGGCGCATAAATCACTCCTAATACTGGTTTTCCTTGCTCTATCAAAGCAATATTAACTGTAAACTCACCATTTCTTTTTATAAATTCCTTAGTGCCATCCAAAGGATCAACCATCCAACATAAACTCCATGTTTTTCGTCTTATAAATGACTCATTTTTGTTCTCCTCACTTATAATAGGCATATTGGTCTCCTTCAATTTGTTTGTAATTATCCCGTTTGCTAATTCATCAGCAATCGTTAATGGAGAATTGTCTTCTTTATAAAAAACACCAAAATCTTTATCATAAACCTTCATGATTTCCGCCCCAGCCAATATTGCCGCTTCAGCAGCCAAAGAGAGTAATTTTTGCAATGCCTAACTAATTTTGAAAAATCTTTTTAATTTACCTTTCAAACTTTTATTCTCGACATCATCCATATAGTAACCGTTTGCATATTTACCATAGCCATATCCATAGCCATATTTTCCTTTCAAATTATATCCATTATAGATAAAGCTTAAATTTTTTATTTCTCTATTTTGATATTTAGCATTGATAAGATTAATCATTTCCTTTTTAGTATAATCTTGCCTCACCACGTATAAGGTGGCATCTGCGTACTCAATAATTCCAGCAGCATCGGCTACTAAACCAATTGGAGGTGTATCCAATACTATAAAATCGTACTGCTTTTTTAACTCGCCAATTAACTGGGACATTCTGTCGTTTAATAATAGCTCTGATGGATTTGGCGGTATCGGTCCAGAAGTAATTACATCCAAATTAGAAATTTCAGTTCTTTTTATGACTTCTGGCCATTCGTTTTGCCCAATTAAGTAATTTACAATACCTACGTCATTTATTAAATCAAAATCGCCGTAAATTTTAGGTTTTCTTAAATCCAAACCGATAAGAATGGTTTTCTTTCCACTCATTGCTAAAACTGTTGCTATGTTTATCGAACAGAATGTTTTCCCTTCTCCACTTACAGAAGACGTCAACAGCACGGTTTTAGCACCCGCAACATTATGCTTCTTGTAGATGTATTGAAGACTAGACCTGATAGCTCTAAAAGCTTCTGCTACAGATGATTTGGGTTGCCTATGCACCACTAAATTATGGTCTAGAATATTTTTACCTACAACTCCTAAAAGAGGAATTTTAGATAGTCTTTCTACATCTTGTGGTGTATGCACTTTATTATCTATTATGGTTACAACAAAGGCCAGTAATAAGGGTAGTATTAAGGCCGTAAAAAAGGCAAAGACATATCTTACATTTAAATTTCTACCAAGTACCTGAGCACCGGTGTTTTTAGCAGAATCTACAACAACTATATCTGAAACATTTGACGCTTTGATAATTTCTGCTTCTCCTCGTTTTGCTAAAAACACATTAAACGCTTGCTGACTTAAGGTGACTTGCCGTTGCATTGCCAAAAGTTCTTGTTGCTCTTCTGGTAACCTCACAAATTTAGATTCTACTGTATATAGCTTAGAATTAACTTCATTCAGTTCTTTATCTAGTATATTGGTAACAGACTTTATATTTTCTAAAAGAACTTTTTTTAAACCTTCAATTTCCCTATTTAAATCGTCAAAAATAGTAGCGTTATCCCTGACAGAATATTGCAGTTTTGATTTTTCTACCGAAAGTGTATTAATTTTTGATATATTACCTAATATATTACCATCGTCTATCCCTGCAATAGAAGGTGCAGGAATCTCGGTAAACGAATTGCTTGCTAGTAAATAATTCTTCAAATTATCGTAATAGCTTAACTTTCTATTAATTCCTGTTTTCTCTTGTTCTAAAGTGGTGAATTTTTCATTTAATATTTCAGTCTCACTGCTTATTCCATATATTTTTTTCTTACGTCTATAATCATTTAATTCATTGGCATTTTCGGACAACTCTCCTTTAACCCTAGCCAATTGCTTATCAATAAATGTGATAGCATTTGTTGCATATAAATTTTTTCTATTGAGTTGATCTTCACTTAAAACCTCAACAACAGTATTTAAATAATCAACTATTTTCTGTCTATTCTTATCAATTAACGCAATGTCAATTATTGGAGAATTTTTTGTGTTGCCAACAGCAGTTCTCGCTCTGTAACTTGCTACGACTCCATCAAAACTTTTGAATTGTAGAAAAAAGAAAGTCTTTGGTTGAATTATTCTATTTTCAACTTTATTCAAGACTCCTTTCAAAAATGGCAAATCCACAGTTTCTCCAAAAGCGAATTGCTTTTTATAAATACCCGACTCCACATTTACCGAGGAAACTCCTTTGGTAAAATAATTTTGGACAGATACAGCATTGGAAGGAAAATCAACCTCGATCTCATAGGTAGTCGTATCTATAAAAGTTATTTTAACAGGAATGTTTAATAATTGCCCATAATCAAACTCATGCTCAAATCTAAAAGGAGCTGTTTTATAAATGTCTTTTTTTCGAAATCTTCCTTCTTGTAAATAAGATTTATAGAACTCCAAACGCTCTACTACTTTTTCGTGATGAGATCTAGATTTTAGAGTTACTATCATGGTTTGCACCTTACTAGTGACACCACCCCAGTTGAAAGTTAAACTAGCGTTTGATGTAAACAAAGGGTTACTATCATCTTCAACAGAAATTTTAGTACCTAAACGAAAAGAAAACTCTTCCCTAATATTCTTTTGATAAACTAGAAAAACAGATAGTATTAAAAGAATCACAAAAAGCTTCCAATAGCTCAAAGCTTTAAATAAAAACTTTTTTATATCAAAAGCAGGAGCAGTGGAAGAAGAAGATTCTAATACATCAAATTCATCACTCATACTTTGATCTAATTTTGTGTTATAAGATAGACAGATACCAAAACAGAAAAAATACTGGCAAAAGTTGCAATATTTTGAGTAACCGTTTGTCCAGCACCAAAAACTTTACGTTTCAAAGGTTTTACCTGAATAATATCGTTTGGCTGAATAAAATAAAAAGGCGACTGCATCGCGCTAATGTCAGTAAGATCAATATGATGAATCTTTTGTCCATCTGGATATTGCCTTATAATCAATACATCTCTTCGGTCTCCTGTAATAGCAATATCTCCCGCATTTGCTAAAGCTTCTATTATGTTAACTCTATCTTGGTACAAGGTATATACTCCCGTAGCTGCTTCTCCTATTACAGAATATTTTAAACCCGACAGTTTAACAGTTACAAAAATTTCTGCTGTCTTTTTAAAGTAACGCTCCAATAGTTCTTCCTCAACCTTATCTTCAATTTCCTCAACCGTAAACCCTAAAACGTTTATTTCACCTAAAATTGGAAATTCAATATTACCGTGTAAATCTACAGTAAAACCATTAAAGTACAAACCTCCTTGCCCACCAGCAACATTAAGAGCTCCCGCAGGATTAAAAATAGCTGTCAACTCCTCATCTAATGCTTTAACATTAATGCTTAAAATATCATTTACCTGAACTCTATATGGTTTAGGTAACACTTGTATTTTGGTCGAATCAGAAACTATAGTTCCTTTATCTTGTAGGTAAACAAGGTCCTTATTAGTTATACAAGATGTACACAAAACACCAAATACCAATAAAAAAGACCAAATAAGGCGTTGCATTCTAAGTAATTTGAGCTATCGCAAATATAACCTTTCATCGTGAATAATAAAACTTTGGCCGATTTTTATAACGCTTTGATTCTTGCTATTTAGAAAAATAAATACCCAAACAAATTCTTAAACACCATTGGACAGATTCTGTTTTTTATCCGTTATTTGTAAAAAAAAGTTTGAACTATCTTACAGTAGAAAGCATATCAAAATCTTATGGCGAACTGACGTTGTTTGAAAATATTTCATTCAGCATCCATAAAGATCAAAAAATAGCATTTGTGGCCAAAAATGGTACAGGCAAGACATCTATTTTAAATATATTATCTGGAAGTGACACTGCAGATTCTGGCAATATAATTTACCGAAAAGATATTAAGGTTGCTTTTTTGTCTCAAGACCCTCAGTTTGACAAAACATTAACTATTGAAGACACCATTCTTGCCAGCGACAATCCTATTCTAAAGATAATTTCGAACTACGAAAAAGCGCTACTAGACCCTGAAGATACAGAGGCGTATCAAGTTGCTTTTGATGCCATGGAGCATCATCAAGCCTGGGATTTTGAAACACTTTACAAACAGATTCTTTTTAAGCTCAAGTTAGAAAATTTAGAGCAGAAAGTTAACACGCTCTCAGGGGGACAGAAAAAACGTTTAGCTTTAGCTAACGCCTTAATCAATAAACCAGATTTATTGATCTTAGACGAACCTACAAACCATCTTGATTTAGAGATGATAGAATGGCTAGAAGAGTTTTTTACCAAAGAGAATATCACTCTTTTTATGGTAACGCATGATAGATACTTTCTGGAGAGGGTTTGTAATGAAATTATTGAGTTAGATAATGGCGAACTATATAGCTATAAAGGAAATTACTCTTACTATCTAGAAAAGAAAGAGGCCCGCAAAGAGCGAGAAGAAATTGAAGCTGGCAAAACCAAACAGCTCTATAAGAAAGAGTTAGAGTGGATGCGTAGGCAGCCTAAAGCAAGAACCACAAAATCTAAGTCCAGAATTGATGATTTTTTTGAAATAAAGCACAAAGCCCATCAACGTAGGAAAGAACATGAGTTGCAACTGGAGCTTAACATGGAGCGACTAGGAAGTAAGATTTTAGAGTTTCATAAAGTATCAAAAGCTTTTAAAAACAAAGTGATATTAAATAGTTTTGACTACACTTTTAAAAAAGGCGAACGTGTTGGTATAATTGGAAAAAACGGGACTGGTAAAACTACTTTCCTAAATATATTAACCCAATCTGCAATACCAGATGCTGGAAAAGTTGTTAAAGGCGAAACCGTGAAATTTGGGTACTACACACAAAACGGCATCTCTATAAAACCTGAACAAAAGGTTATTGATGTTATTAAAGAATATGGAGATTATATTCCGCTTAAAAAAGGAAGACAAATTAGTGCGCAACAACTTTTAGAACGTTTTTTATTTAGCAGAAAAAAGCAATACGACTATGTTGAAAAACTAAGCGGTGGCGAACGTAAGCGTTTATATTTATGTACGGTTTTAATTCAAAATCCTAATTTTTTAATTTTAGATGAGCCCACCAATGATTTGGATATTGTTACATTGAATGTTCTAGAAAGTTTTCTGTTGGATTTTCCAGGATGTATTATTGTGGTATCTCACGATCGTTACTTTATGGACAAAATTGTGGATCACCTCTTTGTGTTTAAAGGTGATGGTGTTATTGAAGATTTCCCAGGAAACTATAGTGATTATCGTGTTTATGAAGATAGCCAAACTGTAATTTCTAAAACCACAGAGGATAAAAAAGATAAAGATTCTTGGAAACAAAACGAAGCTTCTAAACTCTCTTTTAATGAAGAAAAAGAATTACGAAATATTGAAAGTAAACTGAATAGTTTAACTTTTGATAAAAAAGAATTGGAAAGCAAATTTAACAATCCTGATTTGACTCAAGAGGAGATCAATACACTATCCGAAGAACTACAAAATCTTATTGACATCATTGAGGCAAAAGAAGAGCGCTGGTTTGAGTTATCAGCTAAATTGGAAGATTAGGCTTTCTCAATAAGGCACAAAGACGCAACGTCAGAACTAAATAGATGATATACCAAATCAAACAACATATAAAGTTCCTTATAAATTCGACGAATCAACATGGAGTACATTCGCCTTTTGTATTTGATTTAGTTACAAATTGTTTTTATGACAGCACTAAATATCCAGAATATCAAAATATTAAAGATTTCAAAAATCGCCTAAAGAAGGTAAATCATAAAATTAGTGTTACTGATTTTGGCGCAGGTAGTACGAAGTTAAAATCTTCTGAGAGAAAAATTTCAGATATCGTAAAACACGTCTCAATTTCTAATAAAAATTCGAAATTACTATTTAGAATCTGCAAGTACTTTCAATTTAAAAATATTCTAGAACTTGGTACATCATTAGGTTTTGCAACCCAAGCTATGAGCTTAGGTTTTCCCAATTCAGAGATTATCTCTATTGAAGGCTGTCCAGAAATAACAAAATACGCCTCAAATCAATTTCAACTTCAACAATTAGAGAACATCGAAGTTATAAATGGTAAATTTTCCGAAATTATACCAAAATCAAAACATGCAACTTATAATTTGGTTTTCTTTGACGGTAATCACACCAAAGAAGCTACTCTGAGCTATTTTAATATGTTACTCCCAAAAGCTAACAACAACTCTCTTTTCATTTTTGATGACATTTATTGGTCTAGAGGTATGACCGAAGCTTGGGAAATCATCAAGAAACACCCGAAAGTTACAGTTACTATAGATACCTTCCAATGGGGTTTAGTATTCTTCCGAAAAGAACAAGCCAAAGAGCATTTTAAAATTAGAGTATAGAATTTCTTAACTTTATATCAAAAATTAAATAGTGCTTGCAATTCTTATTCTTTTTGGAATATTTTTATTGATTAAAATGATTTCTAACAGATTAAGTAGACGCAGAGAATTAAGACATAGAGATTCCATGTTTAGAAAAAATTCAATTAGGAAGCGCTAACTATTCAAAGTGAGAAAGAAAAATGAAAATTTACACCAAAACAGGAGATAAGGGCACTACTGCCCTATTTGGAGGTACACGTGTGCCGAAACATCATATAAGAATTGACAGCTATGGAACAGTTGATGAGCTTAACTCTCAGATAGGTTTGATACGCGACCAAGATTTCAATAATCATTACAAAGATATTTTAATCACCATTCAAGATAAATTGTTTACAGTTGGGGCTATTTTAGCAACCGACCCTGAAAAAGCTATTTTAAAGAATGGTAAAGAACGCTTGAATATTGAAAAAATTTCTTCTGCTGATATCGAACTTTTAGAGCAAGAAATGGATACCATGAACGATGCTTTACCACCAATGACGCATTTTGTTTTACCTGGCGGACATCAAACGGTGTCATTCTGTCATATAGCACGTTGTGTTTGTAGACGTGCAGAGCGATTAGCTTCGGCATTGAATGAATTAGAACCTTTTGAAGCGAACGCGTTAACCTACCTAAACCGTCTTTCTGACTACCTTTTTGTGTTGGCACGGAAATTGTCACACGATTTACAAGCAAATGAAATTAAATGGATTCCTGAAAAGAAATGAAGTTAGAAGCTTGACGCTAGAAGACTGAAGTTTTTATTTAGAATCCTAAAATTGCAGCTAACGTTCGTAATTATCTTTTGCGTTAGGGATTGCAGTGGCAGCTTTTGGCGAGGCGAGCATCGAGCCAAAACTTTTAACCGAAAGCCCGACCCGAGCACGTAAGGTTCATTGAACATTCTAAATTAGAATCGAGGGTAACGCCCAAAAACCAATTACGAAAACGCTGAAATGTTGCGCTATTATTAACAAAGCGAGGATAATTTCAACTGTTTAGAGTACAAAAAGATACGTTCTTTTAATTAATGATTAATTAATTCACTTTTTTCTTGCGTGTTTAAACTAAAAAATTATTTTTGCAAAAAATTAAACAGAAAGAAATGTATTGGACATTAGAATTAGCATCGTATTTAAGTGATGCGCCTTGGCCAGCCACAAAAGACGAATTGATAGATTACGCCATTAGAACTGGTGCACCTTTAGAGGTTGTAGAGAACTTACAGTCTATTGAAGATGAAGGTGATTCGTATGATTCTATCGAGGAAATCTGGTCAGACTATCCAACTGACGAAGATTATCTTTGGAATGAAGATGAATATTAAAAATAAAGCATAAAGAACCGTTAAAAAGTCTCGATTTGAGGCTTTTTTTTTGTCCTTTACCACAGAAAGAAGTATTACAAAATGTATCTTTGAAAGTCGCTTTTCAAGCGCGTTTAGAAATGATAAAACCTAGGACTAGCCTAGTTAAAATATAAAACATATAATATGGGTTTTTTAGATTCGGTCTTAAAAGTATTTGTAGGAGACAAATCGAAACAAGATGTAAAGGCAATTTCGCCATTAGTTGATAAAATAAAAACGTTTGAAAGTGCTCTTGAAGCTTTATCTCACGATGAATTAAGAGGTAAAACGGCAGAGTTTAAAGCTAAAATAGCAGATGCTACAGCTTCGATTGATGAGCAAATTTCTAACTTAACTACTGAAGCAGAAAACACAGAGGATATTGATGCTCGGGAAGATATTTATGAGCAAATTGATAAGCTTAGAGATGACGCTTACGAAGTTACCGAAGGTGTTTTAAACGATATTTTACCAGAAGCTTTTGCAGTTGTTAAGGAAACGGCGAAACGTTTTGTGCATAATACAGACATTACCGTAAAAGCCAACGAGTTTGATAGAACGCTTTCTGGCGAAAAAACATACGTAACACTTGACGGTGATAGCGCTACTTGGGCAAATTCTTGGGATGCTGCTGGAAAGCCAATTACTTGGGACATGATTCATTATGATGTTCAGCTAATTGGTGGTATTGCTTTACACCAAGGTAAAATTGCAGAAATGCAAACAGGTGAAGGTAAAACACTCGTTGCTACCCTTCCTGTATATTTAAATGCGCTGGCCGGTAAAGGTGTGCACTTAGTAACTGTTAACGATTATTTAGCAAAACGTGATAGTGCGTGGATGGCTCCGATTTTTGAGTTCCACGGAATGAGTGTTGATTGTATAGACTACCACCAACCGAATTCTGAAGCACGTAGAAAAGCCTATAATGCTGATATCACTTACGGAACAAATAACGAGTTTGGTTTTGATTATCTGCGTGATAATATGTCTCATGCACCGGAAGATTTAGTACAACGTCCGCACCATTATGCTATTGTGGATGAAGTAGATTCTGTATTAGTAGATGATGCTCGTACACCATTGATTATCTCTGGTCCGATTCCGAAAGGCGATCGCCATGAGTTTAACGAGTTGAAACCTAGAGTTGATGATATTGTAGCTGTACAACGTAAATATTTAACTGGTGTTTTAGCTGAAGCCAAGAAATTAATTAAGGAAGGCGAAGATAAAGAAGGTGGTTTCCAACTATTGCGGGTATATCGCGGTATTCCAAAAAATAAAGCTTTAATTAAATTTTTATCTGAAGAAGGTGTAAAACAATTATTGCAAAAAACCGAAAACTTCTATATGCAAGATAATAACCGTGAAATGCCAAAGGTAGATGCGGAATTATACTATGTAATTGAAGAAAAAAATAATCAGATTGAATTAACCGATAAGGGTATTGAATATATTTCCGGAAAAGACGATCCTAACTTCTTTGTAATGCCAGAAATTGGTATTGAGATTGCTAAGATTGAGGAACAAAATCTTGAAAAGGAAAAAGAGGCTGAACTTAAAGAAGAATTATTCAAGGAGTTTGGTGTAAAATCTGAACGTATCCATACTTTAAATCAGTTATTGAAGGCTTATGCTTTGTTTGAAAAAGACACACAATATGTGGTGATGGATAACAAAGTAATGATTGTTGATGAGCAAACTGGTCGTATTATGGACGGTCGTCGTTATTCTGACGGATTACACCAAGCGATTGAAGCTAAGGAGAATGTGAAGATTGAAGATGCTACACAAACCTTCGCCACAGTTACGCTACAGAATTACTTTAGAATGTATCGTAAGCTGTCTGGTATGACAGGTACCGCTGTAACTGAAGCTGGAGAATTCTGGGAAATCTATAAATTAGATGTGGTTGAAATTCCAACTAATAAACCTATTGCTCGTGATGATCGCGAAGATTTAGTTTATAAAACGAAACGTGAAAAATACAATGCTGTAATTGATGAAGTTGTTCAGCTATCCCAAGCTGGTCGCCCTGTGTTGATTGGTACTACTTCTGTTGAAATTTCCGAATTGCTAGGAAAAATGTTGAGTATTCGTAAAATATCTCACAATGTCTTAAATGCAAAACAGCATAAAAAAGAAGCAGAAATAGTTGACCAAGCAGGTCGTTCGGGACAGGTTACCATTGCAACAAATATGGCGGGTCGCGGTACAGATATTAAATTGAGTGATGAAGTAAAAGCAGCTGGTGGTTTAGCAATAGTTGGTACAGAACGTCATGATTCTCGACGTGTAGACCGTCAGTTACGTGGTCGTGCTGGTCGTCAAGGAGATGTTGGTAGTTCTCAGTTTTACGTATCTCTTGAAGATAATTTGATGCGTTTATTTGGTAGCGAGCGTATTGCAAAAATGATGGACCGTATGGGATTAAAGGAAGGTGAAGTAATTCAACATTCCATGATTTCAAAATCTATTGAACGTGCTCAGAAAAAAGTTGAGGAAAATAACTTTGGTGTACGTAAGCGTTTGTTGGAATATGATGATGTAATGAATGCACAGCGTGAAGTGGTTTACAAGCGTCGTCACCATGCTTTACATGGGGAACGCCTTCAAGTAGATTTGGCGAATATGATTTTTGACACCTCTGAAGGTATCGCTCAAACTAACAAAGACGCTAACGATTTCAAGAATTTTGAGTTTGAATTGATTCGGTATTTCTCAATGAGTTCGCCAATTACAGAAGAAGATTTTGGTAAATTATCTGCTCAGGAAATTACTGCTCAAATCTATAAATCTGCTTTTGAAAATTACAGAGAAAAAATGGAGCGCAATGCAGATATTGCTTTTCCTGTCATAAAAAATGTATATGAAAATCAGCGTGATAAATTTAAGCGCATCGTCGTGCCGTTTACAGATGGTGTTAAAAGCTTAAATGTAGTTACCGATTTAGAAAAAGCTTACGAAACAAATGGTAAGCAATTAATCACTGATTTTGAAAAGAATATCACATTAGCTATCATTGACGATGCGTGGAAAACACATTTGCGTAAAATGGACGAATTAAAACAATCCGTTCAATTAGCAGTTCATGAGCAAAAAGACCCTTTATTAATTTATAAGTTTGAAGCTTTTGAATTATTTAAAGCAATGATTGATGAGGTGAATAAAGATGTTATTTCTTTCTTATTTAAAGGTGAATTACCTCATGAAACACAAGATACCATTCAGGAAGCGAGAGCTAGAAAACGTGAAAAGGTAGAAACTTCAAAAGAGGAGATTCCTAATTTAGATGAACGTTCTGCACAAAGTAGAGCCGCGGGCAATACTCAACGTCAGCCGCAAGTAGTAGAAACTATTGTTCGTGATAAGCCAAAAATAGGGCGAAACGATCGTGTGACTATTAAACACGTTTTAAATGGTGAAAATAAAACCTTAAAATATAAGCAAGCCGAACCTTTAATTGCAAAAGGCGATTGGGTTTTAGTTGAAGATTAAGAAAATTTATACCTTAGAAAAATACAAGTATTGTTTTGATGAATAACATTGAAACAATACTTTTTTATTTTACTCAAATGGAAATTAAAGAAGCGGATATTGTCATTATAGGAGCAGGATTGACAGGTCTAACCCTGGCCTACTTATTGCGTAATTCAAATTATAATATTTGTATTGTAGAAGCTAGAGAAAGAATAGGAGGAAGAATCTACACGTCTTACAAAAATGATTTGGCCTCAATAGAAATAGGAGCAACTTGGTTAGGCAATCAACACATCTATCTCAAAAAACTTCTGGAAGATCTTGACCTAGATATATTTGAACAAGAACTGGGCAAAAAAGCAATTTATGAACCCTCCTCACTATCGCCATATCAGCTCGTAACACTTCCTCCCAATCAAGCACCTAGTTATAGAATTATAGGAGGTACTTCAAAAATTATTGAAATATTGCTCTCACATATTTCTGCGGATCAAATTATTAACGCTGAAAAAGTTATTGCACTACAAGAAAATGGTAACTATTTATCTGTAGAAACAGACCTAAGCAGTTATACATCTAAAATCGTAGTATCTACCTTACCGCCATATTTATTTCAATCTACAGTAAAAATTGAACCCTCTTTACCAGACGAATTACAACAAATTATGGAAAGTACACATACTTGGATGGGTGAGTCAATTAAAATTGGACTACGTTTTAAAACTCCTTTTTGGAAAGCAAAAGAATCTAGTGGTACTATTTTCAGTAATGTCGGGCCAATTCCCGAATTTTACGATCACTCCGACCATTCCAGTAACTATTTTGCTCTAAAGGGATTTTTAAATAATTCTTATTATTCTTTGAGCAAAGAAGAACGGTTAAACTTGATTCTTAATCAATTAAAAAAATATTATGGTAGTAAAGTTGACGATTACTTAGAATATGAAGAAAAAGTTTGGCGCTTGGACCCTCTAACGTATTCTGACTATCGCGATCATGTGATTCCGCATCAGAACAATGGCCACCGACTATATCAAGAAACTTATTTAAATAGTAAATTATTTATTGCCGGAGCTGAAACATCAACTGAATTTCCTGGTTATATGGAAGGTGCAGTTAGAAGTGCGTATAATATTTTTAAAAGATTAGACATCCGATAAAAGTTAATTATTAACTTGGGAAGAAATGATACAAATGCCTAATTTTAGATTTTAAATTAATACTTCCGTGATTAGACAAATTATAATTCATTGTTTTATACTTTGCTTTTTTGTTGTAAATGTTACTTCTAGTCAGGAAATTGAATTTTCTAAAATTAAAAGTGATACAGCAACAACGTTCAACTTTGTAAATAAAACCTATGCTCCTATTACTCTAAAAATTTCAAAAAAGCAAGACACCGAAATACAATTTTTAGAAGGGAACACCCTTTGCAAACCTCAAGACTCGCTTGTAAATGTAATGAATGTTCCCAAACGACTGTTTGAAAACGATAGTACTTTTGAGATATCAGATTATTTAAGCTTATCATATTCCTTTGGAAAAACACTACCTCAAGATTCAATTAAAAACTACCTGTATGAACTTCCTTTTCAAAAGAAGAAACGCTACAAGATTATGCAGGGATTTAATGGAAAGTTTTCCCATCAATCCGTACAATCTAAATATGCTATAGATTTCAAAATCCCGATTGGGGATACAATAGTTGCTGCTAGAAATGGCTATGTGGTTAGAGTTTTGTCCCATTTCACAGAAAGAGGGGGCAAAAGTTATAGAGACAAAGCCAACCAAATAGTAATTGTACACGATGATGGTACTTTTGCGTACTATGTCCATTTAGATACCAATGGTACCTTGGTAGAGGTTAATGACTACGTAAAAGCAGGACAGTCTATAGGTATTGCAGGCTTTACAGGCTACACCACAAAACCACATTTACATTTTGTTGTTAGAAATGCTGAAGAAGCTATACCTATAGAATTTAAAAAGAAAGAAGGTATTGGTAAAAAGTCTGGAGTTTGGGTGAAGAATTAAGCTTTTAGCAATGACAAAAAAATTATCGTGCTTAACTTACCCCGTTTTGTTCACCAACACCTCACTTCTTAACTCATTTAAAATTCACAGCCCTCAACCTATCTTTAACAACAGCTTTAATCTTAGGTAATACCTCTTTCATTATGAATGGAGGATATGCACCATCTCCTGCTTTTTGAATTTCCTCAAAAGCATATTTCATATAAGTGGTGTGAACTATGGTACCAATATTTATTTTACTCATTCCCATAGTTATGGATTTTTGAATATCGCCATCAGGAATTCCTGTTCCACCGTGCAAAACTAAAGGAGCAGGAACTGCTTCAGCTATTTCTCGTAAACGATTAAAATGAATTTTAGGTTCTGTTGGTGTAAAACCATGGGCTGTACCAATTCCGACAGCAACTATATCCACACCTGTAGCTTCATAAAGTTGTTTCACATCGTTTGCACTTGCTAAGAAATCATCATCACACTTTACTTCCACACCTCGCCCCATAATTTTTCCTATTTCTGCCTCTACCACAACGCCAGCAGAAGAAGCATAATCTACCACTTCCTTAGTCATTTTGATATTCTCTTGAAGTGAAACTTGAGAGCCATCAATCATCACAGAATCGTAGCCTGAATCAATGGCACGTTTACACAAATCTACAGTTGTGCTATGGTCTAAATGTAAATAAATATTGTTCTTATGGATTTTTTTGAAACCATCTACCAAAGATTTAAACACTTCGGGTGTATTCAGTTCGGCAACTGGTGGATAGGTCATTACCATAACATTTGTATCCAATTCGTTTGCCGCTTCAACTACGGCTTTTAAATCGTAATTGTCATTCACATTAAATGCGGGTAAGCATCTTTGCGTTGCTCTATAGTCTAAAAACAAGTCCTTTAGACTACTATAATTCTGGTTATACTTAACCGTTGGAATTGTATTAATTGCTGTGTCCATATAAATGGTCTTTACTAGTTTCTATTGTAATATTATTTATTCCCAACCAATGATTGAGTTCGTTTAAATCTTTTTGAAGATAGCCTCTTCCAATAATCCAGTGGTGGTCTAATCCGTTGTTCAATACCGTACTTAAAATATCACCAGAAGAGTTTTTTCTCGGTTTTACCTCAGCATAACTTCCTCGGAAGGCCATTTCCGAAGGTAAAATATTTCCCTCCCAGGTCAATACTTTTGCTGCTTCGGGATACTGGTACTTAGCTATAGTTACCTTGCCCTGTTTATGTAAAAACTCTAAAAGCATTCCCATACTGCTATCAACATCAAAATTTTCTAAAATACTGTGGTTTCTAACTTCATATCCTGTCTCTGGGTGAATTAATTTAGTTGGAGCACCTCCACAATGCCAAAACCCGATTCGGTTATCTGTTTTATTAATTAAGGATAAATCCACTAGCGTTGGAATTGCTTTTTCAAAACTGATTTGATTCATGATTACCATCGTCAATAAAGCGCCCATATCGGATTCATCAGCTACAGGAATTCCAACATCCTGAACTAAGGCGCCTGCCCCATCACCGGCAATACCATAGGTGTCGAATAACTCTGGCCAATTTTTAAGCCCTATACCCAAATAATCATGCAAGCGTGCGTAATCTGCCATGGCTAAGGATAGGCGTATTGATTTCTCAATCTGTTCATCATTTACGTTATTGAACTTACATAGCGGATGACTTAAAAGTTCTGTTTTAATCTCCTGAATACTATTTGATGAAAACTTCTTTCCATGTTGCCAAATGGTATCAAAATCTAAACGGTCTACTTTTATTCCAAACCTGTTAAGTAATGAAAGTTCATTCAATTCACAATCATAAAACCCAGGCACACGGAATCCGCCCATCATACCTACAGATTTTTGATTGATAGATGCCTTAACATATACCGACTTAGCAAATTTTAAAATGTTACCGGCAAATTCCTCGTCTTCTGGCGATTCAAATAACCATGAATATTTAACGCCACAGGAATTAAAAATGTTCAATAAAAAGTTTTGTCCGCACAATCTGTTGTTAGAGAGTCGACCGCCGGTTACCTCATCATGTGACCAACTGAGTACTGGTATTTTATTTTGATTAAGCCATCTCGCCAATGTAGCCGCCAAATCTCCCGAAATAAAAGATGCTTGATAAATAATTAAACCGTCTATTCCTGGAGCTTGCATTTCTTTTAACCAAGTATAAATAGCTTCTTTAGATTGAATAGGTTCTTTTGATGTAAATAGTTTGAATCTTTCCTCGGGTAGCACCTTTCTAAGTTCAGTCTTTGCGTTGGCGTAATTATTCAAAATAGATTGCCAATCAAAATGTTCTTCCAACCCAATACCTACCAAAGCTATTTTTGCTATATAGTTGGATGGTTTTGGGGCAATTACCTTTTCGAACAGATGGCTTACTATGCCATTTTCAGTTGATATATCTTCTAAAATTTCCATAATAATTTAGTTTATGCGTTTATCTTAAAAGAACAGTTTTTATCCATAAAATCCTTAGTAGGCAAAAACGTTCTACCTCCAAAATGTTCAGCTACTTGTGAGGCGTAGTAGCTTGCGTAATACAATCTTTCTTCTAAAGTAAATCCTTGCAATAATCCTGAGGCGTATGCCGCATGAAAAGAGTCCCCACAACCAGTTGTATCTACTACATCTACCTTAAAAGAAGGTTGGTGAATAACCTGTTTGTTATTTAATGCAAAAGCACCTTCTACTCCATCAGTGATTACAACTTGTGCATCCGTAAGTTCTGAAACGGCCCTTAATGCCTTAACAACATCTTGCTCTCCCGAAACCTTTTGAGCAGCTTCAAGTGGTAAAACAGCATGCGTACATAAACCAATCATTTTTTTCATGGTATCATGATCGGAAGCTTCCATATCCAAGACACTTTTTATACCCAACCTGTTTGCAAGCTCTAATAGATGGCTATTAATTTCTGTATCATATCCATCAACTAAAATCAGATTAAAACCATTTAAATCTTCTTTATTAAAATCCTTCGGAGAAAATGGTATATAGTTTTCGGTTGAATAAAAAACTGTGCGCTCTCCGGCATCGTCCACTTGTACAATTGCAATTGCTGGGGTTGCATCTTCTTTTTCAATAAAAAAATCAACATTCACACCGTGCCTTGTAAGTTCATCAATGGCAACAGAACTTAATAGGTTATTACCAAAATAGCCCAAAAATGAAGTGTCATGACCTAAAGATGCCAAGGCACAGGCTGCATTTCCTGCAGGTGCCCCACCCTGTAATACAATTCTATCGCATTCATTCTTCTGCCCAATTTTAATATTTGAAGGCACCAAAACTAAAAGGTCTACAACATTCAAACCACTACAAAGCACTTTCATAATTTACGAGTTTATTACAAAATTAGTTCGGAAGTGAATTTTATACTAAATGCTCATTTTCTCAAAATATGTACTATATTGTTCAATATTGAATTAAAATATCAAATTGAAGCCAAAATTAGAACATATTCCACATCAAGTTGAGAATGATATTCACGCATTTACCTATTCACATGATCACTTTGATGCACCTTGGCATTACCATGAAGATTATGAACTTACTTACGTTGTTAAGGGCACTGGTATTAGACACTTAGGAACTAGTGTAGATGATTTTGCCGTCGGGGATCTAGTTTTGATTGGAAAAGAAGTACCTCATTGTTGGCGTAACGAAATAGGATACAATTCTGGTGTTATTTCATACTGTGTCCAATGGAAAACCAAAAGTATAGAAGATTTTATTTTTACAACCGAACAACTTAAACCAATTCAGCTCTTGCTTAATGCAGCAAATAGCGGTGTAAAGTTTACTAATTTAGAGTATGCAAAATCTGTTGGAAACAGACTTAAAAAGCTTCAATCATTAGATGCTCCAAAAAAAGTTATAGAACTATTATATATTTTATTGGACTTAGCCAATGCCGACAAAAAACTCCTTTCGTTGCACAATCAACGCTATCAAATCTCAGAAAAATCAAATACAAGAATTGCTACTATTTTAAACTTTGTGGATTTAAATTTTCAAAATAAAATCTCCATTACCGATATGGCATCAATTACTTATATGACAGGTAGCGCGTTCTGTAAGTATTTTAAAAAAGAATTCAAGAAGTCCTTTACTAATTATTTAAATGAATATAGAGTGCGAAAAGCTTGCTTATTACTTCAAGACACAGATAAAAAACTGCTTGATATTGCTATGGAATGTGGTTATGAAAACATGTCTTTTTTCCATCGGCAATTTAAAAAGTATTTGAATATGACACCTTCAGAATACCGAAAGCATTTATATAAGTCTCTACAAAATGAAGTTAACTAATCTAGTCTCGATATAATGGTAAAGTAGTACAACGTAATAAGCCTTCTTGTTTTCCAATTTCTGCATAAGGTACTTCCTCAACAATAAATCCTTGACTTCTTAACCAGTTATTTAATCTCGTAAAGTTTTGTTCAGAAATGATTACTTCTTCAGATATGGAAAATACATTACTACACATCTGGTACATTTCATCTTTAGTAATTTCAAATACATTTTCCTTTCCAAAGAAATTAATTAACCATTCGTATTCACTCTCAACTAAAAATCCATTTTTATGAATGATTGCTTTTCCTTTTCCAATGGGGTTAAAGCAACAATCCAAGTGTAACGCATTTTCCTTCGGATTTGTATTAGATTTTCTAAGTTCGAACGACTTTACTTTTTTCTTCGGAAATAAATTTTGGATTTCATGTACCGCTTGAATATTGGTTCTAGCAGTTATCAAATCTGGATAGTCATCTCCTGTATAAGTGCCTATGAAGATATAATCGTTCCAAGGCATTACATCACCACCTTCAACATGACAATCTTCTGGTAAAATGATACGTTTATCCTCAGCTACTTGGTTCCATATATAATCAATGGCATGCACCTCTTCCTCCCTATGCGGCAATATGTTAGCCTCAATCATAATATCATCAATAACAAAAGCAATATCGCGAGAGAAAATTTGATTACAGTCTTTTATCACATCAGGTCGAAATACCTCAACACCATATTTTTTAAAGACATCATAAACAGCATTCATCTCAGCTATCATATCCACTTCCTTAGGATAGGTTCCTAACTTTATGTGTTCTATACTTTTAGGGTCGTAGCAATCCTCTATTTTAGGAATAGGACCATTACTCTCAGCAGTCCCAAGGACTACCTTTCTAAGACGTGAAGTTTCGTTTTGTACATTAAGTTTCAGCATAGTGTAAATATAAAAAAAGCTTCATGACAACTAAGTATGAAGCTTTAAATATATTTAGATAGCGCGTTTATCTTTTTTCTATATCCACAAACGCTCTTTCTGTTTCACCAACATATAATTGTCTTGGGCGACCTATAGGCTCCTTATTCAATCGCATCTCTCTCCATTGGGCTATCCAACCTGGTAAACGCCCCATTGCAAACATCACAGTAAACATCTCTACAGGAATACCCATAGCTCTGTAAATGATTCCAGAGTAGAAATCTACATTAGGATATAATTTTCTATCCACAAAATATTGATCTTCTAAAGCCTCTTTTTCTAATCCTTTCGCAATATCTAAAATAGGATCTTCTACTCCTAAATCTCCTAACACCTCGTCCGCTGCTTTTTTGATAATTCTAGCTCTAGGATCAAAGTTTTTATATACTCTATGACCAAATCCCATTAAACGGAAAGGATCTGCTTTATCTTTAGCCTTAGCCATATACTTTTTGGTATCTCCTCCATCTGCTTTAATAGCCTCCAACATTTCCAAAACGGCTTGGTTTGCCCCACCATGAAGTGGACCCCAAAGTGCAGAAATTCCAGCAGCAACTGAAACAAATAAGCCTGCATGGGATGAACCTGTAATTCTAACTGTAGATGTAGAACAGTTTTGCTCATGGTCTGCGTGCAAAATTAATAGTTTATCCAGGGCATCTCTTACTACAACATTAAGTTCGTAATCTTCGTTTGGCTGTTGAAACATCATTTGCATCATGTTATCGACATAACTTAATTTTTTAGACCCATAGTTTAATGGTAATCCTTTCTTTTTGCGCATTACCCAAGCAACAAGCACAGGAAATTGGCCCAAAATCTTTACAATAGCATTATACATATCTTCTTCAGACTCAATATTTACTGAAGAAGGATTAAAAGCTATTAAACCACTTGTCAAAGAAGACAAAACACCCATTGGATGTGCATTCTTAGGAAATGCGTCCAGAATCTTATGAACATCCTCATCAACCATGGAATTCTCCATAATGTCATGATGAAATTTTTCTAACTGTTCCGCAGTTGGAAGCTCTCCAAAAATCAATAAGTAAGCTACCTCCAGAAAGTCTGCTTTTTCAGCTAGCTCTTCTATGGAATACCCTCTGTATCTTAGTATACCTTTTTCGCCATCCAAAAATGTAATTGCACTTTCGCAAGAGCCCGTATTTTTATAACCAGAATCTAAGGTAATAATACCATTTGTGGAAGCCCTTAGAGCCTTAATATCTATTGCAATTTCATTTTCAGTTCCTTTTTTTAAAGGGAACTCATATTTTTCTCCATTTACTTCGAGAATAGCGGTATCTGACATGTGATTTCTATTTAATTTTTGGAAGCGCTAAATTACGAAATAAACCCTTATTTATAAAGCTATCAACTAAAGGTTTTGTAAATTGATATATTAACAAAATTGATATTAAAAAAAGAAGATTAATTTAAAACTAATCTTCTTTTACCTAAAACTTTTTAATCTAAAATACTACTTAGATTTTTACTAGGACAATAAGTAATATTACTTAGAGTTTTTAAACAAAAAAAAAGCAATTTAATAAAAGTAAATCGCTTTTCCATTATAATATTTATAGTGAATTTTTACTTCACCTTAAAAGCATTTTCTCCTGGGAAGTAAGCTACAGAACCAAGCTCTTCTTCGATACGAAGTAACTGGTTGTATTTAGCCATACGGTCAGAACGTGAAGCAGAACCTGTTTTAATTTGTCCTGTATTTAAAGCTACCGCTAAATCTGCAATAGTATTATCTTCAGTTTCTCCAGAACGGTGAGACATTACAGAGGTATAACCTGCATTGTGTGCCATATTTACAGCAGCAATTGTTTCAGTTAAAGAACCTATTTGGTTTACTTTAATCAAGATTGAATTGGCAATACCATTTTCGATACCTCTTGATAAACGCTCCACATTTGTTACGTATAAATCATCACCAACTAACTGTACTTTATCTCCAACTTTTTCTGTTAAAGATTTCCATCCATCCCAGTCATTTTCATCCATTCCATCTTCAATAGAAATGATTGGGTACTTTGCACATAATTCAGCTAAATATGTTGCTTGCTCTTCTGACGTTCTTACAACTCCAGTGTCGCCTTCAAACTTAGCATAATTGTATTTTCCATCTTCATAGAATTCAGCAGAGGCACAATCTAAAGCAATCTTAACTTCATCTCCAAATTTATATCCAGCGTTTTCAACTGCTTTACCAATTGTTTCAATAGCATCTTCTGTTCCATCTAAGGTTGGTGCAAAACCACCTTCATCACCAACCGCAGTACTTAAATTTCTATCGTGCAATACTTTTTTCAAATGGTGGAAAATCTCCGTTCCCATTTGCATTGCATGTGTAAAGTTCTTCGCCTTAACTGGCATAATCATAAACTCTTGGAATGCAATTGGCGCATCACTATGAGAACCACCATTGATGATGTTCATCATAGGTAATGGTAGTGTGTTTGCAGAAACACCACCAACATAACGATATAAAGGCATATTTAATTCGTTAGCAGCAGCTTTTGCAGCAGCCAAAGACACACCTAAAATAGCATTAGCGCCCAATTTAGATTTATTTGGTGTACCATCTAAATCAATCATCATCTGGTCAATTAAGTTTTGTTCAAACACTGAAACACCTAATAATTCTTCTGCAATTACGGTATTAACATTTTCAACAGCCTTTAAAACACCTTTCCCCATGTAAGTATCACCTCCATCACGAAGCTCCACAGCTTCATGCTCTCCCGTTGAAGCCCCAGAAGGAACTGCAGCTCTACCTAATACACCGTTCTCGGTAATTACATCAACTTCTACAGTTGGGTTACCTCTTGAATCTAGAATTTGTCTTGCGTGTACGCTAACTATTACGCTCATAATTGGTTTGTTTTTAATCTTTAATTGCGCCACAAATTTACGGTTTAATCTCTTTTTATTTACTAGCTTTTATCATAAAATAAAAAAAAGAAAGCTATAACGTTTTAGTACATTATAGCTTTACACTTTATTATTCCACAGGTGAAAGTTTACTCTTCTTAATGTTCTCAACAAACTGATCGAACAAATACGATGAATCATGCGGTCCAGGGCTTGCTTCTGGGTGATACTGCACTGAAAATACGTTTTTATCCTTCATTGCTAAACCTGCAACGGTATCATCATTTAAATGTACATGCGTTATCTCTAAATCAGAATTACCTTCTGCTTCTTCTCTATTTACTGCGAAACCATGGTTTTGAGAGGTGATTTCTCCTTTTCCTGTGATTAGATTTTTCACAGGGTGATTAATACCTCTGTGCCCGTTGTACATTTTATAAGTTGAAACACCATTAGCAATAGCAATCACCTGATGCCCTAAACAAATACCAAATAGTGGCAAGTCTCTTTTAATGATTTCTTTTGCCACAGCTTGCGCTTCTACCAAAGGTTCTGGATCACCAGGGCCATTTGACAAGAAGTACCCATCTGGTTCAAAAGCTTCTAGGTCTTCAAATTTAGCATTATATGGAAACACTTTGATATAACAATCTCTACTTGCAATATTTCTTAAAATATTCTTTTTAATACCTATATCTAAGGCTGCTACTTTGAAGGTAGCATTTTCATCACCAAAATAATAAGGGTCTTTTGTTGATACTTCTGAAGCCAACTCTAATCCCTCCATACTTGGCACTTCTGCCAATTGTTTCTTTAGACCTTCAATATTGTCAACTTCGGTAGATATAACAGCGTTCATAGCACCGTTTTCTCTAATATAGCTTACCAATGCTCTGGTATCCACATCTGAAATTGCCAACAAGTTATTTTTATCCAAAAAGTCTTCTAAAGAACTATCTGCTGCCGGACGCGAATATTCGTAACTGAAATTCTTAACAATTAAACCAGCAATCTTAATAGAATCTGATTCTACTTCATCTTCATTAGTTCCATAATTTCCTATGTGCGCATTTGTTGCCACCATTAATTGTCCGTAATACGAAGGGTCAGTAAAAATCTCTTGATACCCTGTCATTCCCGTATTAAAACAAACTTCACCAAAAGCGGTTCCTTGCTTTCCTCCTACTGCTTTTCCATAAAAAATTGTACCATCTGCAAGCAGAACGATGGCATTTTGTCTTTTCTGATATTTCATGTGTTTTTCGTGGTTTTCTTCCGCGTTAGGGATTGAGGCATTTGTTGAAGCTCCTCGACGAAGGAGAGAGCGACTGCCGAAAGCCCGACCCGACCATAGGAGGGTAACGCCAAAAAGTTTTACAAAAATTCAAAAAAAAAGGATAAACTAAAAATAGTTTATCCTTTATATATTAAATGCTTATTAACATTTATTCTTCTTCGTTTGATGCGTTAGTTTCAACTGGAACCGCAACAGCCGGCTTACTGCCTCCTCTTCTACTTCTTCTAGTAGTTTTCTTAGCTTTTTTACCAGCGTTGTAAATTTCGTTGTAATCTACAAGCTCGATCATTGCCATATCCGCGTTATCACCTAAACGATTACCTAATTTGATAATTCTGGTGTAACCTCCTGGTCTGTCGCCTACTTTAGTAGCAACTTCCCTGAATAACTCAGTAACAGCTTCCTTTTGTCTTAACTTACTAAATACGATACGACGATTATGTGTAGTATCTTCTTTAGATTTGGTTACTAAAGGCTCAACAAATTGCTTTAAAGCTTTTGCTTTTGCAACTGTTGTGTTAATGCGCTTGTGCTCTATTAAAGAACAAGCCATATTTGCTAACATTGCCTTTCTGTGAGCTGTTTGTCTACCTAAGTGGTTGAATTTTTTTCCGTGTCTCATGACTTTTGTTTTAAACTTCTATCTTGCTACCAAACTCTTTTGAGGAGCAAATTATAGAAGAGTTGATTAATTTAATCTTTGTCTAATTTATATTTGCTTAAGTCCATTCCGAAATTCAAACCTTTAACGTGTACAAGCTCTTCAAGCTCAGTTAAAGATTTCTTACCGAAGTTACGGAACTTCATTAAGTCGTTTTTGTTGAATGATACTAAGTCTCCTAAAGTATCTACCTCTGCAGCTTTTAAACAGTTAAGCGCGCGCACGGATAAATCCATATCAATAAGCTTAGTCTTCAATAACTGTCTCATGTGAAGTGATTCTTCATCATAAGTTTCAGTTTGTGCAATCTCATCCGCTTCTAAAGTGATACGCTCATCAGAGAATAACATGAAGTGGTGAATTAAGGTTTTAGCAGCTTCGGTTAACGCATCTTGAGGTGTAATTGAACCATCTGTAATGATTTCGAATACTAACTTCTCATAATCCGTTTTTTGCTCTACACGATAGTTCTCAATGCTATACTTAACATTTTTGATTGGTGTGTAGATAGAATCTGTAAAGATAGTTCCCATTGGTGCAGAAGGCTTTTTGTTTTCTTCTGCTGGCACATAACCTCTACCTTTTTCTATAGTGATTTCCATATTGATGCTCACCTTAGGATCTAAATTACAGATAACTAGTTCTGAATTTAATACTTGGAATCCTGAAATAAACTTCTGGAAGTCTCCTGCTAATATTTGCTCTTGACCAGAAATTGAAATTGAGATAGACTCGTTATCAATATCTTCAATTTGTCTTTTAAAACGTACTTGCTTTAAGTTAAGAATGATTTCGGTTACATCTTCAACTACGCCAGCAATTGTAGAAAACTCGTGGTCTACACCTTCGATTCTTACAGATGTAATTGCAAATCCTTCTAAAGAAGATAATAATACTCTTCTTAATGCATTGCCTACTGTTAAACCATAACCAGGTTCTAACGGTCTGAATTCGAATTTTCCTTCGAAATCAGTAGAATCGATCATGATTACTTTGTCGGGCTTTTGAAAACTAAATACTGCCATTTGTGTGTTTCTTCGTTTTAATTGTTATTTGGTTGCGCGGTTTATAAGTTTGAAGAAGTACGAATAAACCCTTTGGCCAAATACCAATGTTGTTAATTTATTATTTAGAATATAATTCGACGATGAATTGCTCGTTGATATTTTCTGGAATTTGGATTCTTGCAGGAACTGACACATAAGTACCAGACTTTGTATCGTTGTTCCAAGTGATCCATTCGTAAACTTTACTTGAGTTTGACAATGATCTATCAATAGCCTCAAGAGACTTAGATTTTTCTCTAACACCTACAACATCTCCAGCTTTTAATTGGTAAGATGGAATATTAACGATTTCCCCGTTTACAGTAATGTGTCTGTGTGAAACTAATTGACGTGCACCACTTCTAGAAGGTGAAACTCCCATTCTGTAAACTACGTTATCTAAACGAGATTCACATAATTGTAATAATACTTCACCAGTAATGCCTTGAGCTGCTCTTGCTTTTTTAAATAATCCTCTAAATTGACGCTCTAAAATACCATAAGTATATTTTGCTTTTTGCTTTTCAGCTAATTGGATAGCGTATTCAGATTTTTTACCACGTCTTCTATTATTTCCGTGTTGCCCTGGAGGGTAATTTCTTTTCTCAAAAGATTTATCATCTCCAAAGATAGCCTCGCCGAATTTACGTGCGATTTTTGTTTTAGGACCAGTATATCTTGCCATTTTTAATTGTTTATGAGAGAAGTTATGAATTAAGGTCTTAATCTTATCCTTCGATAACCGTTACTCTCTCGTTGATACTTGTTATTTTTTTCGGTGTGCAAATTTATGCAAAAAATTAATATCATCTGACAATCAGACGATATTAATTTTTTATATGATAAACACTATAAAATAGTGCTTAAACTCTTCTACGTTTTGGTGGACGACATCCGTTGTGTGGTAGTGGAGTTACATCAATGATTTCTGTAACTTCTATACCAGCATTATGGATAGAACGAATAGCAGATTCTCTACCGTTACCAGGACCTTTTACGTATACTTTTACTTTTTTCAATCCAGCTTCTAGTGCTACACCAGCAGCATCTTCAGCAGCTAATTGAGCAGCATAAGGTGTATTTTTCTTAGATCCTCTAAATCCCATTTTACCAGCAGAAGACCAAGAGATTACATCTCCCTTCTTATTGGTTAATGAAATAATAATATTATTAAATGATGCTGTTACGTGAGCTTCACCAATTGCATCTACTATTACTTTACGTTTTTTTGTACTTGACTTTGCCATATTCTTTTGTTCTAGTTGTTAGCTTTAGTTGTTAGAATCCTAAACATTTCTATTTCGAACAGATTCATCTAACGTCTAAACACTAATGACTAATGTCTAAATTATTATTTAGTTGCTTTTTTCTTGTTAGCAACAGTTTTTCTTCTACCTTTTCTAGTTCTAGAGTTGTTTTTAGTACGTTGTCCTCTTAATGGAAGACCAGCTCTATGACGAATACCTCTGTAACATCCGATATCCATTAAACGCTTAATGTTCAATTGTGTTTCAGAACGTAATTCACCTTCAATAGTGTAAGATCCAACAGCCTCACGGATAGCTCCGATTTCGTCGTCTGTCCAATCTTGTACTTTAGTGTTTTCGTCAACCTTAGCTGTAGCTAAAATTTCTTTCGCTCTACTTTTACCTATTCCGTAGATATAAGTTAAAGAGATAGCGCCTCTTTTTTGTTTTGGTATGTCTACACCTGCAATTCTTGCCATATTGTTTTTAGTTTCTATTGTTAGCTTTTAGTTGTTAGAATCCTAAACCTCTCGATTTCGAACAGATTCATCTAACGTCTAAAAAACTAATGACTTAATTTTTAACCTTGTCTTTGTTTAAATCTAGGGTTCTTTTTGTTTATAACGTAAAGTCTTCCTTTTCTACGCACAATTTTACAATCTGCGCTTCTTTTTTTAACTGATGCTCTTACTTTCATCTTGCTAGTATCTATAAGTTATACGAGCCTTAGTTAAATCGTAAGGACTCATTTCTAATTTTACTTTATCTCCTGGTAATAATTTGATATAGTGCATACGCATCTTACCAGAAATATGTGCAGTCACAATGTGACCATTTTCTAATTCAACACGAAACATAGCATTAGATAATGCCTCTATAATTGTTCCGTCTTGTTCTATTGCCGCTTGTTTTGCCATCTTTTAGTTTTTAGTTCTTAGTCTTTAGTTGTTAGAACTATACTTTAAAATTTCTATTTAGTTTTGTTTTCTAATATCTAACGACTAACTACTATCGTCTAATTTACGCTACTGCTTTTCTATTTTTACCAGTTTTCATCAAACCATCATAATGTCTATTCAACAAATAAGAGTTAATCTGTTGCATAGTATCAATCGCTACACCAACCATAATCAACAATGATGTTCCTCCAAAGAATAGTGCCCAACCTGCTTGTACATTCATTAACTTAACAATAAAGGCTGGAAATACAGCTATTAAAGCTAAAAATATAGAACCAGGTAAAGTAATCTGCGACATGATTTTATCTAAATACTCCGCTGTTTCAGTTCCTGGACGAATACCGGGAATAAAACCACCACTACGTTTTAAATCATCTGCCATTTTGTTAGTAGGCACTGTAATTGCAGTATAGAAGTACGTGAATATGATAATCAATAATGCAAAAACTACATTATACCAGAATCCGAAAAGATTATTACCAAATTCTGTTTGAAGCCATTGTCCAACGGTTGAATCTTCCATAGCACCACCAATCAAACCTGGCACAAACATAATAGCTTGCGCGAATATAATTGGCATTACTCCAGATGCATTTAGCTTTAGTGGAATGTATTGTCTAGAACCACCAGCAGCTGCTCTTTCATAACCTCCAGAAGCAGTACGTCTTGCATATTGCACTGGAATTTTTCTAACAGCCATAACAAGCATAATAGAAGCCAATATGACTACAAACCAAACTACTAACTCAATTAAGATCATAATTAAACCTCCGTTTGATTCCGTAACTCTTGCTGCATATTCTTGAACAAAAGATTGTGGCAAAGTAGCTATAATTCCAACCATAATTAATAATGAAATACCATTACCAATACCTTTATCAGTAATTTTTTCACCTAACCACATTGCGAAAATACAGCCAGTAACTAATATGATAATTGATGAGAAATAAAACAAACCACCTGTTCCTAATAAGAATGCCGATTGTGGTATTCCAAGTGCTGGCAAACTAGCCAAATACCCAGGTGCTTGCACCAAACAAATAGCTATCGTTAACCAACGTGTAATTTGCGTTATTTTCTTTTGACCACTAGCGCCTTCCTTTTGTAGCTTCTGTAAATAAGGAATAGCAATACCCATTAACTGTACAACAATAGAAGCAGAAATGTAAGGCATAATTCCAAGCGCGAAAACAGAAGCATTAGCAAATGCTCCCCCCGTGAATGCGTTTAATAAACCTAATAAACCATCACCTGTTTTTTCTGCAATACCACCAAGTTGAGCTGCGTCAATACCTGGCAATACCACTTGAGCACCAAATCGATAAACCAATAACAGACTCAACGTAACGATGATTCTGTTTCTTAGCTCCTCAATTTTCCAAACATTCTTTATTGATTCTATAAATTTCATACGTTAATGTAATCTTATAAAGTTATTGCTTCTCCTCCTGCGGCTTCAATAGCAGTTCTTGCTGAAGCAGAAAACTTGTGAGCGGATACTTTTAATTTAGCCTTTAATTCACCTCTACCTAAAACTTTAACTAGATCGTTCTTTCCAGCTAATCCGTTTTCAAATAAAGTATTAAAATCTACAGTATCTTTTACTTTCTTATTATCTACTAACGCTTGTATAGTATCTAAGTTTATGGCTTGATACTCTACACGGTTAATATTGGTGAAACCAAACTTTGGCACACGTCTTTGTAAAGGCATTTGTCCGCCTTCAAATCCTAATTTCTTAGAATATCCTGAACGCGACTTTGCTCCTTTGTGACCACGTGTAGCAGTACCACCTTTACCTGAACCTTGTCCGCGACCTACTCGCTTGCCTTGTGTTTTAACCGATCCTTTTGCCGGCTGTAAGTTACTTAAATTCATTTTTCAGTATATGTTTTAAGCTTCTTCAACAGAAACTAAATGTGAAACTTTAGCAACCATTCCTAAAATATTAGGTGTTGCTTCATGTTCTTTTACTTGACCAATCCTTTTAAGACCTAAAGCTTCTAAAGTTCTTTTTTGTCTTTGCGTACGATTGATAGCGCTTTTAACTTTTGTTACTTTAATTTTTCCCATCGTTGATAGTTATTAAGCGTTAAAAACTTTTTCAAGTGAAATACCTCTATCTTTTGCGATTGCATTTGCGTCTCTTAATTGCAATAAAGCATCAAAAGTTGCTTTCACAACGTTGTGCGGGTTAGACGATCCTTGAGACTTCGATAATACATCATGTACACCAACGGCTTCAAGTACAGTTCTAACAGCACCACCAGCAATTACACCAGTACCAGGAGCAGCAGGAATAATGTTTACTCTTGCTCCACCGTATTTACCTTTTTGCTCATGTGGTAATGTTCCTTTAATAATAGGAATACGAACAAGATTTTTCTTAGCGTCTTCAACAGCTTTTGCAATTGCACTAGCTACATCTTTAGATTTTCCTAAACCTTGACCTACAACACCGTTTTCATCTCCAACAACAACAATTGCTGAAAAACCGAATGCTCTACCACCTTTTGTTACTTTAGTAACCCTTTGCACACCAACTAAACGATCTTTAAGATCTAATCCACCTGGTTTTACTAATTCTGCGCTTTTATATTTTTGATACATAATTTCTTAGAATTTAAGTCCTGCTTCTCTAGCACCTTCGGCTAATGATTTTACTCTACCGTGATATAAATAACCACCTCTATCAAAAGAAATAGTTTCAATACCTGCTTTCAAAGCTTTTTCTGCAATTGATTTACCTACTAAAGCAGCAACTTCACTTTTATTTCCTTTAGCTTTCGCTATGTCTTTATCTCTAGAAGATGCAGCGCTTATGGTTTTACCAGAAACGTCATCAACTATTTGAGCATAGATCTCTTTATTACTTCTAAAAACAGTTAATCTTGGTCTAGCCTCTGTACCAGAAACTATCTTGCGAATTCTGTTTTTAATTCTTAATCTTCTTTGATTCTTTGTTAATGCCATAACTCAATTATTAAGCTGATTTACCTGCTTTTCTTCTTAATTCTTCACCAACAAACTTGATTCCTTTTCCTTTGTAAGGCTCTGGCTTACGGAAACCACGGATCTTAGCTGCTACTTGACCAACTAATTGTTTATCGTGAGATGTTAGTTTAACAATTGGATTTTTACCTTTTTCAGAAACTGTTTCAATTTTTACCTCAGGAGCAATATCCATCACAATATTGTGAGAGAAACCTAAAGCTAAATCTAATTTCTGACCTTGATTTGATGCTCTGTAACCTACACCAACCAATTCAAGTTCTTTTGTAAATCCTTTGGAAACACCTTCAATCATATTGTTTACAAGTGCTCTATATAAACCATGTTTTGCTCTATGTTCTTTAGTTTCTGCAGAACGCTCAACCAAAACATTACCTTCTTCAACCTTTACATTAACGGTGTCAAAAGTTTGAGTTAATTCTCCTAACTTTCCTTTTACCGTAATTACGTTATCTTTTACTTCTACTGTAACTCCTTCCGGAATTCCAACTGGGTTTTTTCCTATTCTACTCATCTCTTTCTCCCTTTATTAGTAAACGTAACATAAAACTTCACCACCTACATTGTCTCTTTTGGCTTGTTTACCAGTCATTACACCGTGAGATGTAGAAACAATGGCAATACCAAGACCGTTAAGCACTCTAGGTAGTTCTTTAGCACCAGCATACTTACGTAAACCTGGTGTACTAACACGTTGAATTTTCTTGATTACAGGTTCTTTTGTTTCTTTATTGTACTTAAGTGCAATTTTAATTGTTCCTTGTACAGTTGAATCATCGAACTTGTAGCTTAAAATATATCCTTGCTCGAATAATATTTTAGTAATGTCTTTCTTTAAGTTAGATGCAGGAATCTCAACCACTCTGTGGTTAGCTCTGATTGCATTTCTAACTCGCGTAAGATAATCCGCTATTGGATCTGAATACATATTTATTAATTTGCGGTAATGGTTTTCCAAACTGTCCTTCAGTCTCGAACCTTCTACCAATTTATAATTCGTTTTTTACCAAGACGCTTTTTTAACGCCAGGGATTAAGCCTTGATTAGCCATTTCTCTAAACGTAACACGAGAAATTCCAAATTGTCTCATGTATCCTTTAGGCCTTCCAGTAAGCTTGCATCTGTTATGTTTGCGAATTGGAGAAGCGTTTTTTGGTAACTTTTGCAATGCTTCATAATCGCCAGCTTCTTTTAAAGCCTTTCTTTTCTCAGCATACTTAGCTACTGTTTTTGCTCTTTTTACCTCACGGGCTTTCATTGATTCTTTAGCCATATCTTAATTCTTTTTAAAAGGTAATCCTAATTCACTTAATAATGATTTTGCTTCCTTATCTGTTTCTGCAGAAGTTACAAATGTAATATCCATTCCAGAGATTTTGTTCACTTTATCAATGTTAATTTCTGGAAAGATAATTTGTTCAGTAACACCTAAATTGTAGTTACCTCTTCCATCAAAACCAGTAGCTTTAATTCCGCTAAAATCTCTTACACGTGGAAGTGCTGAAGTTACTAAACGGTCTAAAAACTCATACATTCTCTCACCACGTAAAGTTACTTTCGCACCAATTGGCATTCCTTTACGTAATTTAAATGAAGCAACATCTTTCTTAGATAATGTAGCTATAGCTTTTTGTCCAGATATAGTAGTTAACTCTTCCACAGCATGGTCAATTAACTTTTTGTCTGCAACCGCAGCACCAACTCCTTTAGATATTACTATCTTTTGAAGTTTAGGAACCTGCATTACATTTTTATATCCAAATTCGTCTGTAAGAGCTGCAATTACTCTGCTTTTATACTCTTCTTTAAGTCTTGGTGAATATGCCATAACTATATTACTTCATTAGATTTTACTGAAAATCTTACTTTCTTATCACCTTCCATTTTATAACCAACTCTCGTAGTTTCTCCGTTTGAAGTTAACAACGATAAATTTGATACATGAATAGGTGCTTCTTTTTCAACGATGCCTCCTTGCGGATTTTGTGCACTTGGTTTAGTATGTTTCTTCACCATGTTTACACCTTCAACAATCGCCTTGTTCTTATCTATAAATACCTGTTGTACTTTACCTTCAGATCCTTTGTGATCTCCAGCAATTACTTTTACAGTATCTCCAGTTTTTATTTTAAGCTTTCCCATCTTAATTTCTGTATTAAAGCACTTCAGGTGCTAATGATACAATTTTCATGAATTGTTTATCACGAAGCTCTCTAGCAACAGGTCCAAATACACGTGTACCTCTCATTTCACCCGCAGGGTTTAATAATACACAAGCATTATCATCGAATCTGATATAAGATCCATCTGGACGTCTTACTTCTTTTACAGTACGTACAACAACCGCAGTAGAAACTGCTTTCTTTTTTACGTTTCCGTTAGGAGTAGCATCTTTTACAGATACAACTATCTTATCTCCAACAGAAGCATATCTTCTCTTTGTACCACCTAAAACACGGATAACTAAAACTTCTTTAGCTCCTGTATTATCTGCTACTTTTAATCTTGATTCTTGTTGTACCATAATTACTTAGCTCTTTCAATTATTTCAACTAATCTCCAACATTTAGATTTACTCATAGGTCTTGTTTCCATGATTCTAACGGTATCTCCTTCGTTGCAGTCATTTTGCTCGTCGTGCGCTACGTACTTTTTTGTTTTAAGTACGAACTTACCATACATAGGGTGCTTTACTTTTTTAACTTCAGAAACCACAATAGACTTCTGCATCTTGTTACTAGTAACAACTCCTATACGTTCTTTTCTTAAATTTCTTGTTTCCATATTCAGCAGAATTATTGTTCTCTTTTAGTTAATTCAGTTGCAATTCTTGCTACAGTTCTTCTTATTGAACGTAACTGAATTGGATTTTCTAAAGGAGATATTGCATGAGATAACTTAAGATCTGAATAGCTCTTCTTCACTTCGCCAAGTTTTTCTTGTAACTCAGCTACTGATAATTCTTTAATTTCTGATTGTTTCATCATCTTAAAAATTATGCTTCGTAATCTCTAGCAATTATAAACTTAGTTTTAACTGGTAGTTTTTGAGCTGCCAAACGCAATGCTTCTTTAGCAATATCTAAAGGCACACCACCAACTTCAAATAAAACACGACCTGGTTTTACCACAGCTGCCCAATATTCTACACCACCTTTACCTTTACCCATACGTACTTCAAGAGGTTTCTTTGTGATAGGTTTGTCTGGAAATATTTTAATCCATAATTGCCCTTCTCTTTTCATATAACGAGTAGCAGCAATACGTGCAGCTTCTATTTGACGTGCAGTTAAAAAGTTCGAGTCTAACGATTTTATACCAAAAGTACCGCTTGAAAGTTGGTGCCCTCTTCCGGCATTACCCTTCATACGTCCTTTTTGCTGTTTACGAAATTTTGTTCTTTTAGGCTGTAACATTTGTCTCTTACTTTAAAAAATTACTTTCTACGACGTTGGTTTCTGTTATCTCTTCCACCACGTCCACCTTTTCCTTGCTTCTTAGATAAACCAACAAGAGGAGAAAGCTCTCTTTTACCATATACTTCACCTTTCATGATCCATACTTTAACACCTAATCTACCATAAGTAGTGTGTGCTTCAACTAAAGCATAGTCAATATCGGCTCTAAAGGTTGATAAAGGAATACGTCCTTCTTTATAGTGCTCGCTACGTGCCATTTCAGCACCATTTAAACGACCACTAATTTGGATTTTGATTCCTTCAGCATTCATACGCATTGTAGCAGCGATAGCCATTTTGATTGCACGACGGTAAGAAATACGATTCTCAATTTGTCTTGCAATACTTGATGCTACTAAAAATGCATCTAGCTCAGGTCTTTTAATTTCAAAAATGTTGATCTGAACTTCTTTTCCAGTAATCTTTTTAAGCTCTTCTTTTAACTTGTCTACCTCTTGACCACCTTTCCCGATAATGATACCAGGGCGAGCAGTAGTGATAGTAACGGTTACAAGCTTAAGAGTTCTTTCTATAATTACTCTACTTACACTAGCTTTAGATAAACGCGCATGTACGTATTTTCTAATCTTATCGTCTTCGGCAAGTTTATCACCATAATCGTTTCCTCCGTACCAGTTAGATTCCCATCCTCTGATAATTCCTAAGCGATTTCCGATTGGATTTGTCTTTTGTCCCATACTTCTATCTTAGCTTTGTGTGTTATTGTTAGCACCAACCACTAATGTTACGTGGTTAGAACGTTTTCTTATTCTGTGTGCACGACCTTGAGGCGCTGGACGCAATCTTTTTAACATAGATCCGCTATCCACCTTAATCTCCTTTACGAATAATTCTGCGGTTTCAACATCAGCATCTTCATTTTTAGCTTGCCAGTTAGCGATAGCTGATAACAACAACTTCTCTAAACGACCAGATGCTTCTTTATTGTTAAACTTTAAGATATTAAGTGCTTTATCTACTTTTTCACCTCTTACTAAATCGGCTACTAAACGCATTTTTCTTGGTGACGTAGGACAGTTATTAAGCTTAGCAAAAGCAACGTGCTTTTTTGCTTCCTTAATAGCGTCTGCCATTTCTTTTTTACGACTTCCCATAGCTTACTACTTTTTACCTTTGTTTTTAGCACCTGCATGCCCACGGAATGAACGTGTTGGTGAAAATTCTCCTAATTTATGACCTACCATGTTTTCAGTTACATAAACTGGTACAAATTGACGGCCATTGTGAACTGCTATAGTTTGTCCAACAAAATCTGGAGTAATCATACTAGCACGAGACCAAGTTTTGATTACAGTTTTCTTGTTAGCTTCAACATTTGCAGCTACTTTCTTTTCTAATTTATAATGAACGTAAGGTCCTTTTTTTAATGATCTTGCCATGTCTTATTTCTTTCTACGTTCTACAATATATTTATTACTTGCTTTTGTTTTAGAACGGGTTCTATAACCTTTAGCTGGTATACCGTTTCTAGAACGTGGGTGTCCACCTGAAGCACGACCTTCACCACCACCCATTGGGTGATCAACTGGGTTCATTCTAACAGGGTTTGTACGAGGTCTTCTACCTAACCATCTCGTTCTACCTGCTTTACCACCAACTATTAATTGATGATCTGAGTTAGAAACAACTCCGATAGTTGCCATACAAGTAACTAACACTAAACGTGTTTCTCCTGAAGGTAATTTAACGGTAGCAAACTTACCATCTCTCGCCATTAATTGAGCAAAAGCACCAGCACTACGCGCCATAACAGCACCTTGACCAGGACGTAACTCTACACAAGAAATAATAGTACCTAATGGGATTTCACTTAATGGCATTGCATTTCCAATTTCTGGAGCAATACCTGAAGTACCAGATACAACATTTTGCCCAACTTGTAAACCATTTTGAGCAATGATGTAACGCTTCTCACCATCTTGATAATTCAATAGAGCAATAAACGCAGTTCTGTTTGGATCGTACTCGATAGTTTTAACTTCAGCAGGAATTCCAGCTTTGTCTCTTTTAAAGTCGATAATACGATACTTCTTCTTATGACCACCACCTATATAGCGCATAGTCATTTTTCCTTGACTGTTTCTACCACCAGACCTTTTTTTCGGAGCTAATAAACTTTTCTCCGGCTTATCAGTAGTTATGGCGTCATACCCATTTACTACTCTAAAACGCTGTCCTGGTGTGATTGGTTTTAATTTTCTTACTGACATTCTAATTACATATTAGCATATAAATCAATCATCTCACCTTCCGCCAGTTGTACAATTGCCTTTTTAACAGCATTTGTTTTACCATGTTGAATACCAGTTTTTGTGTACTTGGTACTACGATCTGGACGGACATTTATAGTACGAACTTTTTCAACAGAGACACCATAAGCAGCTTCAACTGCTTTTTTGATTTCTACCTTGTTCGCCTTTGTGTTCACTGCGAACCAATAGCAGTTTTTTAACTCGCTATCTGCTGTCGCTTTTTCTGTGATTATAGGTTTAATTAAGATACTCATCTGTTTCTTATTTACTTAAGTTTGATTCAATTCCTTCTAAAGCCCCTTCTAAAAGCACTACTTGATTTGCATTTAAAATTTTGTAAGTGCTTAATTCTGAATTAGTTATAACTTCAGAGCTTTTTAAATTGCGCGACGACAAATATACGTTATTATTTGACCCACCCAACACAAACAAAGTTTTTTTGTTTTCAAGCTCTAACGCCTTTAAAACTGCAGTGAAGTTTTTAGTTTTAGGAGCATCAAAATTGAAGTCCTCTAAAACTGTAATTGCTTTTTCATTTGCTTTGATACTCAACGCAGATTTACGAGCCAAACGCTTAACGTTTTTGTTTAATTTGAAACCGTAGTTTCTTGGTCTTGGACCAAACATACGTCCACCACCTTTAAACACACCACTCTTAATGCTACCTGCTCTTGCAGTACCAGTTCCTTTTTGCTTCTTAATCTTACGAGTAGATCCAGTAATCTCACCTCTTTCTTTAGATTTGTGAGTACCTTGTCTTTGGTTTGCTAAATATTGTTTAACATCCAAATACACCGCATGATTATTAGGCTCAATAGCAAACACATCTTTAGAAAGGTCTGCCTTTCTACCAGTGTCTTTTCCGTTTATATCTAAAACTGCTACTTTCATTACTTCTGAATTGTTACATAAGCGTTTTTGTGTCCAGGAACACATCCTTTAACAACAAGTAAATTCTTTTCAGGAACTACTTTTAAAACTCTTAAATTTTGAACTTTCACTTTTTCACCACCCATTCTTCCGGCCATTTTCATGCCTTTGAATACACGTGCAGGATAAGATGCAGCTCCAATTGAACCTGGCGCTCTTAAACGGTTATGTTGACCGTGAGTAGCTTGACCTACACCACCGAAACCGTGACGTTTTACAACACCTTGAAATCCTTTTCCTTTTGATGTTCCGGAGATATCCACAAACTCACCTTCTACAAAGTGCTCAACAGTGATTGCATCTCCTAATTTGTACTCCTCCTCAAAACCTTTGAATTCAACGACCTTGCGTTTTACAGAAGTACCCGCCTTTTTAGCATGACCTAAGTCTGCTTTAGTAGCGCTTTTTTCTGTCGCGTCATCGAAACCTAATTGAACAGCTTCATAGCCGTCAACCTCTTCAGTTCTGACTTGGGTAACGATACATGGTCCAGCTTCGATTACTGTACAAGGAATGTTCTTCCCGTTTTCATCAAAGATGCTGGTCATACCGATTTTCTTTCCAATTAACCCAGACATTTTTATTATTTATTAATTATTAATATTTCGTTGAACTTATGTTCAACATTCTTTTATAAAATTTCAGGGACAAAATACCTTTCGTCCCTGAAATGTATTTATCCGTTTTTCCCGCGACCGCATCGGTGGGACATGTCTTTCGGCATAAAACCGAAACTATACTTATACTTTAATCTCTACTTCTACACCACTTGGTAATTCGAGCTTCATCAAAGCATCAATGGTTTTTGATGAAGAAGAGTAGATATCCAATAACCTTTTGTAAGAAGATAATTGAAACTGCTCTCTTGACTTCTTGTTTACGTGTGGAGAACGTAATACAGTGAAAATTTTCTTGTGCGTTGGTAATGGAATTGGTCCAGTTACTACAGCTCCAGTACTTTTTACTGTTTTTACAATCTTATCAGCAGACTTATCTACTAAATTGTGATCGTAAGACTTAAGTTTTATTCTGATTTTTTGACTCATTTTCTTAAATTTTAAGCTTCAACGCCTTTTGCTGCTTTAATTACTTCTTCAGAAATGTTCTGAGGAGTTTCAGCATAGTGTGAAAATTCCATTGTTGATGTCGCACGACCTGATGATAATGTTCTTAATGTAGTTACATAACCAAACATTTCGGATAATGGCACAGTAGCTTTTACAGTTTTTGCACCAGCTCTGTCACCCATATCACTTACTTGACCTCTTCTTCTGTTCAAATCACCTACAATGTCACCCATGTTTTCTTCAGGAGTAATTACCTCAAGTTTCATGATTGGCTCCATTATTACAGCTTTTGCAGCTTTAGCAGCAGCTTTAAATCCTAGTTTTGCAGCTAATTCGAATGATAATTGATCCGAATCCACATCGTGGTAAGATCCATCTGTTAATGTTACTTTCATAGCATCAACTTCATATCCCGCCAATGGACCATTTACCATTGCCATTTTAAATCCTTTCTCAACAGAAGGCACAAATTCCTTAGGAACATTACCACCTTTAATTTCAGAAACGAATTCTAAACCTTGAGCACCTTCTTCAGCAGGCTCCAAAGTAAATACGATATCAGCAAATTTACCACGTCCACCAGATTGTTTCTTATAAACTTCTCTGTGTTCAGCACGTTGTGTAATAGCTTCTTTATATTCTACTTGTGGCTGTCCTTGGTTTACTTCAACCTTGAACTCACGTTTCAAACGGTCAACAATAATATCTAAGTGAAGCTCACCCATTCCAGAAATAATAGTCTGTCCTGAAGCTTCATCAGTTCTAGCTGTAAACGTTGGGTCTTCTTCAGATAATTTAGCTAAAGCCATACCTAATTTATCAACATCTGCCTTAGTTTTAGGCTCTACAGCAATACCGATTACTGGATCTGGGAAATCCATAGACTCTAATACAATAGGATTCTTTTCATCAGACATAGTATCACCAGTCTTGATATCTTTAAACCCTACTGCAGCCCCTATATCTCCAGCTTCAATATATTCAATAGCATTTTGCTTATTAGAGTGCATTTGGTAAATACGTGAGATACGCTCTTTTTTACCAGAACGGTTGTTCAAGATATAAGAACCAGCATCTAAACGACCTGAATACGCTCTAAAGAATGCTAAACGCCCTACGAAAGGATCGGTAGCAATTTTAAAAGCTAAAGCAGAAAACGGTTCTTTAGCATCTGGCTTACGCACAGCTTCTGCTCCTGTGTTTGGATCAGTACCTACAATGTTATCTCTATCTAATGGAGAAGGTAAGTAACGACAAACAGCATCCAATAAAAACTGTACACCTTTATTTTTAAATGAAGAACCACAAATCATAGGAATAATAGCCATATCCATTACAGCAGCTCTAAGCGCAGCGTGCACTTCATCTTCTGTAATAGAATCTTCATCTTCCATGAATTTCTCTAAAAGATTCTCGTCATAAGTAGCAACCTCTTCAATTAAGTTGGCTCTTAATTCAGCCGCTTCAGCTTTTAATTCTTCAGGAATTTCGATAACATCAAAAGTAGCTCCTTGAGTTTCGTCGTGCCATACAATCGCACGGTTCTTCACCAAATCAACGATTCCTTTAAAGTCAGCCTCATCACCAATATTCATTACAATTGGCACTGCGTTAGACTTCAACATATCTTTAACCTGCTGACATACAGCCATAAAGTTAGATCCTTGACGATCCATTTTATTAACGAAACCGATACGAGGCACTTTATAGTTATCAGCAAGTCTCCAGTTAGTTTCAGATTGCGGCTCAACACCATCAACAGCACTAAATAAGAATACTAAACCATCTAGTACACGTAAAGAACGGTTTACTTCAACCGTAAAATCCACGTGACCAGGAGTATCAATAATATTAAAATGATAGCCTTTAGCATCAGCAGTTGGCTGTCCGTTTTCAGTAGGAAACTGCCATGTACAGGTTGTAGCAGCAGAAGTAATCGTAATACCTCTTTCTTGCTCTTGCTCCATCCAGTCCATAGTAGCAGCACCATCATGTACTTCACCTATTTTATGAGAAACACCTGTATAATAAAGGATACGCTCAGTAGTTGTAGTTTTTCCTGCATCAATATGAGCAGCAATACCTATATTTCTTGTAAATTTTAAATCTCTTGCCATTTTTTTTTAGAATCTAAAGTGAGAGAATGCTTTATTTGCTTCTGCCATTTTATGTGTATCAACTCTTTTCTTAACTGCTGCACCTTCTTCTTTAGCTGCCGCTAAAATTTCTGCTGCTAAACGTTGCGCCATAGATTTTTCGTTACGCTTTCTCGCATAACCAATTAACCATTTCATGGCAGTTGATATCTTTCTATCTGGACGAATTTGCATTGGAATTTGGAATGTTGCACCACCAACACGACGACTACGCACTTCTACGTGAGGCATCACATTACCTAAAGCATCTTTCCAAATTTCTAAAGCTGATTTTTCTTCGTCAGTCTTTTTAGCATCAACGATATCAATTGCATCGTAGAATACTTTGAACGCCACAGACTTCTTACCATCCCACATCATGTTATTCACAAAACGTGTCACCAACTGATCGTTAAATCTTGGGTCTGGTAAAAGTGGTCTTTTTTTCGCTGCTCTTTTTCTCATGTCTTCTTCTTAAAGTTTAATTACTTCTTAGGGCGTTTAGCACCGTACTTAGATCTACGTTGGGTTCTTCCAGCAACACCTGCTGTATCTAAAGCCCCACGAACAACGTGATATCTAACACCTGGTAAATCTTTTACCCTTCCACCTCTAACCAATACTATCGAGTGCTCTTGTAAATTATGTCCTTCACCACCGATGTATGCATTCACCTCGTTTCCGTTTGTTAAACGTACCCTTGCTACCTTACGCATTGCTGAGTTAGGTTTTTTAGGAGTAGTTGTGTAAACACGAGTACATACACCACGTCTTTGCGGACAAGAATCCAAAGCAGCCGATTTACTCTTCTTGGTTATTTTGGCTCTTCCTTTTCTTACTAATTGTGAAATTGTTGGCATATATTTTCTATAAAATTTTACTAACCTCTTCTTAGAGGCGTGCAAAGGTAGAAATTAAAATCAATTAATCAAACCCTAATTCATTAATTTTCAGGTGAATTTAAAATTAAGTTTTCTAGACATATTAAAAGTGTTCATTTTCCGTTAGTTTAGCACATAAATACACAGAAATTAGCGTGCGCAAATCGTATTTTTTTGTACTTATTATATATATACTTTTTTCTTCTGAAGTAGTAAGCCAAAACTTGCATTTGAAAATTTCGGGTAAAAGCGAATCTGCAAACCAGATAATTGATTCAATTGGTTACTTAAAAACGCATGAAAATTTCCTGTCAATTAAATCAGAAATAGATTCATTAAGATACAGACTTAACACCATAGGTTATATTGAAAATCGATTGGTTCATATTCAGAAGAAAAACGATTCTATTTTTGATGCAAAAATCCTCTTGAAACAAAAATTCAATACCATATATATATACTACAATTCTGAAATTGTAAATCAAGACCTATTAAATTCTATTTCAGAGGAAATTACAGAAGATTACTTTGTTGTTAATATTGAATACCTAGAAGCGGCGCTAAACTATTTAAATTCAGATATAGCTAATCAAGGGTTTCCTTTTTCAAAATTGAAACTTTCCAATATTAACAGAAGAGATAAAGATATCCTTCAAGCTGATTTGATTGTGTCTACAAAAGACAAAAAACGAACTATCGATGATATCAAAATAGTAGGTTACGATAAATTCCCAAAATCATTTTTAAAACACTACCTAAAATTAAAACGCTCTCAAGTTTTTGATTTAACAACCATAGAAAAGAAAACAGAGGAGTTAAACAATTTACGATTTGCTAACCAAGTAAAAGCACCGGAAGTTTTGTTTCAGGAGGATTCTACATCATTATATATTTATGTAGAAAAATCTAAAAGTAACACGTTCGATGGCTTTTTAGGTTTTGGCACCAATGACGAAACTAATAAACTGGAGTTCGATGGTTTTTTAAATCTTAGGCTAATCAACAATTTAAACTATGGCGAAATATTTAGTTTACTCTACAAAAGCGACGAAATAGATCAAGACACCTTTGATGCTAGATTAGAACTACCCTATTTATTTAATTCGCCAATAGGTATAGATCTCAATCTTAGAATATTTAGAAAAGACTCCTCGTTTACAACAATTGATCAAAAAGCACGTGTTAATTATCAAATTAATGCTTTACATAAAGTATCAGCAGGAATTTCAAGTGTCGAATCCAACAACTTAAGATCCGACACTTCAATTATCTCATTGCAGGACTACAATGCCAATTACTACACAATTTCATATGAATATCTAAAACCCCAATTTTATGATATTTTATTCCCTATCAAATCTAACTTCTATCTAGAAACTAATTTCGGAAATAGAAACGCTTCAAATCTTAAAACCCAACAATCAATGCTAAGTTTGAAAGTGTTTAATAATTTCAAACTTAACCCCAAAAACAGCGTCTATTTAAATGTTGACGCATCTAACCTTATTTCTGATAATTATTTTGACAATGAATTATTAAGATTTGGCGGCATAAATTCTATTCGTGGATTTGAGGAAAATAGCTTATTCGCTTCCTTATTTGGTGTACTAAATACGGAATATAGATATCGTTTAAGTAATTCCATTTACATACATACCATTACAGATTTCGCTTATTTTGAAAACAAACCTTCCAATTTGAAAGAAAAATTATTTGGTTTCGGTTTCGGTTTTGGTATTCTCACCAACTCAGGACTATTGAAATTTAACTATGCTAACGGAAAAAATGAGAATCAATCTATCAAGTTATCAAATTCTAAGATTCATATTAGTTTAGTTGCAAATTTCTAGTAAAAAATTATCATTTTGATAATATTTAAAGTGAATCGGCAAATTTTAACCATAAATTATTGTTTAATTAACTTTTTATTATGATTTTTGACGTTGACTAATTCAAATAATTATAACATGAAAACAAAGTTTAGTGGATTACTAACGCTAATTTTGGCGTTTGTCGTGCATATATCTTTTGCACAAGAAAAGACAGTTTCCGGTACAGTTTCAGATGAAAGTGGTTTGCCACTACCAGGAACAACTGTTTTAGTTAAAGGTACATCAACTGGTACCTCATCAGATTTCGATGGTAAATATTCAATCAATGCAAGCCAGGGTAGTATTTTGGTGTTTAGCTTCGTTGGGTATACTACCAAAGAAGTTACAGTTGGCGCTTCTAACACAATTAATGTTACAATGGCTGAGGATGCTGAAGCACTTGAGGAAGTTGTGGTAACGGCTTTTGGTATTGAGAGAGCAAAAAGAGAGGTAACATATCAAACAGAATCTGTTGATGAGCAATTACTTAATCAAGCTGCGAATACAAGAGCCGCAAGTGGTTTAGCTGGTAAAGTTGCTGGACTTCAAATTAATGTGCAAAATAATGGTGTGAATCCATCATCTCAAATCCTTTTAAGAGGTGTAAGATCTATTGGTCAGTCAAATGAGGCCTTGGTAGTTATCGACGGCGCAATTTCTAGTATCGGTGCTTTTGATGATTTAAACCCTCAAGATATCGAAAGTATGGATATTCTTAAAGGGGCCACGGCTGCAGCTTTATATGGATCTAGAGCCGGTAATGGTGTTCTTTTGGTTACTACCAAAAAGGGGCAAAAAGGTGAAAATATAACAGTAGGAATTAACACAGCTGTAACCTTTGAAAATGTGGCGTATTTACCAGATTTTCAGAATAAATTTGGTATTGGATGGGAAGGCGCTTACGACCCAATAGAAAACACGAATTGGGGACCACGCTTCGATGGTACCCTAAGACAAATTGGTCCTACTTTTGCAGATGGTACATTTCAAGAAGTACCTTTTGCTCCAGTAAAGGACAACTTATTAGCCTTTTTCAATCAAGGTTCTACCGTACAAAACACATTTTATCTAAGTGGCGGAAATGAAACTGGAAGTATGTACTTATCTGTAGGTAATCAAGAAACTAAAGGTATTCTGCCAAATGATACTTACAAAAGAACAACAGTAAGAGCGAATGCCACTAAAAAAATGGGAGATGTTGAAATAACATTAAACTCATCATTCTTTAGAGACGATACCAACGAGGTAGGAAACTTTTTAGGTGCACAAAACAGAACTTTGTATTGGTTCATATTAAATACTCCTGCAAATATACCATTAGAGAATTATAAAGATTGGCGTAATGATTTGTTTTCTTCCCCTGATGGCTATTTTAATGGGTATTATCAGAACCCTTACTACATGGCAGATACAAGTCGTGATCTAGATAATACAAATCGTTTAGTTGGTAACATTAGTGTATCCTGGGATACTTTCGATTGGTTGAATTTAACGGCGAGATTAGGTGGAAACTTTGTAACAGGTGAAGGCCTTGAATGGAGAGACGCCCAAGTGTTTACTGATGCTTATACAAGACCTACAGGAAACACCTCTTTCGTAAGAGATTCTAATTTCCAGAGAACCGACTATACTGTGGATTTCTTAGCTGCTGCTAATTTTGATCTATCTGAGGACTTTACACTAAAAACTATTGTAGGTTCTAACACTACTAATACAGTGTTTAGCTCTGGACTAGTTATTGCAAATAACCTTGCAGTTCCTGGGCTTTATGATATAAGTAACGCGGGTAGTGCAGCCGATGTTACTGTTACGGCGAATGATTTTGAGGAAAGAACTTATGGGGTTTTTGCTGATATTACACTAGGGTTTAATGACTTTTTATTCCTAAATGCTTCAGGACGTTACGATTTTACATCTACTTTATTCCTAGACGATAATAGTTATTTCTATCCAGCCATTGGTTTATCTGCTGTGTTAACAGATGCCATACCCGCTATAAAAAGTGATGTTTTTAACTATGCTAAAGTTACAGTCAGTAACTCAACGGTATATAATGACCTAGATGCAGAAGATATTGTAGAATCTTTTGGTCGTCCAACTGGTTTTCCTTTTTCTGGAGCAAGTGGTTTTGAACAACCTGGACAGTTTGTTGATTCTGGAATTACAAAAGAAAAGATTAATACTACTGAAGTTGGTCTTAATTTAGGTTTGTTTAATAATCGTGTATCTTTGGATGCAGCTTATTTTAAAACATTTATTACGGATAATATTGTACCTCAAACCACACCTCCTTCGTCCGCTGGAACTGGATCGCTCACTAATATTGGTGAAATTGAAAGTACAGGTTTTGAAGCAACTTTAGGTGCTACGATTTTGAAATCTAATGATTTTTCTTGGGATGTTAATGTTAACTTCACAACGAATAAAGCAGTTGTAAATGAGATTGGTGATCCAACTGTAGACAATGAGGAGATAGCTTTAGCTACAACTGGAGAATTTGGTGTATTTGCGATTGAGGGAGAACAATGGCCTACTCTCAAAGCTTCAGCCTATTACAGAGATCCACAAGGAAGAGTTGTGATTGATCCTGCAGACGGCGATCCTATCAGTACGACTGAGCTTGATGGTGATAATCCTCAAGCAGGTTTAAAAAATCTTGGTTCTACAGTTCCAGATTATATTATTGGTTTAAACTCATCAATTAATTACAAATCGTTTAGATTAGCCGCTACTTTTGATTACAGAACTGGTCATGTCTATTACGCGCAAGGTTCTGATGCTATGGAATTTACTGCACGGTCTGTGGAAAGTGCATCAGCTAATAGACAAGATTTTGTTTTTCCTAATTCATCTATAGAAACTAGCCCTGGTGTATTTGTTGAAAATACGAATATTCCAATCTCACAAGGAAGACAAGGGTTCTGGAATAACGTTTACAATGAAATTAAGGAAAACTATGTGAGAGATGCAACGGCTGTTAAATTAAGGGAAATAGCATTAAGCTATACCATGCCTGCCAAAGTGATAGAAAACCTGCCTGTTAAAAAAGTAACGGTTGGTTTGATAGGCCGTAATTTATTAACTTGGTTGCCTGCTGAAAATAGATTCTCAGATCCAGAATTTAGTAATAATAATGCTGGCGGTAATGGTATTGGAATAGGAGGTTACTTCCAAAGTCCACCAACATCTTCAGTTGGTTTCAATATAAATGTAGAATTTTAAAAATATATGAAAATGAAAAAAGGATTTAAATACTTAGGTATACTATTGGGCACTATATTTATTGTGTCATGTAGTGAAGCGTACCTAGATGTAAACTCGGACACCAATAGTCCAACGCTTGGTGTTCTTGAACCAACATTAGTTTTACCTGTTGCGCAATATTACACCGCTGAATCTATACATAGAAACAGATACACCAATAATTTGGGTAATATGATGATGTATAATTGGAGTCAATCTGATGGATTCTCTTGGTATAATGATGAATTTACGTATGCCGTAACATCATCTTTTTACCAACAAATATGGAACCTCACCTTTAGAAATGCCCTTAAACAATATAGAGTTTTGGCAAGTTATGACGGGGAAGTGTATGATAATTATAAAGCTATAGGTAAGATTATGGAATCGTTCCATTTTCAAATTCTAACTGATTTATATGGAGACATACCTTATTCTGAAGCTGCACAAAGAGGAGCAAACCCATTTCCAATTTTTGACAGTGCCGAAGACGTATATGCCGGTATTGTTAACGAATTAAATACAGCTATGGCGATGATTGATGGGGCTGCTGAGGATGCATTAATTCCTGGATCTGATGATATAGTTTATGGAGGCGACATGGCTATGTGGAAAAAATTTGCTAATACTGTTAAATTGCGTGTTTTAGTAAGACGAGGTAGTGGTGATTTCTCAGGAATGGCTGCCATTGGATTTATTGAGGAGAACGCAACGGTGCAACCAGGTTATGCTGTTGCTGCTGGACAACAAAATCCATTCTGGAATGCATTTGGTGCAGATTCTGGTGGTACTATTACCAACAATAATAACGCCACTTGCGCTACACCTTTTGTTTTAAATTTCTTAACGGATACTAATGACCCAAGGATAGATTTCATATATGAAGAACCTGCTACAGGGCATTTAGGAGTTATTCAAGGACTTTTAGACTATGATGTGCCAATCGTGGATCAATTCGATCCAGAATTTGTATCCAATATTGGACCAGGGCATTTGAAAAGTGCAACCATGGATGCGCCAATATTTACAGGTGCTGAAAGTTACTTCTTGCAAGCTCAGGCCATTGTAGCTGGAGATTTATCAGGTTCGGCACAGACAGCTTACGAATCTGGGATAGAAGCTTCTTTTGATTATTTAGGTGCTACTGGTGCTGCTACGTATTACGGACAAAATATTGCCAACGTAGGTTGGGACGCCTCTCCTAATAAGTTAGAAGCTATCATCACCCAAAAATGGGTCGGATTAAATGGTGTAGACGCAGTGCAATCGTGGTTTGATTATACAAAAACTGGTTATCCTGCAAACCTGCCGATTTCGGCATTGGCTACAACTCCAGAAAGACCAGTAAGACTATTATATCCAGCATCTGAAATAACGGCAAATCCGAATGTGCCGTCGCAATCTAATGCTTTCACAGATAAAATTTTCTGGGCAAATTAAAAAAAAAGAATTATGAAAAATTACAAAAAACTTTTAACGATTATTGGGTTATCCTTATCATTAACGATGACCTCATGTTTAGTAGATGATACCGCACCAAGTGATGCATTTGGTACCGGTCCAAACCTAGCCGGTTTTAATGCCAAAAGCCAAAACTTAAGTGCTGTGGCAGATGGTAGTGAGTATATGTATGACATAGTAATGGAGGTAAAAGGGCCTACATCTGAAGAATTATCGGAAGATGTAACCGTTAGTATTGCTGTGGTTCCTGAGGAATCTACGGCTGTTGAAGGAGTGCACTATAGATTTGATTCTAGTTCAATTACGCTTACAACAGGTAGTAATTATCTAGGAACATTGCCTATAACAGTAATTACAGACGGTATTGAGGCTCCCGCCTCAGAGGTTCTTACATTAGAAGTTACAAGTACTTCTGGCGCAGGTAATGTAATTGGTAATGGGAATAAAATTACATTAAATTTTGTGTATCAATGTTTCGCAGATTTATCTGGAACGTATATAGCTACCAATAATGGCTGTGCTAATGGTTCTATTGGAGTAGAAACTACAATAGAGGCAGATGGTGGTGCTTGGTTTATTGCTATTGGAGATGGTGGTTTCTTAGGTTACGGGTGTACCGCTAACCCTGGTTTGAATAACTGGGCGAGAATTACTGAATTATGTGGTGAAATTTTACCGTCTGACGACTTACAGTATGCACCTTGTTGTAGTATTGGTAATATCTCTTCTGGTACGTGGGATGCTGAGAATGGTATTCTTACGCTAGTACAAAGCCAAGGTTTTACAGGAAACTGGGCATCCGATTGGGTTTCAACCTATACAAGACAATAGTAATAACTTAAACAAGTAAAAAATGAAAAAATTAAAATATATCTTAAGTTTTGCTGCTCTAGCTGTCTTAATATTTAGTTGTGACCCTGAGACTGCAAAACAAGACGCTGACGCAATTAATGACACAGACAGATATCCTACACCAACCTTTACTTTGTTAAGTTCTGTAGATATTTCAAGTGTAAACGAAGGTTCTGTTCAAGAAATTGTTTGGCAAGTAACACTAGATAAACCTATTAATAGAGCCATAGACTTTAGTTGGGTTGATTTAGGAGGAACAGCTACATTACATGACGATTACGATTTGGAAAATGCTACGGTACCTGCATTTGGTACTACAGGCGAGTTAAAAGTTATTATTTATAATGACGACTTAATCGAAGATAACGAAACGATTAATTTAACCATCCAAAGTGGTCCATCTTTAGCTAATACTTATTTAGTTAATCCTTCTGCTACTTACCCAACAGCTAATATCATAATTGATAATTTCGAATCTACTGATTTCATATTTTCAATGGATTGGGGCGTAACTTACGATGGTAATGATGGATCTCCTCACAGCTTATGTGATATGGATTTAGATTTAGAAATCTATTTAGCTGACTTCTCTGCTATTGTTGCTACTAGTTACAGTAGCTGTCCAGAGTCAATTACTATACCTGCAGGTGCGCTTCCTGATGGTGATTATTGGTTGATTCCAAGCTTCTGGAGTACAGCTAGTGCTGTGCCTCCTGCAACTGACTTTGATATTCCTGCAACAGTTACATTTGGTGTAGGCGGTGTGGCATTCGAATCTTTTGATTTAACAGGACAATGGAATACATCTGGAGGGCTACAACAAGGTCTTTCAAGTGCTCAAGCTTACTTGATTAAATATGTTCTAACCATAGCTGGTTCTAGTTACACTGTTACGGATTCCGATACTGGAGCAGTTATTTTTCAAGGATAAAACACCCATAATTAGCTTTTTAGTAATCATTAAGAATTACTAAGAGCCAAATAGTACTAAATCTCATTACAAACTTTAAAGTTTGTAATGAGATTTTTCTTTTACTACATTTTAGTAAATTAACAACCTTGTTTCACAGACTACTACTTTTACTTAGAACTAAGCACAACGAAAATCAACACTATGTGATTTCTAGCTATATTTGTTGTTCTTCAGTAGAAACGATCTATCTCTGTAAATAAAGATTCCATCTTTAAAAAACCCTTATTTATTATATCTAGTTCCTATAAATATTAGCCACTTGATTTCTATTAATAAAATCAGGTTTTAAATAATTGTATATTTTAAGTATCACATCACAGAGATTGTAGCGCACATCAAAAGCCAAATTCGAAACACCACACCAATAAACCTAGTTAGTGTAATTAATGTAATATAGATAAATCAATTACTATCAACCTAAAAAAATGAAACCACTCATCCTACAATACCATTTCAACTATGTAGTTGTATACTATGAGAAATAAATTTATGCCGTTTTAAACATTTCAGATGATGTAATAACATAACCCACAACTAGTTTGTTAATAATCCCAACTCAAGCAACGAACTTGTTCCTTAAGAATATCATTACTTAATATTCAATACGTCCTATCTATTGGAAAACAATAGACTCAATAAATATAGTATTACTTTAAAATTAATTCCAACTGAGATAGTATTTAGTTAATATACCCTGAATACAGTTATATTTTGAGAACTACATTTAATATTGATCCAAGAAAAAACCCCAATTGGCAAGTGTTACCAATTGGGGTATTTACTTAATATTCTTAAAAAAGCTCCTTACTCGATGATAACTTTTTCGTTGGTATTAATGTAATCTCCTTTAATACTTAATATATACATTCCAGATTTCATACCATTTACATCCAGAGATATTGTATTTAATAACTCTGTGTTTTCAATCTTCAATACCTCTCTACCATTTATATCTAATAAACTAATTGTGGCGTAACCCAAATTTTTATTAACTCCAATGTTTAACAAATCATTCACTGGGTTAGGATAAATAGTATAATCGCTTTGAGTAAAAGAACTAGCACTTAAGGTTGTACAATTGGCTAAAGTAGGATCACTCGAATCTGGAACATCAAAGCTATTTACCTGATCTTCCAATATAAAAGGAACACCTTCTGAAGCATTAACTCCAAGTCCTCTTCTTGCAAAAACCTCCCAAATTAGACACTGATCCTGCCCTCCTGTAATTGCGGTATCCGCTGCTAAAATTCCATCACGGGCATCGGTAAAGTCAGGGTTACATCCTTGTAGTTTCATTCCTTCAATTACAACTCTCATAACTCGGTTATTTCCACCGTTACCATTTATCAAATCAGAATCAAAACCATATTTATCAATGTAAGCCCAAGTCAAATCCCAAAGCATTGTACCCCATAAAGAACCAATATAGTGAACCCTTTGATTTCTAATTATCGGATTACCATCTCCATCAGTTCCTTCAACGGTATTGTCATTCGTAGACTCAAACGTAAACTCATTTACAGACATATCTGTCGTATAATGCCTTAGTCTAATACCTAATCCAGTAGTTGGTTGATTTACTGAGAAAGTGGCTATTCCTCTTGGTGTGCTTCCAACATCTGTAGCCTTAATCGTAGTCATTAAACCAAACCAATCAGACCAACCTTCGCCCTGCTGGAAGTTATTAGTTAAACAATTTGAGGTGTCTGGTCCACCTGTTAATCTTGTTGAAATACCATGCGCATACTCATGGGCTATTATGCCATTATCTAAGCTACCATCAACATTAACTGGCTGTTCATAAACAATAGTAGCATTTAATGTTTCGCCATTACCAATAGCATCAACAATAGACTGTCCGTCAGTAAAATTTATAAATATCGATGGTATTGTAAATGGGGGATCTGTAACACCATACATACCTACATACTCAGCATAATCTGGGTCGTTAGTAGGATTATTATGATTACCTACAATTACGGCAACGGCTCCTGCATCCTGTGCATTTTGAATTTTAGTTGTAAAGTTACATGACCCTCTTCTTATAAAAGCAATTTTCCCATTTACTTCAGATCCATTAGTCAAAGCATTACAACCTTCTTCACCTGTAGCAGTACCATCATCAACAATAACAATATCTGCTGTTACTGGCACTTCATTAGGGCGTGTAATATTACCTGTACCATCCGCACCGTCACCAGTTGATGGTAATGCTACTGTGTACCCGCCAGCTAAACTTCCACCATTAATCGAAAGTATAGGCGTCGTAATAGCCGGACCACTCCATAAAAACATTTGCATTCTTGGATTATTTCCGTCAGAAGGCGTTGCCATATTAGCATTATTAAGACCACCACCGTCTTGAGCATCAGCCAATAGGTAGTCACCTTCCGTACCTCCTCTTCCGTAATTATTTTCCTGAAAGTTACCACTTGCTTCGTCAAAGCCATGAGTATATAATATATCATGCATTATGTTACTCCAATAGAACAAATTGGTTGTAGATGCATCTAGATAATTTACAGGTTGCTGACTTAAATCTATAGGAAAATCAAAATCTAAACTTGCTGATCCATCAGGTGATACACCATCACCATTATCTCCATTTGTATCGTCTTGAGCCAAAACATTATTACCTCTTGTAATGGTATATTCCGCTCCAACAACTCCATCTGTATCATGCCACCCATAAGGAGAAGCAACAGCATCAGCTGGCTCCGAAACAATAGAACGGTTACCATGATTTGGACTCTCGATTGGCATTGGATAAACATTGTACTGAGAACCATCGGCAACCATAGATGCACTTGTTTTAAAAAGACTGAAAGAAGCTTTTCCCATATAATTAGGGGTTACATGTTCTACACCGTGTTTGGTATGGTCTCCGCCAAAAGAACATTTAATAACCCAATCTGTTACATTCAAAATTTCTCCAGTTGTAGCATCTACCCTAACACTCCACCAATGATTACTGTCTAAGGTATAAATGCTTAAATCCCATGATAATTTAAAATCACCATCAGGCGTTTCAAAATAAACTAGCTCTACAGGGATATCCTCTTGAGACAAATTGCCTTTTGTAAAAACACTTTTACCATTGCTCACCCCTTTTAAAGACAAACTTGATGCACCTTCGAGATTAAAGTGAGACGCTGCGCTTTGAATAGCCTGAAGCATAGTTACTTTTGGCACTTCAGTATTTATTCTTTCTCCAACTTTACTTTTAAATTTGTTTGAAAAATGGAATACCTTATTATTTTTAATACCAGCCACCGATATGGCATTAAAAATCTTAATGCCTTTATGTGTTTGATTTAAATAATTATGAGACACCTTGTACGCATCTGAAACCACTTCTTTATTAAGCTTTATATCTTGTAAATCCTGTTCTGATAAGTCATATTTTGCCTTATTCTTAGATAAAAACTCCATAATTGGAGAGGCATTTTTTGATTTACTAAGTTCATTTTGCGCATATGTACTTTGTATAATAAATAAAGACATACCTGCTAGAAGCAGTTTGAGTAAATTGTTTTTCATTATTTTTTTTTTGAATTAGCCTTTCAAATATACTAAATACAGAGGATACTATATTGCTATTTTATACAAAAAGAGCTTTTATTAGCTTAAAGTATAAGTATAAGATTCAATTTTATTATAATTTTACTTTTAGTCTATTATTATTGAATTATTTATAGCTTAAAAGCTAAATAAGAAATACATTTACCTTATGCAAAATGAAACCCAAATATTTGGTATTAGAGCTATTATTGAGGCTGTTAACTCCGATAAATCTATTGATAAAGTGTTCTTACAGAAAGGGCTAAGAGGCGAGCTATTTTCAGAGCTGGAAAACATATTACGAAAAAACTCCATAAATACTTCCTATGTCCCTGTTGAAAAGCTTAACAGACTAACCAATAGAAATCATCAAGGAGCGGTTGCGCAAATATCCCCTATTCCATTTCATGATTTAGAACATCTCGTTGTTCAGGTTCTGGAATCTGGTAAAACCCCGTTATTTCTGCTTTTAGATCAATTAAGTGATGTGCGCAACTTTGGCGCCATTATTCGAACAGCCGAATGCACTGGAGTAGATGGCATTGTAATTCAGCAAAAAGGAGGTGCTCCTGTTAATGGGGACACCATAAAAACTAGTGCCGGTGCAGTATTTAAAATACCAATATGCAAGGTAGACCATATAAAAGATGCTGTATTTTACATGCAAGCCTCGGGTATAAAAGTTATAGCGGCTACCGAAAAAACCGATAATTTAATTTATGATATTTCTTTTAAAGAACCATGTGCCATTATTATGGGTTCAGAAGGAAAAGGTATAAACCCCTCTACGTTAAAAGTTGTGGATGAAAAGGCAAAACTTCCATTATTAGGAGAAATAGAATCTTTAAATGTATCGGTAGCCTGTGGTACCTTTCTATATGAAGCTGTTCGCCAGCGATCCTAATTATTATTCCTTTTTCTTAAAAATGTAAGTGACTATTGTTTCTTTTTCCCCTAACTCACTTTCTGATTTAGTTTCTATGAAATTACCATTTTCATCAAAGTGCTGTAAAAATGGATCTTGATCCTCATTATAGTCATCTTGTTCCCAAATATACTTTTTAGGCTTAGCAATTTGTTTTCTAAAAATTAATGAAAAAACAAATCCTACTATAAGCCCTGAAAGATGACCTTCCCAAGAAATATTATCTTCTAATGGGAAGACATACCAAATCATGCTTCCATAAAGAAAAATAACCAATAAAGAGAGTGCAACAAGTCTGAAATGCTTTGCAAATACCCCTTTAAAAAATGTAAAGCTAACCAAAACATATATTAATCCACTAGCTCCTATATGATATGATGGTCTGCCTATACACCAGGTAAGTATTCCGGAAAACAGAATGCCGTAAAGTATAACTTTCCAAGCTATTGGTTTATAGAAATAAAATAACGCCATAGACAGCACAAATAAGGGTATTGTGTTATGATACAAATGCTGTATATCTCCGTGAATAAATGGACTCAGTACAACTCCTTTTAATCCAGAAAGTGTTTGAGGTAAAATTCCAAATTTTGAAAACTTATATCCAAACCGTATTTCAAACCAAAATACTAGCCATATACACAATACAAAACATACTGGATATAAAATTACGCCTGTTGAGAATTCAAAATGTTTATTTGTTTTCATTAAACTAAATATAGCAAATAGTTAACCACCTTTAGTCTTGGTGCTAAAATGGCAGATAGGTGCTTGAGGGATTACAGAGTAAAGCCCATAGCGCGATTAAGGAGCGGCGAGGACATGCAGCAAAAAGCCCCACCCAAAGAATTTATTTGGAGGGGCACGCCGAAACCTAAAGAAATTGAATTAATTTTACATTTATGAATACCAATGCGCCATTAGCAGAACGGCTTAGACCCAAAAATTTAGAAGACTATGTAAGTCAAAATCACTTAGTTGGTAAAAATGGTGCTCTTACAAAACAGCTACAACATGGTTTGATTGCTTCCATGATTTTTTGGGGGGCACCTGGAACGGGAAAAACTACTTTGGCAAATATTATTGCTAATACTTCAGGAAGACCCTTTTATTCTCTGAGTGCCATAAATGCTGGGGTTAAAGACATTAGAGATGTCATCGAAAAAGCAAAACAAAGTGGAGGACTGTTTACCACCAAAAACCCTATTTTGTTTATTGACGAGATACACAGGTTTAGTAAATCTCAACAAGACTCTCTTTTACAGCCGGTTGAAAAGGGGTGGATTACCCTAATTGGCGCCACAACGGAAAACCCAAGTTTTGAAGTGATTTCTGCACTTCTATCACGATGCCAGATTTACACTCTAAACGCTTTTTCTAAAACTGATTTAGAGACACTTTTGAAACGTGCTATCAAAACTGATGAGTTTCTTTTGCAAAAAAAAATTGAATTGAAAGAAACTGATATGCTAATTAGACTATCAGGCGGTGATGCTAGAAAATTGCTGAACATATTTGAGTTAATTGTGAATTCTAGTGATGTAAATTCAATAATAATAACTAACGATTTGGTTCTTGAAAAAGTACAGAATAATACGGTTAGATATGACAAAACAGGTGAGCAACATTATGATATTATCTCTGCTTTTATAAAGTCTATAAGAGGTAGTGACCCTAATGCCGCGGTTTATTGGCTGGCCCGTATGATTGAAGGAGGTGAAGATGTTAAATTTATAGCAAGACGACTATTAATTTTAGCCAGTGAGGATATCGGTAATGCCAACCCAACCGCCCTTGTTATTGCCAATAATACTTTTCAAGCGGTTGCTACTATAGGTTATCCTGAGTCTAGGATTATTTTAAGTCAGTGTGCCACCTATTTGGCTTGTTCTCCTAAAAGTAATGCTTCTTATATGGCTATTAACAATGCCCAAAAATTAGTTAAAGAAACAGGCGATTTATCTGTACCTCTTGAAATTAGGAACGCCCCAACCAAACTAATGCAAGAGCTTGGATATGGTGAGAATTATAAATATGCACATAATTATGAACAAAATTTTATTAACCAAGAGTTTCTTCCTGATGTAATAAAGGCCACTAAATTGTATGAACCTGGTAACAATACAAGAGAAAACTTTCAGCGTGAGTTTCTAAAACAGCGTTGGAAAGATAAATACGACTATTAAGAAAGTTGAAATAAACTTAGAATTTCAAATTTAGTTTTTGGGCACTTTTAGAATCTTCAGAGTAGAACCAATTTCCATCTTTTTTAAAAACGATGGCGTTTTTATCCTTAACGATAAAAACATTATTAAGTGGAGACGCTATTAAAAGCATCACCACTTTTGGAGTATTATCTACGATTTGAAAACCTTCATTAGTTGCCTGCGCATAAAGAATAGGATTTACATTGGATTTTAAAATAGGTGCGTTTTCTTTCTTTATTACCTCCTCAACCTCAGGCGTTGTAACGGTTTCTTCTTCTGTTGCAATAGTTTTTACTTCTTTGGCTGCTCCTTTTTCGCTTTCGGTAATCTTTTTAAGCGTTTCTATTTCTTTTTTCAACGCCTCTATTTCGTTTTCCTTATCGGCAGGTTTAGGTTTAGATACTTTATTTTGATTTTCGGAAGGCCTATAATTATAATTTAGGTTTTCAAACGATGAAAAAGCCATCCTAATCGCCTTATTATAAGCTACATAATATTCTTTTTCTCTACTTTCACCAATTCCAGAGGTATAAACAGTTTTACCACTACAATCCTTCAAAACTACCTTTAACTTTGTTTTAAACATACCTGGTTCTTTTAGAACATCAGATTGCAAACCTAAACATCCATTGGTTGCTAAATCAACCGGGTATTCATCACCCTCCATTAAAGCTTCAAATCCATATTTATTGAATAAAAATTGAGATAATTTATTCAAATTATAGGCGTTATCTTCCTTCTGAAACTCAAATTTGTTGGGTACAATTATGTACTTATAATTGTTTAAATCGTTTTGGGCATATGAAGTAAATGCACTTAATAAAACAGTAATTACAAGAAGAAATTTAGTCTTCATTATTTCTAAAAATATAATTTAATCCGAATTGTAAAGATACACTTTGTGCATCATATACATTTTGATACTGCAATAAATTATCCGCTAGTAGATAAATATTAAATCCTGCAATATTGGCAGAAATACCCAACCCCACATTATTAAAGGAGTAAGAATCTAACGTATAAGTAGCTTTTGCACTAAGACCTTTAAAAATACGTCTGTAATAATAAGTGGTTAAAGCTAGTTGCATCCCTTTTGGTCTGGTCATAGCAAATAAGTGCCCCCCAACACGATTTAAGTACGGACTTTCATCAGTGGCACAATCACAGTCTTCCAATTTTTGCTTTCCAAAAGCGTAATTTAAAGATGTATTTAGCTTTACTGGCCGCCAAACGGTATATTTTGTGGTAGTTTCATCTAAGTTAAATAAATCTTCAAAATCATCCTCAATTTCGCTCCAGAATTCGTCTGCGGTTTGTCCACCTGTAGATTCTGGAAAAAGTGGATCTATACCTTCAAAAAACAAATCTCCTCGTAATTCATAATTCTCTATATCTTTAGAGTGCCTTACAAAACCAATATCTAATAAACTTGCATCAAAATACCACTGGTCTGTCATTTGATATGTAAAGCCCAAGTCAATGCCTAGTCCAAGATTTCCACCAAAGATAAGTCGCTTACGCAAAGCTTTAAAAGCATCATTTGCATCTGAATTATCATCAGTTAAACTTGCTATTCCTGAGGTTCTAGCGGCTAAATCCAGATTAAATATATGCTCATAAATATTATTTTCGCCCAATTGGGTTAAAAAGCGCCCTCTATTCCTTGCAGCATTTATATTAGCAATGCTTGAGTAAATTTTACCCCTAATACCGTAAGTCCACTTATCATTCATTTTTTTTGTGTAACCTAAATGAAAAACTGAAAGCACATCAGCATTAAGACTTAGATGACTTAAATCGAACACTCTACCTATATTTGTTTGATTACCTTCTAGAGCTAAAACCGCATAATCTTTTGGGAAATAATTAATAAAATCAAACTCTTGATATAGCCCAAAACTGATGTATTCATTTTTTTCATATGAAGACCCAAATGCAAACCCTCCGCTAAAAATTTCCAATTGCTGATTTATTGTAATAAAATCATTAGGTCTTAAGCTTCCAACTGCCTGCCTCAGTTTCAGATTAAAATCTCTACCATCTTCAGCAAATAAATCATAGACAGATATATCTGAAGAACCTACATTGAAATGAATATGCGATAATAAAGGAATTCCAAAATAGCCCCGATTACTAATTCTTGAACCTGGATTTTGAAGCATTGATTGAGGAATATCTTCAAACCCATAAAGCAGCTGTTTGTTCTGTGTAAAACCAAAAGATCCTATAAGACAAATAAAAAATATACCTATCGCTCTCATTATAGATCTACATTAAAGTAAAACACTCCTTTGGATTTTACGTCAATTTCGCCAGGTGAATCTGGAGTAATAGCCTCTCCTGGAAGCATGGTTAGTGTAAATCTCAAGAATTGCGATTGCTTGATGTTGTTTAAAGAACTCCCTTCAAAAGTTCTTGTAAATGTATTTTCTATAACTTGATTATCGGGTGATGCCTCTGTCTCAATTGTAAGTGTTTCTAGAATATTATTAGCTCCGTCTTCAAAGTCAACTCTAAGAACATAAGGTCGATTAATAGAGTTCTTAGTTTCAAATACGAACTCTACTTTAATTAAGTTATCATTAATAAAACTACCACTAAAAATATCAATCTCGGTAAAATCACTTGCTGTATTGACTTCGGTACCTCCAGTGAAAAAGTCACCGGCCGTGGCTTTGTAAAAAATTATGCTCGACTCTATTACGGGTTCTAATATAAGGTCTTCTGCCTGATTAAAATCTACTGGTTCTGTACAACTAGCAATCAATAAAAGGAACGAGCTGAGAAATGCACATTTAAAATAGTTGAAATTCATGAAATATAAAACGTATTAGATTTGGGGGTTATTGTTTTAAAGTATTTCGGTTAACTGAATAAGCTTCGAAATTTTCTTTATTGGTTTATCTATATCTGAAGGATCGGGTTGAAAATAAATTGCATTCATACCCATATTTAGTGCGCCCTCTACATCTGCCTCTAAACTATCACCAATCATAATACTATGCTGTGGTTCTACTTCAGCCAGATTTAAGGCATAATTAAATATTTTAGGGTTGGGCTTTTTTACACCAGCAATCTCTGAATTGGTAATGGTTTTGAAATAGTGACTTATATTCGATCCGTCCATCTTTTTCTGTTGTACCTCATCAAAACCGTTGGTAATAATATGCAAATTATATTTAGGTTTAAGAGCTTCTAATACTTTAACAGTATCTGGAATTAAATAATTAAAAGACGAAAGATATTTAATGTAATCATCTGAAATTCTATAGATTACAACATCATCGATCAATAAATTTAATGCCTTGAAAGTATCATTCAATCGTGCAAACCGTAAATCTTCTTTAGAAATTTTTTCCTCTCTATATAATTTCCAATACTTAAAATTTATGGGAATGTACGCCTTTAAGAACGATTGTAAAGGCAATTCTATATTTTGCAACTTGAATATCTTCTCAAAAGTTAAAGCAGAATTCTTTTCAAAATCCCAAAGGGTATGATCTAAATCAAAAAAAACATCCGTTATGTTTTTAGGATTATTCATTTACCGAAGCCAAAATTAAATTAAATACATCTTTAAACCCTTTCCATCTATCTGCTTTACTAAATGTATAATTATGAAATATTGGCACAAACATACCGTTTACTCGTTTTATTTCATTTATCAAACTGCCCAAAGCTTTCTTCTTATCTAATAATGAAGTGTGTTTTAACAATGCAAAATCCATAAGCTGAAATGGACAAATTTTAAGAGGTGTTTGTACTTCATAATCTAAATCATAAAACAAAAATGGAGTACACGAACCAGCCCTAAAACCCAAATGATTTATAAATCCCATAGTATAATCTTCATTTATTTCTAACTGCACCAAATTTCTATAGGACTCTGGCATGCTTAATTTGGAAAATGAAAATCTAGATGTCGTTAAGGATGTATTAATCACTTCTTCCATTTGTAGTTTTTCTCTCTTTAATATGGCAACATTCTTTACTGAAAAATACGATGCTTTTAAGCCCACATTACAATAATCTGAAAGGTGTTTTATTAAAGACACATATTTTCTCTTGTTGATATTAATGCCTTTATCAAAAGTGGAATACGCCCCTATAAAAAAGAAAACTAAAAATTTAAACGAGGTTTGCTTTTGCTTGTTAATGATATATTTAAACGTATCGTAGGGATCGTGAATAAAGCCAAAAAGCGTTGCATAACGCACGTACAAGCTTTTAAATCTAAATCTTGAAAGATCTTTAATTGTTCCCCCTAAAGTGCGCATAACACCCTTAAGTTTATAGTTGTATGGCGCGGGAACATCAATAATTGGCTTTACTTGATATTCTTTCTTTGGAAATTTAAAATCTGGAAACTGTTCTTGTAAAGCAGCTTTAAATTTATAAGCCCAAATATCTACCACAGGTTGATGTAAAAAATCATTTTTATAGCCAAGACTTTCAGTAGCTACAAATCTACCATATTCATCATTGCGTTGTGGCAAATACTCCTCATATCTTGACAACATATAAAACGAGGCAGCAAAAATATCAAAAGGTATAGCGCTTTTTTCACCGTTATAAAAAAAGCATTTGGTGTTCTCCCAAGTTTGAACATTTATTTCCAAATCAGAAAGACCTTGCTCAAATAAAATGTCATGACTTTTAACAAAAAACTCTTTACCCAAACTTTGTTTGGTATAAGACATTTTTAAGCTATCATGCGCAATAAAATCTTCAATTTTTGTTGTGAAATTAACTTTTACACCTAATACTCGTGTACAAATATGCTTGAACACATATTTTACTCTGGGCGATATTTTATGAGTGTAAACTAAAAGCATTTCAATATTCTAAAGGAATATTTTTAAGTGAGGTATTATAAAATATTTTCATCTGCAAAACTAAAATAAGACGTCTCTGTTACTATTACGTGATCTAAAACTCGAATATCTAAGCTCTGTGCTGCACTTTTTAATTTTTGAGTAATCTGTTTGTCTGCTTCACTTGGTTTTAAAGTTCCTGAAGGGTGATTATGCGTAAAAATTAATGCGGTTGCACCTACCTCTAAAGCCTGTTTTAAAACCAACCTCACATCTACTAAAGTACCCGTAATTCCCCCTTTACTGAGTTGATTTTTATAAATAACCTTATTAGAATTATTCAAATAAACAATCCAAAATTCCTCATGCTCAATATCTCCAATAATGGGTTGCATTAGTTCAAAAACCGACCTACTTGAAGTAATTTTTTTCTTTTCAAGAGCCTCTTCACCTCTTCTTCGTCTGCCTAATTCTAAGGCGGCGGCAATTGTTATAGCTTTAGCCTCTCCAATTCCTTTAAAACTAATAAGTTGTTTTATAGAAAGTTTTCCCAACTCGCTTAAATTATTATCAACGCTTGCCAAAATTCGCTTACACAGAGCAACAGCACTTTCATCTTTATTTCCTGAACCGATTAAAATGGCTACCAATTCAGCATCGCTTAACGTAGATTTGCCTTTATAAAGCAATTTTTCGCGAGGTTGATCGTCTTGACTCCAGTTCTTGATTGAAAATGAGCTAGGTTTTTCTTGCATTGGTTAAAGCTACATATTTTAAATATGCATTTCAAAAATTTTTGAGGTTGAAATCTCCAGAATTAAACGTAGATTAACCAACATCTCTTTGAGATTCTGCTTTAGAGTAGCTTTTTAATACTTTGTAGAGTTTAACTGGGTTAAAAGGTTTACTCATAAAACCGTTCATACCGTAGCGCTGTGTTTTTTCTTTTATATCCGTTTGTGCAAAAGCCGTAAAGGCAACAATTGGAATATTTGCTTTTGAAGAATCTGATAAGTTTCTAATCATTCTTGTTGCTTTATAACCATCTAGAACTGGCATTTGCAAATCCATAAGTACAACATCAAAATTAAAATTGTCCTTTTCAAAATATTTTAGCACTTCTTCACCATTTTCGGCCGTACTATAGGTTACATTCCATTTAGCAAAAAATGGTTTCAACATTAGCACATTCATCTTGTTATCTTCTGCTACCAAAACATTAATCTTTAAAGGTTGATATGACGATTGCATTTTTATCATATCGGGTCTAAAAGAATGAACGCTGCTACTTACTTCAAATATAATTTCAAAAGAAAAACTTGCTCCTTGCCCATCTTCATTTTCTATTACTAAGTCGCTGTTCTGTAGCTGAAGTAACTTCTTACTAATAGATAATCCTAAGCCTGCTCCTTTATTACTTGTCACACTTTTACCATTAATAAAACTATCAAAAATGGTATTACGGTTATCTTGATTACCTGCTGCGCCAGTATCTTTTACTTTAAATTGAAGCTTCGCCTTATTGCGCTCTATCCCAAGACTATTAACCTGAAGCACAATACTTCCCTTTTCAGTAAAATTTAATGAGTTGTTCAATAAATTATTTATTATCTGGGTAAGCTTTAAACTATCTCCAATAATATTATTAGGAATATCATGATGTTTTACAATATTAAAAACAACACCTTTCTTTTCTGCCCTTAAACCAAAATGAGATTTGATGTTTTCTAATAAACTATTTAGGCTAAAATCTTTCTCAACAAGCTTAACTTTACCTGTTTCAATTTTATTGAAATCTACCAAGTCGTTTATTAAACCTAATAAATGTTCACCAGAATACTTAAGAGATTTTAAATTCTCCTGCTGCTCTGGGGTATGATCGTCCATTAAAAGGATATTGGCCAAACTTGTTACCGCGCTCAAGGGGATTCTAATTTCTTGAGACATGGTAGCCAGAAAATTATTTTTTGAAGAATTCGCTTTTTCTAAGGCTAGTTCTCGTTCCTTTAAATCTGAAATATCATTTACCGTACCAGTGAACTTAATTGGTAAGTTACCTACACCATAAACCGCTTTAATATATATTCTAAACCATTTGGTTTTAGATGCTCGTTGAAGTTTGTAGGTAATTGTAATTTGCGACTTAACCCTTCTAATTAAATCTATTGGATTAAAAGATTCCTCAATATTGTTTATTTCTAAAAAGTCACTATAATTCTTTCCAATAGACTCTTTTACCGTAGTACTAAAATAAGTTTCCCAAACACTATTTAAGAATGTAAAATTACCTTTAGCGTCAGTTTCAAAAGTAACACAATCAATATTATCTACTAGATGATTTAATTCAGAGTAATTCTTTATCATTCGCTTGACGGTATAAGTGTTAGTAATCGTTTTTGAAACGCACTAAACGAACAATAGTTTAAACTAGAGGGCAAAATCGGATGAGAAATACCACTGTATAATGCTGATATACTCTTCCAATTATTGTAGGTTAAAAACGGTAGGTTCGTCTTCATAATTTGGGCATTCGTCTTGCGAATATAGCCTTTTTGTCGAAAAAATAAAACAATTCGTCGATATTTATAACTTTTTTCCTATAAATATATCAGAATTTACCGTTTATCGATATTACTATTCATATACAAAGTAGGATTAAATCTTACCCTCTTTGTAGTCAAATTTTTTTTAAGACGTCAATTTATAAAACAAAAGAAAAAATGCCACTTATAGACTAATAAGAGCCATAAAATAAATAAAAGCTGATAATCCAATTTAAGGCAAAGGCATTATCAGAACAGCCTTTATACTAAAAGCGGCTATTATGGAAAAAAAGCGGAAATAAAGTGGTTAATTAACCTACATCTTTTTGAAGATGTGGTTTGCTATAAGACTTAAGGACACTGTATAATTCGGCTGGGTTAAATGGTTTACTCATAAATCCATTCATACCATAACGTTTTGTCTTAGCTTTTATATCTGTTTGAGCAAATGCTGTTAGTGCTATAATTGGTATGGTAGATTTATTTTCATCTTCCATATTCCTTATTACTCTTGTGGTTTTATACCCATCTAGTACTGGCATTTGTAAATCCATGAATACTAAATCGAAATTAAAATTTTTAGCCTCAAAATACTCCAAAACTTCTTTCCCATTCTCGGCTACTTTGAAATTAATATTCCATTTCTGGAAAAATTTACGAAGTATCAAAACATTCATTTTGTTATCCTCTGCCACTAACACATTGATATCTAGCGGTTCATAAGCAGAAGGCGCTTTAACCATGTCTGGTTTAAACGTATTTAACCTATTGCTTACTTTGTAGGATATTTTGAATGAAAAACAAGAGCCTTTACCCTCTTCGCTTTGTAAATCTAAATCACTCTGTTGTAGTTGCAGCAGCTTTTTACTAATGGCTAATCCAAGCCCTGTACCTCCATATTTTATGGATGTATCGTCATTGGCCTGCATAAAACTTTCAAATATAGTTTCCTGTTTTTGTTTAGAAATACCAATTCCAGTATCAATTACCATAAACTGAAGCCGCACTTTATTACGGTCTATACCACAGTCTTTTACATGTAAAGAGATACTCCCTTTTTCGGTAAACTTTAGAGCGTTAGATAACAAGTTTTTCAGAATTTGAGTGAGCTTTAGCTCATCACCAATTATGTTATTTGGTACGTTGCCATATTTAACAATATGAAAGACAACACCTCTTTTTTCAGCTCTTAAACTAAAATCTGCTCTAAGGTTCTCAAGTAGCTGTTTTAAGCTAAAATCTTTCTCAACAAGATGCATTTTACCAGATTTTATTTTACTAAAATCTAATAAGTCGTTAATCAACCCTAGTAAGTGCTCTCCAGAATATTTTAAAGCCTTTAAATGATCCACCTGTTCTGGTAAGTACTCTTCCATAAGAAGAATATTGGTAAGACCCGTTACCGCATTTAATGGCGTTCTAATTTCATGAGACATTGTAGACAAGAATTCGTCTTTGGCTGCACTAGCCCTCTGTAATTCTATCTCGGTCTCCTTTAACGTTGTTACATCTGTAATAGACCCAACAAAACCGGCTGGAGAGCCACTCTTTTCTTTAAAAGCCTTTGCTCTAAGCTCAAACCATTTCTCTTTATCCTCAGAAAAATGTTTAAAGATAAATTTAATGTAGCGCTTATTTCTGCCAAATGTTTTGTTGATATCAATATCACTTTGCACTGCATCACTAACCAAAAAATCTAAATAATTTTTACCTAAAGATTCTTTAACCGTAAAGCCCGAATATGTTTCCCACGCTGAATTTAAAAAGGTAAAATTACCACTAAGGTCTGTCTCGAAAATCACCCCACCAATATTGTCTACCAAGTTTTTTAAACGTACTTTGGTAACGTCTCTTTCGTGTTTTAATTGAGTGTTAGTAGCAAATAGCTCTTTCGAACTTTGCTCCAGAATATTTTCAATATGCAATACGTCTTTATCGAAGCTCTTGTAGGCATCATTTACCTGATCAAGAAATTCCACAAACGCAGTGTTCTCTAGAAGCTCTGGGTTTGTTTTTTTTAATTGACGCCTAAGTAATCTATGATATTCGCTATTTAGCATTCGGCCAATGTTGTAATTGTCATTGTTTGATTGTGTAGTTCGCAAGGTGAGAATTCACCAAATGGTGCAATCTCGCCATAGGAATAAAAACCAGTAATACTTGGTGTTTCTCCTACAACTTCTTTTACTACTTCAATTTCTTCTTCAACCAGTTGTTTTAAAACCAATCTTCTGCCCACACAGCTTATAAGAATAGCTAATTGAGATTCTTCTTTAATTTCATTTTTTGCCATATGTGCGGAATCTTCAGCTCCTAAAATGAGCCTATCTATATTCGCTTTCATTAAACGCACGTATGCACCTTGAGGAATATTACCGGCAAAAGTTAAACTTTGATCTTCTTCCGAAACCCCCAATATCGTTCGCACAACAGGTTTTGAATCTTCCGTAGTCCTTAAACTTAATGGAAAAAGTAATCCTGAACTTGGTAAGTTAGCTGCTTGAGCGCCAAGAAATGATTTATAAATTTCTAAGGCGGGCTTTCCATCTAATTCATAAAGCACATTTTTGTCAGATTTTGTAACCAAGCGTTCAATACCAAAGCTATCCCATCCGCCTTTTGAACTACAACCTACTTTCAAGCTATCGCCATAAAAACCTAAACCAAGTATTGTTTTGTCCAATATATTATTACCGTCTACAACAAAAGTTTTATTAAAGTTCGCACCATCGGCTGCTAAACCTCCAGTAATCGTAACGTTAGGTACTTCTCCTTTTAAACCTGTTACTAAATCAGCACCATTAACATTTAGGCCATCACTCAAAATAAGGATATGACTTAAATCATCTTCATAAAGCTCTTTAGCAATGTCTTTACCCGCTGTTTCACTACAATCTTTATCTTTTATTGTAAACGCCACTTTTTTAAGCCTTGTTTTCTCCAAATGTATTGCCGTTAGAGCAATGGAGTTATCACTTACATTTACATCGGATATCTCCCCAGCGGTGGAACAACCCATAATTATAGCTTTTGGAAAATGTTCATTAATGGTATCTAATACACTTTGCGATTTGGAAAAGTCCGGGGAAATAAAAAGTAAAAATAAATTGGGATTAATTTCTATTGATGACAATGCATCTTTATAATTCTTATCGGTAATGGATAGTTGAACTGTTTTCATATTTTGGGGCAATTGAATATGCGAATATACGTTTTTTGTCGTATTTATAAAACATTTCATCGATTATTTGAAATTTTTTCTGATTAAATATGTAGGAATAATTACACATATAATTCATTTCATATCACTCGCATTAGTACGCAATTAATTCAGCTTTAACCAATTGCTAAAGATTTTAAGATATCAACTTTGAAACCAAAAAAAGTGTACCTTACATTCGAAAATTGATATAACCCAAATGTATATTCAATCCGTAAATATTGCCCAACCCAAGACCATAATCTGGAATAATAAAGAAGTACCCACTGGTATTTTTAAAGTACCAACACCCAAACCCATTTTTTTAGGTACTCAAGGTGTAAAAGAAGATTATGTAGCAGATAAAAAAGTTTATGGAGGAACTTTTAAAGCATGTTATCTCTTTTCCTCCGACCATTATCCATATTGGAAAAATCTATATCCTTCTTTAAACTGGCAATGGGGTATGTTTGGCGAAAACCTTACTGTAAACGGATTTAATGAAACTCAAGTAATGGTTGGAGATATTTACAAAATTGGCGAAGCTCTAGTGCAAGTTACCCAACCCAGAGAACCTTGTTTTAAGTTTGGTGTGAAGTTTGGTTCGCAAAATGTTATCTCTCAATTTATTAACCACGGATTTTCAGGAACTTACGTACGCGTAATAGAAGAAGGCTTGGTGGAAAGCAACGATACCGTTAAGTTACACCATCGTCTCAATACAAACTTAAGTGTCGCTCAACTTTACAATTTAATTTTCTCAAAAGAGAAAGATAAAGACCTACTTTATACTGCCATTACCTGTGACGCCCTACCGCAATCTAAAAGAGATAAATTTGCCAAATACATTTGAAAAGGTGTTTTTTCATTTTATGCTGTAGATTTTTCAGAGCTCAATCGTCCATCAGAAAAATAAATTGTAGTAAATTACGTTAACTTTTTGGTTATTCAAGAGTTCTATTTTAATGTACAAGGCGCTTCTTTATATTTTTACATTTATTTGGGCTTCCTCTAATGGACAAACAAAACCAATAGAAGTTGTAGCAGAAAAAGGGGATGGTATTTATTCTCTTTTAAGAAAAAACGGATTAGAACCAACAGAATATTTTAAAACTTTTATTGAACTTAATAAAGAAAAATTAAAAGCGAGTAATAGTTTAGCTGATGGTGAAATCTACATTTTACCTAATTTGGATAAGGATACGCTTGCTATCACGAAGGTTGAGCCCTTAAAAGATAATATTTTAAATACTCATACCTCTAAAACTACTGATAGTATCACAAACCCAAAGATTTCAACTTTAAACAATTCCCTTTTTGGCAAAGAGCATGAAGAATTCCCAAAAGAGAGTAGCACCTTAAAAAATGCTGTGTATTACTTAATATCTGGTCATGGAGGTCCCGATCCGGGTGCCATAACAACCTACAATGGCAAATTAATTGCTGAAGATGAATATGCTTATGATGTTACGTTGCGACTTGCACGAAAGCTACTTGCTAACGGAGCTAAGGTTTACATTATTATTAAAGACCTAAATGATGGTATTAGAGACACACGCGTCTTAGAAGTGGATAATGATGAAGTTAACTATCAAAATAATCCTATTTCTTTAGACCAGAAATTACGCCTAGGAGAACGTACAAAAGCTGTCAATAGCTTGTTTTTAAAACACAGAGGTGCTTACCAAAGGTTAATTGTAACTCATGTTGATAGCCGAAGTAAAGGACAAAATATTGATGTCTTCTTTTATCATCATCATAAAAGTAAAAGTGGCAAACAACTAGCTTTAAACATTCACAATACCTTCAAACAGAAATACGCAGAACACCAACCCAATCGTGTATATTCGGGCACAGTAAGTTCCCGAAATTTATACCTTATAAAAAATACATTACCAGCCATGGTATATATAGAATTGGGCAATATTAAAAATAAAAAAGACCAGCGGCGTATATTAAATTATAATAACAGAGAAGCCATGGCTAAATGGATTTATGAGGGACTTTTGGTGGATTTTAGAAATATAAATTGAACTAGTTTTTTTTAGTCTTATCTAAAATTTCAATAATATGTATCGGAAACTGCCGTTTCAGTTTAAGCTGTTCTAAATTATACGCCTTATTAGAATCGTAACGACTTTCCTCTGAAATTACTTCATTCTCTTTTCTTAACTCATGAACTGCTTTATTATGAGCTGAAAGAACATTAATATAATCTTGATATGTACTTTCATCACTAATCTCATAACAAAACAATATATTAGTATTTATTGCTTCTTTAAATACTAAAGAAACTGTTTCTTTGGAAATAATCCTATCTGCTATTTTTAACTTTCTATGAATCGAAACACTTAAGGAATCGTAATAAGTATAATCTATTTCAGGCGGCATAGGAGGTAAAGGAGGAAGTAGAATTTGTTGGACCGTATCTTTTTTAATAAAACTATTCCTTTTAAAACCTAATACAGTTTTATTGATTCTCTTTTCAATAATATTATTTTCAATGTAAAGACCGCCGTTTTTATTCTCTGTGTAAACTTCATAATTCACCCTTCTAATTCCAGCTAAATATAATTCAGCTTCGACCATTTTGATATATTTAACTGCTAAATACTTGTCGGCTAAAATATTTACACTCAAAAAGCTACTCAATTCTTCTCGATACGATGTTCTTTCATTCATAATATAAGACTGCAAGTCACTAAGTCCTATTCTATTTCTATCGCTAGTAAAAACATCCAAATTATGTTCATTATCTAATTTAAGTTTTATAGCTATCTCATATTGTCTCCAATTATTTTTCTTTTCATTTTTAAATGTAGATTTAGGAAAATCTATAATAGGATTGTTTACAAGAAAGGCTTCATCTATGGCTTTATAGTCTACAATATTTATCTTACTTAATCCAAATGTTAACAATAACAATATTAAAAAATGTGTAACCTGTATCTTAAAGCGTTTCTTTTTTAGAAGTAAAGTCAAATTTTTCCAAGTTTCTAAATACAAAACAATCAATAAAAGATAGGCTAATGATTTAAAATGTGGTAAAAATTCAAAATCCATACAGCACATCGAAAAGACACCAAAAGTAAAACCAATCTTAGTAAGCCAATAGGAAAAGTTAAAGGTTAAAAAAACTTGATCGTTGATTAATCGTTTTTTCCTTGAATCGAATCTATTTAAAATATTATTAGGTCGGCTAAAAATAAAAAGAATAGCAATCGAATTTCCAAAAATTAAAGATAAGCCAGAGAAAAACAGATTATAAAAACCTCTATTTGTTTCACTTAAAATATATTCACCATTTTGAAAACCCCAATAATCAAAGTCTAAAATACCAAGAGCCAAAACTCTATGAGCTTCTCTAACAACATAGAAAAAACTATATATGACTATGGCAGAAGACAGCCCCAGTAAAATTCCAAAAACTATCTTCTTAAAACTTAAATTTTTAAAGTTAGGATAAGAATCATAAAAAAATCTCTGAAATTTCATAGTACTCAGATTATATCTGTAGGTACATTTTGAGAGTAATTTGTTACAAACATAGGATCCTGAATCATACTTCGACTATGCTCAGTACAAGAGTTCAAGATGACAGGCGTTAGAGAAAACTATTCGATCAGGCTTTTTACAGCCTCAAAATCCAAACCACCATAATTACCAGAACTCATTAGCAACAAGGCTTTATTATCGAAGTTTTGAGAGAAGAGAAATTCTTTAAAATCATCTGGATTAGTATAAATAATTAAGTCGTCTCTTTGGAACGCTTCAGCAATTTGCTTATGGGTAACTTCTTCCAGTTTTTTAATTTCTGCGGCATGTGGCGAATAAAATACCACGGCAACGTCGGCAGCATCTAAAGCGCCTTTATATTCCTTTAAAAATTCGGCATTCAAACTACTGTAGGTGTGTAGTTCTAAACAGGCAAGCAAAGTTCTGCCTTGATATTGCTCTTTTACGGCTTTTGTAGTAGCCTCCACTTTACTTGGTGAATGCGCAAAATCCTTATAAGCGACACTAGTTGTACTTTCTGCTATTTTTTCTAAACGTTTACTTGCACCTTTAAAGGTAGAAATGGCTTCATAAAAATCATCCTCGTCAATACCCATATGCTGGCAAATCCATTTGGCACCTGCCAAATTGTTTAGATTGTGTTTCCCAAAAACTTCAATAGGTAAATCACCTTCTGGTGTTTCTAAAAGCGTTTCTCCATCCAATACAGAATAATTAGGTGTTACATAAGGTAACTTTCTAATGGTATTTTCGCTAGCTTCCACTACCCGTTTTACTTCTAAATCTTCTTCATTGTAATTAATACTACCACCAGACACAATAGAATCTACAAAAATGCTAAACTGCTCTACATAATTTTCGTAGGTTGGGAATACATTGATATGATCCCAAGCAATACCACTTAATAGCGCAATATTTGGTTTGTATAAATGAAATTTCGGTCGTCTATCAATTGGAGAACTTAGATACTCATCCCCTTCTAAAACTATAAAATCATTATCTTCTGTAAGTTTTACCATAACATCAAAACCTTCCAACTGCGCACCCACCATATAATCTACATCTCTATCGTGATAATGCATTACATGTAAAATCATAGAAGTTATGGTTGTTTTTCCATGACTTCCGCCAATTACGACTCGGGTTTTATGTTTAGACTGTTCGTACAAAAACTCTGGATAGCTGTAGATTTTCAATCCCAATTCTTGTGCTTTTAAAAGTTCGGGATTATCTTCTTTTGCGTGCATTCCTAAGACAATAGCATCTAAATTTGAAGTGATTTTTTCTCGATACCAACCAAATGCTTCTGGCAGTAGCCCTTCGGCTTCTAACCGAGACTTTGAAGGTTCGAAAATAGTGTCGTCACTTCCTGTTACCTTGTAACCTTTATTGTGAAGTGCCAGTGCCAAATTGTGCATTGCGGCACCACCAATTGCTATAAAATGTACGTTCATATAACAAATATCAAACTCTCTGTTTAAAGTTCAAAGTTTAATGTATAAAAAGACGGAAGATTGAAGACCGAAGACGGAGGTTTCTTCCGCGTTAGGGATTGCAGTGGTAGCTTTTGCCGAGGCGAGCACCGAGGCAAAACTATAACGGAAAGCCCGACCCCTTATGGGTAACGTCCAAATACTACAACTGTAAAATTTTTTCTTTTTGAGTTTTAAATGGCTTTATCTTAGGTAGTTCGTTTAGGGCAATATCAATATGCTCTAAAGCCTTACTTTTATTGCTTTTGTGTGTGTGTATTTGTGCCAAACGGTAGTGCGCCCATGCTTTTGGCACGCCGTCCTTAGAAGAGTGATTTTTTAAATAGGTTAACAAACATTGCTCGCCCTTTTCTAATTGAATATTATATTCTGCCGCAACTTTTCCTATTTGATAATGCAATGCATTGCGCGAATGCTTCTTATGCGCTTCCTCTATAGTTTTAATAGCTTTTTCTGGTTGATTTTCATTTTCATAGAAACTACTCAATTTACTAAAACACGTAAGAGAGCCTCCCTCTACAATGGCCATTTTATAATACTTTTCGGCTAGCTCTGGCTCATCATCGTATTCATATATGTAGCCTTTTGCTAAATAGCCATCTACTTTAGAAATACCCTCTAGCTCTTCGGCATATTTCAATGACTTTGATTTACTCCCTCCAAAAAACCCCGGCAACTGCATGTAAAACTCAACTAGTGCCCATCGCGCCTCTATATGGTTTTTATCTAATTCGGCAGCCTTGGTAAAAGATTTTTTGATATCGCCAATAAGCCCGATAGCCTTCAACTTATTATCTAAAGCTTTCATACCCAACATACCACCATATTTGTAATGGTAATTGGCTACATTGGGGTTAGCTTCAATTAATTTTTTAAATTCTACTTTGGCCTTATCCCACTCCTTTTGTATGGCATATATATCTCCTAAAAGTTCAATTCCCTTTAAATTATCAGGATACTCATCTAAAAAATCAACAATAATTTGTTGCGCTTCCTCCGTTTGTTTATTCTCTATAAGGCTTTCTACACTATCAAGCTGATCCTGCGAAAAACAGACTACTGGAAATATTAAAATAAGTAAAAAGCGCACCATGAGTTTTGAGGTAATAATTTCAAAAATAAGAGTTTTTTTATTTAAGTAATTTCGAGATTAAGACAATCTTAAGAATTTAATGACGTGGTAATTTTTTGGTCAAATTGATTAACTTCACTCATTGAACGGAAGCCTTTACGCATTTATTGTTTTTTGGAATGGCTTTTGGTATTAGCTTAGTAACAAAATTTAACATCATGAAGGTCTCGCTTATAAAACGCATCCTTTTCTTAATAGTTCTACTTGGCACCATGCACTTTGAAGCCCAAAATGAAGATTATGACAACTTATGGAAAACTGTGGAAACCCACGAGGCTGAAGGTTTACCAAAATCAGCTCTTAAGGTTGTAAAAGATATTGAAAAAAAAGCGCAGGAAGATAAAAACGAAGTGCAGCTAATAAAAACAATGTTGTTTAAAAGTAAGTTTGCACTAATACTCGAGGAAGATGCACAATTAAAAATAATTGAGGATTTCAAAATTCAAATTTCGAAAAGCGCATTTCCAACAAAAAATATTCTCGAGAGTATGCTCTCCAATTTGTATTGGCAGTATTTTCAACAAAACAGATGGAAATTTTATAATCGTACAAAAACCTCTGAAAAAGTTAATCTGGAAGATTTTAGAACATGGGATTTACAGACCCTTTTTGATGAAATTAATTTACATTACAAGAACTCGTTAGAAAATGGCTTATTGCTGCAATTAGAGCCCTTAGAAAACTATAGTGTTTTGTTAAATGAGCAACCAAATTCTAAAACGTACCGCCCAACATTATTTGATTTTTTGAGCCATGAGGCATTAGAATTTTATAAAACTGATGAAACCCATATTACTAAACCCGCATATAAATTTGAAATTAATAATACTAACTTTTTAAAAGATGCAGCAGCATATTCGGTTCTAAATATAACATCAAAGGATAGTAATTCTCTCCAATTACAGGCTTTAAATATTTACAAAAATTTAATTAGGTTTCATTTAACCGATGCCTCACCACATGCATTAGCCGAAGTAAACATTGAACGATTAAATTTCGTGAACACTCATGCGATTTTCGAAGATAAAGAGGCTACAATGCTTAAAACTTTTAAGAAAGAAAAGGAGCTTTCAAAATCTCATGAAATTTCTGGTTTATATGATTTTGAAATTGCTTCAATTTACTACAAGCAAAGTAAAGTTTATAATGCTAAGACTAACTCCGTTAATCAATGGAAAGCTCGAGAAGCTCGAGATGTATGTGATGTCGTGATTGACCAATTCCCAAAAAGCAGAGCTGCAGAAAAGTGTAAAATTTTAAAATCTAGGATTGAGCAAACATCACTTCAAATTACAACAGAAAAATTTTTACCCGTGCAACAAAATGCACGCGTACTGGTGAATTACAAAAATTTAAATGCCTTAAAATTTCGAGCGCTTAAGCTAACGGAAAAAGAGTTTGAAACATTTCAAAAAACCTACCAAAAGGAGAAACAATGGGCCTTTATTCAGAAATTAAAAGCTATTAAATCTTGGGAAAGTCAATTAAAGAATGAAAGTGATTATCAAAATCATACCACCGAAATTTTAGTTCCAAAACTTAATAACGGGCGGTATTTACTTGTAGCAACGACAGAAAATAGTACAGCTAACAACTTTGCTTTTGCCCATATTCAAGTAACAGATATAGCTGTGGTGGACAGTGAAACTCAGGATACGCAAGTTTTTCAAATTCTTAATAGAACTAATGGGCAACCCATTAATAATGCAAAAGTAGAAGTATCATATTCTACTAGAAATAATAGAACTAGAGAAAGCAATGCCTACCTTTCGAACACCATTGGGCAAATACAGATTAAAAAACCTAGAAATGGATGGTATAGCAATGTTCAATTAACGGTAACACACAATGATGAAAAAGCATATTTTGGAAATTACTACCTAAACAGATTTAACCCCGAGAAAAAAGAAAAAGCACAATACAAAGCCTTTTTATTTACAGATAGAAGTATTTACAGACCGGGACAAACGGTTTATTTTAAGGGCATTGCTATGGTTTCAAAAAACGGAAAATCTGAAGTCTTAGCAAACAAAAAGTTTAACGCCACACTTTACAATGTAAATAGCGAAATTATTGGAGAATTAGAGTTAACAACAAACGCGTTTGGTTCAGTCTCAGGAGAATTTATACTTCCAAATAACGGATTAAACGGAAATTATTCTATTGTGCTTAATCGTGATGCTATTGATATTTTCACACAACATAACTTTTCTGTTGAAGAATACAAACGACCTAAGTTTGAAGCTAAATTTGAACCAATAACAGACACTTTTAAAGTAAACGATTCCATTACTGTAGCTGGGAATAGTCTTGCCTATGCTGGAAGTAATATTTCTAATGCAAACGTTGTGTATCGTGTGCACAGAAAAGTACAATATCCGCGTTGGTATTATTGGTATCGCCCTAATATAAAAAGTGAGCCCCAAGAAATTACGTTTGGCGAAACAACAACAGACGGCTCGGGGAATTTTGAAATTACTTTTAAAGCAATTCCAGATAAAAGCGTTGATAAAAACAATCTTCCAATTTTTACTTATGAAATTACCGCAGATGTAACAGATATAAATGGTGAAACAAGAAGCACTAGCACTTTAGTGAATGTTGGTTATCATGCCTTAACGGCTTCATTAGAGGTTGAACAAAGAATAGATAAAACTAAAAAGAACAATCTTCTAAATATTGAAACCAAAAACTTAAATGGTGAATTTGTTCCGGCAAAAGGGACTATTAAAGTATATAAATTAAAAGCTCCAAATACCGTTTTAAGGCCAAGACCTTGGGATGCTCCAGATTATCAGAAGTTTTCTGAAGTTGAGTTTAAAAACCTATTTCCTCATGAGGCTTTTGGAGATGAGGATGATCTGAAAAATTGGCAAAAAGGAGACTTAGTTTTCGAAAAGAATTTTGATACCAAAAACTCTACAATTGTTGCTTTAGGAAGAACAAAAAAATGGGCTTCGGGCAAATACTTGGTTACTTTAACCGCCACAGACAAATTTGGACAAGAAGTAAAGGATGAAATAAGAACCACTCTATTTAGTAACAAGGACAACACATTAGCAGACAATCAACTATTTAGTATAACCGCAAATAAATCCAGTTATAAAGCAGGAGACATAGTCAATATAACCTTGAGTTCTGCTGCTAAGAATTTGACAGTTACTGTTTCAGTTGAAAAAAATAAAAAGATTACGCGAACCGAGATAATTCAACTTAATAACAACACTAAATCTATAAGCATTCCGGTTTCTGAAGGTGATTTAGGTGGTTTTGCTGTTCATTACAGTTATGCTTATTTTAATAGTTTTAAATCTGGAAGCGAATTAATTTCTGTGCCTTATCCAAAAACCGATTTAGAAATTGAAATCCTTACTTTTAGAGACAAGTTAGAACCTGGGACAGACGAAACTTGGCAGTTCAAAATTAAAGGGACTAAAGGAGACAAAGTAAGTGCCGAATTATTGGCAAGTATGTATGATGCGTCTTTAGATCAATTTAAACCACATAATTGGAATTTTAACCCTATTACGCAACCTTCTTATTACGCTAATACATCTTACCGTGGTTACAATAGTTTTGGCACCCAAAGTTTAAGAGTATACCAAGATAGATTTTATGCAAAAGCGCCTAGATTGTATTTTGATAATTGGAATTGGTTTGGGTTTAGATTTGGAAGAAATAGAAATTTAATGATAAGAGGAGCTGCAAGTTCTAAAAGCAAAATGAGTGATAGACTCGATGAAATACAAATTGTTCATGATGCTGTTGAAGAAGAAACTATTTCTTTTTTTACAAAAGATGCAAAGTATACTACTGCTGAAAACTCCGAAAATGTAGAATATGGTATAAATCTTCGTAATGCAGAAATAGTTCCTGATAAGACTATAGTAACTGGAACTGCAAGTTCATTGATTTATGATATTCCAAACAACAACCCAAACTTCGATAACATAAAAATTCGCAAAAACCTCCAAGAAACCGTATTTTTCTTTCCAAAATTAAAAACTGATGAAGAAGGCAATATTAGTTTCAGTTTTACAACTCCAGAAGCTTTAACGCAATGGAAATTACAATTATTGGCGCATACTAAAACTTTAGAAAGTACTACTAAAACCTTGACCGCAGTCACCCAAAAAGAATTAATGGTGATTCCCAATACACCACGTTTTTTACGTGAAGGTGATGAAATTACCATAAGCACCAAAATTGCAAACCTGACAGACAAGCAACTTTCAGGACATGCAAAATTAATTTTAACCGATGCCATTTCTGGAGAAGATATTACACGTAAGTTGCTCAGTTCTCCCCCACCGGGGGAGTTAGAGATGGCTTTTAGTGTAGCTTCTGAAGGCAACACCCAAGTATCATGGCAACTCAATATTCCAGATGATATCCAAGCAGTACAATATAAAATTCTTGCAACTACCGGGGATTTTAGCGACGGTGAACAAAATGCGCTTCCAGTACTCTCCAACAGAATGTTGGTTACTGAAACTTTATCTATGTGGGTAAAAAGCAACGAAACCCGAACTTTCACTTTAGATAAATTGAAAACGAATACCTCATCAACTTTAAAGCATCATAAATTAACGTTAGAGATGACTTCTAATCCTGCGTGGTATGCGGTTCAGGCACTGCCATATTTGATGGAATATCCTTATGAATGTAACGAACAAACGTTTTCAAGATATTATGCCAATGCTTTGGCGAGCCATATTGCAAATTCTAATCCTAAGATTCAAGAAGTATTCAATCAATGGAAATCTCAAGATGCACTTATCTCTAACCTTGAAAAGAATCAAGAATTAAAATCTATCATCATTCAAGAAACACCTTGGCTTAGAGACGCTCAAAGTGAAACCGAGCAGAAAAAACGTATCGCTTTGTTATTTGATTTGAACAAAATGAACAATGAGCTGCAATCTGCCCTAAACAAACTAAAAAATAATCAAATGGCTTCTGGAGGTTGGTCTTGGTTTAATGGTGGTTATGAAAATAGATATATAACGCAACACATTATTTCTGGATTTGGTCATTTAAAGCAACTCAATGTCATTCAGAACCCTTCGACTATGCTCAGGACAGGCTTCGACGAAGCATCTATGATTTCAAATGCAATCCAATACTTAGATTCCGAATTCATTCAAGAATATAAAGACATCAAAAAGTATGATGCAAAAGTAGATTTAAATAAAGACCATTTAAGCTACACCCAATTGCATTACCTCTACATGCGTAGCTTATTCCCTGAAATAAAAACTTCAAAAGAGGTTGAAAAAGTAATGCAATATTACCAGACTCAAATCAAGAAATATTGGTTAAAACGCTCATTGTATTCAAAAGGTTTAATGGCCTTGATATCTTTTAGAAATGGCGAAACAAAAACAGCTTCAAAAATTATGAAATCCTTGAAAGAAACAAGTATTACATCAAATGAGTTGGGTATGTATTGGAAAGCGAACACCAATTCTTGGTATTGGTATCAAGCTCCAATTGAAACACAAGCATTGCTTATTGAAGCGTTTAGTGAAATTGAAAATGACACGAAAACCATAGATAATTTAAAAATCTGGTTACTTAAAAACAAGCAAACTAACAAATGGAAAACTACCAAAGCTACTACCGAAGCTGTGTATGCACTTTTGTTACAAGGCAGTGATTGGCTAAGTATCACAGATATGGTTGATGTAGTTTTAGGTGGTGAAAAAATTTCACCTTCTAAACTAGATAATGTAAAAATTGAGGCTGGAACTGGATACTATAAGACCACTTGGGGTACAAGTGAAATTTCGCCAAAAATGGCTGACGTAAGCATTACTAAAAAAGGAAAAGGTATTGCCTGGGGAAGCTTGTATTGGCAATATTTTGAAGATTTAGACAAAATAACCTCAGCCGAAACACCTCTTCAGCTTAAGAAAAAACTATTCCTCAAGAAAAATACAGACGTAGGTGAAGAAATTTCAGAAATAAACTCAGAAACCAATCTAAAAGTTGGTGATTTAGTAAGAGTCCGTATTGAACTTAAAAGCGATAGAGATATGCAATTTATCCATATGAAGGATATGCGCGCCTCTGGTTTAGAGCCCGTAAATGTACTGTCCAAATACAAATGGCAAGATGGTTTGGGCTATTACCAAAGCACTAAAGATGCTTCAACAAACTTCTTTTTTGATTATCTACCAAAAGGTGTTTACGTTTTTGAATACGATTTACGCGTAAATAATGCAGGAAATATGAGTAACGGTATCACTACTATTCAAAGTATGTATGCACCAGAATTTAGCAGCCATAGTGAAGGTTTGAGAATTACAATAAACTAAATTTTGTCAGTTAGAGCCTTATTATCCGACATAAGGCTTTGAAAGATATATTTATAATTTACTATCTTACAGAATACTAACTATAAAAATAAGATTATGAATTCAAAAGTTTTTATGGTCCTAAGAATTCTTCTAGGGCTCTTTGTTTTAGTTTTTGGTTTAAACAAATTTATGCACTTTATCCCCTTTGGAGAAATGCCTGAACAAGCTGGCGCATATTTTGCTGCACTCTCATCTGCCAAAGTAATGACTCTAGTAGGTATTATTGAAATTGTTGCAGGTTTAGCCTTAATTGTAAATAAGTTTGGCGCCTTATTATCGCTTATTTTAATGAGCATCTCAGTGAATGCAGTTTTATTCCATTTAACTCTAGATCCAGCAAATAGTGCCGGCGCTATAGTACTTTTAGTATTAAACATAATTGCTCTTATTGGTTATAAAGATAAATACAAGGAGCTGCTTAGTTAAACCCCATATAAATTATCATTAAGAGGCTATTTAAGCCTCTTTTTTTATTTTGCTAACTTTGTAAAGATGAAATGCCCCAAAAACATACATCATCACATTTTAAAAACCTTTATTTCATTTATGATATTGGTTATTACTTCCTGTGGCTCAAAAAATATAGTACCAGAAAAAATAGCCTCAATCGACTCTTCTAGACTTGTTTTTTTAACTTATTCAATAGCCAAAACAGATAGCTCAAGAAAAGCCGAATTAATAAATAAAAAGATTACCGAAGGAAAATTAAAAAATCGTAAACAAAATTTTATAGAAAGCCCAACAGTTAATGATTTAAAATGTAGTCAATTAGATGCCAATGCTTCCGAACTAACATCCGTTTTCATAAAGAACCCACTTATTCGGATAATGGAATCGTTAAACGACTCGTTGAGTTTTTCACAACAAAAAATTGAGCAAAATAGAACTTTGCTTTCTTTGAGACTTCAACTACATCCAAAAACAGAATTTATATCTTTAAGCTATATAACGGACAGTTCAAACAACACTATTGAGCTTAATAAATTCCCGATTAAATGATATGAGAAATATATTTTTTTACATATTAACTTTTTTCTTCATATCGGCTTACGCTCAGACCTTTGACGTTGAAACCATTAAGCTTTCGGGTAACAGTAATAATAGGATTAATCTAGTAATTTTAAGTGAAGGCTATCAAAATAACGAACTTGCTAATTTTATTACTGACGCTACAGCATTTACGACTGAAATGTTTAGCGAATCTCCTTTTTCTGAGTACGCCGAATACTTTAATGTCTACGCCGTAAAAGTACCTTCAAACGATAGCGGCGCCGATCACCCCGCTGATAACATATTTGTTGATACTTTTTTTAATGCAACTTATGATGCCTTCGGAATTCCGCGACTATTGTACTATGAAATAGATGGCAACAATGCTAATAATACAGAAGCTAAAATACTTTCTGTTTTAGCTGATAATTTCCCAAATTACGATCAAGCCTTAATTCTTGTAAATGATTCTGAATATGGCGGAAGTGGTGGCAATTTCCCAATGGCATACAACGGCGAATGGGGAACAGAGGTAATTATGCACGAATTAGGTCATTCTTTATTTGATTTAAAAGATGAATATTACCCAGGAGATGCCCTTGCTGGAGAGGCGGTAAATATGACAATGGAAACCGATCCTACTTTAGTAAGATGGAAAAATTGGCTCAATATCAATAATGTTGACATATATCAATACACTTGTTCGACTGGCAATTGTGAAGATTGGTATAAACCGCATAATAATTCTATAATGGAGTTTATAAATCAAGATTTTGGAGCTGTATGTAAAGAGGCCATGGTTATTAAAATTCATGATCTCATATCTACAGTTGATGCCTACAGCCCAAATGATAATGATATTGACACCCCAAGTTTTCCTCTAGACTTCGAGCTATCCTTAGTAAAACCAGACCCTAATACCTTAGAAACAGTTTGGACATTAAATGGTGAAATAATTGCTAATAATGAAGATTCTATTACCTTAGAAGATGATAACATACATTTAGTTACTGGTACTAACACCCTTGTTGCCTCTATAATTGATAATAGCCCAATGCTAAAATTAAATGACCCAAATGCTGGCAGTCATGTAACAACAGTATCTTGGACTATTAATTATTCGTCTCTTTCTATTGAAGAAATCACAAGCAATACACAAGAATTTAATATTGCCATTTATCCTAATCCTGTAGAAAATATTGCCAATTTTAAAATTGAAAGTAATACTTCTTTTGATTTAAATGTGAAGCTTACATCTCTTGAGGGAAGGCATATTCAAGATTTTGAACTTAGCAACTCAAAAACTAGTATTAATATTGGACACTTAAGTTCAGGGATTTACATAGCAAATCTCTATTCCAATAAAGCCTTAGTTACCAGCAAAAAAATAATAAAGCGATAATTTATTTTGAAGGCGGTGTGGTTGGCCTTACCTCAATTTTACTTGGTAAGGTTCTAGGATGCATTTCTAGAAGATCTACCACTAACTTACCTATATCTTCAATTTGAATTTTCCAAGCATCCTTCTCTGAAGGTTCATTATTATTAAAATATGTAGACACAGATCCAGGCATAATGGTGCTTACCTTAACACCATATTTTCTTAAATCTAGCATAACAGCTTGGGTAAATCCAGTAACCCCAAATTTACTAGCATTATATGCAGCTCCACCTGCAAAAAAATTAGTACCCGCTAAACTAGAAATGGTAATAAAATAGCCTTTTGACGTTTTAAGTGCTTCTACTCCAGCCTTTGCAGAATAAAACACTCCTGTCAAATTAGTGTCAATAACGGCATTCCAATCTTCAATAGACAGATCTTCGATACTTCCAAATTTTCCTAAACCTGCATTTGCTATTAAAACATCTAACTTACCGAACTTACTCTCTACCATTTTCACCGCAAGTTTCTGGCTATCAAAATCCCTTACATCAGCAGCAACACCAATAGCTATAGCTTCTGAATCTATAGAATTATTCAAGGTTTCGGCAGCTTTCTTCGCGGCCGTTTCATTTCTACTTGTCACCGCAACATTTACGCCCTTTAATAAAAGAGCCGCAGCAACACCATAACCTATACCCTTTGATCCTCCTGTAATTAGGGCTACTTTATTTTCAATTGAATTCATATTCATATGCTATAAGACGTAAAATTACGAAACAACAGAAAAAATTAGTGCGTAAAACACAGAATTATTGGTAGTAAAGCATTTATTGTTTTTCTGGTGGAAACTTCTTAAACACTTTTTCTAGAATTGCAGCGAAACGTTCTTCTCGCTTTGCTGGTTCTGCTCGAGGGTTATATCCGCTTTCAGATTTGGCTTGCCAAAATAGTTTTTTGTTTTCTGCATCTACAAAATCAAAAACAATTTGCCGTGTCATTTTCGATTGCCCTATGGGAAGCCCTATAGAGATACCTCCACCTACGTTACCACCTCCTCCACCAACGCCTACTCCTACAGATTCTTGCGGTGCATTTCTGAATTCAGTAGTCTTTATATCGATTAAAAAATCAGGAGTTTCAGAAATTAAAAATCCATTAGCAGCTAATTTTTTATCCATGGCATCCAGCAAACGTTTTGTATCCAACTCGTTCATCCCTGTATCCATATCTCCAAAATATTGGTATGTTTTGTATTTCGAAAAATCAATAGCTTTATCATAATCATAATTCACATATATTGGTGCACAGGATACAATTGTTAAAAACAGAAAAGCGCCTAAAAGTCGTTTCATAATGCTTATTTTTAATTAAAATTAGTCAAAAATTATTCCATTTGCTCATGTTTACTCTTAATATTTTAAAAAAATTAGTTAGCTATAAAATCCTTTTTACCCTTACAATTACGGCATTTATAAATGCACAAAATGAACCTCGCTTGCAAGAACCAAAAGTACCATTGGAATATATTTCGGAGGATATTACATTTATAAATCCGATAGCCGATAGCATTGCTTTGGCTGGCACTTTAACAATTCCTAAAAATGTAAACCGACCTCCTGTAGCCATATTAATATCTGGTTCTGGACCACAAGACAGGAATGCCTACGTTAAGCAATTTAACCATAAACCTTTTTTGATATTATCAGATTATCTTACTAAACGGGGCATTGCTATTTTAAGATATGATGATAGAGGAGTCGCAGAATCTAAAGGTAAGTTTAAGGATGCAACTTCGTTTGATTTTGCTACTGATGTTCATGCGGCCATTGCTTTTTTAAAAATGCGTAAAGATATTGACACCAAAAAAATTGGACTGATTGGGCATAGTGAAGGCGGATTAATAGCTCCTATTGTCGCTTCACAAAACAAAAATATTGCCTTTACTATTTTATTGGCAGGACCAGGAGTTAATGGAGCTGAAATATTACAATCTCAATCGCGTAAAATGTTAGAATTACGCGGTGCTCCGCAAGCGATGTTGAATGAAAATGAAAAACTAACAACTATAATTTATACTGCAATTCAACAACACAAAAATGTTGACACCCTTAAAATGAAAATTAAAAATGGGTTAAACCATTTTAAAGAAACAAACCCCATGTCAATAGTTTCGCCTTCTATTACACCTACTTTAATTGAGCAACAATATAAAATCTTAGAATCAAAATGGCTTTTGGAGTTTATCAGAATTGAACCTAAGCAATTTCTTGAGAAAGTTGAGTGCCCTATTTTGGTTTTGAATGGTAGTAAAGATGTACAAGTTTTACCTAAAATAAATTTACCTGCTATTGAAGAAGCTTTAGACAAATCCGGCAATACTGATACTACCATTAAAGAACTTGAAGGATTAAATCATCTTTTTCAAACTGCCCAAACTGGTAATATCGATGAATACAAGACCATTGAAGAAACCTTTGCTCCTAGCGCTTTAAAATTGATTGCAGATTGGATTAACGATCGATTTTAACAAATGGGCACCGTTCTAGAAATTGTGCTTTGAGTGTCTCAGCAATCAAGTCACTTTTTAGAAGCTCCTCGGAGAGGGACTCATTAAAGCTCAAACCGAAGGTCCTTAAACACAGTAAAAGCCCGAGGTATCGTTCTAATTATTGAGTATCTGCCACAGTTTATCCTTCAGTTCTGTGACACCTTGTTGTGCCACAGAGGATATGAATAAGTATGGAATAGGAAGGGCTGCATCTAACTCTGCTTGTAACTCATTTTTGAGTTCGTCGTCCAGCATATCGCATTTTGAAATAGCTATTAGGCGTTCTTTATCCAGCATTTCGGGATTGTATCTAAATAACTCGTCCAAAAGAATATCATACTGGTTTTTTATATCTCCAGCGTCGGCAGGAATTAAAAATAAAAGCACCGAGTTGCGCTCTATATGCCGCAAGAAATAATGTCCCAAACCTTTACCTTCAGCGGCACCTTCAATAATACCAGGAATATCAGCCATTACAAACGATTGAAAATCCCGATATTCCACAATACCTAAATTAGGTTTGAGTGTTGTAAACTCGTAGTCGGCAATTTTGGGTTTAGCTGATGTGATGACAGAAAGCAATGTAGATTTTCCTGCGTTTGGAAAACCTACCAATCCCACATCGGCCAATACTTTAAGCTCCATGGTAATATATTTTTCTTCCATGGGTAACCCAGGTTGTGCATAACGAGGTGTTTGATTTGTTGCGGATTTAAAATGCCAATTACCCAAACCTCCTTTACCACCTTCAACAATTATCTTTTCTTCGTTGTGCTCTGTAATTTCAAAAATAATAGTGTTTGTTTCGGTGTCTCTCACGACAGTTCCTAAGGGCACATCAATGTATGCATCTTCACCATCTGCTCCAGTACTTCGACTACTGCTTCCATGTTCACCATGACCTGCACGAATATGCTTTTTGAATTTTAAATGATGGAGTGTCCAAAGATTGGAATTGCCTCTGATAATTACATGTCCTCCACGACCACCATCACCACCATCTGGCCCGCCTTTGGCAATGTATTTTTCACGATGTAAATGTGCAGAACCTTGCCCTCCTTTACCAGAGGCAACGTACATTTTTACGTAGTCTACAAAATTTCCTTCGGTCATGACTCCTGTAATTCCCACGAAAGCGGGAATGTTTTTAATTAGTAGGTAGAAATTAAATGTGAATTACCGCATTTGCGGAAATGAGAACAAACTATAGCTTATCAATAACAGTACTCAAGCGCTCTGTAACCTCTTCAACAGTACCTACACCATCTATAGCCACAAACTTATCTTGATTAGTATAATAATCTGCAACTATAGCAGTTTCATCATAATATACTTTCAGTCGGTTTCTTATAACACCTTCATCTGCATCATCAGCTCTACCACTGGTTTTTCCTCGTTCTAATAAACGTTTTACTAAAACCTCATCCTCAACTTCTAAAGCAATCATCGCATTAATTTGAGAATCTTTACTATCCATCAACTTATCTAAAGCTTCTGCTTGTGCCGTTGTTCTTGGAAAGCCATCAAAAAGAAACCCATTGGCATCAGCATTTTTTTCAACCTCAGCATTTAGCATATCTATAGTTACTTGGTCTGGAACTAGCGCTCCTTTATCAATATACGATTTAGCCAACATACCTAAAGCCGTTTCATTTTTAATGTTATATCTAAATACATCTCCAGTAGAGATATGTATTAAATTATACTTTTCCTTTAAAAAATTAGCTTGCGTTCCTTTTCCGGCTCCTGGAGGGCCAAATAATACTAAGTTGGTCATGTGTTGTGTTTCTTTAATTTGGTAAACTTCTGGTAAATCTCTTCCTAAATTATCGTAATCTAATCCGTAACCTACAATAAATTTGTTCGGAATTTCAATACCTATATAATGTAATTTAAAGTCTTTTTTATAAGCTTCTGGTTTATAAAACAATGTCGCTATTTTAAGGCTTTTTACTGCTTCATTTTTAAAAATTCGATGCACTTCAGCTAAAGTTTTCCCAGTATCTATAATATCTTCTAGAATAATTACCGTTCTACCTGTTAAATCTTGAGTTAAACCAATTAGACGCTGAATATCTTCACTAGATTTTAAACCTTCGTAAGACGCGAGTTTAATAAAAGTAACTTCACAAGGCTTAGGATATTTTTTAACAAAATCGCTAGTAAGCATAAACGAGCCATTTAAAATACCCACAAACACAGGAACTTCATCGCCTAAGTCGCTAGCAATTTCCATAACCATTTTATCCACTGCCTCTTCAATTTCAGCAGCAGAAATAAATGGTTTAAAATATTTATCGTGAAGTTTTATCACTTTTTTTGCTTTGAAAAGTGCAAAGATAATTAAATGCTAAACGATTTACCCGCTTTGATTTACTATTTGGTTACAGAATTTGTTATTTAAATGTATTTTTGTGCTTCATTATTTTATATTCGATAAAAGATACGAATGAATTATTTCTCTTCTAGTTTTAAATTAGGCATTTTAGGCGGTGGACAATTGGGCAAAATGCTACTATACAACACCAGAAAGTTTGATATTTATACTTGTGTTTTAGACGCTAGTAAAGAAGCTCCTTGTAAAATTGCTTGTGATGAATTTCAATTGGGGAATTTGATGGATTTTGATGCGGTATTTAACTTCGGCAAAAATGTTGATGTTTTAACTATTGAAATTGAAAACGTAAATGTTGATGCGCTCGAAGCCCTTGAAAAAAAAGGTATAAAAGTATATCCTTCCTCTAAAACGCTTCGAACCATTCAAAATAAGGCAAAACAGAAATTATTTTATGTAGATAACGAATTACCTACTGCTCCCTTTACAAGATTTGCCTATTTATCTGAAATTGAAGATGCCCTAAACAATGGCGGTTTATCATTACCATTTGTTTGGAAAGCAGCTCAATTTGGATATGACGGCAATGGAGTAAAAGTAGTTCGACAATTATCAGATTTAGAAGGCTTACCCAAAGGTGAGTGTATAGCTGAAACTTTGGTGCCATTTAAAAATGAATTGGCCGTTATTGTTGCCAGAAATGTTTCAGGTGAAATAAAAACCTTTCCTGTGGTTGAAATGGAATTTCACCCTGAGGCAAACCAAGTAGAGTATGTAATTTGTCCGGCAAGAATTTCAGAGGATGTTGCAAAAAAAGTAAGACAAGTAGCATTAGATGTTTCAAAAGCTTTTGACCATGTTGGTTTATTGGCGGTAGAAATGTTCCAAACAGAAGACGATGAGATTTTGATAAACGAAGTAGCCCCAAGACCACACAATTCTGGTCATCAAACCATTGAGGCGAGTTATACATCTCAATTTGAACAACATTTACGTTCTATATTAGACTTACCTTTGGGAAGAACTGATAGCAAAGTTGGTGGTGTAATGGTTAATTTAGTAGGCGCTGAAGGACATACAGGTAATGTAGTTTACGAGAATATTGAAAAGATTATGACCATGGATGGTGTAACACCGCATATTTATGGTAAAAAACAAACACGTCCATTCAGAAAAATGGGGCATGTTACTATAGTAAACGAAGATTTAAATGAAGCGCGTCGTGTAGCTGAAGAAGTTAAAAAATCTATTAAAGTTATAAGTGAGTAAAATTATGAGAAGCAAGTTTTTAATTATTATAGTGATATTATTATTCACAAAAGTTAGTATTGCCCAAGAGACTAATATTAGTGAAGAATATAAGGAAACCATTATGGAGATGTTTGAAGTTGTTGGAACAAACAAAATCTACAAAACAATGATTACAGGGATGTTTGATATGTACAAAAGGCAGAAATCTGATGTTCCAACTGAATTCTGGAATGAGCTTGAAGCAGAGTTCTTGGACTCTTCTATTAAAGATTTAAACAAGCTTTTAATACCCATATACCATAAGCATTTCACTATAGAGGATTTAAAAATAGTAGTTGATTTTTATAAATCTGAAACAGGTCAAAAATTTGTCAGCAAAACACCTTTTATCATGCAAGAAGCCATGGAAATTGGAGAACAATGGGGAAAAGGTATTGGTGAGAAAGTGATGAAAAAACTTGAAAACAAAGGATATTAGTTATGAGCAAAGTGGGCGTAATAATGGGAAGCAAAAGCGATCTTCCTGTAATGCAAGATGCAATAGAAATCTTAAAAGGATTTGATATAGAAGTTGAAGTTGATATTGTGTCAGCACATCGTACTCCTGAAAAGTTATTTGACTATGGGCAAAATGCGCACAAAAGAGGATTTGCAGTTATAATTGCAGGAGCCGGTGGTGCTGCACATTTGCCAGGAATGATTGCTTCTTTATCACCTTTACCAGTAATAGGCATACCTGTAAAAAGCAGTAATTCCATTGATGGTTGGGATTCGGTGCTATCTATTTTACAGATGCCTGGTGGTGTACCAGTAGCTACAGTTGCCCTAAATGGGGCAAAAAATGCAGGTATTCTAGCGGCTCAAATCCTTGGCGCTCGTGACACCTGTATTTTAGATAAAGTAATAGCTTATAAAGAGGGGCTTAAGATTAAAGTACACGAATCTGCGAAAGACCTAAAATAGAGAAACCCCGATTTGCATCGAGGTTTCATTAGCTATTAACAATAATTCTTACGAGTTAAAAGAATAACTCTCTGAAAAATCTGCGCAAATATAAATATAATTTGCATATAAACTACTATGCACGCATAATAAAATAAGTTTTAACATTTTTTAAGAATAAAATGATTGAATATTCATCGATAAACGGTTTTAACACACCTCATAATACAGCCCCATTTTCTAAAATTAAAGATGAAGATTATTTACCATCTTTCAAGAAAGCCATTGCAGATGCAAAAACTGAAATTGATAATATAGTTGAAAACAGTAAGGCTCCTACATTTGAAAACACCATTGAAGCATTAGATTTTTCTGGAGAAAAATTAGATAGAATCTCAAGTATCTTTTTTAATTTGAATTCTGCCGAAACAAACGAGACTATTCAAAAAATAGCACAAGAAGTTTCTCCACTACTTTCTGAATTTAGTAATGATATTACGCTAAATGAAGACTTATTTAAGCGAGTAAAAGCTATTTATGATTCAAAAGACAGCTTAAAATTAACGACTGAAGAACAAACACTTCTAGATAAAAAATATAAAGGCTTTTCAAGAAACGGAGCTAATCTTCCTGAGGATAAAAAAGAGCAGCTTCGTGAAATTGATAAAAAATTAAGTCAGCTGAAACTAAAATTTGGCGAAAATGTATTAGCCGAAACCAATAAGTTTGAAATGCTACTTACGGATGAAGCAGACTTATCAGGTTTACCTGAAGGTGCTAAAGAGGCGGCAAAACAATTGGCAGAATCAAAAGACAAAGAAGGTTGGTTATTTACTTTAGATTATCCTAGTTATATTCCCTTTGTTACTTATGCAGACAACAGAGAATTGCGTAAAAAGTTATCTCTAGCGGCTGGCAGTAAAGGTTTTAAAAATGATGATTTAGATAATCAAGCCATTGTTTTAGACATTGTAAAATTGAGGCATGAGCGTGCTAATTTATTGGGCTACAAAACCCACGCCCATTTTGTTCTGGAAGAACGTATGGCAGAAACGCCTGAGAATGTTCAAAAGTTCTTAAATGAAATATTGGAGAAGGCAAAACCTGCGGCTGGAAGAGAATTTACAGCTCTTGAAAACTTCGCTAAGGACTTAGATAATATTGATCAATTACAAAAATGGGATGGTGCTTACTACTCTGAAAAATTAAAACAAAAGTTATTCAGTTTGGATGATGAAAAACTGAAACCTTATTTCAAACTTGAAAATGTAATTGATGGTTCGTTTAAAATAGCTGAGAAATTATTCGATTTACATTTTGAAGAAATTGACATCATCGACAAATACCACGAAGATGTTTTAACCTATAAAGTAACCGACTCAAAAGGAAATTTTGTGTCTATTCTATATGCAGATTATTTTCCAAGACCAGGGAAACGTAATGGTGCGTGGATGACGGTTTACAAACCGCAATACGTTAAGGATGGAGAAAATAGTAGACCTCACATTTCAGTCGTTTGTAACTTCACCAAACCAACCAAAACGAAACCTTCATTATTGACATTTAATGAAGTTACTACACTATTTCATGAATTTGGGCATGCGCTACATGGTATGCTAGCAAATACAACGTACCCAAGTTTATCCGGTACAAGTGTATATTGGGATTTTGTGGAATTACCTAGTCAAGTCATGGAAAACTGGTGTTACGAAAAAGAAGCATTGGAATTATTTGCAACGCACTATGAAACTGGTGAAGTTATTCCGATGGATTTGGTTGAGAAAATTAAGGAATCTTCAACATTTCATGAAGGCATGCAAACCTTACGACAGTTAAGTTTTGGGTTGTTGGATATGAGTTGGCATGCAAGTGAAGCTCCAGAAACTATAACTTCTGTTAAATCTCATGAGGCTAATGCATTTGAAAACACCAAACTATATCCAGATGTAGCAGAAAATTGTATGAGTACAGCATTTGCTCATATCTTCCAAGGCGGTTATTCTTCTGGCTATTACAGCTACAAATGGGCCGAAGTTTTAGATGCTGACGCTTTTGAGTATTTTAAAGAAGAAGGAGTTTTTAATAAAACTGTTGCAGATAAGTTTAAGAACAATGTACTTTCACAAGGGGGAACAGAGAATCCAATGACTTTATATAAACGTTTTAGAGGAGCAGAACCAAAACCTGAAGCTTTATTAAAACGTGCGGGATTATTAAAATAAATGATTAAAAAATAGAATTAACTTTTTCTTAAACCTCTTTTTAAGACAATAATAAAGGAGTAATTATTTTTTTTCCTAATTTGAGGCAAAACTATTTATTATGCCTAAAACGTTTGTTTCCAGAAGTATTGTTATTAATGCCCCTCAAAAGAAGATAAAAGAATTTGTTGGTGACTTGCATAATTGGCAGGTGTGGTCGCCTTGGTTAGTATGCGAACCCGAAGCCACTTTAAATGTTCAAGATGATGGTAAATTCTATACTTGGGAAGGGAAGCGTGTTGGTTCAGGAGAATTAAAAGTTACTAAAGAAGAAGATCAGCTTATTACTTACGATTTAACGTTTTTAAAACCATGGAAATCTTTTGCTAAAGTTGAATTCAAATTTTCTGAAGTTGATGGTGGAACAAAAACTGAATGGACAATGCATAGTTCCTTACCTTTTTTCATGTTTTGGATGAAAAAACAAATGGAAGCATGGATTGGAATGGACTACGAACGTGGTTTAAAAATGCTAAAAGAACATATTGAAACTGGAAGTATAAATTCGAAACTTGAGTTTATTGGCGAACATGATTTTAGCGGAAGTAATTTTATTGGAATTAAAAGAACCTCTCAATTTAAGAACTTGGGTGTCGACATGGAAAAAGATTTTACAACCCTAGATAAGTTTGCAAAAACCAAACAAATAGAAATGACAGGTATACCATTTTCACAATATCATAAATTCGATTTAGTTTCAGGAGAAGTGATTTATACTGCTGGTTTTCAAGTAGCAAAAATTCCATCCAATTTAGACACTCAATTCGTTTCAGGCAACTTATCTAAAACAAAACTGCACACCGTACGTCATAAAGGATCTTACGAACACCTAGGAAATGCATGGAGTACTGCCCAAATGATGATGAGAAGTAAAGAATTCAAGCCTATTAAAAAATATCACCCTTTAGAGTTTTATCATAATGACCCAGCTGAAACTTCTCCAGAAGATTTGATAACGGATATTAGTTTTGCTTGTAAGTCAAATTAAATTTTTTAGAGATTCTTTATATGGTCGTACATTTTTTCCTTGGCTTTAGCGTCAGGCAATTCGCCGTAACCAGCCATCATGTTATCTATGACGTGTTTTGGTTTTGAGGTTCCAGGAATCACACAGGTAACCAATTCATTTGATAAAATAAACTTTAAGAAAAATTGCCCCCAACTTTTTATACCATAATCGGCTGCCCATGCAGGTAGATTTTTATTTTTCACCTTTCTAAACAAATACCCACCATCAAAAGGTCGATTAATTAAAACTGCTGTTTCGTATTTTCTAATGGTTTCAAATAATGAATTTTCAGCGTGTCTATCGTTTATAGAATAATTAAACTGAACAAAATCGGGTTTTTCAGCTTGTATTACTTTTTCCAGGCTACTATGAGACGCATCGGTGTAATGCGTAATACCCCAATATTTAATTTTACCTTGTACTTTCCAATCCTTTAACGTTTTAACATGTACTTTCCAATCTACCAAATTATGAATCTGCATTAAATCCATTTGTTCGCGCTTTATTAGCCTAAAGGAGTTCTCCATTTGTTTAGTACCAGCTTCTTTTCCAGAAGTCCACACTTTAGTGGCGTAAAAGAAATCCTTTCCAAAATCCGTGTTATGGGTTAAGTCTCCAACAACTGCTTCAGAACTACCATACATTGGTGAAGAGTCAATTACCGCACCTCCAAACTTATGCATTTCCTTTAGCACTATAGTTAATCTTTGTCTTTCGGAAACAGAATTTCCAACATCAAAAGACTGCCAAGTCCCTAAACCAATTGCTGGCAATAATTTCCCAGACACAGGAATTTTACGTTGGAACATCGTTTCTTTTAAACTAAATGATAAATGCAATGGAGACAATGCAATACCCAAACCAGTAAGTCCCATTAACTTAATAATATCTCGTCTTTTGTTGTTTTGTTCTGTCATGTTACTAAAGTTAGTCTATTTTCCAATAAGTTGCTTGTTTTGGTCGTTTAGATTTATATGAAACTTCTAAAACTAATCAAACATCTTTTCATTTTTCTTTTCTTAACGGCACTTACGCAAGTTGGTGGTATTATTTGGTTATTGGCTTTATGGATTTCTTCAAGGTCTAAAAAGAGAAAACACTATATTTTTCCAATTATTTATCTCGTTTTCAATTTATTCATCATTCCGCTAGTCGCTAAACAATTTGGTAGAGAACCGCTCCCAGTTTTTAGCAAGGAATTTAGCCTATCCATTGCTATTTAGAAATTATGTTACTACTGAACTTAAGACGGAATTGGAGGATTCAGCTCACACTTTATTTCTCTCAAATAATATTACAATTTCATATTTAGACGCAAACTTTCCTTTTTATAACGGGTGTCCATTACTACCTCACCTTAGTCATAATGATGGCAAAAAGATAGATATTTCTTTTATGTATTTAGATAAAGATAAAAAGTCCACAACCAAAAAACCTTCTAGTTCTGGATATGGTGTTTTTGTAAACTCTGATCAAAATAAAACAAATAATAATTGTGTACGTAAAGGCTATTGGCAATATGACTTTTCTAAATATTTAACTTTCGGGACTATTAACACATTGCAACTAGATAAAACAAGCACCAGCATTTTAATGTCAAAATTGCTATCAATGCCATCTACAAAAAAGATTTTTATAGAACCCTATTTAAAAGAATCTTTAGGATTTTCTAATGAACCTAAAGTAAGATTTCACGGTTGTCACGCTGTAAGACATGATGATCATATTCATTTAGAAATTAAATAAACTTTCAATAATTATTGAAAGTTTAGAAATTATTTATATCTTTGTGATATGGAATATCAAGAAGCAAAAGAAAAGTTTATTAGCACCTGGGGAAGTTTGGGTACGCTTTGGGGCATTAATAAGGCCATGGCTCAAATTCAATCTTTGCTTTTCGTTTCTACCAAGCCATTGTCTATGGAGGAAATCATGGAGGAATTGAAAATCTCACGTGGTAATACAAGTATGAACTTGCGCCAGTTAATGGATTGGGGTATTGTTACAAAAGAACTGGTTCCAGGGGAGCGCAAAGAATTCTTCACTACCGAAAAAGATGTTCAGGAATTGGCGAGACATATTGCTAAAGAACGCAGCCGAAGAGAAATAAAACCTGTCATAAAAGTTTTAAAAGAAGTATCCTCTATTAAGGATGATGGTACAGCAAAAACCAAGGAACTGATTAAACAAACAAAAGCCCTGCACGATTTGGCAGATACTGCAGATTCGTTATTAAACAAAATTGCAAACCAAGAGCAAAATTGGATTACTAAGTCTTTGCTGAAACTATTCAAATAAAAAATTTAAACTATACTTTCAATATTTTCTGAAAGTTTAAAATATATAAAATGAACTACAATATCTTATCATACATAATATATCTTACGATTATATTCTACATCATGGTTTATGTCGGATGGTTGTTCTATAAAAATGGTGAAGTATTTCTTCTTGACCTATTTAACAATAATAAATCTTTAGTAAAAAGTATAAATAATATACTATTAATAGGTTACTACTTAATAAAACTTGGATATGCTGTAATCACCATTGCATACTGGGAAGAAATAACATCAACATTACAAATGCTCAATGGCTTGAGCTATCATTTAGGAATAATAATTATTGGGCTTGCCGTATTGCACTACAATAATGTATTCTGTCTCAATTATCTCGTAAAATCAAAAATTTTAAATCAATAAATCATGGAAAATTCAAAAATCATTATCGGGTATTTAATCTATCTACCAATAGTAATAGCTTTAACAATTTATGTATCTAAAATGCTATTTAAAAATGGCAAACTATTTATGATTGACATCTTTAAAGGTAAAGAGGATATTGCAACTGCAACGAATAAACTTTTCGAAATTGGGTTTTATTTAATCAATATAGGTTGGGCAATGCTTATTCTTAAAATCACTTATTATGGTATTAATGAAATGAGTTATCAGTACTTAATTGAAGTACTAAGCAAAAAAATCGGAGGGTTTTCGTTTTATCTAGGAATCATGCTATTTATAAATTTATTCTTCTTTTTTAGAGGTAGACGAATTTCTAGACAAACTTTGAAGCCCAATCCAAAATCTTAAAAAACTCTGACGAAATGAAAACAATAGTTATAGCTGGCGGAACAGGTTTCCTTGGTAAGATTTTAGAAGAATATTTTACCGAAAAAAAGTGCAATTTAAAAATCTTAACACGTCACCCCAAACGAAAGCATCATGTGTATTGGGATACTAAAAATTTAGGAGCTTGGACCAAGGAACTGGAAAATACCGATATCCTTATAAACCTCGCTGGTAAATCCGTAAACTGTAGATATACGCCAACAAATAAAAAACTTATTTACGATTCTAGAATAGAAACAACACATATTTTAGGGCTGGCGATAAACTTATGCAAAACACCACCAAAAGTTTGGATAAATTCTTCCACAGCAACCATATATCGGGATTCTTATGATAAAGAAATGGATGAAGAACATGGAGAAATAGGCAATGATTTTTCAATGAATATTGCCAAATCTTGGGAAGAAGCCTTCAATTCAATCCATAATCCAAAAACGAGAAAAATTATTTTGAGAACATCCATTGTTTTAGGAAAAAATGGAGGAGCATTAATACCACTTAAAAGGCTAACCAAATTTGGCCTTGGGGGTAAACAAGGTTCGGGGCTTCAAAAAGTCAGTTGGATACACGAGTTGGACTTTGCTCGTTCCGTAGAATTTCTAATAAACAACCATAAGTTACATGGAGTTTTTAATCTTTGCGTGCCAAAGCCCATTACGAATTATGGATTAATGAAAAGTCTCAGAAAAATATTGAATGTACCCTTTGGAATACCACATCCTAAAACACTATTAGAAATTGGCGCTAAAATAATTGGAACTGAAACTGAACTTATTTTGAAAAGTAGAAATGTAGTTCCCAAAAGATTATTGAAAAATGGATTCAAATTCAAATTTGAAAATATTCAAAGTGCGCTAATGCACATTAACAATTAAATCATGACCTTTCTAAAAGCATACTGGAAAAATCTTGTTCTGATAAATTACGCAATAAACCCAGAAATATTGAAACCCTATGTTCCAAAAGGTACTGAGCTAGACTTATACAATGGCAAATGTTACGTAAGTTTAGTGGGGTTTATGTTTGAGAATACCAGAGTATTGGGATTAAAACTTTACGGCCACATTAATTTTGAAGAAGTAAACCTTAGATTTTACGTAAAACAAAATGACAAAAGAGGTGTGGTTTTTATTAAAGAAATTGTACCCAAACCTTTAATAACTTTTATTGCTAATTCAATTTATCAAGAACATTATCAAACGCTTAAAATGAAACATAATTTTAAGGAAAATGAGAACTCAAATCTTTACAAATACGAATGGTTAGTAAACGATAAATGGCAATCTGTATCTGTTACGACAGATAAAACTCCAAAAGTCATTCATGAAAACACTTTGGATGAATTCATTACCGAGCATTATTTCGGTTACACCAAAAATGGTAATAAAACACTGGAATATGAAGTGGTTCATCCAAAATGGAAACAATTAAAAGTAAATGATTTTAATGTTGATGTTGATTTTGGAGAAACGTACAGTACAGGTTTTAGTTTTTTAAATGGTCTTAATCCGGATTCGGTAATTCTTGCAATAGGTTCAGAGATAAGTGTAAAAGGCAAAAAGACATTAAGCAATTAATGTAGTTCTGAACAGAAATGATGCCCACAAACACCCCCGCGTTAGGGATAGAACGGCATGTTTGAAATCCTTTTTTAAAGCCTGATAATAATTAAGTTTATACAGAAAATAAATTTAGCAGATTGCCACAGTCGTTCCTCCTTCGCAATGACGCTTTAAAAAAGATTGAGTAGTGAAAGCCCGACC
>DIYI01000010.1 GCA_002428965.1 Jejuia sp. UBA6058 | reverse complement strand
AAGGCTACAGCAAGCTTTTTGTACTGACAATGGGTGAGAGTCTATTAATCAAAGGTGTCAATGCAGAACCAGTATTCGACATCACCGAACCAGGGATGTACACCATCCATACGTTGGTGTATGATGGCAGAGAAGGAAGTGCGAACTTCTTAGATTTAAGTGTGGTAGGACCAGAGACTACAGGCGTAGATGTACTAAACATTGTAATAGAGAACGGACTATGTGCTTCGTTAGATGTAGCAGGCGCACCAGTATATGTAGAAGCATGTACAGCAGATGCAGGAACATTACATGCCACAGCCGACAAGGTAACCTTAGTAGGCGATAGTGTAGAGATTAGTGCTACTCCAGGCGATATGCCAACAGTACCAGAAGGCTACAGCAAGCTTTTTGTATTAACGATGGGCGAGAGTCTATTGATCAAAGGTGTCAATGCAGAACCAGTATTCGACATCACCGAATCAGGTATGTACACCATCCATACGTTGGTATATGATGGTAGAGAAGGAAGTGCAAACTTTTTAGATTTAAGTGTTGTAGGACCAGAGACCACAGGAGTAGATGTACTAAACATTGTAATAGAGAACGGCTTATGTGCTTCGTTAGATGTAGCAGGTGCCCCAGTATATGTAGAAGCATGTACAGCGGATGCAGGTACGTTACATGCTACAGCCGACAAGGTAACTTTAGTAGGCGATAGTGTAGAGATTAGTGCTACTCCAGGCGACATGCCAACAGTACCAGAAGGCTACAGCAAGCTTTTTGTATTAACAATGGGCGAGAGTCTATTAATCAAAGGTGTTAATGCAGAACCAGTATTCGACATCACCGAACCAGGTATGTACACCATCCACACATTGGTATATGATGGTAGAGAAGGAAGTGCGAACTTCTTAGATTTAAGTGTTGTAGGTCCAGAGACCACAGGAGTTGATGTACTGAACATTGTAATAGAGAACGGCTTATGTGCTTCGTTAGATGTAGCAGGTGCCCCAGTATATGTAGAAGCCACAACTTCTTGTGACGTTAGTGCAGGAACATTAACTGCAACCGCAACAGAAGTGTGCTCAACTGGAGAAGTTATGATTTCCGCAACGCCAAATCATGATGCAGTAGTTCCAATGGATTACTCTACATTATATGTTCTCACGGAAGGCGAAGAATTAATTATTCGTCAAGTTTCAGAAACACCTGAATTTACAGTAATAGGCGGAGGACACTTTACAATACATACTTTCGTTTATCCAACAGGACTAGATTTAAGTGTAGTTGTTCCAAACGTTACTACAGGATTTGATGTAAACGCATTACTAATACAAGGAGGTGGTGAATTATGTGCTTCACTAGATGTAGCTGGCGCACCAATTCACGTTACCAATCCAGATGCAGGAACACTAACTGCGACTTACACCAATGTAACTTTATCAGGAGGGTCAGCAATTATATCGGCTTACCCAAATGGAGATGCGGTAGTTCCAGCAGATTATTCTGTTCTTTACGTATTGACTCAAGGTGAAGAATTATTGATACGTCAAATAGCTGAAATTCCTGAATTCACAGTGACGGAAGCAGGCAATTACACAATTCATACACTAGTATATCCAACAGGATTAGATTTAAGTGTTGTTGTGCCAGACGTTACTACAGGTTTTGATGTTAATGGTCTTTTAGTTCAAGGAGGTGGTCTTTTATGTGCGTCACTAGACGTGGCAGGGGCTCCTATTCACGTAGAAGCTGAAGAATGTAAAGCATTTTCAGGAAAAATGTATTCGCCAAAACCAATCTCTTGTTTAAGCGATGGTGAAACGACATTATATGCTAAATTCTATCAACATCCATACATCCCAGATGGATATAGTCAATTGTATGTATTAACAGATGCATTTTCACTTACTATTTTGGATGTTTCGGCTACTCCAGAATTCACAGTAAATCATCAAGGATTTTATAGAATTCATAGTTTAGTGTACAATCCAAATACCCTAGATTTAAGCGTAGTTAAACTAGGCGAAACTACAGGGTTTGATGTTTTACATTTAGTTGAAGAGAATAATATTTGTGCTTCTCTGGATGTAAGAGGCGCTATTAACTTGGTTATTGGTTCTAAATGGTTCTGCTACTTCTTCAACAAGTACAGAGCCAATAATAAAAATAGAACTGGAAAATCTAACCCGGATGATGATGATTTAGCGGCCTATGTAGATGCATTTAATAGCTATGAGGAATTTGAGGCGTCGTTTATAGATCAAAATGATGAAGTAAGATTCTATCCTAACCCCGTTGCTAATCGTTTAAATGTTGAAATTAGATTATTTGATAATGAACAAATGGATTACAATATAGTGGATGCAAGAGGAAGACTCATTGTGAATGGATCTGCTAAAGCTTTAGATTCAGGAAGTATTTCAATTAATACTAATGGACTATCAGAAGGTATGTACATCGTAAACTTTATTTCAGATTACAGAACGGTTACTAAAAAAGTGATTGTTAAGAAGTAATAAAGTCATATTTTCAATATATAAAAAGTCGCAACAGTGTTGCGGCTTTTTATTTTTAAAACATAACTCTAAAACTTATGTTTGGCGTAATTCCTAGAGATTGATTTTCAACTTTAGTAATGTTATCGTCATTATCTAAAGTATAATAAGTGTTTAGAATGTTTTCTCTGTTTAAAACATTCCATAAAGAGGCTCCAATTGTAGCTCGGATACCATTTTGTGATAAATCAAAATTATAGGTGGCCGATACATCAGCACGCATATAGTCTGTTAAATTTGAAGCATTAGGTGTGTTATAAACTATAGTATTATTATCGTCGACAGTTCCAGTTGGTAATGTAAATGGTCTACCCGTGTGCCAATTAAAACCTAATGCCAATTTAAAGTTGTTATACGTATAGGTAGAAGCAAAACTTAAAGCATGCCTTACGTCAGCATTATTAGGAAAAGGTTGCCCATCATTAAGATCAGAAAAGGTATAGTCATTAATACTATAAGAATAGCCTAACCAAGTACTTACAATATCACTAAATTGTTTGTTTACAATGAGGTCAATACCTCTAATTTTATAGCTTCCAATCGCATATTCAAATTGGTATTGGTTTTGAAAGCCTTGACTGCGTGTTGTAATACCATCAACTTGTTTTATGAAAGCTTCGGCACTCATAAGAAATTTATTCTTATTAAAATGAATACCTGCAGACGCTTGTTTACTTTTTAAAATGGGTACCGGATATAGAGATTTACCATTCTGAACTTCAATTTCTGTTTTATTATTTGAGAGTACCCAACGTCGTTTTTCAATACCTAAAAAATCATTTTGTAAATCTATAATTTGAGAAGCTGTTTGACTTTTCAATTCACCTAAAACCTCAAAACGGAAATTATTCAAAAAGCGTTGACTAAAATTTAATCGTGGTTCAATTAAAATATCATTAAACTGATCTAGATGCGTGGCTCTAGCACCAATATTCAATCTTGTTTTTGCATTGTTGGATAAATATGCACTTTCTCCATAAACCGAGTTACTTCGAATAACATCACGAATAAAACTTCTAAAATTCGGATTGTTTACATCTTCCAAATTGCTAATACCAACTTCTGTAAATTGATACCCTAAATTAAATTTAAAATTAGCGTTAGCATTATAGTAAATATCTAATCTCACAGAGCCATCAAAAACTTCATTTTCCTGTATTAAACGTTGATTATTTATGATGTCAAAATTAGTAGCATCTAAATCGTAATTGGTTACGTAAAGCTGTGCGGTGGTTGATAAATTACTATTCCAATCTCTAGTATATGTTAAGCCATAGGCGAAATTTTGTTGAGATAAACTACTATTTAAAGCTTCGTTTCTATCGTTTATAGTTGAGCTTTCCTCATAATTCAAACTATTATTAATAGTCATAAAATTCAGGCGTAGTTTGTCCTTTTTAGTAATATCATATAAAAACTTAGCAGTAATGTCGTAAAACGAAAAGTTTTCATTTTGAGAGATAATATCATCACTTTCTGCATTGTTTGATAAATCGGAATCTTGAAATACGCGTTTAAAATATTGATCGTATGTTGGTGTAACAAGCAGATCTGTTATGGAGCGTCTTGTTGATAATTGTAACTCAGTTTTTGGTGATAGGGGTATTTTTGCATAAGCATGTGCATTTATTAGGTTGAATCCAGCACCAGCTGAAAATTCATTATCAATAACATCAGACAATTGCATATCTATAACACTAGAAATACCATCACCAAATCTGGCTCGCGTTCCATTTTTAGAAACATTTACTTTTTTAGTTGTATACGGATTAAATGCAGAAATTAGCCCGAAAAAATGTCCAGATTGGTACATTTTGATACCATCCCAAAGTATTAAGTTTTGATCGTGCGTACCGCCACGTACATTAATATTTGAAACAGATTCTTCTACACTATAAACTCCAGGAAGTGCTTGTATGGTTTGTAAAATATCAGGTTCTATCAATCCAGGTAAAATACCAAATTGTTCTGGCTTTATGGTAAGCGACCCATCATTTAGTTTTTTTATTCCCGAGGTAAGATAGTTGTTAACTACTACTTCTTCTAGTTTTTCTCTAATAATGGTTTTGTCACCTTTTTTACGTTTAGTTATTGTAACAAAACGACTGTTTAGAATATGAAACTTTAAACCTGTATCAAGCTCCAGTTCATAAAGTGCATCTTTAAGATTAAGTGAATTATCAGGAGTGCGAACCTCTATATTGGCAACAGTTTCATCGATATATGAGAAGCTTATATTGTAGCGTTCTGATAGTCTTTTTAATACAACTGTAAGTGGTTGTTCTTTTTGGTTGTTTTGAGAGAAACTCTGCAAACCAACCAAAAAAAATAAAATGATAATTGGGAAAAGGAATCCTTTTCTACTCACGCTTTAAAATAATCGAATTGTTGTCTTTACTATACATTACTTGTAAAGGTACAGCAATTGATTTTAATGCGAGTTCTAAGTTTTCATGTGTAAACGATCCAGTAAATAGTTGCGTGGAATCTATATTCATCAAAGTAATCTCAACATCATATTGTCTTTCAAATTCTGCAACAACTTGTTTAAATGGTACGCTTTTAAATTCACTTTCGCTATTTAACCACGACGGTGCAGAGCGATAATCTTTTTCTTTAGCAATAATTTTCCCATCGATAACTACAAAGCTGTCTCCAGGCTTTAATTTTGTTTCTTTGGTGTTGTACGTTACTCCAACCAATCCTTCGTAGCAAATAACTTCAAAATAATTGTCTCGTTGCTTTACATTAAATTGAGTGCCATAAACCGTAACTGTTCCTGATGTTGTGTTAACGTTGAATGTAGAACCTTTAGCTACCTTAAAAAAGGCTTCACCTTGTAGTTCTACTTCTCGCTGTGTTTTCCAATCATTTTTATTGTAAGCTAACAGTGATTTTGCATTGAGGGAAACGGTAGATGCATCTGGTAAAGTTTCAGTTTTAACTTCTGCTATTTCTGTTGAAACAGTGGTGTCAAGTGAATTAGTGTAAAAATACACACTAAAACAAATAGCAATAACGGCAGCAACTCTCATTAGTGGTTTTAACCAAAGGATTTTTGCTGTTTGCTCAGTTTTAATAGCAGATAATACACTTTGTAACTCTTTTTTAGAGTCATAAGTATCTGCTTTAAATCCTTGCAAATTCTGGTTTAACTTCACTAAATCTTTATAGTCTTCAAGAGCTTTAAATGCCTCGAATTCTTGATCATTTAGATCGTTATTTAACCATTTTAATATGAGTTCTTCTTTGTTCATCTTGTCGCTATTCAATTATATAACAGGTTACTTTTATTTTTTCCTACCTCTAGATTAATTTTTTTTAATTTCCACAACTATTTATCTTTTTAAGCTAAAATGTCCTGTGGTGATGTTAGTGTTGTTAAAATCAACTTTAAACCAATAATCATTAGTTTCCATTTGTTTACCGTTATAGGTTCCATCCCATCCGATACTACTTCCTGAAATCTGCTTTAATAATTTTCCATACCGATCGAAAATCGAGATTTTATAATTTGAGAAATCACTTGTACCCTTTATTTGCCAGTAATCATTATATCCATCATCGTTGGGGGTAAAGAACTTTGGGTATATAATATCTGCTGTTTCTTCTGATGATTCGCTACAATTAATCTGAGCTTCAGTCCTTAATAAAAGTTCTGTTTCTGAATAGCATCTACTAATTGTGTTTGTTACTCGGACAACGATGGTCTCCTGGAAGGGAATAGTATTACTGAAAGGGTTATCAAGGTTTAGAAACTCGTTACCATTATTATCAAAATAAGTTATCTCCATCCCAGTTTGATTATCAAGAACAGTTTCCTCCACCATAGACGTATCAAAAAGGTTAGAAATACCATCACCATTATCATCACAAGCAATTATAACATCTAGCTCATTAGCACGAGGAAGTGAATTAACAATTAAATTTGTTGTTGTTTCTTCGAAACATTCACTTAAGGTGCTCAAAACTCTAATAGTTATTGTTTCGGTTCCTTCTGAAATGTTTTCATAATTATCTAAATCGTCCTTAGGTATAATCTCATTAAGATTGTTGAAATAAACAGTTTCTACGTTCGATTGGTTGCCTATTACCATTGTTTCTAGTTGCGAAAGATCAAACGTAGCAAAGCCATCATTGTTATTATCGCATTCCATCAAATCATCAACTGGATTAGCAATAGGGTTAGTTGTAGAGGATACATTAAACTCCGTCGTTTTAAAGCAGTTTGAGTTATTTCTGCTTTGAACTCTAGAATATATTGTTACATCACTATCAAAGTTGTACGGCATGCTCAATCTGTAACGATTCTCTTGGGCGTTTTCTAAAGAAGTATAATAAAAAACTTCAAAGTCATCAGTCGAAGCTCCATTAAGAATTTGAAGATCATTCAAATCATTAAAATTGAATTGATTCACACCAATTGTCTCACAAATTACAAGGTCTTCAGGTTTTTGAATCTCTGGTAATTCAATTATGTTAATTAATTTGGTAATGGTAGCGGTTGTCGATCCTTTGGTATAAGTTGCTGAAACAGTATAGCTGCCAAAATCAGAAAAAAGGTGGCTCACATTTTTGTCAGAAGAAACGTTTAGACTACCCGAAGATGGGTCTCCAAAATCCCATGAAACGCTATCGTAGCTGTTATTAAGGGAAAAATTTATTGTATTATCACATATGCAAGATTGACTCGTTAATATCTCTGATGGTAAGTCTATGTTGGCAAATGAGTTCTTGTAAATATAGGTGATTTCATTATCTGATGGGTCTTCAATTCTACCAAAATAAAGAATATCTAAATCGTTGTCGTTATCGAAATCTCCGAGATCTATACCTCCAAAACGACAATCTGGTAGGTTATGTGAAAAATCAGAAAAGGTTCCATTACCATTATTCTTGTATATTTTAGTTACTTCAGGAAAATCACCCCATGGTCCTGTACCGTAGTTTATCGCATCAAGAAAGCCGTCATTATCAAAATCTCCAAGTTCAATATCATTAAAAAAAACACCTTCATTAGCTATTGAGAAGGAATTGTTAAAATTCATATTGTTATTATTGGTAAATACATAAAAATCCCCCGTCCCATCTCCTGAAGAGTTCTCAAGATTTGGACTTCCCGTAAATACAATATCTTGTAAGCCATCATTATTTATGTCTCCAATTTCCATAGCAACATAAGATAATTTAGGAAGGCCAATGTTTTGTTTTGAAAACTGAAAATCGCCCAGATTTTTATAGACTTCCAGTGTGAAATCTAAATCTGTGGAAAGTGCTAGAACTAAATCTTTTAACCCATCGCCATCTAAGTCTTCCCACCTAGCTTCGTTTCGGGAAAAATTTGCTCTGTCTCCTTCTAGTAAATCAATACCTATTATGTTTTGTTCTCCAAAATCATCATTTGTGTTATTTTGATAGGCCTTGGCAATTAACTCTCCGTTTTGGTTAAATCCTATAAGAAAGATATCTAACAAACTGTCGTTGTTCATATCTACCCAATCGCAAGTTCCTCTTGATATACCCGGTAACATTGTTTGGAGTTCTATAAAGTCGCAACCATTATTTGTATTTCTATATATTTTAGAAATTCCCTCACTATCGAAACCACTTGTTGTGCCCGTGTAAAGTAAATCTAGCGCACCATCGTTGTCATAATCGCCCCAAGAATAATCACCATAGATAACTCTTGGAATTATGGAAATTGTACTCTCGGTAAAGCTTAAATCACCATTATTTTCATAGAATACGGCATTTGTATATCTATTGTCAAAATCTAAACCTGTGGTAAAAATATCTAAAAGCCCATCATTATTGTAATCAACAAAAGAGCTAAACCCCAAGTATCCTCCTTTAAGGTTTTGAGTATTTAATTGATTAAAGTTTTGTGCAAAAGTTGAAACGGATAACAATATAATTGTTAAAAGAGGGTAAGGTGTAAAATTAAATTTGGTTAAATTCATTTTAAAGCAGGCTAATTTCATTTACAATTCTTTTATCTCCTTCCGCAACTTCACCAAAGCCCCATAAATACGTTTCTCAACTGCTTTGGTAGAAATATCCAATAACTCTGCTATTTCCTTAAAGCGTTTGCCTTCAACGCGGTTCATCATAAATGCCACCCGTTGCGGTTCGGTTAAATTAGCTAGAGCTCTTTGTAGTTTGTCATTGTATTCAGACTCTTGCATTAAAAACTCAGGACTTTCATTGGTGCTCATTTTGGGCTTAGTAGTCTGTTGATGCTTCAGCACTACTTTTTGATGAGCTACTTCATTCAACATTAAATTATTGGCGGTGGTAAACACAAAGCTTTTAGCTTTATCTGGCGATACTTTGGAGCAATTTTGCCACAGCTTTACGAAAGCCTCTTGCACTTTATCTTTTGGGTTGAGCAACTCACCAAACTTATAATACAAAAAGTCGTGCAAATCTTTAGAATACTTATTGAAAATAGATGAAAATAAACGCTCTTCGCAAATATTTTCATGTAGTTGTTTTGCCATAAAAACAGGTAGTTGGTGGCACTAAAATAAAATATTTTAATATTTTTTTAACTTTCGGGGTAGGAATTTTTAAAGTTGACGTGTTTTATAACCAAAAAGCTATGTTTAACCCAAAAACACAAACCATGAAAACTTTTAAAACATTATTGTTATTAACTTTTTTTGCCCTTCTAATGTTCACCTCGTGTCAGGAGGAGGCTGTGGAAATTACTCCTCCAGACGAGAGTGAAACCCTTGCCCCAGAATCTGAACTTACAGATTTAATGAGTGCTACCGCTAAAAATGACGGTTCTAAAGACAACATAATAGACGGCACCAGCTGTATTTCTGTAAAATTACCAGTTGTTGTTAATGTAAGAGGTATTGAAATTAGAATTGATACCGAAGCGGACTATGCAAAAATTCAAAGACTATATGATGAGTTTGAAGACGATATAGATCGCTTGGATATTCTATTCCCAATTACAATTGTTACTGCAGATCATGAAGAAATTGTTATTGAAGATGTAGAACAATTATCAGAATTTATTGCTGAATGCAAAGATGAAGAAGAAGAGGAGAAAGAAATTCGTTGTATCGATTTTCAGTTCCCTATTTCGTTTTCGGTATTTGATGCGGATTTTGAAGTAATTGAAACTGTTGAAATTGAAAGTAGAAGAGAACTACACCGTTTTATGAAACGTGTTAAAAATGCTGAAGTGTTTGCCAGCTTAAACTTTCCAGTAAATATGATACTTAAAGACGGTACTGTGTTAACAGCTCAAAATAACGAGCAATTAAAACGTATTATAGAGAATGCTAAAGACAGTTGTGAGGAAAATGATTTCTCGAAAGAGCGTTTAGAAAATTACCTAAAAGCGTGTCCGTGGATAGTGTTCGAATTTAATAGAGATGGTACTAACAGCACGGAGCAATATGCAGAATATGCGATTAATTTTAAAGAAGATAATGTAGTGACTATGCGCGCTAGAAATGGCGATATATTAACAGGCGAGTGGAAACTTACAAGAACTAGACGCGGAATATTACTAAATATGGCGTTTGAAAATTTAGCAGACTTTACCTTACAATGGTTGCTGTATGATTTCGAAGACGGTAAAATTAAAGTATTTGAAGAAGGCGGTAACAGAATTATCTTAAAAAGAAATTGTGATGTATTAATTGATATTACCAAAGAACGTGTAAAGAACTTTTTAAAGGAATGTTTCTGGAGAGTTGATACGTTAAGAGTTAACAATATTCACAAGCAAAATACATACATAGGTACGCCATTAAAATTCTTTGATGATAATGTAGTTAAAATAAGAGTAGAAGGTGAACTGATTGAAGGAACTTACGATGTTATTGTGAGACCAGGAGGTATAGGTTTAGAAATTGATTTAGAAGGCAGACCAGACCTAAAATTACAATGGTTAATCACTTTCTTGAGAGAAGATTTAATTAAGCTATCCAACGAGAATAATACCTTTATTTTAAGAAGACGATGCCCTGATTTTCAAGCTGATGACTTTGGGTTCCTACTAGGAGACGGCGTTTGGAAGGTAGGATCTTATATGGAATTTGATGCAGATTTAACAGAGAGTTTTGAAGGCATTGTAATAGCGTTCATGCAAAACGGTAAAATTTTAGCCGAAGGACAAGGAAAGAACTTCTTTGGATCATGGTTTGCTTACAGAAATGAAGGTATATACTTAGGCATGAACTTTAGAACTGAAGAGGAACCAATGATACTTTTAGAACACAGATGGAAAGTGGTAGAAACAAGTCCTTCAGTAATTGAGTTAAAGCAATACAACGCTAGTGGCGAGATAATTCGCAGATTAGTGCTAGAAAATATGTAACAATTGAAAAAGAAAATAAATTGCTTTTGGTTGATAGAGGGGGCATCTTATGTATTCGTTTTGTAGGTTAGTTGACTAAGATCCCTCTATAAAGGCTGTTAAATTAAAATTTAGCAGCCTTTTTTTTATTGAAACCCATACTTGAGAAGTTTATGGAGCGCACTTAAGTTTGATGGTAAAACCAATCCCATTGAAGAGCGTGATCTTATAGGCTATTAAAGTTCTATTTCTGGGCGTTACCCACAAGGGGTCGGGCTTTCCGTTATATCTTTTCGCGAAGCGTCCCGAACTTGATTCGGGATCTCGTCTTTTTTGAAAGCAGTAGTTTCGACTTAGATAATTTTACCAACTAAAGCTCCGCAAAAAGGATGCCACTGCAATCCCTAACGCGGGTGTGTTTGCTGGTAAAGTTCTTTAACCTTTCTGTTTAAAGTCTTTTTGTGAAGGTTCGTTTGACCGTCCACTGTGTATGACGTAGTG
>DIYI01000002.1:1020-22443 GCA_002428965.1 Jejuia sp. UBA6058 | reverse complement strand
TGATAGGCTACAGGTGTAAAGGCGGTAACGTCATAGCCGAGTAGTACTAATAACCCATAGGCTTATTGAGAAGCCCCCTCTAACTCCCCCAAGGGGGAGGACACTTACTCTTAAGGGTAAAGAGGGGAGCTGGTCTTTTTTTCTACTAGAACAGTTCATGTAGTTTTTTTCAATATGTTAAGATATATGCAGCGAGGCTGCAGTTGACAGTGCCCAGTCACAGTTTACGGTAATGGATGTTACTGCTAACTGAACACTGAGACTGCCAACTTAAAACTTAAGGTGGTTATAGCGACGGGGCTCACCTCTTACCATTCCGAACAGAGAAGTTAAGCCCGTTAGCGCCGATGGTACTGCTACTTGTGGAAGAGTAGGTCGCCGCCTTTTTTTGAATCCTCAATCTAGAAATAGGTTGGGGATTTTTTGTGCTTTAAAATAAAAGAATTACGAGTTGGATGTGTGTAAAATTATTCTTGATTTATAAAACAAAGGTAAAAATATAGTATATTTACTCGTGTTTAAGTGATATAGGTAATTATTACCCTTGTTTATAATGACTAACTACAATAGAAATACACCTTATAACGACTTACCGCTTTTGCCACCAAAAGCTACCTTGGAAACTACCAAAATTTTGCGAAAAACTATTGAAGCAAGTAGAGCATTAGCTCAACTTAACGGTATGCTAACTAATTTACCTAATCCAACGCTGTTTTTAGATACTATCCATTTAAAAGAAGCTAAAGCAAGTTCAGAAATAGAAAATATAATTACAACTAATGATGATTTGTATAAGTCCATCGTTGCTGATAAAAGGTTTGATAATCCAGCAACTAAAGAAGTTATTGGTTATAAGGAGGCGCTTTGGAATGCATTACGAGCGATAGAAAAACGTCCATTTATAAGCACAAATTTATGTATTGATATTGTTCAAAGTATTAAAAAAAACACTTCAGGTATTAGGGCAACACCTGGTACAGCTTTAAAGAACGAAAAAGGAGAAACTATTTATACACCGCCAACAGGAGAAATAATTATTAGAGAGAAACTTGCAAATCTTGAAACCTTTATAAATGCTAAAAACACTTTGGATCCATTGATTAAAATGGCATTGATGCACTATCAATTTGAAGCTATTCATCCTTTTAGTGATGGTAATGGTAGAACAGGTCGTATTTTATTACTACTCTATTTAAAGCTTGAAAATTTATTAGATACCCCAGCGATTTATTTAAGTGAGTATATTATTAAAAATAAAACTAATTATTACAGAAAGTTACAAGAAGTAACTGAAAATGATAATTGGGAAGATTGGATACTTTACATGCTTGAAATGGTTGAATATACTGCTAACAAAGGATTGCAGCGTTTAAATGATGTTACGAATTTGATGGATGTTATGGGAGGTGAAATAAGGGAGAACTTACCTAAATTGTATACCAAAGAGCTTGTAGAAATTTTATTTAGATTGCCTTATACTAAACGTCAGTTTTTAATTGATGCTAAATTAGGAACACCAAAAACAGTTGGAAATTACCTGAAAGCACTAGAAAAAGCGGGGTTTTTAGTTTCTGAAAAAGTGGGTAAAGAAAGATTATACCTTAATCATCGATTAATGGCCGTATTGGATGCATCTTAAAGTATCATTAAAAAATTGAAATGATTTACACGATTATAGATGTTGAAACCACAGGGAAAAGCAATAAGCTTACCGAGATTTCTATTTTTAAACATGATGGTACGCAGGTTATTGATGAGTTTACGTCTTTAATTAATCCAGAACAATGGATTCCAGATTATATTACGGCACTTACGGGTATTGACAATGGTATGGTGGCAGATGCGCCTATGTTTTCGGAGATTGCACAACGTATTTTAGATTTTACTGCTGATTGTGTTTTTGTGGCGCATAATGTGAATTTTGACTATAACGCCATTCGGAATGAGTTTAAAGCTATTGGTGTTGATTTTAATCGAAAGAAGTTGTGTACGATTCGGTTAGCTAGAAAACTGATGCCTGGGCATAGATCTTATAGTTTGGGGAAACTTTGTAATGCCTTACATATTCATATAACCGATAGACATCGGGCTAGAGGTGATGCTGAAGCTACTGTTATTTTATTTCAACTTTTACTAGCTCAAGAGCATGCGGAAACGGTGTTTGAGGATTTTTTAAAAAAATCGTCAAAAGAAGCTACGTTACCATCTCATTTACCGACTTCGGTGTTTAACAATTTACCCAACGCACCTGGGATTTATTATTTTAAGAATAAAAAGGGGAAGATTATTTATGTGGGGAAAGCCAAGGCTATTAAAAAACGTGTATTGAGTCATTTTTATAGTAAGACGAAGAAATCTTTGGCGATGTGCAGAGAGACAGCCGATATTGACTTTGTACTTTCTGGGAGTGAATTGATTGCTTTATTGATGGAAGACGCGGCTATTAAACAGCATTATCCAGAATATAACCAAGTAGCAAAACGTTCCAAGAAGCGGTATGCTATTTTTAGTTATTCCGATAGAAAAGGTATTGTGCATATTGCGTATAATACGCTTAAGGCTACACCAAACCCAATACTTATTTTAGATTCCATTACCGAGTGTAGGCAGGAGATAGAACGTATTTGCAGTAAGTTTGAATTGTGCCCCAAATATTGCCATTTACAAGAAGCTGTGACCAGTTGTAACCATTTTAAAATCCATACCTGTAAAGGGGTCTGTAAAGATGACGAAAACCCAGAAACCTATAACCAACGTGTTTTACAAGCTTTAGAAAGTCTGCAACAGCATAAAAAAGATGTTATTTTAAAACAAAAGGGACGCTATGATTACGAAGATGCTTTTATTATGATAGCGCAAGGCACTTATTTGGGTTATGGTTTTATTGATAAAACCGAACAGATTAATACCACTGAAGAGTTAGAAACCTTTTTAATACGGCAACAGGATAATAGTGATATTCAAAAGATTATTAGGAAAGAATTAATTTGTAATTATTAGTTGTTACTCTTTTTGTGAGTTTATTATTCTAGGTTAGAATATTTGTTTTTTGGGGGGCGAATTCCTCTTTAGCTGTAAAACGATATGTGAGTAAAAAAAAATAACCCCTAGTCATGTCGAAATGAGGTACGATTGAGACATCTTACCATGCTTTCTAAGTTTAGTATGAAACTGTTAATGATAATTATATTAGTAAGTAATGATAAAATATGCTGAAAATTATTTTAGCAATTATTACATTTGATATAATGTCGAACTCGTATAATTTGTGGGGAAGAAAAAATTAAAACATATAGAATTATTTGCTGGTTGCGGAGGTATGAGCCTTGGTCTTGAATCTGATGGTTATGATTTGTATTTTGCCAACGAATTATCCCCAATGGCAGGAGAAACTTTCGCTTATAATATTTTAGGAGAAACACTTGAAAACAATGCAGCCCCTCAAAAAACACTTTGGTTAAAGAGTCAATATGAAAAGGAAGATATTTCAAGTAGACTCAGAGAAAACCCTTTTATGGCATCTAAAGGAGAAATTTCTGATATTGATGAAAATTCTAGTTTTAATGGTAAGTTGCTTATTGGAGATATAAATATTCTGCTTGAACTATTAAAAAATACTCCAAGATTAGTAGATGAGATTAAAAATGAAAATATTGATCTAATTTCTGGGGGGCCTCCTTGTCAAAGTTTTAGTTTAGCTGGTTTAAGGGAGAAAGATAACCACAAGAATACTTTACCCTTATCCTTTGCACAAATAGCTGGATTAATACAGCCTAAAACTGTTCTTTTAGAAAATGTAAAAGGAATTACCTCACCATTCACTGAAGATGGGAAAAAATATTATGCTTGGTTAGAAGTGTCAAAGGCCTTTGTTTTAGAAGGGTTTGTTCCAGTTTGCATGATGCTTAATTCTAAATATTTTGGGGTTCCACAAAATAGACCAAGATTTATTTTGACAGCATATAGAAAGGATATTTTTGATTTGTTTTTTGCTAAATATAATGACAATAATATTTTGAAATTATCTAGTGGTTTTTATAAGAAAGTAATTAAAAACAAAAAAACACTGGAAAAAGTTACAATTAAGGATTTTGAATATTTTGATATAGAACCTAATCCAGAACTTTTTGATGGTCAAATTCTCCCAAAAATAACTCATAAAAAGAGAGACTTTGTATATGCAGGAGAAGCTATTGGTGACATAAGAAGGATGGAATATAATTATTATTACGATAATACCAAAGGCAAGTATGCAAATCGATTAAATAAAATATTTCCAAAAAAATCATACCAAGGTTTGCCTATAAAAAATCATGAGCCCAGAAATCATAACCTTACAACTAAGTCAAGGTTTAGATTTTATCAAGTTATAGAACAATTCCAAAATGGAATGAAAAAAGGAGCATTCGATTTGTTTACAGGAAAAGAAATCTCAAATGAAACTAGAGATAAGTTATTAGACGAATTCTCTCATCATAAACTGTTGTTCTTTCCAAGTCAAAGTGATAGAGAAACCCTTATGGTACCTAAAGATATTGAAGAGGTAGAAACTTTAATTAAATCTATCCCTACTAAAAAGCATTCACAAAGAGCATTGAGAGAATTTGAGCCTGCTCCTGCCCAATTAACAATACCGGACGATTTGTGTCATTATGATTCTGAGCAGCCAAGAACATTAACAGTTAGAGAAATGGCAAGATTTCAATCTTTCCCAGATTGGTTTGAATTTAAATCTAAAGTAACAACAGGAGGAAAAATGAGAAGATTTGAAGTGCCACAGTATACTCAAGTTGGTAACGCAGTTCCCCCACTTTTGGCCAAAATCTTGGGGGAAACCTTGAGGAAACAATTAAAAGAAATTGGTAATGGCTAGGTACAAAAGAACCAAAGGAGGAAATAAAACAGAAAAAACTGGAATTCCATATATAAGGGAGGAACTAGAAAAAGTTTATGACTTATATATTAAGTTAGGTGGAAAAGGAATTCATGAAAGAAATCCTCAAATTCATGAGTTAGCAGGTGAGTTGAAGAGAGATGTAAGATCAGTAGAAAATCAACTTTTAGGATTTAAAATTGTAGATACTGGTAAAGTTGGGAGAGCTAATTATAACAAGCTAATAAAAACAATTTGGAATGAAAAAGAACTAGATACAAATAGTCCTAAAGAAATAGATAATAAGAAAGAGGATTTTGATGAGTTTAAGTTTAGAATTAGCTCTCAATTAAAAAATATTTTAGGTAGAAATTTAATAACAGATGATTTTGTTGCTGTTTTCGAACTAGTAAAAAATTCATTTGATGCCCATGCCAAAAAAGTCAAGATAATTTTCGAAAAAGATAAGATTATTATCTGGGATGATGGTAAAGGAATGAATAGAAGAGATATTATTGATAAGTGGTTATTTATTGCTTATTCAGCGAAGCATGAAGGAACTGAAGATATTGAATTTATAGAAGACAAAAATAAATCATTTAGAGATAGAATAAACCCAAATAGAAGTTATGCTGGAGAAAAAGGCATAGGAAGATTAGGTTGTGACAGATTAGGTTCTAAGTTAAGTATGACAACCAGAAAAATTAATGATTCAATATATTGGAATTTAAATTTTGATTGGGATAAGTACGAGGTAAACGCACTAAATGAATTTTCTGAAATTGAAATTGATTATAAAGATTCAAAGTCCACTTCTTATTCTGGGTTTAATAATGGATTAATACTTGAAATTTCAAATCTTAGAAACATATGGCCTAGAAAAAAGATTATCAATTTAAAGAGATCATTAAGCAAATTAATTAATCCTTTTAGTATGCAAAATGATTTCAGTATTGAAATTATAGACGAATCTGAAATAAAAAAGGATAATGAAATTAAAAAAAGTAGCGATTTTGACCAAACAAAAATTGTCAATGGTGAAGTAAAAAACTTCGTGTTTGAAGCATTAAATATTGCTACAACCCAAATAAAGGTATCTATATCTAAAGATGAAACATCTATTGAAACTCAATTAGTAGATAGAGGGGATCTTATTTACAATATTTTAGAACCCAATCCATTTAAATATATCCCATCCGAATCTAGTATCCAACTTTTTTATCTTAATAAAAGAGCAAAAGGGAACTTTACAAGATTAATGGGAATGACAGCTGCGGATTTTGGTTCAATATTTCTTTTTAACAACGGATTTAGAGTTTTGCCATATGGCGAACCTAATAATGACCCATTTGATATTAACCAAAGAAAAGCTCAAGGATATGCACGTTTTCTTGGAACTAGAGAACTTATAGGTCAAGTTTCAATTGCACAAAAATCTGAATATTTCAAAGAGACAACTAGTAGAGATGGAGGTCTTGAAGATAGTCCAGGTGTAAATGAATTGAATTCTTTTTTCATGGAGACATTAAAAAAGTTGGAAAGTTTTGTTAGCCCAATTTTATGGAAAATCAAAAGGCGTACAGGTGACGATGATGAAACTTTAGATTCTGAGGCAAAAGAGCAAGTTTTAAACTTTGTAGAAAAAATATCAGGGTCAAAAGACATTAAATTAATTGATTATTCAAATAATTTGATTGATTATATAAATGAAAATATTGAAGAGGAGAATTTACCATTATTTGATAAATTAAGGGCAATTGCCATAAAAGCTGGTGACAAAAGGAGTCTTTCAATTATTGATAAAGACGAGAAAAAATACCAAAACGAGGTTAAAAAAAGAAAAGCAGCAGAAAAAGCGGCAGCTGAGGCAGAGGAGAAAGCAGCAGCAGCAGAAGAAAAGGCTGCTTCTGCAGAAGAGGAAAAGAAAAAGATACAATCAGAAAATCTTTTTTTGAAATCAGTCCGCTCAACTGAGTTTGATGAAGTTGTGAGCTTCTTGCATCATATTGGGCTAGGTTCAAAAAATATAGACAGTGAGTTAAGGTTATATCTTAAAAAGCTAAGAAAGGGGAGTGCAATAGATAAAAAACTGCTTCTTAACTCTTTGGATTATATATTGTTAGAAAATCGAAAAATTTTAACAATATCTAAGTTTGCCTCAAAGGCTAATTTCAAATTATTCACTTCAACTATTGAGATTGATTTAATAGAATATATTGTTGAATACATAAATAATATTCTTGGTTTAGTTGGATCTCAATCGCCTAGAATTGAAATTCAATATAATAGAGAATCAAAGTTCGTCAAAGAAGTGAAACCAATAGAATTGAATATAATTATTGATAATTTAATAAGCAATTCAAGAAGAGCAAAAGCAAGTAATATAAAAATTTATTTAAAAGTTAAAAATGATTTATTAATCATAAGATTTTTGGATGATGGTAATGGTATTGATCCTAAAAATCATAAACGAATTTTTGAATTAGGTTTTACAACAACATCAGGTTCTGGAATTGGTCTTTATCATTTACAAAATATACTGAATGAAATAGGTGGTACTATTGCATTTAACCAAGATAATACCGATTACACAGAGTTTATTATAACACTAAAAAGATAACACATGAATTTATATAGTTTACTAATTGTTGAAGATGATCCAAAAATAGTTCAAGGAATTGTTGATCACTTCAGTGAAGATAAGGATGAAAGGGGATACAATATTATGCCAAGTCCTTATTCTAGTCTTAAGGAGTTAGAAGATGATCCTCATATGGATATTAGTTCAATTTCAATGGATTTAGCATGTGTAGATTATAATTTACCTGGGGGTGTTAATGGGAATGAGGTTATAAAGCTGATTAGAGGTTATGAAGCAAATAAAAGCGTACCTATTATATTTTATTCTTTTGCAAAAAATGAAATCGAATTAAAGAAAATTCTTGAAAGCACTATCGATGATACAACGGGTATTTATTATGCACATCAAAATGACTTGGAAGAAAGGATAATGCTAGTATTAGAAGATTAATTTATTAATGTTTGAAAACAATAAATTATATAAACGAATTGACCTTTTAAATTTTATCGGTAGTAAACAACCACAGTCAGGTATTATTTGGAATAAAAATGGCTCTGACACAATAATAGTTACTACTGGTGGGAGACATACTAAAAGAGTAGGTTACAGTGACTCTATTCAGGAAGATGGAAGATGGATTTATACAGGCCAAGGTGAAAAAGGAGATCAAAATCCTCATAGTTTTGCTAATTCACTTTTAACCAAACAAGAAAAAATAATTCTCTTATTTTCATCAAAAGAGCCAAATGCTGAGGAAGTTCGAAAAAGAGGTAATCACAAAAAGTTATATAGATATGAAGGGATTTTCGAAGTAGACTCTTGGAGGCTTGAAATTCAGAAAGAAGGTAAACGTAAAGGGGACAAATTAGTAAAATATGTTTTAAAACCCTCAACTATAAAGCCAATTAAAAGGTTACCTGAAAATGATATTTTTCAAAATCTAGCACTTGAGCCATCTGAATTATATACTCTAAGAAGAAAAGTAATAAATAATACTAAAAAGTATTCTTTGAAGATTAATAAAATAATTGACAAAGAATATTATAAACGTTCCGCACAGATAAAAAATTATGCATTGCTAAGAGCAGAAGGTATATGCGAAAATTGTGATAAAAATGCACCTTTTCTTAATTCTAAAGGCTTTCCTTTTTTAGAAGTTCATCATATTTTTAGTTTGTCTGATGATGGCCCAGATCATCCTTTAAACGTAGCTGCTATTTGTCCAAATTGTCATAGAGAAGCTCATTATGGGGAAAATATGATTGAATTAAAGAAATTCTTAGCTACTAAAATTGAAGAAAAAGAAAATGCTATATCTCAAAAAGATAAAATTTGACTTTAATTCAGCCTTATAAAGTTCTAGATGATTTAGAAATTGAGAGGAATAAAACAATTTGTAATTTCTAGCTTTTAGAAAACTGGCTCAAGCGGACACGCGTGGGAGCGATAGTAGCCCTTCGACTTGTTCCACGAGACACTTTCTATAAAAGTATACTTTTACTTCAGTAATGCTCAGGACAAGCTCTATCCTTTTTTATGGTTTTGGGAGTATTGAAGTTAGTTCGGTTATGGGATTCTTCGCAACGACGTGGGCAAATACAAAATGTGTTTCAGTTTGATACTGGCTTTAGCAAACACCCCCTGCGGGAGCGATAGTAGCGGCATCCTTTTTATGGCTTTTGGAAGTACTTAAGTTTGTTTTGGTGCTTATTTTGGGGAGATTGCCACGTTGCTGCGCTTCCTCGCAATGACGCCATAAAAAGATATAGCGGATAGCGCGGTTTTTACTTTTTTCTAGTAAAAACCCGCCCAAAACATGATATGAATTGCTATCTTCAAACTCTAAAATTTATGCTTTTAAATGGCTGAAAATACCGAACTGGAACTGGCGTGGGCGTTTGTGAATAATACGAACCGATCGATTTTTTTGACGGGTAAGGCGGGAACGGGGAAGACGACGTTTTTGCACCGTTTGAAGATGCATGGTTTAAAACGCCTTGTGGTGGTGGCGCCTACGGGTGTGGCGGCGATTAATGCGAAGGGGGTGACGATACATTCGTTTTTTCAGATGCCTTTTGGTCCGATTTTGCCGGATACGGATTTGAATGCGGGCAAGGGGTTTAACCGAAAGTTTAGCAAAACGAAGATTAATATTATTAAATCGATGGACCTTTTGGTGATTGATGAGATAAGTATGGTGCGGGCGGATTTGCTAGATGGGATTGATCGTACCTTGCGCCGTTTTAGGAACCGAAATAAGGTGTTTGGTGGCGTGCAGGTGCTTATGATTGGCGATTTGCAACAGTTGGCGCCCGTGATTAAAGGGCAGGAGTGGGATGTGTTGAGGCATGTGTATGCTAATGGGTTCTTTTTTAGTAGTAGGGCGTTTGCGGCATGTAACGCGATTACTATTGAGCTGAAGCATATTTACCGACAGGAGAACCCGAAGTTTATTGAAATTCTGAATGAAATACGGAATAATGCCTTGACTGAACGTGCTGCTGCGGCGTTGAACAAACGGTATATTCCTGATTTTACGCCTGAGCCTGATGCCGGCTATATTTCCTTAACTACCCATAACAGTAAGGCCGATGCGGTAAATAGGGGAGAGTTGGGGAAGTTGACGACGAAACCGCGTACGTATCATGCTGAAGTTGACGGGAAGTTTCCTGAGTATATGTATCCGAATGATGCAAGCTTAGAGTTGAAGGTTGGTGCGCAGGTAATGTTTGTAAAAAATGATAGCGACCCCGCGAAACGTTATTTTAACGGAAAGATTGGGAAAGTGATTTTATTGGATGCCGACGAGGTGGTGGTGCATTGTCCTGATGATGATTTTAATATTGTGGTGACGCCTGAGGTTTGGGAAAATGTGAACTATTCGGTAGATGCTGAAACGAAGGAGATTATTGAAGAGAAAATAGGCAGTTACACGCAGATGCCTTTACGGTTGGCGTGGAGTATAACGATACATAAAAGCCAGGGCTTAACTTTTGAAAAGGCCATTATTGATGCTCAAGGTGCTTTTGCGCATGGGCAAACTTATGTGGCATTGAGTAGGTGTAAATCTTTGGAGGGACTGGTATTGAAGGGCAAGATTGGTTCTGGGCAGATTATTAGCGATGGTAGTGTGCAGTCTTTTAACGAAAGTGCGGAGGAGAATGCGCCTGATGCTGTTGTTTTAAAGGCTTCGGAAAGGCAATTTCAGCTGGATTTGATTGCGGAGATTTTTGATTTTTATGCGTTTTTATTTCCGCTGAATCGGTTTATTGATGTGTATTACAAAAACAGAACTGTGGTTGAGGGTGATGTGGAGTCGGTGTTTTTACCTGTAAAAGATTGTGTTACCAACTTTTTGAAAGTGGCTAATGGGTTTAATGGGCAATTGAAGCAACTTTCTGAAAGCGAAGGAGGTCTGCCAGAACAGAATGCTGTGATACAGGAGCGATTTAAAAAGGGCGTTGCCTATTTTAAAACCGAAACTGAAACTAAGATTTACGAACCTTTACAGAAATTTGCCTTTACTACTGATAATAAAACGGTTGGGGGTGAGCTTACCAAACATTTGGATGCTTTTGAAGATTTATTAACTGTGAAGTTGTTGTATTTTAAGGGTATGACGGCCGGTTTTGATGCTAAACGTTTTTTGGAGCTTAGGGCGCAGTCTGTTTTTTCAGGAAAGGAGAAACCTAAAAAGGCTAGAAAGACTGTTGTTGAAGGGACGAGTAATGTGGAACTTTTTGAAAAGCTTCGAATTCTGAGAAATGATATTGCTGCGGAAAAAGGTTTGGTGCATTTTCAGATTTTTACGCAAAAGGCACTTTATGAGATGTGTGAAAGCTTGCCGACTAACAAAGCTGAATTATTGCAGGTTAACGGTATGGGGAAAACCCGTGTGGAGAAATATGGTTCGGAGATTTTGAAGGTGATTCGTGGGTATTGTGATGAAAACGATATTGAGACATCGGCGGAAGTAGACATTTTTGATGCGCCTAAAAAACCGAAGCGTAAAAAGGGTGACACTAAAAAGGAGTCTTTGGCATTGTTTCAATCGGGGAAGTCGGTTCAAGAGATTGCGGATTTTAGGGAATTGAACATCAATACAATCATCGGGCATTTGGCGAGTTTTATTTCTTCTGGCGAGGTTAAGATCACTGATTTAATTTCTGAGGATCATTACAGTGAGTTACGTGAGTTGATTCCGCAGAAGACTTTTGAAAACTTATCGGATTTGAAGCATCAATTGGATGAGAAGTATAGTTATGGGGAGTTGCGTTTGGTGGTGGATGAGTTAAGTAAATGACTTTAGTATTTCTAATTAATTGGTTTAGCATATTTTTTGTTAAATAGTTCTATTTTTGAAAAAAACATTGAATGCAGCAAACAACTAATACTATTTTGATGGTTCGTCCTGTTAACTTTAGGATGAACGAGCAAACTGCGGTAAACAATTATTATCAAGAAACCCTTGATGGCATTTTACCTGAAACTGTAAATGCCAAAGCTCAAAAAGAGTTTGATAGTTATGTGGAAAAGCTGCGTGGTATTGGTGTAAATGTAGTTGTTGTAAATGATAGACTTGAAACAGATACCCCAGATTCTATTTTTCCTAATAATTGGGTGTCTTTTCATGCAAACGGTGATGTTGGTCTGTATTCCATGTTTGCGGAAAACAGGCGATTAGAACGAAGAGAAGATATTTTAGAAACTTTGGAAACAGAAGGTTTTAAAATAAATAATATCATTGATTACACAGGTGCTGAAGTGGAAGGTGTTTTTCTTGAAGGTACAGGTAGCATTATTTTAGACCGCGTAAATAGAAAGGCCTATTGTGCATTATCGCCAAGAGCAGATGAGGATTTGTTTATTGAGTTTTGTGAGGATTTCGAATATTTCCCAATTGTTTTTACAGCTAATCAAACGGTTGATGGTGCCCGCAAACCTATTTATCATACTAACGTAATGATGGCAATTGCCGAAAACTTTGCGGTAATTTGTTTGAGTAGTATTGATGATAAAAAGGAACGCAAAAATGTAATAAAACATTTGAAGCAAGATGGTAAGGAAATTATTGATATTACAGAGAAGCAGGTAACCCAGTTTGCTGGAAATATGCTTCAGGTTAAAGGTGTAAATGATGAACGGTATTTGATTATGAGTCAGTCGGCTTATGACTGCCTAACTGAAATACAGTTGCAAACCATACGAAAACATTGTAAAATACTATCTAGTTCTTTAGAGACCATTGAAACCTGTGGTGGCGGTAGCGCACGATGTATGATGGCCGAAGTGTTTTTGCCAAAAGCTTAAACCGTTTTTTCGTCTTTGGGCTTTGTTTTAGGTAATTGTACATAAAATGTACTTCCAATATTTACCTTACTCTCTACCCAAATTTTACCACCATTTAACTCAACTAATTCCTTGCATATTGAGAGACCAAGGCCTGTGCCTTTTTCATTGTTTGTTCCCATAGTAGTGTAGGTATTGCTTTTAAATAATTTCTCTAAACTATGTTCTGGAATACCAACGCCAGTATCGGCAATACTTATAACACAACTACCATTACTAATATGATTAGATACAGTAATTGAGTCTCCTTTTCTAGAAAACTTAAGAGCATTCGCTAAAAGGTTTTGGATAACAATTTCGATCATGCTTTTATCGGCATAAGCAAAATCTCGTAAAGAATGATCAACCAATTCAATCCCTTTATTATCTAAACGCTGTTCTATTAGTTTTACCTTTTCCTCAAAAACGTCCTGAATATCAAAAAAGCTTGGACTTGGTTTAAGCGATTGCATTTGAGATTTAGACCAGTTTAATAGGTTAAAAAGCAATAAAGATGCGTTGTTTGCATTTTCGCTTAATTCTGGAATTAGTTTATCAAATTCTTTTCTTGATAAAGAACCATCCTTTAATAAATCGATAAAGCCATTTATTGAGGATAATGAATCTTTAAGGTCATGAGAAACAATCGAAAATAATTTATCTTTTACATTATTTACGTTTTCTAAATGTTTTGTTTGTTCCGCATAGGCCTCATTTTGCAATTGCACCTTTAGATTTTTTTCTTCCAGTTCTTGCGTATACTTTATATTATTGTTCTTTCTTAAAAAGAGTAGTAATAAAAATATCGAAACTATTGCTAATATACCCAGAGCGATATAAAAGAATAGTTTAAAGCGGTTTAACTCTTCTTCAGTAGCTGAAGAAATAGGTGTTATATTACTCGTGTTTGTTTGGTCTGCAGTTTCTTTTTTGTCAAAGTTTAAACTCAAATCATCTTTATCAATATTGGTTGAAGTTGAAGTTTTGAATTTTGCATCTTCAACAGTTTTCAAGCTATCTCTTAACTTATGATACTTTTTTAGCCAAACAAAAGCTCTATCAAATCTTCTTGATGTGGAATCTAAAGCTTTCATTAAGCTATAGTATTTTAATAGTTCGTCAGTTCTATTAAGTTTTTTTGCAAGAGCACCTGCTTCAAATAATTGTTGCTCAGCGGTTCTTAGCCTACCTTGAGTGAGATTAAGCTTTCCTAAGTTATTTAGTGTGGTAATAAGGTTTTCGTCTTGACGCTTTCGTCTATTCAAAGCTAAGCCTTGAATTAGATATTTCGCTGCGGTATCATAATCATTAAACTCCAAGTACTCTCCTCCAATCTGAGGTAAAACTTTACTTCTTATAGAGTCTGTTTGCCCCAAAGCACTATTTAACACATTTTCATAAAATTCAATTGCCTTTCTGTGCTCTTTAGATTTTGAATGTAGTTGCGCTAATAAAAAACTTGAATTACTAACACCAGTGGTGTCATTCATTTGTCTTTGAATGTCCAGAGCCTTCAAGTTATAATCAATAGCTTCATCTATGTTGTTCAATTTGTAGTATGTACTACCCAAACTGGCATATGCAGAACGTAATTCTTTCTTAAGACCTCTTTTTTCCAATTCTTGAATAGCAGAAAGCACATATTGCAAGCCCACATCAAAATTACCTCGACCCATTTCAATCAAACCAATGCTATTATTCACCTTAGCAATACTTACAGTATCATTTAATTGGTTAAACAAGGCTTTAGCTGTGGTGTAACCATCCATTGCATTGATGTAATCATTCTTTTTTGAGTAAATTAAGGCGCGGTAATATGTGGTTTTCGCAATACCTTTCAAATACTTAATATTCTTAGAGAGGTTTTCACTTTGTTTAATGTACTTTAAAGCTTTGTCGAATTCCTGGTTATTGTAAAGTAATTCAATAATCCTAACTGAGGTATCAATTTTAAGAGAATCTGAAGTTTCAAAAGCAAGAGCAATTGATAGGCTATCTAGCTCTTTGGTTTGTGCAAAACCAAAAAAAATGGGTAGGAATAAAATTAGAGTAATTATTCTCCTCATACTAGGGCTTTTGTTATAGCTTTTTGAGCTATTATTTAAAGACGCTTAATCGAGGGAAATCAAGAATTCTTTTTCTTAATATCAAAACATGTTTAATATTGATAATAGCATCGAAAGCAAAATTATGAAATGCCCTTTTATAATCTAATTTATGGGTTTTTCTACCAATATATTAGATAAAGGGTGAGGCGTTTTTTTTGAAAAAATCGACGAATAGATGAAGTGCAAAAAACTTAGAAAAACGACACTGTTTTCGACGAAATGCACGGTATTATCATAGTATAATAATTATGTAAAAATATCATGAAATTTTATGCGAAAAAGCAGGATTCTAGACGAAACGCAACTAATATAAAATAGATTAAATTCTTTCTATCTTTGCCGCCTAATATTTTAGTACAATGAACCTTCAAGATATTTTAGAACAACGTGTAAAAATAGCTGTTTCTGAACAGTTTCAAATTAATATTCCATCTGTGGAGTTTCAAGCCACAAGAAAAGAGTTTGCTGGTGATATTACTGTTGTTGTTTTTCCTATGCTACGTTATATAAAAGGTAACCCCGTTCAAATTGGAGAGAGTGTGGGTAATTATTTAAAGAATAATGTTGAAGAAGTAAAAGGATATAATGTTGTAAAAGGTTTCTTGAATATTGAAATATCTGATACATTCTACCTAGAATTTTTCAAAACTATTAAGGATGATCGATTGTATGGTTTTGTTAAATCTGAAAGTAATAATTCGGCTATTATGGTAGAGTATTCTTCTCCCAACACAAACAAACCATTGCATTTAGGACATATTAGAAATAACTTACTTGGTTATAGTGTTGCTGAAATTTTAAAGGCGGCAGGTAATAAAGTTTATAAAACACAAATTATAAATGATCGTGGTATACATATATGTAAAAGTATGCTAGCTTGGAAGCGATTTGGAAATGGAGAAACGCCGGAAAATACAGGGTTGAAAGGCGATAAGCTGGTAGGGAATTATTATGTTAAGTTTGACCAAGAGTATAAAAAGCAAATTCAAAGTTTAATTACTGAAGGTGTTGTTGAAGAAGAAGCAAAAAAGAATGCACCTATTTTGTTAGAAGCGCAAGAAATGTTGCGCAAATGGGAATCAGGCGATGATGAAACCGTTGCGCTTTGGAAAACCATGAATGGTTGGGTTTATGATGGTTTTGATGAGACTTATAAAAATTTAGGTGTTGATTTTGATACATTATATTATGAAAGTGACACTTATTTATTAGGAAAAGAATTTGTTGCCGAAGGCTTAAAGACAGACGTTTTTTTTAAAGAAGAAGATGGTTCGGTTTGGTGCGATTTAACAGATGAAGGTTTAGATAAAAAAATTGTATTGCGTGCGGATGGTACTGCGGTTTATATGACACAAGATATTGGTACTGCAATTCAAAGAATAAAGGATAATCCAGATGTTGGTGGTATGGTATATACTGTTGGTAATGAGCAAGACTACCATTTTAAAGTGTTGTTCTTAATTCTGAAGAAATTAGGTTTTGAATGGGCTAAAAATCTATATCATTTAAGTTATGGTATGGTAGATCTACCAAGCGGTAAAATGAAGAGTAGAGAAGGTACAGTAGTTGATGCTGATGATTTAATTGTTGAAATGGCAAATACTGCGGAGGAAATTTCAGAAGAATTAGGGAAATTAGATGGTTACTCAACGGAAGAAAAGAAACAACTGTATGATACAATTGGTTTAGGAGCACTAAAATATTTTATTTTGAAGGTAGACCCTAAAAAACGTATACTTTTTGATCCTAAAGAGTCTATTGATTTTCAAGGTAACACAGGACCTTTTATTCAATATACTTATGCGAGAATTCAATCTATTCTAAGAAAAGCCGATTTAGAAGATTCTATCGACTTTTCAGAAATAGAACTTCATGAAAAAGAACGAGGATTAATTAAACAGCTGCAACTATTTCCAGAAGTAATCCAAAATGCGGCAGACCAACATAGTCCTGCACTAATTGCCAATTACTCTTACGATTTGGTTAAAGAATTCAATTCATTTTACCAAAATGTTTCAATTTTAGGAGCATCAAACACTAATGAAAAGATATTTAGAGTTCAGTTATCAAAAACAGTAGGAACTACTATCAAAAATACTTTTGGTTTGTTAGGTATTTCAGTACCTGAACGAATGTAACCTACATTTTTAGAGCTTGATTAGCTTGTGAATTTCTTGAGAATCTTCTGTTTTGATAGCACAAAAATAAATACCGCTATTTAAATGCATTAGGTTTAAACTAAGTTCACCGTTTATTATGTTTTCTGTGCTCCCTAAAATTTCCCTTCCTGCGGCATTAAATATTTTATAACTCACCTTTGTATTACTATTAACACTGGCAAAATGTATGGTGTCTTTAAATGGGTTTGGGTATATAAGCCATTCTCTTTCAGTCTTTAATTGTTCTCCGGTAGAAAGCGCCTGGTAACAAGCACTAGACAGTGGGTTCTTTAAAATTTCTGGTAATTTCAAATTCGTGAAACTATCATTTAAAGTATGATTGAAAAATGTATTGTCTATAATGGCACTTTCTGCGCCCAAGAAATCTTGTAATAAAGTAGCGAAGGTTTGTCGGTAATCGTACTGTACCGTTTGTATTTGCCAATTATTAGCACTTGTAGCTTCTAATAAATTAGGGTTAGTACCCGACATTCCGCCGGCAACGGGCGATCCAAAAACAAACATAGGTGCAATTTCACCATGATCTGTGCCTAAATTACCATTTTCGGCAGCCTTTCGTCCAAATTCAGAAAACGTCAAGCCAACAACATCTTCATCTAAATTTTGAGCTTGTAAATCATCAACAAAAGCTTTTACTGCTCCAGAAAGTTCATCTAGTAATTCATAATGTTTACCAATTACTCCACCGGATGATTGAATTTGGGCATTATGGGTGTCGAAGCCTGATATTCTTACCATATATACTTTAGATTGCAAATCTCCACTAATTAATTTGGCAACTGTTTTTAATTGGTTTGCCAAATCGGTATCTGGATAATTTGCATTGTTGGAACCAGCATCAAATGCGGTTGAAATAGCTTGTGCATAGGTATTTGAAAGCGCATCTGTATCTGTAATATATCTTAATTGATCTCCAAAATCAGAATCTGGAATGTTGGTAGGACTTTCACCTCCTAAACCACTAAGTACATTATAGAAGCCCGCAGGATCTTGCCCTGTAATGTTTATAGACATGCCATGTGCCTCTTCACCATGAAATCCTAAGGATGTTTTGTTAGAGCCTATCTCTACAGCTAATGGGTAATCTTCTAGAAGAAAATCACTATAAAATTGTTCCATAAATCTCCCAATCCATCCAGTTTCCGCACCATTTAGAGTGCTGTTGCCATCATTTCCACTATGGTATAAATCGGTTGATTTAAAATGACTTTTATTTTGAGAGGGATACCCAACAGACTGTAAAATTCGCATAAAACCACCATCATATAGATTTTTAAAACCAGTAAGCGCTGGGTTTAAACCTACTTGTTGATTACCTGGTAAGGTGCTATCTAAAAGGATATAGCCATTTGTTCCAGAGTTTGGAACTTTGATGCTTGGCCTTAAATTACTATATGTATCGTATTGATTTATGGGAATTAAGGTGTTTAATCCATCATTTGCACCTGCTAGATTTACCAATACTAATTTTCTATTTGAAATATTAGGGCAATTTGCGAAAGGTAAAACTGCTTTTAACGCCGCTTGTAATTCAACAGGAGTTAAACCAATTACCGATGCTGTTGCAGAAAGTTTAATAAATTGTCTTCTTTTCATGATAGTTGGTTTTACATCAATTGAAATTCTGGGGCATTAACTATAGCAGAAATTAGAGCATCCAATCTGGTTTTTACGGTTGTTTTATCTGAGGAACTATGTGTACTAATATATTGTCCCCAAGCCCCAGTCCAATAGTAATCGTTTGAATCTTCAATTAAATAGGTTTTAAAGTAATTGATACGATCGGTGTCAATACTCTCTGGATATAGTAAATCCGCTATATGTGACACCAATGAATTAGGATTGTAAGCAGTTGAGGCATCAATTTTATCTTCAACAAAGGCCACAGTATCCAATGTTGTGTAAATATTTCGGTTATCTACATTGTTTTTTCCAGAGATTAAATTTTGAATTAGCATATATCTACCTATAAGGGTATTTGACGAAAACCAGTTCCTATCAAATCCGGGTTCTTGATAATAGGCTGGGTAACCTGCAACTGAATCTGGATTATAAAACTCCATACCTGCTGCTTTAAAAAAAGTGTTATGTAAAAAATAAAAGAAAAAATTTCTGTAGAAATATAAAGGATTACTATTTGGATTTGGAATTGGCACCTCGAATATGGAACAGACCTCGCTTACAATTTGTAAAGGGCTTTTTATGATGGAGCCAATAATGTTATCTGTATTATCACTATCGTCAGCATCGTAAAAGTGTTGACTGGATAATAAAGCGTTTACTGCTGGAAGAATTTCAAAATTATTATCTATTAAGATTTGAGATAGAGGCGTTATAATGTCATTTTCAACTTCATCATTCCAAGTACTTTTTACAAAATAGCGGTACAGTTTTCTGGAGTAGGCTTTGGCTGTCTCCGGTTGCGCAAACACCATTTCCACAAAATCATCAAGTTCTTCTATCATTCCTTCTGAAGAGTTTCTTCCTATAATAGTTTGGTCTCCGAAAGCGCTACTAAAAGTTTTGTTATTGGTGTCGTGTTGTCCCACAGCAAAATATCCAATAGGAAGATTAGTGTCAGGATCTATATCACCATTTCTATCCCATTGTTTTTTAAATCCAGAAAATACTTTTGCGGCCATCTGAATATCATGCTCGGTGTAATTACTATAATTCCCTTCTCCAATTTGTTCTCCCTTTAGTATTGTAAATAATTCTAGGTATTCTCTGGCGTAGTTCTCATTAGGGTTGTTTTTATTATTCTGCGTGTTATCTAAGTAGTCCAACATGGCATTATCCATATTTATTTTTTTTGCAAGGGTTTTAATGTTACCCATAGCATAAAAATCTAGAAGTCTAATATGATCATAAAAGAACTCAGAATAACCAGTTCCTGAATCTTTGCCAACAGTAAAACAGGTGTGCAGAAAGAAAGACAGCTTGTGTTTTAAGCTTACTTCATTTAAACCATTGTACCACCACCAAGCAGTAATATGAGACCTTTTTCTCCCAGAGCCACCAAAGGTATTTGGGTGCTGTCCTGATGAAGTCCAAAAACCGTCAGGACTAGAGGTAGGTAAGGGATCATAGGGTTCATTTAATTTGTTAGCTGGATTAGTATTAAGGGTGTTAACTGCGTTTTGAACGGTCATATTTGAAAAAGCGTTAATCTGCTCTACAGTATAGTTAAGTGTAGCACGTCTTAAAAGATGTTTAGCTCTACGTTGTCCTAGTGTTTCGTTTAGTGGTAATAGGGAAGCCATAGCTTTATTTTTCTGAAAGTTAGTGTTTTAATTAGAAAGCAAGAAAAAAATTGGATGAACGGCTGTTATGTATTTGATTGATAATCTATATGTTGGCTATGTTTTTAAAATATTGCTCTTTGCTTGAAGAAAAGTATATGCGTTTTGTTTAAGGCTATTTGTTTAAATGCTAATGGTTTATAAAGACTTTAATGGTAATTGAATTTTACTCATGAGGGGTGAATTATCAATTATTTAATATACAAGCTTTTAAAATTAACATTTGATAATTTATTGATAATTATTATAAGGATTTAACATTTTTTTAGTTTTAAAATTCTTTCAATGAATTCTTAAAGTAACCGTTGATCTGTTTTTTTGTTTAATAAAACGAATTTAAAGTTAAACAAAATGAATATTTGTTTAACTTTATTGAAATATTAATAAACAAAAATATGAATCAACAGCTACCCTCAAAACTCCCCAAATCGGTTTCGATCTTAGCACTTTTGGTATTTATTTTTTGTTCTTTTCAACTCTCAGCGGATACGGATTGCGGTCCAATTGAACGTTTAGAGTTTTCTAATGGACATGAAATGACAACCATAAGTGATAATGGCGTCTATTATATAGACGACCTTCCAGAACATTTTTATTTAGATTTAATTATCCATGGCGCGTCTCAAAGTGTCAAGTATAGAGTAGAAGACCTAAGTACACATCAAACCTACACGATTGTGGAAAATGCCCTTCCTTATACTTATCCAGCAGGAAATCATCCTTGGAATTTAGGAATAGGCACTTTTGAAGTTAAAGTGTCCTCCTATAAATTTGATTATGCGATAGGGAAATGTGAATCTCTTACATTCAAGTTTACAATTAAAGAAGGCTCTGAACCTTGTACAGCAGATGCAGGAACGTTGCATGCCTATTCAGATAAAGTAACCTTAGTAGGCGACAGCGTAGAAATAAGCGCAGCCGAAGATGGTAACCAAGTAGTACCAGAAGGTTACAGCAAGCTTTTTGTACTGACAATGGGTGAGAGTCTATTAATCAAAGGAGTCAATGCAGAACCAGTATTTGATATCACCGAACCAGGTATGTACACCAT
>DIYI01000002.1:0-890 GCA_002428965.1 Jejuia sp. UBA6058 | reverse complement strand
GCAAACTTCTTAGATTTAAGTGTCGTAGGACCAGAGACCACAGGAGTTGATGTACTAAACATTGTAATAGAGAACGGACTATGTGCTTCGTTAGATGTAGCAGGTGCCCCAGTATATGTAGAAGCATGTACAGCGGATGCAGGTACCTTACATGCTACAGCCGACAAAGTAACCTTAGTAGGCGACAGCGTAGAAATAAGCGCAGCCGAAGATGGTAACCAAGTAGTTCCAGAAGGTTACAGCAAGCTTTTTGTACTGACAATGGGTGAGAGTCTATTAATCAAAGGTGTTAATGCAGAACCAGTATTCGACATTACCGAACCAGGTATGTACACCATCCACACGTTAGTATACGATGGCAGAGAAGGAAGTGCAAACTTCTTAGATTTAAGTGTGGTAGGACCAGAGACCACAGGAGTTGATGTACTAAATATTGTTATAGAGAACGGACTATGTGCGGCATTAGATGTAGCAGGCGCACCAGTATATGTAGAAGCATGTACAGCGGACGCAGGTACCTTACATGCTACAGCCGACAAAGTAACTTTAGTAGGCGATAGTGTAGAGATTAGTGCTACTCCAGGCGACATGCCAACAGTTCCAGAAGGTTACAGCAAGCTTTTTGTACTGACAATGGGTGAGAGTCTATTAATCAAAGGTGTTAATGCAGAACCAGTATTCGACATTACCGAACCAGGTATGTACACCATTCACACATTGGTATATGATGGCAGAGAAGGAAGTGCGAACTTCTTAGATTTAAGTGTTGTAGGACCAGAGACTACAGGAGTTGATGTACTGAACATTGTAATAGAGAACGGACTATGTGCTTCGTTAGATGTAGCAGGTGCCCCAGTATATGTAGAAGCATGTACAGCAGATGCAGGAAC